>JBPOJB010000001.1:0-277096 GCA_052034005.1 Planctomycetota bacterium | reverse complement strand
ACACGGAAACGGATGCTCGGACGCGAGTCGGCGCTCCCGGTACGCGCGCTTGGTGACGTGTTGCTCGCTTCCAGCACCATTTTGAGCCTCGTCGACTGTAAAACGACCGGTTATCAACTTCGAGACGTCCCATCGTCGCGCGCGACCGTGCGCGAAGATCAGTTGTTTCAACAGAAACTCATGAGCACGTCATCGCCGAACTCGACGTCCTCCTCTCCTCGATCCTTGACAAAGCCTTCAAGGGGGAACTCTGACCTGCGAGAGAGATAAACCATGGGTGACTGGGTGGTAGGCAGGGACGGAAGCCGAGGGACGTAATCGCATGTGGCACGACCAATGTAGCCATGTCATACTCTTGAGAGTGAAGTTCACAGAAGGACATTCGCATTGCGGTAGTTGACCGAGTCTGCTGGAGGATAGCCCAATGGCTGTGTGGTTGGTTCGAGCGGGCAGACGAGGCGAGCAGGAGCAGATCGCACTCGACAACAACATCATCGCAGTTGGCTGGAACGATCTTCCCGATCTGTCTGGGATCAAGAGTCGTGAAGCTCTTGCCAAGTTGTATCGGGAAGTATGCCCGGATGCGTCTGCCAACAAGGTCGCGAACCACGTCGGCCAAGTGTGGGCGTTTCTCCGTCGGATCAAAGTTGGCGACCTGGCTGTGCTTCCCTTGCACATTCAGTCCGCCATCGCGATTGGGCGAGTCATCGGCGATTATCAGTATCGCACCGACCTGGGAAGCGACGTGCTGCACATCCGCACTGTCGAATGGCTGCGGACGGATCTTCCCAGGACTGCGTTTGACCAGGATATACTGTATTCGTTCGGAGCATTCATGACCGTTTGTCAGATCACACGCAACAATGCCGAAGACCGAATCAAGGCGGTTCTTGCGGGGAAGGTTTCTGTGCCGATGAAGCCTGATAACGGTGGCGAAGTCGGCGATGAGGAGGAGGCGTTCGACCTTGAACTCGCCGCCCGTGACCAACTTCTCAACTACGTCAAGGAGAAGGTTTCCGGGCACCGACTCGCCGACTTGGTGGACGCGGTTCTCCAGGCGGAAGGTTATCTCACTCGTGTATCACCCCCTGGGCCTGATGGTGGCGTTGACATTCTGGCGGGATCAGGCCCGTTAGGGTTTGGAGACCCCAGGATGTGCGTCCAGGTGAAGTCTTCCTCGTCACCGGCTGACGTGACTGTCCTGCGTGGGCTGCAAGGCATTCTCCAGAACTTCCGTGCCGAGCAGGGCTTGCTTGTCTCGTGGGGTGGATTTAAGGGGTCCGTGCTGCAGGAGGCCCGCCAGAGCTTCTTCCAGATCCGGCTGTGGGACTCCGGCGACCTGTTGAAGGCTATCTTCAAGAACTACGACAAGTTCTCGGACCAGTTACAGGCGGAGCTACCGCTGAAGCGGATTTGGGCGCTGGTCTTGGAGGAGTAGCAATAATGCCCATGTCTATTCTCATGCCGCCCCACATATGCATGGTCTTGGTAACATGACTGCACTCAATGCAAGTACAGCAATTCCCAGCCAGCCGAAAACTGTCAGCGACGCACTGATGTCGGCCTTTGCCATGTTCGCGCTGAAGGATCCCTCGCTGTTGACCTTCGATCAACGCCGCAGGGCTGACAATCTCAAGTCCTTGTTCGGCATTGCCCAGATTCACCAGCGACACGCAGATGCGGGCGATCTTTGACGAGGTCGACTCCGAGCCGTTGCGGGTCGCGTTCGGCGATGTGTTCCGTGAGTTGCAGCGCGGTAAGGCCCTGGAGCCGTTTGTCTTTTTGCGCCGATGCCTATCTGCTGCTGTCGCTCGACGGGACGAGGTACTTCTCCTCGCCGACGATCCACTGCCAGTCGTGTCAAGTGCCTGAAGTTCATCGTCATCGAGGATGGCCTGGGCAGCAACGACCGTCACGTCCGCGACTTGCTGGACAACGGGATGCACTTTATTCTGGGCGTCAAGCCGGGAGATCATGCGTTCCTGTTCGCGCAAGTGGAGCAGCGCCGTCGCCAAGGATACTCGCCGAAATGGACGCGGAAGGAAGGAAACCATACGGCCGAGGTGTCGTGGGTGTACGACGTGCAGCTCAACGAGTCACACCAGGGTATCCGCGTGGACTTTGTCGCCACGCATAGGACGGCACGGCTCTTGCCCCCGGTGCGGCACTGCACGGCGGCATGGCGCCACGCACATCGCGATTGTCGCGCTCTCAGGTCGCCGATCTTGCCGGTCGTGGGGCGGTGGCGTTACGATGATTACGGCCCGACAGTGGACGGGATGAGTGGGCTGAATGGGTCTGGACATACTGGACCGAGCCAGGCCGCTTGGATGCTGGTCTTGGGCCGTTCGTCACGCCTGCGTGCTCGGGTAGTTCCGGCTGGACCGGTCGCGGAAAGGATCAGCGTGTTCACGTTCCTTCACGCTTCGGATTTGCACTTGGACAGCCCGCTGCGGGGCCTTGAGCAGTATGACGGTGCGCCGGTAGACGAGATCCGCGAGGCCACCCGGCGGGCGCTGAGGAACCTCGTCCAGTTGGCGATCGATCGGCACGTGGACTTCGTCCTGTTGGCCGGCGACCTCTACGACAGCGACTGGCGGGACTACAACACGGGCCTGTTCTTCGTGTCGCAGATGGCCTCTCTGCGCGAAGCGGGCATACCCGTGATTGCGATTCGCGGCAATCACGACGCGGCGAACCGGATGACCCGGTCGCTCCGACTGCCCGACAACGTCGAGCTGCTGTCGCATACGCGGGCCAGGACGGCCCGGTCCCCACGGCTGCAGGAATTGGGCGTGGCCGTGCATGGTCGTTCGTTCGCCAAGGCGGCGGAGTTCGACAACCTGGCGCTCACCTATCCGGAGAAGTGCCCGGGCATGTTCAACATCGGGCTGCTCCATACGTCGCTCTCCGGCCTGGAAGGGCACGAGCCCTACGCGCCCTGTTCACTCGATGATCTGCGCGGCAAAGGTTACGACTACTGGGCGCTCGGACACGCCCACCAGCACCAGGTCGTCTGCCGGGACCCCTACACCGTGTTCCCCGGCAACACGCAGGGCCGACATGTGCGCGAGACCGGCGCGAAGGGCTGTTGCCTGGTGAGCGTCGACGATCGGCACAACATCGACATCGACTTCCAGGTGACCGACGTGTTTCGCTGGGAGCGATGCCTGGTCTCGGCCGCCGGGGCGGCCCGAGGCGAGGATCTGCTGGGCCCTTTTCAGGAGGCGCTCACGCGGTTGGTGACCGAGCACGCGGGCATGCCCTTGGCCGTGCGTGTCGAGGTCACCGGCGCGTGCGCGGCCCATGCCCAACTGGCGGCGGACCCGCTCAGGTGGGTCAACCATTTCCGGGCGACGGCGGTCGATGTCGGGGGCGGCGGCGTGTGGGTCGAACAGGTCCGGTTTCAGACAGTGCCGGACCGGGCGTTGGACGCTGCAGCGGCCGCCGACGGACCGCTCGGCGAACTGCTCGAGTATCTGCAGGATGTGCGGTCGGACGACGCGCGGCTGGTGGAGCTATCCGGCGTCTTGGCGGAGCTGAAGAAGAAGCTCCCGGACGACTTGTTGCGGGGCCCCGACGCATTGTTGCTGGACGATCCCCAGTTCCTGCGTGAGGTGCTCAACTCCGTCGAGCCGCTGCTGGTCGGCCGTTTGCGCAAGGAGCCCTTGCGATGAGGATCCTCCGGCTGGACCTGTTGAAATTCGGCCCGTTCACGGATGTGTCGCTCTCTGTCGAGGCCCAGCCGCCCGCGCTGCACGTCGTGTGTGGTCCGAACGAGGCGGGCAAGAGTTCCGCTCTGCGGGCTCTGCGGCAGTTCTTCTACGGGATCCCCAACCAGACGGCCGACAGCTTTCTGCATGTCAATGCGGATTTGCGGATCGGCGCGCTGCTGGAATCCGCCGACGGACAGCAACTCTACGCGATCCGGCGCAAGGCCACGGCGCACACGCTGCGCGCGGCGGACGATGTGGCGCCCCTGGACCCCGCCCGCCTTGCGGCCGTTTTGGGCGGGGTGGATGAGACGACGTTCCGGCAGCGATTCGGCATCGACTACGAGGAACTGGTCCGCGGGGGCGCGGCCATCGCCCGCGGCGGCGGCGACCTGGGCGCGATGCTCTTCGCGGCCGGACTCGGCATCGCCGACTTGAATCAGATCGCGAAAGGCCTGGCGGACGAGGCGGACCTGTTATTCAAACCGCGCGGCGTCAACCAGCGCATCAACAGGGCCGTGGCGGAACTCGCCGCCGCGCGCCGCGTTATCAAGGAATCGCAACTGCCGGAGTCGGAGTGGGTCACACACGACCGATCGCTGCAGGAGAAGCGCCAACGCGCCGAGGAGATCAGCGCGGCGCTGTTGGAGAAGCGGACCGAGCACGGCCGCCTGCAACGGTTGGAGAATGCCCTGCCGGTCATCAGCCGCCGCACGACGCTGCTGCGCGACTTGGAACAGCTGGCCCACATCCCGTTGTTGCCCGACGACTTTTCGGAACACCGGCGCGAAGCTGTCAACGGGCTGCACGCGGCGCGAAGCGCGGAGCGCGAGTCCGGGTCGGCCATCGAGAAGATCAGCGCGGCGGTCGCGGACCTGCAGGCACCGCCAGGCCTGCTCGACCATGCCGGCGCCATCCAACAACTCAAGGAGGATCTGGGGATCCACCGCAAGGCGATGAAGGATCGAACGGGGCTGGTGGCCAGGCGCCAGCAGCTTGAGCATGACGCGCAACAGATTCTCGCGGAACTGGGCCACGCCGGAGAACTCGCGGATGCGCCCGGCCTGCGGATCGGACGCGCCGAACGACGCCGCATCCAGGACCTGGCGAGCCAACATGTCGCACTCAGCCGGGAATGCGAGGCCGCCACCAACGCCCTGCGCTCGCTGGAGCAACGGCGGGCAGCCAATGAGCGGCAGATGCAGTCCGTGACCGAGACGCGCGACGCCGGCGAGCTGAGCCGGGCCATCCGCCGCGCCCAACAGCATCACGACCTGGAATTGCGCGCGGACCGGGCGCGCCGGCAACTGGAGGCCGGGCGCGAGCAGCTGCAGATCGACCTGCAGCAGCTCACACGATGGACCGGTACGCTTGCCGCACTGGAAGTCCTGAAGGTGCCCACCAACGAGACGATCGACCGCTTCGCCACCGACTTCGCCAAGGCCGAAGGCGAACGAGACCGAGTGGACGAACGGATCCGGGAACTGGACGACGAACTGTCGCAACTCGACCAGCAGATCGAGCAGCTGCGGCTGCAGGCAGACGTGCCGACCGAAGCCGATCTCCAGGCGGCGCGCGCGGCGCGCGACGACGGATGGCGACTGGTGCTGAGAGACTGGCAACATCAGGGCGTGTCGCCGGACGAGTCGGAGGCGTTCCTGCGCCGCTTCCCGTCATGCAGCGGCCTGGCATCCGCGTTCGAGGCGAGCGTCCAGCGCGCGGACGAGCTGGCGGACCGCCTGCGCCGCGAGGCTGACCAGGTGGCCATGCAGGCCAAGCTGATCGCCGAACGGGACAAGAAACGCGAACGGCTGGCGGATCAGCGGTCCGGGCGGCAGATGATCGATCACCGGCTGGAGCAGCTCAGCGCGCGGTGGCACCAGCAGTGGCAGCCGCTGGGGATCGAGGCCGATACGCCGCGGGAGATGCGCGTCTGGCGGGAACAGCATGCGGCACTGGTCGCGGCCGCCGCGACGCTGCGTTCCGAGGAGAATGCATACGCGGAACTCGCCGACCAGGTCCGCCGCTTGCGCGACGACCTGTCGCACTGCCTGGCCGATCTGGGTGAACCTTGTCCCAGGCCCGATGAGACGCTCGCGTGCCTGGTGGAGCGGTGTGAGCAGTTGGCCGCGGCGATCCAGGCGGCGCACGATCAGCGGCAGGCGCTGGCACGTGACCAGGATCGGTTGCGAGACGAGTCGGCGGAAGCGGAGCAGACCGTCGCGGTGATCCGTGACCAGTTGGCCGGCTGGGAGCAGGAGTGGGCGGCCGCCATCGAACGGTTGCGTCTGAGCGACGATCTCGGGCCCGCCGAGGCCAACGCGATTCTCGAGGCTATTCAGGACCTGCACGGGAAGCTCGGTGAAGCCGCCCGGCTCCGCGAACGGATCGAAGGGATCGACAAGGACGCGGAGGCGTTCGGCGGCGAGACCCGGCGGCTCTCGGAGTTGGCGGCGCCCGATCTCGCGCAGCTGCCCGCGGCGCAAGCAGCCAACGACCTGTACGACCGGCTGATCAAGGCCCAGAAGGCGGAAGCGCGGCTCGGCGAACTTCGGCAGCAACTCCACAGCGAAAAAGGCAAACGGGACGAGGCCCGCCAGCTCATCACACGCTGGCAGACGGCACTCGAGGCGTTGTGTCGGGAAGCACGCTGCGGATCGCCGGATCAACTGGCGGAGGCCGAGCGGGCGTCCCAGCGGCAGAAGGCGCTCAACGCGACCGCCAATGATCTGGCTGAGCAGTTGCATCGGCTGGCGGCCGGCACACCCGTGGACGAATTCGTGGAGCAGGCCCTGCACCTGGATGCCGACCATCTCTCGTCGACGTTGCGACAGCTGGAGGACGAGATCCATCATCTGGAGCAGGAGCAGGCCGAGGTGCGGGAGGCGATTGGGCGGGAACATAACGAGTTGCAGCGGATGGACGGCAGCAGCCGCGCGGCCGAAGCTCAAGCTCAGGCGGAGGGCCTGATGGCCCAGATCCGCAATGACGCCCAGCACTATGTGCGATTGCGGTTGGCCGCCACCGTGCTCCACCAGACGACCGAGCGCTATCGGCAGAAAAACGAGGGTCCGGTCCTGGCGAGTGCCAGCCGACTGTTCCGGGACCTGACGCTCGGCTCGTTCGACGCCTTGCGCGCGGATTTCGACGACTCCGGCGGCGCGGTCCTGGTCGGCGTGCGGCCCAACGGCCGGGTGGTCGGCGTCGCGGGGATGAGCGACGGAACGCGCGACCAGCTCTACCTGGCCCTCCGCCTGGCCAGCCTCGAAACCTATCTGGCCGATCAGGAGCCGCTGCCGTTCATCGTGGATGATATCCTGATCATGTTCGACGACGATCGGGCGGTGGCCGCTCTGCAGGCTCTGGCGCAGCTATCTGCCCGGACCCAAGTCATTTTTTTCACGCATCACGAACACCTGGTGCGCCTGGCCGAAATCAATCTGGAGCCCGGCTCTTACTTCGTGCATCGGCTGAACACTGCGAAAGGGATCGAACCATGACACGACGAAAACGAACGACGCGACGCCGGTTCCTGGGTGCGGCCGCGGCCGCCGCCGGTGCGATCGCGCTGTCACCGGCCGCTGCCGCGGACGACGACGCGATCGCGCCCACGGGCGACTGGCCCTCGACGGAACATTTCTGGTACCGCTTGCAGCCGCCCGGCATGTACATCGATTCACAGCGCGGGAGCCTGGCGTTCGGGTACGCGGACGGCAGCATCTTCATGTCGGAAGACAACGGCCACACGTGGCCCCACAGGGCGGAGTTCCCCAGCGAGCACCGTATCTCGTTCAGCCACATCCTGAAGAACGGCAACGTGCTGTTCGCCGCCGGCTCGAAGCTGTACCTGAGCACTGACAAGCTCGCGTCCTATGAGCAGATCATCGTCAAGGCGCTCGACGGCTCGGACTACGTGCCGCACACGCCCCAGAACCCGCTCCTCCCGGGCTGGTACTTCCATACGCTGCCCGGCATCGTCTCGTGGGATGTCCACGGCGCGGAGATGCTGGTGTGGGGCAACTACTGCAATGTGGTGGACGGCGCCGCGCCGGTCAACATCTACTATTCCACCGACGGCGGGCACACCGTGAAGATCGCCTACTCGTTCGGCCAGAATCCCGACTTCCGGGACGACGGCTCGCCGGGCGGCGGGGCGAGCGGCACGTTGCTGGGCAACCCCGAGAACCCGGTGATCTGCCGTCACGTCCACGCCGTGGCATACAATCCGGCCGAGGACGCGTTCTACGCGTGCACGGGCGATCACGACAAGGCCGACCGGACGCACGAATGCCATTGGCTCAAGGGCACCTATGACGCGGCCAGGGACCGGTGGGACTGGAAGGTGCTTGTCTCGGCCAGCTCCAACGCCCGCTACAAGGCGGGCGGCATCACGTTCGTGGACGGTCAGCTTTACTGGATCAGCGACTCGAACGGCCCCCTGCCCTATGACCGTGGGGTCTTCCGATGCGATCCGGCGGATCTGGCCGACCCGGCGAAGCATACGCGGCTGTTCAATCCGGAGGTCGAATCGGGCAACATGATCATCCAGGACGGCGTGATCCTGGCCTCGCATTGCGCGCCGGCCTCGCCGATGAACACCGGCCTGATCGTCTCCCTGGATCTGGGCCGGACATGGGCCCAGCACGACCTGAAGGAACTGGGGAAACGCTCGCCTGTCCGCTTCCACGAGATGAACAGCGAAGGCTGGTTCCGCATGGACCTGCGATCCGGCTGGGTCGACTTTGCCGACGTCCTGTTCCTCAAACCCAAGCGGGTCTGACGCGAACGGCGGCATACCCGGTCCGCCCGCACCGCGGGCGTCGGCCGGCTCATTGCCCCGTTGCCATCGGCACCGCGCCTGCGGAGACATCTGCGGAACGCTTTATAGTTGGTCTGGCCCTCTACGACTTGTGCCGTGCCCAGCGGCGACACGAAGACGGCCTCTTCCGTCCCGAAGGGACAGCTCTATCACAGTCGCGTCCACCCACCAGACCCGAGTCCCAACGGGACAGCCCGAAATGACCGCGCGCGATTCGGCCATCATGGATGAGAATGACGAAGCACGAAATACCCAAGCACGAAGGAATGACGAAGCCCGAAGCTCGAAGCTCGACGAGCTCATTCAGTCAACCGAAGATAACGCTCGTACGAACGTCCGGCGCGTCATTCGTGGTTCCTCATTCGAAGAAGACGAGTGCAGAGTGCAGAACAAGGAGTGCAGAGTGCAGAAGGGAAGAAGGAAGAGGAGCGCAGTGGTTCGAACAGCAACAGATATCTTCCCCCCTTGTACAAGGGGGGACCGAGGGGGGGTGAAAGGTGAAACCACGAGCGGGATTTCCAATCGACGTGAACTCAAGCTGGCGACGTGAAAGAACCAACGAGTCTTCCCAAAACAGAACAGGCGAAGTTCTCCACGATCTTCACCACCCCGGCCGCATCCGGCCTGCGTGCGCCCGGCGGTGTTCTATGCGCCCGGGTCTGTTCCGAGTAACCTGGGGGCTTGTGAGACGGGGTTGCACCGGTGGAGTCGGCGGCGCCTGAATGGAGAATCGTGGGACAAGGAGCCATTGCATGGTGACGCAGGATGCCGTGGGTTTTGACAGTGCGAGGTACTTGCGGGAACAGACCCAAGCCATCCTCGAACGGCTGGGGCGGTTCGGGAACAAGCTGTATCTGGAGTTCGGCGGCAAGCTGCTGTTCGACTACCATGCGGCCCGCGTCCTGCCCGGGTTCGATCCGAACGTGAAGATGCGGCTCCTGAACCAGCTCAAGGACCAGGCGGAGATCCTGCTGTGCGTGCATGCCGGCGCGATGGCGCGGAAGAAGATGCGGGCCGACTTCGGCATCACGTATGACGTCGATGCCATGAAACTGATTGATGACCTGCGGGAGTGGGGCATTGAACCGCTGGCCGTCGTGATCACCCGGTTCGAAGACCAGCCGGACGCCGTGCAGTTCCGCCGCAAGCTGCAGCGCCGCAACATTCGGGTGTATACCCACCAGCCGACCAAGGGCTACCCGGGCACGGTCGATCGGATCGTGAGCGAGGCGGGCTACGGCGCGAATCCATACGTGGTCACCGACAAGCCGCTGGTGGTGGTCACAGGCCCCGGGCCGGGCAGCGGCAAGCTGGCGACCTGCCTGAGTCAGATGTATCACGATCACCGGCAGGGGATCCAATCGGGATACGCGAAATTCGAGACATTCCCGATCTGGGACCTGCCGCTGAGCCATCCGCTCAACGTGGCCTACGAGGCGGCCACTGCGGACCTGCCCGACGTGAACATGATCGACCCGTTCCACCTGGAGGCGTACGGCCAGACGGCCATCAGCTACAACCGCGATGTCGAGGCCTTTCCGGTCCTGCAGAAGATCCTCGAGCGGATCACGGGCGGCCAAGCCGTCTATCGCTCGCCGACCGACATGGGCGTGAACCGGGCCACGTCGGGAATCATCGACGACGCGCTGGTCCAGGACGCGTCGCGCGTCGAAGTGATCCGCAGGTACTTCCGGTACGCGTCGGAGTACGCGATGGGCTTGGTGGACGAGCGGACGGTCCAGCGTTCAGAACGGCTGCTCGAGCTGCTGCGGCTCGCCCCGGAGGACCTGCCGGTGGTCCTGCCGGCCCGGCGCGCCGCCGAGGAGGCTCAGCAACAGGGCAAGGGCAATGCGGGCGTGTTCTGCGGGGCGGCGATCAAGCTCAAGGACGGCAGCATCGTGACGGGGAAGAACTCGCCGTTGATGCATGCCGCCAGCAGCCTGGTGATCAACGCGGCGAAGCGATTGGCGCGGGTGCCGGACGAAATCCATCTGCTCGCGCCCAGCATCGTCGAGTCGGTGACGAAGATGAAGCAGGAGATCCTCGGGCAGAAGGCGGTCAGCCTGGACCTGGAAGAGACGCTCATCGCCTTGGGCATCAGCGTCAGCGCGAATCCGACCGCCCAGCTGTGCGTGGAAAAGCTGAAGGAGTTCCGCGGCTGTGACGTCCACATGACGCACATCCCCACGCCGGGCGACGAGGCCGGCCTCCGCCGACTCGGTGTCTACCTCACCAGCGACGCCAACTTCGCCACCAAGAACCTGTTCATACCCTGATCGCCCGTCGTCATGCCCCCTTGGGCTTGAGGAACATCACCTCGCCGCGCTCAATCCACCCCTTGCGCAGGTCCATGCGGAACCAGCCGTCGCTGTTCTTTCGGTTGAGCCGGACCGGCGACCGCGGGCCGAACTCCTTGAGATCGTACTGCGCCCAGGTCGCGCCCATGTCGGGCGAGTAGATGATCCCCAGGGTATAGGGCGAGGCGGTGGCATAGTGGGCCGCCAGGATCACGCCGTCCTGGATGATCATGTTGGCGCATTCGTATTCGGGATTGAACAGCATCGTGTGGGCCTGGGGATGGGGAATGTCCGCCGCGGCGCAGCGGAAGAGGCCGCGGTCCCACGGCTTGGGCCCGTTCGCGTCGGCGATCCAATACGCCATGCCGTCCACGAAGTTGATGCCGCCGCACTTGTAGCGCGTGTTGGCGTCGGTCGACACGATCACCGTCCACTGCCACCGGTCGCTGTCCGGAGCATACGTGCCCCGGAGCCAATGGCACTCGTGTCCTTCCGGTTTGTCGATGTCGCCCGTGCAGGCATAAAACGCGTTCTCGGCCGGGTTGTAGGACACGCAGTGGATGTGGCGGCAGATCGTCGGGTTGCGGGGGTCGCCCAGCAGCGTGCCGGTCTCGCCGCCGCCCGCGGAACCGTCATCCCGGTAATGCGGGTTCTGGCCAAACGCGTACGCGACCTTCACCGTCTGGCCGTTGTCCGTGGAGTAGTAGATGGCGACCGGGACGGCGCCGCCCAGGACGTTGCAATAGTTCCCCCACACCAGCATCTCGACGCCGTCCACGTCCCAACTGTGCACTCCGTCGAGCGGATGGAAGTACCAGCCCGGATAGTCGGGATTCCGGGGCGCGTGCGGGAGGTAGTCGCGACCATCCTGGTCCTGGACCGGAATCGGCCGATACGACCGCAAGTTGTCGGTGCTCAGGAACAGCTGCGTCTCCGTGGCGAACAGGATGTTCCCGTTGCCGAAGATGTGGCTGAACGTGATGTGCTGCGTGTCGGGGAATGCCAGGCTGTAGGGCCACGTCCGGCCGTTGTCTTCCGACAGCACGATAGCGTTGTCTGTGAACCCGAACGCCTTGTTGTCGCGCTGCGTGTCGATGTAGGTGCCCGCCGGCTGGAGGCGATACCAAAAGTGCTCGGTCGACGGGCAGTCGGGTTCCTGGGCGATCGCCCGGCTGGCGAATGCCTGCACGTCGAGCGTAGCCAGCCCCACGGCGGCGGCCGTGGTGGCGCCCAGGAACCGGCGGCGAGTCCATGGTAGTTGCCGTGTCATCGTGTTGTTCCTTTCGCGGTGTCTGCAGTCGGTCCGGTCCAGCCTCGTACCCGGCTTTCATCTTACCGCATCATGTTCGGGGCATCATCCAGGACCGACCCCGGATGGGTGACGAGGGGCGGTGCCGGTTGACCTGTCGACGGTGCCGGAAGGCGTCCAAGAAACCCAGGTCGAAAACCGCACGGGCCAGTGGTATGATAGGCGGCTCGTGTGGAGACCGGTCTGTTGGCTGCCTGCTTTGCGGAGGTTGACTTATGCGACACGCCTTGGCCGTACTGCCGCTCTTGTCCTGGGCACTGCTGGCCGGGTGGCCGGGTGATGCATCGGCGCTGGCTCGGCCGCCTCAAGACGCCGGCTGGGTGCAGGTGACGGAGGATGAACGAGCGATCAAGGTGGAGACCGATCGGCTGGAAGCCGTGATCCCCAAGAAGGACCCCAAGCACTGGATGACCGGCATTGAGAAGGGTTCCTTTCTGGACAAGGCCACCGGTTTTCGGGAGATCGGTGACGGCCTGATGGTGATCGATTGGCTCATGGAGGCGGGCAGCGACGCGGCTTACAAGGATCAGGTCATCGCGCCGGACGGGCACGGGGTCACCCAGTACACATGGTACGAGAACGAGACCGATCCGGCTCGCCGCGATTATGCGTTGAACGCGCACGGCAGCAGCCACCGGAAGCGGGTGGTCGAGGGGCCGCAGCTTTGCCACCGCATGAAGCCCGTGCAGCCCGAGGTGATCCGCGGAAAGGATTTTGTCGCGGTGCAGACGACGTACCATTACGAGTACGCCGCGCCGGGCCGCCAGCCGGGCTCGCGCTGGACCCAGCTGATCGTGTTCCCCAAGGGCGAGCGGTTCTTCCTCCTGATGGACAGGATCGACAGCGTGAACAGTTCGGACGAGATGTTCCTGCGCAGCGACCTGCCGGGCTGCGTGCGTCACGATCAGGGTGACACGTTCAGCGAGATGTACTTGAGCTATCTGAGCGGTCCGCACGGGGTGCGCATCCCGTCGAGCGAATTTTTCACGCCGTTCCCGCCCGATCTGAAGTTCGGCTACCGTCGCGACTTGAACAAGACGCCCGAGACGTTCATCCGCGCCTATCATCTGCGTGACAAGGCGACCGGCGCGGACGGGCCGTGGCTGGCCGGCATGACGCTCGAGCCGTCGGTGGTCTACGAGGCGTGGTGCAGCCAACGGCCGGGGATCATCGTCATGATCGAGGAGATCCACGGCAGGCCGACCAAGGCCGGCGAGTCGTTCAGCGCGGCCCATCTCGTGGGCTACTTCGACAACATCGAGCAGATGCACGCCACGTTCGACCGCTACAAGGGGCATACCAGGTTGACGGCCGACGCCACCGGGTGGCGGCTGGAGAAATGATCACCGCATGAGGGTCCCCACACATTGAAGTCATTCCGGCTTACCGGTCCTCGCAGCATGGCGCTGCTCGAGACGTCCGATCCGCGGATCGAGCGGCAGACTGACGTACGGATCAAGCTCGGCGCCGTGGGCGTCTGTGGTTCCGACATCCACTACTACACGACGGGGCGCATCGGGAGCCAGGTCGTGCAGTATCCGTTCACCGTCGGGCACGAGTGCGCGGGGACGGTTGTCGAGGTGGGCAGCGCCGTCACCCAGTTGCGGGTGGGCGACCGTGTGGCGATCGAACCGGCCGTGAGTTGCGGCCAGTGCGACCAGTGCCGGTCGGGGCGCGAGAACACCTGCCGCCGGCTCACGTTTCTCGGCTGCCCCGGCCAGGCCGAGGGCTGTCTCTCGGAGTATCTCGTGATGCCCGCGGAGAATTGTCTTCCGTTCGCCGACCACCTCAGCCTGGCGGAGGCGACGATCTCGGAACCGCTGGCCATCGGGATCTACGCGGTCCGGCAGTCGGGCCTGGCGCGCGGCATGCAGCTGGGCATCCTGGGGCTGGGCCCGATCGGGCGCGCGGTGTTGCTGGCGGCGACGCACGCGGGCTGCGGCGGCTGCTACGGGACCGATCTGATCGATTCGCGATGTGCGGCGGCCGCGCGTGCGGGGGCGACCTGGGTGGGCAATCCCCGGCGGCAGGACATCGTGTCGGAAATCCTCGCCCGGGTGCCGTTGGGTCTGGACATCGTCTTCGACTGCTGTGGCCAGCAGGATGCGCTCGATCAGGCGGTGGAATTGCTGCGGCCCGGCGGCACGCTGATGATCGTCGGCATTCCGGAGGTGGACCGGATCAGTTTCTCGCCGGACAAGACGCGCCGCAAGGAACTCACAATCGTGCAGGTCCGGCGTCAGCGCGGCTGCGCACAGCCGGCGCTGGATCTGATCAGCCGGCACCAGGCGGACATTCAGCAGTGGATCACACACCGGTTCCCGTTTTCAGATACACGCGCGGCGTTTGATCTCGTGGCGGACTACCGCGACGGCGTCGTCAAAGCCATCATCGACTTCGAGTGAGCCATGCCGAGCAAGCTGTTCAGTCGCGGGTTCCTGTCGCTGATCGTGACCCAGTTCTGGGGCGCGGCCAACGACAACATCCTCAAGGGCGTGCTCGTCTACATGGTCATTGACGGCGCGTGGGCCGAGCGGCTGGGGGCGGGGGGGCAGGGCATCATCGGCGTCTGCTTCACGCTGCCCTTCATCGTGCTGTCCGGCTATGCAGGCCAATATGCCGATCGCAACAGCAAACGGCATGTCAGTGTGTGGGTCAAGATCGCGGAAGTTCCCATCGCGCTGCTCGCGCTGGTCGGCTTCTGTGCCGGCAATCTGTGGATCACCATGCTCGCGCTCGTGCTGCTCACCGCCCAATCCGCGTTCTTCGGACCGGCCAAGTACGGCATGATCCCGGAGCTGGTGGCGCCAGGCGACCTCAGCCGGGCGAACGGGACGATCAACATGATGACCAACCTGGCGGTCATCGCGGGGACGTTGATGGCGGGATGGGTGTCGGACTATTACAGTCCGCAGCCGGCCGCGGATGGCTCGACTCCCCCGGGCCTGCTCTGGTTGCCCGGCGTCACCTTGCTGGCCGTGGCCCTGGCGGGCTTGGCCGCCGTCCTGTTCCTGCCGCCGATGGAGCCTGGCGATCGCACGCTCAAGTACAACCTGAACCCGGTGGCGACCTACCTGGACACGCTTCGCGAGATCTGGCGTGCGCCTTTGCTCATGGTCATGCTCGCCTGGGGCTATTTCTATTTCCTGGCCGGCCTGGCGCTGCTGATTATCCCCGAATACACGGTCGTGCTGGCCCGCTATCATGTGTCGCGCGCCGAAGTGAGTGCGGTGCTCGGCGTGATGGGCGTGGCGATCGGCGTGGGGGGCGTGCTGGCCGGCCTGATCTCCGGCCATGCGATCCGGCCGCGGCTGGTTCCGTTCGGCGCCGCGGGCCTGACGCTCTTCTTCTGCCTGCTCGGGACGGTTCCACCCACGGTGCCCGACCTGCCTCCCATGGTGCGCATCCTGTGCAGCCCGATCTCCGGGTTCATCTTCGGCGCGGGGGTGTGCGCCGGCTTCTACATCATCCCGTTGCAGGCGTTGCTCCAACGGCTGTCGCCAGACGATGAACGTGGCCGGTTCCTGGGCACGGCCAACGGCGTATCCTTCGCCTTCCTGACCACTTCGTCGCTGCTGTACTGGATCATCCGCCCGGCCTTCAACACGGCCGACGGCGGCCACCCGGAGAAGATCTTCCTGGTCAGCGCCGTCTTGATGATCGTGGGCTCGGCCTTCTTCCTGTGGCGTATCAAAGCGCGTGGACTCTCCTTTGCGCAAATCGTATAGGGCGATCGGCAGCCTGCCTGTCGCCGGTCCTCACCAGGCGCCGGCTCGTCACGGCGCCCGCCGCCTGCCAGCGGACCCACAGGCGGCGCGCGTGCCGTTCATTCAGGCCACGCCTTGGTCGTCGTGACGCACGTGGCGTTGACGTTCGACGGGACCACGGTGCGGCGACTGGACTCCGCATGGCCATACTCGACCGGTGTGGGCAGTCCGTGGCGATCGTATTCGACAATCGCCTCCAACACGATTTCAATTACCGCACGGATGCATGGGCTGCTCATGTTGTCCGGGCAATCACGGCGGTTGTGATAGTAGTCGGCCGGACGCGGATCCATCGCACACAGCGCGGCCGCGCGGTGCCCTGACAGCGTGAACGCGGTCGCATCCGTGGATCCGAGATAGACGGAGGCATAGCCCAACTCCCTTCCACAGCGCCGCCCGGCGTCATGCAGCAATTGGCACAGCAGCGGATCGTGTCGCACCGTTGCATTGCGGTCGCGGTTGTAGACGTGCAGGTGCTCGAGATCGCGGATGGTATCGAGCGTGATGAACACTGTCGGCACGTCCTGCCAGGCCTCCGCGTGGCGATCCATGAACGCCTTGGCGCCGCGCAGTCCGGCCTCCTCAGAGCCGGTGATCAGATAGGCAAGTTCCGTGTGCTCGGGCCGCAGCCCGCATGCGCGGAGGTGCTTCGCCAGCCCGATCACGATCGCCGCGCCGCTCAGGTCGTCGTTGGCGCCGGGCGACACGCGGGAGAACGAGATGAATCCGATGCCGATGACGGCGCCGGGGACGAAAGCCAGCTCAGCCAGCCCCACCGCGGTGCGAAGTCCCCCCGTGTGCACGCCACAGCATTCACCCGCGACCATCACCGCATTCGTGCAGAACACGATCGCCACGCTCGCCAGGCTGTAGTACACGAGCAGGGGGAAACGCGCGGGCCAGAGATGCAACCAACGCCATTCGTACGCCGCGTCCGCGTGTGCGTTGAGCACCAGTCGCCGCAGTGCAGGACCTGACGGGCGCTGAATCCCCAGCACGTTGTGCGAGGACCGCTGCGGAAACAACGGATCGAGCAATTGCCAGTACAAGCCGACTTCGACAACCAGCGTCACCACAGACAGGGTGCTCAGCGCCATGGCCCACGCGAGCGAGACCCACCAGCTCAGGATCGCGCCGAGCAGAAAGAGCCCGGAGACCAGCGGCGCCGCGGCAAACGCGCGCGGCGCGACGGGAAATGCGTCAACCGTCACAGGCCCGTCCACCGCGGGCTCGAGCTCGCGCTGAAAGTACTCCTGCGCCCGCCGCTCTCCGTCGCTGCCCGCCGCGCGCGGCCCGCAAACGCCCACCACGTGACGCGCCGAGGCCAACACGTACTCGGTGCAACGGTCAACCACCTCCGGGCTGCGCATCCTCAGTTCGTCTCGCAACTCGGCTATCCCCCTGGCTGATTGCCCGGTCGCCACCCGACCCGCATATTAGCAGGGACTGTCGTGACGGTGCAACAACACACCCTGGCGAAAGCAGGTTCACAGCTCACAGCGCTCGACAACCGGGGCCTGCCTGACCGATTCCGTCGATCGTGTCGCGGCCGCGATTCAGCGCTTCACCCAATCGAAGAACCCGATCGCGTCAAGTTCACCGCGCAGCACGCCAAGCTGCTCGGCCGTCGGATTCTCGACCGGCGCGCGTGCCGGCCCCACCGGGATGCCGAGCATGCCCATGACCGCCTTGGCGGCGCCCAGGTAGCCCCGGCGTGCTAGTGCCTGGATCAGCAGCACGCTGCGGAACTGCTCGTCGCGCGCTGCGGCCAGGTCACCGCGCTGGAACGCGGCGATCAGCCGCTGATACACGGGCGCCGCGAAATTATAGCTGCTGCCCACCGCCCCCTGGGCACCCAGGGCCAGGGCCGCCAGCAGGTATTCGTCGCAGCCGTAGGGGACGTCCCACGCCCCCTCGTCGGCGCGCAGGCACAACTGGTACGCCATCAGATCCGAGTTCGTGAACTTGATCCCCGCCAAGGTCGGTATCCGGTCGCGCGCGCGCCCCAGCAGCTCGGGCATCGCGAAATTCACGCCGGTCAGCGCGGGGATGTCATAGAAGTAGAACGGAGTATGCGGCGCCGCTGCCGCGATCTCGGAAAGGCAGTCGATCAGGGCATCCAGGGATCGCGGTTTGAAGTAGCTGGGCGCCAGCGCCGCAATGGCCGCCGCACCCAGCTGCTGGGCCTGGGCCGCCAGCACCTTCGCGTCGGCCAGACAATTCGATCCCACATGCACCACCACGCGCAGCGCCGTCCCGCGGGTCACCTCCCGCCACCGCTGTGCCAGCGCCTGCCGTTCCGCGACTGACAGCGAATGGCTCTCACCCGTCGTGCCCGCAATGAACACCAGGGTCACGTTGTGCGCCAGCAGATGCGCCGCCTGCTGTTCGACGACGGCCACGTTGAGCGATCCGTCCTGATGAAACGGCGTATGGGCGGCCGCGACCAGACCCGTAAGCAGTACACGCGTCATAGCTCATCCGATTCGGCAGGAATTCGCACCGGAACCGCACTCTGCGCCCGACCCACGACACAACGACAGGCATGGATGGCGCCCCAACGTGTTATATCATGGATCACGCGCTGTTCCATCCCAGCGCCTGAAACCGGCTCGTTTTCATGTCGCATCTTGCAGGTAGCGCGCATTGCTCTTATCCTCATGGCCAGCCACGTGTAGTGAGCCTTCCATGGAGCACGTGCCGGACGAGTGTCTTTTCTCTTGAGCCTCGAGGCGAGGAGTAATCAGCCATGATGACACGTTGCTGCCTGTGGCCGGCGCTGCTGGCCGGTTTCGTTCTGACGCAGGTGTGGTTGCGCACCACTCCTGCCTGGGCCCTCCAGGCGGCGGATGCCGAAGCGGCGACGCACAGTATTGAGGCGGCGGCGTACCAGGTGAAGGGCACTTATCCGTTCCCGGGCTTCAAGCTCATCCAGTTTGAACTGGGAGTGCTGAGCCACTATTCCTACATCCTCGTCAGCGGCGGTGAGGCGCTGGTGGTGGATCCCGGTCGCGATGTGGCGACCTACCTCGAGACGGCGGCCAACGAAGGCGCCAAGATCGTGGGCGTATACTTGACTCATTCGCACGCCGATTTCGTCGCGGGTCATATGGAACTCGCCCAGCAGACTCAGGTTTTCGTGAGCGAGAAGACGGGGGCCGCGTTCGCGCACATACCCATCCATGAGGGCGGGACGCTGACGATTGGCAGCGCGATCTTGACGTTCCTGGAGACGCCGGGTCACACGCCCGACAGCACGACTGCGGTTGTGGCCAGCAGCCAGCAGCCAGATCGGCCGTTGATGCTGTTGACCGGCGACACGCTGTTCATCGGCAGCGTGGGCCGGCCCGACTTGCTGGGTGAAGGCATGGCGGCGTCCACGCTGGCCTCGATGATGTTCGATACGTGGAACGACAAGCTGTCGAAGCTGCCGGACGAAGTGATGATCTTTCCGGCCCATGGCGCCGGATCCCTGTGCGGCGCGCATTTGAGCGACGAACCCACATCGACCTTGGGCCAACAGCGGGTCAGCAACCCGTACTTGGCGTACAAGAGTCGCGGCGAGTTCGTGGCGGCCGTGCTGGAGGACCTGCCGGAGGCGCCTCAGTACTTCCAACACAACGCGCGCATCAATCATGACGGCCCGGAACTGGTCAACTGGCAGCTGGACCCGCTGCCGATGATCCCACCGAGTGCGGATCTGGCGAGCGCTGACCAACGGTACGTGGTCGACGTCCGCGGGGCGGCCGAGTATTCGACGGCGCACATCCCCAACTCAGTCAACATCGACGTGCGCGGCCGGTTCGAAACCTGGGTGGGAATCATGGTGCCCTGGGAGGCGCGGCTGGTGCTGTGCGGGCCCGAAAAGGATCTGGCCGAAGCGCTCACACGCCTGCACCGGGTCGGCTACAACCGGTCTGACAACCCGGTGACCTGCCTCACATTCGACGCCTGGCAGCAAGCGGGCCTGCCCACCAAGGCCAGCGAGATGATCACGCCCCAGAAGCTGTACGAGCAGATGCAGTCGCGGGAGTCGCCGGTCGTCGTGGACGTGCGGTTGCCCGACGAGTGGATGGGCGTGCGGATCGGCACGGTCGTGAACATGCCGCTGAGCGAGCTGGCGCAGCGGACCGTGAAACTCGATCGCAGGCAGCCGGTCGTGGCGGTCTGCAACAGTGCGTATCGGTCCAACATGGCGGTAGGCATCTTCGAGCGGGCTGGTTTCCAGCAAGTGGCCAGCCTCGCGGGCGGTGGTGAAGCCTGGGTCGAGGCCGGCTTGCCGGTGATCGAGGCGCAGCAGAGCGCGACGGCGTTCAGCGCGGCCAAGCGCGAGATCCGACTGGCCGAACGGATCTCCGCCGCCGACCTGAGACACCTGATGATGGACCTGCCCGGCACGTTCCAGCTGGTCGATATCCGTCCGCCGGCGCAGTTTGCGGATTACAGCCTGCCGGCGTCGCAGAACGTGGACATCGTCGACATCCTGAACAACCCGGCCTACCTGGCCGGCGCCGGGCCGTTGGTGATCGTTGACCGGGACGGGACGCTGGCCATGATGGTCGGCGGCATTCTATCTCAGAAGACACAGCGAACAGTCAAGGTGCTCTACGGCGGCCTGGCCGCCTACTGGTCGGAGACCGGGCCGATCGGGCCGATGTCGCCGTCGCCTGCGGCCGTCCCGTCCGCGGCCGGCGCCGCACCGGCACCGACACCGCCTGCGGCTGCGGGGGCAGCCAAGCCGGCCGGATCGTCCAAGCCCAAGAAGAGAAGTGCGGGGTGTTAGCCATGAGTGACAACGGAACATCGCAGCTTGCCGGCCGTGAGCGTGGACCGGCCCCTTACAGCAATCCCTATCTGGCCGGCGTGTTGCTCGGCCTGACGCTGTTGGCATCCTTCCTGATCCTGGGCGCCGGCTTGGGCGCGTCAGCGGGCCCGGCGCGGGCGGGAGCGTTTGTCGAACAGTGCATCCTGCCGACCCATGTGGCGGCCAGCGATTACTTCGGCCAATGGGTCGAGGAGCGCGGGAGCATCCTCTACTACTATCTCGTCTTCATGTTCGCGGGCGTGTTCCTGGGCGGCCTGATCTCAGCCGTGCTCGCCCGCCGGATCCAGCCGAGTGTGGAGCGGGGACGGGCGTTCGGCGCCGTGCCCCGGTTGCTGCTCGCATTAGGCGGCGGGATCGTTGTGGGATTTGCCAGCCGGCTGGCCAACGGCTGCACGTCGGGCCAGGCATTGAGCGGCGGCGCGATGCTGCTCAACGGCAGCCTGGTGTTCATGGCCTGCGTATTCGCGGGTGGTTATGCAGCAGCCTGGTTCGTGCGGAGGCAATGGCATGATTGAGACTTTCTATGGTGCGGAACGGCTCGATTCGTCCAGCGCGATGTTCGCTGCCCTGCTGATCGGACTCGCCTTCGGTTTTGTCCTCGAACGCGCGGGGTTCGGCAGTTCACGCAAGCTGGCCGGCATCTTCTACTTGCGAGACATGACGGTCTTGAAGGTCATGTTCACGGCCGTGGTGACCGCCATGTTGGGCTTGTCCTATGCCTATGCTTTGGGTTGGATCGATGCGGAGCAGGTGTACGCGCTGCCGACCATCTACAAAGCCCAGATCGTGGGCGGGCTCGTGTTCGGTGTGGGGTTCGTCATGAGCGGCTGGTGCCCAGGCACCGGCGCGGTTGGTGCGGCGAGTGGCAAACTGGATGCGGTCGTGTTCCTGCTGGGTACGGCGATCGGCGCGGTCGGCTTCAATGAGCTGTTCCGCCCGCTGCAGGTGATCGGGCTCATACCGAGCGCGCATGCCGGCGGCGTGGTGGGTGAGCCTGCCGAGCCGCTGATCGCTTTCGGCGTGCCGCGTGCGCTGTTCGCCCTGCTGTTCACCCTGGTCGCGATCGGCTCCTTCCACCTGGCGGAATGGGTGGAGCGGCGCACGGTGGGCGGTGGCAAGTATCTGGGCAGCCCGATGCTCAAGGGCCTGAGCCTCGGGCTCTCTGTGCTGGCCGCCGCGCTGTTCATCCTGCCCAGCGCGCCGGAATCCGACGCATCGGCTGCGACCGCCGCGATCGACGCGACGGCGCGGGACCTGCTCCAGAGCATCGAGGCGGCTGACGACCATATCGAACCCGAGGATCTGGCCGACCGTCTCATGGCCGGCGGCGAGGAGGTCGTTGTCGTCGACGTCCGCACGCCGGCGGAGTACGCGGCGTTCCACATCCGCGGCGCGATCAACGTCAGCTTGCCGGACCTCCCGGCCGCGCTCGCGCCGTACAAGGATCACAGCCTGATCGTGCTGTACTCCAATGGCATGACCCATCCCGCGCAGGCCCGTGACATCCTGGCTCAGATGGGTTTTGCAAACGCCTACCTGTTGACCGACGGCCTGCAAGGGTTCCTTCAGCGGTGTCTCAAGCCGGTGTCGCTCCGCAGCGAGCCGCTCTCGGCCGAAGATGCGGCCAGGGTGCTCGCCTGGCGCGCTTTCTTCCTGGCTGACACACAACCTGCCGCGGCTGCTCCGGCGCCGCCCATGTCGCGCTTGCCGGAGAGCGCGGCCGACGGCATGCCGGGCCTGGTGGACACGCGCTGGCTGGCCGATCATCGGAACGATCCGGCGGTGAAGGTCCTCGACGTGCGAGCGCAGCCGCAATACAACTCCGGGCACATCCCGGGCTCGATCTCGGTCAACCCGGAGAGCTTCCGCGGCAATGTCGGCGGGGTCCCCGCGCTGTTGCTGCCGGCCGACCTGCTGGCCCGCCACATGGAACTCATGGGTCTCCGGCCGACCGATACGATCGTGTTGGTGTGCGGCGGCCAGCCGGGCAGCAACGAGTTCGGCAACAACGTGCGCGACGCGACGCTGGTCGGCATGGGTCTCGCACGGCTCGGGCATCCCCGATGGACGATGCTGGACGGCGGATTCACCCGCTGGGCGGATGAACAGCGCCCGATGTCGCAGGGGCTGCCCGCGATCTCGGCCTCCAGCTACCCGGCCCGCGCAGCCGCAGACACATTCACGGTGGACGACAAGGACGTGCTGCTGCGGCTCGGTGATCAGCAGACCGTCATCCTGGACGTGCGCCCGGCGGACTACTTCCGTGGCGAGAAATCCGATGAAGCACGGGCCGGCCATATCCCGGGCGCCGTCAACCGCCCGATGAAGGCGGATCTGACCGAAGCCGGACTGCTCAAGCCGGTGCCGGAGCTGGAGCAGGCCTACAGCGCGTTGATCCGCACGAAGGACACGCCGGTGATCGTCTACTGTCGAACCGGGCATCAGGCCAGCCAGACTTACTTCATCCTGACGCGCCTGTTGGGATACACGCATGTGAGCTGGTACGACGCGAGCTGGACCCAATGGTCAGCGAACCGCGAACTGCCCGTGGAGAAATAGAACCGGCCGGACAGACCACCGGCGACGCTTGCAGACGGCCCGGTCACTGCCGCGGCGCCGTGCGTCTCCCCGGCGTGGGATTCGTGAGATAGGTGTTTCCATGAAGATCGAGTCGGTGGACTTCTTCTACCTGGCGATGCCGGAGGTTCTGGACATCGGCGATGGCAGCCAGGATGCGCTCCTGGTGCGCGTCCGCGCAGGCGGGCTGACCGGTTGGGGCGAATGCGAAGCTGCCCCGCTGGTGTCGATCGCGAGCCTGGTGTGCCCGATGTCCCATAGCGCCTGCAAGCCGGTGGCCGCGTCCGTGCTGGGCGAGCGGCTGGACAGCATCGCCGATATCGCGCGGATCGGGGATCTCGTGCGCAGACAGAGCCTCGACCTGCTGCAGGCCGCTCATTCGCTCTCGGGCATCGATATGGCGCTCTGGGATCTGTTGGGTCAGCGGCACGAGCTGCCGGTCTACCAGCTGCTGGGGTATCCCGTGGCATTTCCCAAGACGCCCTATGCCTCGCAATTGTTCGGCGACACGCCGCAAGAGACCTATGAGAAAGGCCGTCGCGTGGCCGGGCAGGGCTACCGGGCCGTCAAATTCGGCTGGGGACCGTTTGGTAAAGGTTCGGTTCAAGCGGATCTGGACCAGGTGCACGCCGCGCGCGAGGGTATCGGCCCCGACGCGATCCTGCTGATCGACGCGGGCACCGTGTGGGTCGCTGATGTCGCGCGCGCGGAGCAGTGTCTCCCGGCGCTGCAAGCGTGTCGAGCAACCTGGCTGGAAGAGCCGTTCGTGAGCGGCGCTCACGCGGCCTATCGGGCGCTCGCCGCGCGCAGCGGCAGCGTCAAGATGGCCGGCGGCGAAGGCTGCCACGATTACTTCATGGCCGAGCACATGCTGGACCACGCCGGACTCGGATTCATTCAGATCGATGCGGGGCGGATCGGCGGTATCACGGTCGCCAAGCAAGTGGCCGACGCCGCTCATGCGCGCGGCGTCACTTACGTCAACCACACGTTTACGTCGCACCTGGCGCTCAGCGCGTCCCTGCAACCCTACGCCGGCCTGCGCGACCATGTGATCTGCGAATACCCGATCGAACCGAAACCACTCGCCTGGGAGTTGACCACGGACCATCTCGAGCGCGACCCGGACGGGCAGATCCGTCTGCCCGATCGCCCGGGTCTGGGCATCCAGCCCGACCTGGCCGCCGCCGCCCGGTATCTCGTGGACGTAGAGATCAAGGTGGCCAACCAGGTCCTCTATCGGACCCCATCGCTGGTCCCGTAGCAGGACCTCTTCCCGCTGGCTTGACCAGTGCCATCGCACCCGGCACGGAACGTCTGGTTGCCAGCCGGCACGGAAGGCTGGATACTGCAGCACTGGCACAGCCCGTGGCACCCCGCACTATAGAGGAGTCCGCTCATGAAGAATCGATTGAAGTGGCGATGCCTCGCGACGACGGTGGGTCTGATCAGCATGGGTTGGGCGTGGGCCGGTGCCGCCGGGGCCCAGGAGCTCGCGCCGAAATACCTCTCGACCGACCTGAAGGACCGGCTCGTATCGATCGTGCAAGGCTGGGGCGCGCTCGGCATGGACACGGCCGTTGTTCCGCCGCAGCGGGCGCCGATGAAGCTCCGCATCAAGGACAAGGAGTATGTGCACGGTTTGGGTCATCACGCCAACGGCGAGCTTGTGATCGATCTGTCGGGCCAGTTCCAGACGTTCGAAGCGGAGGTCGGCGTCCAGTGGCAGGGCAACCAGGATCTGGCCACCGTGATCTTCCGCGTGTTTGTGGATGACGAGAAGGTGTTTGACAGCGGCGTCATGCGTGAAGGAGACGCGCCGCGGCCGATCAAGGTGTCGGTCGCGGGCGCGGAAGAGTTGACGCTGGTGGCGGACGACGCGGGCGACGGCATCACGTGCGACTGCGCGAACTGGGCCGATGCACGGCTGGTGGCCGATCCAGATGCCGCCAAGCGCCCGCCGGCTCTGGGCGTGGATATCGCGCCGTTCGGCCGGGTTGCCACCTGGGATCCCCAGCGGATGACCGGTACGGCCGCCAATCGCGTGCAGGAGTTTCCAGCCGAGGATGTGCGGATTTTTCAGGACGTACTGCCCGATTCCGATGGCACGTATCGCGTGCCGGTGCATGGCGAATCCGGATGCCTCGGCTTGCGTTGGGACGAGAACCGGCTGTTGAAGCAAGCCGTCCTGGTGTTCGGTGACGCCGCAACGATCCCGCCTCCAGCGGCGGTCGCGCTGCAGATATGGTCCGGCGAATCAGCCTGGCAAGGCGCCTGGGAGGCCGTCGACGCGGCGCCGCAGCAGGTGGAGAACCGGCTGGTCTGGAATCTGAGCCCGCAGGCTTCGCCGCAGGGCACCCAGCAGATCCGCTGGGTATTCGCCCCTGCGGTCGAGAAGCCGATCGTCATCCAAAGCCTGGAAGCCTATTCACGCACGCGTTGGGTGACCGTGGGTTTGCGGGTGGAATCGACACGACCATCCGCGGACGGCCAAGTCGACATGGCGCTGTACAACGGCGCGCTGGTCGACCCGCCGGCGTCACGCGAGGCGGCCGACCGGTGGACTTGGAACATGCGCCGGCCACTGTCGCTCAAGGTCCGTGCCGCCGTCACCAAACGGTACAAGGCCGACCGGACCGTCCTGCAGTTCCAGTTCCCGACGGGCGGCTTCGGCGTGGCGGTCGAAGATGTCACCGCCAACGACTGCGTCTATGTCCCGCATGCCGGTGTGTTCGTGACGCGCGAGCCGGCACCGATCTCGCGGGAGGAATACCTCGCGAAGATCGCCGGCCGGCGGACGCTGCTCGCCGAAGTGCGCGACAAGCCAGACCAGACCTTCGCTCAGGCGTTGGCTATCGTGCACAACCCGATCCAGGACCTCGGACCGATGATGCTGTCGTTGGCCTGCGACAGCCGCAAGTTCATCGCCGAGCGTGAAGGGACGGTGCTGTTCGATACCTACACGAAGTTCGACGATCCGGAGATCCCTTTTCCGAAGCAGTGGCAGCTCATCCCGCGCTTTGGCAGCGGCCGAGACCCGCAGGTGTCACGGCGGCTTGCCGGCCACTGGCTTCCCATGCCGACCACGACGGTGACGGAGGGCGACGTGGTGTACCAGCAGTGCACGTACGTCGCGCCGGTGGATGACGAGGCGCCGGCAGGGAGCCCTCTGTGGGTGCGTGATCGGGCCGTGGGCGTGGTAGCATACTCGGTCACGAACCAGGGGACCGAGAAACGTGCCGCCGCGCTGGAGCTGACGCTCAGGCCGGGTGAGGGCAACACCCAACAAGTCGCCTGGGAACGGACTCCGCAGGGGATCGTGGCCAAGTCCGGCGAGCGGCTGCTGGCGCTGATGGACGTCCGCGAGCTCGACCCGGCCGACATCACGATCGACGCGGCCAGGATCACGGTGTCCGGCCAGCTTGCGCCGGGTGCCACGGCCGAAGGCGTCGCCTATCTGCCCGCCTGGCCGGCTGCTCCGGAGGACGCCGCACAGTTGCTCGAGTCCGCACCGTTCGGTCCGCGGCTCGAGGCCTACTGGGCGGGGGTGCTCGCACCGGCCGCGCAGATCGAACTGCCCGACGCGTTGCTGACCAACGTGATCCGCGCTTCACAGGTCCATTGCCTGTTGGCGGCCAGGAACGAGGACGCCGGTCGGCGCGTGTCGCCGTGGATCAGCTCCGACCGCTACGGGCCGCTCGAAAGCGAATCCAACTCGATCATCCGCGGCATGGGCCTGCTGGGGCACGACGAGTTCGCGCGCCGCAGTCTCGACTACTTCATCAACCGGTACAATGAAGCCGGCTACCTGACCACCGGCTACACGATGGTGGGCACCGGCGAGCATTTGTGGACGCTGGCCGAACACCATCAGCGTGTGCCGGACGAGCCGTGGTTGAAGGCGCACGCGCCCCAAGTGGCCCGCGTGTGCCGGTGGATCGTCGCGCAGCGGGCGAAGACCAGGCTGACCGATGGTCGTGGCCGGAAGGTGCCGGAATACGGCCTCTTCCCGCCGGGCGTGACGGCCGACTGGAATCGGTTCGCCTACCGGTTCTTCAATGACGCCCAGTACTGTGTGGGGTTGGAGTCCGCGGCGCGGATGCTATGCACGATCGATTACCCCGATGCCTCCGCGCTGCTGGCCGATGCGCGGGAGTATCGCGACGACCTGGTGCGCGCCTACCGCGCCGCGCAGGCCCGGTCACCCGTCGTCCGGCTGGAGGACGGGACTTGGGTGCCGGCCGATCCCGCGCTGCTGGACTGCCCGGGGCGCGTGGAGGACTTCCTGCCCGGCGAGGACGGCAACCGGAGCTGGGCCTACAGCGTGGAGCTTGGCACCCATCACCTGGCGGCCACGGGCGTCTTGGACCCGACGGCACCGGATGTTGGTTGGATGATGGACTATCTTGAGGAGTCTCAGTTGTTGCGTTCGGGTATGGGCGACTATCCCGAATCGCGGAACCGGCAGGATCCTTTCTGTTTCGGCGGCTTCAGCAAGGTGCAGCCGTACTACGCCCGTTTCGCCGAAGTCTATGCGGCCCGCGACGACGTAAAGCCGTTCATCCGCGCTTACTTCAACGCGATCCCGTCGTTGCTGAGCCTGGAGAACCTCTCGTTCTGGGAGCACTTCCACAATATCGCCGGCTGGAACAAGACGCACGAGACCGGCTGGTTCCTGTGCCAGAGCCGGATCATGCTGGTCCTGGAGCGCGGCGACGAACTGTGGTTGGCGCCCTTCGCGCCGCGCGCGTGGTTCCAGGATGGCCTGCGGATCGCGGTGGCTGCCGCACCCACCCGCTTCGGGCGGGTCAGCTACACGATCCAGTCGGCGGCCGGGCAGGATCGCATCGATGCGACGATCCGGCCTCCCGAACGAACGGCGCCGCGGCAGATTGTGTTGCGACTGCGGCACCCGGACGGGAAGCGGATGAAGTCGGTGACGGTCGACGGCGAACCTCACCGAGACTTCGATCCCGGCAAGGAAACCATCACACTCACGGCCGTGTCGGGAGACTCGCTGACCGTGCAGGCACGGTATTGACCCGCGCCAGGCTTCCGGCCTGGCATGGGCGTCCTCTTGGAGCAACACACCATGCCCCACACCAAAGTCGCGCTGGCACTCATGGCCCACCCGGACGATGCCGAGTTCTTATGCAGCGGGACGCTGGCGCTCTTGCACCAGCGGGGCTGGGCAATCCACATTGCGACGCTGACACCGGGCGACTGCGGCTCGGAGCAGTTGGGTCCGGAGGAGATCAGTCGCATCCGGCGTATCGAGGGCGCCAACGCAGCCGCCGTGCTCCACGGCACATTTCACTGTCTGGAGTGCCAGGACGGGTTCATCGCGTACGATCGGCCCACGATCACGGCGGCCGTTCGGCTGGTGCGCGAGGTGCGGCCTGCCGTGATGTTCGCTGCCGCGCCGCGCGATTACCTGATCGATCACGAGGTGGCCAGCGCCTTGGCGCGGAACGCGGCCTTTTTCGCGGGTGTGCCGAACCTCGTGACGGCGCCCTTCGGCCCGTTCCGGCCGGTGCCGCACCTGTACTATACGGACCCCATCGAAGGCAAGGACTCGCTGGGGTCCCCAGTCGATCCGACGACGATCGTGGACACGAGCGCGGTGATCGAGACGAAGGCGCGGATGCTTGCGTGCCACGCGAGCCAGCGTGACTGGCTGCTCCAACAACACGGCATGGACGAATACATCGAAGCGATGCGGGCGATGGGTCGTCGGCGCGGGGAGCTGATCGGCGCAGCGTATGCCGAAGGGTTCCGGCAGCATTGCGGGCACGGCTATCCGCAGGACAACTTGCTCGCTGCCGAGCTGGGCGAGCTGGTCCATCAGCGGCCGTTACGGAGCACCACGCCGTGAGCAGGCTGAACGGGACGAGTTACGTTTTCGCGATCGCGTTCGTGGCGTCGGTGGGCGGGTTCCTGTTCGGCTACGACCTGGCGATCATGGGCGGGGCCAACCTGTTCCTGAAGGACCAGTTCCACCTTTCCGAGTACGGCTTCGGCTTCACCAACGCCAGCGCCGTGCTGGGCTGCGCGGCCGGCCCGTTCCTGGGCGCCTGGCTCTGCGATCGTTGGGGGCGCCGTCGCACGCTCATCGGTGCTTCCTTCCTGCTGGCGCTCAGCGCGGTGCTGACCGCCCTGCCCCGCGACATCTATACCTTCAACGTGTTCCGCATCGTAGGGGGCGTGGGGGTCGGGTTGTGTTCGATCGCCTCGCCGATGTACATCGCGGAAGTCGCGCCGCCGCGCCGCCGCGGCGCGCTGGGATTCATGTACCAGCTGGCCATCGTCGCCGGCATGGTGCTCTCCTGCCTGGTCGCGTACTGCTTCACCGGCTGGTTCCCCGAGGCGACCAGCTGGCGCTGGATGTTCGGGTCCGAGGTCGCGCCCATCCTGGCCTTCGTGATCTTCCTGTGCGTGGTGCCCGAGACGCCGCGCTGGCTCTCGGCACGCGGCATGGAGCCCGAGGCGCTGGCGGTGCTGGAGCGGATCGGCGGGGCACAGTACGCCGGGCAGCAGATGCAGGAGATCCGTAAATCGCTCGCCGCGGAGACCGGCGTTTGGCGGGAACTCCTCGAGCCGGGCATGAAGCGGGCGCTGCTGGTGGGCATCCTCCTGGCGGTTTTCAACAACTACACGGGCTGGAGCGGGGTCTACAACTACCTGGCCAAGATCTTCAAGGAGCAGAACGCGGTCGACTCGAGCGCCGCGGTCTTCCAGTACCTGTTGTCCTACACATTCATGGGTGTCATGACGCTCGCAGCCTGTTTCGCAGTGGATCGCGTCGGACGCCGGAAGTTGTGGATCGGCACTTCGGCACTCATGATCGCCGCCAACCTGTTGACCGGCTACCTGTTCCATCTCCATCTGACCGGCATCGTCGTGCTGCTGGCGATATTTCTCCTGGCCATCCCGCATTCGTTCGGCTTGGGCCCGCTCCCCTGGCTGATGATGTCGGAGCTGTACCCGACGCGGATCCGGGCCCGCGCGGTATCCATCACCACAACGGTGCTCTGGGTGACCGCGTTCTTCCCGGTGCAGTTGTTCCCGATCCTGGAGCGCTGGTCGCACCGGCTGCTCGGCTCGGTCGCCGGCGTGTTCTGGGTTTACGCCGGCATCTGCGTGTTGTCGCTCTTGTTCGGCTGGACCCTGCTCCCCGAAACCAAGGGTCGTTCACTGGAGGTCATCGCCGAGTCGTGGAAACGCGCGGCACTCAACGGCGGTACGCGGGCCGGCCGTCATGGATTGGAATAAGGTCGGAATCGCGCCCGGGCACTTGAGGCCTCCCTTCGCTGGAAGCCCGACTCACCCTGGAAGATCGGCTCAGCCGTTTACCCGCCCACGACCTTCCCCTTCTCGCGAGGTACTTGCTAGATCGGCCCGCCGCTGGGCATCACCGCGTTCGTGTTGGGCGATCAGATCTTCCGTGACGATCAAGTCCATGACGCATGTTGTGGCGTGAAACCCGATTTCAAGTCCAGATCAGTCCTTCAGATTCTTCACCCCCCAACCTGTGAGCCGCTACACTGGGCAATCTAGGGCAGCGATGCAGGCAATTCCAAGATTGCAGATGCTACAGAATCACGCCACCGATCACTACCATGGCCGTGCGTCTTGCACCACGTGGTCGAGCTTGTTGGATACCAGACATGGGAGACTAGTCATGGAAGTCGTTCGCCGAGTTGGTGTGTTGATCGCGTGTGCCGCGCTCGTTGCGCTACCGGTGCGTGCGAACGACCAATGGTCCAGCGGGCTGTGGGCCCAGAACTCGCGGATGCCAGTCAAGGAGGCGTCCTACGGCTGGCTGGGAGACGGCGATCGCGAAGCAGCCGCCAGTGCGGCGTGTGACAAATGTGTCGGCACGTGTGGGGCGTGTGATGAGGATCCCTGTGCCTGTTGCTCTCCGCTGTGGCAGCACCGCAGCGGTGTCTTCGGCGAGTTTCTCTACCTGCGACCGGGCAATGTGGACGTGGTCTATGCCGTTGAGCAGACCAGTTTCGATCCCGTCTTGGCTTCCCCGACAGGCCCTGTGGGGAGAGTCGGCATTGATGGGGGGGCCGGTTTCCGGATCGGTGCGGGCTGGGCCATGAACGACTGCGCGAGTCTCGTGGCGACGTACACATGGTTGGAAAGCGACACGGAAGACACGATCCGCGCCACCGCCGGCAACGTCTTGGATCTGACCGTCGGACATCCGAGTGTGTTCACGTCCGGCGCGACGAGTCTTAGCGCCTTCTCGACCTACGATATTGACTTCCAACTGATTGACCTCGACTATCGTGCTCTGCTGTGGGGAACCTGTAACTCGGCGGTCAACTACACGGTGGGCTTGCGGTACGGTCACCTCAATCAGGCATTTCTTGCCCAGCAGGAGATCTTCTCGGCAGCCGGACTGACGACCGTCGCGACCGAAATCGATTTTGACGGTGCGGGCATTCGTTTCGGGCTCGACGGCATGAAACGTCATGCGGAGACGGGTGTGCTGCTGTATGCCAAGGGCTACGCGAATTTCCTGGGCGGCGAATTCAAGGCGAACTTCGAGCAGACCAACCAGTTTGGTGGCGCCGCCGTGATCGCCAACGGCTGGGAGGATTATCGTGTCGTGACGATCCTCGATGCAGAATTGGGACTGGGATGGGAAAGCGCTTCCGGTCGCGTCCGCGTCACGGGCGGTTATGCCGTTTCCGGCTGGTTCAACACGCTCACTACCGGCTCCTATATCCAGGGTGTGCAAACCCGATCCTACAACGATCTCGGCGAAACCCTTACCTTCGACGGATTCGTGACACGCCTCGAACTGCGGTACTAACCAGGCAGCGAACATGCCGAGTGCCCAGGCGAGCGGAGAGTGAATGCTTCAGACAAGGGCCGTCCTCAGGACGGCCCTCTTTTTTTTCGGTTCCCCGCTGGGGAGCCCATGCCCGGGGTGGGTCGAATCAGGCCGCGGTTCCTGGTGTCCACGCGTCGGAGATCGTTGTGGACACCCCAGTCGGGTGCCCGCATAACTCCGGCGAGGTGTTTGCGCGAAAATCCCGCAAACTTGTTGACATTCGCATTTTGACGTGCTACTGAGGAACGCTGGCGCCTGGGGGACACTTGCGGGTGCCGTGGGTATTTGGAGGTTTGTGACGCGTCTGGCCGGCTGATTTTTCACGAGGGGTGAGGGACGACCAGAGCGGATTCACCGTGCCTGATTCTCATTTTGTTGTTCAGCAACCCGGAGGTCGACACCATGGCCCGTCGTAGATTCCGCACCCGGCACAACGCACGCCTTCAGCAACCTGATCGAAGGAATCGATCCCTGGCTCGCACGGCACGGTGCACCGTGCTGGAATTGCTGGAACAGCGACAGATGCTCACGATCTTCGTCGACTTCGGAGCCACATTTCCCGGCGGTGACTTGACTTTGACTGTGGGTGACCTCGTCAGCATCAACGGTGCAAACCTGGTCGGCTGGGGCGGTGACGATCCCGCAAATCCTGACCCCCACGACATGGATGCTAATACAACGCTGAGGTTCTCTCCGTCAGCGATCAATTGGGATTACAACGCAAATGGTGGCGCGCCAGACCAACAGGATGTGGATGATTTTCGAAATGATGTCATGCTGCGGGTGATTGACTATTTGAGGATTACGGCTGAGCCGGTCATGCTATCGAGCATCTCGGCAGCGACCGATGCAGACTACCTCGATGCCATCAATAATCTGATGAACGGCCACGACACATATGTTTTCATGACCGATCAATTCCGCACAGACTATGGTGCCACCCCGGTGGAACTCGGAGCGCATGCTGGTTTCCGCGGGGTTGCTCCGGGGCGGGACGGTTCCACCTCCGCGGGTCCCGGCGTAAACAACCACGACGAAACCGTGTTGATCTGTGGCGCTCAGCTTATACCCTCGCCATTTCCGTCCGAGGAGGCACGCGTCAATACGGTAGCCAATGTCATTGCTCATGAAGCGGCTCACGCTGGCGGGTTGCCGCACACGTTCGATACGAGCGACCAAGCGAGCGATCCGACCGAGTTGAAGACCACTCCTTTTCAATCAGTCTCGAACGTGATGAGCTACAGTCGCGAACGCAGCGAACGGAACATCTTCACGCGTTATCCGCTGGAAGTTGATTTCACGAATGGCGATCAAGGGTCGCAGCCGACTGATCGGTTTACGATTTACTACGAGCAGATTACGGCCGGAACCTCATTCGGCCGCGCAACGGGCGTTCCTGAGTACGTTACGGACACGGGAGCGCACGATCTGATCACGATCAGTTATGTCTCCCCGGGCGTGGCCAGCGTGGAAGTCACGGCGTTCGCCGACGCGGCGCGGACGACGCCACTGCCCGTTCCGCAGAGTGCGACTGCGGCGCACAACTGGTTCATGGCAGGTTATTCCATTACGGGAACGAGTAACCAGACGTTGCGTTACAACATTTCGACAGCTAACGGCATCGACGTGTTCGCGACCTCAGGGGCGGATTGCATCGTCATCGATGCGGCGATCCCCGCCCAATTCCGTGTCCACGGCGGTGCGGGTTCTGATGTCCTGCAAGTGCGTGGCAACGGCAGCCAGACGGGGACATATACGCCTGATTCGGCAGACGGCGGCGCCGGCACTATCACGATTAATGGCGGCGCCACGATCCATTTCGACGAACTGGAACCGGTTCAGGTCGACGGGTTCGCGAATTTCACATTCGTCACGCCGAACAGCAACGATAGGCTTGACGTCGACAGTCCTGCTGCTGGGCGAAATCGCATCTCCGGCACAAGCGGCGGCGTTTGGTTCGAAGCGGTGACTTTCTTCGATGTGACGAATTTCACCGTGGACATGGGTACGAACGACGGCGGCTCGCCCGGTGATTCCTTTACCATGAAGGACGGCTTGGTTGCCAGCGGGCTGAGTAGTTTCACTGTGCTGGGAGGTCCTGGCAACGACACGTTCTCCGTGAAGCCCAGCACGACGGCCACGATCAATATTCACGGTGGACCTCCGGTGATCGGCCAGCCGGGCGTGCCGCCTGGTGACGTGTTGGCGGTAGACCTGATTGGCGTGGGAAATCCGAGTTGCCCCAGGAATGTGCCCGATGGCAGCGTCACGTCGAGCACTCACCAACCGGTCCATTTCACGAGCATCGAAACGTTCATTGCCTCGGATCGTTTCGAAGTCAACGATTCGATCTACCAGGCGACCGTCCTGGGATCGGACGAGTGGATTACGCTGCGCGACTTGAGCATTCACAGCATCAGCGACGTGGATTTCTTCCGCGTGACGGCGCACGACACGGGACGAATCCTCATCAACGCGATCTTCGACCACGAGGTGGGCGACCTGTCGATGGCTGTCGAGGACGAGCGTGGGAATGTCCTGGCTCTAGCCGACAGCAGTGACGACAATGAGACGTTGTCGATTCCGGTCGTCCGAGGCGAAGTCTACTACGTCGTGGTCGGTTCGCTGGTGGGCGGCATTGGGAACTACACGCTGGAGATCGAGCAGTTTCCCGCACCGGTTCCGCGCGGGGCGTTCCTGGACCCGCTGAGCGATACGGGCCGTAGCAACGCTGACAACGTGACGAACAACAGCACGCCACGCGTGTTGGTGCAAGCCGACGTGCTGCAATTCATCGATGTGAACAACAACGATACCAGGGACGCCCAGGAGATTCTGCCATTGACGGCAGCCCAGGCGGCCGCGGGAAGCACGGCCGGAATCGCCGTGGAAGTCTGGCTGGCCAACACGACGACCGGGGCGAGCATTCAGGGATATGCGAATCCACTGTCCCTCACCGCGCCGGTGCTCTATGAGATCACTCCGGCAGCGGAGCTGGCCGATGGCGTATACGTGGTGACTGCCGCGACTCGCGTCTTTGATGGGCAACGCGATGAGGATGGCAACCCGGCATCGGCGAATGGCCGCTCCCCGTTCTCGAATCCGCTCCTCACCTTCACCGTCGACACGCTGGCACCCTACGCCACGTTCGGACATGTTCTAGTGGCCAACGATGGATTGGCGGCCGAGAGCGATTCGGGTGTCAGCGGTCCGGCCAACGCGGCCACGTTGGCCGATCGCGTTACGAGCGACACGACGCCCACGTTCTTTGGCGTTGCCGAGGCCAACGTGATTGTCCAAGCCTGGCTGGATGTGGACGGCGACGGCGCCATCAACGTGTTGGTGGATGCGCCGATTGGCGAGTCGATGGCGATCCCGTTGGACGGGAACGTCTACAGCGAGGGGTACTGGAAGATCGCGTCCATGCTGGACATGAACGATCCGCGTGCGGTCGCTGCCATCGACGGGCTGCGCCGGATCCTGATTCGGGCGGAAGATCTAGCGGGGAACATCGCTGTCTTTGACCCGGCGGAACCCGATATCAATCCAGATATGGTGCTCGAGATCTTCATCGATACCCAGGGCCCCCAGATCACCGGCCTGCATCTGCCCGACAACCCTCTGACGCCTGCGGACGAGCGACTGTACAACTTGTTCTCACCCAAGCCTACCGACGGCCCCACGCCGCCGGTCACGCAATTGGCCATCGAGGTGCAGGACCTCCCGAATCGCCTGGGGCCCGACTTCCTCTACGCTGCGTTGGTCGACAACATCGCCGCAAACCCGGCTCACTACGTCTTGATCGGCGATGCGGTTGGCGTTGTACCGATCCAGTCGGTGACCTACACGCAGGATCCCGATCCGCCGGCGGATGGAGCACCGGCGTTGGCTACGATTACGCTCACCTTTGCCGAGCCACTGCCCGACGATCGGTACACGCTGACGATCTCCGACACGCTGGTGGACCCGGCCGGCAATCGGCTCGACGGTGAATCGAATGCCACCCAGCCGCTGGACGATCCGCGGTTCCCCAGTGGAGATGGTCAGCCCGGTGGCGCTTTTGTCGCTCGCTTTACCGTCGACAGCCGACCCGAAATCGGTGTCACCGCCGCGACTCGGGTCTACCTGGACACGAACGGCAACTTCATCTACGACCCGGCCGGCAGCGGCGATGAGACGAATCGGGACTTGATCTTCCAGTTCGGGCTCGTTTCCGACGCTTACTTTGCGGGGAATTTCAACCCTGCCGGCCTGGCTCCGGCGTCCGGCTTTGACAAACTGGGGGCCTTCGGCTGGGATTCCTTCGCGGGAGTCTACCGCTTCCTGTTGGATTTTAACCACAACGGGGTCGCCAGTTTCTATTCGCCCGTACCGTGGTTGACGCGCAGTGCCCTGCCGGTGGCCGGCGACTTTGACCCGGCCCATCCGGGCGATGAGATTGGCTTGTTCACGGGCGACACGTGGTACCTGGACACGAACGGCAACAACATCCTCGAGCCGGGCGTGGACGCGGTGATCCCGACCGCCATGCGCGGTATTCCGGTCGTGGGCGACGTGAACGGAGACGGGTTCGATGACCTGATCACCTACGACGCCGGAAGCGACACGTTCTACATCGACCTGAACCGCAACGGAGTGGTCGACGACATGATCAAGTTCGGCATTCCCGATTTCGTGGAGCGGCCGGTGATTGGCGACTTGAACCTGGATGGCGTCGACGACCTGGGGCTGTGGGTTGCCGGCAACGCGCAGAAGATCGGGGAAGGCAAGGCGGAGTGGTATTTCCTGGTGTCAGACCGGGTGACCACCCCGTCCAACCTGGCCTCGCCGTTGTTCGATCCCTACAGCCCTGACCCCTTGGGAAACGATCTATTTGCGAACTTCGGCGATCGCTATTCGCTGCCGATCTTCGGCAACTTCGATCCGCCGGTCGCCGGGGGGGATGGGGCCAGTGGCGGGCATCTGGTCAGTTACACCAACGCGGCCCTGCCGTTGGATGTGAACAACGATGGCCTGATCTCGCCGATCGACGCGTTGCTGGTGATCAACCGTCTCAACGCCAGCGGCGCGACGGCCGTGCCCGACATGATGGTGGAATACGAAGATCTGGCACCCTTTGTGGACGTGAACGCAGATCGCATCCTGTCTCCGCTGGACGCTTTGCTGGTCATCAACTACCTGAACCGCGCTGACGCTGGCGGTGAGGGAGAAGGGTCGGAAGCCGGCTCCATCGTGGTGGCGAGTGCCGCCGAATCTGGCCTGGCAGGTGATTCCATGCCAGAGATGGGCGCGTTTGCCGGAGTGGACCGCTCTGATTCGAGCGTTGGTTTCGAGCCGGCAGCCGACTCGATAGGTCTCGCTGCTCCGGCAGATCCTGCGGAATCGCTGCTGCTGGTCGGGCAAGCTGCTGATCATCGGCCAGCTGCGGGCGCTGCGGCTGACGAATGGCTGAAAGGAAAGGACCTGGATCTGGAGGAAATCCTGGAGCTCGTCGCCGAGCAGGTTCAATCGGATTGGTGGGAATCCTAATAAACCGGGCGCAGGATCGCCGTTCACCCTCAACAACAAGCTCACGCACACGGAGAGCCACAGAGCCAACGACCCGAGCGCGCCGGCCGCGTACGGCCTGGCGCGCCGGGCGGGCCGATGCAGCACCGAGGCCTGGTAGACTGGCTCAGCCGATTATCCGCCCGCGACCTCCCCCTCCTCGCGAGGTGCTTGCTAAGATGGACGCCACTTCGACCGACCAAAGGAATCTGCAATGAGAGGGCCCGGATATGAAGTGTTGGCAGTGTGGTGTGGAAGTGCCGGACGAGCTCCAGTCCTGTAATCAGTGCGGGGCCGACTTGAGTGTGGCTCCCGTCCAGGTCGTGACGGAAGGCGACGTGACGGGCGGCGTCATCCCATACAAGAATCCCAAGGCGCTGATCGCGTACTACCTGGGAATTTTGAGCGGGTTACCGTTCATCGGCCTGCCGCTGGGCATCACCGCGTTCGTGTTGGGCTACCAGGGTCTACAGGCCCGCAAACGCGACCCAGCGATCAAGGGTAGCGTGCATGCGGGGATCGGGATCGGCTGCGGGTGCCTGTTCTCGCTGCTGTGGACCCTGCTGATCGTCGCCCTCGTGACTGGCTTACTGTTCGGGCAGTGAGCGCGGCCTGGTCAGCGCACGCGCTGCCAGGCGGTCAGTTCCGCGATCGTATGCTGGAACTTCCGCCGCGTCTCGCGGATGACGAATTCGACATCCTGCGGCGGATCGAGCATGGTGAAGTGCGGGCTGAGCAGATCGCGCAGGGCTTCGAGCGTCAGGTAGGGCTCACCGGCCCGGCGGATGCCGCCCAGCCAGAGGTTTTTCTTGGTGAACTGTTCGAGCCAGGTGTAGGGCGAGACGATGACCAGCACCCCGCCGATGTTCAAGCGTTCGCGCGTCGTCTCGAGCAGCTTCCGGGGATCGTAGGTGCGATCGATCAGGTTCGCGGCCAGGATCAGGTCGTAGTCGGCAAACTGCGGCTTGAGGTTGGTCGCGTCGCCCTGGAAGAACTCCACGCGATCGGTCGTCGAGTCCAGGCCGAGGTCCGCCAGACGCGCCTCATGATACGAGACCACTTCGCCTTCCTCCACCAGCTCATAGCGCGTGACACCTTGTTCCTTGAGCTGGAGCCCGATGCGGATGAATCGCGCCGAGAAGTCGATGCCGGTCACCAGTTCGAACTCCTTGGCCAGCTCGAAGGTGGCACGTCCGACGGCGCAGCCGAGGTCCAGCGCTCGGCGCCGCGCACAGCCCTGCGTGTAATGGAGGCAGAGTTCGGCACAGCGGGCAGGAAAGTTCGGGACGCCGAAATAGGACGGACCATAATGGAACTCGCAGTACTGCGACACGATCGCGTCTGTTTCGTACATCGCTTCCACGACCGCCAACGGCTGAGCCGATTGCACATAGCGCAGCCCCGCGTGCTGGAAGAAATGCCGCCGGAACGCGTAGCGTGAATCGCGCGTCGCCTCGTTGCCGGTCGAGATCCAGGACCCGCCCTTGATCAGGTTGTGTTGCGTGTCGAACGTGGGTGTGGAGAAGTCGTCGTAATACGGATGGATCTGGAAGCCGTCGAAGCCCGTGATCGGCGTCTCCGTCCACTGCCAGACGTTGCCGATGATGTCGTAGAACTCGCCGAACCGGAACTGATTCACCGGGCAGGACGACGCCCAATGCTCCAGGTTGATGTTGCCGGGCGCGCGCTCCCACTCGGGCTGGTCCGGGATGTGATGCAGGTCGCGCAGCCGATACCATTCCGGCTCCGTCGGCAACCGGATCGGCTGGCCGGTCCGGTGTGCCAGCCAGTTGCAGAACGCCTTGGCCTCGAGGTAGTTCACTTCCACGGGCCAGTCCGCCGGCATGTCGATCACTTGCGCCATCGTCCGGAACCGATAGCCGCCTGGCGTATCGACCCAGAACAGCGGATGCCGGGCCTGCGAGTATTCCACCCATTTCCAGCCCTCCGTGGTCCAGTACTTCTCCTGCTGATAACCTTGGTCCTCGACGAACGCCAGGTACTCCTGGTTGGACACCAGGTACCGGCTGGCCAGGAAGTCCCAGACCTCCGACTTCTGCCGCCCGAACTCGTTGTCCCAGCCGTAGAGCGGATGGTCCTTGGACTTGCCCAGCACGACCTGGCCGCCCGGGACCGGGAGCAGTTCGTTCGCCGGCGCCTCGCCCGACAGCGGGCAGATCTCCCACAACGGCAACTGCCGGACCATCTCGATCGGCAGCCGCCGGATGATGACCGAGGAGGTTTCCAGATGGATGCGCTGATGTTCAATGCCCATGAGGAAGGCCCAGAACGGATGGTCCCAGTGGATGGGCATGGCCAGCGGCGTGCGGGTGATGGCTTCATCTACGACCGCGCGCACCTCCGCGCGGTAGGCCTTGACCTCTGCCAGCGTCGGCCAATCGTAATGCGCGTCGTTCAGATCGTCCCAGGACATCTCATCGACGCCGACCGCGAACATCGACTCGAATCGGGGATTCACGCGCTGGTGCGTGATCCCGGCCACGATGAGCTTGTTGATGTAGAACGCGGCGGTATGACCGAGATAGAAGATCAGCGGATGCCGCAACGGCTCCGGCCGCATGTAGAAAGCCTCTTCCGCGGCGAGCGTCTCATAAAGCTGCTCGTCCAGCGTGTAGGTGGCGTGGAAATACTGCCTGATCTCCGCGCGCTTCTCCTCGGCGTCGCCTCGATTCAGAATCGTGGTCCGCGTATTGCGCAGGTCCATGGGACACTCCTTCCGATCCCGTACAGTCGCCGGGTCGTGCTACTGCTTGATCTGACAAATCTCAGCCTGGTCGTTGAGAACGGGGGACATGATACACTCTATCTCGCGCGGGCCGTCTGCGGAGCCCGGATCAAGGCTTGCAGGTCGCGTCGAGGGTTGGCCCAGGCGCGTACGAGCGCGTCGGAGACCAGTGCGCGCACGGCCTGGTAGTCCGGGTCGGTGTCGCCGGCATACACGGCTTCACCGCACTTCTGGGTCCCGCCCGCGGACCTGGCCAGCGGCGCGCTGAGGAACAGGCTGCGGTCCGCCCGGTGGATGTCGATCCAGTCCAGGCGTGTGACGTCGTCCGCCTCATGGCAGCTCGCACAACGCCGCTGATGGACGCCGCGCAGCTTCTCGCGCAGCTCCTTGTCCTGGGCTAGGTCATACGCCGGACTCTCCGAACGCTTGTTCACAAACGCGTCGTGGTACGGCGCGTTCGCGTCCATCCACATCGTCAAACGCAAGCGCTCGTCGTCGTTGAGCGTCACGCGCTCGGTGTGCGGAGCCTGGGACAGCGTTGCATACAACTTGCTCCGGTGCGCGCCGTACGCGAGCACCGGCGTGATGCTCGCATCCTGCAGGTTCGGTTCGGCGATGGCTACGAGTTGAGCGCGGTTGATCGTCTCGAATGCGCGATTGAAGCCGTAGCCGGGCACCGCACCCCAGATCTGCTCGTACTGGCTGGACCACTCGGTCAGTCCGCCGAAGAAATCGAGGTCGCCGGCCGGCTTGAGACCGCTGTGACACTCCACGCAGTGGCGGTCGAGAATCGGTTGGATGTCGCGCAGAAAGCTGACCGGAACATCGCCCCACGGCGCCATGAGCGGCGCGGCCGGCTGGTGCGCCGCCGCCATCGGCTCCGGGCTCCAGCGCGGCGCGACGCCACGTGATTCGTGGCAGCCCGCGCAGGCCCGTTGCTCCCCAGGCTGGAAACTGATGAAGCTCCGCATGCGCCGCAGCTCCATCCGGTTCTCGTCCAGCAGCTGGAAGTACACGGCCGTGTCCGGCGGCACCCGGAAATGGGCGCTCCCGTCCGGTTCCACCGGCACATCGCCCAGGATGCGAATCGGCGTCCAGTTGATCAGCGTGGGGCCTTTCTCCCCATAGCGCTGCCCGCCCAGCTCATTGTCATAAGGCCAGCCGATCGGTTCGGCCACTCGCACATAGCGGATCTGTCGCGGCGCCAGCTCCTCGCTGCCGAAACCCACGTCGCTCACCACGCAGGTCGCATAGCCGGCCGTCAGATCAACCGCCTCGGGCAGGATCGGCGGAGTCCGCCGCGGGCGAAGCGGGATGGGAACGAAGCAGGAAATCGCCGGGTCGCGGTAGATCAGTTCCTTGTTTCCGAACACGTCGACCAGGTAGAGCCCGTAGCCCACCGGATTGGTGCTCTGGTCCCCGTAGGTGTACGAGACGAGGAAGAACTGCTCGGACAGCGCCCAGGGTGTGGAATAGAACCCGCCATTGTTCTGCACGCCGCCTTCCGGCACGGGCACGCCGTCCATCCCGCCCTCGGGCGGATGGACTCCCAGCGTGACGATCCCGATACCCTCGGGCACATTGATCCCCGCGGCGGTATCGACGATCACCAGCGGCCCGACCGCCAGCGTGTGGTGGCCGGTCGCGATGGCGACCAGCTTCGCGCTGTTGGGAATCGAGCGGGCATCTTCCAGCGCCCACGGGTTGACGAAATGCTGTTTGAAGATCGCATCGGCACCCGTACCGTCAGGCCGTACCGTCCAGATCGACTGGATGTAGGCCCAACTGCGCTCGTGGTATTCCCAGCGTGTATAGGCGATCAACCCGTTGTCGAGCGTGTGCGGCAAGTAGTCGCCATCCTTGCTCACGCTCAGGCGGCGGATGCCGCTCCCGTCCGGCCGCATCACGTACAGGTTGCAGCTCGTTTCATCCTTGTCGTATTCGTTGCACTGGAGCGACGTGCCGCACCGTTCCGATACGAACACAATATCGCCGTTCGGGGCGTAGGTCGGGTCCAGGTCGCTCCATTCGCCGGACGTCAACTGCCGCAGCGCGTCGCCGTCGACACCGACCTCGAAAATGTGCGTGGGCTCCTCCGTGCGCCGCAGCCGGTAACTCTGTGTGCGATCGAGCCAGCCGTCGGGCGGCTGGTCGCTCCGCGCCATCGCGTAACCAAACACGATGCGCGAGCCGTCCCAGAACAGATCCATGCCATGCACGTGACCCGGCCCGAGCGCGCCGTTGAGGATGGAAGTCAAGCCGAGCCGTGCGGGCGCGTCGGCGTCCGCCGACGGGTCCGCGAGGGCGCGGAACAGGCCGCCCTCGCCCGTCCCTTGCAGGATGCACAGGTCGCCGCCGGGCCGGGAGACCCACGGCATGTGGTTCAAGCAGACGTCCGGGTACGACTCCTGCGTGAATCGCTTGACGAAGAGCAACCGGTCGAAGTCCAGCAGCGGGTTGGCGAAGACCAGCTGGCGCACGGCCCAGCGCGCGGCGAAGTACACGCGTCGCCGCTCCGCTTCAGGCGCATCGCCGGGCAATGCGCGCAGTTGCGCCGCGGCTTGATCGATTGCTTGGATGTACGGGGCCACGTCCACGCCGCGCGCCTGCAGATGCGCGGCCAGTTTCCGGCCGTTTGCCAGGCAGGCGGCGGTCGGGAATTCGGCCGGCGTATGGACCTTCACCGTCGACCACGGGCTGAGCGTCGACTGGTCTGCCGGCCGGTGCAGCGCGATGTTCTTCGTCGGATCCGCCGGGCCGTAGATTTCCACTTCGTCGAGGTGGAGGAAGATCGGCTGCGCGCTGGGGATCTGCAGGCGTACGAAGCGCGCCTGGAGCTGACCGTCGGGAAAGGCGACCTCCAGGGGCGGCGCGCCGGAGATGCCGCCGAAATGGCGGCCCTGGTTGTCGTACCGCTGCGTCCATTGCCGGCCGTCGTCCGACGTGAGGATGATCAGCGTATCGGCGTTGTGCAAGCCGGGCGCGTAGTCAAGCCGGTTATACACGACAATCCGCGCGATCGGCTGGACGCTGCCCAGGTCCACCTGCCACCATGGATTCGCATCTCCGCCGGTGTGGAAGGCATACTTGCCGTCCTTGACGCCGTCGACCGCGCCGGCCGCATCGCCGGCCGTGGTCAGCGGCTGAACCAGCGCCTGGAGCCAATCCTCCTCGATCAGTTCGCGCAGTGGGCGCTCGGACACCGGCTCAGCGCGCGGCCGCGCGACGGCCGGCACCCCGGTCACGGGCGGCGCCGCGTCACTCACTGCCACATCGAACGCACGCCAGCAGAGTCCCAACAGGCATGCAGCGGACAAGAACCAGATCTGTCGCGGGTTTGTTTCCATGTTATCACCGGTCTGGAGCGGGTTTGGTATCGCTGTCTTCCTGGACGACAGCTTATACTATTGAAGCCCGCCCGCACCGGCCGCGTCAAGTGTGCGTAGTCGCCCCGGCCCGCGCGCGCGCCGCTCAGCGTGATCGGCGTTCCACGCAATGGACAGGCACCTTCACGCCCGACCCACGGACACTGCCATGCTGCCCAACCATAAGACGAAGATCGTCGCGACGATCGGTCCCGCTTCGGAATCGCCCGAGATGCTGGAACGGCTCATCCGCGCCGGGATGAATGTCGCGCGGCTCAACTTCTCGCACGGCGACCTGCCCGGCCATGCGGAGTGCATCGCGCGGATCCGCGCCGCGGAACAGGCCACGGGCCGGTCCGTCACCATCATGGCGGACCTGCCGGGCCCCAAGATGCGTCTGGGCCGGATCGAACCGGAGCCGATCCAGCTGAGTCCCGGTGACGTTTTCACGTTGACAACCGACGACGTAGTCGGCGGCACGCAGCGGGTGTCGATGAGCTTCCCGCAGCTGCCGCAGGTCGTGAAACCGGGCGATCGGCTGTTCTTGAACGACGGGCTGGTGGCGCTGGCGGTCGAGCGCGTGTCGGGCCGGGATGTCCACTGCCGGGTCGTGGTGGGCGGCGAGCTGCGTTCCAGGAAGGGTCTCAACCTGCCCGGTATCCAGCTTGGCATCAGCGCGTTTACCGATCACGACCGCGCATGCCTGGAGTTCGCGCTCCAGCACGGCGTAGACGCGGTGAGCCAATCGTTTGTCGAGACCGCGGCGGATGTTGAGGCCGTGCGGGCGGCGGCGAAGGCGCTGGGTCGGCAGCCTTTCATCATCGCCAAGATCGAGCGCTCGGATGCACTCGAGCATTTCGACGAGATCTTGCGGGTGACGGACGGCATCATGATCGCCCGCGGCGACTTGGGGGTCGAGGTGCCGATCGAGGAGATGGCGATCCTGCAGAAGCAGCTCATCGCCAAGGCGAGCCTGGCGGGCAAGCCGGTCATCACGGCCACCCAGATGCTCGAATCCATGACGTCCAGCCGTCTGCCCACACGCGCCGAATCCACGGATGTGGCCAACGCCATCCTGGACGGCACCGACTGCATCATGCTTTCGGGCGAGTCGGCGATGGGCAAGTATCCCGAAGAGTCCGTGGCCATGCTGGCGAAGATCGCCGCCTACACCGAAACCCATCAGCCCCCGGCCCGGATCCAGGACGTGAGGGTGATGGCCAACGAGCTCCAGCCGACCACGGCGGCCGAAGGGATCGCGCTCGTGGTGGAACACGCGCTGGAAACGGTGCCTTGTGCCGCCGTCTTCGTGCCCACGCGGACCGGCACGACCGCGCGCATGATCTCGCGTTACAATCCCGCGGTGTGGATCATCGCCTTGACCTCCGATGCGGCTGTGCGCCGGGGCCTGGCTTTCTCCTACGGCGTGCATGCGCAACAGATCGCCGGCGATCCGGATGACTGGCGCGGTTTCGCGCGCCGCTGGCTCTGCGATCAGCAACTGCCCGGTGCGATCGCCATGCTGGTGGCCGGCCCCTCGCCGCGCAACCCGGATGCCAACCACCGGATCGAATTCATGAACGTCGGCGACGGGCCATGAGGTGCTCGCCCGGGCCGCCGACCGGTGCGCGCCAGCGGTACTTGCCAGTCGCCAGGCACCGTTCCAGAATGAGTGGGTTCACGCGGCCGGCGAGCAACCGGCTTCGATCAGGACGCACCAGGGAGTCCCCAATCATGGCTTTTCCGTCACGCTCTGCGACGCGCCGTATCGGCAACTGCCGAATCAGCCTGCTGCTCTCCTTCGCGGCGCTGACCCGACTGATCGTCCCGGCCGCGGCGGCTGCGGACGACCTGGCGGATGCTCTGAAGCAAGTCCCCACCCGGATCGTGTACGAGACCTGGCAGGACAACAACTGGGAGCTGTTCACCGTGCGCGCCGACGGGTCCGAGATGACCAATCTCACCGGGACTCCCGCTGCCCATGAACTCTACCCGCACGTCTCCGCCGACGGCCGGAAGATCGCGTTCGTGTGCGACGAAGGCACGGGCGCCGGCAAGGTTCGCAACGTGTACGTGATGAACCGGGACGGAACGGACCGCCAACGCGTGGCGGTCAACGCGCGCCAGCCGTGCTGGAAGGAAGGGTCTTCCGTCCTCTCCTATTTGAAAGGCGAAGTCGAGCAATTCACCTTCACCGATTACGCCACCCAAGGCGTCTTCTTCTACGACCTGGCCGGCGGCCGGCACACGCAGCATCCGAACAAAGAGCTCATGCACCTCTACAACCCATGCTGGACGCCCGACGGCAAGTGGTGCGTGGCGACCATCCATGCGGGCATGGGGTTCGGCCACGCGATCGTGGCATTCCAGGCCAACGGCCTGCAGGTGTACGATCTGAAGATCCCAGGCTGCCGGCCGGACATCAGCCCGGACGGCAAACGGATTACCTGGGGCGCCAGCGACTGGACGCTCTGCGTCGGCGATCTGGATTTCTCCGGCGATACGCCGAAGGTGCTCAACGCGCGCGCTGTGGCCTCCAGCGCGAAACCGATGAAGATCTACCATTCCGACTGGTCGCCGTGCGGGAAGTTCATCGCGTTCAGTCGCGGTCCGGACCGGGAAATCCTCGGCACGATCCCCGAGGTCGTCGGGGCCAAGGCGCAAGGCTGGAATATCGGGGTCGCCGACGCGGAGGGCACCAACCGGTGGGTGATGATCACGACCGACGGCAAGTGCAACAAAGAGCCCGACTGGATCCCGCTCGTGCAGGAGGCGCCATGAGACAACCGGTTTCACGATGCGCCCTGGTGACCCTGCTGGTGCTGGGGGCCGCCTGCCGGAAAGTCGATCGCTCCGCACTCGACACGCCGCTGCATTCGCCGCCGACCATTGTCGTGACCGATGGCGGCGTCGAAATGGTGTTGGTCCCCGCCGGATGCTTCGTCATGGGTCGTGACGATGCGGCTCCCGAGCAAGGGCCGGCTCACGAAGTCGAGGTTGACTCGTTTCTCATGGACCGCTACGAAGTCACGCAGGCAGTGTGCGCGACATGGGATCCGATCAATGGGTCGCATTTCAAAGGGCCCGACCTACCGACGGAAATGGTCAGTTGGGGCAAGGCCGCGCTGTACTGCAACATGCGGTCCGAGGCGGAGGGTCTGCAGCCGTGCTACAACGAGGAAGGTCAATGCGACTTCGAGGCCAACGGATACCGGCTGCCAACCGAGGCGGAATGGGAATACGCATGCCGTGCGGGCGCCGACACGCCGTACAGCTTCGGCGCGGATCAGCGCGAGCTGGACGAGTATGCCTGGTACGCCGGCAATGCGAACAAGAAGACGCACGCCGTGGGGCGCAAGAAGCCCAACGCCTGGGGCCTGTTCGATATGCACGGCAACGTAGCCGAATGGTGCAACGACTATTTCGAGCCCGATTACTACCAGACGAGCCCGGTCAGGAATCCGCGCGGCCCCGCCACCGGCGACAAGAACGTCGTCCGCGGCGGTCATTGGGGCGCCAGCGCCGACGCGTGCACTGCAACCTACCGCGCGGGTGAGGACCCCGGGTTCTCGGACGCCTGCTTCGCACGCGATGCCATCGGCTTCCGCTGCGTCCGCAGAACGGAGTAGCGCGCTCGATGCTGTTCCACTCCTGGAGTTTCCTGGTCTTCTTCCTGGCCTTCTATGCGGTCTACCTGCCGATCAAGGGAACGCGCCTCAAGCTGCCGTGGCTGCTGGTCGGTTCCTATATGTTCTATGCCACGTGGCATCCGGTCTATCTCGTGCTGATCTGCTGGGCCACGCTGTTCGACTATGCAGCGCTCTGGGCGATGGCCAGGACCTCGTGGAAGAGACCGTGGTTGGTGCTGAGCATCATCAACAACCTGGGCCTGCTGGGGTTCTTCAAGTACGGACGGTTCTTTGTCGACAACGCCAACGCGCTGCTCGCGCGCTGCCAGGCGCCCTTCGCGATCAGCGACCCGAACGTCAGTTTCTTGAGCACGGCTTTCAATGCCGCCTTGTCGCAGCTGGGGGCCTCCTACCGAGTGCCTCCGTTCGACTTCGTGCTGCCGGTCGGCCTGTCGTTCTACACGTTCTTGTCGCTCGGTTACGTGATCGATGTCTATCGGGGGCATGTCGCGCGTGAGCGTAATCTCCTCCGCCACGCCACGTTCATCGCGTTCTTCCCGCAGCTGCTGGCCGGCCCGATCGAGCGTGCCGGCCACCTGCTGCCGCAACTGCGCGGCGCGTCGAAGGTCAATCGTGCGGACGTGGCCGACGGCCTGTCGCTGTTTGTCGTGGGATTGTTCAAGAAGATCGCGCTGGCCGACTACCTGGCGCTGTATGTCGACATGGTGTATGCCGATCCGCGGAGCTATCAGGCGCCCGCCCTGCTGCTGGCCACGTTCGCCTATGCCTGGCAGATCTACTTCGATTTCAGCGGCTACACGGACATGGCCCGGGGCGTCGCCCGGCTGATGGGCGTCCGCCTCCTGCTGAACTTCAACAACCCCTATCTGGCCACGGGTCTGGGCGACTTCTGGCGCCGCTGGCATATCAGCTTGTCGACCTGGTTCCGAGACTATGTCTACATCCCGCTGGGCGGGAACCGCCGCGGCGAGGTGCGCACCTACATCAACATGATCCTGACGATGCTGATATCGGGACTCTGGCACGGCGCCATGTGGACGTACGTGATGTGGGGTGCGGTCCACGCGGCAGGCCGAGTCTGTACACGCGCGTTGGAGCAGACCGAGACCTATCGCCGACGAGTGCCTCGATTCGCGAAACAGATGCTGACGTTCTCGATCGTCATGGTCGCCTGGGTGTTCTTCCGCGCCGCGAGCGTCTCGGACGCCTGGCTGATCATCGGTCGGATCATCACCAGCGGCGCGGCGGACCCGCTGTTCCCGCCGTTGCTCGCCGGACTGGTGCTATGCGTCTGGGCCTATCAGTACGTTTACGAATCGCGGTTTCGCCGGCTCGTCAGCGCAGGGCCGGTGCGCGTGGCTCTCGTCGTGTCCATGCTCGTCTACATGGCGGCCGTCGTGACATCGAGCGGTCAGAAATTCATTTATCTCGGGTTCTAGAACTCGGGGAAAGACCATGCAGGCTGTCGAACCCACCCCTGACGCGGACCGCCCGGCGAACCGGCCGGTCGACGAGCGCTTCGCCGCCAACGACGTCCGGTTGTCGCCACGCGGCTGGCTCGTCGCTGCCCTGCTCGCCGCCGCCGCGTTCTGGTCGGTCCCGCGTGCCTGGCAGTGGATCGAACCGCTCGAGATGGGCGCGGACTATCGCATCCCCTACCGGCTGGGCAACGACTACTGGCAGTACCAACGGACTTGTCGGCAGGTCTGCCGGGGCGACTCCGCAATCCTGATTGGCGACTCGGTCATGTGGGGGCACTATGTCGATAGCGGCCGGACGCTGTCGCACTGCTTGAATGAAAGCGCCGTCGGCGGCCCGTATGCCAACTTGGGAGTTGATGGAATCCACCCGGTGGCGCTCTATGGATTGATCAGCGGCTACGGCGAAGCGATCCGAGACAAGCGCGTGATTGTCAACTGCAACCTGTTGTGGATCAGCTCGCCGCAGTACGACCTGTCGTCCGACAAGGAAACGCGGTTCAATCACCCGGCGCTTGTGCCTCAGTTCGCATACCGGATCCCCTGCTATCGCGCAACGCCGTCCGAGCGCTTGGGCATCGTTGTCGCACGGCATTTCACCTTTCTGGAGTGGGCGGATCACGTGCGGATGAGTTACTTCGACAGCAATGCGTTGGCGGATTGGACTCTGGAGCATCCCTACGAGAATCCGCTGAGCCGTGTCACGCTCGCGTTGCCCTCGCCTGACGAACCGCCGTCGCCCGTGCCCGACGCGCGACCCTGGACGGAAAAGGAGATGCGCGCAATCAACCCGGCCTGGGTGCCGCTGGAAGACTCGCTGCAGTGGCGGTTCTTCCGCCGGACCCTCGACCTGCTCCGGAAGCGCGGGAACCGCGTCTTCGTGATCATCGGCCCCTTGAACGAACATATGCTCACCTCACGGGGTCTGGCCGGCTACACCGACCGGAAGGCGGCCGTGGCCGCGTGGTGCGCGCAACAGGGCCTCCCGCATGCGGTCCCCGAAGCGCTGCCTAGCGCGGCCTATGCCGACCTGAGCCACCCGACGGCTGAGGGCTATGCGCTGCTGGCGAGACAACTGCTGTCCGACGCGACGTTCCGGGAGTTCGCAGACCGCGAGGCAGGCTCCCAGCCTGTCACGTCACGGTGACCGGCTCATCGACGTCCAGAAACGATCGCCAATGGAACAAATCTGCCCAAAACAGGACAGGCGAAGTCTACCCCGATTTGCACCACCCCAGTCACGGCCTGCGGCGCCCGCGCCAACCCGTGGCGGCGCGTCTGCTGGTTGCACGGCATGCGGGTTGCCGTATGATGGGAGCAATGACGAAATGACGGCAAGGGCCGGCAACAAGGGCGCTCGAGGGAATCTCATGGCTGTCCGAACAGTAACGTCCGTGGCGATCGTGGTCGTCTGGTTGTGCGGCACATCCGCGTCTGCACAAGGGCGGGCCCCTGGCAGGAAGGCCGGCAGCCAACTGGCGCCCGTTGTGAAATTCGGCGCCGAGCCGTTCCCGCTCCAGGACGTGCGGCTCTTAGACGGGCCGCTGAAGCACGCGATGGAACTCGATTGCGACTACCTCCTGTCGCTCGATGCCGACCGGCTGCTGCACGTATTCCGCATCGGTGCGGGGCTGCCGTCCACCGCCAAACCGTATGGCGGCTGGATGGCGCCGGACCACCGATCGCGCGGCGAATTCGTGGGTCTGTACCTGTCGGCCTGCGCCAAGATGTATGCGAGCACCGGCGATCGACGCCTCAAGCACATCGGCGATCGGGTCGTGGCCGGGCTGGCGGAGTGCCAGGCGCAATTGGGCAACGGGTTCTTGCACACGCACCCCGATACGTTCACGACGCGCTGTGAAGCGCCCCTGCCCTTCTGGTACCAGATCCACAAGGTGCTGGCCGGCTTGCTGGACATGCACGCCTACTGCGACAACCAGCAGGCGTTGGAAGTAGCCAGGAAGCTGGGCGACTGGGCCAAGGCCGGGGCAGCGAACTGGGACAACAGCCAGCTGCAGGCGATGCTGGAGGTCGAGCACGGCGGCATCAATGAAGCGCTGGCCGACCTGGCCGCGGTCACGGGCGACGCGACCTATCTGCAGCTCGCATTGCGCTTCAATCACCTGGCGGTCCTGGGCCCTGCCGCCATTCGCGAGGATCGGCTCACCGGCCTGCATGCCAACACGCAGATCCCCAAGTTCATCGGGGCGGCGCGCGAGTATGAACTCAACGGCCAGGAGTGGCTCAAGACAGCCGCCACGTTCTTCTGGGAGACGGTCGTCTACCAGCGGTCGTACGTGATCGGCGGGCACAGCCTGGGGGAGTTCTTCACTCCGAAAGAGACGCTGTCCCAGGCGCTCGGTGCGAACACGTGCGAGACCTGCAACACCTACAACATGCTCAAGCTGACCCGGCACCTGTTCTGCTGGGACCCGCGCGTGGAGTATGCGGACTATTACGAGCGCGCCCTGTACAATCATATCCTGGCGTCGCAGGACCCGGCCACCGGCATGATGTGCTACTTCGTCCCGCTGGGTTTCGACGACAAATGCCGCAAGGAGTATTGCACGCGAGAGGACAGCTTCTGGTGCTGTACCGGCACCGGCATCGAGAATCACGCCAAGTACGGCGACAGCATCTATTATCATGCCGGTCAAGAGACGCTGTATGTGAACGGGTTCATCGCGTCCGATCTGGACTGGAGGGCGGTGGGCCTGCAGCTGCGCCAGGAGACCGCCTACCCGGAGGAAGGCCGCAGCCGGCTCACGTTCAACTGCAAGAAGCCGCTGGCGTTGAACGTCAAGATCCGACGACCATCTTGGGCCGTGTCCGGCTTTGAGATTCGGGTCAACGGCGTGCTGCAGGCCGACAGGAGTGTGCCGGGCAATTACGTCGAACTGGCGCGCACCTGGAAGCAAGGCGACACGATCGATGTCGTCATGCCCTTCACCATGCGCACGGAAGCGTTCCACGACAACCCGCAGCGCAAAGCGTTCCTGTTCGGCCCCCACGTGCTGTGCGCCGTCGTGGACGACAGCCGCGCGCGAGCCGCGGGCTGCCCGGTGTTGGTGGCCGATGACCGCGAATGGGCCGCCCTGCCGTCCCCGGTGCCGGGCAAGCCATGCACCTTCGCGATCTCGCCTCGGGCGCTGCGACTCTATGTGACACTCGAGGGCGATGATGTCGTTCTGGAGCCGATGTACCGGGTCCACGAGAACCGTGCCTATGTCGTCTATTGGGACGCCCTGACCACCGCCCAATGGCAGGAGCGGCAGGAGGCCGAAGCACGGCTGGCGGCGCGGACAGTCGACCGCGTGGTACCCGCGGACGAGCAGAGCGAGCGTGATCATCACGTGCGAGGCGAACAGACGTATGCCGGCGAGGGAAAGTGGCGACACGCGACAGATGGCGGCTGGTTCTCGTGGGACATGAAGACGCTGCCCGACACGCCCTTAGAGCTGCACGTGACCTACTGGGGCAGCGACTCCGGCGGGCGCGAGTTCGATCTGCTGGTCGACGACCGGTTGATCGCCACCCAGAAGCTCGACAACAACAAACCGGGCATGTTTTACGACGAGGTGTATCGTCTGCCGCTGGAGCTCACGCAAGGCAAAGAGAAGATCACGATCAAGTTCCAGGCTCACACGAGCCGGATGGCCGGGGGCGTCTTCGGCTGCCGGCTGTGCAGATCGGATGACGATCGTGGCCCGGGCGCCGCGCAAGGGCCGGCGCCGGCACAGCGCCGCGAAACGGTTCGCGATCGGCTCTGGATCTGGGGGCATCCCGCGGGCGTCTACAACCAGAGCTACCTGGCCAACCTGTCCAGGAAATCCACGATCGAGCCGGTAGCGGCCGCCAACCTGCTCGGCATCCGCAACATGATCTTCGTGCGGTATGGAGAGATACCGGCGCCGCCGTTTGAGGCCTACTTCACGCCCTTCCAGGCGCTCGACCGCGTATACTGGTCGCTCGTCGGAGCCGGTGGCACAACGTCGGGGGACGAACGGGACCAGGTCTACCAACTCGCCGAAGCGCATGCCAACATTGTCGGATTCATCTTGGACGACTTCTTCCACACGAACAGCCTCGGACCGGGCGCGGATCCGGAGGAGGAAGCGCGCGCCTCGTCAGCCGACATCGTGCCGTTCGACGCGTCCTTGTCGCCTCCAGAACTACACGCCTTGCGCCAACGGACGGTGCGCGGTGCGCAGCTGCCGATCATGGCCGTCATCTACACGGGCCAGATCTCGCTGCGCGCCAAAGCGCACCTGGCCGAAGTGGATCAGGTCTGCCTCTGGACCTGGCGCCCCGCCGACTTGCCGGATCTGGAACAGAACCTGATCAAGCTTGAGAAGCTCGTCGCGGACCAACCGATCTTCCTGGGCTGCTACATGTACGATTTCCACGACCAGCAGCCGCTACCGGTGGAGCTGATGCAGCGGCAGACCGAGCTCGGCTACCAGTGGCTCAAGGCCGGGCGCATCAAGGGCATGATCTTCCTGGCCACGCCGAACGTGGATGTCGGCCTGGAAGCCGTCACCTGGACGCGCGACTGGATTGCCCAAGTGGGCGATCAGCTGTTGGAGGAAAGCGCTGAGTAACCGCTCCCCCGCGCGCGGCACTCGGACGCTGAACCGCCCCATATCGACCCTACGGCCCGACGACCAGCGTGCGCAGTTCCGCCGGGTCGAGCGCGAGCGTGAGCTTGCCATCGGCCGCGGCCAGACGCTCGCCGGTCACCGCATCACGGACCGCGCCGGGCGGGACGGTGACCGCCAGGTCCTCTTTCGCGTGAAAGCCGGTGTTCACGATCGCAAGATAGGTTCCATGCGTCCCGGTCGGGATGGTCCGCACGACGACTTCCGGGTCCGGCGTTGCGCCGGGAAGGATCGTGCTGGGCAGCGCGGGCAAGGCGAGGAACGCCGCGTGGAATCGCCGCACATAGCGGGGGAAGCCGCGCTTGTTGCTGTTGCCGGTCAGCGATCCCAGGTAGTACGGGTCGCCATAAGCCACTGCGCGGGCCTCGGCCAGCATCGAGTATGGTCCAGCGCGTTCCACATCGCAGATGAAGTAACCGAGGATATCGTCGCCGTCCACGCTCATCTCGTTCTCGTTGAGCGAGTAGTGGCGCATGATCGACAGGCCGGACTTCGTCCGGTAGGGCTCGAACGTGCGCGGCGAGGAGACCGTGTAGAGCCGGTTATAGGTGTAGCTGAGCATGACGCCGTCCACGTCGCGATAGGTCTGGGGATCGTCGGGCGGCGTCGCGTGGGCGACTTCCCAATCACCCCAATTCTCGGCGAAACACTGCAAACCGCGCAGGTGCATGTCCTGGTCCACCACTTCCTGGAAGTCGTACGGCTTGACCCACGGGTACCTGGTCGCATCCGCGAGGATCGTCTCCCACACGGGCATGTCCCGGTTCACCACCACCTGCTTCCACTGCCAGCCGTCCTTCTTCCCAGCGCCCGTGATGGACTGCGGCAGGGACCGGCCGGGTTCGCTGGTATCGTTTGTGTACAGCAGGAATGCCTCCGGGCCGATCTGGGCGCGCAGATGATCGCGCAGGGATTCGAAGAACTGGCAGCGCTTCGTGAACCACCACTGATAATATCGGTCGAGCAGCTGCTTGTCGGCCTGGAGGTGCGAGCGCGTGATGCGGCGGCCGCCATGAGCCTCCTCGACAAACGCGCGCAGGTCCCCATCATTGAAACTGATCGGCATCGCTGTCGGCCGGTGGCGGAACCACGCGCCGAGGAACGTCGCCTGGTCTTTGTATTTCACAAGCGAAATGTCGAGCACTTTCTTCGCGTCGGCGAGCGTGTCGGGGTCGATGATGTCGGCGTTATTCCCTTCGCACCACGTGATGTGCGTGTAGGTGTCGCCGCCATCCAGCCTCCGGCAACGGTGCTGCGGCCCGAGGGCCAACGACTTGTTGCCGCCGATGCTGCCACGATATTCATAATACGGGAGGACGCTCAGGTGATGCCTGGCGGCGCGGCCGAGGATCTCCGCCCAAAGGCCGGGATACGGCGACTGATACACCCAGTCATTGCCGCCTCCCTCGGACGAGTCCCAGCCCTGGTTGTGGCCGAATTCCAGCAGATCTTGCGCATAGGTGTCGATGCCCAGGTACTCCATGATGCGCATCTTGTACTCGTACCAGTCGGCGAAATCCCGGACGCCGCGGAGCGTCTCGCGCTGCTCCTCCGGTTTGTGCCCGGACGCGACCACGCCGTCCGCCATCTCCTCGCGCGAGAAGATGTGCCGGCGCGGGAGCCCCTCGGGCGGGAACGGAATCGACAGCGTCAGCGCCGCCGGGTTCCGCACCTGGTAGAGACGGATCTTCGACACCGCCGATCCGGCCCCGAGCGGGTCCTGGAACGCTGCCGGCTGGGCCACGATGAACCAGAAGCCGTCGGCCGGCGTGAGCGGCCGCGGCCCCAGCCCGCGCGGACGTTTGATCTCCGGGAACCGGTCGTGGAGATAGAACAGCTGTGTCCATGTCTCGAACCGCTCGGATAGCGGGTACTCGAGCGACTCGGAGTTGTTGGGCACATACTTGCCATAGCAGACATCGCCCAGCGACTCGCCCGTCGCGAACCCCAAGGCCGTCTCGCAGCCCCAATTGCACAGATACATCGTGCGGCTGCGGTCTTCCGGATACTCGACGCATAGGACATAACACGCGCCGGCCTCGAGCCCCTTGCCTTCGCCGATCCGATAGGCGAAGTACTTCGCGTCTCCCGCCGCGTTCGGCAACACGCGGCAGGGCACTCCCAACACCGTCTCCACCGCGCTGACGCCGGCCGGATACTCCAGGAACAAGAGGTCTTCGTTGTCCTGCGCGCAGTCGATCTCCTGGACCAGCGTCACGTCGGCAGCCTGCAGGTCGACGGATCCGAGGTCGGGCACGCCATCCGCCGCCCATGCCACGCCGGTGCAGCACAACAGAGCGATCCCGAGCACAAGAGAGATGATCATCCGGGCAATGATTCTCAAGCGCATACCATACTCTCCCGCCCTCTTACCGCACAATGATCGAGATGTCGCCATCTTACGCGCCGACCCATTGAGTGTCCATGACCGCGGATCAACGAGCCGGGCAAGCAACCATCGGAGGATCGCACTCCTGTGGCGCGCGGCGGGTGACGCGAGCGCGGCCCGATCTTCGAACGCCGCAAGCGGGCGCTACCACAACCAGGCGTACAGGGCGATGGTCACCACGGTCAACAGTGCCAGTTGCAGCCGCCAATCGGCCAGGCCGGCGAATGCTTCCGTCTTGCGGCTCCAGTCCACGGTCGTCTGCTGGAGCTTCTCGGGCGCGGTCTTGGCGGTGATCGCGGACACGCTCACCAGCACGGCCGTGATGATCAAGAATCCCCAGGCGCCGCGATAGGCATAGTTGTTGAGGAACCAGTAGTCGTGCAGCCAGGGGAAGCACCGCTGGCGGAGTTCGACTGTCATCAGCTCGTCGGCCATCAGCAGGCCGGAAATGCACGTGCCGACCAGGACCGACCAGCCGGCCCCTGCCGCCGTGATGCGTTTGCTGAGGATCCCGAAGATCAGCGCGGGGGTGAACGGCAGGAACAGGTAGGCTCCCAGCGTCTGGAAGTACTTGAAAATCCCCTCCTCCGTCCGGTACACCAGGTAGGCCGCCCCCATGCCCAGTACGGTACCGACCGCGATGGTCACCCGTCCCAGCAGGACGCGCACCCGCTCGCTCGTATTCGGCCGCCAGGGCACCACGAAATCAGCCACGACCAGGGTGGACATCGAGTTCATCGCGCCATCGAGCGACGAAATGATGGCCGCCATCAGCGCGGCGACCACCATGCCACGCAGTCCGCTGGGCAGCAGATTGTTCAACATCGTGATGAACGTATCCTTGTAATGCCCCTCCGGGTACAGGGCCAACGCAATCACGCCGGGCAGTGCGAAGATGAACACCGGCGCCAGCTTCAGCAGGATGGCGAACATGGTGCCCCAGCGCGCGTGGTTGACATCTTTCGCCCCCAGCACCCGTTGTACATTGGTCTGGTCGATCCCCCAATAGAAGACGCCGGCGTAGAAGCCCGCCATCATGATGCCCCAGAACGGATAGTCCGGATCGTTGTATGGCTTGGCGATGTGGATCGCCTCGGGGACTTTCCTGGCCAACTCGCTCCAACCCCCAACCTCATGCAGACCGATCAGCGTCATGGCCGTGCAACCCGCGATCATAATGACGGTCTGAATCGTGTCGGTGTAGGCCACCGTGGCAAAGCCGCCCACGATCGTGATGGCGGCGGTGAACGCGCCCAGGAGGACCACGGTGGTCATCAGGTCCCACCCGGACAATTTCGCCAGCACGTAGGACCCGATATACAGCTGCAGCGCCATCTTGCTCATGATCGTGATCAGCAGCATGAAACCCGCGTATACGTACCGCGCCGACGGCGTGAACCGCAATTCGACGAACTGCGGGATCGTGAACACCCGCTGCCGGACGTAGTACGGGTACATGAAAGCGGCGGCGAACCCCATGCTGAGGATGCCGGTGAACTCGATCGTGCCCGCGCCCAGTCCGTACTTAAAGGCGTCGCCCGACAGCGCTACCAGATGCTCAGCGCCGATATTCGTGGCAAAGAACGACGCCCCGATAATCGGCCAGATCATCTTCCGGCCGGCCAGGAAGAAGCTGTCGCTGTCCCGCCCCGCTTTCATCCGCAGCGCCAGAGCGGTCCCCAAGGACACGCTCGCAATGACCGAGAATACTGCAATGACCCAATCCAGCGTCGACAAGTAGAGACCCATAGTCAGCCACCGCCCGTCCATAATGGCTAGTCATCGATCATTCGTACCGCCCGTGTCGCACCGCACGCGATCGGCCTGGCGCCCGTCGAGCGTGCAGAGGACGCGGTTTCGTGGCGTCCTCGGCGACATGCTCGTCACGCCTCGTCCGGGTTCACATACTCGATCCCGTAGAACTCGCACAGCAGCTTCAGTTCCTGGCTGATGTCGCCCATCGCAACGGCCAGGTGATGGGCGAACCCGTGCGTGAGGATCAGCCGGTTCAGTTTCTCCGGTTGCGCGACTTCCACATCGGCCGCGGCCACCAGCAGGCCCTGCCGCGTGTCCGGCCTGCTTTCGCCGGTGAACACGAGCATCTTGAACTTGCCGTCACGGTCCTGGATCATGCTGATGCCGGTCTTCGTCCCATAACGGAACTGACCGATGCATGTCGGACCCATGAGCACACCCGCCTGACGGTCCGGGCTGATCTCTCCGAGCTTGCCGTCCTCCATCAAGCATGGGATACCGACGCCGCAATGTGCCAGTTGGACCACGTGCTGAGCGCCGACCTGGTTGATGAAATCCAAACACGCGGCCGGTTGACCCGACAACAGGCTGCCCATGCTCTGGCACACGGCGGTCGGCCAGTCGCCTTCACAAGCCGCCGCGCGCACGACGCGCTCGGACAGCAGCCAGCCAATGGACAGGCAGGCAGCCATGTCCTCGATTTGCATCACTTCCGGCCAGCAGCGGAACGCGGCGGAGGTGAACCCGTTCGCGTCGATCAGCGCCTTGAAGGCGTGATACAGCCGAGCGCCCTTGCGCACCTTCTCGGCGGCGGTCAGCAATTCCCGGCCGTTGACCATCCGCTCATACGTCTGGTCCACATCCGCCTGCGCGAATGTCACATCGCCGAGATAGCCGCTGGCCTGGCCTGTCTCGTACGTCTTGAGCACTGCCGAGAAATCGACGGTTTCGATCCGCGTGCCGAACAGCCGCGCGTAGGCCAACCGGTTGCCGTTCGCGCAGTGGAACCCGCCGGGCGCGTCGCCGAACCGGCCCAGCAGGTCGCGGCGCAGCTCCCGGACCGTGCGCGCCACGCTCAGCAACTGGCGGAACCGCCGCCCATAGGCCGGGTCGCTGGGCCACCCGGCGAGCGTGAAGACCGGCCGGTCGATCTGCTTGCTCACGTAGTTGTTCATGATCAAGCCGCAGTATGCGTTGCTGGTCCATTCCCGGTCGCCCAGGTCGATCTCCGGCGGCGCGGTGAGGATCAGCGGCAGCCGGCTCAGAGACGGATGGATGGCCAGTGTCAGGAACGCGTTGCCGTTGGGAAAGGCGCTGTCGAGCACGACGTAGGCGTCGACCTGCTCGGCAGCGAACCGATCCGCCACGGCGGCGGCTTCCGTAGGCCCGAAGACCCGTCGCGGGAACATGAACGAATCGTCGCTGACCGCGTGCTCCTTCTTGAGATCGTCCAGCAACGCCCGGATCTGGTGCTCGGCCGTTTCCTTCGCGCGGCCACTGAACGCTCCGATGCTGTTGGACACGATCCCAATCTTGGGCGCTCTTTCCGTTTGATCGCTCACGGTGGTTTACCTCCGTTAGGCACTGTCAGAATCAGACTGGCTCGTCAACGTCTCCACACTCCTCTTCTCCCCGACGCACAAGTCGGGGTGCGGGACTACAAGCCTTCATATCATACATCGCCACGACATCTTCCTGGCTGGGCACCGCGGCCCAGCCGCCCGTCCGTGTGGCTTTGACCGCCGCGGCCGCGTTGGCAAACTGGACGATGCGTTCGACGCCCCACCCTTCCGCAAGCCCATGGCAGAACGCGCCGTGGAATACATCGCCACAGCCTGTCGTATCGACCGGTTCGATCCGATGGGCCGGCACATGCTTCACCGCCGGCGCGTCGCGGCCGCGCCAGTAGCACCCGTCGTTGCCGGCAGTGACGACGACGGTCTGGTGCGGGGCCGAGCAGCTCAGCATCTCGCAGGCAGCGCGCGGATCACCCTGGCCGGTGTACGGCAGCGCGAATTCCATACTGCAAATGAAATGGTCGATACCCCCGCGGATCTCGGCCAACTCGGGGATCTCCAGCTCGATGTCCGAGACCACCTGCAGGCCCAGTGGGCGCGCCAACCGGATCGCCGGCAAGATGGCGGCGGGATACAAGTGATCGATCATCAAGACCTTGGCGCCCTGAAACCACTCGGGACGCAGCTCCTCCGGCTCCAGCGGCCTGACGCTCGACGGATCCACGAAAATGGCGCGCGAGCCGGTGTCCGCAGACACCACGATCAAGGCATAGATCGGACCGCAGCGCGCATCGTGCAGGAGATGCGACAGATCGACGCCGGCGCGCGCCAAGTGCTCCCGCGCGAATCGCGACAGCTCATCGTCGCCCAGTCGGCCCAGCATGGCACAACGCGACCCGAGCCGGGCGGCGGCCGCCAACGCGCAGCTCGTGTTCCCCCCTCCCTGCCGTCGACGGCCCGTCAGGAACTTCTTGCCGTCGGCCGGCGGATAGCTGTCGACGTAGAGCATCTCATCGACTGCGATGACCCCCAAGCCGACGACATCGTGAGCGTGCTGCGACATGGTCCGCGAGTACCTCAAGGAAGTGCCGGTGTTCGTTCCGCGACCGCCTCGCGTTCGGCGGAGCCAACGGCGTCCCCACTCCCGGCCGTCCATCATGGCCTCTATCAGACAGCGTGCCGCTACGGTCGTCAATTCCACCTCGCCGGACCGGGATCCGGCCTCCGCCGCGCCCCGGCGACGAGTCTTCGGACGCCGGTTATTCGGCGTCGCGGAATCGAGTAGAATGACTGGCAGTGATCGTCGCACATCTCGCGCGACGAATCGGTCCGATCCACCGTGGAGGCACAGTCACCATGAGTACGCATGAACAGCAGGTCACGCCGCGCCGTGAGTTCCTCAAGAATACGGTCCGAGTGGCCGCCGCATCCGCCCTGGCAGGCGTGGCGATCCCTCGCGTTTTCGCCGGCGAGGACAATACGATCCAATTGGCGCTGATCGGCTGTGGGGGCCGGGGCAGCGGCGCGGTTGCCAACGCCATGAACGTGGGCGGACTCGTGCTGGACGACCAGCAGGGCGGACGATCTAATGGGCCCGTCAAGCTGGTGGCCATGGCGGATCTGTTGCCCGCCCGCATCGAAGAGAAACGCCAGGCCCTGACGGATATCCTGGGCGACAGAGTCGATGTACCGAAAGAGCGGCAGTTCGTCGGCTTCGATGCGTATCGCAAGGCGATCGACTGCCTGCGACCAGGCGACGTCGCCATGCTCACCACGCATGCCGGGTTCCGTGCGGTCCACCTGGAATACGCCGTCGAGAAGGGTGTGCATGTGTTCATGGAAAAGGACTTCGCGCCGGACCCGGGCGGCGTCCAGAAGATCCTCCGCGCCGGCGAGGCGGCTGAGAAGAAGAACCTGAAGATCGGCGCCGGACTCATGGCCCGCCACTCCTCCGCGCGGCAGGCGATGATCCAGCAGATCCGCGACGGAGCCATGGGCGATATCCAGCTCATCCGCGCCTACCGCATGGATTCCGGGTACCTGATGGGGCCGTTTCCGGGCGGCCAGAGCGAACTCATGTGGCAGCTCTATCCCGGCCATCCGTACGAGTTCCTGTGGTCGTCGGGCGGGGTCTTCATCGAACTGATGATCCATCAGATCGACGAATGCTTCTGGATCAAGGATGACTGGCCGGTCAGCGCGCATGGCGTCGGCGGACGTTTCGCCGGCAGCACCGACTGCAGCCAGAACCTGGACAGCTACTCGATCGAGTACACGTTCGCCGACGGCACGAAGGCGCTGGTAACCGGCCGCTACATCCCCGGCTGCTTCAACGATTTCGTGACGTACGTGCACGGGACCAAGTGCGCCGGCGAGTTCTCCGGGAACATTCACGCGCCGTCATCCAAGATCTACAAAGACCAGCGGATGACCAGGGACAACGTGGCCTGGACCGCGCCTCAGGAAAAAGTGAATCCCTGGCAGGCGGAATGGGACGTGCTGTTGGACGCGATCCGCAACGACAAGCCGCACAACGAGGCGCGCCGCGCCGCCCTGTCCAACCTGGGCGCGATCATGGGCCGGGCCGCCGTGCACACCGGAAAGGTCATCACCTGGGACGAGGCGATGTCCTCGACATTCGAGTTCTGCCCGCACGTCGCGCAGCTGACCGAGAACAGCCCGGCGCCCGTGCAGGCCGATGCCCAGGGCCGCTACCCGGCCCCGGTGCCCGGTACCGACTGGAAAGAGATTTAGAGCCCGGGCGCGATCGTCGGGCTCGTGAAGCACGCATCCCGACGGCGTGAACGGCCGCCTGCCGCCGGCTCCGCCCGTGTCGGCGTGGCGGACACCGTTCCACCCGTATTGCCGGACCCGAAGCCTTGTATAATACAGTCGCCTCGGCGCGACCACGCCCGCGCCGAGCGGCCTGGACATCTTGGAAGTCGCGCTTGTTTCGGAGACCGTCCCATGAAGCGCCTCTCGCTCTGCCTCGCGCTGCCTTTATGTCTTCTGCCCGCCGCGCTGCAGGGCGCCGAACGTACCGCGCCCGCGATGCCGAACATCGTCTTCATCCTGACGGACGACCTGGGCATCAACGACCTGGCCTGCTACGGGCGGACCGAGCATCACACGCCCAATCTCGACCGCCTCGCCGCCGATGGTGTACGGCTGACCTCCGCGTACGCGGCCCTGCCCATCTGCTCGGCATCCCGCGCCGCAATCATGTCGGGCAAGAACCCGGCGCGGCTGCACCTGACCACCTACCTGCCCGGCCGGCCCGACTGTCCGCCGCAGCGCCTGTTGCATCCGGTCATCCGCCAGGAGTTGCCGCTGGAGGAACGGACGTTGGCCGAGTACTTGCGGGATGCCGGGTACGCCACGGCGTGCATCGGCAAGTGGCATCTGGGCGGCGCCGGGTTCGGACCCCGCGAACAGGGCTTTGATTTCTATCATCCGGGCCGAGCGGTGACCACGCCCTCGGACACGGAAGGCGGCAAGGGCGAATATGACCTCACGGCGCAAGCCGAACAGTTCATCGAAGCGCACCGCGACCGGCCTTTCTTCGTATACCTGGCTCACAATACGCCGCACATACCTTACTCGGCCAAGGACCATCTGGTGGCCAAGAACCAGGGCACGTTCGAACCGGTCTACGCGGCTGTGATTGAGACGCTGGACGATACGGTCGGTCAACTGCTGCGCCGACTCGATGCCCTGGACTTGACTGCCAACACGATCGTGATCTTCACGTCGGACAACGGCGGGCTGCACGTGCCGGAGGCCAACCACCAGCGGATCACGCATAACGCACCCTACCGCGCCGGCAAGGGGTTCCTGGAGGAAGGCGGTCTGCGCATCCCGGCGATCATGCGCTGGCCGGGACATGTGCCCGCAGGTCGCGTGATTGACGACCCGGTGGTCAACACCGATTGGCTGCCGACGCTGCTCGAGTGTGTCGGCCGCCCGGCGCCGTCCGGCCTGGATGGAGTCAGCCTCTACGGGCTGCTGGTCGGACACAGCGCTGCGCCCCAGCGGGTGTTCTGCTGGCACTCTCCCCATTACACCAACCAGGGCAGCCAGCCCTCCGGGGCCGTGCGCGAGGGCGACTGGAAGCTCATCGAGTACTACGAAGACGAGCGTGTGGAGCTGTTCAACCTGGCCGAAGACATCCACGAGACGACCGATCTTGCAGCGAGCGAGCCGCAACGTGTGGACCGCATGCGGGCGCACCTGGCGAAGTGGCGCAAAGACATGGAGGTGCAGACCAACTCGCCCAACCCGGCATTTGACGCCGACTACCATCGTGCGTTGTACGAAGACATCGATGTTTCACAGTTCGACCCGGTCGCGGCGGACGCGGCGCTCTGGCAACGCGTCTACCAGTGGCGCAAGCAGATGGATGCCGCGGTTCGCCGCAACTGAATGACTGCTCAACCGCGATGACACAACGTTCCACACGGCTTGCGTGCGTCTTGATCGCGCTGGTGCAATCCGCCGGCCTGCCGGCGCAAGAGCAGGCCCCGTCCGCGCCGGGGATGCGTGTGAAGCTGGACGGCATCATGGCCCAGCTGGCGGAGTCCGCCGAGCACACGACCATGGGCGGTCGCATGGGATACGCCGGCGGCGGTTTGCCGGATGTGATCAACTTGTGTCGCGCGGTGCACATGTTGGGCCTGCTGCCGGCCGCAGAACGGTACAAAGTGCTCAAACAGTGGATGCTGCCGAGCGCGCCCGGGGCGCTTTCCCGCTACGCGATGTGCTTTGCGCCGACCGAGGCACCACCTGAGGTTTTCTTCCCTGACGGCGGCGTGGCGGTGGACACCGGCGGCGCGTCGCACGGCCGCGAAACCGCCCTGGCGCGCGATGGCGTGATCCATTTCTCCGAGCTGATCGTCAGCGCGGCCGCCGAGTGCGGGAAGCTGGAGGAGCTGGCCGTGGCAGCGGCAGAAGCGTGTAAGGATTCCCCCATGGGCAACACGCTGTCCGTCCTGGTGTCACTCGCGCTCCAACGCGGCAGCCAGCTGCCCCCACAGGCTGCCGAGTATGTCGAGACATTGCGGCAGAACGCCCAGGCCGGCAGGCAGTCGCAGCTGGAAGCCTGGCCGACCTACCTGATCGCCCGCGCCTGGCTGCAGGATGACCGGTTCGCCCCGCAGGGTGAAGCGTTGGCCGACCTCCTGGCGGCCCAGGTGAGCGGCAGCGATCAGCGGTCCTTCGTCAGCCATCTGCATCGCGATCTGGCATCCTACCGGGTGCGGCAGTGCGGAGGCGCGCTCGTCCCGGGCGCAGACCCCGGCCTCGCGCTCTGGCACCCGGGAGGCTACTACTTCACGTCCGGCAACCAGGCGGGCACCTGGCCGGGCTGGTGGGTCGAGCGTGACGGCATGATCGTGCACCTGACCGGCCCCGAAGTCAGTCCGCTGTATTTCGCCTGCCCGCTGGCCGGCCGTTTTGAACTGAGCGTCGATGCCTATTGCGGCCAGGCGGACGAGGCGGCCATCCAGTACGGCGGCGCCGTGTTTGAGCCCATGGCGCGCGGCGGAAAAGCACGCGTGCTGACGATCGGCGAACGCGAGTCTCAGGAACTGGCGAACCCGCCACTGGTCGTCGGCGCGTTCAACCGGCTGGCGATCCGCGTCAGCCCGGAGAAGACCAGCTACCTCTGCAACGGTGCCGTCGTATGGGAAGACGTGCGGGCCGGCTCAACCACGCCGTGGCTGGCGTTGCTGGGCCGCTGCACGCGCCGCACGGCGTGGTGCAATCTGCGACTGACAGGCGACCTGCAGATCCCGCGCGAAGTCAAGCTCGTCGAGGACGACCGCATGGACGGATGGATGTCGCCGCTGTATCGGGAGAACCTCGCGCGGCAGATGCGCCCCCTCACGACCGGTGCGCAAAGCACCGGCGCATTGGCCCCGCCCAAACAGAACTATGTCTGGTATGCGGCCGATAGCGTGCTCCACGGCCCCTGCACGAAATCGACCAACCCGAACCTGGCCGTCCAATCCTGGCTCGCCTACCATCGGCCGCTGCAGAGCGGCGACACGGTGTCCTACGAGTTCTTCTACGAGCAGGGCGAGAAGATGGTGCACCCGGCGCTCGGCCGAACCGCATTGCTGCTGGAACCCGACGGCGTCCGGCTCCATTGGATCACCGATATTCCCCACGTATCGCTGGGCGGGTTGAGCCCCGACAATGCGGTGATGATCCCGGAGGCACAACGCGGACCGCGGCCGCTTCCCTTGAAGGCCGGTCAATGGAACACGCTGGTCGTCCGCATGGCCGAGCAATCGGTAACGTGCATACTCAATGGTACCGAAATCTACGAACATGCCGTCGCACCCGCGGGCCATCGCCTGTTCGGGTTCTTCCGCTACAAGAACCGCACGGCCGCCGAGCTGCGCAACGTCGTGCTGCGCGGCACTTGGCCGACCAGCCTGTCCGCCGATCAGTTGGCTCACCCTGCCGCGCGCGGCAGCAGCCCCGAGACCCGCGAGAGCCGGCTTGGCCGCGAAGCGCTCGTCGACGACGCGTGGTTCCGGCGGCTCGAGGCGATGCGCGATAACCGAGTCCCATCGAGTCCGCGTGTCGGGACCGCACGTCCATCGTCAACTCAGCCAATCGCCTTCCATCCTGAAGACGAAATCGACGGCGCCGTCGAGGTGCAGGGAGTTCCGGCCGCCCGCGGTTCCCGATGCCTGGACCCAGTCGAAGTCGATCACCTCAAGCGAGTAGTCGTTGGTGCCCCATGACGCGAGCCGCGCGGATGGGCCATTGAGTTCAAGCAGGTCATTGCCGGGCGAATCGTAGAGGTATGCGCGGTCATAGCCGCCGCCCCCGCGGACAGTCACGTCTTCGACGTTGGTGATCGTCACCAGGTAGGCGCTCCCGCGCAGCGTATAGTCCGGCAATTGCAGCGTGCTGGAGTGGGGAACAGGGCGCAGCACGGCCAGGTCGGCCGAAGGAGACCCGACAAGCGATATGCTGTCACGGCCGCCAAGACCGTCGATCTGGAACGACTCGACCTCGGACGCGTTGAATACGAACGGATAGCCGTTCACGGATGCCTTGTGATGCGTCGGACCGGCCGCCAGCTCGATCGTATCGTCGCCTGCCGTACCGGTGATGAAGACCGTCGTCTGCGAACCACCCGCACGGATCGCGGCCGCTTGCGCCGCGCGACCCGCTTGCTCTTCGCCACGTGCGATCAGCTCTCGGATATGGATCGGCGTCAGCAGGCTGGCCAGCGGCGGCGCCGAGGCGAAGTAATTGCGCATCGATATGGTCTGGTTGCGCAGCCAACCGTCCACGAAATCCACCCCGGTCCGCGGCTCGTCCGCATTGACCACGACCTGATGCGTATTCGTGCCGCCGGGCATCAAGGCAGCCGGTTGAGTCTCCGTCACGGTATACGTCCCGACCCGCAGGCCGCCAAAGTAGTACGAGCCGTCGTCACCGGTGAGCGTCGTGGTCCTCACGACGTGGCCCGTGGCATGTTCCGTCAGCGTGATCGTCACGCCGGGAACGCCGATCGACGAAAACGTTGAGCTCGTGGTGGCGAACGGTATGGTGACGAACCCCGAGATGCTGCCGCGCAGAGCGCTGTCGATCGTGACAGTGGCCGCGCGCGCGGAGACCGCTCCGTCGCTGTCTACCGCCGTATAGGTGAACCGCACCACCCCCGAGAAATCGGCGCTCGGCGGCGTATACACGAACGAACCATCCGGATTCCCCACCAGCGTCCCCACCGTGGGCGCGCCGTATGCAAGCACGGTGATCAGATCCTCGCCAGGATCCGTGTCGTTCGCCAGCACGCCCTGCTCGGCACTCACAACCAGGTCGCCACCGCCGATGTGCGTGTAGATGTCATCGACCGCCGTGGGTGGCATGTTCTTGACGACGATCGGCAGTTCCGCCGTGGTCGGGTGGCCCGGTGCGTCATCGTCTGTCAGCGCCAGCTGGATGATGTAGGGCGCATCCAGCGCCTGATTATTCCGGTACCGATATGTTTCGCGAAATGCTGCGGTCCCCGCGCCATAGTGGAAGGTGTCGGTCGTTCCGTCACCCCAGGCAACAACCAGCACGTGCGTGTCTCCCGCGCCCGGGTCCACGATGGTGCCGGTAAGCGTGGCGATGCCTCCCTCGCTGATCGGTGTGGTCACCACGACATCCTTGAGCTGCGGCAACACGTTGCTGACCGTCACTTCAAACACCTCGGTGGTCTCCGCCCCCTGCTCGTCGATGACCGTCACGGCCAGATCGTATACTCCATCATCGGCGTAGATGTGGCTGCCGTCGAACGATCCGAAGCTGGGTGGCCCAGGCACTTCGATGCGGGCGGTCCCAGTGGTCGCGGGCGAGCCGTCGCCCCAGTCAATCGAGTAGGCGAAGGGACCGCTGCTATCCATGTCCAGGAACTGCGCCAACGGAGATGCGCTGAACGGCCCCTCCTCAATGGCCAGATTCCCGGGCCCCCACACGGTCGGCGCTTCGTTCTCCGCCGCTCTGGGGCGGGCACCGTCCGTGGCCGCCGCAGCCGCCACACTCGCCGGCGGCTCCGCGTCCGAGCCGCCTGCCGATGCTGATCTTCGGTCCAGGAGCTCGTCACCGCCCCGGCCCTCCGGCTCAGCCTCCGCCGCCACCACCACGTCGAACGACTGCTCGTCGAAACCGCCATCATCGTCCGTGACGCGCACTATCACCTGGAAGGTGCCTTCCGACGCGTAGGTGTGGCTGCCGTCAAACGAACCGGTTGTGAGCACGCCCGGAGACCCGGCCTGATCGATCCCGGCCGATCCGGTCGAAGCCGGTGAGCCATCGCCCCAATTGATCGAATAGGTGAATGTCTCGGTCTTCTCCGGACCTGGATTCAGGGCATTGTCGAACCCGGGGTCCGTGAACGTACCGATGTTGGTGAGGCTGAGCGGTTGACCGACGATCGCCGATTGATTGCCGATCACCCGGAGCGTGGGAGCCACGTTGGTGACCACCACTTGCAGGCTCGCGCTGGCCGTGCCGCCGTCGTCATCCGCCACCGTCACAGTCACCGAGTAGGTCCCGTTGTCGGCGTACGTGTGGCTGCCGTCGAACGAACCGCTGGTCAAGACCCCCGCACTGCCCTGCTCCACCGCCGTCACGCTGCCCGTGTTGACCGCCGTCCCGTCACCCCAATCGATCGAGTAGGTGAAGGTCTCGTGTATCCCGGCCGACGCGCGCGTGAACCCCGGATCGGTGAATTGGCCAATCTGCGGCAAGCTCAGCAACGCACCTTCGGCCACGGTCTGGGCGGCCGGCACCGTGAGCGTCGGGCTCACGTTCGACACCACGACAGTCAGCGTGTCACTTGCCGACAGGCGCGTGCTGTCCGTCACCGTCAACGTCACGGTGTACGTTCCATTATCCGCGTACACGTGTGTCGGTGTCAGGGATGTGGTATCCGTGGTGCCGTCGCCGAAATCCCAGAGAAACGTATGGGTGTCGTTCACGCTCGGGTCCGTAAACGAACCGGAGAACGCCACGCTCTGCCCCTCACTCGCCGCTTGGTCCGGACCGGCATGGACCACCGGCGGTGCCGGGTTGACCGTCACCAACAGAGTCTCGGTATCCGTCGCGCCGCCGTTGTCCTGCACCGTTACCCGGATCGGGTATCGCGGCGGCGTCGTCGCAGGGCTGCCGACATACTGGTGTGTCGCCGTGAAGGTGCGTGCAGCCGGATCGATCACGGCATTCGACACCTGACCGTCTCCCCAATCGACCACGGCCGTGTGCGTATCATGGGCGCCCGCATCCGTGAATGTGCCGGTCAGCACCACCGACTCGCTTTCGAAGATGACATTCTTGTCCAAGGTCGCGCCCGTGATCACCGGCGGAGCGTTCGTGACGACCACGGTCACCCAGCGCGCCGCCGAGACGCCGTCGTCATCGTCTCGGACCGTCAGCAAGACCGTGTACTGGCCATCGTCGACATACGTGTGTGCGCCGTCGAACGTGCCGCGCGTCAGCCTTCCAGGACCGCCGGGGATGTCGACGGTCGCGTCGCCCGTGTCCAGCGCGGACCCGTCACCCCAATCGATGCTGTATCTGAACGTCTCGGCCGTACCACCTGCCGCCCAGGTGAAGCCGGGGTCCGTGAACATGCCCATGTCCTGAATGCTCAGCAGGCTGCCTTCCGGGACGGTCCTTCGCCCGCATACGAAGAGGCTCGGCGCCACGTTGTGGACGACCACTTCGACGGTATCAACAGCTACCAGCGGCTCGTCGCCGTTGATCGACACGGTCACCGTCACCGGGAACCTGCCGTTGTCGGCGAACACGTGGCTCCACTGGAAGGTGCGGTCCGCGTTGATTGCCAGAGGCGCGGTACCGGAACCGTCGCCGTAGTTCACTGTTGCCGACCAATTCTGTGATCCCACATCACTGACCGATCCGACGCCGGTGACCACACTGCCTTCGTCGGCGGTGAGGTCCGGCCCGGCATCCACGAAGAACGACATGGGGGCCGACAAACCGAGCGTCAAGAGGTGCCGCGCTTCCAGGCGTTCGCCGAGCAAACGCCGTGTGCGGGTCGCGCGTCCAGACATGGCGCGGCCGGCGCGCGGGGCGCGCCGCCGCCGCAGCTCGCCTACCCGGTACAAGAGACCGTGACTCATGGTGATCCTCCCTGGTGTGGCAGGCCAACGGAATCCGCTGTGTGCAGAATATCATCCAAGTGATCGCCTCTCGCAAGTGGGCGACGGGCTTGGCGCGTTACATCACCTGTGCGGACAGCGCACTCGGTCACGGGCCGCGTCAATCCATGCACGGCGGATTCGACCGCCCGCCGCAGACCGGCGCTGTGACGGGCGGCCGTCGTGAACCCACCATGAACCCGGGCTGGCGGCGATCACTGGTCCCGCGTGAAGCGATCCACCAGGAAGTCCTCGAATTGAGACAGGTCTTTCCAAGCCATGGCGCAGGTGACGCGTTTCGCCTGCGGTTCGATCCGGGTGAACCCGTCGTCGGTGATGGCGATCGGCAGTTCTTCCAGCACGACCAGATCGTGCGCCATGGCCAGATAGACCGCCACGGTGTCGTACAGCACGGAACTCGCCTCCGCCGGTTCCTTGGCGTTCGGGTTGCCCGCCTTCCGCCAGATCCTGTAATTCTCGAGGACGGCCTTGGTCAGCGGATCCGATGAGCCCGCGATTCGATTGAATTTTTCACCCTTGAGCCGTACGAGCCCGCAGGTGTCCAGCGGCGTGATGGTCATCGGCCAGGCGGCCGTGAATGCGCTGCGGCACGCCGCGACGTCGCCCACCACGTTCCACTCCTTGTCGGGCGTCTTCTTGCCATCGTAGCCGAGCCGCACGCTGCCATGCATGCCCACGAACTTCGCACGTTCGGCAATGCGAGGCTCCCGCTCCAGGGCGACCTTGATGTTGGGCACCGGCCCGATGCAGATCAGAGTGATCGGCGAGGGCGCCTTCATGATCGTGTCGATCAATGCCGCAACCCCGTCCTGATGCACCTGGCCCGGAAAACGTTCCAGATCGTAGTCCGCGACCCACGGTGCCTGCGGGCCGGCCCTCTCTTCCTGACGCACGCCAATCCCCACGGGAATATCCGTCCGATTCGCAACCTCCAGGATCTTGGCGATGACCTTGGCGCGGTAGACGGTGTCGCCCTGATCCGACACTACCAGCTTGACATCGAATTCCGGCGACTTGAGCAGGAGCGCCAAGGCCCACGTGTCGTCAATATCTCCACCAATGTCCGTGTCCAGGATCACCGGGATCTTCTTCTCGAACATCAGCCACACACCCTGGCCGACGCGCGGGTCTTCCGCCGAGATCGCTCCCGTGCCCAGGACGTCGAACCTGACCAGCCCGGCCTCCGTCGCCCACTTCCGCATCTGCTCCGGTTCGCGGAGCGCCACGAAACGCTGCCATTTCTCGGCATCCTCGCCCTGCAGCCGATCCTTGCGGCCTTGGATCAATTGCTCCACCGCCTCGGCCGGGTATCCGCTGCCCGCACCGCCGCCAATGTACGCCTTGCCGCCCGGCCGCAAGACGCGGTACACCTCCCGCAGGCCCTGGACCGGGTCCTGCCAGAAGAAAATCGACCCGCGACTGGCCACGAAATCGACCGAGTCGTCCGGAAACGGCAGGGACTCGGCCGTACCCGCGACGGCGAACAACCGATCCGCGACCTGTTTCTCGCGCGCAGCGGCCAACCCCTTCGCCATCGCCTTGACGTCCGGATCCACCATGACCACCGGATTGCCCGTGGCTGCGATCAGTTCCAGGGCGACTTGACCCTGGCCGGCCCCAAGATCGATCCAGAAACCTTTCTGCGGTTGGCAGTGCTTCAACATGTCCTGCACCACATACCCGTAACGACTGGGAAGTGATCGTTCGCTCGCCAGCCCCTGGGGCGCCCGTGACTGTTGAGCAACCAACCAGGCGGTCGGAAGCAGAATCCATATGGCCGTGGCCAGGATGCGCGTACGGTCGTTCATGATGTAGCTCCAGTTCGGATCAGAGGAAAAAATGCGAGGGCCGTGCCCTGAGCCGCGACCACCACCTGTCGCTATTCGATTTTCACCTGGAAGTCATATCAGTCCTCCGGAGCGGCCAGCAAGTCGGCCAATTGCGCGCGGAACTGACGCAGCTGCCGCTCCTGCTCGATACTGAACGATCCAGCACGCTGGCCCAGCGTATCCATCCAGGTGATCAGCCGCGCCCAGTCGTCGGGCGAGAGGTGCACGCCGTAATGGCCTTGTCGAAGCAGCTTGAGCACGGGGTTCATACTCGCTTCGCATTGCCCTGCCACGGACCGCTGCTCGTGAAAGCGCTGGATGACCAGGTCTTTGAGGCTGGGGGATCCATAGCTCACCAGCGCGTCGTATGAACGCGCGGGTGTCAGATCAAACGCGGCGCCTTCCGCAGCAGGCGCGTGGCAACTGACGCAGCGCTGATCGAGCACCGGTTGCACGAGCGCCGCATAATCGAGCGGCCAGGAACCTTCCGGTCCGGGCGTAAGCAACGACGGCTCGCGCCGCACCGCCCGTACCACCTGATTGGCTGGCGCCGTCGTGCGGGGCTCGTGGCAGCCGATACAAGTCTGAGTCTGTCCCGGCTGCAAATAGATGCCGCTCCGCATCGTCTGCACCGCCATGCCCGACTCGTCCAACGCCTGGAAGTACAGCGTGACACCGGCCGGGACGCGGAACCAGGCGGAGCCGTCCGACTCGACGGGGACCGTGCCCAGGACATATCGCCCGTTGTCGTGGCCGGTCACGCCGATCGAAGGCGCGTCCATCGTCGGATGCGTCTTGAGCGGCAGTCCGATCACGCGCAGTCGCTTGATCGTACCGGGCGCCACGCCGTCGAGTCCCGCGTCGACGTTCGACAACAACAGCCGGGCTTCCTGGCCGACCGTCGTTCCCTGTTGACCGACCACCGGCGGGCGCGGACGCGGACGCACAGGCAGCGGGTATTGACTGCCCAGCGCGGGATCGCGGTAGATGAGATTCAAGTTGCCGAACGCATCGTACAAATACACGCCCAGCGCGGCCGTATCATTCACCTCACCTTGGAAACGCAGTGCGCGATCGCTCCAGGCCACGAGATAATGGTCCTCTGAGAGCGGATACGGATTCGCATAGTAGGTCGCGGGGCGACCTTCCGATTCGGGGAACGGGACCTCGGGGGTCAATCGCGTGAGCGCCGCGGCCGAGTCGGGCCCGTACCGCGTATCCAACAGGACCAGGCTGCCGGCGGTGATCGAATGGTGGCCGGAGGCGGTGAAAACGATCCTGCGCGAGCCCGGGATCGAACGGGCTTCAAAGAAACACTCGGGGTTGCGCGTGAAGTTGCCGTACACCGCCTGCACCCCCGTGCCGTCCGGCAGCGTCGACCAGAGCCCCATGTTGTTCTGCCCATAGCGATCGACATAGTCCCAGCGCGAGTAGAGAATGCGTCCCTGGTCATCGATGCTGGGAGTCCATTCGAACATCTCGAACGCCGAGATCGGCCGCAAGTTCCGGCCGGCGGCATCCATCGCGTGCAGCGTGTACACGGCACACGGCCGCTCAGGCCCGCCACCGCAGCGGACATAGGATTCCGGCAGCGCAGGGTTCGTCAACGTCGCGGCCGCGGAATCCGCGCTGCACTGGATCGCCTGGCCGCGACGCGTGGAACAGAATACGATGTCGCCGTTGGGCAGGTACCGGCCGTCGAAATCGTTGTACTTGCCGCGCGTCAACTGACGCAGCCCCCCGCCGTCGATCTGCACTTCGTACAAGTGATAGAAGGAGTCTTCCGGCAAACGCGACTTGTCGAGCTTGTCGGGCCAGTCGCTCAGGCCCGGATAGTGCCGGCACCAGGCGAACAGGATCCGCCGGCCGTCATACGAGATGTCGGGACGCAGGATGTTGCCGGGCGGAAGACTCCCGGTCAGGCACTGCAGCTGCGGCTGGTCCGACTTGAAATCATGCAGCACGTAGAGTCCGCCACCTGGCTGCGACCACCAGCCCAGGTACTGGTCCGACATGTGCGACCACGTGCCCGGCGCGCCCCGAACCAGGATCAGATCGTCGAAGTCGAGCAGCGGGTTGGCCAGCGCCAGTCGGCGCACCGCGAAACGCGCCCGCATGTACAGCTCGCGCCGGCGGGCATCGGGCGCGTCAGCCGGCAGCTGCTCGACCGCCGCCTGGACCTGCTGAAGCGTTTCCGATTCCGCGTCCAGCACGCCGTGCAGGCCCGGCGCCGCGGGCGACGCCGCTTCCAACCGGCCGGCCAACTGCCGCAGGTTCGCCGCCAAGCGCAGCCCTCGCTGGATGACCTCCAGAGTCGGATAGCTGTCGCCGTGGGCCGCCCCCTTGCGCGTCGACCATTCGCAGACGCTGCTCTGCGTCGCGGGCCGCCCGAGCGCGATGTTCCGGTCGGCGTCCGCGGCGTAGATCTCCACCTCGTCCAGGTGCAGGCAGTTGTTGCCCGGCACCTGCAGCCGGACGTAACGAGCCGGTCGGCCGCCGAGCGCGATCGTCAACGGCGCGCCATCCGACTGCCCCAGGAACAGCGTGCCATCATGCCGATAGACCAACTGGAAGTCCGTTCCGCACGTGGAGAACAACACCGCTAGGTGCACGGCGCGGCCGGCCGTGTGATCGCAGCGGTTGTAGACCACGATCCGGTCCACCGGCCGCACGGCACCCAGATCGATCTGCCACCAGGGGTCGCTTTCGAGCGCCGTGTGGAAACCCCACTCGCCGTTCTTCACTCCGTCGCATCCGCCGACCGCGTCCTCCTCGGGCGCGACCGCCGCGGCGCTCCGCACGATGTCCTGCCGCAACCAGTCCGCTTCGATCTGCGCGCGCGTGGGCGGCGGCGCCGCGTCCTCACCCGACCCGCCTCGGACGCAGCACGGGCTCAGCCAGACGAGCGCTCCAGCGACCAGCATCAAGGCAGGGACAGGAACGGGTCGGACGTACACGGTGCGCTCCTTTCGTCGGATACTGACGCGAACCACGTCCTCTCCCGGCCAACTGCCGATCTGGTCCGCATCCGGCAACTACCCGACTGTGATTGTAGGCCCGGCAATTGGGCGTGCCAACCACAGCCGGGCGCCGCGCAGCGTCGCCGGGCGCCAGCTTCATTGCACTGCGGCCGGCGGCCCATGCAGCACCCAAGCGGGAGACCGCCGATCAGGCACGTGGACGCTCTCGCAGCGCTGCCGTGATCCTATTGCCGAACTCACTCTGGTAGAATGCCGGGGACGGTCAGTCGGCCTCGTCGGCAGGGCGTTGGGCAGATCCGAAGCTCACTGAGTCCGTGGACGGCGAGGCAGCCCAGTCTTCCGACGCAAGAGGGGAGATCCGTGATGCCACAGTTCCCGCCCAGGCGACCTCGCGCGTGCTCCGCAGCGCATCTGGCCGCGCTGCTGACGATGGTTGCCCTCCTGCCGGCCGGCTGCGCAACGCGCTGCGCGGCGGATGACCAGCAGACCGGCGCGCCGGTCGAGACGGTCGAATTGAACGTGGGTGACCTGGCCGTTGAGTTCCGCGACAATACCCAGTCGCCTCAGATCCTGAGCGGTGTCGACCGGTTGTTCAACACGAAGGACGCCCCCGGATTCGACGCGTTTGATCCGAACGATCCACCGTCTTCCGCCGGCCTCAATTTCGAGCACATCATTTCCGGCCACCACGACTCAGCCAGCTACTTCGCGCCGCGCCACGGCATCTATCGGCTGTACCGATCGGTCGATCCGAACGCCGTGGTGCTGGTGCGCAGGCACACGGACGATCCCTGGTCGCTCGAGAGCACGATGCAGTACACGGTCGTGCCGCCGCATTACATCGACTTCGAGTTCAGTTGTCGGCCGTACGACGCGAACCGCTTTGGCGACCGCCGTTACGCGCTGCTCTTCTGGGCCGACTACATGAACAACGTGGACGACGTCGCGCTGCACTTCCGCGGCCTGGCGGGACCGGGCGAGGCCGAGCGCTGGATCGCGGCGGACGCGCCGGCGGGTCACCCGGACTACGTGGGAGGCGGCACGTATCGCCATGCCGCCGCGCCGGCGCTGGAGTACGATGCGGACCACAACATCAAGTTGAACGTCTGGAGCTACGAGTATCCCCGGTTCACGCGGCCCTTCTACTTCGGCCGCGCGGAACAGGGGATGACCTTGATGCTCATGTTCGACCGCGCTTTCTCCGAGGAGGACGAGATCCGGTTCAGCCTGTTCAAATTCAAGGTCGGCGACCAGGTGCGGCGGCCGGCGTGGGATTTCCAGTATGTGATTCACCGCGTCGCGACCGGCCGGCAGTACGGCTTTCGCGGCCGACTGGTGTGGAAGAAGTACGTCAGTGACGAGGATTGCCTGCGGGAATACGAGACCTGGTCGGCCGCCCTGCCGGCCGATTGGCGACCGGACACGCGCGCGCATTGGCCGGCCGCCGTACCGGACGGCGTGCCGACCGACCGCGAGCCGGTCCAGGCCGGTCGCGGCTGGCAAGTGCCGCCTACCGGCCGCGTCATCCGGCGCGAGCCGCGGCTGATGAACTACTTCCACCTGGACTTCCGCGAAGGGCGCGTCGCGCAGAAGGAAGAGCGGCTCGCGCAATGGAACCTGCTGATCCTGAATCACGACCTGGTGCAACACGGGCGGCTGTCGCTGGCGAGGATGCGTCAGATCAATCCGCGCATCAAGATCCTGGCCTGGGTGCCGCTGCAGGGCCCGAACGGCGGCCTCGCGCCGGGCGTGCCGTCCGAGGGAGCGGACGATTGGTTCGCGCGGCGCGCGGATGGGACGCTGATCGTGCCGCACTGGGGCGGGAACCTGATGAACGCGTACACCCAGGACTACGCCTGGCCCAGGCATGTGCTGGACTACGTCCAGCGCGAATGCCTCACGCCGGGCGGCTACAACGGGCTCCTGTTGGATTGCTTGTGGCCAAGCGAGCCGGACGAGCAGGACGTGAACAAGGACGGAAGGCACGACGGGCAGGACACGCAGGCGTGGCAAGAAGCCATGCTGTTCCTGCTGAACAGCCTGCGCGCGCAGTTCCCGCACGCGATCCTCGTCGGCAACGCCGGCGATCCGTGGCCGGATGACTGCCCGTACTTCCGGTATGCCAACGGATGCATGCATGAGAACGCACTGGGCGACCAGTTCGGCAGCGCGCAATGGCAGGACTTGTGGGACGGGTATCGTCGCACCCTCGGCCAGGTCCAAGGCCGCGAACCGTATCACCTCATCGCCGTGGATGTGCGGGCGGACAAGCGGACTCAATTCCTGGCGGCGTGGCAATGGCGGTTGTCGAGCAACGATCGCCGTCGCAGCCGGCTGGGCCTGGCCACGTCGCTGCTGCTGGACGGCGGCTATTTCGGATTCGACCGAGGCGATTGCCTGCACGGCCAGCTGTGGTGGCTGCCCGAATACGATCTCGATCTCGGAGCGCCGTTGCAGGCGTGCCAGAGCGATCGCTATGCACCCGGAACCTACTCGCGGCTGTTCACGCACGGCCTGGTGATCGTCAATCCGACCGATCGGGATGTGGCGGTCACTGTGACGGCGCCTCGGCTCGACGTGACGAGGGCGGTTTCAGGTACGGATTTCGTCGTGCCGGCCGGCGATGCCTGTTTCCTCGCCGGGCACGGCGCGGAATAATGCACGCGTGGGAGTGACCCCAATGCGATTGACTCGACAGTCTCTGACGGCCATGGTCGTCGTGCTGTGGTGTGCCGCCGCGGCAGGCGCGGATGACAACTGGCCGCAGTTCCGCGGGCGGGGCGCGGCCGGGATCGGGTCGGGCAGCCCGCCCACCCGGTGGAACGTCGACACGGGCGAGAACATCCAGTGGAAGATGCCGATCGCCGGGCTCGCCCACTCGTCTCCCATCGTGTGGGGCGATCGCGTGTACCTGACCACCGCGGTCAGCGCCGAGGAGGCGGAGCCGACCGTGGGCACCGGCTGGTTGGGCGGCACGGGCGAGTCCGCTGAAGACACCGGCGCGTGGTCCTGGCAGTTGCACGCCTACGACCTCGCGACCGGTCAGCAAGCCTGGCGGCGGGAAGCGGCGTTCGGGCCGCCGTTGAGGAAACGGCACCTGAAGGCGACCCACGCCAACTGCACGCCCGCGACCGATGGCCGGTACATCGTGGCGTTCTTCGGCGCGGAGGGCCTGTGCTGTTTCGATACGGCCGGCGACGTCGTCTGGAAGACCGGTTTCGGCCGCCTGCACGCGGGGCCCCACTATGCCGAACAATACGAGTGGGGCCTGGCGAGTTCGCCCGTGATTCATGACCAGTATGTGGTCGTGCAGTGTGACTGCATCAACGCCTCGTTCGTCGCCGTTCTCCGACTGGCCGACGGCGTCGAAGTCCGCCGCATCCCGCGCAGCGACGTGACCACCTGGTCCACGCCTCTGATCGTGCAGGCGGATGGCCACACGCAGATTGTCTGCAACGGCTATCAGGAGATGGCGGCGTACGATTTCTTCACCGGCGAACGGCTCTGGCATCTCAGCGGCGGCGGCGACATCCCGGTGCCCACCCCCTTGTTTGCGCACGGACTGGTGCTGTTGACCAACGGGCACGGCCGCAGCCCAACGTATGCGGTGGCGCCGTCCGCGCGCGGCGACATCACGCCGCGGGACGATGTCGCGAACGTTCCGGGTTCCGCAGCAGCATCTGCAAGCGGCCAGTCCGATGAACCGGAGGGACTGCCCACCGGTCTCGTCTGGTATCACCCGCAACGTGGCTCGTACATCCCCACGCCCATTGTCGTCGGCGACTACCTGTATACCTGCAACGACAACGGGCGGCTGACGGTCACGAACGTCCGGGACGGCAGCGAGGTCTATGAACAGCGTGTGGGTGGCCGAGCGACCTATTCCGCATCCGCGGTGGGCACGCCGTCACATCTCTATCTGGCGGACGAGTCGGGAAAGGTGCGTGTGATCAAGACGGGTCCGGCGTTCGAGCAACTGGCCGAGAACGACATGCACGAAATCGTCATGGCCACGCCCGCCATCGCCGGCAACCGACTCCTGATTCGGACCACGAGACAACTGGTCTGCATCGGCCCGCCCTGACCGGCCGAGCGCCCCGGGGGGGCGACCGAGCGGCTGGTCCCCGGCCCGCGGCGGCCTCGCCGGGCGGGATCAGACCGTGCGACCGAAGGAGGCCTTCAACCGCTGTCGGCACCGGGCCACCGCGCCATCCACCTGCTCGCTCTTCAACAGTCCTTCGTCCGCCATCAGCCTTGCCAGCTGCCGCAGGCAGGCGTGCGAGAGATCGGGCCGATACAGCAGCATCAAGCGCCGCTCCACCACATCCTCCAACTGCGTACACCACTCGTCGCGCAGTACGCGCCGCACGAACGTCAGGGGCAAGTGGGTGTCCACCAGGCAGTCTTGGCCGGACCGGTCTGGCGGGTCGCCCGGCAGGGGCGCAAGCATCTCCGCCGCCCGGGTCCCGCACAGTTGCCACACGTCGGCCACCTGCGCCGTGGTCAACTGCAGCTCTTGGGCGAGTTGCGACTGTGCCGCCCGCACGCCCGCCGGCGAATCCGGGAAACACTCACCGCCCGGGATCACGCGTTCACGCGAGTTGCGCTGGACGGGCAACCGGAGCCTGGAGAGCACGAGCGCAACGGCTTCTTCCGCCAACGACCGGCAGGTCGTGAGCTTGCCGCCGATGATCGACACGATCGGCGCTTCCGGCGCATCGGTCACGTGCAGAATGTGCCGCCGCGTGATGGAGGCCGTCTGGGCCGCGGAGGTTCTCGGCAACGGCCGCACGCCACAGTAATGCAGGTCGATATCGCGGTGCGTGAGCCGGACGTGGGGAAAGACGATGCGGGCCGCCTCCAACAGGTACTGAAGCTCCGCTTCGTCCGTCGTCGCTGAGCCGGGGTCGGCATCGAACGGCACATCGGTGGTGCCCACCAGCGCATACGGGCCATAGGGGAGCAGAAACACCGGTCGACCGTCACTCGCCTCGGCATAGACCCCGCCGCCCGCCAGCGCCGCGCACAGCGCCGGGTTTCGCGTGAGGAAATGACTGCCCTTCGTGCCCCCCATCAACGGAGGTTCCGCCACGTCCAGCTCCGCGAGCGTTCGGTCGACCCACGCGCCGGTCGCGTTGACAATTGCCGCCGGCTTCCATGACACGGATATGTCACTATCTCGTGACGGGCGCGGCGCATCTGCCGCCACCGGCTCCAGCGCGATTTGCCCGCCATGCCGTCTCGCGCGGTGATATGGGAGCACATCCAGCGGCACGCCCTGCCGGACCGAGATCCGGCGCGCATCCTCGAGCATGGCCAGCACGAAGCGCTCGGGATATTCAATCTGGGCATCGTAGTAGGAGACCAGCCTGCAAAACCGGGTCCGATCCACCGGCGGGACGCCCGGTTCCCCCAGTCGATGGCCTCGGTGTCGAGGCATCGACGAGTGCCCTGCGCAGCCGTCGTAGAGACTGAGCCCGATCCGGACGAGCCAGTAGCCGCGCGGCACGTAGGTGTCGCCGCCGGAGGCCGGCCAATGCAGGAACTTCCGCGCGGCCGCGAAGAACCCGCTCGCCAAATGCGTCACCGGAATGAACAGGTGCAGCGGCCGAACGAACTGGGGCGCCAGCTGCAGCAGGCGCTCGCGCTCCCGGAGCGACTCGCGGACCAGCGAGAACTCGGCATACTCCAGGTAGCGCAGGCCGCCGTGGATCAGCCGGCTCGAGTAGGCGGTCGTCCCACCCGCAATGTCCCCGCAATCCACCAGGCAGACGGGTACCCCGTTGAGCACCAGTTCGCGCGCAATCGCCGCGCCGTTGATGCCGGCGCCCAGAACCAGGACCGTCTGCTTGTCGTGCCATGCCATGGGGAGCCTTCCGCGGGGCCGCTGACCATTGATTCTAATCCCAATACCGTTTAACGAACAATAACCACGGACTCAGTAAAGGTCTTCGTCAATTTCGGCGCGGGACGATGCTCGGGTCGTTTCTTATTCCACTTGGACATCTTTTGTTTGATTGCACGTGGGTTGATTCGGTTGCGTCGAGGTTCGATGGTCTCTTGTTGCAGCTCCCAGATCAATCGATCGTACCAGGCTTGAAACGTCTGGGGCGTCCGAGTGTCACATTCGGGCAAGCGGCACTTGGTGATCTGGAAACATCCGGTAAACGAAAGCCGATCTGAATCCAGACCAGCTGCGGAGGAGGCTTCATGCATCAAGGCGCGAATCACGAAGTGTGCGAGCGATCAAGACGTGTTGTTCCTCGCGACCCACACGTTGAGGGTCGTCAAGCCTGTAGCGGATCACACGTACCACGATCCCACGTCGGCCTTTCGCACGGTCGTACGGCGTGGGATAGATCTGGGCGAGGTATGACCCGTCTGGAAGGTTGTGAATCGGTGTGAGAATCAATCCGGTTTTGACCCGCGCCAGAATGGCGATGTCGAGAGAAATCGCCCGTTTCCACTGCGGGTAGCTGAAAAGACCACGATCTTCCAACAACAACGAGTGGGCAGGTCGAGCCGATCGGATGCGCCGTATACAGGTGGTACTTGCCGCCCACGTGGACCACCCCGCCCACGTAGCCGAAGTCCTTGAGGATCGGGTTCCCCGCGAATTTCTGCCACGGCCCGAGTGGATGCGGGGCCGTGGCTAGGCCGATGCTCCACTTGGCATGCGCCGGCGAGGCCCCGATTCCGAAGTACCACATCCAGTACTTGCCGGGCCCGTCGGGCACGACCATGGCGCAGGCCACGCCCTGGTCGTCCCAGCTTCCCTTGGGACCCAGGTCGAGGATCGGCCGGTCGCCGTGCTTGCGGAACGGTCCGAGCGGGGCCGAGGCGGTTGCCACTCCCAGCCGGTAGCCCTTCCCCTGCCCAGTCCCGTGGTAATAGAAGTAGCAAGTCGGGCCATCGCGAAGCGCGTCGGCGGCCTCGATCACTCCGTCATCCCAGGCGCCCGGAGGGCCCGGCAAGATGATCGGGTTGGGGCCGGGGATGTGCACGAACTGGCCGGGAACGAGGCGGCCGCAGCCGGCCTAGGGCGCGGCAGAATCGCCCTCGCCGATCGCAAGGACGGCAGCCGGAGCGTGAAAGACGGTCAACCGCAGTCCAAGACCTACCGCGGCACATGTCGCTCTGCTTCGCATCACACCACCTCCGGCACGACAAACGGCGCCCGGTCTTCGCGCCGCAAGAGCGCGTTGGCATCGTCGTTGTTCAGGAACCGCTCGGCCGCCGGGTCCATGGCAAGCCAGGGACCGAGCGTGGCGCATGGGCCGGACAGGTCCACGCCGTTCCGCGCCAGGTGCTCCCGGAACGACTCGAACCGCTCGGCGGCCAGCGGATTCCCCTTGATCTGTTCCAAGATCAAACCGTCTGGCAGCTTCCGGCCCAGCCGGTGCGAAATCATCCCCGTGTGGCATAGCGCGCTCGATAAGTGTCCTTCGAGGATCTCGGCCGTCAGTTCGCTCGCATTACGCGATCGGATGGCCGCCAGCCAGTTGCTGAAGTGGTGGAAATCGCCCTTGGACCATGCGTTGCCGATGGGGCCGTCGAGCCTCTCGAATCGGCGGATCGTCTTGCCGGCGGGATCGGACGCCAGAATCACTTCGCCCCCGTCGTCGATCATGAACCGCCCCCCCTCGCAAACCAAAATCACGCCGATCGTGCGTCCCCGGGTGAAGCCGGGCGGGCTATCCATACTGTTGGACCAGGTTCCGGCATCGGACTGGAACTCTCGGGACTTGGGCAGCCCGCGGACCTCGAACACCAGCGGCGGGCCGTCGTAATCGTGATAGACCACCTGCGTGTTGGGCGTCTGGCCGTCGTCGTCATAGCCCAGCCGCCCGCCGACGCTCATCACCCGCGGCGACAGGGCCTTGTACCCCAGCAGCCAACGAGCCATGTCCATCTCGTGGATGCCCTGGTTGCCCAGATCGCCGTTGCCGTAATCGTAGATCCAGTGCCAGTCGTAATGGAGGTTCTTTCGGGCCAGCGGCTTCAGCGGGGCGGGACCGGTCCAGAGATTGTAGTCCAGCCCGGGCGGGATCTCGCCCTTGCCGAACTTGCCGATCGACATCCGCGGCTTGTAGCACATCCCCAACGCGTACTTGATCTTCCCCAGGTTGCCGGCATGGACCCACGCCACGGCCTCGCGGACGTCGGGATTCGAGCGGGCCTGCGTGCCGGTCTGGACCATGCGGCCGAATCGCCGGGCCGCGCGGACCAACTGCCGCCCCTCCCAAACAAAGTGCGAGACCGGCTTCTCGATGTACACGTCCTTGCCCGCCTGGCACGCCCAGATGCCGATCAATGAGTGCCAGTGGTTGGGCGTGGCGATAGTGATCGCGTCGATGTCCTTGCAATCCAACAGCCTGCGCACGTCGGCAAAGCCGGGGACCTTGAGCCCTTGCTGGCGAGCCGTGTCCACCTCATGGGCAAGGACCGCCGGGTCCACGTCGCAAAGCCCTGCCAGTCGGAAGCCCTTGATCGCGGAGACCATGGCCAGGTGGGTCTGCCCCCGCCCGCGCAGGCCGATGACGCCCACGCCCACGGCGTCGTTGGAGCCGACCGCCATTCCGAATGCCGTAGTGGTTGTCCGGGCGAACGCGGCACACGCCGCGCCGGAGGCAATGGCTCCGACAAACTTGCGTCGTCCCAATCGCGACATGTTTGACTCCGTCAGCGTTTGATGAGCGTCTGGTTCAGCAACTCTAGATGCACTCGTTTGACTCTCGGGTCTTTAGGACTTCTTGCATCGAAGACAGACGTGCGTGCGATTGCTCATCTCTTCCGCGATCCGCGTCTCGCGCGGAGTCCCATCTTTGTAATCCATTACAACGCAGCATAGGTTGCGTCAACTGCTCCGTTGCATCGCACCTACCCCACGGCGCCGTCAATCAGCCGAAGGCCCGGCCCGCAGAGCTTGGCCCATTGTCGGACTTCCCCGGCCACGTGTCCATAACCGGCCATCCAGTGGTAGCCGATCCCCTACGACGCACAGCTCTACTTTCTGCAGGCGGACCTGCTGGATCGCGGCGCGCCGCCAGAAGAATGGGCCCGCGCATTCCAGCAGTTCCTGCACGACCAGGTGCTGACCGGCCGGTGAGCGTGCACCGCGCGTCAGGATCAGCAGCTCAGGCGCCGGCCACAGGCCGCCGGCGGGCGCCGTCATTCATACACGAGCTGGGCGGTCGCACGGCACGTGCGGTTACTGTGCAGCCGCAACCACTGCGCGTGGTAACCGTCCGGAAAGCGGAAAACGCGGTCGACGCCCGCCGGGACCGTCACCTTGGTCAGGACGACCCAGCAGCCGGTCCCGGTGAGGTCACATTCGACCGTGAACTCGACCTCGCCCGCGTCCGCGTGGGCCAGCGTCAGCGTCCGGCGATCGAACCCGCCCAGGAGGTAGCGGTCGGAAGGCGTGTCAGCGGCGACCTCGGTGTCGTACCACGGGCCGCCCACGCCGCGTGGTTTGCCGAACTGCCAGAGGTCGTCCAATGCACCGAGCCAGAGCGCGACGGCCCCGTCGGTGCTGCGCACGATCCGTGCGTTGTCCGCGGCCGCGTCGACCGCCACGCCACTCAGTACCAGCAGACCGCGCCAGGAGCAGTAGTCGGTGATCTGGGAGCCGTGCGTGGCCACCGGCCGGACATGGGCAAAGCCACCCGCGTTCTCCGCCGGCAGTTCATAAAAAATCCCGCCTGCGTTGAACAGGTCGCGCTCGGTCGCCACCTCGCGGCAAACGCGCTGTGGAACGGACGGCGCTTCGGGCTCCGCCAGGCGATCCCCGCGCGGCAGGCGCCAGCGATTGCCGCGGTCATCCACGTACAGCACCGACGCCGCGTCCTGGGTCAGCACCCCGACCGGGATCGCCGCGCCGCGCCGCTCGAATTCCACGTCGGTCGGCCGATCGTCGACCGCGCGCAGCGCGAGGTTTGCGTCCAGCTCGTACAGACCCAGCTCCTGCGGCCCGGCGTGCGTGTACCGGCTGGCCAGGAAGTAGAGCGTCCGGTAGTTGCCGCCGCGCGCCCGCACCGTTCCGCCGACAAACCTGGATGCCGCTGCGCTCCCCACCCCGCGAAAGATCGCCGCCGGCGCCGCGTCTCGACGTTCCGGCTGCGAGCAGTCAAACCACGCGGTCATGCGCTCCACATCACGGTCCGTAACCAGGCGGATCCACGTCGCCGGTCGGTCGGCCGCCAGGTCCAGCCATCGGTAGCCGTGCGGCTCGAGCTGCACGTTACGCAGCGGGATCCACTCTCCATTGCCGGCGCGATCCACTTCGAGCATCACCCGTACCGGTTCGGCGGACTGGTGCGCCAGATGCATCAGGCACCGCTCGGTCGAGCCCAGCAGAAACGGTTCGGACGGCTCCGCGGCCCGGACAGCGTCGTGCAGCCACACTCCTCCCGCCGCGATGACCGGCCCGAACTGGTCCAGTTGCGGCAGCGCGAGGAACCAGAGGTTCGACTGCGACTGCGGTGCCGCGATCACCCCCTTGGCGGCGCGCTTGTTGAGGAACTCGCTGCGGGCCGTATCATCACACCCGCACACGATCCGCCCCTCCCACCGGCAGAAGTCGCCCACAACTTTCAGGTAGCGGCTGCGCGGCACAATGCCGGCCGAACGGGTAGAACAGAACCCGCGCGGGAACTTCCAGAACAACCCGTGCATCGTCATCAGCAGGTCGGGCTCGCCGACGTCCCGGATCCGCGGCCACTCCGTATTCCAGCCGTGAGCCCCGTCATAGGAACGCGAGGCTTTGGGCAGCCGCCAACTGTGCCAGCCGGCGTCGTCCAGGCACATCAGAATCAACGAGCGGTGGTCCCACCCGATACTCCAGACGGGATCCGACGCGGAACCAGTGCCGCTGATCCCCACCGGGCCGGTCACGTCGGTGAACTGATTGCGCCGCACCACTTCCCAGTGTGCGCTCCGCCCGTCCCACTGGGCGAGACACCCGCTGGGGGTTTCGGGGTCCGTCAGCGCCGCGGGCCCGTGCTCTCCGTTGTTGGCGTAGATGACCCGGCCGTGCCCCGAATAGAGTCCTTTCCCATGGTAACCCGGCAGTTGGGCGTACCGCCCGCCGGGCCGCTGTTCGTCCGTCCACAGCTCGGTCACCGCCAGGGAGTCGACATCGATCTCGTAGAGCCCTTCCTCCATCGTGGCGCAGTAAATTTTGTGGACCGGATCGAACAGGTGGCGCGCATTTCCCGTCGGCCTGCCGAACATCGTGGAGTACGGAATGACACGGACCTGCCGCGCTGCATCGATGACATAGGGGCCGATGAAAAGCTGGTTGGACTCAGGGTGAATCATCCGATTGGCCGGCGTTCCGCCCACGCTCTCGTCACGCGTAATTTGCTCCAGCGCGGTCGTGATCTCATAGAGCTTGTCGGTCGAGCCTTCCGGCTTGTGGGGGGCGTACGTCACAGCCCACAGGCGGTCCGCCCAGGGAACGACCGCCCCCACACCGCACTCGTCCTCGTCGTTGAACATCGCCAGGTGAGGGTAGATGCCCGAGATACAGACCGGCGGACGCTCCTGGGCGATCACACAGGCCGACAGGCAGAGCCAGCCTGCCGCGCGGAAGGCGACGTGCATCGACCAGCCCTTTGAGTTACTCGCCACGGCACCTGCTCCAGATATCACAGTCGCGTTTGCCGCCCAGAGACGGCTGCCCTGATGTGATTCTACACCCCGGCGGCAACCCGCGGGTCTTCTGAGTACGGTGCGGGCGGATTGACGAACAGGCCGGCAGATATTCCGGCTCAAGGGACTGTGGCGAAGCACAGGGAGTTGCCAACCCGTGGGTGTGAGTCGATGGTGTCACGCCTGACGACCGGTTAAGCTTACTTGATACGGGTTTTCGGCTTAAGTTGCAGGAGTCTCACCATGCGCTCGTTGGTTCGCCAGATGACTCTCCGCGTGCGGAATGCGCTGGTTCAGCCACGGCATGAACTGGATCGGTGGCAACGCGCGACCCGCTTCGTCTACGATCTCGGTCGAGGCGGCCTGCAACAGTTGGACAACGACCGTGCACCGCAGATGGCGGCTGCGCTGTCGTTTCGTACGCTCTTCGGACTCATGCCGGTGCTGGTGGTGGCCACGGTGTTGGTCAAGGCGGTGGCGGGCGAAGCAGTGTTTCTTCGGCGGTTGAGCGAATTGCTCGCGCTGCTCGGCTTGGAGGACGTACGGATCATCCCGCCGGCGGAGTACGGCGACGTGTCCAGCAGCCTGGCGAACTGGCTGGAGGACCTGGTCCGCGAAGCCATGCATCGGGTGAACGTGACGGCGGTCGGCTGGATCGGCGTGGGGATCACCGCGTACGCCGCGATCAGTCTGCTGGTCGATATCGAAAACAGCTTCAACACGATCTACCGGGCGCGCAGCGGTCGTCCGTGGACCCGCCGTGTGCCGCTCTACTGGTTCATGCTCACCATCAGCCCGCTGGCGATCGTGCTGGGCATTTACATCCGTGGCCAGATCGGGGCCTGGTGGGGCGCACATGAGGGGTGGCAGTGGCTGTCAGCCGCAGCGGGGTTGGCCGGCGTCCTGGCGGCGCACTGGGCGGTGCTCTTCCTGGTGTACTACCTGTTCCCTCACACGGACGTCCAGTTCCAGTCGGCGGCGGCCGGCGCTCTGGTGGCCGCGCTGTTGCTGATGATCGGCGAGCATACGCTGGGAGCCTACCTGCAGAACGCCCTGTCGCTCAGCCAGCTCTACGGGTCGCTCGGCCTGATCCCGCTGTTCATGTTCTGGATCTACCTCATGTGGCTGGTCGTGCTCTTTGGTCTGGAGGTGAGCGCCATTCTCGAGACGGTGCGGAGCGGCCAACTCGACCGCCTCGAGCCGCGGCGTGACGTTCCCTCACTGGTCGACCCGGCCGCAATCGTGCAGTTGATGGAGCTGGTGGCGCGGAATTTCCGCGGTGGGCGTCCGACGCGTTTGAAGGAACTGGCCGACCACACAGCGCTGCCGGAACCGATGGTCTATCAAATGGTCAAGCAGTTGGTCGCCGCAGAGCTGCTCCACGGGCTGGCGGAAACTGAACGCTGTGTGACGCTCGCACGCCCTGCCGAGCAGATCCCGGTCGGACAGGTGATCGAGATCGGGTTTCAGCTGACGGATGCCGCTCAAGGGAGAACCGCGAGCTTCCCCCTGGTGTGCCAGTTGCGCAACGTGCAGTTGCGGGCCACGGCCGGCCGTACGCTGGCTATGCTGGCGGATGCCTGTCCCTGACGCCTTTTCCTTTCTCGAGCAGGTGCCCCGGGGAGACTCGTCCCCTCTTCCCTGTCGCTGCCTCTGTCCGGCATCGGATCGAAAGGGCTCCGTGGCAGCCGTCCGCGACGCTGCTTTGGCGCTCACGCAGGTGTTTGATCGCCCTGACCACGGTCGCATTTGCTTCGCGGAAGTCATTCGCGAAAACCTGGACTTGGGACGACCAGAAAACGTCCAACTCATTTTCGATCGCCGCATCATCAAGACCACTCCCGGCCCTTTCCGGACACGCATCGTGCGCGCCGGGGTGATTCCTTCGCTGCGGATCGACTACAAATCCAACTAACCGCTGATCGAGGCGTGTGCGCATGGGCTTCAGCGCCGGCGGACACGCCGACACACCCGATCCGGCGGCCGCCCAGCCTGAGCGTGCGCGAGGATGCCTTTCACCGAGACGATGCGACGGCCGACCTGGCGCGCCTCGCCCCCCCTCCGCCTCCCGCGCGAACGGCCCGGCTTCCTGGTATAATCGGCGGACGTTTTGCCGATGGGAGGTGTAGGAGAGATATCGTCCACGCACGTTGAAGGAGCCTCTATGACCGACCAACCCATTTCGGCGCCGCGCGACACGACGCAACCCACGGCGATGAAGGTCGCCCGCTTGATGTCGCTCGACGCGCTGCGCGGCTTCAACATGTTCTGGATCGTCGGCGCCGATGCGCTGGTGCAAGGGCTGGGCAAGGTCAGCAACCACGCCGGGCTCCGCGAGATCCACGACCAGTTGCAGCATGCCGAGTGGCGGGGGTTCAACTTCGAGGACTTGATCTTCCCCATGTTCATCTTCATCGTGGGCGTGTCCCTGGTGTTCTCGCTGAGCCGCACAATCGCCCAACAGGGGCGGAAGGCCGCCTTGTGGCGAGTGATCCGCCGCGGCGTGCTGTTGTACTTGCTGGGTGTGTTCTATTACGGCGGCTTCGGCATCTCCTACGAACAGATCCGCCTGCTGGGCGTGCTGCAGCGGATCGCCATCTGCTACCTCTGCGCGGGCTTGATCTTCTGCTACTTCAAACCACGCGGGCAGTTGATCTGGTGCGTCGCCCTGCTGGCCGGTTATTGGCTGGTCATGACGTTCGTCCCGGTGCCCGGCGGCACGGCGGGCAATTTCGAGCCCGGGCAGAACCTGGCCAACTGGGTGGACATCCATTACCTGCCGCTGCGCAAGTGGGATGGTGCTTACGATCCGGAAGGCTTGCTCAGCACGCTGCCGGCCGTCGCCAACTGCCTGCTGGGAGTGTTCGCCGGCCTGCTGCTCCGCGACACGACGCGCAGGGAATGGAAGAAAGTCGGGTATCTCCTGATCGCCGGTGTCGTGCTCGCCGCGTCGGGCTGGCTCTGGAACATGCAGTTTCCGATCATCAAGAAGATCTGGACCTCGTCGTTCGTCCTGGTGGCATGTGGGTACAGCTGCCTGTTGCTGGCGGCATTCCATCTGGTCGTCGAGGTGATCGGATGGCGCCGCTGGGCCATGCCGTTCGTCTGGATCGGCATGAATCCCATCACGATCTACATGGTCGACAACCTGGTGGACATTCCGCGGATTGCAACTCATCTGGTGGGCCTCCGCCTGGTCACGGACACTCCGCCGGTGGGCGAGCTGTCCAACTATTTCGGCCGCTACGACGAGCTGGTGGCGGGGTTGGTCGGCTTGCTGATTGTCTTTGGGATCGCGGGGCTGCTGTATCGGCGCAAGGTTTTCTTGCGTTTCTAGGTCCGGGCGCGGGATAGCGCGAGCTGGAGGCTGCGGGGCGCGTATCCGAGCGCGGCGTTGACAGGCGCAACATCATGCCGAGGGGTTGGAACATCGTGGATGCGCGTTACAGCTGGAGGGCCGCGCGTCAGGACGCCGTCGCCGGCCTGACCGTGGCGGCGGTCGCGGTGCCCCAGGCGATGGCTTATGCGCTGATTGCCGGGATTGAGCCGCGTTTCGGGTTGTACTCCGCGATCGTCGTCACCGCCGTGGCCTCGCTATTCGGCTCGTCGTCCCACCTGATCAATGGTCCGACCAACGCGATCAGCCTGGTGGTCTTCAGCGCCGTGGCGCTGCTCAACTTGGAGACACCGGCGGAGGCCTGCGAGGCGGTCTTTCTCCTGGCCATCATGGTCGGGACGATCCAGATCCTGGTAGCCGTCTTCAAACTGGGCGACCTGACCCGTTACATCTCGGAATCGGTGGTCTTGGGCTTCATGGCCGGCGCGGCGCTGCTGATCATCCTGAGTCAGGTCGGCAACCTGTGTGGGCTCCAGGAGCGAGGGGCGGGACACCGTCACATTTTGCACCGGCTGTGGTTGACCCTGACCAGCGGAGACGCCGTGAACTACCGCGCGCTGGGCATCAGCCTGGTCACGGTCTTGCTGGTCGTTTCGTTGCGCACGCTGGTGCGGCGGTACCATCTTCCGCGCCTGGACATGCTGGCGGCGTTGGCCGTGGCCGCGCTGGCGGCAGCGGCGCTGGGTTGGTCTCGTCCGGGCAGCGCGGATCCGTCTGCGGTCGCGGTGATCGGCCACGTGCCGGCGGGTTTGCCCGTCTGGCACGTGCCGCACATCCGATTTGAATGGATCAGCAGGATGGCCGGCAACTCCCTGGCCATTGCCATCCTGGGGCTCGTGGAGGCGTTGGCGATCGCGAAATCGATCGCGCAGGTGACGCACCAGCGGCTGGATTACAATCAGCAGTGCCTGGCGGAGGGGCTCGCCAATTTGAGCGGCGGGTTCTTTCAGTGCCTGCCCGGATCGGGATCGCTGACGCGTTCGGCGATCAACTTCCAGGCCGGCGCGTCGAGTCGGATGTCGGGCATTTTCGCGGCGGTGGCGGTCGCGGCCATGGCGACGTTGCTGGCACCCTGGGCACACTACATCCCCAAGGCGGCGTTGGCCGGCATTCTCCTGGTGACCGCCGCCGGCCTGTTTGACTCACAGCGGCTGAAACGCGCGTGCCACGCCTCGCGTTACGATGCCGGGTTGGTGTTGACCACCGCCGTGGCCGCGGTTGTGATCAGCGTCGAATTCTCGATCCTCATCGGTGTCGGCCTGTCGATCCTGATGTTCGTCCCGCGCGCCGCGCGTCTGAAGGCGACCGAGTTGGCGGTCAGTGCTGAGCGGACATTGCGCGAGCGTCAGCCGACCGACCCGCCCTGTTCCCGGATGCTGATTCTGGATCTGGAGGGCGAGTTCTTCTTCGGCGCCGCGCCCGAGTTGGACCGCTACCTCGAGAACTTGTCTCAACGAGTGGACGCGGGCCTGCGGATCGTGGTCCTGCGCGTGAAACGGACTCGCAATCCCGACATGGTGTGCATGGAGCGGCTGAGACACTGGCTCGAGGAGCTGGAGCGGCGCGGCGTGACCGTGCTGCTGGCGGGCGTCCGATCCGACTTCCAGCAGGCGATGCACAACCTGCACTTCCACGATTGGCTCCCGGCCGAGCGGGTCTTTCCGGAAGACCCGGCCGTGGTAGGCTCCGCCACGTTATCGGCAGTACGCTACGCCTATGAGCTGCTGGGCGATGATGTGTGTGAGCATTGTCCGAGTCGTACCGCGGCGGCATCCGAGAGCGCCCCGTGGTACTACGTGATCTGACCCCTGCTGGTACTCATCTGCCGCATCGCCGCCGGGTGATGTGTGCTCGGGCCCCGCCCCGGCGGACCGCCGCCCATTGGCCCGAGCCAATCCATGTGCTACCTTTTCTTCTCTCTGCCGTCCTGGCTGCGGGGTCCCGGCAGGTGAGCCCGTTTTGCCGACCCGGATCGTCTTGGAACCTGATGTCGTCCATGTCGCAGGCCATCTGTTGCAGGCAACTGAAGAAGACTTATCCAGGCAAGCCGCCGGTGGAGGCGGTGCGGGGGATCGACCTGTCGGTGGACGAAGGCGAGTGCTTCGGCGTGCTCGGTCCGAACGGGGCCGGGAAGACGACGACGATCGAGATCCTGGAGGGGCTGTTGGAGCCGACCAGCGGGGACGTGTCCGTGCTGGGGATGAGCTGGCGCGGCCATGGCTCGGCGATCCGCCAGCGCATCGGGATCTCGCTCCAAGAGACACAGTTCTCGGACAAGCTGACCGTGCGCGAGACGCTGTCGCTGTTCCGCAGCTTCTATCCGCGCGGTCTAGCGCCCCAGGAGGCGATGATCCGCGTCGGGCTCGAAGAGAAGGCGGGTGCCTGGATCAAGCACTTATCGGGCGGCCAGCGGCAGCGGCTGGCGATCGCAACCGCGCTGGTGGGCGATCCGGCATTGTTGTTCCTGGACGAGCCCACGACCGGCCTCGATCCGCATTCGCGTCGCCACTTGTGGGAGATCATCGGTGACTGTCGTCGGCAGGGCCGCACGACGCTGTTGACGACGCACTACATGGAGGAGGCCGAGCGGCTCTGCGACCGCGTGGCGATCGTGGACCAGGGGCGGATCATTGCCAGCGGCGCGCCGCGCGACCTGATCGCGCGTCTGGGCGGCCACCATGTCGTGGAATTCTCGCTGGCCTCGCCCGAAGGGCGCGCGCAGCCGCCGGCGTTCTGGAGCGACTTGCCCTCAGTCGTGAGCTGCCGCCACGAAGCGAGTGCGATCCATCTGGCGGTGGCTGAACCGCATCGGGTCCTACCCGCGCTGATCGAGCGTCTGGAGCGGCGGCACTGGGAGCTGGCGAGCCTGGTCACGCGGCACGCGAGTCTGGATGACGTCTTCGTCATGCTCACGGGGCGGCAGTTGCAGCCCGCGGAGGAGGCCGGCTCGTGATCGAACCGATCGACACACTCCCCGTGCGACAGCATCCGTTCTTCAGCCTGATCGCAGCTCGGGTGCGCGAGTTCGTTCGCGAGCCGGCCGCGATCTTCTGGGTGTACGTCTTCCCGCTGATCATGGTCCTGGCGCTGGGGACCGCCTTTCGCAACAAGCCGGTCGGGAACTTCGCCGTGGTCGTGCAGGCGGGTGTCGGCGCCGAGCCCGTGTGTCGGATGCTGGCGGACGACGGCCGGTTCCGCGTCTCGATCTGCGACGAGCCGGAGAGCCGCCGGCGGCTGCGGACCGGGCGTGCCGAGCTGGTGATTGCCGTGTCGTCGAGCGCCTCGGGAGGCTACGATTACTACTTCGACCCGGCCCAGGCGAACAGCGTCCTGGCACGGCACCTGGCTGACGAACTCCTGCAGCGGGCGGCGGATCGGCGGGACGCCGTCGCGGTGCAGGATCACGCGTCGACCGAGCCCGGCAGCCGATACATCGACTTTCTCGTCCCCGGCTTGTTGGGTATGGGCCTCCTGGGCGGCGGCATGTGGGGCGTCGGCTTCGCGATCGTCGATATGCGGCTGAGGAAACTGCTCAAGCGGTACCTGGCAACACCGATGAAGCGCAGCCATTTCCTGGCAGCGCTGATGACCAGTCGCTTCCTGTTCACGATCCCCGAAGTGCTGATGCTGCTCCTGTTCTCACGACTGCTGTTTGGCGTGACGAGTCAGGGGAGTTGCTGGTCGTTGGCGTTGCTCATCCTGCTCGGCACCTTTGAGTTCGCCGGGATCGGATTGCTGATCGCGAGCCGTGCGCAGACCATCGAGACGGTCTCCGGCTTGATGAACGCGGTGATGCTCCCGATGTGGATCGGGTCCGGGATCTTCTTCTCGCCGGAGCGGTTCCCGGAGAGCCTGCAGCCTTTCCTGTCGGTGCTGCCGCTCACGCCGTTGATCCACGCGTTGCGCAGCGTGATGCTCGAGGGCACGAGCCTGTTGGCGCTGGGTCCGGAGCTATTGCTGATCGTCGCCTGGGGCGGCATCAGCTTCGTGCTCGCTCTGCGCTGGTTCCGCTGGAACTGACCGAACCTGAGGATCCTGTCCGTATGGCACACTGCCTGGAAAGGTGAGAACCGTGCGTGGTACATGGGTGATCATGACCGTTTTCTGTCTGGCGGGCGGCCTGGCCGGCCTGCCATCCTGGGCACCGGCGGCCTGTCCGGCGCAAGACCGGGTCGAGGCCCGGCCGCAGCAGGCGGGCGCCGACCAGACGCAGCCTGCGCCGGTCGAACGGATCACGCCGCAGCCGCCTTACCAGCCGCCCGTCAACTTCAGCGCCCCGCCGCGCGCCTACGAGTCCCGGCAGATCCACGGCTGGACCGTGCTGGTCGAGAAGCAACTCCTGCAGGAAGACCCGGAGTTGGCCCGGAAGGCGCTGGACCGGCTGCAGCGGCAGTTGGAGGAGCTGATGCGCCGTTTCCCCAAGCCGGCCCAGGAGCCGTTCCGCCACCTCACGTTGTTCTTGATGTTCGGCGAGCGGTCCGCCGGGGGCGGCCGGGACAACGGCCTGGAGTATTTCCAGCGGCATGCGCCCCAGCACTACGCGCACCTCGATCCGCGGATGGCCAGCAGCATCCTCATCTATTCGGCCGACAACTACGTGTGGCTGCCGGAGCGCCGCGCGCTGATGGCGCTGGCCCACGAGTTCGCCCACGCCTATCAGCTGGAACAATGGCCGGAGACCGAGCCGACGATCTACGACACCTGGCGGCACGCCATGGACCAGGGGCTGTACCACAACGTCAAGGACGAGAACGGCGAGGTTCTCGAACAAGGCTATGCAGCCGTGAACCAGCTGGAATACTTCGCCGAGCTGTCCATGGTCTACTTCGTGGGCGGATACTACACGCCGCGGACCCGCGAGGAACTCAAGGCCTACGACCCGTCCGGCTACGACATGGTGCGCCGGATGTGGCGCATCGACGACACGAAGCCGGGTCGGGAACCGTAGGGCCGGGTTACGGCAGCGTCTTGATCCGCAGGTTACGGAAGTAGATCGGTGCGCCCGCATGCTTGCCCTGCAGGCCGACGTGGCCGCGCGTCGGCAACTCGGCCAGCGGCCTGCTGAGCCACGCCGGGATCTCGCTGCCGTCCGGATTCCGCGTGGCCGACGTCCATCGGCGCAGGTCGATTTCCGTCACCTGCTGACCGTTCAGCAGGACTGAGATGATCGGTCCGCGGCAGGTGATCGTCATCCGGTTCCACTGGCCGGGCCTCTTCACCACGCTCGCGCGGGCCGCCAGATGGCCGAAGATGGCCCCGCATTGCCAGGTCTTCGGGCTGTTGGCCCACTGGGGCGCGAAGTCGTCGGCGATCTGGATTTCCACGGAGTTGGGGATGAAAGCGTCGGTATCGGAGCAGTAGACGAACACTCCGCTGTTGGTGCCCTCATCGGTCTTGAACTCCAGATCCACGATACAATCCGCGTAGGTCTTCTTCGTCCAGATGCACTGATCCTCCGTGGCCGTGAGCACGCCGCCGGTAAACGACCAGACGCCGGCCGGGAATTGGGCGTCGGAGAGGTCCGCGGCGAACAACGGGTCCCAGGCGGTCGAATCCGGATGGTCCTGCGTCCGGGCCGCCTGATACACGAGGGCCTGCGAGATCGCGATCTCGCGGCCGTTGGAGCGTGCGTCGGCCTGGCCGGACGTGGCGATGCGTAGCGTGTGCTCGCCGGGCTCCAGGCCGTACGCCTGCCAGAGCACATTGTCATGCGTGTTCGGCACGATGTAGGCATCCAGGCCCAATTCCTGTTTCTGGCCGTCCAGGAAGACATCGGCGCGACCGCCCGACTGGTTGAGTCGGCCGATGATGGCCACGGCGACGCCGCTGAACTGCAGCGTGGCTTCGCAGCCGGCCTGCTTGGCAACCTTGAGCTGGCCGTCCTGGGCCCACGGACCCGACCAGCTCCAGACCGTCTCATCGACACCGATGCGCCGGTCGGGGATGCCGGGCGTCCACTGTTCCAGTTCGGGCGGTTCGGGAGCCTGTACGCGAATGGTCACGTCGGCATCCGTCACGCGGCCGCCCGCCCTCTCAATGACCTGCAATGCCCGCTTCTCTGTGGAGGCCACGATCTCGTTAAACGAGTAGTCGGTGAAGTCGAACTTGCGGTTCTCCAGCGACGGCAGTTCTTCCACGAACTTCTGGGGGATGCGATCGAAGCCCAGCATCACGCCGAGCACGCCGCCGGCGCTGGAGGGATTGCAGTCCGAATCCTGACCGCAGCGCGTGGAGATCTCCAGCGTCCGCTCGAAATCACCGCCGCCGAACAGCAGCCCGAAGGCGACATACGCGCCGTTGAGTTTCGCGTCGATGTTGAAGTCCGCCTGGAATCCGTCGGGGCACGGGTCATCCACGTCCCATTTGTCCTGGACCAAGTGCCACACCTTGCGCCAATCGTCCGGGTACTGGGCCGACCAGTCGAGCAAATCCTCGATCAGCTGGCCGTATTGGCTGCCGGGTGGGATGCACCGCCAGCCCGCGGTGACGACTTCACGCGGATCGTCCTGCAGGTAGGCGGCCGCGTACATGCCGCACACGAACATGCCGCCGTATACCCCGTCGCCGTAGTTCATCACGTGGCCGACCCGATCGCAGAATCTGTTCGACTCGTGCGGCAGCCCGGGGCACATCAATCCGATGAAGTCGGCTTCGATCTGGAAGTCGATGTCGTTGGCGTGGAAATTGTATTTCGGATGACCCGACCAGGGCGCGTTGATGCCCTGGTTCAGCACGCGCCGTGCGCCCGCGTTGGCGTGCCACACGTGGTACTGGGAGCCCTTAAACGCCTCGCCGAATTGCTCACAGGTCGCGTCCAGGCCCACGTCATCCATCACCTTGGCGAACGTCATCTCGACATACAGGTCATCCTGGTGGATCGTGTTCTCGAGCATGCCCGGCTGCCAGTCCAGGTCATCCTCGATGATGCGCCCGCGCCACTGGAATTCGGTCGGAGCACCATACGCCACACCGATCATCTGCCCGGCCCAACCGCCACGAATCTTGTCGCGCAACACTTGCCTCGTCAGCGTCCGCTGTTCCTGGCCCGCCGCGCTGGACATGCACACCAGCAGGCACCACAGCCATGCCAGCGCTCCGGTCGTACGTATTGCCCCGCTGGTCGCGAACGTGTGCGTCGTCATGGTCGGTCCCTCCGCTTGCCGATTTCACCAGGTTACTTCCGACGTTGGGAGTTCACGATACCTCTACGGACCTCCCCGTGCAACCATCGATGGCCGCACGGTGATGACGATTACACTCGGGCGGGCGGGCGCGCGGTGCATCGCGCGGACGCACTGCTTCCGGCGAACCACTGCCGGGGCTGTCCCCGCGCCATGGCCCGATCATAATGGTCTCATGCGTGTACTCGAACTGTTTTGCGGCATCGGCGGCTGCGCGGCGGCGGTCGGCCGGCGGGCGCAGGTTGTCGCGGCGGTCGATATCAATCCCGGGGCGCTGGAGATCTACGCGCACAACTATCCGCACGCGACAGTCCTTCGGACCATCGAGTCGATCCCGCGTGCGGACTACCGTGCCTGGGAGTCGGACTTGTGGTGGCTGTCGCCGCCCTGCCAGCCGTACACGCGGCGGGGGCGCCAGCGCGACCTGGCCGATCCGCGCGCGGCCGGCCTGCTGGCGGTGATCGAACGGATTGCCGAGCTGCGGCCGCCATACATTGCCCTGGAAAACGTCCCTCCCTTCCAGGCATCCCAGTCGTACCGCCGGCTGTGCGATACGCTCGACATGTGCCGCTACCATCGGCAGGAGCTGGTGCTGTGCCCGACGGAGTTGGGGATCCCCAGCCGCCGCCGCCGGTTCTATCTGGTGGCCGCACAGGGAGAGTTGGAGTTGCGGACCTGGTCCGTGCCGCACGGCCCGGCACAGCCGCTGGCGAGCTTCCTGGACGCCTGCCCGGACCCGGCGTTGGCCGTCCCCCCCACGATCGCACACCGTTATGCGGCGGCCATCGACCGGGTCGACCCGCGCGCCCCGGACGCCTGTACGAGCTGCTTCACCGCCGCCTACGGGCGCTCCGTTGTCCGGAGCGGGTCGTACCTGGTCACAGCCACCGGGTTGCGACGGTTCGCGCCGCGCGAGATCCTCCGCCTGCTCGGATTCCCCGCATCGTTCCAGCTTCCCGCTCAGATGCCCGTCGAACACGCGTGGCGATACGTGGGCAACGCGCTCTCGGTCACGGCCGCACGATACGTCCTTGCCGCCGTCCCGGGACTGGGCGAGGCGTGAGCAGCGGCCGCGGGAGGCACGCGGTCCCGCACAACCCAAACGCCCGATCGCCTTGTGTCGCCTGCCCGGACGAGCCGGGGGTGGGCTTGCCGCACGCCAAGCCGATTGACTTCCGGCCCTGTTCGACGTAGGATGCCGTCCTGAAGTTGCGAACGTACACGTAGCGACTCTCTGCTTTGGAAGGTCTAGAAAGAGACGACGCGTGAGGGACACTCGGTGGACTGTCCCGTTGCAGGTTCTTTTGCCGACTGCCCTGGTAGATTGCTACTGCTTCCAAAACACGGCGGTTAAAGTGGGCTGCTGTCATTCTTTCGCGGTTGGGAGCGTCGTCGCCTCCGATGCCTGGCTGCGTTCCAGGGGTCGATCCACTGAGTCATGCCACAGCATGCGAACCTTTAGTTTCCTTCCGGAGTGTGAGTAATGGGACGAAAATTGTACTGTGGGAACTTGAGCTTCAAGACAACCAACGCCGACCTGGAGGAGCTGTTTGCGCAGTTCGGCGAGGTGGTCAGCGCGGAGGTTGTGGTCGATCGCGACTCCGGCCGGAGCCGAGGGTTCGGATTTGTCGAAATGGGCAATGACGCGGCCGCTCAGGCCGCGATCCAGGGTCTGAATGAGACCGAGATCGACGGCCGCCAAGTGAAAGTGACCGAGGCCAAGCCGCGTGAAGACCGCCCCCGCGGGGGTGGTGGCGGCGGCGGCCGGCGCGGCGGCGGTCGCGATCGTGATCGTTGGTAGGCAGTCTGTGGTCCCTCGTCCCGGCTCGGCAGGCCCGCGCATGTGGGGTGCCGAGTCGGTGATCGCCATGAGTTGCGGGGCTGGTTGCGTGTCCCGCGGCTCGCCCTGCGCGTCGGCGCGGGAGAGAAACCTGGAGGAGCGTCCATGCCTAAGACGAGACTGACTCGGCGTGCTTTTGTGCGCGACAGCGCGTTGGCCGCCGCGGGTGCGGCGCTGGCCTTGACGGCCACCAAGACGGTTCAGGCGGGCAACCCGACGGGCGAGGACACCAGCAAGATCCTCAGCTACAACCCGGACATGGAATACCGCCGTTGCGGCAAGACCGACATGATGATCTCAGCCGTCTGCCTGGGCGGCCATTGGAAGCGCATCGACAAGGTGCTGCCGCCCAAGCCGAGCGGGGAGGGCTGGATGTACCTGGGCGCGGGCGTGCCCGAGTTCGACCGGAATCGTCGCGATGTGGTCAGCCGCTGCATCGACCGCGGCATCAACTACATCGACGCCTGCTGGGATAACGAGGTGATCGCGTACAGCAAAGCGCTCGAAGGACGCCGCGACAAGATGTACCTCGGCTTCTCCTGGGGCCCCAGGGAAGTCCGCTTCCCCGAATGGCGGACCTTCGCGAAACTCAAGGAGGGCTTCGAAAACGGCCTGCGGGAAGCCAACCAGGAGTACATCGATCTGTGGCGGATCACCTGCCTGGAGGAAAGCAGCCAGCACGATGATGCGACGATCGAGGAGCTGATCAAGGCGCTGGATTGGGCCAAGAAGAGCGGGAAGGCCCGCTTCACCGGCATCTCCTCCCACGACCGGCCCCACATCAAGAAGCTGATCGAGAAATACCCCGATCAGCTGGAAGTGATCTGTACGCCGTACACTGCCAGTACCAAGGTGGTGACGGATGAAGACGGGCTGTGGGCTGCCATGAAGAAGCATGATGTGGGCTGGTTCGGCATCAAGCCGTTCGCCAGCAATTCGCTGTTCATGGGGGATAGCAGTCCCCAGAGTGAGCATGCGAAGGCGGACGACAGACTCGCCCGACTCGCCATCCGTTACATCCTCTGCAATCCGGCCATTACCGCACCCATCCCCGGGCTTATTACGGTCCAGCAGGTGGACAATATGGCCCTGGCGGTCCTGGAACGGCGCACGCTCGACGCCGCCGAGCAGGCGGAGTTAGACCGCGCCATGCAGCGTGCCTGGGCCAACTTGCCGCCCAGGTACGCATGGCTCAGACAGTGGGAGTATGTGTGATCGGCTAGGGGCGGGCAGGACTCTCGACGATCTGGCTGAGCGATCGTCCCAGGACCCTGCGCTTGCCCCGACTCGCCTTGGCCGACTCGTCGACGATCCGTCCCTGATCCAGCGACGCAAGAAGCTGCTGATTCAGCACTTCCACGTCCTTCTCCGATCCGATTTCGATCGCCGCATCGGACAGACCCAGCAGAATGGATTGCCGAACCCCTTCACGAACCCAGTCGAAAAAGTTGATTCTCATGCGCGTTGACTCCCCGTGAAAAAACCGCTTGCCCTCTCCTATCGGAAAACTCACCGCAGAAGGTTCAGTCTTTCTTTTCGGCACAGGTTCACCGCAGGGCTCTCCGGCCGGGCACCCGTTGTTTTGCCTGTAGGCCTCGGGGAGAATGGCGAGACGGGAATTCCCGTGAAGTCGCACGGTTCTACTGCACATTGAAAGGGGGTTCGCAATGTGTCACCGCAAACTGAGATTCGCGGCGGGAGTGGTCTGCGGGTGCATCACCGTCTGGTTCGGCACCGCCGGCGGGTGGATCTGCGGCGGTCCGCAGGCGGCTAGTGCGCGCGATGATATCGTGGTCGGGACCGCCACATCGATGGAGAAGATCCTGCCACGTGCCGGGGCGCCGGAAGTACAGCCGGCGCGCGAGGTGGCCCTATCGCTTGCTCGCAATGAGAAGGAGAGCTTTCAGGTCCTGGTGCTGCCGCGGGAACAGCCGCTCACCGGCGTGCATGTCCAAGTAAGTGATTTGCATGCGGAGGATGGGACGACATTTGGGGCGACGAACATCGCGGCCGTGCCGGTCGGGTATGTCGAGACCAAGGCAGTCCCACCCTATGGTTCGTCGCAGGTCGGCTGGTGGCCCGACCCGATCCTCGACTTCCTCCAGGCTGTCGACATCGCGGCGGGCGATCTGCAAGCCTTCTGGGTTCGCGTACGTGCACCGCGCGACCAGCAGCCGGGAACCTACGCCGGCACGCTCGATGTCTTAGCGGGCGAAGCGCCGATCGCCACGCTGCAACTGGTCATCCGAGTGTATCCTTTTGCCGTGCCGGTGCGGACTCCGTTGCCGCTGGCGGTCACGTTCGCTCCACATGACCATCCGACCGACCAGTCCCGGCAGGAGCAGGCCGAGTGGCGGCAATCGCCCGATTACCCGATCAATGCGTGGCGTCAGCAGCGGCTGGCGTGGGGCGACTTCCTGGCGGACTACTATCTGACCTACGACAGCCTGTACGGACAGCAGGGATGGGCCCCCGACTTTGAGATCCTGCAGCGGCTGCACGCGCGGGGGCAGCTCGGGATGTTCAACCTGGGCTATTACGGCGTCCTGGGCGACACGCCCGAGGCGGCCGATGCGTGGAAGAAGAGCACACTGGATCGGATCAAGAGCGCGTACGACAAGGCCCGATCGCTGGGGCTGCTGGATCATGCCTATATCTACGGTTGCGATGAGCATCCGGCCGACCAGTTTGCCGCCGTCGAACGCGCCGCGGCCGAGTTCAAGCGAGAGTGTCCCGGCGCGCTGGTCATGACCACCACGTATGATCACAGTTTCGGCACCGATTCGGTGATCCAGTCGATGGACGCCTTCTGCCCGCTCACACCCCGGTTCGATCCGCAACTGGCTGCTCAGGCACGGGCGGCCGGCCGGCAAGTCTGGTGGTACATCTGCTGCGGCCCCCATCATCCGCATGCCAACATGTTCATCGAATACCCGGCGATCGACGGCCGCGTGCTGATGGGCGCACAGACTGCCAAGTATCGTCCCGATGGGTTCCTCTACTACCAGATCAGCATCTGGAACTCGCGGCGGCCGATCACCACCGGGCCGTTCACCGACTGGGACCCGCGCAGCTGGACCAGCTATCACGGCGACGGATCGTGGACCTGCGTCGGACCCGGCGGTTCGCCGCTGGCCACCATCCGCCTGGAGAATTTCCGCGACGGACTGGAGGACTACGCCTATGTGCGACTCCTGGAGTCGCTGGTGGGACAAATCGAAGCGCTGGCCAACCGCAGCGCCGAGCAGGACGCCTGGCTCACGCAGGCGCGCGAAGTGCTGATCGTGCCCGACGAACTGGCCAAAAGCATGACCGAATTCACGTCCGACCCGGCCGTCGTGTACCGCTGGCGCGAGCGGCTGGCACGTGCCATCGAGGAGGCGGGCATCTCGCCCGACGAATCGGCCCTGTAGAGCGGCTCGTTCCAGCACACTGACCGTCAAAATCCATTCACCGGACCCTTAGGAGTTCAGCATGAATCGCTACCAGATCCCGTTGGCCGTCGCCGTCGTCGCCCTGTGCCTGTGCGTTCCGTCGTTTGCCGCCGAGCCCCAATTGGCACACATGGTCTTCTTTTCGCTCAAGGACAACTCGGATGACGCCGTGGCGAAAATCGTGGCCGGCTGCAAGGAGTACTTGTCCGATCACGACGGCACGGTGTACTTCTCGGTCGGCGCACGGGCCAAGGAGATGGACCGCGATGTGAACGACACGGACTTCGATGTGGCCCTGCACCTGGTCTTCCGCGACAAGGCGGCCCACGACAAGTACGCGGAACACCCGCGCCACCTGGAGTTCATCGAGAAATTCAAAGAGAACTGGGCCAAGGTGCGGGTCTTCGATTCCTGCGTGGAACCGACCGCGAAGAAATAGCACCCACCCGCACGCCGGAGGATGCCCGTCCGGCAAGAGGCTCGGGCACGACGCCGGACGACCAGAGCCGGGCGGCGAGCCGGCCTCGCCGACAGGTCAGAATTGAGCTGCATCAAGGACGGCACCACGCGGGCTGCCAATACTTCGATGGGCGGGCGGGGCCGGAGCACGGCCCCAGCCCCCCCGGAAGAAGGCAGGTGCCCATGCGGCGCACGCGGGAAGAAAAGACGATCCGCGCGATGATCGCGATCTATTGCCGCGATCACCACCAGACGCGCAGGGGGTTATGTGCCGACTGCGCAGCGCTCTTCGAGTATGCCCAAGCGCGGCTGGGCAGGTGCCCCTGGGGTGAGGATAAACCGGCGTGTGCGAAGTGCACGATCCACTGCTACCGGCCAGCCATGCGTGAGGAGATCCGCAAGGTGATGCGCTATGCGGGCCCCAAAATGCCGCTGCGCCATCCCTGGCTGACCATCGACCACTTGATACGGCAGCGCCGGTCGGCGCCTGCGCGGCCAAAGCGTCCAGGACCAGCACCGGCTGAGCCCGCCAACGAAACCAACCCCGCGGAAGAAGGTGTACCTCCCATCTGGCGGCCGGCCGGGTGACGAGCGAGCACGACAAGTTGCCATGGCTCTACGAAACATCATTGAGATCGACGAAAGCAAGTGTGACGGGTGCGGCTTGTGCGTGCCCGCCTGCGACGAAGGGGCAATCCGCATCATCGATGGCAAGGCACGGGTCGTATCCGAGACCTACTGTGACGGCCTGGGCGCCTGTCTGGGGCACTGCCCGCGCGGCGCGATTTCCATCGTGCAGCGTGACGCGGCACCGTTTGACCAGGCGGCGGTCGCCCAGCATCTGGCAGCCACCAGAGGCGAGACTCCGCCGCCACCTGCGCCCGCCGCCCGAGCGTGTCCTGGAACGGCCGCCGTGCAACTGACGGTACTCGACTCTGCGCCCACTGCGGGGCGGCCGGGTGGAGCCGTCCAGCCGGGCGACCGGTTGCCGCACACGGACTCGCAGCTCGCCAACTGGCCGGTACAGCTTCATCTCGTTCCGCCGACGGCGCCCTACCTGCGCGGCGCCGATCTGCTCCTGGCGGCCGACTGCGCCCCGCTGGCATGTGCCGACTTTCACGCTCGGTTTCTGGACGGCCGACCGGTGGCCATCGCGTGTCCGAAGTTGGACGATGTCCAGGCGTACGTCGGACGGCTGGCGGACATGATTCGCATCGCCAAGCTCAGCCGCATCACGGTGGTTCGCATGGAAGTGCCCTGCTGCATGGGGCTGGTCCGCATTGCCCAAGCGGCGATGGAGCGCGCCGGGTCAACGATCCCGCTGCGTGAGGTGATCGTATCCATCCGCGGCCAGGAAATTCCGGGGCACGAAAAGTAGTGTTCTGGGTGCGGCGACCCGATATAGGAGAGGGCGCGAGGCGGCAGGTGGGCGCTGCGCGGCTTGGGCAATGCGCGTGACGGGCATCGATTTAGTCGCGCGCTGCAGTGCCAACCCATCCTGGTTGTGCGCCACCGATTTCCGGCCTTGACCGGCATGGCGAGAACCATGTAGAAGAGCCGCCGCGAAAAGCACAGCTTGGGACGAACCTGCGGCCCTCTGCCGCAGTCTACCATAGGTGCCCATCCCGACCGGGACGGGCAGGAGTCTTTTGTGTCAAGTGTGACCATATCCGCTCCCGTGGCGTCTGCGCCCGGGAGTGTCTCACAGGCGGCCTGCTCAGCGCCTGCGTTTCCGCAAAGAACGGTCCGCGATCTGCGCGCCAGCCTGGCTGACGGTGCCGGGTGGGGCGCGATGGTCGGTTTTGGCGAGACCTATTTTTCGGCTTTTGCCCTGGCAATTGGGCTGGGCGAGCTGGTCGCCGGGTTAGTCGCCAGCCTGCCGCTGCTGGCGGGTGGCGTGTTGCAGACCATTTCCCCGCTGGCCATTCGTCGGTTCGGTTCGCACAAGCGCTGGGTGGTGTGCTGTGCGACCCTCCAGGCGCTGACGTTCTTTCCACTGGCCATCGCGGCGCTCTGGGGCCGCATCGGCCCGGCGGGCCTGTTGTGGACCGTGGCCCTGTATTGGGCCGCCGGTCTCGCGACCGGCCCGGCGTGGAACACCTGGATTGGGACGCTGGTGCCGCGCGCGTCGCGGGCCGGTTTCTTCGCGTCGCGGACGCGGACTGCCCAGGCCTGCGTGTTGCTCGGTTTCCTGGCCGGCGGCCTGGGACTGCACTCCATGGAGGCGCACGATCGCGCGCTCGAGGCGTTTGCCGTGTTATTCGCCGTGGCGGGGCTCTGTCGCCTGGGTTCCGTGTGGATGCTCACGCGGCATAGCGAGCCGACGCCGATCCTATCCCAGACGCGGGAGGCGCCCTGGCGGCAGATGCGGCGGCACCTGGCAGCGGGCGGCAGTGGCCAGTTGCTGGTCTTCCTGGTCGTCGTACAGGCCGCGGTGCAGATGTCCGGCCCGTATTTCGCCCCGTTCATGCTGGAAGAACTCAGCTTCTCGTACGGCCAGTATGTCCTGCTCATCTCGGCGGCCTACCTGACCAAGGTGATCGCGTTGCCGTTGTGGGGGCGAGTCGCCCAGCAGATTGGTGCGCGCCGACTGTTGTGGGTGGGCAGCATCGGCATCATGCCCCTCAGCGCCGGTTGGATCCTGTCGCAGCAGATCCCCTGGCTGCTATCAGTGCAAATGGTGAGCGGTGTCGTGTGGGGCGCGTACGAACTGGCGTTCTTCCTCCTGTTCTTCGAGTCAATTGCGGACGAGGAGCGCACCAGCCTGTTGACGACCTACAACCTGATGAACAGCGTAGCCTGGGTGGCCGGGTCACTGGTCGGCGGCCTAATCCTGTTCTGGTGCGGGGCCAGCTACCAGGGGTATCTGCTGATCTTCGGGCTCTCAAGTGCAGGTCGATTGCTCGCGCTGACGTTACTGGTTCGCCCGAGGTGGCGGTCACTGGCAGCGGCGCCTGCACCGATTGCTCGACCAGCGCTCGTGCATCCGAATGTGGCGGCACACGGCGCTCCGGCGCTGGTCAACTTGTCGGACAAGGCTCAGGACGCATGGGCGCACACGGCGTCCTGAATCACTTGCCCAGCGACCCGGCCACGTCCGTGCGGTACGCAGAGAGTGCAGGGAGGAATCCGACGGCGACGGCCAGGACCAGCAGCGACGGGATCAGGAGGATCTCGGACGAAACGGACATCCAGGGAATCTCGCGCGTGCCGCCGAGCAGTTCGTAGATGTTCACGCCCGGCGCGAAATCCAGGAACCCGATGGAGACCCCTGTTCGCTGCTCGATAACCGGGCTGGCCAGGTAATTGAGCGTGTGTCCAAGCACCCAGCCACCCGCACCGCCACCCGCCGAGAGGATGATCGACTCGATCAGCACGATCGACATCACGGCGCCGCGCGAGGCGCCCAGTGCGCGCATCACGGCGATCTCGTGCCGGCGCCCTGCCATGGAGTTGTAGATGCTCACCAGGATGCTCACGCCCGACACGACGCAAATCATGGCCGTCAGCACCAGCAGCACCAGCTGCACGGGTTTGACAAACACCTCGAAAAGCGTGTAGATCTCCAGGACCGGCAACACCACCTGCGCCTGCAGCCCCTCGTTGATCTCGTTCTGCAGATAGGTCGACACCAGGTTGCTCGAGGTCAGCACCAGGATGGCCGTAACCTCCCGCTGTTCGACAGGCAGCGCGGGCAGCGCCAATTGGTCCTCGAACGTGGCGGTGAATTCGTCCAGCTCGGCCGGATTCGGACGACCGTCGGCCGTCCGTTCCTCGGTCGCAACCGGGAGGGGCGGGCCCGCCTCACCCGGTTGCAGATCCTCATCCTCCAAGGGCTTGGCATGCCCTTTCATCAGGAAGAACCCCTCCATGTTCACGAAGGCCGCCCGGTCGTTGGGCGTGCCGGACGGCGCCAGGATCCCCACCACGGCGAATTTCCGGCCGTGACCCACCCCCTCGGGATCCCCGTGCGTGGTGGAGATGCGGTCGCCAAGCTTGACCCCCATGTCCGCAGCCACCGTCGAGCCGACAACCGCCTCGAAAAAGCCGTTCTCCGCGCTCCAACGCCGCATGTTGCGACCCTGCGCGAACTCGTAGTGCCGATCACCTTCGGGGCCGAATCTGAGCTTTTCGAACATATCGGGCGTCGTGCCCACCACGCGGAACGGGCCGTAGTAGTCACCCAGGCACAGCGGAATGGCCAGCGTCACCCTGGGAGCATAGAGGCCGTTGCGCGCGGGGCCCGGCGGGCGCAGCGCGTGGGCCAACTCCCGCGTACGCGCCGCCTGATCGAGAAACTCCATGTAAAAGCTGTAGGGTATGTTCTCGATCGGCTGGCTCAAGTAGTAGACCGAGTTGAGCGTCAGTTGGAGCTTGCCGCCCTTGGCGCCGACGATCATGTTGTAGCCCAGGTTCGCGTTGTTTCGGAACGAGGTCGAAATGACGCCGTGGATCGACAACACGGCCACCACAAGCATGACGCCCAACGCCATGGAGAACGCCGTGAGCGAAGAGGCCAGCCCCCGCTGCTGGATGCTCCGCCAGGCAATCATCCACATACTCATACCAGGACCCTCAAGACGCGGCAGGGTGCCACCGGCGATGCCAATGCGGAGCCCGTGCCAGATCACTTGCATTCGCGCAGCCCGTGCCGTCTCGAATCCCCAGGCACGGCCAGCTTGACCCTACGCGCTGATCACGGTCTGACATAGATTTCCCTGGTGCGCACGACCAGCGCCCCCAGCGAGTCGATCCCGCCCTCCCCGCGGATTACAACCGTCTGGCCATCCCGCAGCCCCAGAAGATCGCGCGCATCCACCGGCGGGACACAGTCGTCTCGATCGATCACTTCGACAAGGGCCAGACCGGCCAGCTCCTTCTTACGCTGGTCGCGGCAGTACGGACAGTGCTCCGCGTCGTGCTGCGGCGTCCGGTCGTGCTCGTCCTCCGCAGCCTCGTGAGCGGCCGAGAGTGATTCGTCCGCCACCATGAAAGCCGCCCGCTCGGGATCCCACGTGGGTTGGGACAGCCCGCTGATGCGCCCGACGATCACGACCTCGGACTGAGCCGGTTGGCCCTCCAAGAGGGCGCGCACGTCCGCCACCGACTTGGCCCCGGGCGGCTCCGTATCCAGAAGGTACTGTTCTCCCTCAGGGCTGGGCACGCCGCGAACGGGGCGGCCCGAGTTCTGGCAGCCGGCGCCCAGCACGGTGAGCAACAGCGCGGCCACCAACCCTGCCGGGATGGGGTGCATGATCTTCATCTTCGAGCATCTCCTGACCCGGCCTGAACAAACCGCCCGGCGCGAGCCATTGGTCACGATGTGCCATGCCGGTAGCAGCGACGCCGCCGAGCACCAAGCATCTAGAATATCCGATGGCATAGCTCGGAGAAAGCGTGCCCCGGCATCGTCGGCCTCCTGGACATACGTCGGCCGCGCGCGGCCAGTTCGCTGGCTCAACGCCCCGGCACGCGCCGGACGTCGGATCGACCGCCGGCCCGGGTCGCGATCGGGAGACCGGGGCGGTGGCCGCCAAGTGCGTCTGCCCGATCTACTCACACCGCTCGCAGTATGGCATCATGGTCCGACAGAGGCTGGGTTACGAGGCCTGCCCAACCGCGCACCACGAAGCCCCTGAGACTACCACGAGGAGGATGCCCGATGAAACGCGCGCATGCCGTGATCGGTTTGGCGGGACTGTGTTGGATGCTCGCCTTCGCAACGGTCGGTTGCTCCGGCCCCGCCGCCAAGTCCGTCGATGAGCCTTCCTCGGGTGCCCGTCCGCGGTCAGGGGCCAAGGATGCTCACGACGAAGCGCACGCGGGGCACGTGCATGCGGCCCAGGCGCCTCACGACCTGGCCGACGCGATCGCGACTTTGAAGGACCACTACCTGGCAATCAAGGAGGCGTTTGACAAGCAGGATGCCGAGGCAGCGCACGAGCCGCTGCATCATGTGGGGGACCTGCTTGAAACGCTCCCCGCGCTGGCGGCATCTGCCGCCCTCCCGGCAGCTGAAGCGCAGAAGCTGGACCAGGCGGTGAAGGCCATGTTCGGAGCCTACGGCCGTATCGACGGTGCTTTACACACGGGGAAACCGGCCGATTACCCGGCCGTGGCCGGGGTGCTGGACGAGAACATGGCGATCCTGGAAGGGATCCTGGCCGAGCCGGGGCTGGCGGAGCGTCCGCTGCGGCTGGCGTTCATCACCTGCGCCAAGGACGCGGTATTCTTTCAGCCGGTGCAGAAAGGGATGCGGGATGCTGCACGGAAGATGGGCGTGGAGTGCACCTGGATGGGTGTGGATGGGGTGGACATGCCGGCCCAGGCGGCGTTGGTCACGCAAGCCGTCCGCGACAAATACGACGGCATTGCGCTCAACCTGGTCGACCCGGAGGCCTTTGACGAAGTCGTCCAGGCGGCCATCGCCCAGGGCGTGCCGGTGGTCGGCTTCAACACCGACGATCACGCCACACCCAATGCGCGGCTCAGCTGTGTGAACCAGCGTCTCTACGAGGCCGGCCGGGCGTTGGCCGAGCACGTCGCGGCGGATATTCCGGAGGGGGCGCACCTGTTGATGACCATGCACGACGAAGGTGTCTCTTCGCTGGAGGACCGCCTGCGCGGGCTGCAAGACGTGTTAGAGGCCAAGCATGTCAGCTGGACCGTGTGCATCTCGGGCAACGACTCGGCCCGGGGCGCCGAGGTCATCGAGCAGGCCCTGCGCAAGGAGCCGGAGATCCGCATCGTGTTGTGCACCGGCCAGGCAGACACGCAAGCGGCGGGCCAGGCGATCGAGAAGGCCTTCGCCGGACAAGGGTATTGGGCCGCCGGCTTCGACCTTTCACCCACCACCTTGCGGCTGATCAAGGCCGGCCACATCCGCTGTACCGTCGACCAACAGCCCTATATCCAGGGGTTCTATCCGGTCATCCAACTGACGCTCTACCTGCGTTACGGCATCAAGCCCAGCAACATGGACGCGGGCGCCACCATCATCACGCCCGAGGACGTCGATCGGGTGCTGGAGCTGACCGACCGCAAATACCGTTGAAAGGGGGTGGCGATGGGACCGGCCGAATCGATCCAGGTCGTCCAACGGCTGAAAGAGGCCCAGCGCGAGCTGAACTTGATGTCGAAGGTGTTCATGGATGGGGCGGATCCCATCATCATCGAGGATTTTTCCGGGCGCGTGATGTACGTGAATGACGAGGCCGTGCGCGTGTACGGCTGGTCGCGCGACGAGCTGGTCGGCAAGAGCATCGAACTGTTGTTTTCCGAAGGCGAGCGCCATCGCGCCGAGGAACTCCGCAATCGCTGCCGCAACGCCGAGTCGGTGCGCAACGTGGAGACCCTCCGGTGCACGAAGGCCGGCGACCTCCAGCCCGTCCTGCTGACCTTGTCCCTGCTGACCGATGAGGAGGGGCAACCGGTCGCGATCGCCAGCATCGCCAGGGACATCACGGATCGCAAGCATGCGGAACTCCAGTGCTGCGAGGCGGTCCGGCGGCGCGATCAGTTCCTCGCGATCCTGTCGCATGAGCTGCGCAATCCGCTCAGCGCGATGTTGAACGCCTCCTATGTGCTCGCGAAGAGCTGCAAGGCGCGTGGAAGCTGCAAGCAGCCGTGCAGCGTGATCGAGCGCCAGGCACAACTCATGGCCCGCCTGCTGGATGATTTGCTGGACGTCTCCCGCGTGATGCAGGGCAAGATCGACATGCGATTCGAGCCGTGTGATCTGCGAAGCGCGGTGGAAGCCGCCGTGGACGTGGTTCGGCCGCAGATGGCAGGTCGCGATCAGGAACTCCTGGTCGATGTGGAATCGGCGCCCCTGATCGTCAACGGCGACCCGACACGCCTCCAGCAGATCCAGGTGAATCTGCTGAACAACAGCAGCAAGTACACGCCGGCCGGAGGTAAGATCTGGTTGTCCGCACGCCACGACGGCGCGGAAGTCGTCATTCGGGTGCGCGATAACGGCGCGGGGATCCCCACGGAGATGCTGCGCAACATCTTCGAGCTGTTCGTGCAGGCTGGCGGGACGCTCGACCGCTCGGAGGGGGGCATGGGCGTGGGCTTGACCCTCGTGCAGAACCTGGTGGAACTGCACGGAGGATCCGTCGTCGCCTACAGCGATGGGCCAGGCACAGGCAGCGAGTTCGTGGTGCGGCTGCCCGCCTATCTGCCCCCGGCGACGCTCGACACACAGCGCGACGGCCAGCCGGAGGTCTGCCTGAACGGCCGGATCCTCGTGGTCGAGGACAACACGGACAGCCGCGAGATGCTCAAGGCATTGCTGGAACTCTACGGCTACCAGATCGAAACGGCCGAAGATGGCCGCCGAGGCCTGGAGATCCTGCAGCAGAAACAGTTCGATATCGCCCTGGTCGACATCGGTCTGCCGGGCATGGATGGATATGAGGTCGCGCGGAAGGTTCGCCAAGACCCCCGCCATGCGCGCACCCGGCTCGTGGCACTCACCGGCTACGGCCGCACCGCGGATCGTGAGGCGGTTAAGGCGGCCGGCTTCGACGAGCATCTGGTCAAGCCACTGGATCAACAGAAACTGACCAGGCTGTTGACCCAGCGCACAACAGGTCGCTAGGACGCCGTGGCTTGCCGACGCGCCCAGGCCACACGCCGCTATAGAGCCGCCAACTGCAAATCGCGATGGAGTTCCTGGACGAGCGATTGCGGATTGAGCGGCTTGCGGAACCAGCGGTCGACGCCGTCGGGCCCGATCGTCACCCCCACGTCCGTCGGCACGTTGCCGCTGACGCCGAACACCCGCAGCCCGGCATAGGCCGGATTCCCCCGGATCGCCTGGATCGTCGTCGGCCCGTCACAACGCGGCATCTGCATGTCCAACAGCACGACGTCCGGCTGCGCATTCTCCGCCAGGTACTCCAAAGCATCCTGCCCGTCGGCCGCCGAATCGACCCGGAAACCGCTCAAACGAAGGTAACCGGCCAGCAACTGGCTTTCGTTCGCGTCGTCTTCCACCAGCAGCGCCTTGAGGACGCGAGGCGCGTTGCTCGAACGCGCCGTCAGCGCGTTCTCCAACAACTGGAATTCGGCCAGCACCTTCTCGAGCGCCTGGTCTGCCGCGGCAGTGCGCCCCAGTTCCAGATATCGTTGAACCAGCGAGAGCCCCAAGGATGCGGTGTTCAACCGGTTGCGCAGATCGTGATTCGATATCTGCGGCTCCGCCCGACTGTCGGCCAACTGGCTCGCCGACTCGACGTCACCCGCCATCCGGTCCGCCAATTCGTGGCGCAGAACACGGACCTGCGGAGGAGCCTCCACACCCAGCCGGACCGATCGGCCCGCGATACGCAAAACCTCCACCGTGATCCCGAGATTGGGAAACACGATCTTGTCGTTCTCCCGACGTGATAGAACCAGCATGGTCGCCTCCCTTGGCCTGAATTGTGAGCCCACATCCTAACCGATCAACACGGTTTGCTCCAACACCACCGCGGGATCGGTTTGCCGCCTGCCAGCGTGCTAGCACCCAACCGCTAGCATCAATCGCATGAGGCACCTCCGCATCCTGCCATGCCCGGTTGTGGATGGGTCGGCCGTGCACGACATTAGTCCCTATGAACGAGTACGCCCGTATAGCGGCCGTGTTGACGTTGTGTTGGGTCCAGGGGTCTGTGCGCGCGGTCGCAGACGATCCGGTGCACGGTCCCGGGGTCTCCGCGCCTCGCGCGCAATTGGCGCTTGAGCTGAAGCGGGGGATCTGCATCGACCGCCAGTTTCGTACGATTCCGCCCGAACCGATCATGCGGTTCACGCCTGAGGACATCCGGCTGATCAAGTCGATGGGCTTCGAGTTCGTGAAGTTGATCGTGAATCCCGAGCCGTTGATGGCCGGCTCCCGGCTGGACGTCGAGAAACGAGGCTACCTGCACGAGATCGTCGCTCAAGTTGTTGACAACGGTTTGCCGGTCGTAGTCTGCCTCCATCCCGAATGGGAGTTCAAGCGGAAGACACTCGGCGATCGGGATCGATTTGCGGGGTTTCTGGTATTCCTGCAGGACGTCGGCGAGTTCTTGGCCGCGCGCTGGACGCCCCGGCAACTGGCCCTGCAGTTGATGACCGAACCGGTCACCGACGCGATCCCTTGGAACGAGCTGCAGCCGCAGATGTGGCAAGTCGCGCGGCGTGCCATGCCGGGCCACACGCTGATCCTTGCCGGAGACCAGGTGGGCAAGATCGAGGGCCTGCTGGCGACTGAGCCGGTCGATGATGCGAATGTCATGTACAGTTTCACGTTCTACGATCCGTTCTTCTTCACGTTGCAGGGTGCGCCCTTTCTGACGCCGGCGTGGTGGGCGCACCTCGGGCCGGTGCCGTATCCGTCCAGTCCGGAGTTGATCGAGTCGCGCAGGTCGAGCCTGCTCGAGCGGATCCCTGCGGAGCCGCCGGAATGGCGGGCCACGGTCGCTCAGCATCTGACGGATTACGGCGCCGCCCGCTGGAATGCCCAGACCCTGGCCGCGCGCATCGCGTTGCTCGATGCATGGAACAGATCGCACGGCGGAGGGTTGAGGATCTGGTGTGCGGAGTTCGGTTGCTATCAGCAGACGGTCAACCCGGAAGATCGCTACCGGTACTTGGGCGATGTGCGTGCGGCGTTTGATCGGTACGGGATCGGCTGGGCGTATTGGTCGTACAACGAAACCATGACGGTGATGACGCCGGACCGCAAGCCGTTCGGTCCGGCGGATTGCCAGACGCCGGACCGGAGGCTGTTGGACGTGTTGAAGTAGGAGGTTCACGCCAGGTGGGCGGCGAGGTATGGCCGCGTCACAGCGTCCAGGGTGCGCGCATCTTGCGGGTGAGCATCGCCTGGGCTTCGGCGCTGGGGTGGACCAGCTCCTGCCGCTGGGGATCCCAAGTGATCTTCTCGCCCGTACGCACCGCGATATCGCACAGCAGGCTGATGATGTCGCTGCGCACGGCGTCCCGGATGTTCGAGACCGGCAGCGTGCCCGACTTGATCGCCTGAATGAAGTTGGCCACATGGTTGGTGGTTTCGTTCGGCGCGTGCTGGATGCTGACCTGCAGGCTGCCTTCGATCGGCTCGACCGGCTCGGCCGGCTTCACCGGATGGTAGGCCGGATCGCTGGCGTCGTTGAGGCCGGCGCCGCGGGAGACTTGGATCCAGCCCTTGTCGCCGATGAATCGGGTGCGGTCGGTCCCCGGCCGGAAGGTCAGTTTGACATCGCCCATCATGATGGACATGTCCCAGTTGTAGACGGTGTCGTAGAGCCCTTCGGTCGGGATCACGCCGTGCCCTTCCACGGTCATCAGTCCGGCCAGGTCCGCGTCGCAGCCCCAGACCATGATGTCCAGCGGGTGTGCACCCCAGCCGCCCAGGTAGCCGATCGACTGGCTGTAGACGAAGTACGTGCCCGGCGGCTTGCAGAGGTCGTTCGTGTAGGTGCGCCGCGGCGACGGTCCGCACCACATGTCGAAGTCGAAGCCGGCGGGGATCGGCGCTTCGTCCGTGGAGCCGCCGGCGGCGCCGTCGGGCGCGTCGACTTCGATCGCCCGGATCTTGCCGATCGCCCCGCGCCGCACGAGTTCGCAACCGACCCAGCAGTGGGGCATGCTGCGCTGCTGCGTGCCGTACTGGAACACCACTCCCTTCTCCGCGACCACCCTCTGCAACGCCAGGTCCTGTTCGATGGCCACGCCCAGCGGCTTTTCGATGTAGATGTGCTTGCCCGCGCGGGCGGCCATCAGCCCGATCGGCACATGCCAGTGATCGGGGGTGGCCACGATCACGGCATCGATGTCGTCGCGCGCCAGCAGCTCGCGGAAGTCCTGATAGGCTTGCCCCTGGCAGGCGGCCGCGATCCCGTTCCGATTGTTCTCGTAACAGTCGGCCGCGGCCACGCTCTGGAAGTCCGGCAAGGGCTGCGCGCAGCGGAAGATGTCCGAGCCGCGGTTGGCGACGCCGATATGTCCGACCGTAATCCGATCGCTCGCCGCCGCTTTGTCCTCCAGCCCCAAAGCCCGCCCGGACACGAACAGCGGAACCGCCAGCGCGCTGGTGGCCGCGCCCTTCAACACTTCACGACGACTGACTTTGCGCTGGGATGCCATGCGGCACGCTCCTTTCACTGGGTTGGCAGGGAAGCCTGTAGGCCATAGCACACGATCGATTGTCTCCAAGTGACGAGCATGGCCCGTCTATGCCCGCGGTGCGACAGGATGCCCATCGACCGCGGCGCCTGGCTGAGTTCATTCGAGTCGCGGGAACCACTGCTGCGTGACCGCGGTCCCCTCCAGGTTGACGTCGCGCAGCGAGCGGATCTGTTTCAAGGTCTCCAACACCGCGTTAGTCACCTGGCTGTTGCCGCTCAGATCCAGCCGGACCAGCGACGGGCACAGACCGGGCAGCGGCGTGAGCGCGTCATCGGTGAGCAACGCCTGGCTGACGATCAGCGTCTTGAGCGCCAGAGGCTGGTCGGACGCATCGTGGACGTACTGCAGGAACGAGCCCCGGAGCATGATCCCCCGCAGCGCCAGCGTCTCCAGCGCGCCGAAAGCGGTCAGCATGTGCAGCGAGTCGTCCGTGACGCCCGCGCAGCGTGTGAGGGAGAGCGACTGCAGGCGACGGGGCAGCTCCGACACCGCCGCCAGCTGCTGGAGACCAGCCGGCGAGATCTGGGCGTCCTCAATCGACAGCGAGGTCAACGCCGGGTGCCGGGCCAGGATGGCCAGCACCTGGTCATTCACCGCCGGGCCGCCCACCTTGAGTTCCGACAGCGCCGAAAGCGTCGCCAGCCGGGTGAAATCGGCCGTCGTCAACCGCCCGCAGTTCCGCATGTCCAGCGATCGCAGCTGCGCCACCTGCCGCAACGCATCCACCGACGCACCCGTGATGCTGGGCATTTCGATCAACGCCACGACTTCCAGCTCCGGGCAGTCCGCCAGAGCGGCCAGCCCGGCATCCGTCACCTGGTTCGCGCGGCGCAACGTGAACCGCCGCAGCAGCGGCATCGCGCGCAGGACCTGCGCCAGCAGCGCGTCGTCCAGCGCGGCATCCTGCAAGGCCAACTCGTCCAGATCCCGCAGCGAGGCCAGCTCCACCAGCGTCTCGGACGGGACCATGCCCACCGTCAGTCGGAGCCGCCGCAAATGAGGGAACTCCAGCACGGCACGCACCAGCGCGGCGTCCGCCTGCGCGCGATCGCTCGACAGGTCGATCCCCGCAACATAGCCGTCCACGTCTCGCTCGACCCTGCCGCCAGCGGCCGCGATGCTGTCGACGGCTTGCACTTGACGCTCCGACAGCTTCACCAGTTCGACCGGCGGCGCCGATTCCTCCGCGGTGCTTGCCCTGGCCGGATGTGATTCACCTTGGGCGACCGAACTCGCGGAGCCCCGGTCGCGACAGCCGGCCGACATGACGACACAACCCAACAGCAACAACGCAGGACAACGGCGGACACTCATAGTGATTGGCTGGCCTCCTGACAGCACGCATACCCGGGCACGCTCGCCGGCGCCGCGGATCGCCCGCCGAGCGCGTCCAGGAACTCGAGTCTGGCCCGACGGCCAGAACATGGTCAAACACCATGATTGTGCCAGATTCCCCCACTGAAGTACACCCGCAAGAGCGGGCTGCCGACATGGGTTGTCCGGGTTCACGAGACGAGTCCAGGTCGACACGCGGCTTACGCTCCGCGCCGCGCGACCGGACGGTGCTGATCTCGGACAGCGTGGACACCCCCCCGTCAGTCAGGTGGCGCCCGTTTCTTCCACGACCCGCTTTGAAGGACCCGGCAACCATCTGCTACGATGCTGCACAAGGTCTGGTTGCAGTCTAGCAGGAAAGGTGTGAGGAGATGCCCCGCGGAAAGATCTATGCCGACGCGCTGGCGGCCATCGGCGAAACGCCCATGATCCGGATCAACCGGCTGGTCCCGGCAGGTCAGGCGACGGTGCTGGCCAAATGCGAGTTCTTTCAACCGATGCACAGCGTGAAGGACCGGATCGGCGTGGCGATGATCCAGGAGGCCGAGAAGGAGGGCCGGATCGGTCCGGACACCCGGATTATCGAGCCGACCAGCGGCAACACCGGAATCGCGCTGGCCTTCGTGTGTGCCGCCAGGGGCTACCACCTGACGCTGACAATGCCCGAGTCGATGTCGATTGAGCGGCGTGCGTTGTTGTTGTCGATGGGTGCGCAGTTGGAGTTGACGCCGGCGGCCGAGGGGATGCCGGGGTCCATCCGGCGAGCCCAGGAACTGGTATCCCAGCACGACAATGCCTGGATGCCGCAGCAGTTCGAGAACCCCGCCAACCCGGCCATCCACGAGGCGACCACCGGGCCGGAGATCTGGGAGGACAGCGGTCACGACATTGACGCGATTGTCGCGGGGGTAGGCACCGGCGGGACGATCACCGGTGCGGGCCGCTACCTGAAGGCTCGCAACCCGGCGTTCAAGGTGATCGCCGTCGAGCCCCGGAACTCGCCGGTCATCAGCGGCGGGAAGGCGGGCAAGCACCGCATCCAGGGGATCGGCGCCGGCTTCATCCCCAAGAACCTTGACACTTCGCTGCTGGACGACGTCATCACGGTGGACGACGAAGTGGCGTTCGAGTGGGGTCGCAAGCTGGCCCAGTGTGAAGGTATCGTGGCCGGCATCAGCAGCGGCGCCAACATGTGGGCGGCCGCCCAGGTGGCTGCGCGGCCGGAATTCCGCGGGAAGCGGATCGTGACGCTCATGTGCAGCCTGGGCGAACGATACCTGTCCACGCCGCTGTTCAACAACCTGATGCGGTAGCCGCCCGCCGACCGGGTTGGAAAAAGACTCACACCGGCTGCCGCGCGGCCGAGGCGGGCGCGGGGCGCGCGAGCTGGGCCGCCGCCGCACAGCCGCGACGGGCGATCTGTACGTAGTCCGGCCGGTCCGCGGCGGTCGCCGCACGATGTTCCGCCACTACCCGCCCCTTCTCGAGCAGGAACACGCCGGAGAGCCGGAACCCATCGCCCTCGAGACGGCCGACGCTACAGCCGCGCACGAGGGCGACCAGTCCGCGCCAGATGACGCGCGCCCCGAACAGTTGCCGGAAGCCACCGCGCTCCAACGAGAACGCCCGGTAGAGCCGGCACTCGGGATCGCTGAAGCGGTGCACGTCCCCCAGCCCGTAGCGTTCCAGTTGCAGCGTCGCGTTCAACGGCTCACTCATGTGCACCAGCGCCAGGCGCACCCCCAAGGCTTCGATCGCCGCCCGCTGCGCCTGGAGATCCGCCAGCGCCTCACGACAGAACACGCAGCCCGCGTGGCGCAGGAATACGACCAGCGTGGGCGCCGCGGACGACAATGCCTCGAGCGTCGCGCCGCGATGACTGCACACGCCCCGCATCGCATATTGCCAGTCCAGCGGGTCGGCGCTGCGCAACGTGGTCCCTTCGTTCGTCGTCATGCGGCCTCCGACTGCAAGACGGACATGCCGGGCCTGCCGGTGCGCGAAACGGCCGCGCGGCAGACTTCCGGCGGCGTCCCGCCCGCGCGCCCTCCTCCTACCCCGCGCGACGCGCAACACGACACGCAATCCGTCCGGCTCAGGCTGGTGTCACGCGCTGAAAGTCAGTGACGATTCCAGCGTTTCTTGCATGTTCAGTTCGGCGGCCATGGCGCGGAGCTTCATCATGGCCCGCTGCTCCAACTGCCGCACGCGTTCCTTGGAGACGCCTAACCGCTGTGCGATGGCCTGGAACGTCTTCACCTTGCGGTGCCCACCCAACGCGTACCGGCAGCGGATGATCATCCGTTCGCGCCGATCCAGTTGACCCATCATCTGGGCGAGCGAGTTGCGCAGACGCGTCCAGGTGTTGATGTCCAACGACGAATCGGTGCGCGCCGAGCCGCTGTCCAAGTTCAGATCGTCGAGCTCACTGGCCAGCCGCACCATGTCCTTCTGCTGCTTCATGATCGAACGATACGCGTTGCGCGCGATGGCGCGGTAGGCATAGGTGCTGAATCGAAAACCGCGGTCGTAATCGAACTTGTCCACCGACTGCATCAACGAGTAGATGCCGTCACTGAGCATCTCGTCAAACGAATGCTGCGGCGTCACGAACTTCTTCACGATCGAAATGACCAGCCGCATGTTCGCCTTGATGACCTGATCCCGAATGGCCCGCGCGGCCGACAGGAACCGCTCGACCTTCTGCACCATGGCCGCGTCCGGCGCGTGCGGACTGAGCCGCGACCGGAGCACGTTCGCGCGGTACTTCAGGTAGTTCATGCGGCGGAACAGATCCTGCTCCTCCTCCGGCGTGAGCATGCCCGTTTCGCACAGGCGGGCCAGGTGAGCCGGCAGAGCCCGTGGGATCGACGATTCGCACGATGCCACGCGGTAACGGCCTGCCATCACCTGCTGCTCAAACGCTCGGTCCGTCACCCGAAAGCTTGGATTGTCAATAAAGTCGATCTCCGTCCGCAGCAGACGGATGACCCGCTCCCGCAGGAGACGCGTCTCGGTCGGTCGTGGACGGCGTTTGGTGGTACGCAGAGTCGCGGTGGATTCCATGGTCTCTTCCTTCTTTTCGCTGCCTCTCCACCTCTCAGAACCGAAATCCATGCCGCGACATAACACGAGGCATGCTCCGTGCTTTTTCTCACGGATACGGCTTGTGCCCGGGCTGAGAAGGACCGGGCCAGGCCCCCCCGGTCTGAGTTGCGTGCAGGGGAAAAGACCGCTGCCTGCGCCCGGGGCGGCCGCCCCAAGCATCGGGCAACGCGGCGCGCAGCGCACGCCGCCCGACCCGCTTAGTCGGTGGCGTGCGGCGGCTCAGCGCGGGGGGGAAGTCGCCGCACTCCGCGTTCGACCTGCTGCAGTTGGGCGATGGCCTGTTGGCGGGTGCCGCAGATTGGCCACAGGGTATCGAGGCGGGTCACGTGCAACACCTCCCGCTCGTGGGCCGAGACGTTACAGAAGGCCATGCCGCCATCTATCTTACTGACCCGCTTCCAGAGCTTGACGAAGAAGCCGAGGGCCGTCGAGCCGTAGTAGTCGGTGCCCGTGAAATCCAATACGACGTGGCGATACCCCGCGTCTTCGATTTCCTGGAGCGCGGTCCGGAACTCCGCCGCGGAGTAGCTCAGCTCCAGCTCGCTCAGGTTCGCGGTGGGCGAGAGTATCAGGACCTCGCCCTCCGTCTGCCACTGGAAGAGGCGTCTGGCCGAAGACATGTGCACCGCCTTTCCCGCATCGCTCCGCTCGCCCACGGTTCACCATGCGGCCATCGGCTGATGGCCACCGGCCATCTTATCGCACCAACGCCAGGGCGCACAATTCCCGCCTGATCGCGCGGGAGGATGATCGCCGCCGGTGCGGAGCACCTCGCCGCGGACCGACCCCGGCCGGATCAGCCGCTTCGCCGGAAAAAAAAAGCCTCGGCGATGGTGCGAATCGCCGAGGCACGAGGGTTACCGGTTTGCAGGTCGGAGTCGGGCTCCTGGCTAGGCTGGAGCAAAGAGAAACCGGTCACCCTGTAGACGAACTGCTCGATCCCTTCCCGCTCACGCGGCCGCCAGTCGCTCAACTGGCACCCCGCCCTGGAGAGAACCAATTAGCATGAGCAGCGGGTAACCGACCGAGCATGAAATCCGCGCAAAAAACAACCCCACGACGCGCATAACTAGCTGCTCGCCTGGGGCCGTCACGACCGGGAACCTGCACGTCCGCCTTGAACGGCACGTCCCATACGTTACAAATCTACGGATCGACTCGGCGTCTGTCAATTGGCACCTGCGGTCCTTGCGTCAATTTTTTTTATGCCCAGGTCCCGGCGGGGCCCCGCCTTCACGCGGCGCCGCGCATGGCACGCTAGTTGCACTCCCGACCGGGGCGAGATCCCGACGATTCCAGGCTGTTTCACGCGAAGGGCGGGTTGCCGTGCTGCGGATTGCCGTCGCCGACGATGAACGTGACATGCAGGAGTATTTCGAGAAGATCCTGCCACGGCTGGGACACGAAGTCGTGTCCGTGGCGGAAAACGGCCGGCAGCTGGTCGAGCACTGCCGCACGCTCCAGCCGGACCTGGTCATCACGGACATCAAAATGCCCGAGATGGACGGCATCGAGGCGGCCGAAGCCATTTTTCACGACCGAGCGGTTCCGGTGATCCTGGTATCGGCCTACCACGAAACGGCACTGATCGAGCGCGCGGCATCCAACTACATCCTGGCTTATCTCGTCAAGCCGATCACGCAAGCCGATCTGGAGCCGGCCATCAGCATCGCGGTCCGGCGCTTCCAGCAATTCCAGGCGGTGCATCAGGAAGCGGCGAGCCTGCGGCAGGCGCTGGAAGATCGCAAAGTGATCGAGCGTGCCAAGGGGATCCTGATGAAGCATGCCGGCCTCGACGAGTCGGACGCCTTCCGGCGACTCCAGAAGCTCGCCAGCGAAAAGAACGTCAAGCTGATCGAAGTGGCCAGCAGCATTGTGACGGCGGCCGAAGCGTTCCGGCCGTCCTGAGGGGCCGGGGCCGCCCGGAGGCTGTGCAGGGGCGGACACCCGCTGTGCGGGGATGCACGGTCCGGAGGACGCACTTCCCGCCTGCCGTGGCCGTGCCGTGCCTTGCAATCTGCCGCGGAGTTGCGTAAGTTGCCAGCGGATTCGGTCGGCTGAAGCGGGTGGGAGCGGGAGGTCGGTGAGCGCAGAAAGGCGAGGTGGTGGATGTCCGAGGAACGATCGCAAAACGACGCGTTTGACTTGCTGCTGGAAGAGCACAAGCAGTTGCGCGCCCTGCTGAGCGAGACGGCGGGGCTGTTCGCGCAGAGGTCGGCGCCCTTGAAAGAGGTGGTCGGCAAGCTCCGGCAACTGGATGATCAGATCCATGTGCATTTTCAGGCGGAGGAGGCGAGCAACTGCTTCCCTGAACTGGTGATCAACAGCCCCCGGGTGTCGGACCGTGTGACGGCCCTCTTGGCCGAGCATGGCGAGCTGCGTGCGGCGATCCACGTGCTGGCTGAGGACGCGGCGCAGTGCGCGGGGACGGACGAGGATTGGGCTCGGCTGGCGGCGGCATTCGAGCAGTTTGCCGCGAAATTGATGCGTCACGAACAGGCGGAAAACGTGCTGGTCCAGGAAGTCTTCACGGACGACATCGGCGCCAAGGACTGAGCACCTGTCAGGGGAACCGATGGGGATTCTGCGGATCTGCCGGTGTGATGTCGACCTGGTGGACCCGGACGAGAGCGCGTGGGCCGCGGCGGAACGCATGCACCAGCGGTCGGTCAGCTCGCTGATCGTCCTGAACCGCCTGGGCCAGCCGGCCGGCATCGTCACCAACCGGGACCTGGTCGAGAAGGTCCTCGCGTCTGAACGGCCGCCGCGCGCCACGCGGGTGCGGGACATCATGACATCGCCGGTCAAGACGGTCCCGGACCAGGCATCGATCGAGTGGGCGTGGGCGATCATGCGTGACGGCGCGGTCGGGTGCCTGCCCGTGGTCGACGGCCAAGGGCGCCTGGTGGGCCTGTTGACGCGCGACGATCTCTTGCGGTCTGTAAGGAGTTTTGTGGAATGAACGGCATACCCGTGCTCGTCGCCGAGGGCGATTGCATCACGCGCGCCTGGGAAGATTCGCTGATCAAGCTGTATGAAGGCGGCTGCGACATCAGCACGCAATACGACAAGCCGGGCGATCCGCCCAGCAAGGACGCGACGATGCTGATCACCGTCACGGATCCATTGAAGGAACCGATGATTCATCGCGACATGCCGGGCGGGTTCGAGGACCTGCAGGAGTATGTCATGGAGGTCTGTGACGGCATCAAGGACCATTGGGTGCGGGACACGAGCGACGTAAGCGACACGCGCTGGGAGTACACCTACCACCGGCGGCTGTTCAGCTACGACGTGCCCGCATCGCCGGGCGCGATCGACCAGGTCGAGCTGATGTGCCGGCAGTTGGCCACAACGCCTTTCACGCGCCGGGCGCAGGCGGTGACCTGGAAAGTGTGGGAGGACGCGCAGTGCTACGACCCCGCCTGCCTGCAGAGCATCTGGTGCCGGATCATCGAGCAGGAGGGTGTGCCGCGTCTGAGCATGAACGTTCGCTTCCGCAGCAACGACGCCTACAAGGCCGCGTTCATGAACATCTTCGCGCTGGTGCAGCTGCAGCAGCGGATCGCCCGCCGCGTCGCTGAGCTGAGCGGCCGCGAGGTGCAACTCGGCCGATACTGCCACGTGGCCGACAGCTACCACATCTACGGATGCAACATGGCCGAATTCCAGGCCCGCTTTCTCGGGGCGGTCCGCAACCGGGACTTCGCCGGCCGTACGATCCGGTACGCGGACGTGAAAGACCTGATGGAAGAGGCCCGGCCGGCCATCCTGGCGAAAGTGCGGCAACACGGCTAGCCGGGGCGCGGAGGCGTCCGGGGAGCCGACGGAACAGACGATCGGTCGACCGGTCCACCCGGCATGCCCGGCGGTCACTAGACTGCGGCCCGCGTGTCTGCCAGAATCAGTACTCAGTGCGGTCTTGGGGCGGGGAGTCACTGCTGAGCCGCCGTGGCCGGCGGCATTCGATCCGGAGAGGTGGGACGATGGAATTCCTGGTGTTATTGGCCGTCCTGGCGGCCTGGTTGGCCCTGCAGTTGTGGATTCTCCCGAAATTCGGGGTCTCCACCTGAATGCGCCAGGGGTGTTCCGTGAGTTCACGGAAACGAGCCGAGCAGGAGCCCACCTCGGAACAAGACACGACCAGCCCGGGCTGAACCGGGGAGCCCGGCGAGGGCCCCATCCAGCCTTGCACAAGGCGGGGGGTGCCGATACGATGTCATCGGACCTGCTGAGATCGGGTTTCATTACCAGGAACCAGCAACTGCCCCGGCCCGGGCCGTTGCGCACGTCCGCTTCGACAGCCGATTCCGCCTTGACAGCCAGCATTACCCAGCCTTGACAGACGAAACACGGAATGACGGGTTGACGCCTTTGGACCAGGTCCGGCCCGGACAGAGTGTGCAGATTGCCCGTCTGGTCGGCAGCCCGCAATATGTGCGGCGACTGGAGGAGATGGGCCTGCGGCCGGGCGCGACGGTCGAGGTCGTCCGGTGCGGCCAGCCCTGCATCGTGCGAACGGGAGGCAATCGGTTCTGTTTTCGGTGCAGTGAACTGTTGGGAGTGCTGGTGCAGAACCTACAATGACTACCGGAGCGGCGATCACCGTCGCCTTGCTTGGCAACCCGAACACCGGCAAGTCGACCCTTTTCAGTGCCTTGGTCGGTATTCCCCAGCGGATCGGCAACTACCCGGGCGTGACGGTCGAGAAGAAGCTCGGCGAGACGACGCTGGCCGGGCGGCGCATGCTGGTCATCGATCTGCCGGGCACCTATAGTCTGGCACCCCGATCGCCGGACGAGACGGTGGCCGTGGACGTTCTGCTGGGTCGCCAGGAAGATGTCCCGCCCCCGGACGTGATCGTGTGCATCGTCGATGCCAGCAGCCTGGAACGTAATCTCTACCTGGTGAGCCAAGCGCTCGAATTGGGGCGGCCGCTCGTCCTGGCGCTCAACAAGATCGACATCGCGCGCGAGCGGGGGCTGGCGCTGGACGTGGACCGCTTGCGCACCCGCCTGGGGATCCCGGTGGTCGAGATGGAGGCGCACCGGCGCATCGGATTGGCCGAGCTGCGGCAGGCCTTGGTCCGCGCGGCGGCGACCACGGCGCCGCCTTGGACCAGCCCCTTCCCGCCGGCCTTCTGTGAGGAAGTCGCATCCCTCAAGGCGCACTGGGACCGCCGCTCGGGCAACGACACGCCACGCTACCTGGTCGAGCGGCTGTTGCTGGATGCGGGCGGCTATCTGGAACAGATGAACTCCATCGGCCGGGACCGGCAGTTGATGCACGACGTGCAGGCCGCGCGGCAGCGACTCGCCCGGGCTGGTTGTCCGGTGCCGGGGGTGGAGACCACGAGTCGGTATCGCTGGGTCGACGGCATCATCCACGACGTGCTGCGGAAGCCTCCGATTGAACCGGTGACGATCACGGACCGGATCGACCGGGTGCTGACACACTCCGTGTTCGGGCTGCTGATCTTCGGCCTGTTGATGGTCGGCGTGTTTCAGATGCTCTTTCGCTGGGCGGCGCCTCTGCAGGGCATGTTGGAACGACTCATCGGTGCGATCGGCGAAGGGGTCATGGCCATCACGCCCAGCGGCACGCTGCAATCCCTGCTGGCCGATGGGGTCGTCGCCGGCGCCGGTGCCGTACTCGTGTTCGTGCCGCAGATCGCCATGCTGTTCCTGTTCATCGCGATCCTGGAGGACTGCGGCTACATGGCGAGAGCCGCCTACCTGATGGACGGCCTGATGTCGCGCGTGGGGTTGAGCGGGAAGTCGTTCATCCCGCTGTTGTCGTCGTTCGCGTGCGCCGTGCCCGGGATCCTCGCCACACGCGTGATCGAAAGCCGGCGCGTTCGGCTGGTCACCATCCTGGTGGCGCCGCTGATGAGCTGTAGCGCCCGATTGCCCATCTATACGCTGATGATTTCGGCATTCATCCCGGACCGGTCCTGGCTGGGCGGCTGGATCGGCTTGCAGGGAATCATCATCGTGGCGCTCTATGCGCTGGGCATCCTCGTCGCGATCGCGATTGCCAAGATACTCCAGAAGACAATCCTGCTGGGCGAGGCGCCGCCCTTCATCATGGAACTGCCTGACTACCGGTTCCCATCGCCGCGCGTCGTGTTCCGGCGCGTCGTGGAACAGTGCTGGGAGTTCATCCACGGCGCTGGGACGTTGATCTTGGCGGTCACGGTGATCGTATGGGCGGCCGCGTACTTCCCGCGCCCGGCGCATGTCGAAGCGGACATCCGCGCGCAGTTCGCCGCACGGGTGGCCGCGCTGGATCGGGAAATCGACCTCGCCCGCGGCCCGACCGCGGAAGCGGGCCCCGAGGCCGCGAAATCGCTCCCGACGCTCGAGCAGCAACGGACCGCCTTGGAAACCGAGATCGCCAACCAGGTGGCGGCGGCCTACATGGAACAAAGCATCCTGGGACGCATGGGAAAACTGGTCGCCCCGGCCGTCCGGCCGCTGGGCTGGGACTGGAAGATCGGCTGTGCCGTCATCGCCTCGTTCCCCGCCCGGGAAGTAGTGATCGGCGCGATGGGCGTGTTGTACGGGTTGGGCGAGGAGCAGAACGAAGAGTCGCTGTCGCTCAAAGCCGAATTGGCCAGGCAGACCTGGCCGGGCACGCAGGAGCCCGTATATACTATTCCGGTGGCCCTGTCGATCGTCGTCTTCTACGCGCTCTGTGCACAGTGCGCGGCGACGCTCGTCACGATCCGCCGGGAGACCGGGAGCGCCTGGTGGCCCGTGTTCACGTTTTGCCACATGACCTGCCTGGCCTACGTGGGCGCGCTCATCACCTACCAGGTGGGTCGATGGTTCATGTAGGGTCACGCGGCCGCGCCGTCGGATGTGGCGGCGCCGCCGAAAAGGTCGGGAGAAGGAGAAAGCTGCGGAATGCCTGAGATCATTCAACACGCCGTTGTCGGCCTGATCGTCCTCCTGGCGGTCGGGTATGTCGGCCGAGAAGCCTGGCGGGCACTGCAAGGCCACGTGCCAGGCCGCTGCAGCCGATGCACCGCGTGCCCGGTCTCCCCCACGACCGTATCCCTGACGCGCATCCAACCGATGAGGAAGCCGGAAATACCTGGAACGCAGGACACCCCGTCGGATCGGGTCATGTGCCGCGAGCCAGAAACCACTGCTTCGTGATGGACGTGAGCGCGATGCCGTTCTCCCCGAAGTCGTAGTTGATCCCCACGCCATTGGGCGTCATGAAGATCTCGTCCACAGCGTCCGGCTGAAGCCTCCCACCCAGGCTGCCCACCCGATCCGCCCCGTCCGCATAGGCGGCCGGCTGGGATTCCGCGATGCGGTAGGTTCCCGGCAGCAGGCTGTCGAACAGGTAACTGCCGTTCTCGTCGGTAGTCGTCGTCAGCAGCACGGGGTTCCCGCCGAGATCCCGGCCGGAGAGCGTGATCAGGACGCCGGGGATGACGATCTCTAACGCATCGAACTGCCCATTGTGATTGCTGTCCACATAGACATGGCCGGACAGACTGCCGGACGCCAGTTCGCCGAAGTTGTAATCGCCGGCGAATTGGCCCCAGGTGAGGGTAAGGCCGGTGAAGACATCGTTTCCGACCGTGGCGGGGGGCGTGCCGTTCTGCTCTTGACCGTCCGTGTAATGTGCAGGTTGTGTTTCGGTGATGTCGTACGTGCCGGCGCGCAGGTAACGGAACTGGTAGCGGCCGTTGCTGTCGGTTGTGGCCGTCAACGCGACGCTCTGGCCCAGATCGTTGACCCCGGTGACCGTGATCACGACCCCCGGTATGGGCGGCTCGCCGGGATCGCGCACGCCGTTGTCGTTCACGTCGACAAACACATAGCCGACGGGGTCCGCCGGCGGCAGTTCGCCGAACAGGTACCCCGTGCCGTCCTGGCCGGGCGCGACGGCGATACCCGTGATTTCGTCGTTGCCCAGGAGCCCGCCGAGCGAGCCGATCGTGTCCAGCCCGTCGAAGTAGTAAGGTTCCGCGGGCTGCGTTTCCGCGAGTGCGTAGACACCTGGGCGGAGGTCGGCGAAGACAAAGGTTCCGTCGACTCCCGTGCTGGTCGTACGCTGGACGGTGTGGCCGAGATCGTCGGTCCCGGTCAAAGTGACCGTCACATGGCCGACGCCGTGCTCATTCAGGTCGATGGTCGCGTTCTCATTGAGGTCCTCGTACACGGCCCCGGCCAGGCTGGCCGGCGGCAATTCGCCGAACAAGTTGCCGGCCCCGTCCTGGCCCGACATGAGCGTGAATCCCGCAACGACGTCATTGCCCAACGTGCCTCCCTGGGCGCCCAGGGCATCTCGTCCATCCAGGAACCCGTCAGGCTGCGACTCGCGTAACGTGTAGGAACCCGGCCGCAGATCGTCGAAGCTGAATCCGCCGGAAACGTCGGTCACGAGCGTGCGATCCACGCTGGTTCCACGGTCGTCCGTGCCGGTCAGATGCACGGTTGTTCCTTGGATGCCAGGCTCACCAGGCTGCCACATGCCGTCGTTGTTCAGGTCCTGGTACACCCCGCCGGACACGCGGGCCGGCAGCAACTCGCCGAAATTGTTCTCCGTCCCTTCCGTGAGGACTCCCAGGGGGATCGAAAAGTCGATCCGGTCGTCCGCGCTCGTACCGCCCTGCGTACCGACCATGTCCCGACCGTCCAGGTACCCGGCCGGTTGAGTCTCCTCGATGCGGTAGGCGCCCGGCCGCAGGTTCGCAAACGCATAGTCGCCGCCGGGGTTTGTCGTGGTGGTCCGGTTCACGGGATATCCGAGATTGTCGGTGCCGGTCAACGTGAGCGTCACACCCGGCACGCCTGCATCACCTGGATCCCGCACGCCGTCGTTGGCCCAGTCGACAAACACGTAGCCCGACACGCCGTGGGCGCGGACTTCCACCTCGACCGATGCAGCGGCCCTGTTATCGTTTGTCGGCCCTCCGGGATCGGCGGTGTCCCCGGTCCGTTCGGTGGACCATGCGTTGTAGGGCGACATGGGAGTCGTGGCGTCGCCGGGCAGCGTGGTGTAGCGGACCAGGGCGGTGTTGGTCAGAACCTGGCCAGGGCTGGTCGAGTCGTTCAATGCGGCCGCGAATGTGAAGGAGCAGGTGCTGCCCGGCGGGAAAAAGGCGTAGGCGACCGTGATGGTCCCGCCGGATTCGACAAACAGATCGGGTCTGGCACCGCTGACGAACTCCAGCGAGCCGGAAACATAGTCGAATCCGGCCGGGATCGAGTCCTCGACAATCACGTCAAAAGCTTCGACCGTGCTTGCCGCATCGTGCGACATCGTCACGGAAAAGGTGATCGCCGGCTCACCCGCGTCACCCGCCGTGCTCGATGCGGTCTGTCTGATCTCCAGGACGCTCTCCACAACCGTCATCGGCGGGGCCACGGTCGTCACGTCTCCGGTCGAGTAGAACACGGTAGCCGAGTTGACGAGTTCCACGCCGTCCTGGTTCGAGTCGACATTCACCACCACCGCCGTGAAATCTACCCGGATCGATTCGATCGTGTCGTTGTCCGTATCGGAGTTCGTGATCGTCTGCAGATCGATCACGAACGCGTGGCCGCCCGGCGCGACGGTTGCGCCGGCCAACGCGCCGGCAAAACCGCCCGGTGCCGTGGTGCTCAGCGCCGGCGAAACCGTGATCGAGTCCAGCGAGACCAGCGCCAGGCCGACCGGGAACTGGTCCAGCACCGACATGCCGTAGGTGATCCCCTCGACGATCATGATCGTGAGCTGGTACACCACCTGTTCGCCGATCACGACATGGTTGCCGGTCGTGAAGGGCTGATTCGTGGATAAGACGACCTTCGAGAACTCCGGTTGCGTGACGGTGACGGAGGCTGTGCCGGTCCCGGCATAATTGTTCAGCGTGCCGCCGCTCCCGGTACGTTCACCCGTGCTGCTCCCCGCGGCACCGGGGACCGTGGAGCCCGTCGAGTTCGGCGCGGTTCCATGACCGGGCAGGCTCGTGTACGTAAGCCGGGCGGTATTGGTCAGGGTCTGTTCGGGCTGCACGAAGCTGAGCAGCTCCGCCTGGTAGTCGATCTGCACCGCGCCGCCGGGCTCGAGGCTGGCGACGGCGACCGCCACGGTGTTGCCGGCCGAGTTGTTGACAAGGCCGGTCGCGCCGCTGGCCGTAATCGTGATCGAGCCGATGTCCAGCGCGAGTCCCGCCGGAATCAAGTCGGTCAACTGCAGGTCGAAGGCGGTCGTGACATTGGCCTCGGCAGGGTTCGAGTATGTGACGCGATAACTGATCACGTCACCCGCATCGCCCTTTGTCGGGTCCGCGGTCTTGGTCAGGTCCGCAATCGCAGGTTCCCTGACGGTGACTCCGACGTAACTCGAGTAGGAGCCCGTGACGATGCCGCTCAACTGGGCCCGCCCCCGGGTGTTGAGCACACGACCACTCCGGTTCGCCGCGTAGTTCTCGACCAGGACATTGAATTCCAGAACGACGAACTCCTGGTCGTCGTCATCGTCATAGTTGATGAGCGTGCCCAGATGGAACGTCGGGGCCGTCCCGCTGCCGAACGTCGCGGGCGTGATCGCGGTGCTGGGCAACACGAAGGTGGGGGTGATCGTTGCCAGGGTGGATTCGTTTCCGGTGACCGCCAGCCCCGCGCCGGAGAGTGTGGACGACGTAATGCCTCCGCCGTTGGAGACCAGCGCGACCATCGCGGTGCCGTCATGGAGCATCCGCAACCCGGCGGGCAGGGAATAGAACAGCTGGTAGAGCGGCGCGGTGCTCTCTGCGAGTCGCGAAGTCAAGCGATAACGCATGATCTCGCCGATCGCCACCGTGTTGCCGCTGGTCGACGCCTCGGAAGTCGTCACCAGCGAGTGGACGGGCGTAAAAGGGAAGGTCGTCAGGGTGGCGGAGACATTTGTGGCGTAGTTGTTCAGGCCGGTGCCGGGCCCGTCGGCGCCGGTGCGCTCCGTGGAATCGGCGTTGTGGGGCGAGATCGCGCCTGGGTCGCCGTCGATGCTGGTAAATCGTACCTGTGCCGTATTGGTGATGGACTCGTTCGGACGCACGGCGAGCGCCAGCGTGCCGTCGATCCAGATCCTGATTCTTCGACTGGCATTCGAGACCATGTCGAACGAGACGCCCGGCACGGTCTGCAAGCTCCACCCGCTGGTGTCGTCGCCGACCAGCTCGAAGCTGGCGGCCGTTACGGCGCCGATCGAATCCACGACCGTGAAGCTCGGCGAGACGATCAGCGAACTGACGCCGTCGCGCCGCGGCAGCGCGTCGGAGAACGTCACGTCGTACGCCGTGACGCCGCTGGTATTGCGGATCGTAATGAGGTACTGGACCGAGTCGCCCGCGTCACCTACCGTCCCGCCGCCGCCGACCGTCCGGCTCATCGTCATCGCGACGTTCGGCTCAACCACCGCGATCCGGCTGGAGGACACGGCAGGTAACGACCCGCCTGTCCAACTGATCAGCGCCGAGTTGCTCAGGTCCGTGCCCTGCTGATTGGCCAGTACGTTCAACACCACGGCCCGATACGCGATGGTGATCGTCTCGGCGACGTCGTTGTCCTGATCCCTGTTGACAACGGTGCCCAGATCGAAGGTGATGGCCTGGCCACCGGTCGCCACCGACGGAGTAACCGGCAGGGACCAGCTCACATTGGCCGGATCAGACGTCGTGATACCAACCAGGTCCACGTAGGCCAGGCCGGCATCGAGCGTCTCGACGACGGTCAGTGCCGGGGTCGTGCATTCCGGCAGCGTGATCGTCACATGGAAGGTCACGATCTTGCCGATCGCGGCGCGCGTGTCGGGTGTCGATTTCGCGGCGCTCGGGCCGGCGATCGTGACCGTGGCGGAATCGGTCTGGTCCGTGGGCGTATGGTCCGCGCCGCCCTCGGCGCCCGCGTAGTTGAAGAGGGTCGCCGTGCTCGGCAGGACACTGCTGGCCGTGACCGATACCTGAGCCTCCAGATCGTAAGTGAGCACCGCGATGTTGCGGCCGCTGGTCGGGTCGCTGGCGGCCAGCGCGCCGGAGGCGCCCGAGTCGATCAGTTCGATGCCGGACCCGAACAGGCCGCCGCCGAGGTCGATGTACGGGATCGCACGGCCGGCTCCGTCCGTGACGGACAGCTGCAGGCCCCCGGCCGGCACGGCGAAGTCCGCCGGCAGCGTGTCGCGCACGCGGATGTCGAACGCGCCGTGGAGTCCGGCGCCCGTGTTCTCGATCACGATGGCGAATGTCACGCGGTCCGCCGCGTCGACCCCTGCCAGGTTGCTGTCGATCGGGGTCGCGGCGAGGTTCGTCGAGTGGATCGTGCCGCTGAACCGCGGCGTCGCGCCGCCCGGCGCGGAGAACGTCACGGGCCCTGCCGTGCCGGGCAGGAACATCCCCTGCGCCGAGTCCGTTGCGACGACGCCCTTGGTCACGCTCAGGACCGGCCGCGTCACCATGACTTGAACGAACCCGTCCATCACCACGTCGGATGCGTTGGTCGATTGCTGGCTGGCCCGGATCTGGTTGGTCCACAGCGACTGGTCGGCCTGCGGGGTGGCGGACACCACGAACGTCGCCAGCAGGTCGAGTGTGGAGGGCTGGCTGGCCGGGTCGTCGAAATCGGCGTACGCGATCGTGAAGCTGTTGGAGGTTGCCGACGTGCTGAGCGACGGGGAGAGGCCCGTGCGAGCGCGGAACGTGTCGGCAGGTCCGTGTTTCAGCGTGCCCGGAGCCGGAACATCGGCGTTCACGGTCGGGTCGAACGTGGTGAGCGACGTCGCATCGAAGATCGGCATGGGCAGATAGTCGACCAGCGACAGGCTGTTCACGTCCGTCATTGGCAGCGCATACGTGAAGCGGTAGGTCACCGCGTCGCCGGGCGCTACGCGGACCGGCAGCGTCAGCGCCGTGCTGCCGTTGACGGCGTAGACGGTCTTGGCAAGCGTTCCGATGACCATTGTCAACGTGTTGGCACTGGTATCCTGCTGCGCGCCCAGCGTGATGGCGAGGTCGCTGTTGTCACGCACCGACCCGGCGATCGTCGCGTGGTTGAATACCTGATCTCCCTCCGAGATGTTGGGCGTCCGGGGGGCGTAGGTGTCCGAGAACCGCTCCTGGATCGTCGCGCGAAACACCAGCGTCCCGGTCGCCGGAACGGAGTCCGGCGCGACGCTGCAGCCGCCCTGCAGGATCCCGTCCGGAGCGCCGGCGTTGACCAGGGCTTGCGACACGTTAAACACCAATCGCGTGCTGCCGTCGGTGGCCGGATCCAGGTCGTCGCCGATTTGCGACAGATCCACAACCAGGTCCGGCGATCCGCCGGACTCGGTGAACGATCCGGTCCAGGTTCCCTCGCGATCGGTGATCGCGAAGGTGGGTGCAAAGCCGGCGTCCAATCGCTGGCCGTCGCTGAGCACGTCCGTCACCACCAGGTCGCCAAAGCTGAAGTAATCGGAGATCTGGAACGTGAGTTGGTACTCGACGGTGTCTCCGGGAGACAGCCCGACCGCACCCACATCCGTGACGAGCGTCCAGGACCCCTGGACGGCCAGCGATCGGTTGTGGAGCGTATGCCCTGGGTCGTCTCCCTCGACGGAGACGGGCGTGGCGGGGTCACGCGGGTCGACGGGGTTCCAATGGGCCGTGCTGCGGGCCTGATTGCTCGAGTCGACCGCGTGGCCTGTGGCGGGGTCGAGGATGTCCGGGCCGCTCGCGCCTGTGCGCGGCACATAGAACGTGAACGTCATCGACGCGTCAGCCGGGTCGGATGTCCCGGTGACGGTCGCGAAGCGGCGCGTGAGGGTGCCGCCCGGCTCGGAAGTGCTCGGCGTCGCGATCGCATCAGCGGCCGTCGGTACGCCGTGGACGAGCGTGGCGTCAACGCTCACGAACTGCAGGTTGTCGGGCAGGACGTCGGTCAACGCGAGCAGGTCCAGCGTGACGCCATCGGCCACGTGAGCCGTCACCGTGTACTGGCGCGGATAGTTGGGGCCGGTTGCGGTCTCGTCTTCAGGTCCGCTGTAGGTCTTGGTGACCCGGTACACGACGGGCGTGACCGAGCCGCTGTGGAGCGGCGACTCGAGGATCGACGGGTCGGTCGCGGGGTTGTCGAGCATATCATTGCCGTCGCGGAATCCGCCGCGGGCCTGGATCGCCAGCGGCACGTTCGCGTCCGCCAGCGGGCTGATCAGCACGGTCGCCTCCAGCTCGGCGGCAAGCTGGCCGGGCGCGTAGCTGCCGAATGGGAGCGGCAGGACCACGAGCTGATCGCCGGGCGTGCCCGTCACAATCACCGGATGGCCGCTGCTGTCGCGCGCCAGCGGGTGGCTGGCGTTGCCCGCCTCATCGAACGTGGTCGCCGTGGCCGCGATGCTTTGGCCCGCACAGCGGGCACTGGAAAACGTGATGCCGTCGTCCAGTTCCGCGCCGGCGCCGTCGACGCCGGTGGCCGGCAAGATCAGGTCGACAAACGGCCCGTAACCGGTATCCGCGGGCGAATTGTTCGAGAAGCTGACGCGGACAGTCACGCTCTCGCCAAGCAACCCCTCGCTGGGAACCTGAAGCGTCGTCCAGGGGACGGCTGCCAGCAGGTGCCGCGACTCAAGCGACTCGACGTGCAGCGTGCGGTGTCGCCGTGCACGGCGCGCTCGATTCGCCCGCACGCGCCGGCCAGGCCCCGATGACTGGTAGGATTGGGACATGGGGATTGCGAACCTGTCGCCTCCTGAAAATGGCCCGCGGACCGCCGCGGCGGTCGCACGCCTAGTATCGCCATTCAAGGTTGGCTGTGATGCCTTGTGTCCAGTAACTGGAACTGAAAAGGGGTATCTCGTGAGTCGCTGCGGGATGGGAATCGGCCGAGGGGAGCTGGGTACTGTCGATGGTCGTCGCGATATGCTCACCCGCCCGCACCACCTGGCTCCAATACAGGAACGAGTATCCCACGCTCAACCGCAACTGATCGGTAATCTGGCGCCCCACGCGCAGCTCAGCCTGCGGCACGACGGCAAATTCGCGGTCCCGGGACACCCCCATCGTCTGGCTCCCAACCAGCAGTCCGCCGGGAAATGAAACGGCCCCGACACCGGGCACCGAAACGGCCGTCCAACCGAACTGGTCCAGACAATGGTCGGCCTGACCGAGCGCGGCACGCAGCTCGCCACTGACGAAGTACCGATTGCGCGACCACTCGCCACGTAACCCCAAGTCGACACCATGGAAACGCGACACGCTCCGATACTCGTCCGATACGCCGAACTCGGTGTCCAGCAGGATGGGACTGGATGTGGCGGTGACGCGCAGCCGCTCATCGATCCACACGTTGTCCGTCAACTCCAGAAACCGATATCCGATCAACAGGTCCACGCGCGACCCGGACTCGCCCCGATCGCCGGGAAGGTGAACCAAGTTACGACATACCGCGATCCCCGCGCCCCAGACATCGTGCGACGCCTCGACCCGGATGCACCCGGCCACCAGATCTGGGAAACTCACCAGCTCGGCGTTCGGCCCGCCAATCGCGCGGTCGTCAAAGGGCCGCGCAAGGATCGGATCGCCCGGCGAACTCGCGACAAAACGGTCCGCGTCGGCCGGCAGGGCGAACCAGTCGGCGATCAGCCACCAGCGATGCGGGATGTCGATGGCCGCGGTCCCGCGCAGCCGCAGGCCCGAACGAGGGCCGCTCGAGGTGCGATCATCGCCAAACAACAACACGGTGCCGGGCTCGCCCAGGACACCCGCATTCTCAATCCCATCACCCACCGGACTTGTGGTCACCAAGGGCGGGAGATAGGCTCCCCGGGCCCAGAGATACTGATACTCGGCCTCGAAGAACAACCACGGATCGTTGTGAGAGTACGGGGACCAGCCGGTTGCGCTCGTCTCGATGTCCACCGCGGTCCCCAACACCTGATCCGCGGCCGCCAGTGACACCCAGCAGATCCAGGCCCAAGCTGCCAGAGCCAGACACAGTCTTGGCCGGAACCATGGTGGCATCGGATTCCGATGTTGATCGGACATGGGTGCGTGCCAAGTTCGTGGGAGGTCCGTGCGATGAGATCAGACCGCTCCCCAACCGCCGGACACAAGAAAAGCGCGACCACGGCCCGGGCGGTCAGGGACCCGAGCTGCGAACAGTACATTAGGAGGGGTTTTGATGCAAGAGCAGCCTATGACAGCAGTGAGGTGCTAGCAGCAGCGCGCTCCGGGTCGCTGGGGCCTTACGTCGCGAGATTGCCGGTCCGGCTTCCTCTGAACTAAGATCAGTGTGCGGCCGAGGAGCTGGACAGTTGAGATCGCGAGCCGTGTTGGCCGTCGGCACGGATAACGGCATACCGGAGCGGCGGGAGCATGTGGCGTTGGTTCACGTCGTGCGTGTTGAGGAACTTCCGGTTAGCCCGCACCATGGATCGAATTACAAGCAGCGGAGCAGACGCATCGTCAAGAAATGCGCGCCATCCTGACCCACGTGCGGACCGACATGCCTGCACTCATCGTGGGCGATTTCAACAGTTGCTCCACGTTCCAGGCCCCTGCGATGCTGTTCGAACGCGGATTCGTGGACAGTTTCGCGGCCGTGACCGAGAACCCGGACTCGCATCCGACCTGGCACTGGCCCACGAGACTCGGTGACGCGATGCTGCGGATCGACTATATCTTTCACAGCCAGGCCGTCAGGGAGTCTCTGGCGGACGTTCATCGGGGTCAGTCGACGCGCGCGGGTCCGCCGGGGCCTCCGGGTCCTCCGCGTCATCGGTCTCGACGAACCCCAATCCGCAGCACGCCGGACACTCTTCCTGCGACAGGAGGAAGCGGCTTTCGCCTTTGAAGTAGCAGCGCACGCCCGTACCATGGCATTGATCACACGTCCGCTTCATGGCACACTCCTCGCGCCTTCCTCGCACGTAACTCGCAACTGCGAGCGCATCACCGTGGGGTGCTCGATCTGGGCTGCCGCGATACGGCTCAAATAGATGTGGCTGCGCCGATACGCGCCGCTGCCCCAGATCAGCACCGGCGGGTCCTCGCCCCCGGGCCATTCGGCCGGGTCCACCGGGGCCAGGTGCGGCGCGACATTGATGAAGTTGCCCGGTCTGCGCGAGACGTCCCGGACGGTGCGGAACGACCCTTTGGCCTCGTCGAATTCGACCAGCACGCAGCGTCCCATCACCTCGGTGGGCGTGTGGTCGGTTGTGCAGAAGAGGTAGATCTTCCCACCGACACTGATGCCCGCCGCAGGCACCTCGAACCCGCTCATGCGGACCCCGGGCGGGGCGACCTTCAGGTACGTTCCATCGTCGGCACGGAAGAAGTCCAGCGTCAAACCATGCTCCAGACTGGTCACGACGATGGCCGGCGGCGTCTGGGACATTACCACCCGTGGCCCGCCGGCCACGACGGCCAGGCCTGCCAGCGTCACGGCAATGGAAGAAGCCGGGATTCGGGCGGATCGCATCATGGGCGGACAGCCCTGCACATCTGCCACGGGCGAGTCTACGGATTCGGCTTTCTCTCGTAGAGAAAACTGCACTCCTCGAGTCGGCTACTCTGGGCGTCGGTCACGGCGTACTTGGCGGGTCCGTAGAGGGACACGCCCGCGTGCTGACCGGACTTGCTGAGCAGATAAAACTTCAGATCGAAATTGGGTCGGCCCTGATCGTCCAGCAAATCGGGGCGCCGCGTATGCGCGGCGACACGGCGGCAGACCTCCAGCCCCGCCTCGCGCGGAGCCATGCCGCCACGCATCAACTCGACGGCCGCGAAGCAGCTGAGATTCTGCAGGTTGGCTTCCCCGCGCCCCGTGCTACCGCACGAACCAATCTCGTTGTCCACATACAGGCCCGCCCCCAGGATCGGCGAGTCTCCCACGCGACCCGGGATCTTGAACGCCAGGCCGCTGGTGGACGTCGTGCACGAGATGTCCCCCTGCGCGTTGAGCGCGGCACAGTGGATCGTGCCGGTCGGCCGACAGAACTGCGAACGGACGGAACCCGCCACCGGCCGCACAACCGCGTGCGACCGGAAAAACTCCGCCGTCTCAGGATCCACGCTCTCGTCCGGCGGAGCCAACCAGTCGTCCTGGTCGGACAAGTTGAGTTTCCAGTGGAGCCAGATCTTGCGCGCACGGTCGGTCAGCAGATTCTCTTCCGGGAAGCCGAGGGCCCGCGCGAACTGCAAGGCGCCTTCACCGACCAACAACACATGATCGGTCAGTTGCATGACCTTCAGTGCCACTTGCGCCGGGTGCCTGATCTGACGCAGGCCGGCTACGGCACCGGCCAGATGCGTCGGGCCATGCATGACCGCCGCGTCCAACTCGACAACGCCCGCCTCGTTCGGCAACCCGCCGAGCCCTACAGACGTGTCCTGCGGATCGGCTTCCACAAGGGCCACGCCCTGCACGACCGCCTCGGCCGTGTCCGTACCGGCCAGCACTGCCTCGTACGCCTTCCTGGTCGCCTCCAGGCCGTTGGCAGACGAGATCACCGTGACCGGGAACTGGCCGGAGGGCGGAAGGTCCGATCGCTCCCCGACAATCTGCGTGGAGGATGCCGTCGCGTCGGACGCGATAGCCGTCGCGGCAAGGCCGACAGCGGACGCGGACAGGAAATCTCGGCGCGGTATGCTCTGTTCAGTCATGCGGCAGATGCCTTGTGCCCCGAGGCTTGGACAGCGAAATCACCCGGTCGTACAGTGACCACGCTAGCCGATGAGGTCGGCACTGACAACATGGCGGGACGCTCTGAAGCGTGGCAGCCAAACGATCGGGTGAGATGGCCGGGCGCGCCTTTCAGGGCACGCACCTGGAACTCGTGGACACCCTCACCCGTCTTCAGCTGGTCATCGCCGGCGAGTTCGTTGCCGTCCAACGCGATGGCCGACAATCGAGCGGACGGCGCGCGCGGTCAGTTGCCGTACATGGCCACCCAGTAGGTGGAACCGTCGGATGCGACCGCGTAACCGAATCCGGCCAGCCTGTTGCGGCTGGTAATGTTCGCCCAGTGCCCGGCGCTGGACCGCCAGCTGGAAAATACGCTCGCCACGGTCGCTTGCCCCATGGCGATGTTCTCGCCCGCGAAGCCCTCGAACCCGTAACGCAACGCCCGTGCCACCGGTCCACTGTTGCTGTGATGGCTGAAATGGCCCGTGCGCGCCATGTACCACGCATGGTCCTGAGCCGCCTTGGTCAGCTCGGGTGATATCTCTTGCGCCGACAAGCCCACACTGGCGCGCAAGCGGTTGTTCTCGCTCAGCATGCGCACCAGCGTCGGATGCTCGTGCAGCGGTACCCGCTTCGCCTCGCCTGACGCCCGCTCGTCCGTACCTCCCACCACGGCCAACAACAACAAACCCCAAAACCCCATATCGCCTCGCTCCTAGCCACGCACCACATGTCAAAAGACACAATCTAAGGCCGGTTTTCCGGAAGGTTCCGAGTGTCGCAGATTGTCAAAGATGTGCAAGTCCCCGCGCTGACTGACCGGGTGGCCACAGGCCGACCAGAAGGGTGGCAACGCAGAGCCGTACCCCGGGCGGGCGTGGCGGCCGGTCGCGGGTCGGCCGGGAGTTCAGCTGAGTTGCTTGCGGAAGCGCGACAGGCTGACCATGAGCACCACCACACCGCAGAGGGTCAGGCCGATGACCCAGCGCAGCAGGTCGAGCAAGTCCGCGCCCCGCAGCACAATCCCGCGCAAGATCTCGATGAAATAGGTGGCGGGAATCCCGAACGTCAGGAGGTAGATCGGCAACGGCATCTCGGCGCGCGGGAACACGAAGCCGGAGAGCAGCACGGACGGGAGCATGATCATGAACGCGAACTGGAGCGCTTCGACCTGGGTCTGGGCGAGCGTGGACACGAGCAGTCCGAGGCCGAGCGAGCAGACCATGAACAGCATGGCCAGGGCGAGCAGCAGCGGGATGCTGCCATGGATCGGGACTCCGAACACGAAGACCATGACGGAGACGACCAACAACAGCTCCACGAACCCGACAATCGCGTAAGGCAGCAGTTTGCCGAGCATCAGTCCGGTACGACCGACCGGTGTGACGTACAGCTGCTCGAGGGTGCCGAGCTCTCGTTCCCGCACGATGGCGAAGGAGGTGAGGAAGAGCGTGACCAACTGCAGGATAATCCCGATCAAGCCGGGTACGAAGAAATGGGAGCTCTCCAGATCGGGGTTGTAGAGCAGGCGGGGGCGCACGTCGATCGGCAGGCTGGCGGTCCCGGCCGGGTCGCGGGAGGGCGCGAAGTGGGCCGCCTCGCCGCGCGGCAGCGCCCACTGGATCGACAGCTGGATGCCCAGCAGCTTGGCCGTGTTGAGTGCCGTGGTAGCCACTTGCGAGTCGCTGCCGTCGATCAACACCTGGACATGGACCTGTTCGCCCCGCAGCAAGCGATCCGAGTAGTCGGGCGGGATGCGCAGCCCGACGCGTGCGCGGCCGGACGTGAGAGCGCGGCGAAATGACTCGTCATTGTACACACGCTCTGCCAGCTCGAAGCGGCGCGAGTTGATGAACGCTTCGACGAGCCGGCGTCCGTCGGCGCGCCCGTCCTGATCGAACACGACGAGTGGGATATGTTCGATCTGTGTCTCGATCGCATAGCCGAAGATGATCGTCTGCATCACGGGCACGACCAGCATGAAGAACAGCGTCATGCGTTGGCGTCGGATATGGACGAACTCCTTGACCAGGATGGCCCAGAACCCGTCGGTCGTCCGCCCGGCCCCGCGGCGACCTGGCGGCGCGGGAGGTGGGTGGGTCGGCGGCCGCGTGCTCTCGGCCGTCGGCCGTTCAGCCACCGCCGCGTCCGGGTGCAGGTCCGGGGGAGCAGGTTCGGGGGTGATCGACGCGGCGCCCGCCCCGACGCCGCGTTCGGCGTCGCGCGTCAGGGTCACGAACACGTCCTCCAGGGACGGCGGGATGGCATAGATCTCCGCTGCCGCGCCATGCGCCCGCACGCGTTCCAGAAGCGATTCGGGCGGACAGGTTTCCGCGACCATCAAGTGGATGGTCTCGCCGAAGAGCGTGGCGTCGTAGACCTGCTCGAGCTGGCGGAGTTCGGCCAGGTAGGCGGCCGGGTTCAGAACGCGCAGTTCGTACCGGCGCGTGTCTGCGGGCGTGACGGCCGGGAGCGCCTTGAGTTGGCTCGGCTTGCCGCAGACCAGCAGTCTGGACAGGTGGATGTATCCGACGTCGGTGCACCGTTCGGCTTCGTCCATGTAATGCGTGGTGACCAGCAGCGTGACGCCTGTGCCGGCCAGTTGGAAGAGCAGGTCCCACAGCTGGCGGCGGGCGACCGGGTCGATTCCGGCGGTCGGTTCGTCCAGCAGCAGGAGTTCGGGCTCGTGGATCAGCGAGCAGGCCAGTGCCAGGCGTTGCTTCCAGCCGCCGGAGAGCGTGCCGGCCAGCTGATCCACGCGGCTCTCCAGCGCGGCCAGCTGCATGACGGCCGCGCAACGTTCGTCGAGCCGGTTGCGCGACAATCCGTAGATCCGCCCGTAGAACTGGAGGTTCTCCAGGACGGTGAGGTCCGTGTACAGACTGAACTGCTGCGACATGTACCCGGTGCGACGCTTGACCAGTTCCGAATCGCGCCGCACGTCGTAGCCGAGGACCGTGGCATGTCCGGCGGTCGGCTCGAGGATCCCCAGCAGCATGCGGATGATCGTAGACTTGCCGCTCCCATTGGGTCCCAGCAGCCCGAAGATGGCGGCCCGCTCGATCTGGAAACTGACATCGTGGACGGCCACCAGGTCTCCGAAACGGCGCGTGAGGTGCTGGACGTCGACAACCAGGTCACTCATGGCGCGTCTCCGCGCTAGGCAGCCACACGGTGGCGGACATGCCGGGCAGCAGCTTGCGGTCGCGGTTGGGCACGGCGACTTTGATGCGGAAGACCAGCTTGGACCGTTCTTCGGGCGTCTGCACGTTGCTGGGCGTGAACTCCGCCTGCCGCGAGACGAACTCCACGGTCCCCTCCAGCGGTTCGTCGGGGAAGCAGTCGACGACCACCCGCAGCGTCTCACGCACCTGGATGCCGACACGGTTCTGGGGGACGTAGGCGCGGACCCAGAGGTGCTGGTCGTCCAGCAGCGTGAGGACGGGGGCCGAGGCCACCACCAGGTCGCCGGGCTGCAGTTCCATGGCTTCCACGACACCCTCCAGGGGGCTTCTGATCTGGAGCTCTGCCAGTTGGATGCGCAGCGCGTCGACAGCCGACTGGGCCGCATCGCGCGCCGCCCGGGCGGCCGCAACCTCCTCGCTGCGATAACCGTTCTCGGTGAGTTGCCAGGCCTGGTACGCCTCTTCCACCTGTGCCCGGACGCGGTCCAGGTCCTCCGGGCGCGTGCCCACTTCCAGCAGATCGAGTTCCTGGGCGCGCAGCCCGAGCATCGCCGTGGCGGCCCGCAACTGTTCCCCGGCGCGGTCCAACTCCTCCTCGGCGAGGGCTCGGCTCACCGCCAGGCCCGACACGCGCGCATAGTTGCGTTGGGCCAGTTCGAGTTGCGCATGGGCCACCTCCAGTTGGTGCCGCGCCACCTCTTTCTCCTGCTCGCGCGGTCCGTGCACCAGCTTCTGCTGTTCCGCCAGCAGCTGGTCGTAGCGCGCCTTGGCCTGCGCTTTCTCCTCGGCGCGGAAACCGGTTTCCAGCCGCTGGCAGGTCGCCTGCTGAGCGGCCAGATTGGCCTCGCTTTCGCGCAGGCGCTCGAGCAGATCGAACGGTTCGAGTTCGACGAGCACCTGGCCGGCCGCCACGCGCTGGCCTTCCCGGACATGCACGGCCGCCACGCGGCCGCCGACGCGCGAACCCACTCGGATCTCATCCGCCTCGAGGAAACCGCTGACACTGTCCGTCGTGGCGTGGTAATGGTCGTAGAGAATGGCCGCCAGGAGCAGGATCGCAATCACCAACAGGCTCAGGATCCGCTTGATCATAGGACATCAGCCAGATCGATCTGCACCTGCAGCACGTCATCGATGCGGCGGAGGAACGCATCGAGCACACGGGGATCGAAGTGGGTGCCGCGCCCCCGCTCCATCATCTGCAGGCACCGGTCGAACGGGAAAGCCTCCTTGTAGGGTCGCTTGTTGCTCAGCGCATCGAACACATCGGCCACGGCGGTGATGCGTCCTTCGATCGGGATCTGCTCGCCGCGCAGACCGAGCGGATAGCCGCTCCCGTCCCAATGCTCGTGATGGGTCTGGGCGATCATGGCAGCGACCGGGACGAGCCAGGCGATCGCGTTGCCCGACTCGATCAACTCCAACTGGCTGCGCGTGCCGTGCCGCTCCCAGGCGCTCTCCAGCGACTGCTGGATGATCCGGCGGCCGAACGCACAGTGCTGTTTCATGATCTCGTATTCATCTTCCGTCAACGCTCCGGGCTTGAGCAGGATGGCGTCCGCGATGCCGATCTTGCCCACGTCGTGCAGGAGGGATGCTTCTTCCAGCAGCTCGGCGATCTCTTCCGGCATCTGCAACTCGCGGGCGATGATGCCAACATAGCGGCCGACGCGCGAAATGTGATGGGCGGTCTCGTTGTCGCGGTACTCCGCCGCGCGGGCCAGCGTCTGCACCAGGCCGCGGCGCGACGCCATCAGCTCGGCCGTGCGCGCGCGCACCTGCCGCTCCAACTGCACGGAATAGGTCGCGAGATGATCATAGTGCGACTTGACGACCAGCGCATTGCCGACGCGCAACACCAGCTCACTCGGGTCCACCGGCTTGGTCAGGAAGTCGGTCGCGCCGAGTTCCAGCGCCTTCTGCTTGATTCGCGCGTCACCCACGGCCGTCAGAATGACCACCGGAATGCGGTTGAGCTGGCGATCGGCGCGGATCTGCTGCAGGATCTCGATGCCGCTCACCTCCGGCATCATGATGTCCAGCAACGCGATGTCCGGCCGCTGTACCCGGAAGATGTCCATGGCCCGAGTGGCGTCGGACGTGGTGACGAAGTTCGAAAACCCGTGCCCGTGCAAGTACTTCTGAACGACCTTGATGTTGATCGGCTCGTCGTCCACGATCATGATCTTCGCACTCTTGGTCGTATCCCGACTCATCGGTTGACCCGAGTCGTTGGCGGCGGCCCGGGGCGCCGGGCGCGGAGCGGCGTCGTGTGGTTGCGTAATGGACATGCCGTCCATGACCGCCGCAGAAGGAGAATCGTACTGCATGTGAGAACCGCCTTCGTTCGCCGTGCCCGGAGAGATGCACCGGGTCAATCACCTGCCCAGGTGTGCGTTGCAGGTGTGCGTTGGCCCGGTCATCCCGCGATCCCGCGTGGTGGTGGTGGTAGTGGTGGTGTGCGCGCGTGCCGAGAATGCCCAATACAAGAGTCTAGGGCATGGTCGGCCGTCACTAGTGCGGCGCGGGCGGGGAAGTCGGCGGTTTGAGGCAACTCGCAGCAGTTTCCGGGGGGTCTGACAGTTGTGCGGCAGGCAACGGTTATGTCGACCCGGCAACTGGCATCGGTGGCACGACGATACAATCGGCAATCGCCGCAATCTCCTCAAGCACCTCCGCAATGCTATCGTTATCGGCGGCCGTTTTGAGCAGTCGTTCCAGCTCCCTGGCCGGTTCCGTGAACTCGTGGAACCCGGCGGTGCCGCCGGAGCCCTTGAGCCAGTGCGTCAGGAAGGCGAGTTCGTTCCGGTTGCCGGCCTCGAAGGCGGCCCGCATCGCCGTCAGCCGCTGTCTCAGCCGCGACTCGAACTCCGCGATGATGGCACAGAAATCCGCGTCGTCGGTCGGCAGCGTGGAATGGATGGCCGTGCGGCCGACACGGCTCATCTCCACCACCGTGCCGCCGGACGGCTCCGCCTCCGGGAACTCGTACCCGTGCTCCTGCAGCGTCTCGGTCAGCGCCCCGACCAGTCGGTCCATGTCGATCGGCTTGGTCAGGAACCCGCTGCAGCCGGCCGCGCGGCACTTCTCCTCCGTGCCCTTCATGGCGTCGGCCGTCAGAGCGATGATGGGCATGGTCAGCCCGCGTTCGCGCAGGATGCGCGTGGCCGTCCAGCCGTCCATGACCGGCATCTGCATGTCCATCAACACCAGGTCGAACGACATGCGTGCCGCCGCCTCCACCGCTTCCTTGCCGTGGCGTGCACACTGGATGACGGCCCCGGCGCGGCTCAGCACCAGGCTGATGAGCTTGCGGTTGGAGTCGCCGTCATCGACGACCAGCACGCGCACAGCCGGCAGTTGGCCGCGACATGTGCGCGCGACAACCGTCCTGCGGAAGCCGTGGACGAGCTGGTCGGCCGACAGGATGCGCACGCCGTCCAGCAGGCCGGGGTCAATGGTGAACGTGAAGACGCTGCCCTTGCCAAACTCGCTCCGCACGGTCAGTTCGCCACCGAGCGCCTCGGCGAATCGCCGGCAGATGGCCAGCCCCAGTCCGGTGCCGCCGAACCGGCGCGTCACGGACGTGTCGGCCTGGACGAACGGGTCGAAGATCTTCTCGAGCTTGTCGTCCGGGATCCCGATGCCCGTGTCGATGACATCGACGGCCAACAGCGTCTGTCGGCCCCTGGGCGACAGCCGCGCGACGACGCGCACGCTGCCCTGTTCGGTGAATTTGATGGCGTTCCCGATCAGGTTCGTCAACAGCTGCCGGAACCGCACGGGGTCCGTAGTCACCTGCTCAGGCAACCCGTCGGGCGCCTCGTAGGTGAGCGCGATCCCTTTCTTCTCGGCCTGTCCGCGGAGCACGCTCATGGCCTCCTGCATCAGCTGGAGCGGCGAGCACTGGGTTCGCTCGATGTCCAACCGGCCGGCCTCGACCTTCGACAGATCCAAGATGTCGTTGATCAGGTTCAGCAGGTGTTCGCCGCTCGCATGGATCGTGTCCAGATACTCCTGCCGTTCCAGCTCGTCGCTGTCGAACCCGCGCCGCAGCACGTCGGTGAAGCCGAGGATCGCATTCATCGGTGTGCGGATCTCGTGGCTCATCCGGGCCAGGAAATCGCTCTTCGCCTGGTTGGCGGCGTCCGCAGCTTCCTTCGAGCGACTGAGCTCCTGTTGGGTCTCCTCCAGCTGCGTGACATCCTCCAGGCTGGCCAGCACACCGCGTGTCCGCCCGTCATTGCCGGGGATCGGCGTGCAATTGACCATGAACGATCGGCGTTTACCCTCCTGATCCACCAGGCGCATCATCACGCCGGTCAGCGGCGCTTCGTCGCGGATGGCGGTCTCCCACGGATACTCCAGCCGATCCGCGTCCGACAAGGCAGCCCACGGCAAGTCCGCAGCGCAGCGGCCCATCAAGCGCTCCGGCGGTTCGCCGACAATCCTGGCCAACGATTGGTTCGCCAGCATGATGCGGTAGTGGTCATCCAGCACCAACAAGCCCTCGGCCAGCGTGTCCAGCGCCGACCGGACGCGACCTGGGACGACCTTCGACGGGTCAACATGTGGAAGCGCCTTGCGCAAGTAGAGACTCGAGAGGAAAAAGGTAATGACGCCCACGAACAGGACGTACAGCACCTGCCGGTTGGCGATGTAGCCCCACCAACCGGGCGGCTCGAACGGCTCGAAGGCCAGCTCCACAGAGCCCCATACCCGATCGCCCGCGTGGATCGGCACGGAGATCTGCGTCGGCACGGACCGCCCGTCCACCAGCGGCCGCCACGTCCGGCCGTGACCGCGGACTTCGGCGGCCAGGCTGCCATCGGAACGCCGCACACCCGCTGACACGATGTCGTCATTTCGGTCGACAAGCAGATCGAGCACCGCCTGCATGCGCCGCACGTCGCGTTGCCGCACCATGACCGAACTATTGGCGGCGATCGCCTCGCACAACTGGACACGGCCGCGCATGGATACGGCGCGGTAGTCGGGCAGGATCCCGACGTTCATGGCAATCAGCACCACGCTGACCACTGTGCAGCTGATGCCGAGTGCGATCCGCGACCGTGGAGAGAACATCCGCCCAGTCCCGCAATGGAGGCGATACGAGCAACCCTCTAAACATAGGACGTAAAACGGGGGAGCCGCAGGGAGCGATGCCCCGGCCGATGCCCTCCCTTCCAGCCCACGGCACGCACCCGACTCACGCTCAACGTAGGGCCTGTGACGGTCCTGGCAGAAATAGCGGCCGGAATGGGAAGCGCCTTGCCGCTCATGCCGCCGGCTCCGCCCGGCCCGACTCGGCGATCGAAGCCAACGACTCGCCGTCCCCAGGAACCGCCTCGCCCCCAAGCGAATTCAAGATCGGCAGCGGGTCAACAAACCGCCAGGCCGGCACTTGGGCCACCAGCCCGGTCAGCAAGTACCCGGCGCGCACGGTCCAGAATACGTAGCCCACGGTCAGGCCGGTGGTGACACCCACCGCTGACCCGATCATCCAACGATGGAACAGACTGTCGTCGTGCAACAATGTGCTCAGATCGGCCACCTCGCTCTGCGCGATCGCGATCACGGGCGCAACCACTTCCTGCGCAGCGGGCAAGGCCACCGTCTCGATGAATCTCATCAGCATTTCCGCCCCGTCATCGCCCGACCGATCACGCGCGACGGCGCGATACGCGTGCGCCTCACTCCCCGCGGACGTCCAAGACTCCTGGTTCAGAAACGCCGCTGAATCGTCGATGTCGCCTGCCGGATCGTCGGCCCGCTGAGGCGCGTGAATGCGAGCAGGCGCCGCCTCATCGTCTTGAACCACCGCGCTGGGTAGCTCCGCATACGAGAGCAGCGCGAGGTGAGGGTGATCTTGAGATATCAGGTCGACCGCCGTGTCCGGCGTCTGAGGCACGGCCTTGTCATCCGTCGCAGCCGACGACTTCTCCGCCACGTCCGGCTTGAACTCGACCGCATTGATCGCGCTTGTCACGTTGATCGCGACTAATGTATGCTGCGACATCTCCTCGCCATCCGTGGCCCGATAGGAGAACGTGACAAGGCCGGAATAGCTGGCTACCGGTACGTACGTGAACGAACCGTCTGCATTCAGTATCAACGTGCCGCTCTGCGGCCCGCGCACCAGAATTGCCGAAAGAACGTCTCCGTCTACATCGGTGTCGTTGATCAGGACGCCCGGCGCACTTACGACCAGCGTCTGATCCGCACGTATCGTGTAGCTGTTGGGCGACGAGACCGGCGCATCGTTGACGGGGTGTACTACGACAGTCAGAACGTCTGTGACACTTTGTCCCTCGGCATCGCGGGCACACACCGTGATGGCCGCACTGCCGAACATGTTCGGCGCGTAATCCAAGATCAGCCAGCCATGGGTCTGATCGACGGCCACCCGAGCGAACAGCTCGGGGTGCACGATGTCGACGATCGTATATTCAAGCGTCTCGGCCGGCTGTTCCACGTCATCAAACACGGCAAACAGGTCAATACGTGACCTCGGGGCGTCTTCGTCTACTTCAACAATGGCGAATCCCTTGGAGGTCGGCGCGTCGTTGACCGGCGTAATGGTCAAGTCCACGCTGCCGCAGTCCGATAACGGCCCGCCCGCCCCCGTGTTGCCCAGGTCGTCCACCACCACGGCGATCGCGTCCGAGCCGTGGTAGTCCAGGTCTGGACGGTAGGTGAGCGAGCTGAGCGCCGCGTTCAGGTCCGACAGCGAACCCGTAAAGACCAGCGTCGGATCGCCCGCGCCGTCGCCCGTCGTGAAGGTGAGCCCCGTCGTCGTGCCGAGCATCAACTGCCCATGCGCGACGCTCAGCGTCACCTGCAGCTCCCCGCTGCCGCTGTCCACGTCCGCCACCGACAGCCCGGTGATCGCCAGGTCCGTGTCCTCCGCCACGCTCAGATCCCCGGGCAGCGTCAGAACCGGCGCGTCGTTGACCGGCGTAATGGTCAAGTCCACGCTGCCGCTGTCCGACAATGGGCCGCCCGCACCCGTGTTGCCCTGGTCGTCCACCACCACGCTGATCGCGTCCGAGCCGTAGTAGTCCAGGTCCGGACGGTAGGTGAGCGAGCCAAGCGCCGCGTTCAGATCCTCCAGCGAACCCGTGAAGACCAGCGTCGGATCGCCCGTGCCGTCGCCCGTCGTGAAGGTGAGCCCCGCCGTCGTGCCGAGCATCAACTGCCCGTGCTCGACGCTCAGCGTCACCTGCAGCTCCCCACTGCCACTGTCCACGTCGGCCACCGACAGCCCGGTGATCGCCAGGTCCGTGTCCTCCGCCACGCTCAGATCCCCGGGCAGCGTCAGAACCGGCGCGTCGTTCACGGCGAGGACCGTGATGCTCGCCGAATCGGTTTCGGTGCTGAAGGCGGTGGAGCCGCCGTTGATCGACACGTCGCACCCGATGTCGCCCACGCTGCCAGTGGTGTGATCCCAGGCTCGGAATTGGAATGCACCGGCGGGACCCGAGAAATCGGCTACGGGCACGAAGCGGACCAGGGAATCGGTGCCTAGGAGCACCGCCGACGTATCGCTCACGGCCCCGAACGCCTGCCAATCGCCGCTCGCATTCGCGTCATATTGCCATTGCCCATGCGTGTCGTCGACGCCGGTCACGGCGATGCCTTCTTGGGAAGCGGCATCCGGATCGATGATCCGGTCGTTGCCGCCACTGGCGAGTATGGCGGCCACGGATGTGCCGGGGTTGTCGAACTGATCCTCCAGAATATCGGAGAGCGTCAGACTGTCGCCGATGTCCAGGATCGGCGCATTGTTGGACAGCAACTCGAAATCGATTCGGACATTATCCAGATACGTAGTCGCGCCGCCGTTGGTGGACACGCTGAACCGGATCTGCGTGTGGGAATCGGCATAGGCCGACATATCATAGGAGTACGTCGCCGGCATGGATTTAGACGCGGTGATGCTGTCCAGAGTAGTCCAGCTCGCGCCGCCGTCAGCGGACACTTGGACCAGCAGCGCGGAACTGCCGACGAAGGAGCGCTTGTAGTCGAATGAAAGAGTTGCCGATATGGCATCACTCAGGTCGACTTCGCGATACGCGCCGGCGCCGCCAACCCCGTTGATCGCCAGGCAGTGGGTGAGATCCCATCCGAAGTCCGTGTAGACTACGCGTACATTTCCCCATCCCGGGCCGTCCGACTCGCCGAGTTCGTGCCAACTACCTGTCCAGGAGTGGGTGCCGACGTTTCCTGCGAACCCGCCCGTGTGGAAGCTGTCGCGGACATAACCCGACGACAGGATGTGGTACCACTGCTCCCGGGCCTCAGCCGTCATGAGTTCGTGCGTTTCGATCGATCCGACGTGGTGTTCCAAGGTCCAATTGCCATGGAGGTCCGCGTGCCCCGTCGCGTCCACACTCGCGGCGACATCGGCGCCGGTCAACGCGTGGATTGCTTCCAGCAATGTCACACCTTCCGGAGACGCCGCCAGGTCGCAACTGTAGAAGAGGATATCGGCGTGGGGCGCGAGCGCGTTGCTCCACGTGGCAATCTCGCCCGCATAGGCAGTCAGGTGATCGGCATCCAGCCAGGTGCTGCCCAGTCTGACCGAGCCGTCATTCCCGTGCGACAAGAAGCGCACGGCATCCAGCTGCTCGTACTGCTCCAAGGCCCGGGTGATCTGCTGAATACCCTCCTCGTGATGGTCGAGGAGTATGATATCCAGGCTGCCCGCCTCGTTGTGTTGATCAGCCAGGTGGGCCAACAGCTCCTGATAGCCAGTCACGGCCGTGTCCACGAACACGACTTCATGCCGCTCGCTTGCCACATGGTCCGATTGTGACGGCAGGTCGTCGGCCGCCGTGGAGGTCGGCCATGCCCCGTCCGACAGATCGTGGAGCGTCACCGACTCCGTCGCTGCGGCCTCGTGAGCGCCGTCGTGTCCGCCGTCGTGTCCGCCGTCGTGCGATTCGGGCGATTGGCTGATATCCGCATCGGGCAACAGATCCGGCGCGAGTGGCGTGGCGCTCATCAGGATCCGCTCTTCCAACTCGGTGAGTTCGAGCGCCGAGCCGCCGCACAGTGTGCGTGGCGGCCCACTCCAGATTTGCCGGATCGCCCGCGGGGCGCTTCCCAACAGCTTGTGCCAGATCATGTGAGCACCTTAGAAACCAGTGCCTTGCGGAGTGCGGGCGCGGCGCAGAGAGGCACGGCGGGCCACGCCGGAGTGGACACAACGGATATTGAAAAGATAGTTCAGCGATTGGGGATGTGACGCGGTTGAGCGTCGCAGCCCGTTCATCCCCGGCCCGCCACGTGAAGAAATGCGGGCGGTAGGGGTTGTAGCGGAGATACCGACGGATAATGGGCCGTCGCACGGCTGCGACGCTGGGGAAACTACGACCGGGGCGACGAATGAGATAAAGATGCGCGAGTCATCGGTGGGGCGTGGAGTAGTCAGCGGGCACCGAACCGAAACACCGCATGGGACGCTGGTGGTCTGAAATGATGTGGCGATGGACGCTCGGGCTGGGGGCATGGACGTGGTGCGGCACGCTGCCGGCACTCTGGTTATGCACCCTGACCGTCGCAACTGCCGCCCGGGGCCAGGACCACACGCGGGACGGGATCGGCGGGAGAATCGCGCCGGTGGTCAGCGCATCCGAATACGGGCGGACTCCGGTCCGCGTAGCGCGCGCAAACGAACGGGTTTCTGAAGCGGTGGTGCGGAGTACCCGTGCCCGTGTGTCGTCGGACGAGAGCGGGGCTTATGGGCTGCCCCCTCCACCCGCATCACACCCACGAGGACGAGAGCCGGACGCTTCGGAACTTGGCGCACGATTGACCGCAGTGCCCGCGGGATTCGTACCGTGGTGGCAGCAGGCTGTCACTCGACCGCTGCGTGCCGCCCCCGACACATATCCGATCGATCTTGATGCGTTGGTCATCGCCGCACTGGCCTATTCGCCGCGCGTGCGGGCGGTAAGCGAGGACGTGCTGATCCAGCAGACGGCCGTTGTGGAAGCGCGGGCGGCATTCGACGTAAGCGCGTTTGCCGAATCGAAATTCTTTCGCAGGAGCGATCCGACCGGGAACGACTTGGAGACGGGTGGGCCGCCCCGTTGGCGTGAAGCGGACTGGGGATTCTCAGCCGGTCTGCGCAAAAGGACCCCGTTGGGCGGCTCCTGGGAAATCGCTCAGCGCATCGGCATCCGCGACAGCAACTCCCTGTTCTTCAATCCGGACCAGCAGGGCAATGCGCGGCTGTCGTTGAGCTTCGATCAGCCGCTGCTGAACGGCTTCGGCCGCCCCTACAACACGTCGCTGATCGTGTTGGCCGAGTTGGACACGACGATCGCCATGGACGAGACGATCGCCAGCCTTCAGCAGCAGCTCACGCAGGTTGCCGACATGTACTGGGAGCTGTATCTGCAGCGGTCCGTGCTGGCCCAGAAGTACCGGCACTTGGAGCGGGCGCAAGTCGTTCTGGAGGAACTCGAGCAGCGTCGCGACATCGACGCGCTGGAGAGTCAGATCATCCGCGCCCGGGCGGCTGTCGCCGCGCGGCAAGCGGAACTGGCTCGCTCGGACGCCAACATCCGCAACACCGAAGCGCGCATCCGAACGCTCACCAACGCACCCGAATTACAGGGCAGCCCGCACGCCGAACTGATCCCCATGGACCCGCCCGAAACGACCCGCATCGACGTGGATCTGCAGGATGCCTTGGTGACGGCGCTCCAGCATCGCCCGGAGATCGATGCCGCCTCGCAGGAGATCCGCGCGGCCAGCGTGCGTCTGAACATGTCGAAGAAGGAGCTGCTGCCGGCCTTGGACCTGGTCCTGGAAACCTACGTGTCCGGAATCGACGGCGGCTACGACATCGCACAGTCGTTCGCCGACCAGTTCAGCGAAGGGGAACCCGGCTACTCGGCCGGCCTCCTCTTCGAAGTGCCATTGCAGCGGCGGGCGGCCAAGGCGCGGCTGCAACGCCGCTGCCTGCAACTCCGCCAGGTGACCGAACGGCTCGACGAGATCATCCAGATGCTCTCCACCGACGTGGAGATCGCCGTCCGGGAGGTCCACGCGACCTATCAGGAGATGGCGGGCAAGTACCACTCGATGGTCGCGGCGCAGGCGGAAGTCGACGACGCCCGCCAGCGCTGGCAACTCATGGCAGGCGAAGAGCGCTCCGGCAGCCTGCTCTTGGAAGACCTGCTGGACGCCCAGGATCGCCTGGTGGTGGAAGAGTACGGGTTCGCGCTGGCGCAGCGCAGTTACGCGGTCAGCCAGACCCAACTCAAACGGGCCACCGGCACGCTGCTGCAACAGGAAGGGATCGAGCCGATCCGCTTCTGTGAAGGTGGCCTGCCGCGGCTCCAGTTCCAGAAATACCCCGCCGCGACGCCCAGCCGGTAGGTCGGCCGCGGGGGGGTGCAATCAGGTCGGGCGTGCCCAGCTCGCCGCGATCCGCTCGCCACCTGTCCGTGATCCATAAGCTACGTTTGTGCGGTGAGTGCTGTCACTCTGTGGTGACCGTACAGCTTATGACGAACGTAGTGGGTGAAGCGTGCAGCCATGAACATGCGAGGCAGCCGGCGCTGGGGCAGGTCGTATTCCGCGTCACGCGTGGCGAGAACTTGGATCACCTGGCTTACGGGCGCGCTGGCGTTTCTGAGCGTTAGCCTGGGCCGGGGCGGCGAATTCGACGGTTTCACGGAACCATATCGGACGGTGAATGTCGCGTCCGTCGAGACGGGGACGATCAAGTCGATGGAAGTCCGGGAAGGCGCGTCGGTCGACAAGGGTCAGGTCCTCGCGCGGCTGGATGACGATCTCTACGTGTCGCTGGTGGCGATCGCCGACGAATCGATGCGTGCCCGGGGCGCGCTCAAATCGGCCGAGGTGGAGTTGACCATGCGCCGCGAGCGGTGGGAGAAACTCAAGACCCTGCGCGAACAGGGCCACGCGCGCCAAGAGGAGGTCGACCGTGCCTGGGCGGACGTGGAGATCGCCGACGCCCGCGTGCTCTCGACCAGGGAACTGATGGAAGTCAAACGATTGGAATACGAGAAAGCCAAGATCCAGCTGGCGCGCCGCGCCGTCGTCGCACCGTTGGCCGGCGTCGTCAGCAAGGTCTACAAGGAGGAAGGCGAGCTGGTGGCGCCGAACGACCCGCACGTGGTCGAGATCGTCGCCCTCGATCCGCTCCTGGCCACCTTCTCCGTGCCCAGCCAGGCAGCCGGCCAACTGCGCCTGGACGACACTGTCACCGTATATCTGGACGGGGCCGATCAGCTGCTCAAGGGGCAGGTCGACACGATCGCGCCGGTGACCGATGCGGAGAGCGGTACGACGCGCGTCAAAGTGCGGATCGCCAACGCCGACCGGAAGCTGCGGAGCGGCGAACGGTGCACGCTGCAGTTGAACAACCCGTCGGCCACCGCTCGCCCGCGGCCATAAGCGAGCGCGGCACAAGACACCGGATGCACACCGCGATGACCAGTACCAGGGCACCGAGTACCGACAGTTGGGTCGTGCAGGCGTGGTCGCAGGGTGTGGATACGACCCCGGACCACGGCTCGGCCGGCGCGGCTACCTGCGATCAGTCCGCCGTCCAGGCGGCGTTCGTGCTCCGCACGATCGGGCAGCTGCTGCAGTGCCCGGACGCGATAGACGCCTGCCGACTGTTGGCGAACCGGCTGCAGCAGTTTCTGGGCTGTCGCCAGGTGGCGGTCGCGTTGAGTGACCGTCGCCGTCGCCGCTGCCGCCTGCGCAGCCTCTCCGGCGTGGTGCGCTTCGATGCGCACTCGGCCCGTGCCAGTGCGGTCCAGGACGCGGTGGACGAGGCGGTCGTGCGCGGATGCCCCACTCTCTGGCCGCCCGCGGAGGACTCGCAGCGCCACGCGACGCGGGCCCATCAGAAGCTCGTGGCGCTGATGGGCGCGGAGTGTGTCGTGAGCCTGCCGCTGTGCGACCGGGACGAGGCGGTTGTCGGCGTGGTCCAGTTGATCGACGAGCCGTCGCCGGAGGCGGTCGGCTTCCTGCAGCAGCATGCGGCCGTCCTGGCATCGGTGCTCGGCCGACTCCAGCGCCACCAGGTGGGTCGGGTCGGGCGCCTCCTGCGGCAGCTGTCGCCCCACGGCGCGAACTGGCGCGGACGGGCGATCCTGCTCGGCGCATTCCTCGCGCTGGGCTGCCTCGCGCTCCCGCTGCCCTACCGAGTGGACTGCAGCTGCCAGATCCAGCCTGTCACGCGGCGATTCGTGGTCGCGCCGTATGACGGGACTCTCGAAAAATGCCTCGTCGCGCCGGGCGACATGGTGCAACGCGGCCAGGTGCTGGCACGCATGGACCAACGCGAGATCCGCTGGGAGCTGGCGGAGTTGAAGGCGGCTCAGGCACGCGCCGAGAAGGAACGGGACGCGGCGATGGCCGGCCACAAGACGAGCGGCGCGCAGTTGGCCGCGCTGGAAATGCAGCGGCTGCAACTCCAGATGCAACTGCTCGAACACCGCCTGGAGAACCTGGCCGTGCGGAGCCCGATCGACGGGGTCGTCGTGTCGGGCGACCTGGAGAAGACCGAAGGCGCGCCGTTGACGATCGGCCAGGCGCTGTTCGAAATCGCCCCCCTGGAGCGCATGGTGTGCGAGGTGAACGTCCGGGAGAAAGATATCCTGCAGGTCCAGGTCGGCATGCCCGCGACCGTGACGCTCGATGCGCTGGCCGACACGACGATCAGCGGCGCCATCCTGCGGATCCATCCGCGGGCTGAACTGCGCAACGACGAGAGCATTTTCGTCGCGGATCTGGAGCTGGACAACCCGCAGGGGCAGTTGCGTCCGGGCATGAACGGGTCAGCCAAGGTGTCCAGCGGGCAGCGCAGCCTGGGATGGATCCTGTTCCATGAGCCATGGTCGCGCGCGCGTCGAACGTTGGCTTGGTAGCCGTCTCCCGCTCCAGAGAGACCCGGATCGAATGGACAGAGTGCTCACCGACCTGACGCAGGCGAACATGCGGGACCGGAAGGTGCCGGCGCTGCGCAGCGACCTCAGCTTCCGCCCGCACGAGTTCGGCGCGAAGACCTACTACATCGTGGAAGATCCGCTCAATGCACGGTTCTTCCGAGTCGGCCTCGCCGAGTACACCTTCATCTCCTTGCTGGATGGTCGCGCCACGCTCGGCCAGGTGCTGCACGCCACTCAAACCGCGCTGCCATCCTGCGAGTTCACGCCGGCCGATGCATGGGCGATCTGCCAGTGGGTGGTCCGCACGGGACTGGCCCACGACCAGTCGGCGGTAGTGGACAACTGGATGACGACGAGTTCGGCTGGAACCGTCTCGCGTCGTGCGGGTGGCCGGCTGAGCCCGTTGTCGATCCAGGTCCCCTTGCTGCATCCCGATCGCCTCTTGGAGCGGCTGCGCCCCTGGCTCGGCTGGTGCTTCTCGTTCCCCGCCTTCCTCGCCTGGTGCCTCGCGATCGGCGTGGCGATGCGGGAATTGACGATCCACGGCGATCGGCTCTCCGACGCGTCCACGCGGGTATTGGCAGTCGGCAATTGGGCGTGGCTGGCCCTGGCCTGGTTCCTCTTGAAGACCCTGCACGAATGCGGCCACGCGGTGGCCTGCAAGCGCCTGGGCGGCGAAGTCCGGGAAGCGGGCGTCATCTTCATCTTGCTGGCGCCGCTGGCGTACGTCGACGTCACCTCGACCTGGCGACTCAGCTCGAAGTGGGCCCGGATCCAGGTAGCCGTCGCCGGCATGTACGTCGAACTGTTCCTGGCCGCTGTGGCGACGGTGGTCTGGGCCTACGCGCCGCTGGGCATCCTCAGCAACGTGTGCTTCAACATCATGACGACGGCCAGTGTCATGACCGTGCTGTTCAATGCCAACCCCCTCATGCGGTTCGACGGGTATTACATTCTCTCGGATTTGCTCGAGTTGCCGAACTTGTACATCCAAGGACAACAGTATGTCATAAGCCTGGCGCGTCGAGTCCTGTTCGGCCTGGAGTCGAACGGGCCCGCGGTCACCGGTTGGCGCGGGCTGGTTGTCCGCGGATACGGTCTGGCGTCGACTCTGTGGCGATACGCCGTGTTCTTCGGCCTGGTCCTGACGGCGACGACCATCCTCCACGGGGCGGGGATCGTCCTGTCGGCCCTGGCCTTGATCCTGTGGGCGGCCTCCGGAGTCCGGCGTGCCGTCCGGCTGGCGCGCGATCCGGCGCTCACGCCCGGCCGCTGGGTTCGCGGGACCGCCGTATCCGGCGGCACGTTGGTGGCGGCCGTGGCGGCCCTGTTGGTCCTGCCGTGGCCCGGCACGGTCGTCGCTCCGGCCATCGTGCGTTACGCGCCCGAGACCGTGGTCCGGGCCGCCAGCGATGGGTTCGTGCGGGAGATCCGTGTGGAAGGCGGCCAGCAGGTGGCCCAGGGCGATGTGCTGGTGGTGATGTCCAACCTGGAGCTGGAGCTGCAGGCGGCGGCGCTCGAGCTGGCGATCGACGAATCACAGCTCAAGCGACGTGTCCACCAGCAGCAGCGCGAGCTGGCCATGGCGCAAGCCGAGGAGGAGGTCTTGCGCATGCTCGAGAGCCAGTGGACGGAGAAGCAGGAGCAGGTTGCCAAGCTGATCGTGCGTGCGCCGTGCGACGGGCAAGTGATCGGTCGCAACCTGCAGGCGCTCCGCGGCAGGTACCTGGAGCGTGGCAGCGAGCTGCTGGAGATCGGCCAGGAGGCCGCCAAGGAGATCCGTGTATCGATCGCCCAGCAGGACATCGACGCGTTCCGTGCACGGCTTGGCACACCTCTGCGCGCCTACTTGCCGGGATGCGCCGCGCTGAGCGCGCCCTTGGCCAAGATCGAGCCCCGCGCTTCCACCGTGCCCCTGGATGCCGCGCTGTGCGCGCCCCACGGCGGACCGCTGCCGGTCCGCCGCCGCGCCGCGTCGGACCAGGCCGCCTACGAATCACTCGCTCCGCGTTTCACCGCCGTCATGGCGCTGGGGCCCGAACACAGCCAACTGGTGCGCGCCGGGCAACGCGCGCTGGTTGCCGCCCACCCCTGCGAATCGCTCGGCGGCCACCTCTACCACGCGCTGCTCGCGTGGGCCGACAAACGACTCCATCGCCACCGCGAGTCAGCCTTCTGAATGACCGTGCGCGATTCGGCCATCATGGATGAGAATGACGAAGCACGCACAGTCGTTTTGCCTGCCGGGCGGGATGGGCCTCCCGCCGGCTCAGGCATGGAGCACGGGGCAGAAATCGAACCAGCGCCGCTCCTGGCCGATCATCCAGTCGGTCGATGCCGGCGGGCCCCACTCACCCGGTTCATAGGGCAGTAGCGGCGGCTGGCCCTGCTGGTCCCAGACGCTCTGGATCGGGTCCGCGATGCGCCATGCGGCTTCCACTTCGTCGGCGCGTGCAAACAGGCTGGGGTCCCCGTGGATCACGTCCAGGAGCAGTCGCTGATAGGCTTCAGGCATCGGACCGGTGAACTTCTCGCCGAACCGGAAGTTCAGGTCGGTCATGCGCAACTGCATGCCGGCGTCGGGCACCTTGGTGTAGAAATGGAGCTGGATCCCTTCGGCCGGTTGGATCTGGATGACCAGCCGGTTGGCATCGCGGGAGTTGCGCGGCCCGCCTTCGAACAGCATGTAGGGTGGCTGGCGGAACTGGATCACCAGTTGGGTGGTGCCGCAGGACATGGCCTTGCCGCTGCGCAGATAGAAGGGCACGCCGTGCCAGCGCCAGTTGTCGACATGCAGCCTGACGGCGGCGAAGGTGGCGGTCTGGCTATCGGGCCGCACGCCAGGCTCCTCCAGGTATCCGCGGTACTGGCCGCGCACGGTGTCGGACGCGACATCTTCCGGACGCAGGGGCCGCACGGCTCGCAGCAGCTTGACTTTTTCGTCGCGCACCGCCTCGGCCTCAAAACGCACGGGCGTCTCCATGGCGGTCAGGGCCAGGAGCTGCAACAAGTGGCCCTGCACCATGTCGCGCAGCACGCCGGCCCCGTCGTAAAAGCCCGCCCGGTGACCGACCGTCAACGCTTCGGCCGCCGTGATCTCCACATGGTCGATGTAGTTGCGGTTCCAGACCGGTTCGAAGATCGTGTTGGCAAACCGCAAGACCAACACGTTCTGGACCGTCTCCTTGCCCAGGTAGTGGTCGATGCGATAGATCTGGTGCTCGGCAAACACCTCGCGCATCTGGCGGTTGAGCTGCTGGGCGCTGGCTAGATCCGTGCCCAGCGGTTTTTCCACCACGAGGCGTCGGGGGCCGTGCGTTTCGTCCGCCAGACCCGCGGCGCCCAGATGCACGACCGCCGGCGTGTAGAACTGTGGTGCGATCGCCAGGTAGTAGATCCGCGCCGGCTGACTGTCCTGGCCCTCAATCTCCCGCAAGAAGCGGCGCAGCGCAGGAAAATCCTCGCGGCGATCCACGCTTCCCGGGAAGTAATAGAGTCGTGAAGCCAGCTCACTCCACGTGGCAGCATCGAACTGATCACCCACATAGCGCGCGGTCGATTTCGCCAACTGGGCACGCCACGCCTCGTGCGAGAACTCCGTGCGCGAGAAGCCCGCGATCCGCACGTCGGGCGGCAAACGCCGCTTGTGGTGCAACGAGTAGATGGCGGGGATCAGCTTGCGACTCGTCAGATCCCCCGACGCTCCGAAAATCACAATCGTCTTGGCCATGGTTCGCTCCCCTTCCCCGCCGCTGCCCACTTGCTTGCTTGCTTGCTCGCTCGCACGCTCGCCCACACCGCGACTGGCGATCATCATCCCGCGAACTCGAACGCCGACAGGCCGGTGACTCCGGGCCGCGTCCGGAACAGGCCGCCCGCGGCAGGCTCCCGCTCCAGCTCGGCCGCATCCAGGCCCGTGCGGGCCGTCGTAATGTACAGTTCGTCGAGCTGCGCTCCGCCGAACGCACAGGCCGTCACGCGCCGCGCGGGAACCCGGATCGTCTCGAGCCGTGCACCGCTGCTCGGATCCCACCGCGTGACGCAGCCGCCGTCCCACAGGGCGATCCACAACATGCCCTGCGCGTCCACGGTCATGCCGTCCGGTTTGCCGGCGTCTGGAGAAATCGTAATCACGGTCCGGGGATTCGCAATCTCTCCAGTGGCCAGATCATAGTCGAACGCGGTCACCCGTTGCGTGGGGGTGTCGATGTAGTACATCACGGTGGCGTCGAGACTCCAGGTGATGCCGTTCGAATTGGTCACGTCCGGCCACCTGCGGCGCACGCGCCCGTCGGGTTCCAGGCAGTAGAGGCTGGCAGCCCCGCGCTGGCGGTCCAGGCTGATCGTGCCTGCCCAGAACCGTCCGGCCGGGTCGCACTTACCGTCATTGAACCGATTGCGCGGCAGATGGGACTCGGGATCGACCCAGGGGGTCAGCGTACCGGTTTCGAGATCGAAAGCGGCGAAACCGTGCTGCATCGCAACCATGACGCCACCCCGCCGGCGCGGCACCACCGCACCGACCATCTGACCAAGCTCAAATGCACGATCCGTGCCGTCAGCCGGGCTATAGCAGTGCAGCACGCCCGGTTCGATGTCCACCCAATACAGCCGTTGCCCGCCGGCGTGCCAGACGGGCCCTTCGCCCAGTGTGGCCCGCACATCCAAGACCAACTCGACATCCATATTTTCAACCCAACAACCAGCAACCAACATCCAACGACCGAGGGATTTTCTCCGCGCCCGACCGCCTGGTCCGGCGCGGCGTGGACGCGCTGTCGTGCGCATCCTGTCGGCCATCATAACCGATCTTTCTGATCAAGTGGACTTTGCGGGCCGTTTCGTGACCGAGTCATCCGATGGCGCGGCGCATGCGGGCCCTGGCGCCGGAACCCGGATCTCCGCATCCGGCCGGTCGATAAACTACTGAGCGGGGCAGGCGCGATGTTCATCACTCAATGGGGAGTCGGGACGTGCTCAGGATGCGATGCTGGACAGGGATGCCCGTGGTGGTGATCGCGTATGCCGTGGCGGTTTCGCTTTCGGCCACGGAGCCGGCCCAGAGGGCAACCGAGTTGAAGTGGGTTGCTGATCTCGAGTCCGCTCGGGAAGCCGCGCTGAAGGAAGAGCGGCCCATGTTGCTCTTCGTGACCATGGACGGCTGCGCGCACTGCCAGAGGATGAAGCAGACCACGCTGCGCGACAAGGGTGTCCAGGGCGATCTGCAGACCAGTTTCATCCCTGTGGCGTTCAACGTGAAGGACCAGCCGGAACTGGCCAAGCGACTCCGCCTCCGCTTGTTTCCGGCGGTCGTCATCCTCGGCGCTGATGGGGAGGTCTTGCAGTCGATCAGCGGCTATCAGACTCCCAAGCAGCTGCGCGAGAAGCTGTCCTCCGTCATCCGCCAAGCTGCCCGCGACACACAGCCGCGGACCACGCGCTGAAACGGCCCCCTGGCGGAACTGTCCGCCCGAGGTGCGCCGACCGAGTGAGGGCTCTTTCCGTGCGGGCCGATCAGCTCCCGGCACCCCGGCCCCGCCATCCCTCTCCCACAGGGCCGCTCGCCCCGATAGAATGGTAGGGCTAGAAGGAGAGCCGTCATGACCTGCGTCCATCTGCGGAAACTCTACGACCTGTGCCAGGCCTACGATTTGAAGCTCGCCGGGGCGGATTTGATCCACATCATCTGCCATGAGTGTGGCGAAAAGGAGGTCTGCCCGTCGGCCCTCATGGACGAATTGCCCGAAGAGGCCGAATCCGAGGCAACTGGACCTGTCGAGAGCCCACCCCAGCCAGAGGAGTGAGCAGCCGGCTCGCGATGTGTGCTCCACGACCCCACGTGATCTTCGATGTCGACGGCGTGCTCGTTGACTCGTATACGGCCCATTTCCGCAGTTGGCTGGCCCTGGCCGACCAACAGGGCTGCGCGCGGATGACGGAGGACCAGTTCCGTGCGACGTTCGGACGCACGTCGCGCGAGATCATCCGGGAGTTGTGGCCGGACTGCGCGCGGTCGGCCGCCGAGGTTGCCCGACTGGACGATCGCAAGGAGGAGCTGTTCCGGGAGATACTCCACGCCGAGTTTCAGCCGATCCCGGGCGCGCGGGAACTGATCGTCGCGCTCAAGCAGGCGGGGTTCGGCCTGGCCGCCGGCTCGTCAGGGCCGCCCGACAACGTGTTCTTCACGCTCGATCAGCTGCGCGTGCGCGCGCAGTTCGACGTGGTGGTCACAGGCGTGGATGTGACGCGCGGGAAACCGGACCCGGAGGTTTTCGCCACGTGCGCTCAGCGCCTCGGCGCACCGCCCACCGCATGTGCCGTGATTGAAGATGCGGTGGTGGGTGTGGAAGCGGCCAATCGCGCGGGCATGGTGAGCATCGCGTTCGTCGCGGCAGGCCGAGACGTGGAGCTGTTCCGGCACGCCCGCTGCATTGTGCGAGATCTCCGCGAACTGTCGCCCGAGCGCGTGCGGGAAGTCTTGTCGATGACCAGGGAAGCATGAATGGCGGGCGGCACGGGCTCCGCTCATGCCGCACCCGAGGCGCCCACGGTGGTGGCCTTATGAGGTTGACACGCATCGCGATCGGGTTGACGACCTGGCTGGCCGCCTTGACGACGGCAGGCTGGTGGATCCAAGGTCACCTGTTGGATCCGCAAGGCGATGGGCATCGGGTGGTTGCCGATGTCTGGCAGTTCGCATCGGCCGAGCGGCGAATAGTCACCCTCCAGTTCGACGCGTACTGGCCCGTGGAAGTCGGCGATCCGATCTATCGTGTGGACGGTCCGGGCGTGATCCAGCAGGTGGGCGAGATCCGCCGCGTGCTCGAACCGGTCGGATCGACGTCTACGGGCGCGCGTGCGGGGCCGAGGGCCGTGGCGCTGCTGTATCCGAACGCGCCCCGCCTGTGCATCGAGTCGCAGCTGACCTGCTACATGACGCCCACCTCGCTGACCTGGGTGCTCGAGACGATCCTCCCGCCGGCGCGGCGCGTCGAGATTGCGCATGAGATCGCCGCCGCGTACAGCGCCTATCGCGGCGAGATCGTGGAGACGCTCCGGCCGGTCCTCGTGGGCGGCCTGATCGACGCCACGCAGATCGTGGAGGAGGATCTGGCGACGGCCCTGCCCCGCCGCCGGGCGCAGTTGGAGCGTCTCGGGAGCCGCTACCAGGCGAACCTGGTCGACCAGGAACTCGTCCCTCTGATCCGCAGCCAGATCTGGCCCATCGTCAAGAAACATGTGGAGCCGTTGGCCGCCGAGATTGGAGAGCAGATGTTCCAGCGCGCCTCGGTGTGGCGGTTCGGGTGGCGCCTGGTGTACGACAAGCTGCCGCTGACGGACAGCCACCTGGTCCGGGCGGAATGGAAGCGGTTTGTCAATGAGGAAGCGATCCCGGTGCTCAACAGCCACGCGAGCGATTTCGTCACGACGCAGCGGCTCATCCTGGAGGAGATCGCGAGCAACGAACTGGTGCGGGACGCGCTCCACCGCAACCTGTCGCGTGTGATCGACGATCCCGAGTTCCGTGCCATCGTGTGGGACCTGTTCCGGGAAGTGATCATCGACAACGCACGGCTGCGCGAGAAACTGGAAGAGCGCTGGAATAGCGAGGAAGCGCGGCGGGCGGTCCAGCTGGCGGCGGACTATGCGGAACCGAGCGTACGGCGCATCGGCGACATGTTGTTCGGCACGCGGGAGGCGGGGATCGCCCCGGAGTTCGCGCAGGTTCTGCGCAACCAGATCCTCGACAAGGACTGCCGCTGGCTCGTACTGGAGACGCCCGCCGCCGCCCACCCACTGGACCCGGCTGACCGCAATGCAGTGCTGCGCGTCCGGATCGGAGGCTACCCGCCAGTCAATCCATTCGCGGTTCAGTTGCAGGAGGACCGGCCATGACGACGGCTCCCCAGGGCCTGGCCGCCGCCGCGTCGCGGGAAGTGCATGTCGTCATCCGCGACCTGACCGTGCGGGCGGGGCCGCGGATCCTGCTCCAAGACACCGCGGCTCGATTCGAAGCCGGCCGGGTGACGCTCATCGTCGGCCGCAGCGGTGTCGGGAAGTCGACACTCCTGAGAGTGATTGCCGGGCTGCTGGACCCGCACGAAGAGGGCATCCGGGTGTCGGGCGATGTGTCCTTGTGCGACCGCGATGGGCGGCCGCTCCAGCACGCGCGCTCCGTGGGTGTCGTGTTCCAGGACTATGCGCTGTTCGATGAACTGTCGCCGCTCGAAAACGTGGGCCTGGCGCGGGCCCATTGTCCGCACCGCGCGGCGGGCGACGGCCTGTTGAACCCCGCACGGCTGCTCGAGGAGCTGGGCGTGCCCACGGATGTGCCGACCAGCGCGCTGAGCGGCGGGCAGCGTCAGCGCCTGGCCATCGCGCGCACCCTGGCCTACGACCCGGATGTGCTGCTCTACGACGAACCGACCTCCGGCCTGGACAGCGCCACCGCCGCTGAAGTGACGCGCGTGATCGAGGCGACCCATGCCAGGCACCCCTGCACCGCGATCGTGGTGACCCACGATTACGAGTCCCTGTCGCGAATCGCGGATGCGATCTACCTGATCGATCCGGAGACCTGCACATTGCGCAGCGTGCCGCGCGAAGAATGGGACCGGCTGAGCCAGCTGCTGGCCGAGACCGGTTCGGCCTCCGACGAACTGTTGGAAGTGGAGACGACGCGCGTGCCGGCTTTCCTCCGGCACGCTCTGCGCTGGATCACGAACCTGTTGACCGAGACTTCGCGTCTGCTCGAGGCCTGCCTGGACGGCCTGTGGCGACTCGTGCCGTCCTGGAAGAACCCCTGGTGGGGGTTCCGCTTCCTGCGGCATTACCTGCGCGCGGTGGCGGGCCCCTCCGCCTGGCTGTATATCGCGATCGCCGGCGCGATCATCGGGTTCGTGTCGACCTACTTCACGTTCCGCTTTCTGCCGAGTGCGAACTATACGAAGCCGCTGGTGATCGAGGACCTGTTGCGGTCCATGGGGTTCGCCCTGTTCCGCATCCTGGTGCCGATCCTGGCCACATTGCTCATTGCGGCCCGTTGCGGCGCGGCCGTGGCGGCCGACGTGGGCAGCAAGCGATACGGGCGTCAAATGGACGCCCTCCGCACGCTCGGCGTGGCCCCGAAACGCTACCTGTTGACCGGGATCCTCTACGCCTTCCTGCTGGGGACGCCCTGGCTGCTGGCCATCAGCTACGCCGCGGCGGCGGCGACCAGCCTGGTGGTCTTCACGGCGACGCACCCGGAGCGCGGGCCCTGGTTCTGGCAACTGCACTTCCATCGTGAATTGGTGGTGCCCGACCAGTGGCTCTACGCAGGCACCTGCTGGCTGCTGGGCAAGACCACAGCCTGCGCCGCCGGGATCGCGCTGATCGCCTACGCCCGCGGCGCGCGGCCGAAGGACTCGAGCCAGGCGGTCAGCCGCGGCGTGACATCCACCATCCTGTGGGCCACCTTGTACGTGCTGGCCGTGCATTTCGCCTTCGCTTTCGTGGAGTTCGGTTCCGGCCAATGATCGTGATGGGCGACACCCACACGGTAGTTGGAATGGCCCACCGAGGTCGCCCATCAATCCGCGCCTGTGCCATCGGCCGAACGACCTGCACAATCCGCACCTTTCGCCCAGCCGGACCAATTTCCGGCCGCAACGGCCGCCCAGAGCCTGGAAGCCGCAATTGCCTGCAAGTTTGCGCCGATGATCCAGTGTGGCGACGTGGCGTTTTTTCAACATGGGCGTGCGGCACTCACACGGTTCCACATCCCGATGGGAAGCGAGAGGGCGATGCGACACGCGAGCAAGTCAGGTGGCTTGGGGACTGGTGCGGCAGCGCCCGGCACGGGCGTGGAAGGAGCAGGCCATGGCGTGCGGACTGTCGCGTGCCTGGCCATCCTGGTCGGCGTGTGGTACGTCACACTCGCCCCGCCATCGGCCTCGGCGGACGATGCTTACTACCGCGCGCTGCTGCCCGAGATCCTGCCGCCCACGCCGGCCCCGACCGGCCAGCCGGGCCTGTGCGACCAGCTGTTGGCACGCAACCGCTTCGCCCGGCCGCAGCGCATGACGGTCTATGCGGACAAGCCGCGTCAAGCGGCCGCGGCCGCGCTGCGCGACCCGGCGCTGGGCGTCACGCTGGCCGGCTACGCGTTGTCGGCAGGCGTAGAGGCCGAGCAGGCGAAGATGGCCACGTGCGTCGATCTGTATTTTGAGGCCGTGGCCTTCAGCTGGAACTTCCTGAAATCGCGCGGCGCGTCGGCCCGCCCCGAGTATGAGACCGCATGGCAACTGTACCACCACAGCCTCGCCCGGCTGATGGGAGCAGGGCAGCGGTTCGGCCGGCTCGATCCGTCCAGCGGCCTGCGCGTCGTCACGGCGGCCGGAGCACTGACGATCCCCACCGTGTACCGGGGATTCGCCTGGAAAGCGGAGGACTTCACGCGGATCGAAGTGGTCAACGACGCGGCACCACGCCGGCTCCAACACCATTACAGCAAGCCCGGCCTGGGCGTCCCCCTGGTCGTGATTCGGGACCTGCGGCAGCCGGAGCGGTTCTATAACGACGTGACGCCGTTCGGCGCCACGGTGGTCCTTCGCCCAAGCCTGGCCGTGTTGGCGGGAACCGCGCCGCCGCTGGGCGCCGACGCGTCGCATGGCCCCGTGGAGTTCTACGACCCGCTGCGCGTCGCGTGCGTGACCGTGGGCCGGCAGCAGATCGCAATGGCATCCAACACCTCGGCCGCACTCGAGTACATGCTCGAACATGCGCCTGCCAGCTCGTGGGAAACCCTGATGGAGCCCAGTTCGGTCGAGAGCGGCCAGGAGAAACTGTTCCTGCTCGAACCTCGTCAACCCGACAAATACCCGCTGGTGTTCGTCCACGGGTTCCTCTCGTCGCCGGCGATCTGGTGCGACATCGCCAACGAATTGCTCCATCAACCCGACCTGCGCGCCTCGTACCAGATCATGGCCTACCGGTATCCCACCGGGCGGCCGTTCGTGGAGTCGGCGGCCGTCCTGCGCCGCGAACTGCACGCATTCGTCCAGGCGTATGACCCCCGAGAGGAAGACCCATCCATCTATCAGATGGCCATGATCGGGCACAGCATGGGCGGCCTGGTCGCGAAACTCGCGGTGACGCACAGCGATGATCGGCTGTGGAACGCGATCGCCAATCGACCGCTGGACGAGATCAATGCCTCAGAGGCGCAACGCAAACGGCTGGCTGAGTTCTTCTACTTCCAACCGGTTCCCTACGTGCGGCGCGTCGTGTTCCAGGGCACTCCGCACGACGGCGCGGGGCTGGCCAGCCGAACGCTGGGACACCTCGGCTCGTGCTGTATCCCGCATGCGGGCGCCGACCAGATCGAACACAACCTGCTGGTCAAGCAGAATCCGGATGCCTTCACGTCGGAATTCAAGCACCGCATTCCGACCAGTATCGACATGATGGACCGCAAGAGTCGCCTGCTGCAGGCCGTCCAGGGGCTGTGTCCGGGCGAGCAGGTCCAGTTCCACAACATCATCGGCACCGGTTGCTTCTCGCCGTTGGAAGGGTGCGGCGACGGAGTCGTGTCGGTGGCCAGCGCCAAGCATCCCTGCGTGTCCACCGAGAAGCAGGTCCACGCGACCCATCGCGGCCTGCACGAGAGCGACGAATCGATCAGGGAGATCCTGTGCATCCTGCGGCGGCATGTCCTGGAAGCCTGTGAAGAGCCCTGTGACGACACGCAGCAGGCCGTGCTGCCCGATTGTGGCCCGCTCGAGCTGGCCGACCCGTGCCCGATCCTGGTCGTCCCGGACGCGTGTGTCGGCATGCCGGCGCTCGTCGACCCCTGCGAGGATCTGCCGACGCTGTGCCTGCCGGCCGAGGAGCCGGACTGCACGATCATGCTCGAAGGACCCGTGCGGTAGATCGGCGGCCGCCGCCCCGGACCTATTTCAGGTCGGCGGGCCGGACGCCCGGTTTGTGCTTGCCATACCCCATGGGCAGCGCATCGTACGTTCCCACGAGATCCACGTTGGACCGGGCGGGGATCTGTCTCTCCAGGCCGACGGCCCAGTAACAGGCATTGACCAGCAGGCGGCGCAAGCCTTCGCTCTGGAAGTCCTCGGCCGCTCCCATCGTCGTCGCGAAGACGCGGGCGGTCTTCCCGGCGGTTCCCCGGTAGGTCTTGGTCCATGCAACGGGCATCATCGGGTCGTTCTTAGCGCCGACGACCGGCTTGTCCTTGGGATCCATCCCTTCCAGGACCTGGCCGAGCACCAGTGGCCGGCTATCGCCGGGCAAGGGGATGGTGACAGTGTAGACATCGGTCGGGCCGTAGATGTCGCCGTCTTTGATTCCGCGCAGGATCGGATGGTCCTGCATGCCGGGCGCGATCACCCCGCGCGTGCTCTCTACGCCATGGTGGCCGTGGTGGCTCACCCAGGTCTCGCCCAGCACCTGCCGACCGAACCCGCCGTCCCACGCCTTGTTCTGCCACGAGTAGCGCCCGTAGGTCGAGTCTTCGGGCAACTGGAACGCGTGGGTCGCGGTGCGCAGCCCGATAATCGGCTTGCCCGACTCGACATAGTCCACGATCTGCTTCATCTGTTGGTCCGGCAGGTTCCGGAACCGTGTGAAGATCACCATCAGGTCCGCCGACTGCAGGGCCTCCAAGCCGGGGATATTGTCCGTGACGAGCGGATCGATCGTCCCATCCGGACCGATGGCGTAGAGCACGGTGCATTGGAACCCATGGTGCACGGCGAGGATCTTGCCCAGTTGAGTGAGCGTTTCCTCCGACCGGTACTCTTCGTCGCCACTGACCAATACGACGTGCAGGCCTTGGCCCGGGCCGCTGCCGCCTTCGAACACCAGCCAGGGATCATCGGCCGGCAGTTGGCGGGAGGCGGCGAGGGCGAGCGCCAGCGCGAGGCCTCGCAGCACGAGTCGTCGGAGTCGCGTTGTCACGGTCACGGCAATCCCCTTTCAGCACGAGGTCAAGTCATTGGGAAAGCGCCCGGCGGCCCGGCGCACATGCTGGATTGTAGCACGCGCCGGGTCCGCTTGCCCGGTCCGTTCTACTTCCGATCGCGGGCGGCTACAATGTGGCCAGGGCGCTGCGCGGCGTCCCGCCCCTCAACCAAGACCTGGGTGCACCACGTGGCCATCAGTGTACTGGACCTGTTCACGATTGGGATCGGCCCCTCGAGTTCCCATGCGGTGGGCCCCATGCGTGCTGCGGCCCGGTTCCTGGGTGCGCTGCGCCGGCAAGATCAGCTGGCACAGGTCGAGCGGCTGCGGATCTCTCTGTTCGGATCGCTCGGCGCGACGGGGCGCGGGCATGGCACGGACCGGGCGGTGCTGCTGGGCCTGGAAGGCGAAACGCCCGAGGAGGTCGACCCGCACACGGTGCCGGCGCGGATCGAGTCGATACGGGAGCACCGGCGCGTGGCGCTGGCCGGGCGCTATCCTGTCCCGTTCGACATGGCGCGGGACCTGGTGTTCCTGCCGCACGAGCGGCTCCCGCGGCACCCGAACGCCATGCGATTCCAGGCGTGGGACCGGCACGATGTCGAGCTGCTGCAGTGCGACTACTACTCCGTCGGCGGCGGGTTCGTCGTCCAGGATTCCGATGCCCCGCCCGATCCACACCGCGCGGCGGCCGCGATCCCGTTCCCCTTCCGCACGGCGGCCGAGCTGATGACCATCTGCCAACAGCAGTCGCAGCCGGTGAGCGGCATCGTGTTGCACAACGAGTGCGTGTGGCGTGACGAGGCGGATACCCGTGCCCGGTTGCTGCGGATCTGGCAGGTGATGCAGGAGTGCGTGCGGCGCGGGTGCCGGACGCCGGGGACGCTGCCCGGGCCGCTGGAAGTGCAGCGGCGCGCGCCGAGCCTGTATCGCGAACTGACCGAGCGGCCGGAGGCGGCGCTGCGCGATCCGCTGTCGATCATCGACTGGGTGAATCTCTACGCGTTGGCGGTGGCCGAGGAGAACGCGGCCGGCGGACGCGTGGTGACGGCGCCGACCAACGGGGCGGCCGGGATCATCCCGGCCGTCTTGCACTACTATGTCCGCTTTTGCCCCTCATCGCATGACGAAGGTGTCGTGCGATTCCTGCTCACCGCCGGAGCGATCGGCATCCTCTACAAGGAGAACGCCTCGATCTCCGGCGCCGAAGTAGGCTGCCAGGGAGAGATCGGCGTCGCCTGCTCCATGGCGGCCGGGGCGTTGACCGAGGTGCTGGGCGGCACGGTGGAGCAAGTGGAGCAGGCGGCGGAGATCGGCATGGAGCACAACCTCGGCTTGACCTGCGATCCGATCGGCGGCCTGGTGCAGGTGCCCTGCATCGAACGCAACGCGATGGGCACCGTCAAAGCCATCAACGCCGCACGCCTGGCACTGCGCGGCGATGGCAAACACAAGGTCACGCTCGACCGCGTCATGCAGGTCATGCACCGCACGGGCGTTGACATGTCGGAAGCCTACAAGGAGACCTCGCTCGGCGGACTGGCCGTGAACTTGCCCGAGTGTTGAGATCGGAGCTGCCGCGCTGCCCCGCCGTGAGGCAAGAGGGGCGCCATCCATCCGAGCCGCCTGCGGACTGCGGAACCTGGAAGACGAAAGACGAACGACGAACAGCTGAAAACCAAGAACGAGGAGGATTCGCCATGCGTCGTGCGCTGTGGTTTGGTGGGATTGGTTTGCTGGTGTTGGCGAGCCAGGTGAGCGCCCAGACGGTGGACTTCGCGTCACTGCTGGACGAAATGATCGATCGGGACAACCTGGCGCGGTTCCCCGCGCCCGCCTACACATGCCGCCAGGCCAGCAGTTACGACCGCGCCACGGTGGCTCCCGACATGCCGGGATGGTTTGCGAACATGGACCGCAGCCACTTCGTGCGCGTCGACGAGCGGGATGGGCACAAGGAGTATGTGCTGATGGACGAGGAGGGGCCGGGCGCGATCGTGCGGTTCTGGGCCACCTGGCACGGACCTGGTGGCGGCCCGTTCTCGAACGGGACGCTGCGGTTCTACTTGGACAATCAACCGACGCCGGTGATCGAGGGCCCGATCGAAAGCATTATCGACGGGGGCGCGCTGTGCACCGGGCCGCTCTCCGAGGGCGTCTCGCCGCAAACGGAACCGGCCCACCGCGGGCATAACCTCTATCTGCCGATCCCCTACGCCCGGCATTGCAAAGTGACCTACCAGACGGACGTGCTGGTGGACGCGGGCGCCTACCAGGGCGAAGCTCTGTACTACCAGATCAACTACCGCACCTATGCGCCCGGCACGCCGGCAACGTCGTTCACGATGGAGCAGCTGGAGCGGCACCGGGACCGGCTGGCTGCCGTTCAGGAGCGCCTATTGACGTCCGGCCTCGACGCGCCGGCCGGCGGAGGCGCGCTGAATCTCGCCGGGCCCCTGGCCGCCGGACAGGGCCGGGCGCTGGTGATCGATCGGCCCGGCGCCATCCGCCAATTGACGGTCAAACTCGCCGCCGGCAACCTGCCGCAGGCCATGCGGTCCACGATCCTGGCGATCGAGTTCGACGGCCGGCCGGCGGTGTGGTGCCCCGTGGAAGCGTTTTTCGGCTGCGGCTATCAGTCCCACCCTTATCGGACCTGGTATACCGACGTCACCGACGATGGACGCCTGCGTTGTTACTGGGTCATGCCGTTTGAGAAGGAATGCCGGATCAAGCTGCTCAACGTGTCGAACCAGCCGGTCGATGTCGTGGAAGCAGAGGCCACCGTAGGACCCTGGGAGTGGGACGAACGCTCGATGCACTTCCACAGCACCTGGCACCAGTTGACGAAGGTGCGTACGTTCCGGGAAGGTGCCCACGCGCCGGGGGCCGGTGCCTATGATGTGAACTACGTCGAAATCCAAGGGCGGGGCGTGTATGTGGGCGACACGTTGACGATCTTCAACGGCGCCGACGCGTGGTGGGGCGAGGGGGACGAAAAGGTATTCGTCGACGGCGAGACGTTTCCGTCCCACGTCGGCACCGGAACCGAGGATTACTACGGTTATGCGTGGTGCCGCCCGGAGTTCTTCACCTCGCCCTTCCATGCGCAACCGACGGGGGCGGGCAACCTGAAGGCCGGCTATTCGGTCAACAGCCGCTACCGGGCGCTCGACGCGATCCCATTCACCTCATCGCTCAAGTTCGACATGGAGCTGTGGCACTGGGCGGACACGATCGTCAACTTCGCGCCCGCAACGTTCTGGTACGCTCGGCCGGGCGCGGTCGGCAACGTGCAGCCGGACCCGAAGACCGCCGCGCTCCCGGTCGCCATGAAGCGGACCGACATCGTGGAGATCTACCAGGTCAAGGGGGCGTTGGAGGGCGAGGACCTGAAACAGATCGAAGTCACCGGAGGCACGCTCGAGAGGCAGTCGGGGTCTCAGTACCGCTGGAGCAACGAAGCGCAGCTCTGGTGGAGGGACGGCAAGGCCGGTGATCGGCTGGTGCTGGAGTTCCCGGTCGAGAAGGCGGGTCGCTACGAGGTCGCGGCGAATCTGACCAAGGCCATCGACTACGCCATCGTGAAGCTGACGGTCAACGATGAACCGCCATGCGAGTTCGATCGGTTCCACGACGGCGTGGCCACCGACAAGCTGTGGCTGGGCGAACTCACCTTGCCGGCCGGCGCCAATCGGCTCACCGTGGAAATCGTCGGCATGAACCCGAGCGAGCGGGCCGTGAAGCGGTTCATGTTCGGGTTGGACTACCTCCAGCTCGTGCCGAAGCCGTGAGGTGGACGCAGCGGCGCCGGCGCGGAGCAAGACGCCAGCCCCACGATGGTGGATAGGATGCCCGTCCCAGGGCGGCGGCGCTGCTAATGCCCGCCGCCCGGCTTGAGGCCATGCAGCGACTTGGCCTTGCTCAGCAGCGGCCAGCCGTAGCCGTAGATCGCGATGACGACGAAGCAGAACAGGGGCACGATGAAACCGCGCGACATATCGTACCGGTCGGCGACCGCGCCCATCACCTTGGGCAACATCGCGCCTCCCATGATGGCCATCACGATGTAGGCGGAAGCCGCCTTGGCCCGCTCTCCCAACCCGAATATCCCGAGCGCGAAGATCGTGGGGAACATGATGGACATGAAGAAGTAGCTCAGGAAGACACAGATGACCGACAGCCAGCCCATCTTGGAGAAGACCAGGAAGCACATCAGGACGTTCAGCAGGCCGTAGAAGCCGACGATCTTGTGGGCCGAGACCTTCCGCAGCAGGCCGGCGCCGGTGAACCGCCCGGTCAGGAAGCAGACGAAGCCGAGCGTAGCCAGGAAGCTCGCGGCACGGTTGCTGAAGCACAGAATCCCGTCATGGAAAGGAAGCTGCTCGGGAAAGGTATCCGCCAGCAGCAGACGATTGAGCCGGCGGCGATCGACGCCCTTCGGGTCCTGGGCGATCAGTTCGCGCGTCTTCTCCGCAAGCGGGATCGACTGGAACCGTTCCGCGTCGTAAAGCGACGGCTTCTTCTTCTTGGCCGAACGGGTGTCTCGCGCGACGATGTCGTCCAAGTCCCGAGCCAGATGGAAACGCAGCGCATAATCTGTCTCCGCGTGTTCCTTCATGGCACGCAGAGTGTCTTTAGAGAGTTCCTGGTAGATGAACGCGGAAACGGGATCCGCCTGCGCCTCGAGCCGCTTGACCAGGTCCGGCAGGTGATTAATGTCGTCCTTGTCGAGACGCGTCTTCACCTCGATCAACGACTCCTTGGCCGCTCCCTTGGATCGCTGCCCGCTCTGGCCGTCCGCCGGCGTCGTCTCGGCCTGCACGGCGGCCGGCTGGCCGGCGAGCAGCCGTTGCCAGGCGGCGGGCAGTGGAGGCACTTCCCAGACCATGTAGTTGATGATGAAGCTGAAGATCCCGGCCTGCGCGGCGACATAGCAGAACTGGGCGAAGACGGCTCCCGAGAAATGCGGGCGCGCCCAAATGCTGTGGTGCGAGATGCGCATCGCCACGAACAGGAGCGCCACGGCCAGCAGGAGGCTGGCCGCCACACAGGCGGCCGCCACCACGATCACCAGCGAGTTCTCGGCATCGATCGTCAAACCCGTCGGGTGCGGGATGCGGTTGGCGAACTCCGTCAGGCGCTCGCCCAGCCGCAACGTGGCGATCCGCGCATCCAACTCGTTGAGGATCAGCCAGGCGATCAGGCCGAACACGCTGACCAGTACGATCGCGTTGAACCACAGCAGCACATAGACGGGCACGCGCGATACCTTGCGGTCGACCAGGATCGACCCCTCCGCCGACTCGTCCTCTTTGTTCAAGCCGTAATCATCCTCGGCCTTGATGTCCGGCACCGGGGCGAAGAAGAACACGACTGCCAATACCAGCACGACGACACCAACGCTGGCATACGGGATCCAGAGCGTCTCGGCGCCGGTGCTGATCCCCGCTTCATCCACGCCGTAGAAGAACAAACCGCCCGCGATCGGGCCGAGGATCCACCCGATTCCATTGCAGGATTGGGCCAGGTTGATGCGTGTGGCCGCATAACGCGGCGACCCCAACACCAGGGTGTACGGGTTGGCCACCGTCTCGAGGAAAGTCAGGCCGGCGGCGATCACGCACACGCCCAGCAGGAACGCCCAGAACTCGGCAATGTTCGTCGCGCCGATGAACCAGAAGCCGCCGGCGGCCACCATCAGCAGGCCGGCGATGATGCCACCCCTGTAGCCCAGCTTCACGGCCAGCCACCCCGCAGGCATCGCCATCAGGAAGTAGCCCAGGTAGTGGGCAAACTGGACCCAGGCGGACTGGGCCAGCGTCAGGTCCAGCTCCTCCTGGAAGTGTTTGTCCATCACATCGATCATGCCGTTGCAGAATCCCCAGAGGAGGAACAATGAGCTGACCAGCGCGAACGTGAACATCACGTTCCGCCCGTCGCTCATGAGAAACATGCTTTCTTTCTTCGCGTTCATATCCGGGTTCTGCTTCTAGCTGAGTGGTTGACAGACCGGGCCAGATTCCACACGACCGCCTCGGCCGGGCCGGGCATTGGGCCGCCGCGCGCGGCGGCGACGCGCCCGGAGCTCCAGCGCACCGGCCATCACGGCTCCAACGCGCCGGTGATCTCGCCCAAGGACACGCCCAGCGTGGCGCGGGCGACCGCGTCCAGTTCGTTCTCTGGTCCAATCAGATGAATGGTACGATGCACGTGCGCCAGGCTCTCGTACGGCGCCAAGGCGGCGGCGGGCGACGACGATTCCAGTTCAAAGAACGGTCCGAGCGGTTTCTTGCCCGGCTCCGGTGGCCCGTCATTGTAGCTGTTGGCCGCATCGCCCTCGTACGGGTTGTCCTGCAGCTTCCAGAGCGAGTTGACGTAGTCCGTCACACCCTCGGGCTGGCTGAACTGAACGACCGTCAGCACCCGGTTCTCGGCGTCGTAGCTCCCCAGCACCGCCTTGCTCCGCCGCGGGCTGATTCCAATCTTGCTGCGGTACTTGCCGTCCGCGGAGAAGTAGATCACGTTCTCCTTGACCACCAGGCGTTCCGGCGGGATCGGGCCGAAGTAATCCGCAGTGACTTTCACGCCCAGCTCCGACTCCGGACCGTCCTGGATGGGCACCACGATCGTGGTCGAGGGCGACGGGTTGAACATGCCGAGGATCCAGATCGAAAGCAGCCCGGTTTCCTTCTGCCAGGCATGCCGGCCCACGTTCGTGATCTCGTTATACGATTCGAACGCGACGAGGCTGACACCCGTCGCCGGCGGCACGCCCAGGTGTCTCCAGGCGGCGGCGGTGCCCAGCAGGCGCACTTCGCGCGTCACCCCGACGTCGAACGTCGTGCCGGAATAGTTGGTCAGCTCGCACCGCTTGGCGAACGAGGCCCGGTCGCGCGACCTGCTCACGACATCGAACGGCTCGGTGTCGATCACCGCCGGAGTCTGCCAGTCGGCGAGTTCGAATCGGGCGCCCGGGGCGAAGAAGATCGAGAACTGCCCGCCCTCCGGCCCCATCCAGAACCGATCCTCTCCGCCGAACACGTTGATGTGGGGCAGGATCTCCTTGGATGCGATCAACTCGCGGTTGATCCAGCCGAAGCTCAGGCCGGCATCGCCGCCCGCGGTGCTCGTCATGACGCGCCCTTGCCACGCGGGCGACAGCGCCACCTTCGCCTCGCCTCGGCTGTCGCTCAGGACGATCACTTCGGTGTATTGCTTCAGGAACGCGACATCCTCGCCGAAATCGGCGGCGCGCGCGCCGCGGTGGGAAGCCGACAGGGAAGCCAGCAAGACAATGGTCGCGGTGAGGAGGTTCAGTTTCATGGCGCTACGGCTCAGGCTCGCAAAAAGAGTAATACAGAAAGTTGAATTGCCCCGGTCCATCGGGACAGCGGCGTGATCCTGCTACAGGTTGTCCAGAATATCGCGCGCGCCAGGCACGGTCAATCATGCCGGTTGCCGGTTGTGGTTCCGGGTTAGATGAAGGCTTGCAAGCCGAGCCATCCGCCCCCTTGCCGGGCACGGCCGCGCGCACGCCGCACCCGGGCTATTTCGCGCGATTCTCGTGCCACTGGGCCACCTCCTCGGGCGACCAGGGGCGAACCTGCAGTACGAAATCCGCGATGCGACACGGCAGGTTCTCCCGCCCGCCTGCATAGTGTGGGTTGCCGCCCAAAGCCACATCGCGCGCAGCCGACAAGACGACCGCCGGCACCTGGATCGTCTCCACCGGTCGGCCATCGACGAACAGGGTCAGCTCGCTCGACCGCTTGACCACGCACAGGTCGTACCACACGTCCTGCTCGATCGGAACGCCACGGGTCGAATAGGCCATGCCCGCCTCGACGCGCGCATAGAGCTTCCCGTCATGCACGCAGATCCGCAGCGGGTCGTCCATGCCGTGGCACCAGGCGCTCAACACCTGGCCGAGCGCGCCGCTCACACGCTGCACCGAACAGCGCAACGCGACCGTATACTCGGACTCGGGAAACGCGCGCAGCGGATAGACCAGCAGGCCGTCGCTGCCGTCCAGTTCCACCGACTCGTCCGGCGCGCCCTGCGGACCGGGTCCGGGCGCCCAGCCGCTGGCCGAGCCCAGCCTGCCGTACGCCGGCTCGGGCGCGCCGTGCAAATCGGCTTGCACCACGACCCCGGCGGCATTCTCACCATATTGCGCGATCGCCTCGTCCGTCAGCGGCGGCAGCGCGGGATCGATCATGAATTGTCGCGGCGGCGCCGGACTGGATGTGCGGCCCCAGGGATTCTCCGCCACCAGCCGCCAGAAATACGCCACCTGCGCCTGGAGGACACGCGCGTGCGTGTCCGCGATCACGAGCGAGCGCGCCGGCTCGCACGGCACATCGAGGACCGGATCGCGCATGTCCGGGTTGGCCGAGACCTGCACCCGGATGCGCTGGTCGGCCGACGTGAGCGTCGCACGACGCATGCGGAACAGCAGGCGGCCGGGCGGGACGGTCGCATTGTTGTCAGGGTACTCCGGGTGCGGCGGGGGAGGCGCGATCGCTTCGGCTGGCAGCCAGGACACGTATCGGGTGCCCCGCGCGCCGGCCGACGCGAAGTCGCACAGCCGCAACACTGAACCGTCTCCCCGCGGCACGTCGGCGATCAACCAGGGCAGATAACAGCCGACGCGCGTCTGCTCCGGGGCGGCCGCGGGGAACGAGAAGCGGGCGTTCGCCAGGTCGGAGGGCGCGCAGGGCGCGGGCTCCGGCGGGCCGTTCTCGTTGAGCCCCAGATCGTAGGCCAGCAGCAGCGGCCCACGGTAGACGCTCATCCGACCCGCCATCTCGCCGCCACCCGACTCGTAACGCAACGACATGTCGAATTGCAGCTCGACCAGGTCCCCGGATGCCCAGCGGCGACGCAGCGGCAGATAAGTGCCCGGCTCGGCCGCCAGAGCCGTGGTCGCGGCGCCTGCCTCCGCGGCGGTTGGCCCGGACGCGCTCGGCTGGTGGCCCGCGCGCGCCGACCTCTGCGCGGAGGACGACCCGGCCCATCGCACGCCCGTCGTCGCCGACCAGGCGGGGATCCGCAGATGCAGCGTGAATTCGCGCGGCTCGCGCAACTGGACCTGGACCTTGACCGTACCGTCCAGCGGATACCGCGTCTCTTGCCGCAGCGTCACGGGGGTGCCGTCGGCCAGCTGGACATGCGCCTCCTGCGGCCCGTAGTAGTTGACCGCCAATCCGTCCGGCGCGCGCATCACCGCCCACTCTGAAAGCATGCCGATCCCCCGCGGCCCGTTCACGCTGCAGCAGTTCAGATCCGGCGTCCCGGCACGCGACTGGAACACAATCGTGTGGTGCGACGCTTCACGCACGCCGTCCATCGGCGTGCTGTAGGTCCACCAGCTCCCCGAGGGGTGCTGTGCGCCAAGCATCCCGTTGAAGGTCGACAGCTCGAGTTCGTCCGCCGCCGCGGGGTTGCCCGTCAGGCGCAGCACGTCCACCGTCAACGCCATCCACGCGATCGTGCAACAGGTCTCGATCGCGGTCGGTTCATACGGCGTGCCGGTCGCCTGCTCGCCGGAAGAGAACCCGCCGGTGTTCCGCCGGTCCAGCCGCCGGATGCTGTCCCAATGGTGCAGCAACGCCGTGCGGTAACGGTCGTCGCCGGTGATCAGGTACAGCTCGAGCAATCCTTGCAAGTCCGGCAGGCTTTCCCATCGCGGCTTCGGTGTCTGATAGAACTCCAGGCCCGCCAGGGCGGTGCGCAGATAGTCACCCTCCAGCTCCCAATCCTCCTCAATGACGCGCATCATGCGCAAATAGCGCTCTTCCCGGGTCGTGCGATACAGTCGGCCCAGCGCATGGATGATGGCCAGGTTCATCTCGCTCGAGCCGGCCTCGCGCGGGCGTCGCCCCGTGTCCAGATAGGTCGCACACACAAGATCGGCCGCTTTGCGGCAGGCCTGCAGGGATGCGGCGTCACCGGTCTGCTCGTGCCACATCAAGAGCGCCAGCATCACATGGTAGTGCCCCCAAAGGTCCCAGTTCTTGAGCAGCCGGTCCGCCTGGGGAAACGGGCCGAGATACCCGTCCTCGGCCTGGCGGCGCAGCAGCTCCCGGATCACCGTGCTCACCGTGGTCAGGAGCTTGGGGTCGTTGTCCAGCCGGGTCGCCTGGATGGCCGAGATCAGGTACTTCCCGACGAACTCGCCGGCCCAGGGCACGAGGTTCGGAGTCGGTTGCCGGTCGCGCAGTTCAAACATGGCCAGCAGGCCCGGGTCCGCGGCCGGCATGCGAATGAGCCAATCGCTGGTGTTGGCGGCCACGCGCTGGCCCACGACCCCGCCGAACCGAAAACGAAACTGAGGGTCCGCGTCGAACACCAGAGCCGGCGACTGCGCAGCGCCGGCCACGGGCGCCAGAAGGATGATCCCCAAAAACAGGCGGATGATGTGTCGTTTCACGATCGATGTCCCCTTGAGTCGCGTTCGTCACGGTTCCCGCTCGATCTGGCGGCTGGCACGCGCGCCGGCCACCGGCCGCAGCCGGTCTGAACCCACAGCCCGCGCGGCGCGTCGCCAGCACCTGGCCGCGATGCGGTTCATCTTAACGCCTTGCCGGGGACCGGCGAAACAGGCGGGCCTGGCGGCCACGGTGCGCGCGCCCAGGTGGCCGAATCCGGCCGCCGCGCGATACAATCAACCATACCCGAGCCGTGGAGGCCCGATCCGGGCCCTGCGACCGATCGGTCCGATCGGAACCTGCACAACGACGGGAGACCACGCACATGCTGACCGCCGACAAGGTCCTGGATCTGTACTTCCTGGATACTCGCTGCATGTTGATCGAGATCGCCGCCCTGCTGGATCGCTATGACCGGGCGGCGCAAGCCGAACCGGACGCGCCAGCACCCGACGCGGACCGACTGGACAGAATCTATCAGGCGCTGACGCTGCTGGCCGAGCGTGACACGGCGCCGGATCGCAGCGAGCGGCTGCTGAATTTGTTTTCCGACCTTCCGTGACGGCTTGGGACCGCGGCGGCTCAGGACGCACGGTCCGCGCCCTCGGCCAGCCGGACTCCCGAGATGCATGACGGAGCCTGTGGCATGCAAATCATCCAACCCCATTACCATGGCATCGCCCGGACGGCTCAGGACTACGAGCGGATGGCCATGTCCGGCGTCGTGGCGGTGGCCGAACCGGCGTTCTGGGCCGGGTTCGATCGGGCCTATCCCCAGACCTTCCTGGACTATTTCCGCCAAATCAGCGAGTTCGAGCCGACGCGCGCGGCGCAGTACGGGATCCGCCACTTCTGCTGGGTGGCGGTCAACCCGAAGGAAGCGGAGAACCCGGCGCTCAGTCGCGAAGTGCTCCGCCAGATGCCGGACTTCTTCCGCCGGCCCACCGTGCTGGGCGTCGGGGAGATCGGCTTCCACAAGACGACTCGGAACGAGGAGGCCATCTTCGAGGAACAGTTGGCGATGGCGATCGAGCACAACCAGTTGGTGCTGATCCACACGCCGCACCTGCAGGACAAGGTGCGCGGGACCCGGCGTGCGCTGGAGATCCTGCGCCACGCCCGGATCGATCCGGGCCGCGTCTGGATCGACCATGTGGAGGAGCACACGATCCGCGCGCCGTTGGAGGCCGGTTATTGGGTGGGCTTCACGCTCTATCCGATCACCAAGTGCTCTCCCAAACGCGCCGTCGACATGCTGGAGTTCTACGGCCACGAACGGATCCTGGTCAACTCGTCGGCCGACTGGGGCCCGAGCGATCCATTCACGTTGCAGGAGTGCATCCTCGAGTTCCGGCGGCGCGGCCATTCGCTGCAGGAGGCGTTGGACGTGTTCCACAACAACCCCTGCCGATTCCTGGGCCAGAATCCGAAATTCGACATCCAGCCGATCCACATCACGCAGGAGTGAGCCCCGATGAGCAGTTCGCCGCACAGCTACCCCGGCCGTTTCCCCACGACCCGGCTGCGCCGCAACCGGCGGTATGCCTGGTCCCGCGCGTTGGTCCAGGAGAACCGGCTGTCGGTCCACGACCTGATCTGGCCCGTCTTCATCCGCGACGGGAAGCAGCAGCGGGAGCCGGTGTCTTCGATGCCGGATGTCAACCGCTTGTCCGTCGACCTGCTGGTCGACGCGGTGGGCGAGGCCGTGGAGTTGGGCATCCCCACCGTCGCGCTGTTCCCAGCCACCGACCCGGCCAAGAAGAGCCCGGGGGCCGAGGAGGCTTGGAATCCGGACAACCTGGTCTGCACGGCCGTGCGGGCCATCAAGGCGGCCTACGGCGATTCGATCGGCGTGCTGTGCGATGTGGCGTTGGACCCGTACACCAGCCATGGCCAGGACGGCCTGGTGGAAGAGGGCTACGTGGTGAACGACCCGACGCTCGAAGCGCTCTGCAAGCAGGCGCTCGTCCAGGCGGCGGCGGGCTGCGACGTGATTGCACCGTCCGACATGATGGACGGCCGGATCGGCGCCGTGCGCAATGCGCTGGACGAGAACGGCTACGAACAGGTGCTGATCATGTCGTACGCCGCCAAGTACGCGTCGGCATTCTACGGCCCGTTCCGCGACGCGGTCGGTTCGGCGACCAGCCTGGGCAGCGGCGACAAGAAGACGTATCAGATGGACCCGGCCAACGGCGACGAAGCGCTGCGAGAGGTGGCGCTCGACCTGGACGAAGGCGCGGACATGGTGATGGTCAAGCCGGGCATGCCGTATCTGGACCTCGTGTACCGCGTGAAGCAGACGTTCGGTGCGCCGACGTTCGCCTATCAGGTGAGCGGCGAGTACGCCATGCTGCGCGGGGCCGCCGACCGCGGCTGGCTCGACCACCAGCGCGTCATGCTCGAGAGCCTGCTCGCCTTCAAGCGGGCCGGCGCGGACGGGATCCTGACCTACTTCGCCATCGACGCCGCCCGGGCCATACGCGACCAGCGATAGACGACAGCCGAGCCAAAGCGGGCCGGCCCCGCCCCCAGCCCGCCGGGTGCCCCGGCGGACAAAAAAAAGGAAGCCCTCCTCGGCCTTCAACAGCGCGGGTGGCCAAGGAGGGCTTCACTTTATCGTCCGCGAACCCTAGTTCCCAACGTTACGACCCGCACGGCCGCCCCGCGGAAACAGCCCGGCGGTGTCGAACGGCTCGCCGAGCAGTTCCTTGTACTTCGCCTTCTGATCCTCCGTGAGGATCTCCATGACCTTGGCCGTCATCTGCTCACGTCCCCCCGCGCCGCGCGCGGCGCCCTGCCCGGGAGCAGGACGCAATTCCTCGCGCAGAGCCCGGAACTTGCCCTGCTGCTCCTCAGTGATCCCAAGCTCCTTCGCCAGCTCCTCGCTCGCGATGGCCATCGGGCCGGCTACCTGGAGCCGGATCTGCTTGAGCCGAGCCTGCTGTTTCTCGTTCAGGATCTCGTTGATCTTTTTCTCCTGTTCCGCAGCCCGCTCCTGGGCTTCCTGCCGCGCCTTCTGCCGCTCTTCATTCGTCATGTTCTGGAAATCGGGCCGCTCGCCGCGCTGAGGACGTCCCGCCGCAGCCAGTTCCTGGATCTTCTTCACTTGCTCTTCCGTGACGCCCAGTTCCTTCTGTACGGCCTCGGAACGCAGCAACATGGCGGAAGAACCACCCATGCCCATCCCCATGCGCTGACCTGGACCGCCTTGACGCGGACGGTCCTGTGCGTAGGCCGCCAAGGACATCAGCAGCACCGCCGCAAACGCCGACAAAAAGACCACACGTCGATTCATGATGCTCTCCCCCACTACTAGGTACAGACCAACTCGCCGCAACATACACTCCAACGACACCTCACGCGAGGTGCGCACAATACGAGTCCAATTGCTCGCGCTAATGAAACCCGGCCTCGTTCCCAAAGTTGCGAAAAATTTTAAAGGCCCCCCAACGAACTGATTCCCACCACCTCATCGATGGGTTTTGGTTCGAGCGCCGGCTATGGTTCGCGGGGGGTCGGGATCGGGTCCCGGCCGGCCGTCCAGGCACAGCCGCGGCGGATCAGCTCGGCGGGGCCCGGCAGCGTGAGCGCTTGCACATCGTGTCCCAGCGGCGTGTGGAACACGCGACCCTTGCCGTACTGGAACACGAACGCCATCGGGAAATCGGCGTTCTTCACCTGCGAGTGGGCGGTTGCCAGGACGGTCACGGGCTGGTCGCCTGTCAGGCAGAAATAGAGTTCATCGACGGTCTCGAACGACTGCATGCCGCGTGTGACCGGGTGGTCCTGTTGAACGATATCCACGCGGAACGGGCCGTGGGGGTCATGCGTGTTGACTCGGTCCCAGACGCGTCCGGCCAAGTGGGCGAACTCCGGCCAATCCTTCCATGCTCCGCAGGAGAAGTGGAGCAGGACCAGGCCCTTTCCCGCCTGTACGAAGCGCTGCAGGCTGTCGGCCGCGCGCCGGCTCGGGTCGGGGCTCTCCCAGTTCATGTAATTGAGCACGACGACGTCATACGGGTCGAGCGCGGGCGACGCGAGAAATTCAGGATCTTCAATCACCCGCACGATCATGCGTGGGTCCTGCTCCAGGATCTTCCGCACGGCCGGCGTCGTCTCTTTCCACAGATGCCCCGGGTAGTCGTTACCCGTAACGATCAGTACCCGGATCGGCTGGGCGTCCGGGTCCGCCGCACGACCGATGGCCGCGCAGGCGGCCAGCAGGGCGAGCGCGGTCCACATGGGTGTTCTGCCATGCTTCATGATGATGTCTCCCAGGTCTCTGGCAAGTGCGGTTGCGCCTGCATTGTGCGCCTGCCCGGCGCGGCATGCAAGGCGCGGCCACTTGCTCGAACCCCCACGCTCTGGTACAGGGGCGGTGGGCGCACCTCCACACGACAGACGGAGAAGACACGTGACTCGCAGCAACTCGAATTCGAAACATGCCGCCTGGGCCGGCTTTGACTTGAGCACGACCGGGCTGGCGCTGGGCGTGCGGAGCAAGCAGGGGGAAGAGGCGTACGCCCAGGCTGGGATGCGGGGCGCCACGACCTGGCAGGGCCAGAGCGCATTCGATCTGAGCCAGACGCCCCGCCTCATCCTGTCGCTGCTCGACGATCTTGCGCGGCAGGGCTGGACGCTGGCCGATACGGCCTTGTCGTTCGCGGTGCGGCAGCACGACATGGTGCTGCTCGATGCCCGCCATCACCTGTTGATACCGGCGCTGAGCTGGCAGTGCCACGCGGCCAGCCGCGAAGTGCTGGACCTGCGCCGCCAAGGGGCGGAGGCCGAAGTCGGTCGGCTCGAAGAGCGGTTCATCCTGCCCAAGCTGATCTGGGCGCTTCGCCAGGCGCCGCGCCTCCGCAAATCGCTCGCCCAGGTCATGACCACCGGTGACTGGATTGCGTACCTGCTGACCGGCAAGGCGCGGTTGAGCACCTCGGATGCTTTGAGCAACGGGTTGCTGCTGCAGGACTCGAAACGGTTGGCCGGCGCCGTTATGCGGAAGGCGAAGCTGGCACCCGACTGGTTCCCGCCGGTGATCGCCAGCGGCCGGGAGGTGGGGGCCGTGACGGCCGCGCCGGTGGCCGGCGCGGATGACGCCTGGATGGCCGTCAAACAGCGGCTGGCCGGCTCGCGCGTCATCAGCTCGCTGGGGGACAATCATGCCACAGGGGTCGGCTGCGGACTGGAGGAGGACGATTTCGAGACGATCGTCGTCTCGGCGGGGACCAGCGGTACGATCAATCGCGTGTGTCCCGCCCGCGTCCCGCTGGTCGGCAACGCCGCGTGCTTCGAGTACTACCGGCACCGGCTCCTGCTCATGATGCTGGCCGATTGCTGCAAGTGGTATGACCGGTTCGTGGCCCAGTACGCGGCCGCGTACGCAAATCGGCTGAGCGAACTGAATGATGCGGCGTCCAGCGCGGACCTGGCGGGCCTGTGCCGCGTCCTGCACGCGGACGGGAAGGAGACCTATCCACCCGGCTGGCAACAACTCACGCTGGGTCAGCAAGTCGCGAGCACTCAACTGTCGATCATGCTCGAGTTGTTGCTGCGCGTCCGTGCGATGCTGGCGGAAGTGCCCGGCGCCAGGAAGCCCGTGACTCGGTTCGTCTTGACCGGCGGCCTGAGCCAATCGCCCTTCTTCCAGGAGGTGTTCCACGCCGGCGTCCAGTTGCTCAACCCGCGGGCCCGGCTGTTGATCAGCGCACGGCAGGGGCCGCTGCGCTACCAGACCGCCGCCTACGGCGCGCTGCTCAATGCGATGCGCCCGACCGATCCGCGCGCCGCCGCGCGCTTGTGCCCCACCCGCTCCGCCGCTCGGCCCGACGCGGCCACCCGGCAACACCTGCAGTATCTCTTGAGGGCGTTCGGGTTGTAGGTCCGGATTGACCCCGGCGAAGCGGGCGCCCGGGCGGCGCCTACTTCGCGCGCTGCAGATCCCGGAACTGCTTCCAGCCGATCACCTGGATCCCCTGCTCCTGGATCAGCCGCTTCACTTCGGGATCCGAAAACACGCTGCGATCCTCGTCGCGGCGGCGAGCGCTGCTCGTGATCGCCCGCAGTTCCGCATCGTCGTGCCCGCAGTGGATGATCAGCTGCGAGACGCCCGGCTTGAGATTCCGCAGCGTCTCGAGATACGCTTCGCGGCGCGGGCGGTTCCGATCGTCGCCGTAGATCTGCGCCAGCTGGTCCAGCAACGGCATGTTGCGCGCCCGCAGCATGGGCAGCAGCTCCGTCGCGCGGTCGGCCAACGCCGGATACTCCCGGGCCAGTGATTCCTCCACATGGCTCAGCATCAGGATGGGCAGGTCGTATTCCAGCCCCAGCTTGACGTAGATCTCCACCAGGTCGGGTCGCGCCAGGACCGCACCCATGTGCGTGTCCAGATGCGTGATCGGGATCGAAAACTGCCTGGCGCGCTCGATCTGCGCGCGCAGCTCGATCTCCACCTCGTCGGCCTTCGCGTGCCTGCCCACCTGCTCCACGCTGCGCCACATGTAGCCGTCCGGGTCAACCAGGCTGGGGACCTTGTCGCGCGAGGCGACGGGGCCCCAGCGGTATGACTTCCACTCGCAATTGAGCGTGAGGTGGACGCCGAAGTCGTGCTCGGGATGCGCGCGCGCATACTCCGCGATCTCGACGAACCAGGGGCACGGGACCATGATGCTGGCCGACGAGACGACGCCCTGCTCCATCGCGCTGATCGTGCCCATGTTGACCGAGTGCGACATCCCGGCGTCGTCGGCGTGAATGATGAGGTAGCGCGCCGGCTGAGCCGGTTCGGCACACTCCGTCGCATCGTGCGAGAGCACCACCAGGCACGCCACACACGTGCCGGCCATTACGATCTGATTCATAGCTGTGACCCTCGTCCGGTGACAGGTATCCGGTGACCCACGCGTGACCGATTGTACCATGTCCGACGCGCGGAGTTCAGCCGGCGACCGCCAGGCGGCCCGCCGCCCCGCCTGGACCGCACAATCGGCATTCGCGCCGGACACCTGCCGACGGCAGCCGGGCGCTGTGCGGGAACGCCGCCAAACGGCTTGGCGGCTGCGCCCGGGATGGTACAGTTGCGGGAAGGGCGCCGCGGCCGCCTGTCGCCCCCGATGGCCGGAAATCAGCATAATCATCGCTGGTCTGTCCGTAGCAAATCGTGAGCGGGTCAGCGATCCGGGTATTCATCCGGCGCGGTGTGCCCGGAGACGTCCGTGGTGATTCAGGGTTCTGGCCGCCCGCTGCGCGGCGATTGGGAGCGTGGGCTGTGCGATTCGTTCTCCGGCGATCTGGATGCCTCGCCATCGTCCCGGCCTGCTGCCTCGCGCTGGTCGTCGCCTGCGTTTCCACCGCGGCCGCCGACGATCCTCCGTTGCGCGAGATTCTGTCGAAACTGAAGCCCAAGAGCCCTTCGGAGAGCCTGGATGGCCTGCAAGTCCGGGACGGGTTCCAGGTCGAACTGGTGTGCGCGGAACCGTTGGTGAGCGACCCGATCGCCATCGACTGGGACGCTGCCGGCCGGCTCTGGGTGGTGGAGATGGGCGATTACCCGCAAGGCGGCGACGGCAGCGAGTCGTCGCGCGGACGCATCAAGTACCTGGAGGACCGGGACGGCGACGGCCGATACGACTGCGCTCAGCTGTGGATCGACGACCTGAATTTCCCGACCGGCGTGATGCCGTGGCGCGACGGAGTGCTGATCACATGCGCACCCGACATCCTGTATACAGAAGACACAGACGGCGACGGCCGGGCCGATCGGCGCGAGACGTTGTACCGGGGCTTCGTGGAAGGCAACCCGCAACACACGGTCAACGCATTACGGTGGGGCCTGGACAACTGGATCTACGGCGCCAACGGCGACAGCGGTGGCAATGTCGAGTCAGTCAAGACCGGCGCGCGGGTCGACATCCACGGCCGCGACTTCCGCATCCGACCCGACACGGGCGCGATCGAAACGCAGACCGGCATGGCGCAATGGAGCCGTTGCCGCGACGATTGGGGCAACTGGTTTGGGGGCCGGAACCTGCAGCCCTGCTGGCACTGCGCGCTGGAAGACCACTACCTGCAACGGAACCCCTTCCTGGCAGTCGCCGACGCCCGGGTGGACCTGATGGACCCGCCTACCTGCGCGCAGGTCTATCCGATCAGCCCGACCCTGCCGCGCTTCAACGAGCTGTGGACGTTGAACCGCTTCACGGCCTCATGCGGGCTGGAGATCTACCGTGACGACCTGTTCGGACCCCAGTTCGCCGACAGTTTCTTCGTGTGCGAGCCGGCGTACAACCTGGTCCATCACAGCGTGATTTACCGGAAAGGGACGACGTTCTTCAGCCGCCGGGCGCCGGAGGAGCTGTCATCGGAGTTCCTCGCGTCCCGCGACCCCTGGTTCCGGCCGGTCCAGGTCCGCACCGGTCCGGATGGCACCCTGTGGGTCGTCGACATGTACCGCCTGGTGATTGAGCATCCGGATTACATCCCGTCAGCCTGGCACGATCAACTGGATTTCGGGGCGGGCCGAGGCCTGGGTCGCATCTATCGCGTGTGGCCGGTCGGGGCGCGGCCGCGGCCGTTCCCGTCGCTGGCAGATCGCTCCACCGCAGCGCTGGTCCGGGCCCTGGACGATCCCAATGGTCCGAAGCGCGATCTGATCCAGCAGCTGCTGGTCGATCGCCAGGATGAGCGGGCCGTGCCTCTCTTGCAGCAGCTTGTCCTGGGGAATCCGCATCCCAAGACGCGCGTGGCCGCCCTGTGCACCTTGGACGGCCTGCACGCCGCGGAGACCCGCCTGCTCCTGCAGGCACTGCAGGACCCCCACGCCGCTGTGCGGCGACATGCCGTCCGCATCGCCGAGCCCCTGCTGGACGATCAACGGACCCTGCAAGACGCCCTGCTGCGGCTCGTGAGCGACCCGGACCCGCAGGTCCGGATGCAATTGGCATACAGCCTCGGTCAATGGCATGACGCCCGGGCCGGGCACGCGCTGGCGGACATCGCCATCGATCAGGCAGACGACCCGTTGATGATCACGGCCGTCATGAGTTCCGCCACGCTGTTCCCCGGTGAGATGCTCGAGCGGCTGCTCGACAGCGGCGAGCCGCGCGGCTCCCAGGTTGCATTGGTGGAGAACCTGCTGCGATTGGTCTTCGAATCGCAACAGGTGCAGCCGCTGGCCGACGGCCTGCGGCGCATCGCCACACCGGTCCAGGGGCGGTTTGCGACCTGGCAGTACCGGGTGATGGCGGCACTGGTCGACGCGATGGAGTCCGGCGGCGGTTCGTTCCGCAGCCTGCACGCGCGGAGCGATCCGGCGCTGCAGGCGACCATGGAGGCCACCGGCGGCCTGTTCACCGCGGCGCGCGGCGACGCCGCGGATACTGCCCAGGACCCCGAACGCCGCGTGCAGGCGGTGCGGCTGGTGGGCCGGGGACTCCAACGCCCGCAGGCGGACGATGTCCAGTTGCTGGCGCGACAGCTTACCGCCGCGACGCCTTTGCCGATCCAGCAGATGATCGTGCATGTGCTGGGAATCCTGCGGCCCGACGACCTGCCCGACATCCTGCTCGACCAATGGGCTCAGCACGGCCCGGAGCTTCGTCCGCAGATCCTGGACATGCTGCTGCAGAACCCGCGCTGGACACTCGCCGTGCTCGATCGGATGGAGGCCGGGGAGGTGGCGGCCAGTGAGATCGGGGCCGTCTACCGGAACCGACTGATCCTGCACAGCTCGGCCGAGATCCGGAGCCGAGCGTCCGCGGTGTTCAACGCGGCGTCGCCTACTGATCGGCTGTCGGCGATCGCCCGGTACCAGGACAAGCTCGCCTGGCCGGCCGATCCGGCACATGGCCGCGAGGTCTTCCGTCGGCATTGCACGCAGTGCCACCGGCTGGAAGAGGAAGGAACCGACGTCGGGCCCGATCTGCTCGCGCTCACCGACCGGTCCGCGGAATCGCTCATGGTCTCCATCCTCGACCCCAATCGCGCGGTCGAGCCGCGGTATGTGGAGTACTCGGCAGTGACCACAAGCGGCCGCGTGTTTTCCGGGATCATCGCCGCTGAGACGGGCAATGCCGTGACGCTGATCGACGCCCAGGCGGCCCACCACGCGCTGCTCCGGTCCGACCTCGATGAGTTGGTCAGTACCGGGCATTCGTTGATGCCGGTCGGCATGGAAGAGCTGCTCAACCAGCCCCACGATCTGCTGGACCTGATCGCCTACCTGCAGCTGGTCCAGCCCGATCCCTACGGCACCGAGTCGGAGCTGAAGCAGGATTAGCGTCGGTCTCAGCCGGCCGCCTGGCAGAAAACGGCGCCGCCTCGGCTCATCACCGAGCGGTCGCCGACCCGGGCTGTGTACCAGAGGCTAGCCGGCTTGGAGATGCCGTACGAACCAGTCGCGTGTTTTCCGCCACATGGCGTCCGACAGGACATGCCCGGTGGCAGGCTCGATGAAGTGACCGAACCGGTCCGCCGCGTCGGCTTGCCGGTAGGCGGCGGCAATCCGCGCGATCCCGGCGCGCACCTCCTCGATCGGGCTGCCGCCATCGTCTTCCCCGAAATTCAAGTGCAGCGGGCGCGGCGCGATCAACGCGGCGATGTCAGGCGTGTCGCCGACCGCGAACAGGCCCGGGATGAAATTCGGGAAGCAGTGCAACAGGCGCTGCCGCTCTATGGCCGCATAGGTCGGCAGGCAGCAATTGCCGACCAGGCATTGCAGCCGCGGCTCCCACGGCCCGACCAGCCAGGTGTGGGTCGAACCCATGGAATGTCCATAGCAGCCGATGCGCGCAGCTTGCACGTCGGGCCGCGCGCACAGGTAGTCGATCGCACGGCGCATGTCGAGGATGTTCTTCCAGGCCAGGCACTTGCCCGCCACGACATACCGCAGAAACTCGTACCGCTCGAAATCGCCGCCCTTGAGCCGGGAATCCTGCCGCTCCTCAAAACACAGGGCGTCCGGGCATAACACGACATACCCTTCACGCGCCAGCGCCACGCCGGTGTGGTGCATCGGGTTGCCAGCCAGCCCGGCCGGCTCGCTCTTGCCCAGCTGCCACTGGCCATTGTGCTGGTGCCAGACCGCCACGGCCGGGGCCGGACTGCCAGCGCTCACTCCGTCCGGAATCAACACCAGCGCCGGGACCAGATCGCCCGGCTCCACTTCGTACGTGACCGACTCGATCCGATAACCGTCCTTCTGTATCGATTCGCGCAGCGCGGGCCTCAGCGGCGTGGGATCAGGCCATGGGCCTCCCAGGCAACGCAACAAATGCTCGCGGAACTCCGCACTGTCCATCGCTGATGTCCTCGATGCTGGAGGCGAGGCGGCGCGCAGCGGCCCGCACGCCAGCAGGCTGGTCAACCCGGCGGCAGAGCCGGTCAGGAACTGGCGTCGGCCGACACTCTGGTCATGCACCCGCGTGGGCCCTCCACGATGGCTCCGGCACGTCCGCTGCGTTAGGCTGATGGTAGCAGGGCGCAACGGCGGGCAACAGGCGCGGCACGACGAGCCCTGACCGGCCTGAAACCCTTGGCCGACGCCCGGGGTAGAGGGTAGAGGCTCAAGAGGGTGCGCGCCCATCGAGGCCCGGTCCTGGCACAAGGGGACGAACGTGAACGTGGCGATCCGCACGCGGCACTTGACGAAGGTCTATGCGGGGCGCGTCATTGCGGTGAATGATCTGACGCTGGAGGAGTGCTCGCTGTTCAGTCTCAGCCAGGCGATGCCTACCGTGCTGCGCACGCCCTGGAACCGCAACGCGGGGCAGACCAACGGCTCGCACGAGGCGGTCCTGCAGTCCGCCCTGCAATGGTGGGGTTCGGTTTCCGGCGTTCTGGCCACGGGCGCGACACCCGCGGCCGAACCGAAGGGTAGTTTCTTTGAGCGGGGCAGCTACGAGGACTTCTCCCTGCTGCGGGTCCTGCTCGGCTACGGCCTGCCCGCGCTGGGGGCCTTCGGACTGTCTGTGCTGGCGTTCTCTTGGCGAGATCTCTAGTTGCTTTCTAGGACGGGGAGACACACCCATGTTTCGGACCATGACCATGCGGCTGGTGCTGGCCGCACTGGCTTTCACGACCGGCCGGGGATGGGCCGACCAGCCGCCGGTCCCCGCCACCAGCCTGATCCCCGCGGACGCGGTCTTGGTGGCGCGCCTCGCGGCGCCGCAGGCATTGGTCGAGCGCCTCTTTGACCAGCGCGTGGTGCGCCTGGTGCAGTCCCTGCCCGCGTATCAGGAAGCCATGGACAAGCAGGACACACAGCAGGCGCTGACGATGCTGAATTTCTTCCTGACGAAGTACCAGGTGGATCTGCCCACCATGCTCGAACGGTTGCTGGGCGGCGGCGTCACGCTTGCGCTCGGGCCACATGACGCCGCGCTGCTGATTGTCGACGGCCACGACGCGAACATGATGGCGGAGATCCACGATTTCTTCCGGACGGTTGCCCAGGGCGAGGCCTTGAAACAGGGCAGCCCAGACCGCGTCACATCGGCGGATTACCGCGGCATCACGTGCTGGACGTTCGGGCCGGGCGAGTCGCACGTCCTCATCGGCAGCCGACTGCTGATGGCGAACAAGCCGAAAGCGCTCAAAGCGGCCATCGATCGCCACCTGGATCGGCAAGACGCGGATCTGGCCCGGTCGCCGCGCTATCAGGCGGCCGTCGCGTCGCTTTCCCCAACGCCGCACCTGACCCTCTTCGCGGACATGCAGATCCTGAAGCAACAGCCCGGATTCCAGCACGGCCTCGCGCAGCAGGACAACCCGGTCAATCGGCTGCTGCTGGCGCCGCTTCTGGCGGCGCTGACCGACGCGACCTGGCTGGCCGCGGGCCTGAGTATCGGCCTGGATGATGTGGCCATCCAGGTCGTGACCGACCGCCCGTCGGCCGAGCCCAATCGGATCGATGCGTTCGCCCTGCCGCAAGAGCCGGGGGCCGGAGCCATGCCGATCCCGAATGTGCCGGGCCAGATCGCGGCGCTGAGCCTGTACCGGGACCTGCACCAGTTCTACGCGGCCAAGGACGACCTGTTCCCGGATCGCACGTCGGGACTGATCTTCTTCGAGAACATGATGGGGATCTTCTTCTCGGGGAAAGACCTGACCCACGAGGTCCTGGCTCATACGCTGCCGGACCTCCGCGTGGTGGTGGCCGAGCAACGGTACGACGAGCGGACCGGCACGCCGGCCGTGAAGCTGCCGGGGTTCGCCCTGATCCTGCAGCTGCGCGATCCGGACAAGCTCGAGCTGGTGGCGAAAGAGGCCTGGCAGAAGGCGATCGGCCTGGTGAACTTCACGCGTGGCCAGAAAGCGCTGCCCGGGCTGATCATCGACGGCCGAGTGCACCACGGGACGGCCTACACGATGTCGTTCTTTTCGCTCGCGGATGAAGAGCACGCCGAGGCGGCGGATATCCGCTTCAATTTCCAACCGGCGCTCGCCATCGCCGGCGATCGGCTCATTCTGAGTTCCACCGACGCGCTGACCTGCGACCTGATCGATGCGCTCCAGCAACAGCGCGAACAGGGCGTGACGCCGGCCGCCGGCCAACACAGCCTGGCGATGGTCCGGAGCGGACCGCTGGCGTCGATCCTCGAGGCCAACCGCGAGGCACTGATCCGCCAGAACATGGTGGCGGAAGGCAAGACGCGGGCAGAGGCCGAGCAGGGAATTGGCGCGATGCTCGAGGCGCTTCGGTTCCTGACCGACCTGCGGATCGAGGCCGGCACACACGCGGACCGCTCGGACCTGACGATCCGGATCGGCTACCAGCTGCCCGAGTAGTTTGACCATGGCGGAGGTACACCGATGAACCTGTTGCAGCTGTATCCGCCGGGCGCGGATCAGGCCGCACCGACCGAGGGCGACGCGCCGACCCGGGAGGTCGATCCGCAGTGGGCGTGGGCCGAGTTCCAACCGGGCGTTGAGCGGCCGTGGAATCGAGCGCTGGCCGGCCACCTGTATCGCCGCGCCGGGTTCGGGGCGGACTGGGACACGCTCACCCGCGCTCTGTCCGAAGGCCCTCGGGTGACGATCGAGCGGCTGGTGCGTCCGCCGGCGGACGTGCAGGTCGAGGAGGAGGCGTGGGACCGGGATGAGGATGTCACGGCCCGCACGTCGGGCATCGAGTCGCTCCGCGCGTGGTGGCTGCGCCGCATGATCGAGGCGCGTCATCCGTTGCGCGAGAAGATGACCCTGTTCTGGCACGGCCACTGCGGCGTGAGCCATGCGCGCGTCAACAGCGGCCCGTTGATGGTGCGGTACATACAGACGCTGCGCACCCATGCGCTGGGGTCCTACCGGGCGCTGCTGGACGGGGTGTCGCGCGAGCCCGCCGCGTTCCTGGCCTTCGGCGCCGACATGAATCGCAAGGCGCTCCCGAACGAACAGTTCTCGCGGCAGATCATGGAACGGCTCAGCGTCGGCCCGGGACACTACGGTGACGAGGATGTGCGGGAAGCGGCCCGGGCGTTCACCGGTTGGTTCGTCCTGCAGGGCCGTTTGAAGTACCTGGCCCACGAACATGATGCCGGGATCAAACGCGTGTTCTGCCAGGCAGGGCCCTGGAAACCGGAGGACATCGTGCGGATCGTGCTGGACCAGCCGGCCGCGCCACGCCTGGTGGTCCGCCGCCTGTTCCGCTGGCTGATCTCGGAGGTGGATGAGCCGAGCGACATGCTGATCGACCCGCTGGCCCGAATGCTCGGGCCAGCATTGGACGTGGGGCCGGTGGTCGAGACGATGCTGCGCAGCAACTTGTTCTTCTCCGAGCAGGCGGTCCGGCGGCGCGTCAAGAGCCCGGTCGAATATGCCCTCGGGATCGTCCAAGCGTTCGACAAGCTGGTGCCCACGTTGCCGCTCGGCGCGTCGCTGGCACAGCTGGGCCAGGACCTCTATGCGCCGCCGACCACACGGGGCTGGGCGGGCGGAACGTACTGGATCAATGCGGCCACCCTGCTCGGCCGGCAGAACCTGGCCGCCGCACTGCTCGCGCCCGACGGGCCGCTGGGCGGCCGACTCGACCCGCAGGCCTTGGCCGAGCGGCACGGCGCCGGCGCGCCGGCCGCCCAATGCGCGTTTCTCGTGCGACTGCTGCTGCTGGAAGATGACGACTCTCAGGCGGCGTTGGCCGACGGCCTGGACGACCTGGCCGGTACGGCGGCCCGCGACGCGCTGCGCCGGCGGACATACCAGCTCGTGACACGGCCGGAGTACCAGCTTTGCTGACCTGCGCCGGCCCGCCCCGCCCTGCGGCGGCGGCCGCGCGCACCAGGAGTCATGTGATGACCTACTCACGTCGGGATTTCCTGAAATCGATGACCGGCGCGCCGGCGCTCCTGTCCCTGGCGCCAACCCTGCCCGCGTTCCTCCAGCGCGCGGCGCTGGCTGCGGGTGAGGGTTCCCCAACCGGCGAGAACGTGCTGATCGTGCTGCAACTCTCGGGCGGCAATGATGGGCTCAATATGATCGTGCCCTACGCCGATGACGCGTTCCAACGCAGCCGCATCACGCTGCGACTCAGCCAGTCGCAGGTGCTCCCGATCGACTCGTATCTGGGATTCCATCCGGCACTCACGGGGCTGCACCAGCTGTTCCAACAAGGGACGGTAACCGTCGTGCAAGGGGTCGGCGTCCCGCAGAACAACCGGGACCATGACCTGGCCATGCGCGAATGGCATACGGGACAGCCCGGCGAGCCTTTGTGCCCGACCGGCTGGATCGGACGCGCCGTCGATCGGGTCGCCGCGCCGGGCACGGCCCAGTTCCCAGCCCTGTTCGTCGGACCGATCGCGATGCCGTTCGCCCTGAACGCAGAGCTGTCCGTGGTCCCGTCGCTGGTCCATATCCGACAACTCACACGCACCACGCCGCCCGGTACGTCAGCCGAAACTGTGGACACGGCCCCCGCGCAGCCGGCGGCCGCGGCCGGCGCGGATGGCCCGCTCCTGGCAGCCGTCGCCCGGGCGGCCGCGGCGGCGCGCACGATGTCCGAGCGTATCGAAGCGGCGCTTGCCGCCGACGCGTCGACGGGTGAATACCCAGCGTACACGCTCGCACAGCAGCTGCGCATGGTCGCGCAACTGATCCGGGCGGACCTGGGCATCCGGATCTACTTCGTGGAACTGGGCGGCGGCGGGATCGGAGGGTTCGACAACCACGCGAACCAGCGCGACAACCACGCAGCCCTCCTGCGCGAAATGTCGGACTCCATCGCGGCCCTGATGAACGACCTGGCGCGCGAACGTCTGGTGTCACGCACGCTGCTGATGAGCTTCTCCGAATTCGGTCGCACCGTGACCGAAAACGGCCGACGAGGCACCGACCACGGCGCCGCCGCGCCCGTGCTGCTGGTGGGCGGCCGTGTCCGCGGCGGACTCTGTGGCCAGCACCCCAGCCTGACCGACCTGGATCAGGATGCGCTCAAGTTCCACATCGATTACCGCCGCCTCTACGCCACCATGCTCCAGCAGTGGCTCGGGCTGGACGCACAGGCCATCCTCGGTCAAGCGTTCGAACCGATCGACGTCGTGGGGTGAACGAGGGGAGGAATGTGCCTTTCGGTCGGCCGTGCCAGGGGTGTCAGCTCGGTGACCCGCGGTTCGGTCGCAGTCCTCGCTCCCGAGGCACCGCCAACAGCACGGCCACATGAACGGATGTCCAGAAGGGCGTCGAGGCGTTCCACGTTGCGCGCCGATACCGCAACAATGACAAGACTCTCTGTGTCGGAACGCTCAAAAAAGCCCATGGGATAAGGACTTACATCCAATTCGTCCACCCCGGCAACGCGGCTCCTCAGACCGGGAGCAACACCTTCTCACCACGCCGAACACGCTGCTTTCACTAAACAGCTATACATTCTACATATTTTTTGTAATGCCCGTCATCGCGGCGGAGAACTATCTATTGCACGGCATTTGCCCATTTTGTTTCGGGAGTGCCGCGCTCGGGACTGAGGCGGGTCGTGCGCCCCGGGGCCGCGATGCAGTGGGCGTGCGGGAACCAAGGGAACAAGAGAAGACTGGGAGAAGCATTCGAATGAGACGCACCGTGATTGGGGCCGCATGCCTGTTGCTCCTCGGGCTGGCTGGCCAGACGGCCACCGCGGCCGTCATTGATGGCCAGTTCGTGCCGGACTCGCTCGTGGGTACGATGCAGAAGTACCGGTTGATTTTCGTGACTCAAGGGACGACAACGAGCACCAGTTCGTCGAAGGCGTACTATGACGATTTCGTCAAGGCGGAGGCTAACAAGGATAGTTCGATATTGAAGGGTTTCGATTATGGATGGGAGGCGGTAGCCACGATCGGGACGGACACGGGTCCGACGGACCTCGCAAAGACCGTACTAGAGAGATACCCTAACGCCGCTGTGTACAACATGGGCGGCGAGAGAGTGGCAGAACATAGCGAGGATCTGGCCGACCTCAGCCTGTCCTTGGGCAATGCCGTGTTGTACGACCAGTATGGTCACGAGAATCGCGTGAGTGTGTGGACAGGACGCCTCAGGAACTATTTGCCTCCAGACATGCCTGTTCCGATCGACGGAGCTTACTGGCTGGGCGATCATCCGACCGGAGACGACACTGCTCGTGTGGGCTACTCCAGTGCCAAGGACAAGACATGGCTCGAAGCGCTGCCTGAGCTACCGCAGAATCAGTATCACGCCATCTACGGCATCAGCAAGGAGCTGACGGCGATTCCCGAGCCGGCCACCGCGGTCTTATGGTCGCTGTTTGCAGGGATGGCGGGTCTGATGTACTGGCGCAAGCGCCGCGGTTGAACCAGACGGCTGCGATGCACACTCCCAACTCCGCAGGCACGTGGAGTCATCCCGGCTCCACGTGCCGCGCGTATTTCTTGTTCGCGGCAATCCCGCGCATCCCGCCCTTTCCGTCCCGCTGATTCCTCCTCGTGAGACGGTCGGCGGTCTGATGTATACTGGGTCGCAAGGAGGCCATCCATGCAGATCACAAGCGGAGCGGGGGTTCGTGGGGCCGTAGGGCCGAGTCTCTTGGCGATCGCCGTGGTGCTGGGCCTGCCCGGCTGGGTCCGCGCGTCCGAGCGGGTTCTGCCGGACGCGCTGACCGCTCACAGCATCGTGTTCGTGGTGCGGTCGCAGTACGCGCCGGACCACCACAACACGGAGACGATGTTCCAGACGGGCGAGATCAACACGGCGGGTTTCCACGGCGGGAGCGCGATCCGCACGATCGATCTGGCCCACGGCGGCCGGCTCCGCACGCTGCTGGAAGTCCCGCAGGGCGTGGCCCGCGACATCGACGTCCACTTCAGCGGCCGCCGGCTGGTGTTCTCCATGCGGCGTGACGCGGCGGACGACTACCACATTTACGAGATGAACGCCGACGGGAGCGGGCTCAGACAGCTCACCTTCGGCGCGGGGGTCTCGGATATCGACCCGATCTACCTACCGGACGATCGCATCCTGTTCAGTTCGTCGCGGGAGCCGAAGTACTGCATGTGCAACCGGCACATCATGTGCAACCTGCACACCATGGACGCGGACGGGGCGAACATCCAGCAGATCGGGCACAGCACGCTCTTTGAAGGGCACCCGGCGCTCTTGCCCGACGGGCGCGTCGTGTACGATCGCTGGGAGTATGTCGATCGCAACTTCGGCGACGCCCAGGGGGCTTGGGTCTGCTATCCGGACGGGACGAATCACGCCGTTTACTGGGGCAACAACACGAACTCGCCGGGCGCCGTGCTCGATACGCGCGCGATCCCGGACAGCAGCCTGTTCATCTGCACGTTCTCTTCCTGTCACGATCGGCCCTGGGGCGCGTTGGCGATCGTGGACCGCCAGCGCGGACTGGACCTGAAAGCACCCGTCGTGCGCACCTGGCCGTCGTCGGCGATCCAGCTGGTCGGCGAGGGGGACTACGACACGTTCATTCGTGTCGCACCCAAGTATGAGGACCCGTACCCGCTCTCCAGCCGCGAGTTCCTCTGTGCCCGCATGGTGGGCGACGGCGAGCAGATGGGGATCTACCTGTTGGACCTGGACGGTCGGGAGGAGTTGCTGCACACCGAGCCGCCCGGCTGTTTCGATCCCATGCCGTTGGGGCCGCGTCCCCGCCCGCCGATCATCCTTGGGCGGGTGGACCTGGCCGCGGCGGAAGGCCGCTTCTACATCGCGGACGTGTATGTGGGCGCGGGCATGGACCGGGTGCCACGGGGGACCGTCAAGTCGGTGCGCGTGGTGGAATCCCCGGAGAAACGGTTCTGGACCCACCCGGCCTGGGACGGAGGCACGGGCCAGCAGGCGCCGGCGATGGCGTGGGACGATTTCAACAACAAGCGCATCCTGGGCACGGCGCCGGTGGAGGAGGACGGCAGTGCCTACTTCACGGTCCCCGCCGACCGGTTCGTCTATTTCCAGTTGCTCGACGAGCGGGGGATGATGGTCCAGTCGATGCGGAGCGGCACGATTGTGCGTCCCGGCGAGCGGATCGGTTGCGTGGGGTGCCATGAACATCGGCTCTCGGCGGCGGTCCCGCAGGCGCGCGCGTCGGCCCTGTTGCGTCCTCCCAGCCGCTTGACGCCCTGGTATGGGCCTGAGCGCAATTTCGGCTACCTCGCCGAAGTCCAGCCGGTGTTCGACAGACACTGCGTTCGCTGCCACGACTACGGCCAGGACGCCGGCCGCGTCCTCAACCTGGCGGGCGACCTGGGGCTGCCGTTCAACACGTCCTACGTCGACCTGCGGAAGAAACAGTACGTGACCGTGCCGGGCGCCGGGCCGTTCCAGACGCTGCCGCCCATGAGCTGGGGCTCGCACGCCAGCCGGCTGGTGGATGTCCTGCTCCACGGGCACGCCGATCCGGCCCTTGACAGCCAGATCGCGTTGGACGCCGAGGGGTTCGACCGGATCGTGACCTGGATCGACATCAACGCGCCCTATTACCCCGAGTACGCCAGCGCCTATCGGGACAGCCGTTACGGCCGGTCGCCGCTGAGCGATGCGCAGTTGGCGGAGCTGGTGCGGCTGACCGGGTCGGACGACGTGAACTTCACGCGCCCGGGCTGGAGCGCCTGCCTGGCGGCGTTCCCGGCGGCGTCCGATCCGACCCGCCTGGCCGCCCTGGCGATCATTGAGCAGGGGCGGCACAATCTGGCCGTGCGCCCGCGGGACGACATGTCGGGCGGCCGGCTCCTGTCGGAGAGCGAGATCCAGCAGCAGGCGAAATACGATCGGCTGCGCGCCGACGAGGCCAAGTCGCGCGCCGCGATCGTGCGCGGCGAGAAGTATTACTCGCCGCAGCGATGACCGAGGACCACGGCAGGCGGACGGTCGATCCCGGCCGTCACCATTGCTCGTCGTACTTGGTCCACAGCAGGTCGCCGAGGTTCCAATAGGCCTCGGTGGCTTCCCTGCACGCGTCGCACGTGACGCGCGTCAGATAGTCGGGGACCTGCGCCGGGTCTTCGCTCAGCAGCCGGGTGGCGGTCGCGGCGACTTCCTCGCGCGCGGCGAGGAACTTCTCCTGCAAAGGGTTGCGGACGGCTGCCACGTCGTGGCGCATGTCGCCCCAGCGGTGCGCGGCGAGGGTCGAGAGCCGGTTGAAAGCCCACCAGGCCGACCGGCGGCTGAACCCAGTGGTCCGCCCGTCGGTCTGGTAGTCGGGAGGCAGGGTCGTGACGCCCGCGTAGATGGGGACATAGGTCGTCATGGCGGGGTTGCTGTAGCCGAACCACACGATCCCGCCGACCGGGTCGGGCAGCGACGATCGGCACTGGATGATCGTGGCGTACATGCAGTACCAGCGCGCCATAGGTCGTTCGCCGAGTTCTCCCCAGCCGCCGTGGATCTTGAACACCTTGTTCAGGTCGTAGGGCATGAACGGGTTGGCCAGCGGGCTCTTGACCGTCTTCCCCTGCGCGTCGGTGACCGTGATGTGCTGGGTCATGTCGAATTCGGTCCCTTCGAACGTATCGCGGAAGAGTTCCATGATCGTGTCGGGGCCCACCGGCTGATCCGGCTTGACCGAAAACGGGAACACGTTGCTGTTGGGATGCAGGGCGCGTGAGGGGGCCAGCAGCGACAGGGCGCGCCATTCCCGCCTCGTGGCGGCGAAGCTGGTGCGCCCGTCGGGATTGTACGCTTCGTAGAAACGGAACGGCTGGCCGCTGTCCGGGTTCCAGTAACCGCGTGCCCGGGCCACCTCCATGACGTTGGCCGAAGCCATGAAGTGGTCGGTGTCGGCCAGATTCAGCTCGCCGATGCGCGCGGCGTTGGCGACGACCGAGACATGGTCGTCCGGCACGCGCTGGGCGGCCCACACCGCGCCGACCTGACCTGGACCCAACCCCACGATCTCCATGACCCAGACCTCGTGGGGATCCGCGATCGTAAGCGCCTCGCCCACGTCGCACCACCCGTAGGTCTCCAGCAGTTGCCCGCCGATCTGGATCGCCTCGCGCGCGGTGGCGGCCCGCTCGAGCATCAGTTGCGTGAGGGTTTCGCAGTCGATGAGCCCTTTTTCGCTCTTGAGTTCCTCGCGGCCTTCGAACGTCGATTCGCCGATCGCCACCTGGCGCTGGTTCATCGCGGCGTAGGCGGGTGCGATGTAGCCGAACGTGCTGGACGGCTGCGGGATCGTGCCGGTGGGGACACGGGCGTAACGCTGCATCGGCCCGCTGTCATCCTCGCTCCGCGTGGTCAGCGCGCGGACGGACCCGGCCGGGAACTGCCCGGGGGGAATCACCGTGATGGCGGACGACGTGCGGTGGCTGTCGCAGGTATGGGACGTCATGACGGACCCGTCGACGGACGCCTGCCTGCCGACCAGGATGCACGTACACGCGGGCAGGTGGTGCACCCCGAGTATCGGGGCCAGTGCGATTGCCGCGGCCAGGACGGTGAGTCTCGAGATGCGCACAGGGCGGCTCCTCTGATCGGGACACGGTGAGGGATCTCGGTGCTGGTACGCCATTATAGGTCACGTTCCCGGCCGAATCAGCACCGACGTCCTGCCAGCAGGTGCTCTCCAGCCGGGATGGACCGGGTCACGCCGACCGCGCGGCGCCCGCCGGCCGGGGTCCGGGCCGGGTCCATCGGCACGCCGCTCGTCCGCCGCTCACAGCGCATCCAACACGCCGCGGATGTAGCCGACCGATTCAGCCAGGCCGGGCAGCGGGTCCGCCGGATCCTGTTCGTATTCGAAGGCGAGGAACCCCGCGTATCCGATCTTGACGAGCGTGCGCAGCAAGCCCGGCAGGTCCATCACTCCGCGCCCACAGGGCGCACAGCCGCCTTGCGGCGTGGCGGCCGTCACGTCCTTGATATGGACGTCCAGCAGTCGGTCGGCGCACTGCTCGGAGAGCGCGGCGGGGTCGAGCCCGAGGCGCGCGGTATGCCCCACGTCGTGACAGAGTCCGATCCGCCGGTCGAGCGATTTGATCCGCTCGTAGGCCACGTCGGGAGTCGGGTAGTCCTTATCTCCCGGCCCGTGGTTGTGGATGCAGACTTGGATGTCGTACTGCTGGACCTTGTCGTGGACCAGCGGCAGCACATCGGGTGCCGGCGCGGCGATGATCCGGATCATCCCGGCCGCCTTGGCGTACTCGAATGCCTGCACCACCTGAGCCTCATCCTGCATGCTGATCACGCCGCCGGCGTACAGTTCAATGCCGCGTTCACGCACCTTCTCGGCCGCCGCTCGGATCTGTTCGGGCGTCGACTCCAGCGGCAGGTGCATGGACTTGAGGCAGATCGCGTCGAGCCCGACGCGCCGGGTCATGGCCAGCGTCTGCTCGAGGTCGAACTGGCGGAGCGTGTAAGAGGCGAGTGCCAGCCGCAGCGGCCGCGGGTTTCGGCCGGCCGCCTGGTGCTCGGCAGATGCCGGGCCGGTCCGCGAAAGGGCGTGTGTGCCGACCACTGCGGCGGCAGTGCCCAGGGCGATACGTTGCAGAAATCGGCGCCGGTCGGATGGGAAGCGGCGAGTCATGATGGCGAAGGCTCCGGATGAAGGGGAGTGAACGGGGACCGAGGAAGGCAGCTGACCTGGCCTCCCGGCAGTGACGCACATCAGCCTACCATGCGCGGCCCGCGTCAAACAGACTGGAGGCGGAAAACACGTTCGCTGCTCACCGAGCGAGTCCATGGGCCTGAGCCCGGGCCGGCGGGCACGGTTGCGGCACCCTCCGGCCCGCTCCACGCGGACTCCACCCCCTCTTCTTCTCCCCGGGCCGGGATCACTCGTGGCGCAGGGCGTCGATCGGATTGAGCAAGGCGGCTTTGAGCGCCGGGACGATCCCGAACACGATCCCGGTGCCGGCCGAGATGCCGAACCCCAGCAGCACGGCCCAGACCGGCACGACGACATCGACCATGCGCGGATGCATGCTGGCGAGCGTGCTGAGCGCGTAGCCCAGCGCGATCCCCAATCCGCCGCCGAGCAGGCTCAGGGTCATGGCCTCGGTGAGGAACTGCAGCATGATATCCCGGCGCCGTGCGCCGACCGCTTTGCGGAGGCCGATTTCCCGGGTCCGTTCCGTGACGCTCACCAGCATGACGTTCATGATGCCGATGCCGCCGACCAGGAGCGAGATGCCCACGATCCCCGCCAGGACCGAGACGGCCGCGACGCCCACATTGTTGAACGCGGCCAGGATCTCACCCTGAGTCTGCACGATGAAGTCGTCCGGCTGATGGGCTTCCAGGCCGTGGCGTCGGCGCAGCAGGTTGGTGACCTGCGCCTTGGCTTCCGGCACCTCCTCGGCGGTCACCGCCTGGCCTGCCAGGATCAGGCGACGTCGGAACATGGGGTACATCTTCAATGCGGTGGTGTACGGGATCAGGACGACCGCGTCGAGGCTCTGCCCGAAGAAGCTGCCCTTGCTCTCCAGGATCCCGACGACGCGGAAGCGTCGCCGATCCAGCAGGATATTGCCGCCCACGATGCCGTCGTCGAGATCGAGTTTGCGCAGGATCTCGCGCCCCAGCACGCAGACCTGCTGCGAGCGTTCCACGTCGACCGAGGCGAACGGCCGGCCCACGTCTACGGGGAAATTGCGGACCGTGTGGTAGGACGGCGCCACCCCTTCCACGTTGACCAGGATCTCCGTGCGGCCGTAGCGCAGCCGCACGTTCTGCTGGGGTACCAGCGGCGAGACGCGCCGCAGCGCGGCGCACTGCGATTCGATGGCGCGGAAGTCGTTCTCGTCCAGCTCCACGCGTCCGAGCGACTTGCCCGCCTCGCCCGGCGGGCGCTGTGGCGCGACGAATACCGCGTTCGTCCCCAGGCCCTCGAGGAAATTGGACACGTAACGCGTGAAGCCCTGCACCACGCTCACCACGGTGATCGTCGCCGTGACCGCGATGACGATCGCCAGGATGGTCAGCAGCGACCGCATCTTGTGGGTGAAAAGCTGCTCGAGCGCGTTGAACGCGTTGGAGAGGAGCACATTCATGGAGAGACTCCGCCGCGCGACGCCGCGCTGGAGGTCGGCTGTCCCGGCAGGCGCAGCGGCAGGGCTTGCCGGATTGCGTCATCCGATTCGACCTGGCCGTCTCGGAGCCGCACGACGCGGCGGCAGCGATGCGCGATGTCAGCCTCATGGGTGACGATCACAATCGTCTGTCCCTCCTGATGCAGGTTCTCGAACAAGTCCAGGATCTCTTCACTCGTGCGGCTGTCCAGATTGCCCGTCGGCTCGTCGGCCAGCAGGATCGCCGGCCGCTGGACCAGCGCGCGGGCGATGGCCACCCGCTGCCGCTGCCCCCCCGACATCTGGTTCGGGCGGTGCTTCATGCGGTCTTCAAGCCCCACGCGACGCAGCGCTTCGATCGCCAACTGGCGGCGGCGGGGCGTGCCGGAGTAGATGAGGGGCAGTTCGACGTTGCGGACCGCCGTCTGCCGTGGCAACAGCTCGAACGTCTGGAACACGAACCCGATCCGCCGGCCGCGGACCCGCGCCAACGCCGACTGCGACAACCGGGCGACATCCACGCCGTCCAGCCAGTAGTGGCCCGCCGTCGGCACATCCAACAGGCCCAGGATATTGAGCAGCGTGGACTTGCCCGACCCGGACGCGCCCATGATCGCGACCATCTCGTTCACCTGGATCGCCAGATCGAGACCGCGGAGGGCGCGCACGATCTCCGTCCCCATCTGGTACTCCTTGGTGATCCCCTGCAGTCGCAGCAACGGCGCGCCCGATGTCATGGCTGCTCCTTGTCCTTCTTGACCTCCTCCAGCTTCACGGGCTGCCCCTCTTCCATCTCATCGAGGACCCGGAAGGGCCCGACAATCACGTCGTCCTCGAGCCCCACCCCCTCGAGGACTTCGATCCGCTCCTGGTCGCTGATGCCCGTCTTCACCGGCCGCACATGCGCCTCGCCGTTGAGCATCACGAATACGATGGTGACGTAGCGCATCGCCTCGTCCTTGCCCTTCTCGGCAGGCGTCTTCGGTTGCCGCGCGACCCAGTCGCGCAAGTGCGGCATGTCGGGCAGCTCTTTCAGCCGGCGATGCATGACCGCCTGGACCGGCAGGCTCAACGCGTTGTCCGCCCGCTGCACCTCGATTTCGACCGTGGCGGTCATCTCGGGCATCAGCGCGTGGCTCTGGCCCGACACGTTGATCAACGTCTCGAAACTGACCACCTCATTGATCTTCTTGCCCTTGGGCGAAATCAAGTCCACGACGCCCGGTACGGGATCGTTCTGGTCCGCCTGCATGTAGATCTGGGCGGGTTGCCCCGGCCGGACCAACACGACATCGCTCTCATCCACGTCCGCCCGCACCCGCATCCGGTCCATGTCGCCGACCGTCATCAAGACCGTGCCCGGCAGGTTGGTCGTCCCGGCAATGACGATTTCGCCCACCTCCACGTCCCGGTCGATCACCGTCCCGTCCATCGGGGAGCGGATCTCGGTGCGTTCGAGATCCTTCTGGCTGTTGCGCCGCATGGCAAGGCTCTCGGTCAGTTCATGCTTGCTCATCGCCAGCGTCTGCCGCATCTTCTCGAGCAGCGTCGTCGCGTCCCGCAGCTCCGTCTCCGACGAAAAACCCCGCTCGCGCAGGTTCTCGTAGCCCGCCGCCTCCTCCTCGGCCTTCTTCAAGTCCGCCTCCGCCATCCGGATGGCCGCATTGAGCCGGTCGATCCGCGCTTCGGTCGACTCGAGCCGCGCTCGGGCGTCCTCGTCCTCGAGCTTGACCAACAGGTCGCCCGTCTTGACGCGGTCCCCCTTCTCGACATGCACCGACTCCACCTGACCCATCGTTTCCGATGCGATCTTCGCCTCGTCAATCAACTCGATCGTCCCGGGCGCCGTGACGATCTGCACGATCGTGGCGCGGCGCGGGCGCTGGATCTGCACTTCCTTCGTCGGCAGGCGCTTCTTGATCCGCCAATCCACGCCCAGCAGTTCAGGTTCGCGCCGGAGGTTGAATACACCGACCAACGTCGCCACCACCGCCAACAGCGCCACGATCACAATCACTCGTCGCATGAGCAATGTCACTCAGGGAAGACCGTCAGGTGCATTCCCAAATTAAACAACAGCCTGCATGAACCGTAGATGTTCATTTCCACCACCGCCAGCAGACAACAAACCGCCAGGGCGACCCACAGGTTCGCCTGCCGCCGCACACAAGCGCTCCAACCCAGACCCAGCCAGCCGATCAGCGCGAAATAATCGAGCTGCTGCAACAACACCCACTCGCGCGCACCCCAAACCCGCGGCGGTAACATCAGCGTGACCGATGTGTCAATGTGCGGCTTGCGCAGGACCAGCATGAGCACCGCCTGGACCGCCAAACCCAACACCCATACGCCCTGCCAGGCCACACAGTCCCGCATGGCCTCCGGATACCGGACCGGCCGGCCGGTCAGGGCCGCCACCGCGCAGAACGCCACGGCCACCGCCAACGCCCGCAGGGCGAGCCCCAACGGAGCCATCACGAAATCGCCCACCAGCCGGATCACCCTCCAGAACGGCAACGTGTCGCGCTGCAATTGGATCGACTTGCGCACGACGTCCGAACTGTCCTCGCCCACCAACCGCTGCTCCACTCGCGCCGCACCGCGCTCCACCGCCGCCGCCAGCTCGTAGTCCGGAACACCCGTCGTCCAAATCAGGCCGTGGAAAACCACCACCAACGACATCCAGACGGACAGCATCCAGCCCCATTGGGGCGTGTCCGCGACGGGAGCGCCATCGTGCGGTGCGCTTGCAACTTGCTCAGTCATCAGTCCCCAACCTGGTCAGACTCCCGCCGCATGAAACGGACACGGGCTCGCAGTCCGCTGCTCTGAAGACATACCCCCTATTGCGGCAACTATTCGTCAGCGCCCCTCTCGAGATTGTCTTGACCACGTTCGGCCATCGCAAGGTGGCCCGCCCAATCTGGTGCTCCCGCACAACGGAGACTCGGTGTGCGCGCGGCACGGACAACTTCCAATGCGCAGGAAAGAACCAGTGCGAAGCAGAATTCCGGCAGAATTGGTCGAGTGTACCGGCCACGCTGGACGACACGAACCGGAGAGAGCGCCGATTGTGTCGGTCGACACCGTTCTCACTGGGGGTGCGACATGGCCGACGCTCGGCGTGCGCACCTGTGCCCTGATCAGCCTTCCGATCCCATGATCGCGTCTGGACTAATGTCTATGAACCGTACATGCTGGGCCGCCCGGTACTGTGCCCTCTTCATCGTGGCCGCGTACGTGTTACCGGCCGAAGCTCAGTCGTCGCCCGAGCGCACCGGCGTCGCGGCGACCGGTCCGCTGTCCGGATCGCGGTCGCCTGAGGCACGGATCCAGCGGGAGCTGCAGCCTTTGTCCTCCCAGCTGCCCGACATTCGTCCGCGGGGCGGCCTTCGTCCGGCTGATGCGAGCGAGGGCGTATTCAGCACTCAAGAGACGCAATACGCGGCCCATCGCGGCGACGGCTGGAGCCCGATCCAATACCATTGGGCAGCATCTGAACTACGACACCGGCCGCTGTATTTCGAGGACGCCATGCTGGAACGGCACGGGCAAACGCGTCGCCCGCTTGTGCAGCCGTTGGCGTCCGGTGCGCGCTTCTTCTTGACCGCACCCGTGCTCCCGTACGCGATGGTGGTTGATCGACCGTGCCAGGTTCGCAGCACGCTCGGCCACTTCCGGCCGGGCAGCGGCGCACCGCTCCTGCTTCAGCGTCCGCCGCTGCAGGCAGATGCAGGAGTGGTCGAAGCGGGCACCTGGGTCGGCCTGATCTTCCTGATCCCCTGACGCGTGCGGCAGGCCGCCGTCCACCTTCCACAGCCACCTTCCACCGCGACCGGCGCGGGCGCACGTGCGCCAGTCTACGGAATCCGCCCAGTTTCCTTGAACAGGCAGCGCGTGTTTGCGCGGATTGCGCGAATTATTCCAGTTGTAGTGAACGTACCGTCGATAGCAGTATCAGCGACTGCGTGGACTGTGCGCACATCGGGCGGCGCCGCGCGTGGCCGCCGAGCGCGTGGCTGCGGAAGCCGCCGAGTCGGTCTGCGATGAATCGACGCCCTCACCTGGCCATGGCATTGCTCGGACTGCTGGCGACCACCGCAGGCTGTCTATGGCCGCACGACGACTTCCGCTTTCCGGAGCGTCAGATCGGCCCGCACGAGGCGGTTGCCACGCGGATTGAGTACCCGGATGTCGAGACGGCGATGGCATCCGAGGTCATGGCCGGCGGCCCTCCTCGAACCACGGAGAACCCCCTGGACCAGGAGCCGCTGGACATGACGCTCTCGCAGGCCATGCGGCAAGCGCTGTCGCACAGCGAGGTGATCCGGTCTTTGGGCGGCAGCGTGGTGACGGCATCGTCGGGCGCGCCGACGATGTTCAATCCGGCGCTGGTGGAATCCGATCCGTACGGCGGCGTGGAGGCGGCGTTGAGCGCGTTTGACAGCCACCTGACCTCGACGCTGTTCTGGAACAAGATCGATCGCGGCGTGGGCCAGGTGCTGTCGGGGTTCCAGCTCCCGGCCGTGCAGCAGCTGGCCAGTTACTTCCAGATCGAACTGGCCAAGACCGCCGCGACCGGTTCGCGGTTCGCGCTGCGCCACCACGTGAACTACAGCCGCGATTACGGCGTGTGGGATCCGCACCGGTTCCCGTCGGTGTGGAATCTCGACTACGAGGCCGAGTTCCGCCAGCCGTTGCTGCGCGGCGCGGGGGTCGAGTTCAACCGGATCGCCGGGCCGAACTCATCGGCCGGGAGCGCCGGCGGGGTGCTTCTAGCCCGCCTGAACATGGACGTCAGCCTGGCTGATTTCGAGGCCGCGGTGACGAACTTGGCGCGGGACGTGGAGCAGGCGTATTGGGACCTGTATTTTGCGTACCGGGATTTGGATGCCAAGCTGGCCGGGCGCGACAGCGCGCTGGTGACCTGGCAGAACATCGCCGAGCGGCAGCAGGTTGGCCTGCGTGGCGGCACGCCCGAGAACGAATCGCAATCGCGTTCGCAGTATTTCGGGTTCCAGGCCTCGGTCGACGACTCGCTCGCGGCGCTCTATAGCGCCGAGGGGCGTTTACGCTACCTGTTGGGGATGCCGGCCAACACCGCGCAGCTGATCCGCCCGGCCACCGAGCCGCCGACGGCCCGGGTGATCTTCTCTTGGGACGAGACGTTGAGCGAGGCCTTCGTGCGGCGGGTGGAGTTGCGGCGGCAGAAGTGGCAGATCAAGCGTCGCGAGCTGGAGCTGGTCGCCGCGCGGAACTTCCTCAAACCGCGCCTGGACGCCGTGGCCCTCTATCGTTTCCGCGGGTTCGGCGACGAACTGATCGCCTCGCCCGGCCCCACGGGCGTGGAGAGCGCCTACCAGAACCTGACGACCGGCGACTTCCAGGAATGGGAGCTGGGACTCCAATTCGAACTCCCGATCGGCTTCCGGCGCGAGTTCGCGGCCGTGCGCAACGCCGAACTACAGCTGGCGCGCGAACGGGCCGTCCTGCACGAACAGGAGTTCCGCATCACGCACGACTTGAGCGAAGCGATGCGGAGCGCGGAGCGGGCGTTCCAACTGATGCAGACGAATCTGAATCGGCGTGTGGCGGCGCACGATGAAGTGCAAGTGATGCAGGCCCGATTCAACGAGGGTTTCTCGGACCTCGACCTGCTGCTCCGGGCCGTGCAGCGGCAAGCCGACTCGAACAGCGCATACTACCGGTCGCTGGTGGATTACTCGCTGGCCCTGCGCGACGTGCACATCGCCAAGGGCTCGTTGTTGGAATATGACGGCGTGGCGCTGACCGAAGGGCCGTGGTCCTCCGATGCATACCGCGACGCCTTGCAGCGCGCACGGCACTTCAGGCCGCGGATCATCGATTACGGCCTGTCCCAGCCGCCGCCGCTCACGCGCGGTCCGTATCTCCCGCCGGGCGATGCATCGGTCGAGGTCGACCTGGAACAGGTTCCCGCGCCCGAACCGGTCGATACGCCGCCGCCGGGCGAGCCGCTGCCGGTGCCTGACGGCGTGCTAACCGGGGCTCCGGTCCACGACAGGTGACCCTGCGCGGGTGCGGCACGGCGCCTGCGTGGATCCATACCATGGCCCGCTTGTGCCGCGGGCGCTTCGCCACCCGCCGCTTGCGCGCAAACCGCGCCCGCTCCACACGGCCGCCCCGATGGTCTATGATGAGACCCGATGAAATCCGAAGAACCGCTTTGTCCGGAACCGTTGCGCCAGTGGTTGACGCGGGCGGTTGATCACGAGGCGTCCGACCTGCACCTGGTCGTGGGGCATCCGCCGGTCCTGCGCGTGCATGGCGTGCTGCAGACGCTCGGCGAGTCGGACCTGGAAGACCAGCAGCTGGAAGAGTTGCTGATGCCGGTCTGCCCGCCGGTGTTCGTCGAGCGGTTCCGGCGCGAGAAGAACATCGATTTCTCGCTGGCGGTGACGCTCCACGCGCAGCCGCAACGCTTCCGCGCCAACTACTTCTTCAATGGCCGGCACCTGGGCGCCTGCTTCCGTGTCATCCCGTCCGAGATCCCGGGGTTCGCCTGGGCGGGATTCCCCGCTGAGCTGGCAGAGCGGCTCACCGGGTTCCGCAACGGGCTGATCCTCGTCTCCGGCGTCACGGGTTCGGGCAAGACGACGACGCTGGCCATGCTGGTCAACAAGCTGAACCTCGCCGGCGGGTACCGGATCATCACGATCGAGGAGCCGATCGAGTACTTGTTCCCGCGCATCCCACGGAGTGTCGTGACGCAGCGAGAAGTGGGAGTCGACGTGAGGACGTTCGCTGACGGCCTGAAGTACGGGCTGCGGCAGGACCCCGACGTGATGCTCGTCGGCGAGATCCGGGACCGCGACACCGCGCAGATCGCGTTGAGCGCCGCGGAGACGGGACACCTGGTCCTGTCGACGCTGCACACCCGCGACGCCAAAGGGGCGATCTCGCGCTTCGTCGACCTGTTCCCTCAGACGGTCCAGCACGAGATCCGCGCGCAACTGGCGATGGGGCTGCGGTCGGTGGTCAGCCAGCACCTGCTGCCCAGCGCCCAGCCGGGCACGCGGCGCCAACTGGCGCTGGAAGTGATGTTCAACAACTCGCCCATTGCCAGCGCGATCCGGTTCGGCAAGCTGGAATCGATCGACAACTGTATCTTGACCGGCCGGTCCGCGGGCATGATGACGCTCGACGAGTCAGTCCGCCGCTTGCTGTTGGCCAACAAGATCGACCGCCAGACAGCCGAACACTTCGTCAGCGACATCACGCTCCTGGACCGACGCCGATGAACCGACGCCGCATTTGCGCCACGCCTGTTCTGGTCTTTTCCGGATGGGTCCTTGCCATGTGGATGGCCACTGCCACGTTGCCTGCGCGGGGTGCCGAGACGGCCGACCTGGTGCTGACCGGCGGCAAGATCGCCGCGGTCGATCCGCGTTATCCCGACGCGCAAGCGATCGCGGTGCGTGGCGAGCGGATCGCGGCGGTGGGCGCCGCGGCCGACCTGGAGCGTTACATCGGCCCGCAAACCCGAGTGATCGCGCTCAACGGGCAACTGGTGGTGCCGGGCTTCATCGAAGGGCACGGTCACTTCCTGGGCCTCGGCGAATCCCGGATGACCCTCGACCTGTCTTCCGCCGCGGACTGGGACGAGGTCGTGGGACGCGTCGCCGCGGCGGTCGGGCAGGTGCCGGCCGGCATGTGGGTCGTGGGACGCGGCTGGCACCAGAGCAAATGGCGCCACGCGCCCGAACCGCAGGTGGAGGGGACGCCGACCCACGAGGCGCTCAGCCGCGTCTCGCCCGACCATCCGGTGCTGCTGATGCACGCCTCCGGGCACATGTGCCTCGCGAACGCTAAAGCCTTGGAGTTGGCGGGCGTGGGGCCGGCGACGCCGGCGCCGGCCGGCGGTCGGATCCTGCGCGATGCGGCCGGCAACCCGACGGGCGTGTTGAGCGAGAATGCCATGGAGTTGGTCGACCGGGCGCACGAGCGTGCGCTCCAGGGGCGATCACCCCAACAACGGCGCGACGACCTGCTCACGGCGGTCCGCCTGGCAGGGGAAGAATGCCTGCGGTGCGGGGTCACCACGTTCTGCGACGCGGGTTCGCCCTGTTCGGTCATCGATCTCTATCGCGAACTGGCTGAGGCCCGCGAGTTGCCCGTCCGACTGTGGGTGATGATCAACGAGGACAACGACATCCTGGTCGAGGCCTTGGACCGCTATCGCATGATCGGCGTGGGCGATCAGCACCTGACCGTGCGTGCCGTCAAACGGTTGGTCGACGGCGCGTTGGGCGCGCACAGCGCATGGCTGCTCGAACCGTATGACGACCTGCCCGACAGTTGCGGACTCAATACGATGCCGCTCGACCAGCTGCGCCGGACGGCCGAGTTGGCGCTCGCCCATGACTACCAGCTGTGCGTGCACGCGATCGGCGACCGGGCCAACCGGGAGGTGCTCGATCTGTATGCGCGCGTGCTGCAGTCCCGCGCGGACGGGCGCGCGTTGCGATGGCGCATCGAACACGCCCAGCACCTGGACCCGGCGGACATCCCGCGATTCCAGGCGTTGGGGGTGATCGCCGCCATGCAGGCGGCGCATGCGACGTCGGACGGGCCGTTCGTCGTGCAGCGGCTCGGCCCGCGTCGCGCGCAAGCCGGTGCCTATGCCTGGAAAAGCCTACTGGACAGCGGCGCTGTGATCGCCAGCGGCTCCGACACGCCGGTGGAACCGGTCGACCCGCTCCTCGGCTTCGCGGCGGCCGTGACGCGCGACATGGGTGGCGGGCGAACGTTCTATCCCGAGCAGAGCATGACGCGCGAGCAGGCCTTGCGCAGCTACACGCTGGATGCGGCGTACGCCGCGTTTGAGGAAACCAACCGCGGCTCGCTCACCCCGGGGAAACTCGCCGACATCGTGGTCCTGTCGGAGGACATTCTGACGGTCTCGCCCGAGCGTCTGCGCGACGCCCACGTGCTCTACACGATCGTGGGCGGGCGCGTGCTCTACGAGCGGTAAGCGCGCCTCGGCGTCATCCGAGCAACGTTTCCGGCGCGCGGCCGGCCCGGCCCGTGTGTGTGTGTGTGTCCGCGGGCCGTGGGCCGTAAGCAGCGTTCGTTTCACGGGTTATGTCCCGCGTGCCGGCCGGCCGGCACGTGCGGCGGATGGCTCACCGTGCCCGGGGGCCGCGCGCCCTCCCGCCGGGGCCCCGGTATTCCGGATCGCAGTGCGCGTCCCCATAATGGCCCCATCATAATGGCCCCATCGCACACGTGGACCCGCGCTCACGTCCGTGCCGGCCTGCCCATGACCAACTCGAGATCCACTCGATGACAGCCGAGGCGCCCAGCCGCGACGAACTCGCCGCCCTGTATCTCGAACAGCTGCCTTACGAACCCTACCGCGTCCAGGAAGAGGCGTTGCTGGCATGGTTCACCTCCGAGCGCGGCGTCCTGGTCTGTGCACCGACCGGCATGGGCAAGACGCTGATCGCGGAAGCCGCGTTGTTCGAGGCGCTGCACAACGGCTCCATCGCCTACTACACGACACCCTTGATCGCCTTGACGGACCAGAAGTTCTACGAGCTGCAGGAGTGCGCGGTGCGATGGGGGTTCTGCGAAGAGGATGTGGGGCTGGTGACCGGGAACCGGCGCATCAATCCGGAGGCGCGCATCCTGGTCGTGGTCGCCGAGATCCTGTTCAACCGGCTGCTGCATCCGGCCGCCTTTGACTTCACGCGCGTCAGCGCCGTGGTGATGGACGAGTTCCACAGCTTCAATGATCCCGAGCGTGGCATCGTCTGGGAGTTGACCTTGGGGTTGCTGCCGGCTCATGTGCGCACGCTGCTGTTGTCGGCCACGGTGGGCAACAGCGTGGAGTTCATCCAGTGGCTGTCGCGCTGCCATGGTCGGCGCCTGGAGCTGGTCCAGAGCGACGAGCGCAAAGTCCCGCTCACCTACCAGTGGGTCGGGGATATGCTGCTCAACGAGTTCCTGGAATCGATGGCCAGTGGTGACGAGCAGTCCCGCCAGACTCCGGCGCTGGTGTTCTGCTTCAATCGGGACCTGTGCTGGAGCGTGGCGGAGCAGGTCAAGGGCAAGAAGCTGATCAGCGGCCCGCAGCAGAAGGAGCTGGCGGCGGAGCTGGACCGCTACGATTGGTCGCAGGGGGCGGGTCCGAAGCTGCGCCAGCTGCTGTTGCGCGGCGTCGGCGTGCATCATGCCGGCGTGCTGCCCAAGTACAAACGCATCGTGGAGGAGCTGTTCCAGCGCAAGTTGCTGGCCTTGACGATCTGTACCGAGACGCTGTCGGCCGGGATCAATTTGCCGGCCCGCAGCGTCGTCGTCCCGGAGCTGTTGAAGGGCCCGCCGGGCGAGAAGAAGCTGATCGATTCCAGCAGCGCGCACCAGATCTTCGGCCGTGCGGGCCGGCCTCAGTATGACGCGCAGGGATATGTCTTCGCGCTGGCCCACGAGGACGATGTCAAGATCCTGCGCTGGCGCGAGAAGTATGACAGCATCCCCGACGACACACCCGACCCGAAGCTGCGCCAGGCCAAGAAGGCGCTCAAGAGGAAGATGCCCACGCGCCGCAGCACCGAACAGTATTGGACGGAAAGCCAATTCCAGCAGTTGAAGAGCGCGCCGCCCGGCCGCCTGGCCAGCCGCGGAGCGCTCCCCTGGCGGCTGCTCGCCTACTGGCTCGACGCCTCCAGCGAAGTCGACAAGATCCGCGAACTCGTGGCCAAGCGACTGCTCACCGGCAAGCGACTGGAAGCCAGCCAGAAGGAAGTCGACCGGATGCTGCTGACCTTGTGGACGGCCGGGTACGTGGAATTGGAGCCTGAACCGCCCAAGGTCGGGCAGGCGCCCGCGGCGCACAGCGGGCCGGATGCCGCGCCCGCGGCGGCTGTCGGCGACGGGCCGGACCATTACCGGCCGCACCTGGCCCGCCCCACGCCCGACCTGCAGAAGCTGCTCCTGCTGCGCGGCGTCAATCCGCTCTACGGGGTCTTCCTGGTCAACCAGCTGGGCATCGCCGACCGGAACGAGCGGCTCCAGGCGCTGGAGAGCGTCCTGGAGATGCCGCCCGCCGTCGCCTACCACCTGCACGTCCCGGGCCACGAGGAACTGCCCCCGGGGCCGCTGGCCACCACCCGCCTGGACATCCACCTGCTGCAGCTCGGCCTGGTCACGGCCGAGCAACTGGGCGTGGCCGAGCCGGAGGTGCGTGACGGGCCGCGCGCGTTTTACGAGGAAGAACCCGTATATGTGCTGACGTTGGCCGACAAGCTGCGCCTGTGGTTCGACAACGACTTCCCCGGCGTGCACGACCTGCGCACGCGCGGCGTGTGGGCGGCCGGTGAGCTGCTGGAGTTCGGGGGCGATTTCAACAAGTACATCATCGGCAAGCAGCTGCAGAAGCAGGAGGGCATCCTCTTTCGCCACCTGCTGCGGCTGATCCTGCTGATCGGCGAATTCACCCAGCTGAGCCCTCCCGACCAGGATCCACTCGCGTGGCGCGACGAGATGCGGGAAATCGCCGACCGATTGACAGAAACCTGCCGCCGAGTGGATCCGACCAGCACCGACAAGGCGCTCGAGCAGTCCCAGTCGGACGATCTGGGGCTCTCGCAGTGACAGATAAACGACACTCTCTCCGCCAGTTGCAGAACACTCTGCGGACGCCCGGATCGTCGACCGGCAGACCGGTACTTGCCGGCAACCGCCCCGGTCGGCTACTCTGGATCTTCATCATATCTGGGAACCCGGGTGGCGGGCGTTGCGCGCGACGCGCGCCTCCAGCCACCCATGAAACCGTGGACAGCGAGTGGGACGATGTCGGAGTTGTACGAGCAGATCGAGACGGCCGCCGCGGCGGTCCGCGCGCGTTGGACTCGGCGTCCGCATGCGGGCATCATCCTGGGCACCGGCCTGGGGGACCTGGTCGAACAGGTCCAGGTCGAGGCGATGATCGACTACGACCGGATCCCGCACTTCGTCAATTCGACGGCGATCAGCCACCGTGGACGACTGGTCTGTGGGCTGCTCCAAGATGTCCCCGTCATGGTCATGGAAGGCCGGTTCCACAGATACGAAGGCTACTCGCTCCGGCAGATCACCTTCCCGGTCCGCGTGATGAAGGCGGCGGGCGCCGAACTGCTGATCGTGTCGAATGCCGGCGGGGGGCTGAACCCCGACTACCGCTGCGGCGACCTGGTGGCGATCGAAGACCACATCAACTTGATGGGTGACAACCCGCTGATCGGCGTGAACGACGAACGGCTGGGACCGCGGTTCCCCGACATGTGTCAGCCGTACGACCCGGCGCTTGTCGATCGCGTGCTGGCCGTCGCGCGCCGCGAGAACATCACGGCGCACAAGGGCGTGTTCGTGGCGCTCTCCGGTCCGAGTCTCGAGACGCGTGCCGAGTACCGGTTCCTGCGCACAATCGGCGCGGACGTGGTGAGCATGTCGACCGTGCCGGAAGTGATCGTCGCGGTCCACGCGGGCCTGCGAGTGCTCGGCTTGTCCATCATCACGGACATGTGCTTGCCCGACATGCTCAAGCCGGTCGATATCGATCACATCCTGGCGATCGCCCGAGACGCTCAGCCGCGCCTGACCCGGCTGGTGATGGGCGCGCTGGACGGCGAGCAGCTGCGGCGCTGAGGGCAGCAGGGCGGCCGCCTACCTGCCTCCCTGACGCCCGACCACAGCGAGCCGGGGCCTTCCCCCGGGGGTGCTTGTAACATCCCCCTCGACCGCGTAGATTCTCTGTTGCGCTCGCGGCCGGGCGCACGGCGCCGGCAGCGATGGGGCCGGCCGACGCGTCGGGTGCCGGAGCGGGCATTCTGGTGAGGGAGTACGCGAAAGATGAGCATTGACATGTCCTCCTCGAGCGCGCCGTCGCCGAGACGATGGCAACCGCTCACGGCGATCCAGCGCCGCGTGGCCGGCGTCCTAGTCGAGAAGGCCAAGACGACTCCTGATGCCTATCCGCTGACGCTCAACGCGCTGACCAACGGTTGCAACCAGAAGTCGAATCGCGCGCCGCTCATGGACCTGACGCCGGACGATGTCGAGCAGGCGCTCAGCGAACTGCGCGAGATGGGCGCGGTGGCCGAGGTGCAGTCGGGCGGGCGGGTGCCCAAGTTCCGGCATTATCTCTACGAATGGCTGGGCGTGGACAAGGTCGAATTGGCGGTGATGGCCGAACTGCTGCTGCGCGGCGAACAGACGGTCGGCGAGTTGCGTGGCCACGCCTCACGGATGGAGCCGATTCCCGACCTGAACGCGCTGCGCCTCGTCCTCGATTCGCTGGAGGGCAAGCAGTTGGTCGTCATGCTCACTCCCGCCGGACGCGGCCAGGTCGTCACGCACAACCTGTACACGCCGGAGCGGCTCGAGGAACTCAAGCAGCAGTTCGCATCCGGACGCCGGGCGGCGGGCCCGGACGTCGCCCGGACCGCGTCGCGATCGGGCGCGCCCGACGTCACGGCGGAACAGTTCGCGGCGCTGCAGGCGGAAGTGGCCCAGCTGCGCTCGCAAGTCGAGCAGCTGCACAACGAATGGCAGGCGCTGCGCAACGCGAGTTGCCCGTCACAGTGACAGGACGAACTCCACGAGATCATTCAAATCCTGCTCGGTCAGCCCATCGAGTTCCCCGTTGCGCGCCCCGTGCCGGCCGGCCACGAGCAGGTCCTTGATCGTCGTGTAGTGCCCGTCGTGCATGTAGGGGGCCGTCCGCCAGACTTCGACCAGCGTGGGCGTGTCAAAGTCCACCCGCCGGTCGTAGGGGACGCTCGAGCCCACATCATGCATTTTCAAGTCGGTGTAAAGCGGCGCGGGGTGGCATGTTCCACAGCCGACCTTCTCCGAGAAGAACAATTGCTTGCCGCGCTCTGCTGCGGCGCTCAGCTGGCCGTCCACCAGGTGCGGGCTGGGCACCGGCGTGAGCGCCTTGAGGAACTCGTCGATCGACTCCGGGACCATATCTTCCTTGGGAGGCACCGCGAATTGGATATGTTCGATCCCCGCCCGGGTCGCTTCTTCCGCCGTCATGCGCACGCCGGCGCTCATCGCGGGCGGCGTCTGATAGGTCAGCAGCATGGACTTGGTGTTCTTGGGGGTCCCGATGTCGTCGTTCAGCAGGTCCCAATTCAACCCGTCAACTCGAATGTCCGGATGGCAACTCGCGCAGCTCTGCCACTGCTGAAAACAGATGTCCGCGTCGTGGAAGTACATCTCGCCGCGCCGCACCATCGTCAACTCCGGCGCCGGCCCGAGCGGGAGCAACGTCACCTTGTCATAGAGGCTGCTCTCCATGTCGACCATCGCGATCGCGTCGCTGAAATAGATCGCGACGTAGACCTTCGATCCCACCACCTCCAGGCCACGCGGCCCGTTGATCAACGGGTACTTCTCGGCCGCCACGCCCGGCAGCCCGCGTTTGCGCAAGCTCAGCCGCTGCCGCAGGTCCACCAGGAAGGTCAGGTCGTTCGGCACGTCGACGACCGTCGTCGAGGCATAGGTGCCCGCCACATTCACACGCCCCTGGGCCTTCGCCTCCTCCATCGTCTTGGGAATGCTGGCCAGCTTCTGCAGCAGACCCTGCGCGTTGATCACACTCAATTCGTGCGTGCCGGCATGCGTGACATAGATCACGTTGCCATCAGCCGATGTCTTGACCGCGTACGGATTGGCCGCGCCCAGGTCGATCTCATCGAGCAACACCGTGTTGACCAGCGTCCGGCTCGCCAGATCGATCACGCTCAACGCGTTCGTGTTCATCCAGCCGCGTTCCAGCTGAGTCGTCGGCATGCGGTAACGCGACAGCAGATGGACCGCGTAGGCGTACTTCCCGTCCGGCGACACGCACACGCCCCGCACGCTCGAACTGCCGTTTGGCAACCGGATCGCCGTTGTGGCCAGATCCCCCGTCTGGATGACCGAGATCTCGGCCGCGACCGTGTCGCCATCCGACGGGTCCGTAGGCAACAGGTTGGCAACCACGACCAGCGCGCCGTCGGGCGTCGCGGCGCTCGACACCGGCTCGCGCAGCACCGGCACACGCGCGACCTGCACGCCGGCGCCCAGGTCCACAACCGACACGTCGTTGTTGAACCGGTTACACACGAACAGGTGCTTCCCGTCCGGCAACAGCGTGGGAGCACACGGGCTGTGCCCGACCGCGATCGTGTTGAGCGCATTGCCCGTGCTCGCCTCGATCACGCACACCATCCCACGGGAGACGCCGCAGGTCACATAGAGCATGCTGCCGTCGGCCGATAAGGCCAGGCCTGTCGGCGACTCGGGGCACGCCATGCTGCGCGCCACCTGGCCGGTCGCCAGGTCCAGCACGTCAATGCGCTGCGCATCCAGCTCCACCACGTACAAACACGTCTGATCGGGCGATGCCACGACGTCGATCGGGCCCAGGTACTTGCCCGGCTCACCCTTGAGCGGACCAGAGCACAATGCGCAGACAGCAAAAAAGACCATGGTCCGCTGCCAAGCCGACCCTGGAATACCGCGGAAACTCATACCGTGTCTCCTGTTGTTGCTTAAGTGGAGGCGAGCAGGTGTGCAGCATAGGCGTGCGCGTGTAGGGCGGCCAATACGCCGCTGGCATCGCTTTATGATAAACGACACGCCCGCCCATGCCGAGTACGCGGCGGAAAAGTTTGTCGCCCAGAACCCCCAAGCCGCCCGGCCCGCGACCCGGCCTGCCGAGGCACGCGGCGTGTCACCCGGCCGGCACGGCGGAGCACCCGCACTCCCGGCCGCGGCGGGCATATGAACCGCCCGCTGATCCCCCATTCCCACCCGACGACCCGGCCACAGTGACTCTGGCGCATGGCCGGTCTGGACGGCCGCCCTACGCTCACTCGGCCTGTCAATCCCTGCGGGCTGTTATGTCTGTAGCGGTCTTGCGGCGTACAACGCTGAGTCAAGACGCGGTGCCGCTCCAATCCAGGCTGTACTCCCGAACATTCCGCTTCCGACATTTATTCCGAGGATGCCATTGATGTCACCTATGGCGGCATCGCGGTATGGGTCGTCGCGCCGGGCGATCCAGCCTGCCCTGCGGCCATCGCGAGGTCAGCCCCGGACCACCGTCCTTTTCGGCGGAGAACCCATCGCATGCTCGGATGCCTGAAACATCGGCTGGCCTGGACGCTGGCCCTGGCTGTCGCTTGTGGTGCCGCACCCGCCCGTGGACAGGAGCCGTCCTGGTCTCCAGGCGCTGCCGGTCCTGCCTCCGGCCTGGCGATGGCCGACGCGCCGCCGGGGAGCTGGCAGCCGTTCGCCGCGGCGGATTTCACGGCCCGGGAAACCGACCTGTCGAGGCGCCTGGCGAACCTGGAAGCGTCGCTCCAGAAGATCGAAGACAAAGCCAAACAAGACAAGAAGTCCGCGAGCACGAAGCCCACGATCCAGGTGATCGGACGCGCCTACGCCGATTCGGCTCTCTTCAAGCAGGACGCGCAGAGCCAGGCGGTATTCGGCGACGCCAAGGACACGACCTATTTCCGCAGTATCCGCCTGGGCGCTCAGGGCGAAGCCTTTGAGGTCATGTCGTACAAGATGGAGATGGATTTCGCCGTGCGCGATCCGCAGGACCTGTCCTTAATCGCGGCCCGAGACGTCTATCTGCAGGTGAAGGAGTTGCCCGTGCTCCAGCATATCCGCGTGGGCCACTTCAAGGAGCCGCTCAGCCTGGACCAGATGATCAGCTCGCGGTTCATAACGTTCATGGAGCGTTCGCTGCCCGACACCTTCATCCCCGGCTTCAACACCGGCGCGTCGACGTTCGGCTACACCGAGAACGAGCGAGTCACCTGGGCGATCGGCGTGTTTGCCGCCGGTCAGGACACGCCGCCGTACGTGGCGGAGGATGCAACGCTGGCCAACGACGGCACGGCCGGGACCGCCCGCATCACCTGGACGCCCTGGTACGACGAGGCCACGGACGGTCGCCGCTTGCTGCATCTGGGCATGGGTTGTCGGTACTGCGACTTGACGGCCTCGACGCAGCGCATCCGGACGCGCGCGGAAGTGGGCGTCGGGCCGTGCGTGGTCGACACGCGGATCGGCCCGCTGGACACGTTGGACCATGTGCACAGTGCGTGGACCGCCGTGCCGGAAATCGCACTGGTGTACGGACCGTTCTCGATGCAGGCCGAGTATTTCCTGCACGGGTACAACCGCGACACCGGCTATTCCGACCCGACGTTTCACGGCGGCTATGTGTTGTCCAGCTTCTTTCTGACGGGCGAATGTCGCGCGTACAATCGTCGCGAGGGGCGATTCGAGCGTATCAAGCCATTCGAGAACTTCTTCCGGGTGCGGGATCAAGCAGGCGCCATCTACACGGGCAGGGGCGCCTGGGAGCTCACCTACCGCTACTCCTGGATCGACCTGGACCAGGGCGGCATCGCCGGCGGCGCCGCGTCCGACCACACGTTCGGGGTCAACTGGTATCTCACACCGTATGCCCGGCTAATGCTCAACTACATCCACTCCAACGACTCGCCGAACGCCCACCGTGACGACGCCGAGCTGGACGTGGTCGCCCTGCGGGCCCAGCTGGATTTCTAGCCGGAGGCCGCGCCGGATGGGCCAATCACGGCGACGCCTCGGCTGCGGCGATCTCGTAGCACAGAACCGCGCCGTGCTCCCGGGCGCTCGTCACGTCGACCGTGAACGCCAACGCGCCGTCCTGCACGCGGGCCGGCACCTGTGCCACCCGCCTGCCGGCTGTCGACAGCGCCCACACCTGGAACTCATGCGGGTTCCGCAGGCACAGGCGGACTTCCGCCCGCCCCGCGCGGACCAGGTGGGGCAGCCGGCCCCAGTCGAGCAGCGTCCGCCGCGCGCGTTCCGCATACCGGGTCCCCGTGTTCTGCAAATCGGTAAGGTGCGTGAGCAGCAGTCGCCGGCTGCTCGCAATCGGCTGGTCGTCGAGCGCGCTGACCCAGACTGTGGCCGGGACGTCCTGCACCAGGACCTCGATGCCATGCTGCGTCTGGATCGTCTCGCCGCTGGGGGCAAACCCGCCGGCCGTGCGCGGCGTGTCGAGCGTCAGCACATCGCGCGGGGCATCGATCGTGACTTCGCCCGTCTCGCTCTGGTAGACGTTCCTTGCCGGATCTGTCGGGTTCCCCGCGCCCAGCACGCCACGCTCCTTCAATAGCGACATGAGTTTGTCACTAGTCAGCTCGTACGGGTCGCCGACTCCGGCGGTCCGGGCGTGGGTGTACGCCGCCTCCGGTGTCGCCCAACCCAGCGGCAGCGCGATCTCGTACGGGAGGGCCGCGCCCGGATCATCAACCACCTGTGTGCCGATCCGCGTGATCCACGCGGCCCAGTGCCAGCGCGCCGCCAGGTTCGGAATGCGCGGCGGAGGCGCCGCCAGATCCTGCGGCGTCATCACGATCGCCAGGCTGTGCGGGGCCGGCTGCAAGTCGCCGCGTGCGAACAGGCAGATGCTGGCCCGCTCAGCGGCCTGGTTCAGCGGGTCGCTCGCCATGTCGAAGTAACCCAGCGCGCCGGGTTGGAACATGCCCTCCCGGTTGTGGCTGTACGCGAATCGCCAAATGGCGCCCCAGTCCTGCAGGGCGCCCAACGCGCTGGTGAGAATCCCGCCCACGCCGCGGTAGCGGCCGGGCGCTGAATAGTTGTACTCGGATAACGTGAACGGCCGATCGAACAGCCGCGTGAATGCGATGTGACGGCCGCCGACGGCGCCGCCCGACACCGGACTGGTGTTCGGGCAACGGCTCGGCAACTGCCACGACCGCTCGATGAACTCCGGATGATCCACGTAGAAGTGGTCGTCCACATAGTCCATCTCCACCCGCACCGCCTGGCTGACCACATGATTGGTCCACGAGTTCATGTTCGTCACCAGCGCCTTGACGCCCAGCTCCTCGCGCAGGAACTGCGTCGCGCGCAGGAAGAAGTCGTGGTCCATCCGGTTCAGGAAACGGATCACGTCGCTCATGCGCCGGTCCGGCCGGTAGATGTCGCCACCCAACTGTACGGTGCCACGCACCGGATCCTCGCCGTCGCGAAGCAACGAGCCCCAGGCCGCCGCCAACTGGGCCCGGTCCTGATAATGCTCGACCAGCCAGCGGTTCCAGGCCCGCTGATAGTCCGGGACGTCTTGGGCCAGGTTCAGGTAGTTGCCGAGGTTGCCTTCGTTGATCAGGCTCAACCAGGCCAGGCCCGGGTCGTCCCGGTAGGCCTTCTGCGTGTACGGGTTGACGTGGGTCAGCAGGTTCCGTGTGAACGCCTTCCAGTTCTCAAACGCCTTCTCGTTGGCGGCCGCCAGGACCTTGAAGGCGTTCATCGCGTCCCGGCGGCCGGCCGCGTAGCCCGGCAAGATCGCCTCGATATCGACCGGCCGCGACACGAACAGGTCGGTCGTCACGTAGATGCCCCGCCGGGTCAGCGCCGCAAACAAATAATCCAACTGGTCCAGTTTCTCGAGGTGCAGCTGAGTGCGGTCCCGTTGGCGCGACACCAGCTCGCCTTCGTAGTGGTGGAACCGCACCGTGTTGTAACCCAGGCTCGCCAGCCGCTGAGCCAGCCGGTCGGCCTGTTCATGGGTGATGTAATGCGCCGAGAAACAGAGATTCACACCGTAGAACCGCACCGGCTTGTCCGGCTGCGCTTCGAAGACGAAGCGCCCGTCCGGTTGCGCCGTGAGCCAACCATGCTTGCCGGCCGGTGCGTCCTGGAGACCCCACGATGAAAAATCGAGCGCCGAGCCGGGCTCGATGTCCAGTTCCAGCCCAAGCGGGATCCAGTCCTGGTCGGCCACGATCGTCACCGGCGCGTCATGTTCGACCTGAATACCGCCGCGCGCGGCGAGTGTGAAGTCGAGGTTGACTGCGGCATCTTTGCGGAACGGCTGAACCTGGCTGGAGGAACGGAGGATGCGGACTACAAATGACGGACCCCACTGCCGATTGTCCTGGATCAGAACGCTGGTCGGCTGCGGGAAGCGGAACGTCAGCGACTCTCCGACAGCCGTCCTGATCTGGAGCATGCGCACGGGCCCGTGGAACAGCGCGACGTCGCCGAACTGTCGCGGAAACGTGCCGCTGCGCTGGTCCGCCTGCCAGGCCCCTCCGGCCAGCGTCTCGATCGCGAATTCGGCCGCCACATGGAGCGAATTGAGCACGGTGTCTTGTTCGGGAGTGAATGCATAGGCCGCTTTCAGGGCGTTTCCGTCCGCCACGACCGTCGCCAGGCCGTGGATCGCCTGGCCACTCGGCGCCGTCAGCCGGATCGCGCGGACCGGCGGATCCCCCTGCCGCGACGTGTCGACCGTGGCCTCGGCACTGTTCCACTGGGCATCGAACAGCCCCGCTTTCAGTTCGCAAATGGCCTGGTTCCCACGTGAAACGTGCACGCGACCGTCACTGTCCACGATCGCCAGGAGCGGGTCGGCGCCCCGCGCAGCCGGCGCGGCAACCATCATCATCAGGCAAGCCCAGCGCATCGCACTTCGCACCATCTGTCTTCTCTCCTTGTGTCCGTGAATCCGAGCGCCCAGCGCAGCCGTCTGCAACAGCGCACCCTGCGGGTGGGAGCCCCCAATTCTATCGCATGCCGCGCCCTGCTGCCACGTTCACGTGGTGGACACCGGTCGCCCCGCACTTCTTCTCCTGTCCGGCGCGGCCCATGGGACCGGCCGGCTCGACGGGCTGGTGCGCAGTGTGATATGGTCAAGGGAGGTGCGATGGGCGTGGACTTCAAGCATCGGGTAATGTTTGTGAGATCGGCCATGCATCGATGCGATTTGTTGCTCGTGCTCATGATCGGCTTCGCCGCGCGTGCCGGCACATGTCAGCTCCCGACTCCCGCGACACCGGACCCGGCGCTGCCGGCCCCGGGTCAGACCGCTGAGCCCGGCGAACCGATGCCGGCATTCCCGCTCAAGCTGAGTTCCGACCAGCGGTACCTGATCGACGAGCAAGACCGGCCGGTCTTGATCGTCGGCGATTCACCCTGGTCTCTGATCGTCGAACCGACGTCGGCAGAGGTGGACCGATACCTGGATGACCGGCAGGCCAAGGGTTTCAATGCGTTGCTGGTGAACTTGATCGAACACAAGTTCTCGACGCTGCCGCCGATGCGCCATGATGGTACCGCGCCGTTCACGGTTCCCGGCGATTTCGGCACACCCAACGATGCCTATTTCGATTTCGCCGAGGTCGTGGTGCGCAAGGCGCGGGAACGCGGAATCGTGCTGCTCCTGTGCCCGGCCTACCTGGGCTATGGCGGCGGCGACGACGGGTTCTACCAGGAGATGTTGAGCAGTGGGCGCGCGAAGGTCCGCGCCTACGGGCGATACGTGGGTCGGCGGTTCCGCCGGCACGCGAACTTGATCTGGGTCGTCGGAGGCGATTTCACGCCGCCGACAGACAAGCAATGGACGGTGGATGAGCTGGCGGCGGGCATCCGCGACGAAGATCCCACGCATTTGATGACCGTACACTGCGGGCCCGGCGACGAGGCCGGCGCGATCTACGGGCAACGCCCATGGCTGCAACTGAACAACGTCTATCACTACCGCGAGGACCTGTACGTTGCGTGTCGCGAACAGGACCAGCGCACGCCGCGCCTGCCCTATTTCCTGCTGGAAACCGCCTATGAGGGCGAGCATAATGCGACCCCCGACCGGATCCGGCGCCAGGCGTACTGGCCGTTGCTCAGCGGCGCGTGCGGCATGCTCTACGGTAACTCGCCCCTGTGGCACTTCGGCAGCTGCGGCGTCTACGACCGCGGCGGCGATTGGTCGGCGGCGCTCGACTCGCAAGGCGCCCAGGACATGGCGCGGTTGGCCACCCTGTTCCGCGGACGCCGGTGGTGGACGCTGCGCCCCGATCATGATCACCGTCTCGTCACGGCCGGGTACCGCGCGACCAGCGAGCTCGATTATGTCACCACCGCGCTCGCGACCGACCGCACGCTCGCGATCGCCTATCTCCCCACCCTGGAGCGCCTGAGACGCACGCTCGTCGTGAACCTCGGACAGATGGCCGGGCCGGTCACGGCTCAATGGTTCAACCCTGCCCGGGGCGGATACACCACCGTCGAGGGCAGCCCATTGCGGAACACGGGCCACTATGCGTTCGTCACGCCAGGGGACAACGGCACCGGCACCGGCGACTGGGTCCTGATCCTGGAATCGCACCACCCGCGATGACTGCCGGTGCCGCCGCCGCAGGGGCCGCCCCGGATCGCGCTAGCGCGTCGTGGCCTTGCCCATCAGCCGTCGCAGCAGGCCGATCTGGCCCGCATGCATCATCTCATGCAAAGCGCAGAAGAAGAGCCCACCCAACCTGGTCGGATACATCGCATACGGCATGTCGATCGGTTCGTCCAGCGCCGCAGCATCGTAAGCCGGCAGCTCGGCCAGCACTTGCGCATGCACCCGATCGAACACGTCACGGATCTCGGCCGGTGACGGATTGCCGGCCGGGTCCGGATCGGGCGTGGTACCCTTACTGAACTTCTTGCGGAAGGTGCCGGACATCAACTGTGCGTCGCCCGGCATGCGCCCCCGCATCCGGAACAGACACAAGCCGTACTGGGCCATCGCCAGATGCGCCACCTGCCAGGCCACGTGAGTCACACCCTCGCGCGGCTGCCGGAACCAATCGGATTGGTCGATGTCCTGCAACAGGCTCAGTGTATAGTCGCGGGCAAACTGGATCTGTTGGCAGGCGAGTTCCAAACGCGGATCGGCCATGGGCCCAGCTCCTGATTCTCGGCGTCGATGCGAACCCCCAGGTTAATGCTCATCAAGATGCACGGCAAGCCGCCGAGCATGGTCAGGGCAACAGACCGGCTTCGCGCAGTGCGCGCGCGTAGTCTTCCGGCTGGTTGACGTTCAGCAGGGTCCGCAATCCAGGGTCCACGTCGCGCAGCTCATCGGCGTTCACGCGGCGCGTGGTGACATGGTCGTAACACGCGGCCATCTGCCGCTCGTCCTGTTCCAGGAGTCCGGCGATGGTATCGACCAGCCGCGTGCAGTAGACGGCCGCGAGCGGGTGGTGCAAGTCGCCTTCGACCGGTACGACCGCATCATAGTCGTCCAGCAACCGGACCAGCCGGTGCACGAACGCCGGCCGCAGCAAGGGGAAGTCACAGCCCGTGACATACGCGGCGTCGACCTGTGACCGCAGGGCTGTCAGGCCGCAGAACAGGCCCTCGAGCGGCCCCCGACCTCCAGCGCGGTCGCGGACGACCTGCACGTCGGCCGGCAGCGGCGGAAGCTGTTGCGCAGGCGCCGCTACCACCGCCACGCGCGGCCCCACCGCTTCACCCACCAGCCGTACGACGCGGCACAACATCGGCTCGCCGCCGAAAGGCAAGGTTACCTTGCTGCGCCCCATGCGGCGGCTGGCTCCGCCGCAAAGCACGATGCCTCCGACAACCATCCGATAACCCTCGCATTCGCCGCCGCGTCCGCTTCGACCGCCCGTCGATTATACCCGGGTGCCGGGCGGCGGGGCGCGAACGCAGTGAGCCCCCCCCCGACATCGCACCCCCGTTTCCACGCGCGCCGAGGAACCGCGCACCGCAGTCTGGGAACGACGCCCTTGGCACGCGCTGTTCTTGGTGCACCGCATCAGCAGAGAGAGGGTTCGACCACGTCAGTAGAGAAAGAGTTCGACTTCCGTCTGCGCGGCGTACCCGTCGCTGTCTTCCGGCACGACGACGAACCCATCGGCACGCGTGGTGGAGCTGAGCACCGACGCGCCGCTGATCGCCAGCGGTTCGACCTCGTCGTCCACCAGCTTCACGCGCGCGTAGTCCACCCGGCCGACGGTGGATACCAGCGCACTTCGCAGCCGCCGGCGGCAGGCGTGATACGGCCACTCCCAGGGGCGACCGCCCAGCAGCCGGATGGCGCGCCCGGCGAAGAAGTCGTAGGCGCACAGGCAGGACACCGGGTTGCCGGGCAGCAGGAAGACGAGGCGGGCACCCAGCCGTCCGAGCCCTGCAGGGCTGCTGGGGCGCATGGCGATGCCGTGGAACACCAGCTCCCCGTCTTCGGCCACGATGCGCGGCGCGTGATCTTCCTGGCCCACGCTCGATCCACCGGAGACCAGGATGACATCGGCGTCGTCCATCATTGCGGCGCGGATCGGGCCGGGCTGGTCCGGCACGATGCCCGGGTTGTGCACCACGCCGCCATCCCGTTCGACCAGCGCCGTGAGCATGGGGCTGTTGGAATCCGCGATCTGCACGCCGCGGGGCCGGGTGCCTGCGGGCAGCAGTTCGTCGCCGGTCACGACAATCCGCACGCGTGGCCGCCGGTACACGGGTACGCTGGGCCTGCCGATGGAGGCCAGGAGCCCGAGATCTTGGGGCCGCAGCCGGCGGGCGCAGGGCAGCACGAGCGTCCCGGCCGCGATGTCTTCACCCGGCTGGGCCACATGCTTTCCCGGCGCGAGCGCGCGGTAGGCCAGCAGACGGCCCGACTCCTCGCGGGCGTATTCGGCCTGCAGGACAGCGTCCGCGCCGGCGGGCACCGGTGCGCCGGTCATGATGCGGATGGCCTGCCCCGGCCTGATCGCAGGTGCCGCCGGGCGTCCGGGCAGCGACTGGCCCACGAGCGCCAGGGTCACGCCCCGGTCGGGCGACGCGCCGGCCGTGTCGCCTGCCTGCAGTGCGTAGCCGTCCATCATGGCCCGCGCGAACCCCGGCACGTCCACCTCGCTGGTCACTGCGGCGGCCAGCACGCGTCCGGCGGCGCTGCCGATCGGGACCGTCTCGGGCGGCAGCGGGTGGACGTGGTTCTGCAGCCATCGCCAGACATCGTTCACGCGCGAGCGTCGCGTGAAGCCGCGCATTCGCACATCGTCATGCTGCAGGGGATCCACAGGGTCCATCACGATCACGTATCTTCCGACACGATCTGCGCCAGGGGAGGCAGACCTGAGACATATTTCCTCCAGCTGTTGAGCTGGTCGCGTGTGAGGCTGTTCTCGCGCATGATCTCATGCTCGAGCTGGGTATCCGTGCGCACCACTTTGACGCGGATGCTCAGGCGCCCGTTTTCCAGGTATCGGAACCAGACTTCGATCGGCGTCTGGGCCGGCAGCTTGGCGGGCAAGTCGCGCACGGAGCAGCGCCCGATCTGCGAGCATTCGGCCGGCGCTGCGCTCTCGCCCTCCACGATCTGGACGAGGATGGACTTCTGGCCGGTCCGCTGGGTCTTGAAGATGCGTTTCGCTTCCGCGGGCAGGGGCGTATTGCGGGGGATCAGGATCGCATTGCGCGGCTCCTTGGTCTTCGGGTCGTTGGCGACGACGCCCAGGCTGTGGGAGTTGACGTTCTTGATGTGGAACTGGGGCGTGCAGCCGGCGTGCCGGGCCAGCAGCAGCCCGGCATGCAGCGCCGCGCCGTGTGCGACCGCCTCGTCCGGCGAGACGCTCTGGTCCGGCACCTTCCCCGACAGTTCCGTGAGCATGCGGAGGACGGCGGGCATGCGGGTGGAGCCGCCGACCAGCAGGATGCGTTCGATGTCCGACCATTGCAGCCCTGCCGCCTGCAGCGTCTGACGCGTGGTGAAGGCCGTGCGCTCGAGCAGATCCAGCGTCATCTCCTCGAATTCGTTCCGCGTGATTTCCAGCCGGACGACCTGTCCGCGGTATTCGCACGCGACGGTGGCACGCGTTCGGGCGGACAAGGTCCGCTTGGCATCCTCGCATTCGCGCCAGAGCCGGCCTTCCACATTGGGGTCCTCGCGCGGATCCATGCCGAACTTGCGCACGAATTCCTCCGCCACGCGATCCACCAGGCGTTGATCCCAGTCGTGGCCGCCGAGCCGTACGTCTCCGTCGGTCGCCAGGGCGGTGAAATCGCGCCCGCCGATCTGCATGACCGTCACATCGAACGTGCCGCCGCCCAGGTCGTAGACCAGGATATTGCGCGGCTCCCGGCTGCCGCCGTCCTCCGACAGGAAACCCTGCTGGAACCCGAACGACACGGCGGCCGCCGTCGGTTCGTTGATGATATCCATCACTTCGAAACCGGCGATGTAGCCCGCATCCTGAGTCGCCTTGCGCCGCACCTCGTCGAAGTAGGCGGGCACAGTGATCACGACCTTGTGGTACGCGCCGATCTGCTTCTGAGTATCGACGCGCAGCTTATTGAGCACCCAGCCTTCGATGGCTTCGGGCGGATACTGCCGCCCGCCCAGCGACTTGTGGAACATGCGCTGCCCCACGTCACGCTTGGCGCAATCCGCCACGCGCTCCATGTCGCTCCCCATCGCCTTGACCGCCTCCTTGCCCACGATCACCTCGAAGTCTTCGATCAGCACGATGCTGGGCGTGAGAATGTCGCCCTCGGCATTGATCAACGACCGGGGCCGGCCGGTCGGGTCCAGGCAGGCGGCCACCGAGAAGGTGGTGCCAAGGTCAATACCTACGGCAGGTTGTGGCAACTTTGTCATGGCGATGCGGAACCTCGGGGCGCACAGCGCTTCAGGCTGGCCGACCCCTGGCTTAACCGAGCAATGTTCCCCACTCTATCAAACCCGCTCGACGCGGACAACGCGACTGCCGAAGCTTTGCGGATTGGCCGGTTGACAGGGGCGGCTGCGAAGCGAGTAACCTGCCGGCGCCGGGCCAGCCGATAGATGAGAAGTGAGTTGTTGTACATGTTGATGCCCTGGTCTGAGCGGCCCGGGAGGGAAACGCGAATGACCATCGACTCGCTGCACATCGCCATGGCGATCACCTTCTTCGCGCTCTGGGCAATGGTCGGCCAGATTGCCGTGGCCAGCCGTCGAACGGAGCAGGATCGGCGCGAGTCGAAGTGGCCGGTCTCAGGCAATGTCTGGCAGCGTTGACCATTGGACATCCGTGCGGGTATGGAGGCGGCCCGCGTATTGCGCATAGTCCTGTCGACCGTCGATGAGCGTGACGGCCACCTGGGTGAGCGACAGCTGTTCGACTTCGTAGCACAGGATGAAATCGCCATCGTTGTTCTGAGCCACCGACGGCGTCTCGTGTATCTGTTCGTGGAGGATCTGGAGCGGGCGGGCATTGGTCGAGCCGTAGGGCAACATGACCAGTAGTCGTTTGGCGCCGCCGCACCGCATCAGCCGCGGTTGAGCCGCGGCCAGCGAATCGGCGAGCGTCGTCGCGTCGTGATCGGCCTGCTCGTCCTGCGAGAACATCAGATCGGCGACATTCATGGTCTTCATCAAGTTGATCACGGTCGTCCGGGCAATGGCGCGGATGGCACTGGGCAGCCTGTTGCGGGCCTCCCCCCCCTGCCCCAGCAGCTTGCGCAAGCCCCCAGCGTCCTTCAGGATGGTAGCCTGCAGCTGCTGATCCAGCCGCTCCGTCAGTTCGCTGACGCCCTCGACCAGCACGTGGCCGATGGATTCCAGGAGGTGGTCCGCACCCACATCGTCATCACCGACCAGCGAATCGAGCGTCCGCGACGTGTCGAAGTGGTCGGCCAGATGCCGGATCTCCCGTTCCAGGTCCACCAGTTCATCGCGGATGGCGCTCAAGGATCCGTTGGCGGCCTTCGCGATTTCGGCCACGCCGTCGACGACGCGCAGATACAGGCGGTGCTTGCAGTACTGTTCCAGCAGGCCGGGCAAGTCGTCCAGCGGCGACTTGTCATGTCCGCGCACCCGGGCGGTGGGCAGCGCCGCGAGCGACCGCTCGACCTCCACCAACTGACCTTCGACGTTCTGCTGCAACTGCCCCACCCGCTCCTCGGTCGATTTGCAGAGCGCGCCGAGCCATCGGGCCAGCCACATGGCACCGCGGATCCGGGAGGTCTCGTCATCGACCATGTCCAGCAGCCATTCGCGGATGGCATCCACGCGTTTGCGCGCCGCCTTCTTGCGGAACGGCGCGAAGGACGCTTCCAGGCTCCCCCGCTCGGGCCGCGCATGGTCGGCCGAGACGCGCCGGCTGCCCAGCAGCGCATCGATGCTCCTGGTGAACTGCGTGATCACGACCGCGGCGCCTTCCATGGACCCCCGCAACTCGTCCCACGGCAACTGCTGGATCTGGTCCTGGAAGAACTTGTCGACGGACTGGCCGAGCTCATGTTCGATGTGGCGGAACACCTCTTGAATCAACGAATCGACATCCAGACGCGTGGACTCGGCAAACCGCTCGGCCGGCACGCGAAGCTGAGCATACTCGGCCTCCTTGCGAGCGTCCGTGCTGCGGTTCACCGCGGCCACGGACCGCTTGAGGACGGGCGGTTCGACCGGCACGGAGCAACCCATCAGCCAGCGGTCGGTGGCGTGCCGACAGAGGTGTTCCACAGCCACGGCTACGATATCGTCCTGCAGGCAACTGAACTGATGCAGACCGAACGTGCGCAGCCGGATCTCGGCATTCCGCGTGTCCGGATCCCGCGGTTCGGCGTCGCGGCAGGCCCGGAAGAAGTCACTGGCGCTGGTCACGGTGTCGAGGAACAGGTACGAAGCGACTTCGTCCGCCGCGTCGTCGAACTGCTGCTCGTTCAATCCCGCGCCGAGATCCACCAGATACAGGTCCCGGAAGGCGACGTTGTCTTCGCTGCGCATCGGCAGCCGGCAGGCGCGCTCCCCGGGATAGTAGCTGCCCAACCGCGCGAAGTGATTCAATTCGCTCAGCGTGGCGTACGCGTTGACGGCGGCCAACTCGGTTTCCCGCGGATTGAGGCCCGTGGAATGGGTGAGCACGGCGGACACGTTGTCGTCGCGGAACCCTGCTTCAGCCAGCAGGTGCCGGGCCAGGTAACCCAGGTCGGCGATCATCCCGCTGCCCGTGCCGCCGGAGATCGAGGCAATCAAGACGACCCGTACATCATTGTTCCGGAAGCGGAGCTGCGTGCTCTCGCGCGACGAGGTCCTGGACTCCAGGTTGGTCATCGTCTCGATCGCCGTGCGCATCCGCTGACTGATCTCCTCCGCGTGATCGACGAAGGCGAGTCGTCCCAAGGGGCGGAGCCCTTCCGTCTTGAGCGACTTGGGGATGTTGTACAGCCAGCGCCGGCTGATCCAGCGCAGCAACGTCCCCGACTCGTCGCGGTACTGCTGCGGATGCCGCAGCGGCATCGGCACCAGGTCCTGCGACTTGAACCCGTGGCGGCTGTTCGTGGCGGCCACCAGGTCCTTCGTGTCGGTGTCGAGCAGCAGCATTTGGAGCGACGGGATATCGTCCAGCCGCCCGAACCGGTCGGCCAGTCGCCGGCGCAGCTGCAGCAGGATGCGTGCTGCCGACCGCCCCACTCCGACGAACAGCGTGGGGCTGACCGTGGCCGGCGTATCTTCCAGCTCGATCGGCGGCAGGACCGTGACTTCCGGGTTCGCGTGCACGCGCGGCACGATGGATTCGCTGCCGCCCAGGGCCGGCGCCAGACCCGGCCCGTCGGCCAGGTATTCCGTGTTCGGCCCGCGTTCGGCGCAGCGGTCGCCGACGAAGCGGCGCGCCGGCGCCTCGCGGTGTCGGCCGGCGTCCGCGCGTTCCGCCGCGCGTGCCGCGGCTTCGCCCGGGGCCCGCTCCAACGCATCGACCATTTCGCAGCAGTTGGCGAACCGGTCGGCCGGCGCTTTCGCCAAGGCGTGCGCGATGATCTCTTGATCGTAGGGTTCCAGCGCCGAGAGCCGGGGCCGGGCGTGCAGGTGCTGCCGCGCCAGCTGCATCGCGGTGGTGCCGGGGAACGGCAGCTCGCCCGTGAGCATCTCCTGGAAGACGATGGCCAGGCTGTACTGGTCGCTGCGGCGGGACGGACGGCCGTCAAAGACCTCGGGCGGCGCGTACAACGGCGTCAGGCCGCCCATGAGCGACGCGGTCGCGTCATGGATGTCCTTGACCAGCCCGAAGTCGGCGACCTTCACCCGGCCGGCCAACAGCAGCAGGTTCTCCGGCTTGATGTCCAGGTGCTGCAGCGAGTGCTCTTCGTTCATGAAGTCGAGCACGTCGGCGGTGTCGCGCATATACCGCATCAGCTCATCGCGCGGGATCCCGATCAGCCCGCTGGCCCGGCATTCGTCGTACCGGTCTTTCAGGCTGGCCTCCGCCAGCTCGGTGACGACCAGCAGTTGACCGTCGACCACCTCGATGCGTTCCAGCGACAGCAAGAACGGGTGCCGAACGGTCTTGATGCGATTGAGCGCCTTGAGTTCGCGTGAGGCGCGGTCCTCGTTGAGGAACCCGTACACGAACTTGATCGCCTTCACCAGCCCGCCCGGCGCGTCGGCGGTCCACACCTCGCCGTACCCACCCGCGCCGATACGTTCGCGGATCCGGTAGCCGAGGATCGGTTCGGAGGCGGTGATCGCTTGAAGTGGCACAATGTCACTCCGCTGGTTGCATTATGTCGAACGTCCTGATGCGGCGAGGGCCGGTTTGCGCTGGAGGTGCGACGCGAGCGGCTCCGGGGGCCCGAAGTGGTCGCCTTGGGCGAACGCGCAGCCCAACTCGCGGAGGCACTGCGCGTCCGACTCGTCATCGATGCCCACGGCGATCACCTCGCAACCCAGGTCGCGCGTCGCTTCCAGGAGCGACTGGATCATGCGCCACCCGCCGCTGGCGCGCCGGACCCCCCGGACCACGGCCGGCGCCAGCTTGAGGTAGTTGGGTGCCATGGTGCGCCATTCGGCGATCTGGGCCGGCCCCATGCAGAACCCTCCGTAGGCGATCTCGATGCCGCGCTCGCTCAAATTGGCCACGAACTGGCGGAAATACGGGATATCGCACACGGCCGTCTCCGGGATCTCCGCCACCAACTGGTGCTTCCTGGCCACGATGTCCACCAGGCGGTCGAGCGACTCGCGCCCGAACTCCGCGCTCACTTCGGCCACCTGCAGGCCGAAGAACAGGTGCGTGCTGGCGCCCAACTGCATGGCGTCCTCGGCCGCACACAGACGGTGCTGGTGGTTGATTCGTTCGGTCAGACGGCACTCGGTCCCGGCGATCAGCGATTCGGCCAGCTGGCTCTCGCCCGGCAGATCACGCAGCTGGCGGACCACCTCATAGCCGAACAGCTCACCGCCGTCCAGGCGCACGATCGGCTGGAAGCAGCTCTTGATCGCCCGATGCGTGATCCGTTCGTGCAGGCGGCGCACCTGGATGATCAGGTCGTTGGCATTGGTCAGCTGTTCGCTGACCGGCTGGGTCATGACCTGGGTCGCCGTCGCGCGCAGCGGCTGCATGCCGCTGAAGAACGTCAGTTCGAAGTCCGCGATGACGATGACGTCGCCATCGACCAACGTGACTTCCGTGATCCGCTTCCCGTTGACATAGGTGCCATTGGTGCTTTCCAGGTCGCGCAGTATGAATCCACCGTCTCGGCGGTCGATCATCACGTGCTTGCGCGACACGCGGCTTGATTCGACGCAGAAATCGGCCGACTCATCCCGCCCGATGACATAGGGCAACTCGCCGATCGCCTGCTTGATGGGCCGGCTGTTGCCCACCTGGTAGTACTCGAACCACGGGGCCGCGCTGCTGGTGTCGTTCAATATGCGGGTGCGCATTGTCGATAGACCCTGTCACGGGAGTGGAAGCCGCACCTATTGTCCGCGGCGACAGTCATTGGTCGTGTAAAAACATAGCATCTGCCGACCCGCGGGGTGAGGAATCCTCCCCTGGGCGGTCCGGGCCGGCCGGAGCATGTCCGGCGTGGCGAAACCGCCACATGTCGGGGCTCGTGCGGCGTTTTCACCTCACGCGCGGGCGGGGGTGCGGCGGCCTCCGGGGCGGCCCCCGAGCGAGCGGGGGCGTTTTGCCGGCTCGGGCGAGGGTTATGTAGTAGAGTTGGGTGCATGGTGTTCGCACGCACGCCAGAGGGCCGTTGGCGAATGCCGAGCCGTGATCGTACCGGCTGTGGACCGGCGGCAACGTAAAAGAAGAAGGCGCCACCCCGATGAGTTCCAGACCATTCCGACTGATGGTGGTCGCAGAGGACCGCAAGACGCTCCGACGCCTCGCACGGTTCCTGACCGCGTTCGGTTTCGATGTCAATCCGGTCACCGATGTCCAGCAGGCCATCGCCGTGTGCAGGGCCTCGCCACCGGACTTCCTGATCGTGGACGGCGACAGCATGAGCACGGAGCACTGCCGGCAGCTGTTCGCCCGGAGCCGTCACGGATACTCGTACACATTCCTGATGTTGCGCGACGCGCAGATCGAGGGGGTGACCGAGGCGATGATGGCCGGCGTCGACGACTTCCTGGCCAAGCCGGTGGTGTTCGGCGAACTGCTGGCCCGCCTCCGCTGCGGGGCGCGCGTGATCGAGTACGAGCGGCGAATGCGGGCGCAGGCGGCCGTGGACCATTTGACGGGCTTGTTGAGCGACTCGGCATTCCGCGATCGCTTGCAGAGCGAGCTGGCCGGCGGCGGGGACCATGAACTCTCCTGCGTGCTCCTGGACCTGGACTTCCTCGGCCATTTCAACCACCTGTACGGCTACGGCGCGGGGGACGAGATCCTGCGGGCGGTGGCCGGCCAGATCAAGAGCATGGCCGGCGATTGCAAGTATCTGGCCAGTCTCGGCGACGGGCGCTTCGCGGCCCTGCTGCCCAACGCCTCGGACGCCCGCGCGTTGGCCTGGGCCGAGATGCTCCGGCAGGCCGTGGCGCACCTGGACATCCCCGTGCACCACGAGACGGTGCGCGTGACCGCGAGCCTGGGCGTGGCCGGGACGATGAACGGAGTCACCAGTGCCGACGAGCTGATGGCGCGGGCGGAGACGGCCGTCCGGTTGGCGAAGTCGTCGGGGCGCAATTGTGTCGCGCGGTGCGGCCAGTTTGACGGGGAGACCCGCGAGTGGGAAGATCTCGCCCGTCAAGGCCGCCTGTTTGAGAACACCGTCGCCCGGGATGTGATGGTCCCCTGCCCGCAGTTCGTCCTGGCCGACCAGGACGCCGTCGAGGCCGCGGAATTGCTCACCCAGTCGCGGCTCACCGAGCTGCCCGTCGTCGATCGCCAAGGCCGGCTGCTGGGCCTGTTGAGCGCCGACCAGCTGCCGGAGGACCTGTCTTCCATCGGGAAGAAGGCGAAGGTGAGCGACTACCTCACGCACGAAGTGGCGACGGTTCACGAGACCGAGAGCTTCGCGGCGCTGATGGAGTTCTTCATGGCGGACGCCCAATCGCACCATGTGGTGATCGTCCTGCGCCACGACCAGCCGCTGGGCATGATCTACCGCAGCGGGCTGGCGGCGCTGAGCGAACCGCTGCACGCCGATTCATTCGCCCCGGACCAGGCCTATTCGCTCACCAGCCACTACCTGGTCGTTTCCGATGTCGACTGGCAGAGCTAGCTCATGACTCGTGCAGGGCTTCAGTAACCCCGCACGTGCTCGGTCGGGCCGGCTGTGGCGCGGCCGCCACCGGCAGATCGCCCATGCCGGACAGCGCCGTGAAGTAGCTGCGCACCACGCGATCCAAATGCTCCGTGGTCATCTCCATCACGTAGTCGTTGTACGCACAGTAGTTTCGGATCTGCAAGAGCAGGTCGCGCGGGTGGCAGCGCCGCAGCGGCCGATGGTACGGCTCGTAGTGGCGCTTGATGAGCTCGTTCACGACCTCCCGACGGTACTCGCAGTGGAACGTCCGGCAGAGGGTCTCAAAGAGCCGGTGGAATTCGTCGATCGATGGATCGTTGACCTCGATTTTGTAGGGAATCCGCCGCAGGAACGCTTCGTCGGTCAGGTCGGTCGGATCCAGGTTGGTCGAGAAGATGATCAGCTGCTCGAACGGCACCTGGATCTTCTTGCCCGTGGCGATGGTCAGGAAGTCCTGGCGGTTCTCCAGCGGGATGATCCAGCGATTGAGCAGTTCCGTCGGCTCGATCCGTTGGCGACCGAAGTCGTCGACCAGCAGGCAGCCGCAGTTGCTCTTGAGCTGCAGCGGCGCCTCGCTCACATTGCTTACCGGATCATGGCGGATCTCCAGGGCATCGAGGGTCAACTCGCCGCCCACGATCACCGTCGGCCGCCGGATCTTAATCCAGCGTCGGTCGTGGTCCGTGCTCTTCAACAGGCTCTTCTCGTTCGCGGTTTCACAGTGGTGGTAGGCCGCGTCGTACAACTTGATCAGCTGCCCGTCTTCCGTGAGCGTCTTGGGGATCCAGATGTCCTGGCCGAAACACATCGTGATCCGCGCGGCCAGGGTCGTCTTGCCGTTGCCGGGCGCTCCGTAGAGGAACAACCCGGCGCCCGAATTGATGGCCGGGCCCAACTGGTCGAACAGCTCCGGTTCCACGGAGATGTCGGAGAACGCCTTGGCCAGGTGCTGCCGCCTGGGCGCCTCCGCGCGAATCGTCTGAGCTTCCACCGACACGACGTAATCCACCAACGGCACCGGCGCGGCGCCCACGTAGGCGCACGATTCCATCAGCCGCTGGGCGAACTGCCGCCCCTGTTCCGTGAGGATGTAATAGTAATCGTTCATCTGGGCGGCGGCGGAATGGACGAGGATCTGGCGCTGACGCAAGTTGCGGTAGATCCCCTCCAGAATGCCGAACGGCAGACAGATCTGTTCGGCAATCTGCCGGCCGCTGGCCGAGCCGACGACCATCACGTACTTGCTGATCAACGCTTCGATCAATGTGGCCGACAGCCCGGTCTCTTCGATCGAGCTGGGCTCGGCCGGCAGGAAGGTCTCGTCCGAGAAGATCGCGGCCAACAGGCTGCCGGCCGGCGGTGCATTACCAAGTGCGGTCATGATCACACGGTCCGTGGAGTATTGAATGCCGAAGTCATACGACGACCTCGTGTCGAGCCATGTCCGTCAGGGCCATCTCCCAACACCCTCGGCAAGTCTAGGTTGCAGATCCTCTCGTTGAGGGAGGTGCCGGCCGATCCTCCGCTCCGGAGATCCCCAGGCGTGCCTTGCCACCGTTGCGGAACATACACCCGATCAAGGCCGTACGCGCTGCGCGCAGCGGGCGCATATCCCGCTTAACCCGCATAATTCGGACGCCGGGGCAAACGCCCCATCCGCCGCATAACCGCCCTAATCCCTACCACGACCCAAGACTCACCGCACTTGGACCGCCACCGCCGGCAGTCGCTCAAGCTGCATCGACTGCCTGACCGATGCATCGCACGAGGGCCGCACGCCGGTGACTGGACGCGATCACCGTGCGTCCGGCGATCGGCTGACCAACCGTGGTCCAGGGGAAACATCGTGACCGGCCATTCCGCAACCGCCATCTTCGTGCTCTCCCACCATGATGCGCGTGGAACGGTCGACACGGGCACCGGCCGATTGCTCGACGTATTGAACGATCAGTACACCCGGTTCATGAAGCTGGACAACGTCCGCGTGTGCCCGCGTGCGGAAAGCCACGCGCTGGTCGAACTGAGCCACACCGTGCTGATCAAGGACAACATCCATCTGGTCATCCTGCTGGGCGAGGACCGCCGCACCGAGAGCAAGGTGTTCTTCGCGTCGCTGGCCCGCAAGACGTTGGATGTGGTGATCACCCTGCCCACGATCGTGGTGGAAGGCCGCATCCACACCAAGGCGGCGACCGATCCGCAGTCCTACCTGTCGCTGGAGGCCGCGACATTCTTCCCGCTCACGACCGCCAGGATCCAGGACGACGCCTGCGAAGGCGGCTGGCTGGAAAGCCCCGTCGTGCTGGTCAACAAAGGGGCACTCTCCTCGATCTCGTTCAAGTGACCTGTCCATGGGAGCTACGCCATGCGCCTGTCCACCGGTCTCTGGTGCACCGTCCTGATAAGCCTCCTGGGCGCCCACGCGCCGGGCACGGCCGCTGCCCAAGAGCCGGCCAGGTCGAGCGCGGAGCCCGAGATCGACCGGCCGCTGACGGCCGCCGAGCGGTTCGCGGCGGCGGAGCTGACCCGTCTGCGCGAGACGCGGCTGTGGTGGAACGATGTCAACCGCGTGACCGGCGCCAGCTTCAAAGGCGCGGATGCGAATGATCGGACACTCGCCCTGGCCAGCGCCCTGCCGGGGCTGCGCACCGTCGTGATCGTGGCCACACCTCAGTGCCGCTTGACCGACGACGGCCTCGCACCGCTGGCCGCACATCCCGCCCTGGAGCTGCTGAGCATCTCCGGAAACCGCATTACCGACGGCGCCCTGACATACGTCGGACAGATGAGCCGCCTACGCACGCTCGTGTTGAATGGCAACATCACCGATGCCGGCCTGGAACCACTCGCCGCGCTGACGGACCTCGAGCTGCTCGACCTCACCCAGTCCCGGATCACCGACGCCGGGGTGGCTCACCTGGCGCACTTCCCCCGCCTCACAACCCTCGTGCTCAACGGCACGCGCATCACGAGCGCGGCAGTGCCCGAAATCGCGCAGATCAAGACCTTGGAAAGACTCTGTCTCGGCGATACGGCCGTCGATGATGCGGCGATCCCCACCCTGGCCCAGATGCAACAACTCCAATTGCTCTTCCTCCTCAACACCCACGTGACGGCCAAGGCTGTAGCGGAACTCCAGCAGCAGCTCCCCAGGACGTGCAAGATCGTCCATCAATCGGGAACCTGTCAGGGCGCGGCCTCGCAACCGTTGGCCATGTCTACCGGGCCGGCGCAGACTCAGACGCCTCTGACGCCCACCACCTGGCGACCCGCCAGGTGACGATATTCTCCGCAAAATCGGAAAACTTTGCGCAGGCGGAACACCGATAAAGAACAGGTGTACGCGCCGCCACGCGCGCGCCGCGCCGTCGGCCCAGGTCCCTCTCGCAGCAGGGTGCCGCACAGGGCAAGCGTTTCTCTCCGCATGAGGCAGCTAGCATCATGATGCAACCACATGCGCCGCTCCCGAGGCTGATGGCCTGGGCGGTCGCCCTGCTCATTGCCGCGCAGCTTGCCGCACAGGATGGCGACGCGTTTCCAGCGCCGGAGGGAATTCTGGAGAGTGTGACGCCGGTCGCGGCACCGCCGCTACCCGCGCCGGCGCCCGGCCCGCGTGCGATGAGCGATTGGGATCTGTATGCCGGCAGCATCTACGCCAACACGAGCCCGTTGTGGGTGGAGGCGGAGTACCTGCTCTGGTGGATGCGCGGCAATGAGCTGCCGCCCCTGGTGACGACAAGCCCGGCGGGGACACCGCGGGAGGACGCGGGCGTATGGGGTGAACCGGGAACGCGCACCCTCTTGGGTGGTCGCGGGGTGGACGAGCGAGCGCGCAGTGGTTTTCGCACGTCGCTCGGAGTGCGGCTGGGCCATTGGTTCGACGCGTTGATGGACTCCGAGTTGCAGTTCGATTACCTGTGGTTGGGAGACGGGCAGCACTCGGGCGACTTTCAGGCGGACTGGTCGGAGCAGGCGATTCTGGCGCGCCCGTTTTTCAACACCGAGTTGGGCCGGCAGGATGCACAGCTGATCGCGCTGCCGTATGTGGTCGCCGGCGGCATCGCGATCGAGACGTCGAGCGACCTGCGCGCGGCCGGCGTGATGTTCCGCCGGGAGTGGCTCAGGGGCAGCCGCGGCAGCCTTGCATGGCTGACCGGGTATCGTTACCTCGAGCTGCAGGAGCGGTGGGACGCGCGCGAGCAGATACTGGTCACGGAACCGGGCGGCGCCGTCGCCATGGGCACGACGTTTGACATTCTGGAGGGCGTCAGCACGTGGAACGAGTTCCACGGCGGCGACTTGGGCGTGCAGTGGCGGCGGGAGACGGGCAGATGGACTTGGGAAGTCGTGGCCAGGATCGCGCTGGGCGGCGTCGCGCGCACGGTGGAAATCGGCGGCGACACCCTGATCGAATCCCCAGACGGCTCGGCTGTGATCGTGCCCGGCGGACTGCTGGCCCTCCCGACCAACCTCGGACGCCACCATTCCAGCCGCTTCGCCACGCTGCCGGAGCTGAGCATCCGGCTGCGCCGACAGCTCACCCATCACCTGGCCCTGACGGTCGGGTACTCGCTCATGGCGGCCGATCATATAGTCCGGACAGGCGATCAGTTGGACTTGTGCGTCAATCCCACGCAGCTCAACGGGGGTGCGCTCGGGGGACCTGCCCGCCCCGCAGTTCTGATGAGCGACTCGACCCTCTGCCTGCACGGGCTGAACATCGGGTTGGAATGGTAGCCGCGCGTTCGGTTTCCACGGCCGATCGGGTGGAATAGACTGGAAGTACCTTCCGTCGTTTTCCGCGCATCGTGGCACGTGGGGTACATCGCCATGCGTATTGGCACGGTGATCTTGTTGGCGCTGGTCGTCGCATTGCGTCCGGCGCCCGCTGCCGAATGGGAATTCACGGCCTTACACAACTTACGCGGCTCCGGGGAGTTCGGCGCGTCGAGTTGCGCATACGGACTCTCGGCCGATGGCCAGGCGGCGGTGGGTGCCAGCCTCTCGTCGATCGGCCTGGGCGTAACGCGTGGCGATGAAGCCTTTCTCTGGATCAAACCCGGCCCGATGCAGGGCCTGGGCGCACTGTCGCCGCCCGGGGCTGAGTTTTTCAGCACGGCTTACGACGTGTCGGACCACGGCCGGGTCGTTGTGGGGGAGAGCGAGACGGGCCAAGGACGCCAAGCGTTCCGTTGGACTCGCGCCGAAGGCATGGTGGGCTTGGGCACGCTGGAGCCGTCCGCCACGAGCGCGGCGTACGGCGTGTCGGCCGACGGCCAGGTCATTGTGGGCGTGCAGGGCAAGGCGGCATTCCGCTGGACGCAAGAGCACGGGTTGATGCTCCTGGGCGACCTGCCGGGCGGCCTGAATCGGAGTGCCGCGACCGCCGTCTCATCCGATGGGAAGGTGGTGGTGGGTTACGGCAGCACGAACGACGGCACCGAGGCGTTTCGTTGGACGGCCGAGTCGGGAATGCAGGGTCTCGGGGATCTGGCCGGCGGCAGCTTCTCCAGCATGGCGGAAGGCGTCTCGCGCGACGGTGCGGTCGTCGTGGGCCGGGCAAGGTCCGCCAGCGGAGCAGAAGCGTTCCGGTGGACCGCCGAGGAGGGCATGACGGCGCTGGGCGATCTGCCGGGCGGCGAGTTCTGGAGCGGCGCCAAGGCAGTGTCCGGGGATGGGAAGGTGGTGGTGGGACGCGCCACGGGACCTACCGGACCAGCCGCGTTCGTGTGGACCGCCGAGCACGGAATGCAGTCGCTCACCACGCTGGTGCACGGCGTCCCTTCCGCCTCAGGATGGCAACTGGAAGACGCGACCGACATCTCGGACGACGCCACGGTTATCGTCGGGACGGGCACCAACCCCCAGAAGGAAAAGGCGGCCTGGCTGATCCGCCTGCGGCAACCGCCGACCACGGCCGATCGTGCGCGAGAGTAACCGGGCATCACAACAGCCGGGCATGCAGCGCGGGCGGAAAGCAACCTCGGCCAAAAACCCGCGGACTACTTCGTCGACAGTTCAATGGTTCCCAAATCCGTGGGCACCCCTTCCTTCACGTCGAATCCGAATTGCGACGTCGCGGGATCCGAATACTTCCCGTTGAACTTGTCACCCGAATACTGGCCCGAGAACAGGTTCCGCTCTCCCCACTGGAAGGTGAGCACGTAGCTGCCAACTGGGACGCCATCGTCCTGCTGATAGGTCGCGATTTTGAACTTCCCTTCCTTGTCCGTGAAGCAGGACGATTCCGTGGGGTCCGCTTTGTCCATCCCGGTCTTGCTGATACAGCGAATGGCGATCTGTTCAACCGGCTGCCCGTCGACCAACACAATTCCCGTGACGGGATAGGTCGCCTTGCGCTGCACGGACTCTTTGCAGGAGCAACAGATCACACACAGGGCAATCACCAACGCGAGTCGTCGCATCCGAACTGCACTCCCATTACTTCGTGTCTTGCAGAAGGGCGCAGGGCCACGCGGCGGGCCCTGCGCCTGCCAACGTCAGCCATTCCAATCAATTATCAAGATTCTCGAAGATCTCGCCCTTTTCGCGGGTGATCATCGAAGCCAGGACGAACGCGTTGACCGAGTCGCTGATGAAATGCACCGACCCATCACACAGCAGGAAGAAACAGCCGCTGGGATGGAAGGCATAGAACCCACCGCCTCGCAGGTTGGTGCAGTTGATCGCGCACGGGCCGCCGTCCGGGCCGGGAGTACCGTCAAAGAGCGCGCCGGCCAACCAGTGTTCGCCATTCAGGAAGTCCGCCCAGCCGCCGCCGTTGGCGCCGTTGAGCGGCCCCAGGTCGACCAGATTGCGACGAAAATAGATGTCCGCCCCCCCGAGCCGCTCGCCGAGCATGATCGTCAAGGAGGTCCCGTCCTTGATGTTCGACAACCGGCTGTCACGGTTATCGGAGACCGGTTCCGCAACCGGCTGCAGCGCCCCGTGACGTGACCCGCCGGCGTTTCCCGAATACGCAATTCTGGCATACGTGCCCCGCACGCCCGTCGAGACGCAGTAATCCGAGATCCCCATCGTCCAGGTCATGTTCACCGGTGGGATGCCGGGCCCGGCAGCACCCGCGGGCAGCCCGCCCTGGTACTGATTCAGCATACTGTGCTGCGCCGACGGGCAGACGAAGACCGGCAGGTGGGCCTTGACCACCTCGAGGTTCGCGGCCACCTGCTGAGCCGGGAAGCCGAACACGCCCGCTTGATCGAAACTGGGCACTGCATACGAGTACCGGTCGGCGAGCACGGACTGTTCGATAAACGGCAGGACCAGTGCGCCCCAGTTCTGCAGATTGAACGTGCTCAGATCGATCATGTACGCGAACGGGAAGGACTTGTGGACATCGTGGTAGTTGTGCATCGCCAGCCCGATCTGCTTCAAGTGGTTGCTGCACTGCATGCGGCGGGCTGCTTCGCGAGCAGCCTGCACGGCGGGCAGCAGCAATGCCACAAGAATCCCAATGATGGCGATCACCACCAGAAGTTCCACTAACGTAAATCCCCGGACACGCCGGCGCGATGCGGTTGCTTGAACCATACGATGAACCCTCGTGTACGAATTAGGAATCCGGCGACGCGGTCAGCCTGTCGAATGAGCCAATAGTTTTCTACGACCGTCAAGAAGAGACGGAGCCCCCCCTAATATTGGCAATCTAAACCCACGGACTGGCAATGTCAATGGATTTGTCCGGTTCGGACCCCAGAAAACGGCTCAAACCTCGAACACCCCGGACGCCCTATGCCGGCTGGCTAGGTAGAGAGGGCGACCTGGCCCGAGCATCTCCTGGTGCGTCTTGATCGCCACGGCCGGCGTATTGTTCTGTTCCGAAAGATGGCCCAGGCAGGCCCACCGCAGGCGACCTTGGAAGGCGCGTCGCAGCAATTCGGCCGACTCGACGTTGGACAGATGCCCGGCGGGACCCCGGATTCGCTCCTGCAAGGACGCCGGGTAGGGACCGCGGTCGAGCATGTCAGGATCGTAGTTGCTCTCCAATAGCACCGCATCGAGCGATTGGAGGACGTCCTCCAGACCCGGGAAAACGTGCCCCAGGTCGGTCAACACCCCCAGCCGACAGGTGCCATCGTCCACCACGAACCCTACGCCGTCGACCCCATCGTGAGGTGTCGGAATCGTCTCGACCGTCACACCTGCCACGCGCACGGATTCCCCCGACCGGAAATAGCGGATTCCGTGCTCGTGCAGCGGCCCAAGCTTCGTCCGACGGCGAGCTGTCTCCAACGTGGAACGCGTTATGTAGACCGGCATCCCATACTTCCGCTGGTAGACTCCCAGCCCCCGCACATGGTCGCGGTGGTCGTGCGAGATCAGCAACGCGTCAATCGTACACGGCGCCACGCCATGGGCTTCGAGACGCCGCTGCATCTGAATGCCACTGATCCCGGCGTCGATCAGCAGACGGACGCCGTTGGCTTCCACGAAGATGCAGTTGCCGTTGCTGCCGGACTGGAGGGTCATCATGTGCATGGCCCCATTGTACCGGACAACCGTGCTGGAGATCGCCACATCGAACCTCGAATGCCGGCTCGCCGCCTCCCTGCCGAGCCCGCTGCTAGCACCGATTTGACGTTTGAGCTACGCGGGGAGTGTGTTACAACACCGGTCCCGCATGACGTCGACATCGTCCGCGGAACGGATGTTGCACGACCAGCCTGCCGGCCCGGCGGCAGCGACCGTCATCGCGCGAGCGATGCGTACCAGGAAGGGCCGCGAGCAAGGCCCACGGAGGGACCGATGAGGATCATGCCGTTCTTGTGCTGCGTGCTGGCAGCTTTCGCCGCCGCGCGGGTGGAGGCCGCCGGCTTTGCGATGAGTGACAATTTCACCGTGTTCACGCCGCCGATCCCCACGCGGCAGGACGCGGAGAGATATGCGCGCGAGGTGCTGCGGGCCGCGGAAGCCTGGCGCCGCGAGATCGCCAGGGAGTGGTTGGGTGAGGAGCTGCCGCCGAGCGTGGGGCTCACGACGATCAACGTGTCGTTCAGCGACCTACGGGACGCTGGGCTGACCTGGGCCAAGGACGACCCCAAGATCAAGTACCACACACTCTACCTGACCTCGACTCCCGATGGAGCGCTTGGCAGCACGATGGCCCACGAGATGGTCCACGTGGTCCTGGCCACGCGATTCCCGCATCCGCATCGGTTGGCCGCGTGGCTCGAAGAGGGCATCGCCAGCAGCTACGACGACGACGCCCGGCAGGCAACGCGGCAACGCACCTTGTCCTGGCTCATCACGGCCGGAAAGTGGCCGGACCTGCGAGGACTGCTCGACAGCCCGAACATCGACGCACGCGACGGGGCGGCTTACGCCGCCGCCGCGTCCCTGACAGCGTTCCTGTTGCAGTGCGGCGACAAGCGCACGCTGCTCGAGTTCGGCCAGTACGCCAACCAGGCCGGCTGGGACGCCGCCCTGTCCCGGTACTATCGCATCAGCGGCACAGCCGACCTGCAGCGCCGCTGGCAGCAATGGGTCCAGCGCCCGGCGCCGGCTCGATCCTAGAACGGCAGCCAGTAGGCCGGCGGAGACTCCACGTAGGCCGGCGGCAGTGACGGCAACGGCACAAGATAGATTGGATCCCACGGCCGCGGCAGCCATTCATACGAGGTCACGCCCGAATCGCCCGAGACTGGACGATACACGGTCCGCGTGTTCACATCCGGCACAATCTCGACGCGCTGACTGTAGCTGGGCGCGCTGACCGTCCAGTTGGTCAGGGCCTGGCCCGGCAATTGCGCCGTGACGGTCCCGACGGGGACCTTCAAGGTCAAGATCTCGTCCGGGTTCAAGCGGTACGGCCGCTGGTTCACCACGACCTGCTGGACGGTCGCCATGCGATTGTGGATCGAGAAATCGCCATGCGTTTCCAACGACTGCTGCACCGCCTTGCGCATGTCGCCACGGAACTCCCCACTCTGCTCCATGATCGCGCTGAGCCTCAGCACGTCATGTCCGGCCGAGTCTTTCTGCGAAATCGCCTCGAGGATCCGCTGTTGCTTCGACAGCTCGGTCTGGATGACATCGGTGATGCGCGCGATGTTCTCCGCGTTCTGCTCAATAGCTCGCTGGTTCTGTCCGGTCTCTTGAACATTGTCACCCACGGCCTTCGCCAGGTTCGTCAGGTTCGCGCTGATCGCCGCAAGCTGCTGCTGCAGGCCCTGCACATCTCGCGTCAGTTCCTCCAACGTTTTCACCTTGGGCGGCGGGGCCTTCGCCTCCGACGTCTTCGCATCTTGAGCAAGCGCCGCAGCTGATGTCAGCAGGGCCAGACAACCACAAGCCGCCACGATTCGATATACCATGCCGGGGACTCCCCATTGAACGTGTATGCGCCTCATGCGGTGGGCAAAGCACCTTCCCTTGGTGGTTTCGACACGCTCTCAGTCTAGCCGCTGAGATACCCATTGCAACTCGCGGCCGACCTGCAGCCCCCCTACTCCCATCACCCGGGGCAATCTGGTAACAAGGAGAGACGCCGACAGGTGGTCCAGGTGTGCAATTATTCCCGAGGAGCTGCTGATGGTCCGTTGGCAAGTTGTGTGTCGGTGGCTGCGGCGCGTCGCGTGGCTGATCCCCGTGGTCTTCGCAGCCGGCGGGGCGTTGCCGGGGCGGCCCGGCGTGGCGGGCGCGGCACCCCTGCCGGGTGATGACCCGGCCAACCCGGCAATCGCCTTTGATGACGACTTCCTACCCGAGACGATGCGTGTGGATTACTACCATTCGGGCGACGCGGAGGAGGATCGGATTGCGCTGGAGCGCGTCGTCGCGGATGGCGGCTGGGCGGGCGGCCGCAGCCGATTGGCTGACACGTTGGACCTCGGCCAGTACTGCTTTGAAGTGCGCGATCGGCAGTCGAAACGGTTGCTCTATGCGCGCGGGTACTGCAGCGTGTTTGGCGAGTGGCAGACGACGGCTCCGGCGAAGCAACAGTGGGGGACATTCCACGAGTCACTGCGATTCCCATGGCCGCGCCGGCCCGTGGATGTGATGATCAAGCGGCGTCATGAAGGGGATTGGCGGGAGTTGTGGTCGGCACCGATCGACCCTGATTCCCGGTTCGTCACCAACGTGAACCTGCCCGCCCGGGCGAACGTCTGGACCCTGTTCGAGCACGGCCCGCCGTCCCAGAAGGTGGATCTGTTGTTCTTGGGCGATGGATACACGGCGGAGGAAACGGAGAAGTATCACGCCGACGTGCGGCGGTTGGCCGGGTTCCTGTTCTCCGCGGAGCCCTTCGCGTCGCGTCGCTCGGATTTCAACGTCAGAGCAATCGACGTGGTGTCGCCTCAGAGCGGCATCGCGCAACCGCGCGACGGCGTCTTCCGCCGGTCCGCCCTGTCGTGCCAGTATGACACGTTTGACCTGGAACGATACGCGCTGACGATTGACAATCGCACGTTGCGCGACGTCGCCTCGGCGGCCCCGTACGACAACCTGATCGTGTTGCTCAACAACAAGAAGTACGGCGGCGGCGGGATCTACAATGACCAGACCACGGTTGCCGCCGATTGCCAGGCTGCGGACTACATCATCGTGCACGAGTTCGGCCATCACCTGGCCGGCTTGGGCGATGAATACTACGTGTCGAACGTGGCGTACGAGACCGGCAAGCTGCCGGCGTACGAGCCGTGGGAGCCCAACATCACGGCCCTGCTGGATGCGAGCGGCTGCAAGTGGCAGGACCTGATCGCGCCCGACACGCCGGTGCCAACCCCGTGGGAGAAAGAGGCGTACGAAGCCGCTACGTCGCGCGCGCTGCGGGGCGGCCAGCCCCGGACGGCCGGGAGCGACCGCGACGAACGGCAGTCGGCCGCCGCCCCACGGCGCTCGGCGGCCGAGATCCTGCAAGCCAGCCCTTACGCGGACCGCGTCGGCGCCTTCGAAGGGGCCAGCTATGAAACGAAAGGGCTGTTCCGGCCGATGGTGGACTGCATCATGTTCAGCCGCCATCCGGTCGGCTTCTGCCCCGTCTGCCGGCGCGCGATCGAGCGTGTGATTGACCATCAGATTGGACGTTCAACCGACCCAGCAACACCAGCGGTGCAACCATGAACAGACGCATTCTCCTCACGGGCCTGGCCCTCTCCCTGATCGTCGGCCGCTTCTATGCTGCGGCTCAAGAAGCGGACGCGACGCGGACCGCGACCACGGACCCGGCCCAGCTGTACGCCGAAGAAGGCTACCGCCTGGTCTGGTCCGACGAATTCGATCGGGACGGACGGCCTGATCCGGCCAACTGGACGTTCGAACGCGGGTTGGTCCGCAACGAGGAGGCGCATTCGAAATCGATTACATCCGCGTCTACCAGAAGCAGAAACAATAGCCCGTGACGGCGTGTGACGAGCCCCGGCCGGTGGCGCTGATCTTGCTCTTCGGTCGGCACAGACGGCGGTCGCCAGGCCGGTCGGCGACTCCCGGGCGGTGCCCGCACGCCTCCCCGCTCGCGCGGAACTGCCCGCTTGAGTAGACTGGGAGTCAGCCGCTTGGACATTTGCCGAGGAGAAATACCATGCTCCGATCGCGTCAGCTACTGGTCTCGTGCGGTGCACTGATGCTCGGCGCCGCGATTTCACCTCTGTCTGCCCGGGCCGCCGACCCGCCCGCGCCGCCCGCGCGCAGCGAGGTCCGGCAGGTGTTGGCGGCCGCGCGGGCCGATCAGCCGCTGGAGACGCCGCTGCGCGACCTGACCCTGTTGCTGCTGGCCGACGCGAAAGACCACGGCCCCGGTGAACACGACTACCCGCGCTGGCAGTCGCGCTGGGCCCTGTTGCTGGGCGGCGAGTCGGCATCGACCGAGCCGGCCGCCAACCTGGCGGGCCCCGACCTGCCGGACGCCGCGCTGGCGGCCGGCGCGCCGCACGTGCATCTGGTCACGGCCCGGCCATGGCCGAGTGCCGAGCAGTGGGCGAGCGCCGACGTGGTCGTGGCGTTCTGTTACATTGCCTGGGACGCCGAGCGGATCGCGCAAGTGCGCCGGTTCCTGCAGCGCGGCGGCGGGCTGGTTGTCATCCACTCTGCGACCTGGACCCAGCCTGCGTTCTCCGAGGAGCTGGCCGACCTGACGGGCGTCGGCGGGTTCACGAAGTATCGCCACGGTTCCATCAAGCTGACGATCACGCAACCCGACAATCCGATCTGTGCCGGCCTGCCACGCACGATTCCGCTGGAAGATGAAAGCTACTTCCCTCCCACGCCTCCTCTGCACGCGGACCGCGTCCATGTGCTGGCCACGAGCGAAGAGGAGCCGGACACCGGATCGCACGAGCCGTCGGCGCAGCCGATGTTCTGGACGTACGAGCCGGGCAAAGGGCGGGTCTTCGGCTGCGTCCTGGGCCACAACAACTTCACTTTCGACCATCCCTACTTCCGCCTGCTGCTGTTGCGCGGCATCGCCTGGGCTGCGCACGAGCATCCGTCCCGGTTCGACATCCTCACCTTGCGATCCGCGTCCGTATCCGAGGGCTGAGGACCGGTTCGCCGCGAGCCGGCAGAGGCCGTCCCACACATCATCATTCGCGAAGGGCCAAGTTGGATAGCGCTATGCGTTACGGCACGGTCGTTCAGTATTTCCCCGACAAAGGGTACGGCTTCATCCGGCCCGATCTCGGCCCGCACGTGTTCTTCCACTTCACGGCCTTGGGCGGCCCGGGCGCGCCGCCACAGATCAGACTGGGCCAGCCGGTGCGATTCGAACTCGCGCCGGCTGCCGAAGAGCCGGCGCGCCGCGCGCCGCGCTTGGGCAAGACCGACGCAGCCGGAGCCGCGTCCCGCCTGCGGGCCGTGGCCCGGGTGGTCGAGCTGATCGATAAGATACCCGGCGGCACACTCGAGGACGTCGCCCGCCAGCAACGGCCCGCGCGACACCCCCGCGCGCGGCGCAAGAAGCCGACCTGGCGACGCTGATCGCGGGACCACGACACCCGCCGGGCGCCGGGTGGCGCGCGTCCGGCGCGACCGCTACCCGGGGCGCGTCACAAGACCCATCCCTCCCGGTACTCGCGGCGGATCAGCGCGGCGGCTTCCGGGCAATTGGTCACCTCCAGACGCTCGGCGTCCCACTCCAGCTTCTGGCCGGTTCGCAGCGCGACGTTGCACAGCAGCGCCGCTTCGGTCAGCGCGCCGGAATAGTCGAAGTTGCAGGTCGTCGGGCCGCCCGTCTTGCAAGCCTCCGTCCACTCGCGGTGATGCCCGATCGAGTCGGGGATGAACGGTTCGGGCCGCTGGTAGTCGGCGTACTGCGCTTCCGGCAGCAACTGGTGCCGGGAGTAGTCCGCGATCAACATGCCGCGCGATCCGATGAACAGCACGGCGCTGCCCCACTGCGGAACCTGCCGTTCCTTGACCAGCGCGGGATAGGCGCCGCCGTTGTACCAATGCAGCGTCACGGGCGGCAGGTCGCCACGCGACGGGTACGTCTGTCGGGCGATCGTCCAGTTGGCGGTGCTTTCCGGGTGCACGGGCCCGACCGCCTCGATGGTCGTCGGGTGCCGGAGCTGGAGCGCCCAGAACGCGAGGTCGCAGTAGTGGCAGAAGAAATCGCCCAGCTGGCCGTTGGCGAAGTTCCACCAGTATCGCCACCGGAAGGGCGCGTAGGCCGGGCTGTAGGGCCGGTAGGCCGCGGGTCCCAGCCACAGGTCCCAGTCCAGCCCGGCGGGCACCGGGGGCTGGTCGGTCGGCGCGTCGGGCTGCGACATGTCCGTCGGCTGTGCGGGCCCGTCGAAGTTCGCGCCGAGCCACACGTGGACTTCGTCGACCGCGCCGATGGCGCCGGATTGGACCAACTCCACCGCGCGCCGATAGTTGGTCCCCTCGTGGATCTGCGTCCCCATCTGTGTGACCAGCTGCTTTTCACGCGCGATGGTCGCCATGAGGCGCGCCTCGTAGACGCTGTGCGTCAGTGGCTTCTCGCAGTAACAGTGCTTGCCGAGCCTCATGGCCATCACGCCGGCCGGCGCGTGCACGTGGTCCGGCGTGCCGACGACCACGGCGTCGATCTGCGCGTGGATCTCGTCCAGCATCTTGCGGAAATCCTTGTACCGCTTCGCGCCCGGATATCTCTCGAAAGTCCCCTTGGCCTGCCGCTCGTCCACATCGCACAGCGCGACAATGTTCTCGTGCGCGACCCCGTTCACGTCCTCGCCCCCGCGACCGCCCACGCCGATCGCGGCGATGTTCAGCTTCTCATGGGGTGACCGGGACTGGGCGAACGAACGCGGGCCGTAGGTGGTCCAGACTCCGGCCGCCACGGCGGCGGTGCGGAGCATATCGCGGCGGGAAATGCGTGTGGACATGGTGAAGGATCCTCGGCTGAAGGCGGGTAACTCGTAACGTCAGTTCATCGTCGGCAGGCGGGCAGCCCACCCCACTTAAAGCAGCGACCGCACCCGGTCGTCGAATGCCTGCTGGTCGGTGGCAAACGAGCGGAGCCCGCTGATATTGAGCAGCGCATCGAGTCCGATCCGGCTGGTCGCGAGCTGTTCTCTCCAGGTCTCATACTTGGGGATCTTGCCGTCGGCCGTGACGGTCTCCAGGTCGGCGTCCGACCAGCGCGGGAGGAAGTCGCCCAACCCCGCCTGTTCGAAGTGCGCCTGCAGGCCCTCGGGCGTGAGACGATCAAGGTCTTTCGTCAGGAGCGCATCGACACACTGCCGGAACGGCTCCGGCAGGTCCCACAACGTGGCGCCGTTGAAGTCCCCGAGCTGGACGCCCGGAGCCCAGGCGACCGCGGGGTCCCGGTCGACCTGCGAGGTGATCGTGGCGGCCGGGTGCTGACGATACTCCTCCGCGACCTTGGGCGGCATGGTGAACACATCCAGCCCGGCGAGCGTAGCCACCTGTCCCCCTTCCCGCATGCTGGCCCCGATCAAGTGCGAGCGTGTGCGGCCCGACGCGCGCAGGCTGACCAGCGCGCGCTGGGTGGCCAGCGTCGCCTTCTCACCCACGTTCCGGCCGTCTCCCAGCCGGTTGTCGGCCACAAACGCGTTCAGCCGGCCGAGGAAGACGTTCACATACGCAGGTTGCGTCAGCAGCGCGGCCAGGTAGTTCTGCCGCGCGGAGAAACCGAGCGTGAAGTTGATGGGCACGCCCGACCGAGACAGCTCCCGCGCGCCGAGGTAGCCCGCCGGCGTCAGCGGCACCTTCACGTAGAATCGTTCCGGACAGATCGCATAGTACCGCTTGCCATAGGCCACCGTGCGCTCGACGTCGCCGGCCAGGTCCGTGTGGAGTTCGACGCTCACGTGCGCGTCGAACTGCTCCACGAGCCGCAGGCCATGATGCGCGTTGAGGACGAACGCGATCTCCATCAGCAGATCATGCTCGCCCAGGTCGGGCGCCACTTCCCGGATCGTCGCCGCCGCCTTGCCGACCAGCGCGTCGTAGATGCCCTTCTGCACTTCCTTGTTGAGCAGCGTGTTGTTGGTGGTCAGCGCGTCGAACTCCGCCGCCCAGAGCCGCGTCGCTTCGTCCATGTCGCCCGTGTCGAGCCACAAGGTCGTGCCGACATCCCGGACCCTCCGCCATTGGTCGTCCGCCCGGGCCGCGAGCCGCGGCCTGCCGAACTCGTGCTCAAACCCCTCGCGGACCAGTGCGTGCACGCGTGATGTGATCGCGCTCATGTCTGCCATTTCGACGCCTCCTGAAGATCGCCAACCGACACCGCCGTCCATCTTACCGCAGCGCCTGCGGCCGTGCACCTGGAGAGGCCGCCGACAAGGGCCGAAATGGAGATCGCCCGCCGGCCCGGGCACACGCCGCCGCCCGAGCGTTGACGGGCCAGACGGTGCGCCCTACATTGGTCTCTTGTTCTGTCCGAACATCGAGGCATCCGGCGCGGCCGGCGCACAACTGCCGGCATCATCGCCCTGCGGGACAGGACCCCGTATTGATCCATCACCCAGAACCGCACACAGAAGGCATCGAGAACTCATGTCTGCTCCCTCCAACGCAGCTGCATCCGTGGAACAACTGGCCATCAATACGATCCGCACCCTCTCGATGGATGCGGTCGATGCGGCCAAGAGCGGGCACCCGGGCACGCCCATGGCCCTGGCGCCCGTCACCTACGTGCTCTTCAACGAGGTGCTGCGATACGACCCGGCCGATCCCGCCTGGCCCGGGCGCGACCGGTTCGTGCTGAGTTGCGGACACGCCTCCATGCTCCTCTACGCGATGCTCCACCTCTGCGGCGTCCGACAACTGGACGCGGCCGGCCGGCCGACCGACGAACCGGCCGTCCCGCTGGATCATATCCGCAACTTCCGGCAGCTCGGCAGCCGGTGCCCAGGGCACCCGGAGTTTCAGCACACGTCGGGCGTCGAGACGACGACCGGCCCGCTGGGACAGGGCGTGGGCAACAGCGTGGGCATGGCCATCGCCGCCCGGTGGCTGGCCGCCCAGTACGACCGGCCGGGCTTCGAGCTGTCCGGGTTCAATGTGTATGCCCTGTCGAGCGACGGCGACTTCATGGAGGGGATCTCGGGCGAGGCCGCTTCGTTGGCCGGGCACTTGAAGCTGTCGAACCTCTGCTGGATCTACGACGACAACAAGATCACCATCGACGGCGCGACCTCGTTGGCCTTCAGCGAGGACGTGGCCGCACGTTTCGCCGGCTATGGCTGGCAGGTGCTCCGAGTGGACGACGTGAACGACCTCCCTGCGTTGCGCAAGGCGCTCGACGCGTTCCACGCCTGCCAGGATCGCCCGACGCTGATCATCTGCCGCAGCCACATCGGCTACGGCGCGCCCAACCTCCAGGATACGGCCGAGGCGCATGGCGCCCCGCTGGGCGCCCAGGAGAATCGGCTGACCAAGCAGGCCTACGGCTGGCCGGAAGACGAGCATTTCCTGGTGCCCGACGAGGTCGTGGCGCACTTCCGCGCCGGAATCGGCGCGCGGGGCCGGGCGCTGCGCGAGGCCTGGGAGACGAAGCTGGCCGACTACCGCCAACAGCACCCGGAACTGGCCGCACAGCTCGACGCGATGCGGGCCGGCCAACTGCCGCCCGGCTGGGACGCCGGGATCGAGCCGTTCGGCGCCGACCCGAAGGGGATGGCCAGCCGGGCTTCGTCCGGCAAGGTGCTCAACCAGGTCGCCCGGAACCTCCCCTGGCTGCTGGGCGGCTCGGCCGACCTGGCGCCGTCCAATAAGACGATGCTCACGTTCGACAAGACCGGGCCCTTCAGCGCCGAGAACCCCGCCGGACGCAATTTCCACTTCGGCATCCGCGAACACGCGATGGGCGCCATCGCCAACGGCATGGCCTTGTGCGGCTTGCGGCCCTACATCGGCACCTTCTTCGTGTTCAGCGACTACATGCGGCCCGCGATCCGCATGGCCGCCATGATGCGGCTCCCCGTCCTCTATATCTTCACCCACGACTCGATCGGCGTCGGAGAAGATGGACCCACACACCAGCCGGTCGAACAGCTGGCCGCCCTGCGCGCCGTCCCGAACCTGCTGGTGATCCGACCCGCCGACGCCAACGAGGTGGCCGAGGCCTATCGGACCAGCATCGCCCACACCGACCGACCGGCCGCACTGGTCCTCACGCGCCAGGATCTGCCCACGCTGGACCGGACCGTCTACGCCCCAGCGTCCGGATTGCAGCGCGGCGGATATGTCCTGGCCGAGGCGCCCGGCGGCACGCCCGAGGTCATCTTGATCGGCACCGGCAGCGAGCTGTCGCTGTGCGTCGAGGCCCAGCGACAACTGGCCGCCGAAGGGATCCAGGCACGCGTCGTGAGCATGCCCTGCTGGGAACTGTTCGACGCCCAAACAGCCGATTACCGCGACTCCGTGCTGCCGCCCAACGTGACCTGCCGCGTCGCCGTCGAGGCGGGCATCGAACAAGGCTGGTCCAAGTACACCGGTTGCGTCTGCCGATTCGTCGGCATGCACTCGTTCGGAGCCTCAGCTCCGTTCGAAAAACTCTATCACCAGTTCCAAATCACCCCGCCACAGATCGTCGCCCAAGCCAAAGCGGCCCTGGGCCGGTGAACTCCGGATGGGAACCGCCCCCGGACTCGCGCGCAGCGGCACAGCTGCGCTCGGACCAGCATCCATCCATGGCGCGCGGCCCGACGGACGGGACGCCCATCCCGCGGCCGTCCTACCGGCCGTCGGGAGGCATCTGGGCCTGAATCCACTCGAAGTACTCGCGCATCTTCAGCTTGCCGGCCGCGGCGCTGTCCAGGTAGAAAACCACCTGGTTGTGCAACTGCAACGCGCTGGCCGTACACATGCTGCTCACCGGGCCCTCGATCGCGTTCGCCACGGCTTCCGCCTTGCCCTCGCCATTGGCCAAGAGGATGATCTGCCGGGCTTCGAGAATCGTCGCGACACCCATCGTGATCGCGTAGGTCGGAACCTGCTTGCCGTTCCGGAAGAAACGCGCGTTGTCCTCGATCGTCTGCCGAGTCAGCGTCTTGATGCGGGTGCGTGAGCCGAGCGAGCTCGTCGGTTCATTGAATCCGATATGGCCATCCGAGCCGATCCCCAACACCTGCAGGTCGATCCCGCCACAGTCGATGATCATTCGCTCGTACGATTCGCAGAACGCCTGGCAATTGTCCGCACTGGCGGACGGAAGATGGACGTTCTGCGGCGCAATGTTGATGTGGTTGAACAGGTTCTCCTGCATGAAACACCGATAGCTCTGCGGGTGGTCCGGCTTCAGGCCCACGTACTCGTCGAGGTTGAAAGTGGTTACGTGCGAGAAGTCGAGCCCTTCATCCTTGTGCATCCGGATCAGCTCCTTGTAAAGCCCGATCGGCGTGCTGCCCGTGGCCAAACCAAGCACCGCGTTCGGCTTGGCATGGAGTACCTTGGCAACCGTCGCGGCGGCCGCTTTGCTGAGCTCTTCGTACGTGTTGCTGATAATCACTTCCATGGGTCGACCTCGCTCTCGACAAGTGGTGGCACATCGTTCAGATAGCCTGCGACAGGGCAGAACACCACGTTTGTCAGCTGCCCGACGGACTGTCAAGACCCCGGATTCGGTCGGCAATCGGCGATCGGCAACCGGGCCGGATTGGCCGGACGCACAGGAGGTGCTGTGGACGCGGCAAGCCCGTGCCAACGGCTCGCCACCAGCCCGCGATGCGGCCCACCGCCCGTCCCAGAACCCGCGTTGCCCTAAACGGCCGTCGGTGGTACAAACCGCCTGTCAACTCCGTGCATTGCCTCGACCCGTGTCAGGGAGGACCGTCGATGAGTGCGGACCCCGTCCGGAAGCCGGATACGCTCAACCCGTCCGAACAACTCCAGCTCGCCCGGCAGATCATCGAGCGGGAATGCCAGTCGATCCTCGATATCGCCCAACGGCTGGATCATCGGTTCTGCCAGGCCGTGCAATACCTCTACCACTGCCGCGGCAGCGTCATGGTCTGTGGGATGGGCAAGGCCGGGCTCGTCGGACAGAAAATCATGGCCACGCTCGGCTCGACAGGCACGCGCGCCCACTTCCTGCATCCGGCCGAAGCCGTCCACGGAGACCTGGGCCGCGTGCACCCGAACGATGTCATGCTGATGCTGTCCCAGAGCGGCGAGACCGAGGAGATCACGCGGATTCTCCCCTCGCTGGGGGATCTGGGTGTCACCATTCTGGCGATTACCGCGCGGACGGACAGCACCTTGGGACGTGCGGCCCACGTGGTCATCGAACTCGGGGCACTCGACGAAGCCTGCTCGCTCGGGCTGGCGCCCAGCACGAGCACGACGGCGATGCTCGCGTTGGGGGACGCCTTGGCCCTGGTCACCAGCCGGATGCGCAACTTCGCTCGGGAGGATTTCGCCCGCTCGCATCCGGCCGGGAGCCTGGGGCGCAAGTTGAGCAAGGTGGATCATCACTTGCGGCCCTTGGCCAAATGCCGTGTGGCGCCGGATGAGAAGACGGTCCGCGAGACGTTTGTCGCCCTGAGCGTGCCCGGGCGCCGCACGGGTGCCATCATGCTGGTCGACGGCCAAGGGAAGCTCAGCGGGATCTTTACCGACAGCGACCTGGCGCGGCTCTTCGAGCACCGGCGCGAGCATGCCTTGGACCGCCCGATCCGGGAAGTGATGACGGCCCGGCCGGTCACGGTCCGGACGGGCACGAAGATGATCGACGCGGTAGCCATGATGGCTCAGCGGAAGATCAGCGAGTTGCCGGTGGTCGACGAAGCAGGCCGGCCGGTGGGCCTGGTCGATGTGACCGACCTGATGAGCATGTTCCCGGAGATCGAGGAGCACGGTGAGCAGCAGGCGTCGAAGGCCGGGTATCGAGTGTTTCCTGACGGGCGCGCCGCGTGACGCCGCAGGGTGCCTCACTTGGGCTCACGGCACGTGCGGCGGGTCTTGTTTCCGGGCCCGGATCACGACAAAAGCGCCTTCTCCGCAGCCATTGAGAATAGCCGTTTCGGACGGTCCGCTCACGAGCGTCTGCCTGATCTCATCCGGCCCGAACCCGGCTTCCTCGAGCTTGTGCAACACCTCCCGCGCGGAGAAGAACGTGGCCGCCTGGTAGAACCTGCTCGCGCTGCGCCGTTCCGCATATTGCCTGCCCAGGGCGCTCTCCCGGTCGACGAACCCCACGATGATGCATCCGCCGGGCTTGAGCACTCGATGTGCCTCGCGGAAGCACGCCTCGACGTCATCCACAAAACAGATGGTCGTCACCAGCAAGACGAAGTCGAATCGGTGGTCCGCGAACGGCAGGTCTTCTGCCACGGCGCGCTGGACGCGGATCCCCCGCTGTTCGGCTTTCCGCGCCATCATCTCCGAGGGTTCGACGCCGACCCGGATCCCCAGCGGCGCGGCGAACCTGCCCGAGCCGACCCCGACTTCCAAGCCATCGGCCGCGGGTCCGGGCACAAGCTGGCGGACGGCTTCCAGCTCGGCCGCGTACCAGGCCTGGTTCCGCTCGAACCATTCGTCGTACGCATCGGCGTACCGGTCAAACGCATCTGTGCGAGGCATGTGGCAATACTCGTCCCCCGGTGCGCGGCGCCACGCGCCTCCTGCCCGCCCGGCGCCTATCGCGGCATGGCCTGCCAGGTGAGCGCGATCAGCTGGTCGGCCAGGTCATCGGCCTGTGCGCCCCAGATCGCGCGCAGCGCGGCGCCGACGCTCGCGCTGGTGTGAGGCGCGTGGTCCGTCGCGCACAGCAGTGCGGCGGCCGCGCCGCGCGCCATCCGGGTCGGCACGATCCCGTGGCGCAGCGCCAGCCGCATGGTGCCGAACAGCCGGTCGTCATACCCGAGCTTGCGCGGGGCATCGCGCGTCACGCGTGCGATCAAGTCGTTCAAGTTCGGGTTGACCATGCGCTCGATCAGATCGTCGGCATATGCGCGGTAGCCGTCGAGCGTGAACAGCGGATCCTGGAGGTGCTGGTATTTCTTCACCAGGGCCGCGCCGGATTCGTCGATGAACGCCGTCCGGGCGGTGGCCATGATATCGTCCTGCCCGGCCGCTTCGGCCATGGTGGTGACGCCCCGGAGCCGGGCCAGAAATCCGATCAGCGCGTGGATGGCGTTGTGGCCGTACAGCTTGGCCTCCTCGAACGGCAGCAGGTCATCCTTCTCCACGAACACGCCGATGCCGCGCTGGACGCCGGGCAGCGTGACGCGGGATATGAGGATGTGGTTGAACGGCTCGACGAGCACCGCGCGCGGGGTCTCGGGCGTGAGGGTGGCGAGGCCCAGTCGGCCGATGGTGTCGGCGTCCGTGATCACGCCGCTCATCTTGCCGATCACGGTGTTGAGCGTCTGCACCGAGCCCAAGGCGTCGGCCCGGACGCTGGCCTGCAGCCGCTCAGCGAGGATCTCGGCGGCACGGTTGTGGTTTTCCGCCGCGTAGATGATCGCCGGCCGGGACGGGTCGCGCTGCGCCAGGCCGTCGGCCAGCAGCCGCACGACGCTCGCCGCATCACCCGAATCATAGAACTGCACGCTGGGCAGCGCCGTCGCCATCTCGTCCGCCGCGGCGATCGCGTCGACCAGCGCACGGCGGTCTGACGCCTCGGCCGGATCGCCCAATTGCACGCCCTCGATCACCACGCGCTCGATGCGATCCGGATGGGCGATGTTGATGGCGTACCGCCCGCCGGCCGCCCGCACCGCGCGGACCAGCGCCGCATCGACCTCGGCAACCAGGTAGCGACTGAAGTGGCCGGAGCGATGCGCTTCGTAGAGGAACAGCGCGCTCTGGATCGGCCCGAAGCCGAAACCGACGAATGTCTTGCCCTGGTGCGGCACTTAGCCACTCCCTCCCGCCACGCGCAGCAGTTCCTGTTCGGCTTCGCGAGTCCATTTGCCCTGGTCCAGCTTCCCGGCGACCGTCGGGAACTGCGTGTGGAGCTGCGCCAAGCGAATCAGGCCGACCTCATGCAACATGGGATAGACGATGATCTTCCCCGCCATCGTGCGGTTCTCCACGGCTGCGATGCCGTCGGTCGCCCCCGCCATGCCGCTGATCGCATCGACCGACGCGTTGGTGTCCAACTGGCCGCGTTCGACCTTTCCGAGCACGTTATGCATGTCCTCGATGGTGGAACCGCTGGTGCCGAACATGAAGCAGCGTTTCTCGATATAGGTATCCAGGTCCAAGTCGTGTTTCGTCGGGGCCGGGATGCCGGCAAAGACGTTGATGATGGCGCCGGGGCTCGCCTTCTGGATCGCGTCGGCCACCAGCGCCCCGACGGGCGCCATGAGCGCGAAGTACGAGAACGGCCCGTCGACCTGCTGCTGCTGGGGATTGACCAGCGTCAAGGCCACGCCGTTCTTCTCCGCCAGCGGCTGGGCTTTCCGCCGCAACGACTCGATCCGCCGGTCGTCCAGGTCCGTCCCGATGAGCTGCAGGCCCGGAAGCCCGGTGCAGATATTGCGGATGACGTGCATCTCGCCCATCGGCCCTGCGGCGCCGACGACGAGGATCCTGTCCTGCGCACGCACCTCGCCGTTGACCGGCATCCGCCGGTACGACTCGGCCGCATCGGTCCCGGTCGTGCCGATCCAGCGGGTCATGCCGTAGTGCAGCCGCCCCACGCCGACCGAGACCGGCCGGCCGATCCGCCGGCCGCCAAGCACGATGTTGATGATGCCGCCGCCGGCCAGCTTATCGTTGAGCAGGTCGATGGTGGCCTTGTCGGCGCCGAAGTAAAGGATGTCGTCGAACTGCCCGTCGGCCAGGCCCGCCACTTCGCCCGGCGCCGCCGTCCGCACTTCCGCCGGCTCGCCCTCCGGCGCATAGCACTCGCGCACGCCGTGCGCCGCGTGCCCTTCGGCGACGACGACCAGCGTGCGGCCGCCGGCCTTGAGCGTGCGGCGTTCGCGGGTCGCATAGGAGTCTTCGACGCACGCCCACGGCTCGACCAGCGCGATGGCCGACGCGCTCCGATCCTCGAGCGCCGGGATCAGGAACCGGACCCCGTCCGGGGCCACCACCACGCGCTCGTCGAACACCGTGTATTCCTGCAGTCCGCCCTCGAAGTTGTAACCGAACGCCGCGTTGGATCCGCCCGCCGTGGGAAGCTGCCGGTAGTCCGCTTGCACCAGCAGACGCTGGCCCACCTGGTGATGCTGCACCCGGTCGCCAACGGCAACGACCCGGCACACCACCTCGTGCCCCGGCACCGTGGGCAGCGTGCCGGGCCGGTAGCTCTGGATCTCCTGCAGCGCATCCGGTTCGAGGCCGCCGATGACCTCGCTCTTGCGCGCGTGCTTATTGAATTGCTTGAGCAGCTTGAGATCCGAGAAGCACAGCCCGACGGCTTCGACCCGCGCCAGGATCTCATGCGGCCGCGGCGCGGGCACCTGCTTGGATCGGTTGAGTCGCAGCTCGTCCGGGCCGACCAGCTGGACTGCATACTGCGTTGCGGGGACAGTGGCGGTCATCTCATGGACACCTCATGTTGTCGGCCGCGGATGGCAGGACCAAGACGACCGTCCGGTGCGACACCTTCCGCGTGTCGCCTCGCGCACGGCCGGGTCGCGGCACAGTCGCGTGGTCAGCTCAACATAATCTGGCCCCCGGTGACCGGCAAGGCCTGCCCTGTCTCGTACTGCTGATCCACCAGGTACAGGATGGCTTTCATCACGTCGGGCGCCGTACAGCCGCGTCCGATCGGCACTTTCGCTTCGTAGGCGCGGCGCACATCGTCCGTCGTCTGCGCGCCGGGCACCTTGCCGGCGCGCAGATACTGGACGAACAACCCACGGTCCGGGTCGGACCACAGCGGCCCGTCGAAGAAGTTCCCGGGACAGATGGCGTTCACTTTGACGCCGTCGGCCACGAGTTCCAGCGCGAACGACTGGGTCAGTCCGATCCCGCCGAACTTGCTGCCCGCATACGCCGCGTTCCGGCTGGAGCCGGCCAGACCCGACTTCGAATTGATCTGGATAATATCGCTCAGGTAGGCCGGGTTGGCCCGGTGCTGGGCCGCCAGGATCGGCGCAGCCTGCTGGACGCACAGGAAGTAGCCCTTGTAGTTCACTTCCGTGACGAACGTGAAGTCCTCCTCCGATTGCGTCTTGACCGATTCGGCGCGCAGCACGCCGGCGTTGGAGACCAGCAGGTCGAAGCCGCCATAGATCCGTACGACCTGGTCGATGCAGGCGGCGACCGAGGCGCGGCTGGTGACGTTCATCGGCAGGCTCAGCGCGCGGCCGCCGCCGTGCTTCTCCTGCAGCGCCCGGGCGGCCTGCGCCGCCCCGGACACGTTGACATCGGTCAATACGACATGGGCCCCTTCGGCGGCCAGCCCCTGCGCGATCTCGAGCCCGAACCCCTGGGCGGCGCCGGTCACGACGGCGATCCTGCCTTGCAGGCGGCCGGCCGCCGCGCGGCTGGCCGCGGCCTTCTTGCGATAGACCTCCGCCTCCCAGCTCTCGATGAACAGCCGCTGCCGATCCGTCAGGTAACTGACTCCGCTCGGACCACCGCCCAGGCGCGTCGCGCCGGCCATCACCTGGACGGCGTCGAGATACACGTCGCGCACCGTGCCGGCCGCCTGGTAGTCGTCGCCGGCCGCGAACAGGCCCAGGCCCCGGGCCAGCACCACTTTGGGCGGCGTGCCCGTCCGCTGCACGTGCTGACCGATCGCGTCGCGCAGGCGCGCGATCAAGGCGTCCTCGTCCTCGCCTTCGCTCGGCTCAAACCACAGCGGGTAACTGTTGCAGTACACGATCTGGTCCGGCGTCAACGGCCCGGCGCACGCCATCGCGCGGCCCGCGTCCGCCCCGACCAGCCCGAGCGCCACATCCGAATCGTCGAATGTGACGACTTTCAATGGCCCGGTCGGGGCATCGGCCAGCAATGCGCGCAGCGCGGGACCGATGCGCCGCACCCACGCCTCGGCCTGGCCCAGCCGCGCGACCGCGCCGATCGATTGCGATTGCCAGTGGTCCCCCAGCCGCGCCGCGATCGTCCGCAGGACCTCCTCCGTGTGCGCGCGGATCGTCGCGGGATCGTCGCCGGCGACGATCAGCCCGTGGTTCGCCATCAAAATCGCCTTGGCCAGCGCGCGGCCCGTCCGCGCCTGGTAGTCCGCCAGCGCACGCTTCAGCGTCTGGGCGAGCGTGAATCCGGGATCGACATACGGCACCCACACGATGTCGTCCCCGAAGAGCTGTTCAGCCAGGGCTGGGCCGCCCGTGTGGCAGGTCAGCGTGTTGACGATCGTCGCGTGGCTGTGCACCACGTACCTGGCGGGGACCAGATGGTGCAGCAACGCTTCGACCGACGGGCGCTGGCCCCGTTCCGGCTCGCAGCGCGCACCGTTGACCCAGTCCTTGAACTGGGCCTCGCGCACCTGCGGGTCGTCGCTCAGTGTCGCGTCGGCCAGCTCGCTCAGCTTCCGGCGATCCAGCTTCACGAAGCCTTCGCGCGTCATCGTGGCCAGCGCCGTGCCGCTCCCTTTCACGTACAGGAACTCGTCCCACTTGCAGGACGTGTTGCCGCCCCCGGCCAGCACGATCGAAGGGTCGCTGCCGTAGTATCGCGACAGCTTGACGATCACGTCGAGCGGATCGTCGTCGGGGAGAAACGTGGGCCAGACGTTGGTTGTGCTCATGATGCTCACGCCAGCTTCCTCACAGCCGCTTCGCGCCGTGCCGGACAACTAGTCTTGACGACATGCTTCATAGTACCGCTGCATCACCGCCGCGCCGATGGCCGCAAACGCCTTGATCCGCTCGTCCGCCGACCCATAGCCCGGATGCGGGCTCCCCGCGCCGTCCACAAACCCGCACTCGCCGTGCAGCACCAGGAACTGATGAGCCGCCACCACGCAGGCGCCTTCCCAGAAGAGCGCCCGCAGGTCGTCGGGCACGGGGCCATCCTGGCAGAAGGGATCCAGCGGGATCAGGTCCAGCGTGTTGTGCTCCGTGCCGGCGGTCACCGCCAGGCCGGCCTCGCGCATGGCAAGAGCGTACTCGCGCAGCACCGCCACCTTGTTGCGGACCGGGATCCACTCCACGGCGTGGATCCTCCAGCCTTCGATGGCGGCGATCAGCTTCGCCGGCGATTGCTCCACCTGGGAGATCGGCGAGGAGCCATCCGCGACCGTCGGGTAGCAGGGGATCCCGCCCAGCTCCAGCACCAATCGGTAGGCATCCTCGAAGCTGACGAACGTCTCGTCGACGAACGCCGGCTTGCCCGCCTTCATGAGCCGGCTGCGGATGTCGTTCTGCATCGTCACGAAATCGTCCGGATGGCCGGCATGCGTGGCGGCGCCGAGGACCTTGTTGAGCGCCTCGATCCGCTCGGCCGGTCGCACCGAGCTGAACAGCGCCTCCTGGAACGCCTGCGAGATATGCCGTTCCTGCAGATACACCGTGCGACGATCACAACCGTGGCGCCGCACAATCATGTCCACCACCGCCGGCTCGTCGACGCCCGTCCGCACGCCGCGCTCGACGAAGATCCGCTCCATCTGCTCGACCATCTGCGCCATGCGCGTCGCGTCGTTGAGGCGAATGACGTCGAGCAGCGCCGCGGCGTCCGAGGTCATCCGGTCGAAGCGCGTGATGCCCTTGCCGCAGAAGTAGATCTTGCCCGGATTGCCCGGATCGTTGATCTTGATCCCCGCGCCGCGCAGCGCGTCATCCATGCAGATGATCTCGATCCCGAACAGCGGGAAGATGCCCTTGTGCCGCGCGGAGCGGACGAAATCGCCGTACACTTCGTAATCGTAGTAGTTGCTCACGCCCAGCGCGCCGATCCCCTGCTCGGCTGCCAGGTCCACCGCCTGAGTGACGCTTTCAAACGCGGAGAAGTTGGGCGGCAGATGGATATGCGTATTGACGCGCGGCACGGGCCGCGGCCCGTAGCCCCGGCCCGCCAACGCACGCATCTCGTCCGGCGTTGCCAGCTCGCGCAACGCATCCAGCGCTTCGGCCACTTGTCGGCCCATGGCAGACCCCCCCTTCGCAAAGCGTCTGAGCGTTCAATTGCCCATCCGCACCGATGCAGCTCCCACTGCCGCTCGCCAGGACGGATGGCTCCAGCCGCAGCGCCGGCCGCTCACGCCTCCGCCGCGGCCCGAATGACCTTCCGCGGCGGCAGGTGCAGGCCCATGTTCAACGCGTCCTCGGCTGACTCCTTGATCGCTTCACTGATCGTGGGATGCGCCCACACGGTCTGGGCCACGTCGAGCATCGAGGCGTTCTGGTGCAGCAGCGCGGTCACCGCCGCAATGCATTCCGTGGCGTTCTGGCCGAGCATGTGGGCGCCGAGCAGCTGGCCGGTCTCGCGGTGCCGGATCGTCTTGACAAACCCCTCCGTGTGCCGCGAGGCCATGGCCTTGCCCAGGTGCCCGATCGGGAACCGGCCGATGGCGATCGGCAGCCCCTGTTGGCGCGCTTCCTGTTCGCTGAGCCCGACCGCGCCGACCTCCGGGAAGGTATACACGGCCGAGGGGATCGGCGCCGTGAACGGCTGGGCATGCCCCCACGCGTTCTCCACCGCCGCCACGCCGTGCGCCGACGCGGCGTGCGCCAACAGACACCGGCCGTTCGCATCGCCGATGCAGTAGTGCCCCGGCACGTTCGTCTCCAGATGGTCGTTGACCGCCACGAACCCGTGCCGGGTCGTCTGGATCCCGGCGTTGCCCAGCGCCAGATCCTGGGTGTTCGGCCGGCGGCCGGTGGCCACCAGCACGCGGTCGAACTGCAGCGATTCGCCATTGGACAGCCGCGTGCTGGCAACCTGGTCCTGGGCGCCCAGCTCCAGATGCTCGACCTTCGTCTCCAGGTAGCACTGGATCCCGCGCGCCTGGAAGACGGCCAGGAGCGCTTTGCCAAGCTCGTGATCGAGGGTGGGCAGCAGGCTGGGCAGCATCTCGACCACCGTCACGGCGACGCCGAACGCGCGCATCATGCATGCGAACTCGCAACCGATCACGCCCCCGCCGACGATGAGCAGCCGCTTGGGCAAGCTGGTCCAGTGCACCGCTTCGTCCGACGTGCAGACGACGGCCGGATCGGTCGGCCAGCCCGGGATGCGGCTCGGAACCGACCCCGACGCGATGATCACCTTGTCCGCCGTCACCACTTGCGGCGCCCCGTCAGCGGGCGTCACCACCACGCGTCCCGCCCGCTCAAAACGGGCCTGCCCGGTGAGCCGGGTCACGCCGCGTCCCTTGAACAGACTGGCAATGCCGCCGCGCAGCTGGCGGAGGATGCGGTCCTTGTGGCCGGTGATCGCCGACCAGTCAAAACCGACCTCGCCCTCGACCGTGACGCCCCAGGTCCGCGCGTTCTGCACGCAGTGCAGCGTCTCAGCCGACGACAGAAGCGCCTTGGACGGGATGCAGCCGAAGTTCAGGCAGGTGCCGCCCAGCTGGCCCTGCTCGACGACAACTGGCCGGGCGCCCAGCTGGGCCGCCTTCAGCGCGGCCACGTAGCCGCCGGGCCCGGCGCCGATCACGCAGATATCGAAATGGTCTTCTGTAGTCATGGGCTGTCGCTCGAGATGGTTCCGGTCGAGTATCGCTTCACATGCTGACGGTCAGTGTCGTCGTCGCGCGGCGGCGGGCGGAAAGCCCTCGGCTGGCCGGCCGACGCTGGCGGGGTGGCGCCGCCTCAGGTCAGCGTTCCACCTGGGTTCTCCAGGATCTCCTTCAGGCGCCCGAGGAACTTGGCGGCCAGCAGGCCGTCGACGAGGCGGTGGTCGGCGCTGAGCGTCATCGTCATCACGCGCCCGGGACGCATCGTGCCGTTCTCGACGATCACCGTCTCCCGCAAGGCGCTCACGGCCAGAATGGCCGACTCCGGCGGGTTGATGATCGCCGCGAACTCCTCGATGCCGAACATGCCCAGGTTGGTGATCGTGAAATTGCCCTGGCCGATGTTCTCCAGCTTGCCGTGGCGGGCGTTCTCGACCACGCGCCGCGCTTCGCTCGCCAGTTGGCCAAGCGTCATCGCCTCCACGCGCTTGACCACCGGCACCACCAACCCGTCCTCCACGCCCACGGCGATCCCGATGTTGGCGTGCGGGTATTCGACGATTTCGTCGCCCTGGATCTGGCTGCGCATGCCCGGACACTCCGCCATGGCGCGGCCGACGGCCAACACGACGCAATCGTTGAGCGTACAGTTGGTCTGCGGCTTGCGCTCGCGATAGTACGCAAAGAGCGGCTCCGCGTTGATCGTCACGCGCAGGTAGAAGTGCGGGATCGTCTGCTTGGATTGCTGCAGGTTCAAGCCGATCGCACGGCGCATCTTCGTCATGAGCCGGCGGACCGGTTGCCCGTCGCCCGAGGGGAGCGGCGCGGCCCCGGCCCGCGGGACGTCTTCCGACAGGATGCGTCCGCCGGGACCGCTGCCCGCGCCGAGCGCCGCGAGGTCAATCCCGCGTTCGCGCGCCAGCGCACGGGCCGCCGGCGACGCTTTGACGCGACCCTCCGCCGTGCGCGGCGCCGGACCGCTCGCCGCGCGCCCAGCCGCCGGCGCCGCTGCGCCGACAGCCTGCACCGGCGCCGCCGCGGACACGCCGGCCGACGCGGCCGCAACCCCGGCCCCACCCGCCGCCGCCAGGTACACGTCCACGTCCGCATCCCGGTCGGCCAGATAGGCGATCGGCTGTTTGATCGGCACGGTGCCGCCGTCCGGCACCACGATGCGGGCCAGACGACCGCCGTCGGGCGTCTCGTATTCGATCGTCGCCTTGTCGGTCTCAATCTCGCAGATCACCTGGCCGACTCGGATCTGGTCGCCCGCGGCCACCTTCCACGCGACGACCGTGCCCTCCTCCATCGTGTTGCCCGCCTGCGGCATCAGGATCGGTGTGACGTTTGCAGCCAGGCCGGAAACGCCGACCCCGGTCGGCTCAGCAGGCGGTTGCGCCACGGTCTCCTCCGGCTTGGATTGCGGCGCCGGCCCGGCGGCGCCGGCCACGTGAGCCAGCACGGCACCGACCGACACCGTGGCCCGCGCCTGCGCCAGGATCTGCGAGAGCGTGCCTTCGTGCGAGGCCTCCAGCAGCACCACGGCCTCCTCCGTCTCCAGCTCCACCAGCGCCTCGCCGGCCGCGAACCGGTCGCCGACCTGCTTGAGCCAGCGCACCACGGTAGCGGCGGTCACGCCCTTGGCCAACTGCGGCAGAGTGATCGTTTGCATGTGCATGTTGATCAATTTCTTGATCAGCCTATTGATTTATCTGTCGATTGTGTGTTAACTGTGCGCAGTTCTGGAGAAAGCCAGGGTACCGCGAGGTTGGCCGTGAGTCAAGCCACGGAAGAACGCCGCAGGCGGATCATAACGCAACTTCTTGATAAGAAGCACCTTACCGTCAAGGAGCTGGCGGCCGCGATGCAGGTTTCGGGCGCCACGGTGCGGCGGGATCTGAAGGCGTTGGCGGGTGAGGACGAGGTTCTGCTGGTGCATGGCGGCGCCACGTTGCCGCGTCAGCGGGACTTTTCGTTCCGTGCCAAGCAGCTGCGGGCGGTGCAGGAGAAGCGGGTCATCGGCCGCTTGGCGGCCGGCCTGCTGGCCGATGGTCAGCAGGTCTTTCTTGACTCGGGGACCACCTGTTCCGAGATGGTGCCGCACCTGAAGAAGATGCGGGACGTCACGGTCTTGTGCAACAGTGCGCGGTTGGCGTTGCAGTTGAACGGGCCCGGGCTGAGCGTATTCCTGATCGGTGGCGAGTATCGTCCGGACCGGATGGACACGGTCGGTCCGATGGCGATCAGCGCGTTGAACCAGGTGCGCGGTTACGTGGCGTTTATCGGGGCGGACGGCTTGAGCGTGGATTTCGGCCCTTCGGCCAGCGACGCGGCCAGCGCACATCTCCATCGGTTGGTGGTGGAGAACGCGCGCGAGGCGGTGCTGCTGGTCGACGGCAGCAAGTTCGGAGCCGCCTCGTTGTTCCAGATTGTCGAATGGTCGCGGATCAGCAAGGTCGTGACCGATCGCGCGCCGGATGATGAGTGGCGGCGTTTTTTTGACGAGAGACACATCGCGGTGATTTGTCCCGAGCCAGCGGACAGCGTACACAACTGACATGACGCTGCGCCGCGGCGGCCCGTGCCCGGCCGCGGCGCAGCGTCCAAGGAGAATCGTGGTCATGCCCAAGACAGTGCCTATCAGCCCGAACGAGATGCGGTCGCCCGGTTGGGTCGAGTTCACGCCGATCCCGGTCAATCAATACCAGCGGACCGTGAGTGACGAGCTGGCGGCCGGCGTCTTCAGCAAAGCGGACCTGCTCCGCATCCAGCGCGACATGCTTTTGATCCGGGCGTTCGAGAACATGCTCGATTCGGTGAAGAAGCAGGGGCACTATCGGGACATCCCGTACGACCATCGCGGCCCGGCGCACCTGTCGATGGGCCAGGAGGCGGCGGCGGTCGGCCAGGCCTTTTTGCTGGGGATCGAGGACCACATCTACGGCTCGCACCGTTCGCACGGCGAGATCCTGGCGAAGGGCCTGTCGGCGATCCAGCAGCTGGACGACCAGCCGCTGATGGACATCATGCGGGGCTACTTCGACGGCGACTGCCTGCGGGTCGTGGAGAAGGACGCGACGGGCAGCGTGAAGGACCTGGCGATCGACTACCTGGTCTACGGGGCGTTGGCCGAGATCTTCGCGCGGGAGGCCGGCTTCAACAAGGGTCTGGGCGGGTCGATGCACGCGTTTTTCCCGCCCTTCGGGATCTACCCGAACAACGCCATCGTCGGCGGCTCGGCGGACATCTCGGTCGGCGCGGCGCTCTACAAGCACGTGCACAAACAGCCCGGCATCGTGATCGGGAACATCGGCGACGCGTCGGCCGGCTGCGGACCCACCTGGGAGGCGCTGTGCTTCGCCACGATGGACCAGTTCAAGGAGTTGTGGGACGAGCACCGCCGGGGCGGCCTGCCCTTCATCATGAACTTCGTCAACAATTTCTACGGCATGGGCGGCCAGCCGGTCGGCGAGACGATGGGGTTCAAGGTGCTGGCGCGGCTCGGCGCCGGCCTGACCCCCGACCAGATGCACGCCGAGCGCGTGGACGGCTTCAATCCGCTGGCCGTGGTCGACGCGATCCGCCGCAAGAAGGAGATCATCGCGCAGGGCGACGGCCCGGTGCTGCTGGACACCGTCACCTACCGGTTCGGCGGCCATTCGCCGTCCGACGCCAGCTCGTACCGCGAAAAGGACGAGGTCGAGGCCTGGCAGCAGCACGATCCGATCAGGACTTTCGGCGCGAACCTGATCGAGGCCGGCGTCTGCGCGCAGGGCGACCTGGACGCGTTGCAGGCGCAGGTCGATGCGATCATCCTCAAGGCTTACCAGAAGGCGATCGACCTGGAGATCTCGCCGCGCTCCGATCTGAAGAAGTCGGCCTGCATGCTCGAGCAGGTGATGTTCTCCGGCCTGCGCGTCGAGAGGCTGGGCGACGGCGTACCCGAGGTGCGGATTCCGCTGGCGGAGAACCCGCGCGTCAAACAGCTCTCCACGCGCAGCCGCAGCGGGCTGGATGAGAACGGCAAACCGCTCCCGAAGCAGCGGTGTATCGGCATCCGGGACGCGCTGTTCGAGGCGATCATCGATCGCTTCTACGACGACCCGTCGCTCATCGCCTACGGCGAGGAGAACCGCGACTGGGGCGGCGCCTTCGCCGTCTATCGCGGCTTGACCGAATCGTTGCCCTATCACCGCCTGTTCAATTCGCCCATCAGTGAGGGCGCGATCGTGGGCACGGCCGTCGGCTACGCGCTGGAAGGCGGCCGGGCGCTGGTGGAGCTGATGTACTGCGACTTCATGGGCCGGGCGGGCGATGAACTCTTCAACCAGCTCGCCAAGTGGCAATCGATGTCCGGCGGCCTGCTGAAGATGCCGGTCGTGCTGCGGGTCTCGGTCGGCTCGAAGTACGGCGCACAGCACAGCCAGGACTGGAGCAGCATGTGCATGCACATCCCGGGCTTGAAAGTCGTGTTCCCCGCCACCCCCTACGACGCCAAAGGGCTGATGTACTCAGCCCTGCTGGGCACCGATCCGGTCGTGTTCCTGGAGAGCCAGCGGATCTACGACATGCCCGAGCTGTTCCAGCCGGGCGGCGTGCCGGCCGGCGCCTACGAGATCCCGTTCGGCCAGCCGGATGTCAAGAAGCCGGGCCACCACCTGACCATCCTCTCGATCGGGGCGACGCTCTACCGCGCGATCGACGCTGCCCGCCAGCTCGAAGAGCAGTTCGGCATGTCGTGCGAGGTGATCGACGCGCGCAGCCTGGTCCCGTTCGATTATCAGAGGGTGCTCGAGTCGATCAAGAAGACGCGCAAGATCGTGCTCACCTCCGACGCCTGCGAACGCGGCAGCGCGCTGCAGACGTTCGCGGCCAAGATCACGCAGTTTGCCTTCGACGACCTGGACGCGCCGCCCGTCGTGGTCGGCAGCCGCAACTGGATCACCCCCGCCGACGAAGTGGAGGACGCGTTCTTCCCCCAGCCGTCGGACATCATCGACGCGGTGCATGAGCATATCCTGCCGCTCAAGGGCTACACGCCGACGCGCGACACCTCGACGGCCGATCTGCTGCGCCGCAACGCCGAAGGCGTGTGACGATCGGCGCCGGGCGCCGGGACGGAAGCATCAGCGGGACTGGTACGGGCCGAAGACGTTGGTCACGCGGTAGCTCTCCGACGTGTCGTCGACGATCGTCACCCGATACTCGCCGCCGCCCGGCGCCACCCGCAGGACGATGTGGCCGTGCGCGCTGGCCAGGCCATCAATGCCCGGGATCGCCGTGCGTGCATGCGGATGAACGTCGGTGGCGAAGACGCTCCGAGGGCCGGGATAGAGACGTTCCGACTGCAGTCGCTCCCAGACCGACGGCGTCGGATGGTGGGCGTCCCATACGGAAATCGTCCAGACCCGGGCGCTCAAGGTCGCGACGAAGAACTCGTTCATGCTGTCCAGGTAGCCGTGGTGGTTCAAGATGGCCGCATCCACCGGACCCACCACCTTGGCAACCGGCGTTTCCATGTCGTACCACGCCGGGCTGTTCTCCCGAATGCCCGGTATATCGCCGCCGTTGAAGAACTTGAAACGGCCGTAGCTCAGCCGGAACGAGGTGCTGAAGACATTCTCATCCGGCCACTGCGCGCGGGGGATCGTCTCCAACGGCGGCATCCTGCGCTCGGCGCCCGTGCCGACGCCCGTCCAGATCTCGCCGTTGACGCCGACGTTGCGGAACTCGAACTGGGGATACTTCCCCGCCTCGCGGAGCAGCACCACCTGATCGTTGCATCCCGGCGTGAACCGCGCCACCTGCAGGCCGTTGTTCTCCGTCTGCCACTTCAGGCACGCCCGGTAGTTTTTCATCACCGGAGCATCAGGATGAGTCGCGTTGTCGTAGTCGGGCCAGCCTCGGTCCAGCAGCTTGCCGACCTTCAATTCATCCATCACCCGCGTGAGGCCGGTGAGGACATATCCATGCGGCGAAACCGGCATGTCCGGCACCACGTCCCCCATATGATCCTCGTGGAAATGGGTCAACAGCACGTAATCCAGGACCGGTTGCGGGTCGTGGCGCAACGCGTGACGCACATAGCGCACGACCCACTCCCCGGCGCCGCGCGAATTGTCCGGCCGCGCGGGCGTATGCTGATGGTCCTCGCCGCGCAGTTCGCCCGCATCGACCAGCAAGGTGGTGCCGTCCGGGAAAATGTAGAGGCCCGCATTGCCGCGGCCGGTGCTGATCTGGTGGATGTCAAGCATGCCCGGCTGCCAGGGGCCGATCGGGTCGCCGACGACATCCTGGGCACAGACGCTCTTCGCCGCCACCAGGAGCAGAACGATCGCAAGAGGCCATCCGAGTGTCCGCATCGTTGGGGTCCTTTCTGAGCTTGGCAGGGTCACGGTGTGGGAATCGGCGACCTCCGAGCGGCTGGAGTCCGGCGATGGGGGCCGCGCAGACGCCTCATTCCCCTACTTCACCGGCAACAACTCCACCTCCCGCCGCGTTCGTTCCGGCACGGGCTCGCCGACCTGGACCACCAACTGGCCGTCCTGAACGACAGCCTCGGCGTAGTCGGGGACTCGTCTCGGATACACGGCGGTGGCAGACGGTTTTTCCACGGGCGTCCCATTCACTCGCAGGTTCCCGAACGTCACGGTGACCTTGGGGATTTGGTCCACCGGGATCGGTCGCCCGTAGACCTCCACGAAACTCGCCACCTTCCGGCCCAACACAAGATTCTCCCCCGGGAACCGGAGTGCGCCGACGAAGATGTTCTCGTCGTTGTCGTGCGAGTAGACGAACGCGCCGACCCAGGTACAGGGCTTGCCGTCCACCACTTCTCGATCCATGCGGACGACACGATACGTGTACCTGCCTTTTTTCCACTCGTAGGGTCGGCGCACGCTCACGAAATCCCCCTCGTGGCCGGAGCTTTGCCAGAGCCCACCCGCCGAAGGACGAATCGCATCGGGGCTCCGCTCACCCCACATGGACATCAGGAAACCGGGTCCGATCTTGCGCAGGCGCTGGTCCCGCCTGGTGTTGCCGTCGGCCTGCGTCTGGATGCCGCCGTAGAACATGGTCCCGCTCAGCTGGGCGATGCCGAGCGGAGCAACGTACAGGTTCACGGTCGGCGGCAGGTCGTCGCTGATCGTCGCATCGATGCTGTAGCTTTCGAATGCCCTGTCCTCGCCGATGTCCCACCAGATGTCAATCAAGTGCCAGGGCGGCGGCGCGACGTCGGTGTCCTCGGCCGCCGGCGCGGCAGCCGGGAGCAGGAGGAATGTCAGGACGAGCGCGCGGGGCCATGCGCGGAGCGCCGCCCGGATGCCCGGCGCCGCCCGCCGGAGCCTTTCCCGGGCGCTGGCCCGCAGGTTCCGTTTCGCGGCGGTGGCCGTCGCGGCCGCCATGGGCTGTCTGTTCATGATCATGATCGCCCGCCTCGCATGGAAGGAAGTCAGGTGCCGCGACTGTCACAACGCCCAGCCGTCGCGGTAGGGCGGATTGATGTACTGGTCGGCTTCCGGGCAGTTGGGAAACCGCATCTGCTCGGCATCGTACTCCAGCTTCGTGCCGGCCATCCTGATGGCGATCACGCCGAGCATGGCGAGCTCTGAGAGTGGTCCGCCGTAGGAGAAGTCGCTGCCCGCCTTGCGGCCGTTGCGGATCGCGTCCAGCCAATCGCGATGATGGTTGCCATCCGGGACCCGGGGGATCGACGGCGCGGGACGCTGGTAGGCCCGCATCTGCTCCTCGGGGATGATCCGTACGCCGCCCGCTCCGTGCGACCCGTACATGATCGCTCCCTTGTCGCCGGTCACAACCGCGCCGGCGTACCCGATCTCCCGGTCCTTTTCCAGTTGCGGGGGATGCGGAATCGGCTCCGTGCCGCTGTACCAGTAGAGCGTCACTGGACCACGCTGGCCCTTCGCTGCGAACTCATAAGTGATCGTGTCGCCGGGCGGATACATGTCCGCCTGAGTGTTCGGGTCGTAGTCCTTGACGGTGGCCTGGATCGAGCTGGGCAGGCCCAGATCGAGCGCCCAGAAGACCGGGTCGAGGACATGGCAGGCCCAGTCGCCGATGGTGCCGTTGCCGAACGGTATCCACCCGCGCCAGAAGGCGGGCACGTACGCGGGGTTGTACGCCCGCCACGCTGCGGGGCCGAGCCACAGGTCCCAGTCGAGCGTCGGGGGAACCTCGGCGCCCGCCACGAATCTGCGCCGACCGCCGCCCGAATTGACGTACGAGCAGCCGGCGTGGACGGTGCTGACGTTGCCGATCGCCCCATCCCAGATCCACTCACAGAAGGTGCGGATCGAGTTGGACGAATGGCCCTGATTACCGAGCTGCGTGACGACGTTGTGCTCTTGGGCCGCTTTCATCAACTGCCGGACTTCATAGACCGAGTGAGCCAGAGGCTTCTCGCAGTAGACATGCTTGCCGCGCCGAATGGCCGCCATGGCCGCCACCGCGTGGGTATGGTCCGGCGTGGCGACGACGACCGCGTCAAGCTGCTGGTCCATCTCGTCGAACATCCGGCGGAAGTCGTGATACTGCCGCGCCTGAGGCCACTGGGCGAACGATTTGGCCGTGTGATCGCTGCGATCCACGTCGCACAGCGCGACGATCTCCTCACTACTGACGTTCTGAAGATCACCTGCGCCTTGACCGCCCACGCCGATGCCGGCGATGCGGAGTTTCTCGCTGGGCGGCGCCTGACCGCTCCGCGCCACCACATGACGTGGGACAATCAGAAAACCCGCGACTGCAGCAGCCACGAACTCGCGACGCGTAACCTGTTGCTTCGTTGACATGGCACAATCCCCTGAACCGCCTGCGGTGCTTGCCCAGTCGCATGCGGGGCGCCGAGTCCAGCCCGGCCGGGCAGTCGCCCCGCGGCCAACCTGTCATCTCGGCAGCCTACCCCCCGCTGGCGCACGCGTCAAGCAGAACAGAGACCAACGGTCATCCAGTTATCCGGTCATCAGACATCAGACGTTATGAGAGCGGTAATGAGACGCTCTGATTCGGTTTTCTCTTGGCTGAAGGCCAAGTTCACCGCCGCCGCAGACTCAAGGATAGTCCTGCTTTGCACCTGCTCTGGCCCTCTACGACTTGTGCCGTGCCAAGCGGCGACACGAAGACGGTCTCTTCCGTCCCGAAGGGACAACACTAACACAGCCCAGGGCGAAGGCCCGGCGAGTCGTGCGAGCCGGGCCGCAGCCCTGGGTTGCGTACACCCACGAGACCCGAGTCCCAACGGGACGGCGCTAATCCCAGGCGTTCATGCGTCCCTATCCCGCCGGTACGGCCACACGCGCTCGCTCATCGACGTCCAGAAACGATCACCAATGGAACAGATTTTCCCAAAACAGGACGGGCGAAGTTTTCCCCGATTTTCACCACCCCACCGTACGGGTCCATTCTGCGAATTCGACAGCGGAAGCAGACACGCTGGTTTCGGCGGGGCCGCTGGTTGACTCACCTCACAGCGGGCACTGCTCGCATCTGTGCCCGGGCTTCATCTGCCGGCCGGGAGAATGACGCACCGGACTTTGCGGTCACGCGCTACGATGTGAGCGTTGCATTGCGACACGAGACGCGAGCCGTCAGACCTGGACCGACGCGTGCCGCGCAGGGGACTGCGCTCGGCCGCGACACGGAGCGACCAGGCCAGGATGGCAGATAGGGCGGCCCATGCCCGTCGCAAGCTCACTGGGCGAGCAGCGTCAGGCTGCCTTTCATTGCTCGAGCCGCTGTGAGTGGCGTGTCTTGCTGTGTGGAATCGATCTGCTCACCAAGAAGGGCATACGCGGATCCAAATGTTCGTCGGGTGACCTGCAAGACAATGGGCGTCGCGTTTCGTGAAGCGAAGAGCAACTATGCTTCTGGTCTGACTGCCTGACTTTCCTCAGGGCCGCCCCCCCCTCTCCCTCCCCCCCTTTCCCAGGGGGGGGCAGGGGGGGTAGAACCTCACACGACGCGGGTCTCCGTGCCGGACCGGTTCCAAGTCCAGGCGGACGGCGTGAGCGCGCGCTAGACACCGCCGGCTGGCATCTGAGGCCGCGTCGGGACACCAGTGGCAGCTGAGGACCGGGTGCGTGCGCTGGTCAGGCGTGGATTCGCTGCCGACCGCCTCCCCCACAGCGCGCGGCCCGTTGGGCCTGCGGTTACACAGGTGGAGTCCGCCGCCAGGCGGACGACGTGAGCGCGCGCTGGTCCATGCCGGTGCTCACGGGGGCCGGGCGAGGACTCGCTGCCGACCGCCTCCCCACAGCGCGCGGCCCGTTGGGCCTGCGGTTACACAGGTGGAGTCTGTCGCCAGGCGGACGGCGTGAGCGCGCGCTAGACACCGGCGGGTGGCACCTGAGCCCGCGGCGGACGACGGTGGCGCTTGGGTGCAGGATGCGGACGGTTGTGCAGCACGCCGCCCGCTGGTCTGTGTAACCGCAGGGCCAGAGTCCGCCGCCAGGCGGACGGCGGCCCGCGCGCTAGACACCGGCGGCTGGCATCTGAGGCTGCGTCGGGACAACTGTGGCGGCTGAGGACCGAGTGCGTGCGCCAGTCAGGCGTGGATTCGCTGCCGACCGCCTCCCCCACAGCGCGCGGCCCGTTGGGCCTGCGGTTACACAGGTGGAGTCCGCCGCCAGGCGGACGGCGTGAGCGCGCGCTAGACACCGGTGGCTTCGGACCTGGGGCTCCGGCCGATCACGCTGCCCAACTATGTGCAGGTGCTGCAGTGGAGCGCCGTGCAGCTCGAGACAGCTAACATACTGACCCCTCCACTCGGGAGTCCAGCATCACCCCTGCGCACCACCAGCCTGTGTTAAAATCGATGCTTCCTGAGACTGCCAGAACA
>JBPOJB010000074.1:0-14369 GCA_052034005.1 Planctomycetota bacterium | reverse complement strand
CGGTCGGCGATCGTCATCCGGGAAAAGATAGATCCTGACTCTTGGCTCTTGTTCTATGTCCAATCCATGCTGGGCGAGGCACTGCTGGGGCAAGAGAAATACGCCGAGGCCGAACCGCTGCTGGTCGGTGGATACGAGGGGATGAAGGAACGGGAGGCGACGATTCCGCCTCAGGATGCTGTGCGAATCCCGGAAGCCCTCGACCGGTTGATCAAGCTCTATACCGCCCTGGATCGTCCCGACGACGCCCAGCGCTACCGCGACCTCCGCGCCGCCTGGCCCCCCGCCGACCCCGGTGATGCAGGTTCGGATAATGCCGTCGCACCGGAGCATGGTGAGTGATGATGTCGCAGGAGAGGATGGCGAAGGTGCAGGCCGTTCCGATCCCGGCGAGTCAGGTAACACCGTGGAAGATGGTGATGGCGGTGGTGCCGATCTCGGCGGGCGGCTGTAATCCGAACGCAGCTTCATTTCGGGGCGCGTCTGGGATATGGTAGTGGAGGAGGGGCGCGAGCGGGCCAGACGGCCGCTGGTTGACCCGCGAGGGTCAACGGGAGGAAAGTCCGGGCTCCACAGGACAGGGTGGTCGGTAACGCCGACCGGCCGCGAGGCCAGGGATAGTGCCACAGAAAACAGACCGCCGCGCGCGATCCGCCGGACCGTGTGCGGTAAGGGTGAAACGGTGAGGTAAGAGCTCACCAGCAGCCGGGGCGACCCGGCTGGCTCGGTAAACCCCACCCGGAGCAAGGCCAAGCAGGGAGCAGGCGGACCCCCTGCGGGTCCGCCGCGGGCGAGTCCGGCCCGCCACCGACTCCCGGGTAGGCTGCTCGAGACGCCGAGCAATCGGCGCCCTAGATAAATGGCCGTCCGCGGCGCGCGGGCGCCCGCGCCCGCCGCGCCGTGACAGAACCCGGCTTATCGGCCCGCTCGCCCCCTCTCCTCTTCGTGCGGCTACGCGCCGGACGGCTCCGCGCCCGCCTCCGACTCCTCGTCGCCGGCCAACTGCACGTCGATCACTTGGAGTAACCGCGAAATGCACAGCCGGTTCATGCTTGTGCGGTGCGTATGCGCCTCGGCCTGCAACGCCGCGTGCAGGCTCTCGGGCATCCGCACCGTGATCACCCGCGTCGGCTCCTGGCTCTCGGGCGTCGAGTGACCCCGCTGCCGCAGACGGGCAAGCATCCTCCGGATCTGGACATACTCCCGCGACCGCTCGAACTCGACGAAATCCTCGCGGTGCGGAAACAACCGCCGAACCACCCCGCCGATCCCCAGGACCTCTCGGAAAAAGGTCACCCAGTCCGGGTTCTGTTGATAAAGACTCTCGGCTACCCGCTGCGTCTCCAGCTTGCGCTCCTCCAACGACATCTCATGCAGGTTGTGCGACATGTCCGGTTCCTTCCCTTTCCTTCTCGAATGACTGTGGGTTCCCACTCCCGATCCGACGGCGACCCCACCGGCCCGCGTCGTTGGCCAATCGTGCGCGGCAAGTCAAGCCCCAGTCCGATATCATTGCTATGACAGCACTTACAGCACTTGACGATAGCTGCTTCAATTCCGGGCAGGCTTGCCCATCCGGTGGGCAGCTCGGGGATTGCCCAATTTTTAAGCAGGCTTCGTTTTTACATTTCACCATGTGTCCAGTGCGGGGCGGGGCGTGGGATTGCCGCAAAATGGTCTTTTGACCGCAGTGCGGATGTGTCGGTCCGCCGGGGGTGGCCCGTGGGGCTGTGGGGTGGGGCCGTACGGTGGACCATCCGGCACGTGGCGCGTGGCGGGGCCGCAGGGGCTTGTCTTAGCAGTGGGAGCGGGGGCCGCTATATTGACTAGGGCAGGTCGAACGTCCATCGATCGCCTGGGGTCTGTCGACGGAAGCTGGCAGGAGGTAAGAACCCGCGGTGCACGAGCGAGAACGCAGCGAGAGCGTGACCAGTGAGTCGGCGGTGTTGGTTCGGGTCCTGTTGCCCAACGACCGGTTTGAAGAAGACCCGCTCGAGGAGCTCGAGGGTCTGGCCACGACGGCCGGCACACGGGTGGTCTGCGGGATGACGCAGCGGCGTGAGACGCCGGACGCGACGACGTTCCTGGGGCGTGGCAAGGTGGACGAACTGGTCCGGCTGGTGGCCGCGCACGGGGCGGACGTAGTGATTTTCGACAACGACTTGAGTCCGGGCCAGACGCGCAATCTGGAGCGGGTGTTGGGGGTCAAGGTTCTGGACCGTACGGAGTTGATCCTGGACATCTTCGCCACGCGGGCCCGGACGTACGAAGCGCGGTTGGCGGTGGAGTTGGCGCAGCTGGAATACGCCTTGCCGCGGCTCAAGCGGATGTGGACGCACCTGTCGCGCCTGAAGCTGGGGGTCGGGATGCGTGGTCCGGGCGAGAAGCAGTTGGAGGAGGACCGGCGGCTGGTGGAGCGGCGGATCCACGACCTGCGTGCGGAGTTGCGGGGGGTCGAGCGTCGCAAGGAGCGGCAGGTTGCGGCGCGCGACGAGCACATGACGGTCTCGTTGGTGGGCTACACGAACGCGGGCAAGAGCACGCTGATGAACGCCCTGACCGACGCGGACGTGCTGGTGGAGGACAAGCTGTTCGCGACGCTCGACACGCGCACGCGGCGGTGGCAGTTGCCGCACTGGGGCCCGGTGCTCTTGAGCGACACGGTCGGGTTCATTCGCCAGTTGCCTCACCGCTTGATCGCCAGTTTCAAGGCCACGTTGGAGGAGGCGCGGCAAGCCGACCTGTTGTTGCACGTGGCGGACCTGAACAACCCGGCGGTCTTCGTTCAGATCGCGGCCGTCTACGACGTATTGCGGGAGATCGGCATCCAGGAGAAGGACACGCTGCTGGTGTTGAACAAGATCGACGGCGCGCAGGCCGCCCGGCAGCTGGAGGGCGTCCTGAAGCGTTATCCGAACGCCGTGCCGATCAGCGCGCGGGCGCGGCAGGGGATCGACCGCCTGTCGCTGGCGGTCAGCGACGCGTTGAGCCGGTCGTTTCGGGACGTGGACGTCGAGACGAGCGTGGGCAACGGCAAGTTGATGGCGTACTTGGCGCGACATGGCGAGGTGCTCTCGCGGCAGTATCTGGGGGACCGGGCCGTCCTGCACTGCCGGATCCCGCAGAAGTTCCTGGGCCGGATCCCGGCCCAGGAGGCGACGGTCCGTTGTCATGACGGGCGGGAAGAGATCTCGCAGCCGGGCGGCGCGGACGCGATCGGGGACGTGGCATAGCACGATGGGCGCGCGGATGATCTCTGATGCTCGAGTCCTGATCACCGGTGCGTCGAGCGGCATCGGCCGGGCGCTGGCGCGGGCGCTCCTGGTGCAGGGGGCGGACCTGCTGATCACGGCGCGGCGCGAGGAGCGGTTGCGGGCGCTGGTGGACGAGTCTCGCGGCGCGGGGCGGAAGGTGGTCTCCGTGGCGGGTGACATCACGGACGCGGCGGTGCAGGAGGCGTTGGTGGACACCGCGCGCCGGGCGTTGGGCGGGCTCGACATCCTGGTCAACAACGCCGGGGTAGGCGCGGTCGGTCCGTTCGCGCGGGCCGCGCCCGACCGGCTGCGGCGGGTGATGGAGGTGAACTTCTTCGCGCCGGTCGAGTTGACTCGGCGCGCGCTGCCCTTGCTGCGCGCCGGCCGCCGGCCGCTGGTCGTCAACATCGGCTCGGTGCTCGGCCACCTGGCGGTTCCGCAGCGCAGCGAGTACTGTGCGAGCAAATTCGCGCTGCGCGGCTGGAGCGACGCGTTGCGCGCGGAGCTATCGCGGGAGCGCATCGGCCTGCTGCTGGTCAGTGCCAGCGCGACGGAGACGGAGTTTGCGGCGAGCGTGCTGGAGACGGACGGCCGTCCGCCGCAGCATCCGCTGGGCCGGATGTCGGCCGAGCAGGTCGCGGCGCGGGTGATTCGGGCGATCCGTCGCGGCCGACAGGAGATCGTGCTCTCGCCGGGCGGCCGGCTGGCGGTCTGGCTCCACCGCCTGTGTCCGCCGCTGGTGCGCGGGCTGGTGGCGCGGTTTGGCTGAGCGGGTGGCGCGCCGCGCCGCCGGGAAGTGGATGGATGCAACCGGACGGGTTTACGATCCTGTACGAGGAAGGCCCCTGCCTGGCAATCGGCAAGCCGGGCGGTCTCTTGACGCAAGGTCCGCCGCACATCGACTCGCTCGAGCGGCGGCTCCGCCAGTACTTGCAGCAGCGCGACGCCAAGCCGGGTCGCATCTACCTGGGCCTGCCCCATCGCCTGGACCGCCCGGTATCCGGAGCGCTCCTGTTTGCGCGCCATGTGCGTGCCGCGCGGCGGCTGTCCGGGCAGTTCGAGCGCCGCCTGGTCGACAAGCGCTACCTGGCGCTCCTGGAAGGCGAGCTGGACGGCGACGCGGGGGAGTGGGTGGACCACATCGGCAAGGTGTCGCAACAGCCGCGCGCGGAGCTGCGGGCGGCGGGCGATCCGCAGGCGCGGCTGGCCCGGCTCCGCTACCGCGTGCTCCATCGCCGGGCTCGGTGCACGTGCGTCGAGATCGAGCTCGACACCGGGCGCTACCACCAGATTCGCGTCCAGGCGGCCGCGCGTCGCCATCCGGTTCTGGGCGACTTCCAGTACGGCGCGCAGGAGCCCTTCGGGCCGACGTGCCACGACGAGCGCGCGCGGTGTATCGCGTTGCATGCGCGGAGCATCGCGTTCTATCATCCGATGCTGCACGAGCCGCGCACGGTCGTCGCGCCGCTGCCCGACTACTGGGGAGACTGGGACGTGCCGTGACCGCGTCGCCCTGGGTCCGCCCGCGGTGCCCCGCCCTGGTCCCGCCCGCGGCGCGTAACGTAAGATGATCGGAAGACGGTCGATCGTTCAGCAGTGGGAGAGCACACGCGTGGTAGTTCCTGAAGCGGGTCCGCGGAAGTTGCGAGTCGGGGCCAGTGCCTACCTGAACACCAGGCCGCTGATCTATCGCCTGGCCGAGCGGTTGCGGGGCGCGGAGTTCATCGTGGACTTGCCGAGCCGGCTGGCCGATCGGTTGGCGGCGGGCGAGCTGGATGTGGCGATGATCCCGGCGATCGAGTGTTTCCAGGATCTCCCGCATACGATCATCTCAGACGCCTGCATCGCGTGCCGCGGTCCGGTGTTGAGCGTGAAGTTGCTCAGCCGCGTGCCGATCCACGAGATCCGCACGCTGGCGCTGGACGAGGGGTCCCGCACGAGCGTGGCGCTGGTCCAGATCCTGTTGCATCACCGGTACGGACTGGCTCCGACGCTCACTACTCTGCCGATCGGCGACGCGCCGGGCGACGCGGACACCGACGGCGTGTTGTTGATCGGCGACCGTGCGATCCATGCGCCGCGGGGCGTGTTCCTGGCGGAATGGGATTTGGGCGCGGAGTGGTGTCGCGTGATGGGCGTGCCGTTCGTGTTCGCGCTCTGGGCCGCGCGTCGCGGGGTGGATACTCGGCAGGTGGCGTCGGTGATCACGCGGGCGCGGGACGAGGCGTTGGGTCACCTGGCGGAGATCGCGGCGGCGTCCGCGCCGGAGGTCGGCTTGGATCCGGCGGCCTGCCTGTCCTATCTTCGCGACAATCTGCATTTCATTCTGGGACCGCGCGAGCGGCAGGGGTTGAGGCTGTTTCTTCGGCATGCGGCCGATCTGGGGTTCGTGCCGCGCGCGAGCCGGTTGGCGGACGCGCTGGGTGGAGCGGCGTCATGATCGATCGCATCCTGGACCAGGTGGTGGCTGGGCGGCGTCTGGCGCCGGCGGAGGCTCTCGAGCTGCTGGCCTCGGCCGACCTGGTCGCGCTGGGCCAGGCGGCCGACGCGGTGAGTCGTCGGCTGCACCCGGAGCCCTACCGGACCTACAACATCGACCGGAACATCAACTACTCGAACGTCTGCACGGCGGCCTGTCGGTTCTGTGCGTTCTACCGGCCGCCGGGCAGCAGCGAGGGCTACGTGCTGTCGCGCGATCTGTTGTTGGAGAAGGTTGGCCAGACGGTGGCGTTGGGTGGCAACCAGATCCTGCTCCAGGGCGGATTGCACCCGACGTTGCCGTTGGACTGGTACGAGGACCTGTTGCGGGACATCAAGCGGTGCTATCCGCAGGTGAACGTGCACGGGTTCAGTCCGCCGGAGATCCATCATTTCACGAAAGTCTCCCGGCTGCCGCTGCGCGCGGTGTTGGAGCGGTTGCGGGCGGTGGGTTTGGGGAGCATTCCCGGCGGGGGCGCGGAGATCCTGGTCGATCGTGTGCGGCGCGCGATCACGCGTGGCAAGGCGTTGACCGACGACTGGCTCAACGTGATGCGCGTCTGGCACCAGCTGGGCGGGCGCAGCTCGGCGACCATGATGTTCGGCCATGTGGAGACGCCGGCGGAGCGGATCGAGCATCTGGAGCGGCTGCGGCAACTGCAGGACGAGACGGGCGGCTTCACCGCCTTCATCGCCTGGACGTTCCAGCCCGGCCGCACGGCCATGTCGCACATCCCGCACGCCAGCCCGGTGGAGTACTTGCGGACGCTGGCCGTCGCGCGGTTGTACCTGGACAACTTCGCGAACATCCAGTCGAGCTGGGTCACGCAGGGCCTGAAGATCGGCCAGCTGGGGATGCTCTTCGGCGCCAACGACATGGGCAGCCTGATGATCGAGGAGAACGTCGTGGCGGAGGCCGGGACGGTCCACTTCCTGACGCTCGCGCAGATCCGCGACGCGATTACCGAGCTGGGTTATGTGCCGCGGCAGCGCAACGTGTTCTACGAGCTGGTCGATCGGGAGCAGGAGCGGCGGGCGGTGGAGGCGAACCGGGCCGTGACGGCGACCTGACGTGCCGATTGATCGTTGTGTCCGTCACGATCGTAGCGGCCGTCAGGATCAGCGCCGGCCGATCCAGGCGGATAAGCTAAGCTGTGTTAGGGGGCTGCCGCAGGTGCGGCGTCGCAGGCGGGCCGGCCGGGCAGGCGGGTGACAGGCATGATCCACGTCGAGAAGCTGACGAAGACCTACTCGGACCTGCGTCGCGGCCAGTTCCGGGCCTTGCAGGGGATCAGTTTCGAGGCGGTGCCGGGTCAAGTGTACGGGCTGCTGGGCCCCAACGGGGCGGGCAAGACGACGGTGCTGCGGATCCTCAGCACGGTGTTGCGTCCGACGGGCGGGCTGGTCACGGTCAACGGCTTCGACGTGCTGACGCAGCCATCGCTGGTTCGCCAGCAGATCGGGTTCATGTCGAACAACACGGCCGTCTACGACCGCATGACCGCTTGGGAGATGGTGGAGTATTTCGGCCGGCTCTACGGGCTGGAGGCGGGTGCGCTGCGCGCGCGGATGGAGGCGATCTTCCATCGGCTGCAGATGAACGAGATGCGCGACGTGCTGGGTTCGAAGATGTCGACCGGCATGAAGCAGAAGGTATCGATTGCGCGGGCGATCGTGCACGACCCACCGGTGCTGATCTTCGACGAGGCGACGGCCGGCCTGGACGTGCTGGTCGCCCGGGCCTTGCTCAAGACGGTGGCCGAGTTGCGGGAGCAGGGCAAGTGCGTGGTGTTCTCGACGCACATCATGCGCGAGGCGGAGCGGTTGTGCGATCGGATCGCGATTATGCATCGCGGGTCGATCCTGGCGGAAGGTTCGCTCGAGGAACTCCTGGAGATCCATGGCGAAGTCGATCTGGAGGAGCTGTTCTTCGGCTTGATCTCGAAGCACGACGAGCATCTCATGGTCACGAAGAAGGCATGTTGATCGGGTCGCGGCGGGCGACGGCCGCGCGCCGGGCGCCGCGGAAAACGCAGTCCTCATGAACTGGTCCCACGTCCAACTGATCTTCCTGCGCGAAGTGCGCGATCAGCTGCGCGACCGCCGCACGCTGTTCACCATCGCCGTGCTGCCGCTGCTGCTCTATCCGCTGCTGGGGATGACCTTCCTCCAGGTATCGCAGTTTGCGCACGAGCAACCTGCGCAGGTCTGGGTGGTCGGTGCCGGCCAGTTGCCGGCCTCGCCGCCGCTGATCGACCGGCAGCGGTTCGACGAGGCGGTGGCGTCGGCGGATGAGGCCCGGTTGCTGGAGTTGACGGTCGAGCAGGCGGTGCCGGCGGACCTCGGGACCGAGTCGTTTCGCGAACGGGCGCGGGCGCTGATCCAGAGCGGCACTTACGCGGCCGTGCTGGTTTTTCCAGCCGGTTTCGGCGAGGCCTTGGCGCAGTTCCGCGCGGGGTCGGGCGGCTTTGCGGACGAGCAGTCCGGCGCGGCCTGCCAGCCGCAAGTCGTGTACGATGCGGCGAGCGACCGATCGCGGATCTGCGAAGCGCGGATCCGCCGCGTGCTGACCAGCTGGCGCGTGGCGATCGTGCGGCAGTACCTGGCGGCGCGCCACATTTCGCCGCGCGCGACCGACCCGTTCGAAGTGCAGGGCCTGGACCTGTCGCAGGAGGCGAGTCGACGTGCGGCCTTCTGGTCGAAGGTCCTTCCATTCGTGTTGTTCGTGTGGGCGTTGACCGGCGCATTCTACCCGGCCGTCGACCTGTGTGCCGGGGAGAAGGAGCGCGGGACGCTCGAGACGCTGCTGAGCAGTCCGGCCGAGCGCAGCGAGATCGTGCTGGGCAAGCTGCTGACCATCATGGGCTTCAGCGCCGGCACGTCGGTCTTGAACCTGATCAGCATGGCGATCACGGGCGCCGCCGTGATCCTGTTACAGCCGGCGGCGTTCCCGATCGGCGTGCCGCCCGTCTGGTCGTTAGGCTGGCTGTTGCTGGCGCTGCTGCCGATCTCGGGGCTGTTCAGCGCGTTAGCGCTGTCGATCGCCGCGTTCGCCCGCAGCACGAAGGAAGGCCAGTACTACCTGATGCCTCTGCTGCTCATCTCGCTGCCGTTGATGATCCTGCCGATGTTGCCGGCGGTCCGGTTGACGTTGGGCACCAGCCTGATCCCGATCACGGGCATGATGCTGCTGTTGCGGGCCGTCGTGGAAGGCCAGTATGCGGAGGCCGCGTTGTTCGCGCCCTCCGTGCTCCTGGTGACCGGCGGCTGCTGCCTGGTGGCGATCCGCTGGGCGGTGCGCCAGTTCAACGACGAGTCGGTGCTGTTCCGCGAGAGCGAACGGGTGGACGTACGATTGTGGCTGCGGCACCTGGTGCGCGACCGCGGCCCGACACCGACCTTCGGGCAGGCGATCGCCTGCGGGCTCATCCTGCTGACGATTCGGTTCTTCGCCACGTTCGCGGCCAAGACGCCGACCAGCTGGGGCGAATTCGCACTGCCGCAGTTCTTGACGCTCACCCTCCTCGTCCTGGCGCCGGTGGCGATCCTGACCGCCACGCTGGCGGGCAGCCCGCGCGCCACGTTGCTGCTCCGGCCGGCACGCGGCACGGCCGTGTTGCTCGCCGGGCTGCTGGCCGTCACGCTCTATCCGCTGGGCCTGCGGGTCACGGAGTTCATCCAGTGGCTGTATCCGATCCACGAGCCGATGCGCGCGCAGCTGGAGGGCATCCAGCGGATCATTGCGTCGGCGCCCAGCGTGTGGCAGATCGTGGCGCTCCTGGCGTTGACGCCCGCCATCTGCGAAGAGCTGGCGTTCCGCGGCTTCATCCTGTCCGGGCTGCGGCATCGGGGCGGCAAGTGGAGCGCGATCCTGATCAGCAGCCTGCTGTTCGGGGTGACGCACGGGATCCTGCAGCAGTCGCTCAGCGCGACGCTCGTCGGCATGGTGCTCGGGTATATTGCCGTGCAGACGGGAAGCCTGTTGCCGGGCATCGTCTTCCACCTGGTGTACAACACGCTGGGCCTCTCCACGCTGATCATCCCGTCGGCGGCCGGCGCCGGTACGGCATGGTGGAGCGGGTGCGTCCAGGTCGGTCGGGAGGTTCTGACCTATCGCTGGTCACTGCTGGTGGTCGGCATGCTGTTGTCGATCGCCATCCTGGCCTGGTTCCGTCGGCTGCCGCAGCCGGCCGTTTCCGCAGAGGACCTTCGTCAGGCGCCGAGTTGCCAATCGACCGGCGCCGTTGTCTCGTGATCCGTGGATGGACCGAAATGACGTGCGCGAGTGAGCTCCAGGCGTTCCGGGCGCGGCTGGTGTTTCCCGTCAGTGCGCCGCCCCTGTACGACGGCGTGGTGACGGTTGCGGGCGAGCGGATCGTGGCGGTGGGCGCGAACTGCTCGGGGCGGCCTGCGACGGATCTCGGGGAGGTGGCCCTCTTGCCCGGGCTGGTCAATCCGCACACGCATCTGGAGTTCAGCCTGCTGGAGCGCCCCGTGGGGCATCCGGGGATCCGGCTGCCGGACTGGATCATGGCGGTGGTGCGCCGCCGTCGTGCGGAGGAGGGCGGGGTGGGCGACCGGCTCCGCGCGGCGCTGGTTGCCGGCCTGCGGGAGTGTCTGGCCGAGGGCGTGACGACGGTGGGCGACATCGTCACGGCGGATCTGGAGGACCTGTCCTGGTATCGGTTCCCGCTCCGCTGGTACGCGTTCCGGGAGCTATTGGGCCAGCGGGCGGACATCGTGGCCCGGCAGGCGCAGTGCGCGGGGCGGCACGTTCAGCGCCTGCGTGGCGCGGAGCGGATCCGGGCGGCGTTGAGTCCCCACGCCCCCTACAGCACGTCGCGCGACTTGATGGAGATCGCCTGCCGCTGGTCGCGCGAGCAGTCGCTGGCGGTCGCGCTGCATCTGGCCGAGTCGCCGGAAGAGCTGCAGTGGTTGGCCACGGGGGCCGGTCCGCTGCGCGAGATGCTCGAGACCTTGGAGGCCTGGGACCCGGCCGCGCTGCCCGCCGACGGCCGGCCGCACGACTACCTTGAGCTGCTATCGACCGCGTGGCGGAGCCTGATCATCCACGGCAACTACCTGGCCGCCGCGGAGCGTGACTATCTGGCCCAGCGGGCCTCGCACATGGCGGTGGTGTACTGCCCGCGGACCCATGATTACTTTCAGCACGACCCTTATCCGCTGGCCGACATGTTGCGGCGCGGCGTGCGTGTCGTGATCGGCACGGACAGCCGCGCATCGAGTCCGGATCTGAGCCTGTGGGAGGAGCTGCGGCTGGTCGCGCGGGCGCACCCGCAGGTCGCGCCCAGCCGGATCTTGCGGATGGGCACGCTCGACGCCGCTGCCGCGCTCGGTTGTGACGATGAAGTGGGCAGCTTGGCGCCCGGCAAGCGCGCGGACATGGTCCTGGTCCGTATCCGCGACCCGCTGCCGACCGACGTGCACGCGGCGCTCTGGGAGTCTCAGCAGGCCGTGCAGGCCACGGTCTGTGGCGGGCGCTTCGCAGCTCAGCGCCGGCAGATGTAGTAGAAGGCGGGAGGCAAGTTCGCCCAGACCGGTTTGCTGACGCGCACTTCCGAGAAGTAGCCGCTCAGCTTGCGGCGGAATCGCCGGGAGGCGGGCAGCAACAGCGATTGGAAGTATCCGTAGGTGATGAACTGCCCGCCCGGCCGCAGCACCTGCATGGTCGCCTCGAGACATGCGGTCTGGTCTTCATCCGAGAACGTCGACCAGGGCAGGCCGCTGACGATCGCGTCGACCTGCGCGATCCCGTGCGCGAGGCAGTGGTCCCGGACCCGGCTGACGCTCCCCAGGCTGATGCGGACGCCGGGGAACCGGGTCCGCAGCAGTTCCGCGAAGCGGGCGCTGATCTCGATGGCCAGGAACGTGGTCTCGGGCGGCAGTTGTTCGAGGATCTCCTCGGTGATCGAACCGGTCCCCGGGCCGTACTCGACGACCGTGGCCGTATTCGGCCAGTCCACCGACTCGACGAGGTGTCTGGCCAGGCTGGACGAACTGGGCACGACCGCGCCGACCGCTTTGGGGTGACAGACGAATTCGCTGATGAATCTCGTATACTCGCGGGCGATCATGCGTTTGTCTCTCCTGTGGCATGCCGCGTGGTGACGCACCACTATGACGGGATTTCGCGGTCGGTGCAAGACGGCGACGACGTGGTTGCAGTCCACAATGACACTTTTTTTTCGGGCGTCCGTGCCGTTGCCTGCTCAGCGAATCGTGGTTTCGCGTTCGTCGATGGCGTTGACCAGTGCCGCCACCACATCCATCGAGGTGATGAGGCCCACCGGCTTGCCGTCCAGATCCAGTACGGGCAGTCGATGCACATGCTTGTCGCACATCAGGCGGGCGGCCGTCAATAGCGTCTGTTCCGGTTGTACGGAGCGGACTCCGGGGGACATGCCCTGCCCGACCAGCTCGCCGGCCGTATCCCGCTCGCCGTCATCCGGCGGCGCGTGGCATCGCCGCACGTAGTCCACCAGGCTCAACAGGCCGACGCACCGCCCGTGGCGGTCGACCACCGGCGCGCCCGAGATGCCCTTGGCCAGGAAGAGTTGGGCCGCCTCCGGCAGGGGCTGGTCGTCGCTGACGCAAATCACCTTGCGCGTCATGACGTCTTTTACTTTCAGCGTCATCAGGCGGTCCACCGCGATGTCCATATACCACTCCTCGCGTCAGCTGTCGTCACGCGGTCGTCGAGCGATCATTGCGGGGACTCCGGCCGTCCGTCCCGCTGACAAAAATGATAGAGAAAAATCCCCGATGCAACAGCCACATTGAGCGAATCGGTCCGCAATTGCATGGGGATGGTCCAGCGCGACTCACTGGCGGCCAGCACCGGCGGGCTCAAGCCGGTCCGTTCGTTGCCCAGGACCAGGGCCACGCGCCGCGGGCAGGGCGCGCAGCGCAGGGGCGGCGCGGTCGGATCGGCGACGCTGGCCGCCACATGGACGCCCAGTTCATGGCGAAGCCGCTGCAGGTCCTGCTCCACCTGGGCAGACTGGTACACCGGGATCTTCAGCACGGCGCCCATGGACACGCGGAGCACACGGCGGGAAAACGGGTCGGCCGAATCGCGGCTGATCAGCACGCCGTGTACCCCGAACGCGGCACAATTCCGCAGGATGCCGCCCAGGTTTTCCGGGTCGTGAATTGCCGCACAGACGACGAGCACCACCGCCTCCCCGGCGGTGGCCGGCGGCGCCAGGTCGGACAGGTCGGCCAGCGTCGGCCGGATCCCGCACGCCAGGATGCCCCGATGGAAATTGAAGCCGACCAGCGACTTGATCAGGGCCGGCGGGACCACGTACACCACCAGGTTGTCCGGCACGGCCACGCGTGAGAGCTGGTCCTCCGCGACGACCAGCGATTCGACCGGATGCCCGCTCTCCAGCAGCCGGGCAACGACCAGATCGCCTTCCGCAATGAACTTGCCGTCGCGTGTGCGGAGCCTTCGGTTGCGGAGGTCCAAGTAAGGGCGGACTCGGGGGTCCGCCAGGGAGTCGATCGGGATGCGCGGCATAGTCCGGACCACCGGCGCGGAACGGGATAGAGACAGTTTTACATCGATCGCATGCGGAAGGCCAGTCGTTCAATTGCCCCAGCGGCGCGGCCGGTTCATGCCGGGCCCCGCGCCGGGTCCCATCGGGGGCGTGAAACCGGGCGGGAACTGCATGGGCTGTGAGGGCTGCGATGCGCGGGGTGACGTCCGGCCGGCACTGCCCAGCACCTTGCCCAGCGCCTCGGTCAGACGAGCGCCGTCGGTGTCCTTGCTCAGCGGGACCACCCGGATCTCCGACGCGGGCCGGGCCGCCTCATCCAGCGCCTCGATCATGCCGCTGATGACGCTCATCAAGTTGTCTCCTTCCGTCGAGACGAGCAGCGTGTTGGACAGGTCATCCACGCCGATCGACAGTTTGCCTTCGAACCGCGCCGACGTGCGTGTATCGGGCGGGGGCTGATCGCCGAACCCGAACGGCGAGATCACAGTCATGCCGCCACCCCGCTGTGCATCGCGTCCCGGCCGGCCGTCTTGTAACGCCCGGTCATTGGTGCTCAACAGGTCGCGGTACGCGTCCTTGATCACGTTGGCCACCGTGCTGGCCGACGAGTACTTGATGGTGAACAGCTTGGTGACCCGCGCCTTCTGGGAATTGACCGGTTCGGGGACGTCGTAGAGTTCGATGAGTTCCTGGATGGTCTCCAACTGGTCGGGGTCGGCCCCTTGCACCAGGATCGTGTTCGTGTCCAGGTCGGAGATGAACCGCAAGGGGCGTCGCTGGCTCAAGCGCCGGCCGCTGTCGGCCGCTGCGCCGGGCATGCCGTAGATCATGGACATGAGGCGGTTGTTGCGGCGTCCGCTGGCTTCTTCATCCTCGAAGTAGTCCTTGAGGTTCAGCACGACCCAGCTGGCCGACGCGTTTTTCAACCGGAAGACGGTATAGTCCTTGGCCGGCGGCGCGAGCCTGGTCGCCAGCTCTTCGAACCAGGCCAACGCGTCGATGTCGCTCGACGAGATCACCAGGCGTCCGGGCGGGCGGACCGGCACCCCGCACGGCGCCGGGGGCTGGGCGGGCGCGGGGCGGGGGGGGGCGGCCGCGCCGGGGGGGGTGGGGT
>JBPOJB010000039.1:0-29635 GCA_052034005.1 Planctomycetota bacterium | reverse complement strand
TAGAATGGTTGGCACAGATCATTGGAACTAACCTTTCCGATGTTCTGAGGGGTCATGAGGTATCGCAAGTACCTCGTGGCCCCGGCTATTTGAGAAACTAGGTAATCCTTTGCACGTTGCTGTAGATTTACTCAGTCACTCTGGTTTCAGTTGCCACCTCCTGGACCTTCCCTTCTTACCGGACTGCGGATCAAGTCCTTCGGAAAGGCGTAGACGCCGTCACGGTAGACGCCCAATTTGGCGAAATTCGTTCTTATTGCGTAGTCCCGTCCTTCCAACGGGAATCGCTTGCAGTTGACCTTTCCCAGTGCCACGAAGGTGTCAGGATCCCCTGCGACGACGTGGATATCCAACCCGGCGTGGCCAGTCAGCCATCCGGAACTGACGAGCCGAGCCCCCTTCCAAACGCCGCCCGTGGCGATGAGCAGACCGAAGCGGGCAAGATCGGCGGCGCTTATGACAAACCAGCCAGATCCGCCGCGCACGATACACCCGTCGAGTTCGTACGGCGGGTCGACTCCCACGTCCGTCCCCGCGGTAGGAATCGCGGGATAGATCTTGTTGCCGGTTTCCAGGAATGTCTTGCCGGAGATCCAGTCCCAGCGCTCCGGCGGAATGCCGATCGGCCCAAACACCCGGGCATCCAACACCTCCTTCAGGTCTCGCCGGAACAGGACGGTCAACGCCTGGCTCAGCCGCCAGTAGCCGGCATTGCTGTAGACGGTGTCAGTGCCGGGCGTCGTTTGCGAATAGGAGTCGTAGAGCGGATTTCCGCTTATCTTGCGCCAGGCCGGGTTCTCTCCGCCGGGCAAGACTCCAGGAAAGCCTCCCTGGTGGTCGGCAAGATGACGCCACGTGAGGGACCGGTGATATCCAGCGTCAAGATACTTGTGGGAATGAGAAAGATCGCCTCGACCCGTCCAAGTTCTCGAGATCAGATCGTCGGGTCGGATCAGACCGTCATCCACAGCAACGCCCACGAGGAGCCGTGTGAAGCACTTGCCGAGCGATGCCGTCTGATGCCGATACTCAGGATCACCGAAGGCGTAGACCAGATAGCCTCCCCGCGTGACAACCGCTCCCCATTCATTCTCACGCGGATTCGTCCCGCCGTAACCGCCGGGTCCGATTCGAGCATCGGCGAAGATCTTGTCCAGCTTCTCGACGTCAAAACCGGCTTCCACAGGACTGATCTTTTCCCACTGGCGTCCGGGAAAGACGAGCCAGTCCGGCAGCGCAGGTTCGGCATTGGAAGATGTGGCGCTCGCCGAGCCCACGTAAAGGCCGACTGCCGACAACGCTTTCAGGCACGTGCGCCTGGTCATGCTCCTGGAAGCCCAAGAGACTTCACGGATGTTCTTCACGGCCCTGCCTCTACCCGACATTTCTAAGATTCGGTTGCCCTGCGACCCGTGGCGGCGGGCGAGCCGACCTGAGCGCCGAGCTCCCGTGCGCTCCACGGGCTGCCTGCAGCGGCTGCCTATGGAGGTTGATTCTTCACGGTTGTGAGGTATCCCTGGACCGCCTGATCGGAAATCTCCCTGAGCTTCCGCAACCAACCAGCTCCTGCGCGCTGGTAGGTTTCCCAGACGACGGGATCGTGCAGGGGGATGATAATCGCGTTTTCCTGGACAGCGAGCTGGACGAGCCGCCCGACGGCGGCGCGGTAACCGGCTTCCGACGTGTGGATGCGGGGGAGGACGTTGTCGGCGAGCAATCGGTACAGGTACACGTCGTCACTTGCCAGGATCACCAGCCCATCGGCCGTGTTGACCAGCACCGCTTGGCTGCAGATCGAGTGACCTCCCAGGTACATGGTCCGCAGCCCGGGGAATACCGTGGCGTCATCCTCCAGCCGGAGCTTGCCTGCTTCCTGACGCGCAACCAGGAAGTCGCTGAAGGCGAAGTCCACATAGCTGTTCCATCGACCGTCCTGCCGCTTGTCCAGGTTGTCTTTCCAGCCGACCGCCGAGATGTGCAGCGTAGCGTTGGGGAAACGCTCCGCCGCACCGCCACCCCGGGCGTCATCCATGCCGTGATGGTCGGCATGAAGATGGGTAAGCACGATATGGCGGACTTCCTGCGGAGGGACGCCCAATCGCCTGAGATGGTCGAAGACATTGCCCTCCGGCTGCACGATGTCGTCGGGGAAGCGTTGATCCGGCGCGATGCCGGGCCCCAGATCCCGGAAGAAGCCGTAGCGGCGAAACATCTGGTTCAGGTAGTCGGTCGTTGCCGGTCCCAGATCCACCAGGGCTCGTTCACCGCCTGCGCCCTCGACCAGGAAAGCGTAGATGGCAAATGCCATCCGTTCGGCGGCGGAGTGGTCGGGGCCAAGCACGTGGTCCGCTCCCAGCCGGCAGACTCCGGTGTGAAGCGGAATGAGTGTGCAGGCTGGACCGTCACCGGCCAGCGCTGCGACGGCGCACCCTGAGAGCGTCATCCACCACGCGATGAAAAACACCCGCCTCCGCGCCGCGCCGTTAGGCATCAGGCTCCGCACAGGCTTCCAGGCGCGCGATACAGGTGTGGAAATCATGGCCATGTTGTGACGGCGCGGTTCGTTCTGCAGGCATCAATCTCGAAAACGGCCGCATGACATGCTTGATAATATTGCCGCGTCGTCGGCTCATGCAAGCCCGTTCCGCGGGGCAGCATCGCCGCTGCGAAGGGAAACGGGGCCGGCCCCTTCAAGGGCCGTGTGTCGCGCGGGTCGGGCGTCTCGCCTCCGCCTCCCTTCCAGCCTAGTGCTGGACGGCTCAGTCCACCGGGAGCAGCACGCGGTATTCGCCCGGCTGCAGGGTCACGCGCGGGTCCGGCAACGCCAGGCCGGGCAGGTCCATGGGGGTCTGAAGCACGGTGGTGACCGTTTCGTCCGTGGGGTTGTTGAGCGATACATGCCACTGTTCGGAGTTGCGGCTGAGCAGCGTCGCCTGGATGAACAGGTCGCGGCCGGCGGAGTCCGCGATCACAGGGTGGCCGAGGACCATGTGCGTCTGTTCCGCGAGTTCGACATACAGCGGGAGATAGGCATGCCCGTCCAGATCGACTCCGAGCGCCCGGTACCGCCGGTCGCCCGCGCCGTAGTCCCCTTTGACGTAACCGCGGAGCTGATAACAGCCGGCCGACCATCGCGGGTTCAGTCCGGCCACGCGGCACGGCAGGTTCACGCCCAACGGGCTGGCCGGGCGCGCAATGGTGAACTCGACCACCTGTGCGGCGTCAGGTTGCAGCTCCAGCAGGCCAGGGCTCTCCCGGCGCGTGCCGCGCAGGATCTGCCAACCGGACGGTTGCTGTAGGTAGGTGGCGCGACGCACCAACTCCTCCTGCGTCCGGACTTCGATGTCCAGCGGGAAGGCCGTGGCAGCCAACTCGTAGACCAGCCGCTCGTCCCGCCGAACCTGTTGGCCGTCCCGCGCGGCAAAGAAAAAGAGATGGGGCGCGCGGTTCTCGATCAGCAACGGTTCGCCGCGGTTGAAGAAGATGCTGCTGTTGCCCAGGGCCGGGCTGTAGTAGCCGAACCAGTCGCCAGGCTCGATCCGCAACCGCTCGCCGCTGCCCGGCCCGGCCAGGTCGAGTTCCCGGAGCCCGCTCCGCTGGGAGATCACGACCCGCGCCTCGGTGGATCCGGTGAAATAGCCCAGGCACAGCGAATGGATGGTCAGCTCGCGCTGGAAGGTCAGTTCGTTGGCGAACAGGCTGGCGTTGGAGCCCCAGCGCACGCCGAGGGCGGCCCAGCCGGTCTGCGGCGTTGCGACGGTCGGCGGCAGGTACTCGCAATAGCGCTGCGTGTAATGCATCAGCGGTGCCGGGCCGAGGATGGGGCCGTAGGTATGCCAGGGGTTGACTACGGTCGCCACGCGGGGATCGAACAGTTCGCGGCGCTCGCTCCGCACGGCCAGCGCCCCTTCGTCGGCCAATTCGAGCATGGGCAGCTGGTCAAAACGCGCTCCGTCTTCCCGCCCCTGATCGCATTCGAGGACCGGCGCGGTGTGCTGCTGGCCTGTCAGCGGCAGGGTGGTCAGCGGCCCGCCGTCCCAGGTCTCTCCCGCGATGTCGGCCGGCAGCGCAGGGTGGCGAATCACCGGATAGAAGTACGGCCCGTGCGCCAGCGCCATCGTGCCGTCGTTGACGTGGTCCGAGCAGAAGCTGACCGCCAGCGAGCCGTCCTTCCAGCAGCGCCGCGCGAAGGTGACAGCGCGGCCGCCCGAGAGGTCCTCGACCTCCAGGACCAGGTTCTTCTGGACTGTGCCGTCCAGCGCCAGGGTTTGCCGCCACTGCGTTGCCCCCTGGGGCAGGAAGCGGCGGAACACCTGTCGGCCGTTGTACAGCCGGATCTCCTTGAGCCCCCGCTCGGCCTCCACCGACAGCAGCGCCGGCATGACGGAAGAGCCCGTGACGAACTCCTCGGCGCCCAACGTCGAGACGCGGAAGCAGTCCGGCCAACTGCGGACCAGCGGGCCGTCGGACAGGAACACGTTCGGGCTCTCGTACTGGTGCGTCCACCGCAACGCCCGTGGGAAAAGCTGCTCCGGCGACTCGGCCTGCGCGTAGACCAGCGCGTGGCCACGGCGCACTTCCTCCGCCAGGTCTTCGGCCGACGCGACCTCGTTGACGCTGGCAGGCGCCGGCGGAATCGTCGACTGCGCGGTCGTCAGGTAATCGGCCGTCCGATCCTCGACCAGCTGCCCCGCGCGATAGTAACGCACGGCAACCATGGCATAGAGGCGCAGATCCCACATCCGCATGCCGTGCGGGCTGCCGGAAAAATCGTAGTAGCCGACCTGGCCCTTCTCGACATGATAGTTGTTCAGCACCCAGTCCAGAAACGGCGTCATATAACCGGTGAAGCCCCCGCGGTCATCCTCCTCCTGCACGTAGAGCGTTTTCCGGTCCGGGCCGGTCAGGCAGTAGTCGGGGACCCAGACGGGCGCCGGGCTGAAGAAGAACATTCGGTTGCCGACGTTGTTCGGGATGGAGAAACCGGGCAGCAACCGGAGCGTGGCGGACGAACAGCGGTCACAGTCTGCGCGGAGCGCCTCGAGCGTCTGGGGTGTCAGCGCGGCGAAATCATCCAGGAAAACGAGGAAGTCGAGCCCGGCCGCGGCGGCCGCCGCCGCGTACTGAGCCACCGTGCTGGTGCCGGAACTGTAGGTCGTCTTGGCGCCGATCAGCCCGCTCAGGAGTCGCGGATGCGCAGGCGGCTCCGCGGCGGCCGCCTGCCAGGTGGTCGGCGGCCAGGTGCGTTCAGCGTACTGATACTTCACCTGCGGATGCGCGTTCGGCGGCAAGAACCGGTCGGGCGGCGTCACATATCCGCCCGGTTGGCCGGCGGCAAGTGCCGGCTCGGCGAGCCAGCGGTAGATGTTCTCGAGCAACCGCCCGAAATCGCTCGGCCGGTCGCCACACCCGGCCGTGAGCACCTGGCGGTCGAACAGGTAGCGCGTGCCCGACCCGATGGAGAACTGCCGCCACTGGTTGATCAGCGCGATGCGGCCCGCTCCGTAGTGCCGGATGGCCGCGATCGCCGGTTCGCGCTCGCTCTGCGACCGCACGTACGGGTTTTCCAGCACCCGCATCGTGGACTGGGCCAGGTCGATCGCCGTCGTTCGCGACGACGGCGAAGTGCGGACGATGACCTGCCAGCGATCGTCGACCACGATCGGTCCGGTCATCTGGGCGTTGTAGGCGTGGGCGTAGGGGTACCAGATCTGCCGCACGCCCGCGCTGACGGGTGAGGGCGGGACCTGGTCGGTCCAGGCCAGGGGCGTGGCTTGCGAGGCGTGCCGCAGCCGGTCGCGTTTCCCGGGATCGGTCTCCTCGATGCGCTCCACCGGCAGCCGCGCGCCCCAGCGATCAGCCAGGTCGGCGACAGCCTGTTTGAGCTGGTTCGTCTCGGTCGGCATGAGCAGCACGCCGCCGCCCGCCGTGACGTACGCATCGATCATGTCGGCAAACGCCTGTACTTTCCGGGCCGAGGTCGGCTGGCCGCGCATCGTCACGTCGAACGCATCGGGCGTGATGAACACGACCAGCGCGTGATAGCGGCTGATCCGTTCGGGCGTCACGTCGTCCAGAGACTCCGTGAAGTCGACTTCGAGCCCGCGCTGATGCAGCTCGCGCAGGTACTGCAGATCCACCCAACCCGCGGCGGCGCCCTGGGGCGAACAGAAGAGAATCGCCGGCCGGTGAGGTTCGGCCTCCGATCCGGCCGCACCCAGGGTGAATGCCGAGCAGGCCGCCAGCACGAGCCAACACGCACGGATCGTTCGTGCGCCGCGCGGCGCTCGGGAACAGTCGTTCATCATATTGTCGATCCCGACGCGGATATCTCGGCGGGGAACACTTCCGGCAGCTCCCGGCGGTACCGCGCCTCGAGAATCGGGCGTACCTCGGACCACAACCACTGATGGGCCGTGCCGCGCGGCCCCTTGACTACCGGCTGCGGTAACCGACCCATGTCGCGCAGGTACTCGAGCGACTTCTTGCTGCGCTGGACGACGACGGACATCTGCCGCAGCGTCACGCGGCAGGGGGCGCGGTCTGCGATGCCGCCCACGCGCGGGCTCAACACGAGCTGTCCGTCCGCGGCCTCGTCCAGGCTGAACGGCAAGCTCTCCGTGACGTCCTGGATGTCTCGAGCCACGCCTGCCAGCAACAGGTCATGACACTGATCAATGCATGGTGCGACCGTCTCGAACGTGCCGGGCGCCGCCAGCGCGTGGGCCGCGCGGCACGCCAGGTCCAGCAACGCATTGATGTTGCGATGCGACATCCGAACCCGGCCTGCCAACACGTCGCGATACCGTTCCACCTCGGAGATGTATGCGATGAGCCGCGATTCCGCACGCCCGCGCTCCGCTTGCCGCCAACGGCTCTTCGTCCGGACTTCACGCGCCAATTGGGACAGAAAGCGCAGCAGGACGCGCGCGGCGCGGTCCAGCAACGACAGGTTGGCGAGAATCGCGACGCTCTTCCAATACTCCGGTCCGTTCGAAGGAAACGTGCGAGCCGGAACCTCGTCGTGAGCCATACACGCTGCCTCACCCCCATGAGTCGATCTGACTCGAGGCCGCCCCACAAACCGAACGACCCCGACGACAAACCTCAACAGACGGCCGGGTTGCTCCCGCCGTTGTCGGCAGCCATTGTAACACTCCGGATCGGGTTTCCTACAAGGCCCCGCGGGTTTGTGCAAGGCCGGGAGGCGGCCGCCCGGCGCGAATCGCGGGCTTGCGGGCCGCCGCACGCCCGCCGTCGCCCGCCGTCGCCCGCCCCCGCCTCCGCTTCCCCGTCCCCTCCCGCTTCTAGAATACCTGAGTGAGCACGAACCAGATGCCCAGCAGAATGAAGAGCCAGCCGGTGAGCATGCGCGCCCCCCACTCAACGGCCGCCATGATGTTGTAGGCCTTGCCCACCGACTGGGCGCTGTACGCGAGCAGGAAGGCGACCACGATCACCGGCACGGCCGTGCCGATCCCGTAGACCAACGGCAGGATGACCACGCCCCCGGGCACGGTCGCCGTCGGCAGGGCGATGCCGACCTTCGCCAGCGCCACGGTGATCGCGCTGGACGTCGAGCCCATCGTGATGGCCAGCAGCCCGAAGAACCAGATCACCGACGTCGGGCAGAACGAGGCCGCGAACAGGATGCCCATCAACAGGGCACCCCAGATGCCCATCGCATCGACGCGCCGCTGCATCCGTGGGCTCATCAATGTGCCGCCCGCCGAGCTGGTGATCAGCCCGACGAGGAACATGCCGACCAGCAGGAACACGGGGCCCAGCACCATGCCGCCGTACTGCTGCAGGAAGCGCGCTGCGCTGGGGATCGACAGGGCCGTGGCCGTCAACAGGCTGGCCAGGCCGACGTAAAGCGCGCAACGGCCCAGCGTGTAGAGCCAGCCGGCGTTGATCACCAGACGCGGCGTGCCCACCTTGCGGGCAATGTACGAGATCGCCGCGATGTTCGTCGCCAGCGGACACGGACTGATGGAAGTCACCACGCCGAGATAGAAGGCCGTGATCAGGTAGAGCACGTACGCCGTCATCGTCCAGTTATCCGTGCGGGGTGGCACCGGCCAAGCCGGTGCCACGCGTGAAAGGTTGTCCGTGGTGTTCGTGATACTCAGCCGGGCACTGGGGTCTGCACCGAGTCGCCCGGCGCGGGCGCCCCCGGCCGCTGGGCGTCACCTGCCGCCGACGGCGGGATGCGGCTGGCAGCCGCACCCACACCGTCCACCGATTCCGCCGCGCCGGATCGCCCGAGCATCTCGGTCACCGCGTCGCGGATGAAGGTCGCGAAGGCCTGCTTGTCCCCGACCAGGCCCCAGACCTCGTCGAGCCGTCTCCAGTCGGCCGGCTGGCCGTCTTTCATCCAGGCCAGGACCACGACGGCCGCCTGGACCTCGAACGTCTGGGCCCACTCCTTGCCCGGCGATTCGTCGTAACTGAGCGTCTGCCAGACCAGATCGCCGCGCTCCAGCTGTGCCGGGAACTCGGACACGATCGTGTCATAGGTCTGGGCTTCGATCGTGCGGCAGGTGCGACACCGTTGGTCGCCATGGAAATAGAAGGCGACCAGCGCGTCGTGTGGCGTTGAGGACATGGGTCCGTCCGCGACGCGCCCGGCGGATCGGATGGCCTGCAGCTCGGCGGCGATCCGTTCCAGTTGCGGTTGGAGGCGAGAGGCCGCCTGCGAGTCGAGCGAGCGCGCGATCAGCATGACCAACGCGGCCGAAACGAGCGAGATCAGGCAGATCGACAGCGCATTCTTCAATTCCATCGTGTCTACTCCATCGTTACCCTGGAAGGCCCCGGCGGCGTCCGACGCTCGGCCAATCACCGGGCGGCGCACGCCAAGACCACTTTCGCCACATGTTGACCCAGGTTCCTGGCCGTGCTCATGCCGAACTCGTCCCGGGCAATGTCATCCTTCCCGTCATTCCACAGGGTGCCGCCGAAGTGGCCGGTCGGACGCCCTTCGCCGATCACCAGCATCTCGTGGCACAGCAGGGTGGCCTGCACGGATTGAATGACCAGCTCCTGGCCGCCGTGGCGGGCGGCGCCGACGGCGATGACGCCGGCCACCTTGCCCGACAAGGCGAACTCCTTCTTGCGGAACACCCCGCAGCGCTCCAGGAACGCCTTGCACAAGGCCGACATGTTGGCAAAGTACACGGGCGTGCCGATGATGAGCGCCGCCAAACGCGGGTCGGCGAGCTTCGCCTCGATCGGCGGGAAATCGTCGCGCTCGCCGGGCTCCAACGCCAGTCCGGCTGCCGGCCCGGTGGGGATCTTCAGCCCGCCCAAGTCGATCAGCTCGACCGCCAGCCGGTCCGGCGCGACGGCCCGGGCCGCCTCGAGGCAGGCACGAACCGCCTGCGCGGTCGTCTGGCCGGCCCGCATGCTGCACGACACGCCGAGGATCTTCCACGGCGTGTCCGCCGCGCCGGCCGGCCCGGCGCCGGCCGCCAGCGCCGCGGCCCCCAAACCCATCGTACCCACAAACCGGCGACGCGACACTTCGTTGGTCATGGCACTATTCCCTTCGGTTCCAGCAGGTTGTCCCAGGATCATCCCAGCGTTTCACACGCTACCGCAGCAACATGGCAATCTCGTCGGCCGTGGCCACCCGGCCCACACACTTCACTTCGCCGTCGATCGCCAGCGCTGGAGTCATCATAACGCCAAAACCGGTGATCAGGTCAATGTCCGTGACCTTCTCCACGCTCGCTTCGATACCCAATTGCCTCACGGCCTCCTCGGCATTGTGCCGGAGCTTCTCGCACTTCGCACAACCCGGACCCAGCACCTGGACTCGTTTCATCAGTCACCTCACGGAAAGAACCAGCCGAACAGCATGCCAAACAGCGCGCTCATGACCACGGTCAGAACACAGAACACGAACGTCTTGCGCAGCCCAATCACCGCGTAAATCACCGCGATGCTGGGCAGAGACAGCGCCGGCCCGGCCAACAGCAGCGCCAGCGCCGGCCCGCGCGCCATCCCCAGCCTCATAAGCGTTTCCAAGACCGGGATCTCCGTCAAGGTCGCGAAATACCACATCGCCCCGATCAGGGACGCCGTCAGGTTCGCCACCAGACCGTTGTCGCCCACCCAGAGGGCCACCAGCGATTCGGGGATCAGCGCGCCGACGAACCCGGTCACCAGGACACCGCCAAACAACAACGGGAGGATGGACTTGGTAAAACCCCACGTCTGATCCATCCACCGCCACACTTCGGACCGGTCGAACCAGCGGGCGACCATCAGGACGACCGCCACCAGGCAGGCCCCGGCAAAATACCAGCGGTGGTGGTATACCCAGGCCGCCCAACGGTAGTTCTCCGGCGTGAAGTCGGTCGACCGCTTGATGTCGCCCAACGCGATATCGAGCTTCCGGCCCTGCTCCAGCGCCCCCAGCGGCTCTTCGAGTTGGACCCGCATCGTCGCACGGGTGGCCTGCAGCACGGTCACGCGCATCGTCCGGCCGTCCTGGGTCTCCAGGATCGTCTGGCTCGGGTTCGCCCAATCGGAGAACACGAGGAACGTGATCATGGCGATGAAGAACAGCGAGGTCTGCCAGAGGCGGCGCGTGGGCGGCGGCGGCTCGGGCAGCGCCATCGCCGCCGCCCTCCGCGCCTCTTCGTCCGTACGAAAGATCAAAGCCATCATGAGCCCGATGAGCACCGCGAAGAGAACCGCGCCGATGACGCGCGCCAGCCCCAGTTCGTAGCCCAGAACGCGCGCCGTCAGGAAAATGGCCATCACGTTGATGGCCGGACCGGAGTACAGGAAGGCGGACGCCGGGCCGAGACCGGCCCCCACGCGGTAGATCCCCGCGAACATCGGCAACACGCTGCAGGAGCAGACGGCCAGCACCGTGCCGGAGACCGAAGCTACACCGTACGCCTTGACCTTGTTCGCCCTCGGGCCCAGGTGCCGCAGCACGGCCTCCGTCGAAAAGAACGTCGCAATCGCGCCCGCAATGAACATCGCGGGCACGACGCAGGCCAGCGTGTGGCAACGCGCGTACCACTGGAGCATGGACAACGCCTCCAGCACCGCCCGCTGCACGTGCGCGTCCGAGAACGGCACGAAATAGGCGAACAGGAACAGGGCCACCAAGGCCGCCAGAATCCCCAACTCCCGCCTGTTCATCGCCGATTCCTCCCACGCGCCCGCGCGCCCCATTCTGAGCTATTTGGCTAAATAGACAAATATCACCCCGGAAAAAAAACGGGCCGGGAACGGCCCGGAATCCATGCTACACCAGGCTCCCCCGACCCCTGCGCGCGTGACACGCCAGCACCGACTCGACGCAGTCGAAAAAGTCCATCACGCACGCGACGCGCAAGCGGTAGAACACCATCTGGCCACGCTTCTCGTCCTGGACCAGACCCGCGCTCTTCAGGACCGCCAGGTGCCGCGACACGGTGGACATGTCGGAGCCGATCATGTCGGTCAGCTCGCACACGCACCGCTCGCCCGCCCTGGACAGCTCATCCACGATGAGCAGTCGTGCCGGGTGCGCCAGCGCCTTGAGGATCCGTGCCCGGGCTTCGTACTTGGCCTGCCGTTTCGCGTCCATCATGCACCCGCCATTGACGTGACATGATACACCTAGGATCGACGCCGAACATTTGCAAGTTTAGCCAAATATGTGCGCGGCGGCAAGGTCGGCATCCGGTCGGCTGCGGATCCGTGCGCACCGGACCGGCGCGCCGTGCGGGCGACGCCGGCGGGGGTGACCCGTGAGGAGCCTGCGCGGTCGAGGGGCACGATCCAGGCCGGCTGCGGGGAAGTTGCCTGCGCGGCAGGCCGCGCGGCGGTCGTCAGGTCGCGGGTGACGCGCCCGCCGCCTGGCGGATCATTCCGTCTTCCATTTCGTAGGTGGTATCGAACACGTCCAGCGCGCGGTGGTCGTGCGTCACGACGATCACGCCCGTCCCGTGCTCGTGGGCCACGCGTCGAAACAGGTCCATCACTTGCCGGCCGCGATGGCTGTCCAGGGCGGCGGTCGGTTCATCGGCCAGCAGCACGCTCGGCTGATTCGCCAGCGCGCGGGCCACGGCCACGCGCTGCTGCTGCCCTCCGGAGAGCATGCTGGGTTGATGGCCGGCTCGGTCGGCGACGCCGAGTTCCGCCAGCAGGTCCAGGGCTCGCGCGCGCGACTGCCGCGCCGACAGGCCGTTGAGCTCCATGGCCACCTGCACGTTCTCGCGGGCCGTGAGGAACGGGATCAAGTTCGATTTCTGGAACACGTAGCCGATATGGTTCCGCCGGAATGTCCGCAGGTTCTTCAAGGGCCGGTCCCCGTCCATGACCAGTTGGCCGCCGATGATGATCCGGCCCCGGGTCGGCGGGTTGATCAGCCCGACGGCCGTCAGGAAGGTCGACTTCCCGGCCCCGCTCGGGCCCAGCAGCGCGACCACCTCGCCGCGCCGGACCGTCAACGACACGTCGCGCATGGCGACCACTTCGGTGTTCCCGCTGCCATAGATCTTCGTGAGTTGGTGGGTTTCGATCGCCGGAGGTTCGTGCATCATCGCGTCATCCCATCAACGCTTCGTTCGGCTGGACGCGCAGGGCCCGCCAGATCCCCAAGGCACTGGACAGCACCGAGATCGCCAGCACGATCACGGCGAGTTGCCCAAGGTCCGGATCGGTGAGGATGACGCGTCGGGGGAATAGTGGAAACAGCTTCTGTCCGACCAAGTACGCCACGGCGTACCCCAACGCGCCCAGGATGACCGCCTGTTGCAGGATGAGCCCCAGGATCACCCGGTTCGGCGCGCCGATGAGCTTGAGCAAGGCAATCGAATGCAGCTTGTCGAGCGTCAGGGTATAGAGGATCAGCGCCATCACGATCGCGGCGATGATCGTCAACAGGGCCCGGAACATCCCCAGCTGCCGCCGCGCCTTGTCGACCATGCCCTGCACGAGCAGGTCCTGCTGTCCGGCGCGGGTGAACACAGACACATCCCCCCAGGCGGCGATCGTGGCCGCCACCTGCGCGACGTCGCTACCCGGCGCGACGCGCACCACCACCGCGCTGATCTCCGGCGCCGTGACGGCCGGCAGATCCGCGGCCGGCCGATAGAGCTGCTCGACCAGCGCCGGCTGTTTCAGGAACAGCTCGTGCTCCAGGCTGCGCCGCTCGCGCGCGGCCCGCTCCAGTCGCACCGCCTCGCCGGTCGTGTCGAACTGGATCGCCTGCGCGTCCCAGACGGTCGCGAAGGCCATGCCGTCGCCCCCGGAGCTGACCATCCCGGAGACGATTCCGACGACGGTGTAGGTTTCCTTGCCCAGCTGGATCCGTTCGTGCAGCCGGAAGCCGAGCGACCGGTCGGCCACCAGTTCGAAGTGGCTCTGGGCCAGCGGGCGGCCGGAAATCAACGGGAGCCACTGGCCCTTGTCGAGCGGCCAGCTGAGCCCGAGCACGGACATGCGCAACGGCCGACCGTCCCGCTGACGCTGGATCGTGTGGAACACGAACTCGCGCGCGGAGGCCACGCCCGGCACGGCCTGGGCGCGATACACGAGACTCCGCGGCACGCGCGATACCTCGGCGAACGGCCCGCGCGTGTTCCGTTGGACAATCCACAGGTCGGCGCCGATCCGGTCCACCAGGAGCGTCGCATCCTCGATCAGGCCGCGGTAGATGCCGCCCATGCCCATCACGACCATCAGCAGCATCCCGATGCCCAGCGTGGTGAGCGCAAACCGCCCGAGGTTATGCCGGATGTCCTTGAGTGCGAGGTTCATGGCAGCTCCACGCTCCGGCCCGGGACCAACGGGCTCTTGGCCGTCCGCGCCGCCAGCACCACCTCGCCCACTTCCAGCCCCGCGGTGACTTCGACCACGTCCCGCGCGCGCAGCCCCAGCTGCACCTCCCGCCACTGGGCCGTGCCGTGGTGGCGCGTGAACACCCCCGGCTGGTCGTCCTGCCAGTGGATGAACGCGGCCGGCACGATCAACGCCGAGCTCTTGCGATCCGTCTCGATATAGACCTCCGCGCGTTGGCCGACGGCCCAGTTGTCCGGGAGCGACGTGACGCGCACGTCCACCACGAACTCGCGCGTCTCGCGATCGGTCTCCCGTCCTACCCGCGCCACTTCACCCACGAAATCCCGCGCCGGCTCCGACCGGAAGACGACCCGCGCCGGCTGACCAACCCGCAGGGCGGCCATCTGCGTTTCGTCCACCCAGGCGGTGATCCAGAGTTCGTCCGTGGAGATCAACGTCAACGTCGGGCTGCCGGGAACCACGATGTCGCCCGGATCGCGGAATCGTCGGACGATCAGGCCGGCAAACGGGGCGCTCACCTGCGTGTCCGCCAGTCGGGCCTGATGGTAGGCCAGTGTCTTCTCGGCAGCGTGCAGTTGTCGTTCGCCCTCGATCAGCGCCGCCGCCGAGCGCGCCGTACCCGCCTCCGCCACACGCAGCGCCTCGGTCGCCTTGTCGCTCTCCTCCACACTGACGGCGTTGCTGGCCAGCAATTGGGTGGTCCGATCCTGCTGCCGCTGGGCCTGCTCCAGGACCGCGGCCGACTGCGCCCGGTCGGCTTCGAGCCGGTCGACCGCCGACTGGGCCGCCAGGATGGTCGCCTGAGCGATCTCCACTTGCTGCGCCAGCTCCGAGTCGTCGAGCGTGAAGAGCAGCTGACCCCGGTTCACCCGATCGCCCTGATCAACCTGTATGCTCTGGATCCGGCCCGCGATTTTCGGGCTGATGGTCGACTTGACCCGGGCTTCCATCGTCCCGGTCCCCATCACTTCCGCTACAATCTCGCCCTGCTGCGCCGCGTAACCGACCACCGGCACCGGCGAGAACTTCAGCCAGTAGACGGCGCCGGCGATGGCCCCGATCACCACGACGACCCTGAGGATCCGCCACACTAGACGATAGCTCATATCCCGATTTCCCACGAGTGTCTCGCGCCGGCCCGCCCGTCACGCCGCGCACGGCTCGGCTGCCGCGTCGATCGTAAGGCAACTCTCCCAGATGGTCAATGTACGGTGCACCTGCCCGGCTCGTTGGCGCGTTCGGCCGGCGGAGTCGAAGCCATCAGCGACGACCGGTCCTTGCCGACTCGGCTTGCACCGGCCGGCCGCCACAGGAACAATGGGCGTGCGGGCGAGCAAGTCAACCTGCATCGTCGTAGGCAGTCAGCCGGGAAGGGCCACATGGCTGCAGGTCGGCAACGACCGAGTAGGCGCGGCCCGCGCAGCGCCGCGTGACGGCCCGCGTGCCGGCGCTCCGCGTTCAGGCAACATGATGGGGATGTCCGATCGTGCCGCTGCCGCTCCGCCTCACGCCGCTGGAAACCTACTACTGGCACGACGACCAGGACGGGTACTCGCCGACCTACCCGCTGGACCTGCATTTCTCCGGGGTGCTGCGCCGCGAGCCGCTGGAGAACGCATTGCAGGTGGCTTTGGACCGGCACCCGATGCTGCGTGCGACGGTCGATCCGGCGGCCGGTCAGATGCCCAGGTGGGTCGAGGCTTCCGCGCGCCGGCCCCAGGTGGACTGGTCCGACGCCGACGAGCCGATCGCGCCTGCGGGCGGGGAGCGGATTGATCTGGCCCGTCAGACCGGGCTGCGCGTGTTCGTCCGCAGCGGCCAGGACGCGTCGCGCCTGCTGTTGCAGTTCCATCATGCGTGCTGCGACGCGGTTGGAGCTCTGCAGTTTGCCGAGGACCTGTTGGTGACCTACGCGGCGCTCGTGGGCGGCACGCCCGATCTCGGCGCGCTGCGGCCGCTCGACCCCACGCGGCTGGCGCTGCGCGGCGACTTCGGCCTGACGGCCGCCCACTATCGCCCGACGTTGCGCGACGTCTGGATCACCGCCCGCACCTGGGCCCGGTTGCTCCGAGACCGACCGGCGCTCGTGGCGGTCCCGCGGGACCAGCAGGACGCGCCGGCGCTGCCTTATCCGGGGTTCTGCACGCAGACGCTCGAACCAGAGGACGTGCGGGAGCTGCGCCGCATCAGCACGTCGCACGGCGTGACGTTCAACGACGTGCTGCTGCGGGACCTGTTCCTGACCCTGCAGGGGTGGAACGAGGCGCACGCCGAGCAGGGACCCCGGCGGTTCCGCATCAACGTGCCGACCAACCTGCGCGCCCGCCCCGACCAGTTCATGCCGGCGGCCAATGTGCTGAGCTTCGCGTTCTTGACACGCGACAGCGTCGATTGCCGTGATCCGCGGGAACTGCTGCGGTCGATCCACGCGGAGACGACACGGATCAAGCAGCTACGGCTCGGCCTGTACTTCGTCGGCGGCCTGCGATTCGGCTGCCACATACCCGGACTGGTGCGCTGGTCGTTGCGGCGGAAGGGAAGCTTCGCGACGGCCGTGTTGAGCTACGTGGGTCGCGTCTTCGTGCGGACCCGGCTCCCGCGCCAGGACGGCAAGCTCGTCTGCGGCAACGTGGTGTTGCAGCGTGTGGCGGGCGTCCCGCCGGTGCGGCCGGGTACGCGCGCGTCGTTGGCCGTCATCCTCTACGGCGGATCAACCAGCATCCACTTGCGCTGTGATCCGCACTATTTCAACGCCCCGCAGACGCAGCAGCTGCTCGGTGCGTACCTGGACCAGATACGGCAGACGATCCGCCAGGGGCGTTGAGCGTGCCCCCTCGGCGCCACGGCGCGCGCGCCCCGGGCGCATCCCACGAAGAAAGGGAAGGCGAGACCATGGGGCGGCCCGTTGGGCCGGGCATCATACGTGGACCTGGCTGCCGCCGTCCACCGTAAGCGTCTCGCCCTGGATCATGTCACTCAGCGGGCTGGCCAGGAACAGCACGGCGTTGGCCACATCGTGCGGCTCCAGGAATCGATCGCCGGTCATGCCGCGGAGTCTGCGGCTGGCGAACAGTTCATCGGCGTAGGGCAGCTTGCGTGTCGAATCGGTCTCCACCAGGCCGGCGCGCACCACGTTGACATTGATGCCTCGTGCGCCCAGCTCCAGCGCCAGGTGGCGGCAGAGGCCTTCCAGGGCCGCCTTGGACCCCCCCACGCCTCCGTACATCGGGATGGCCATGTTCGCACCGTGGCTCGAGATGGCGATGACTTTGCTGCGCCCTTCCGTTGACTCCAGCAGTCGGACTCCCGACTGCACCAGCTGGATCAACGCCATTACGTTCGTCTTCATCGTCGCATCGAAGTGGCGCCGCGTCATGGCCAACAGCGGGCGAAACCCGCCTGTCGCGGCGTTGCTGACCAGGATATCCAGCCGTCCGAACTGGTGGCCGACATACTCCATCATCGCGTCGCAATCCTCCTGCTCGCTGACATCCGCCTTGACCGCGGCCACCCGCACGCCGAGCGCCTGCACTTGCTCGGCGACCTCCTCGGCCGACGCCTGCGCCGTCACGTAGTTGATGACAACGTCCGCGCCGGCCTCGGCCAGCCGCAGGACACAGGCGCGGCCGATCCCGCGCGACCCGCCCGTCACCAACGCCACCTTTCCTGTGAGGTCAATCATGAGGTTCCCGGCCTTTCGTAGACTGTCTCGCGGCTGCCGCGGCGCTGTGGGAAAGCACCTGGATCGTGCGGTATCCGTCCACCTGCAGCAGCGGTTGGCCATCGTCTCCAAAGAGCGTGAAATCAAACCGGCTGTGCGGCGCCTCGCGGCCGATGAATGTCAGTCGCACCGTGCAGGTTTCCTCAACACGCGGCATCCGCGCCCACCGCAAGCGGTCGAAGCCGTGCGGGACTTCCACCGAACCGCCCAACTGCAAGAAGACAAACGCGCCGCACGCGACCAGGCAGGCGTCGAGGGCTGCGGAGGGCAAGATCCAGCCGGCGACCGGACGGGCGCCGACAAGCTCCGCCGGTGCGCCGCAGACGATCCGACCCCAACCGTCGTTGTGCTGGAACGCACACTGCTTGAGACCGCGCAACGGCGGGCCGTGGTAGATGGGCGCATCGTCCATATAGCGGTACGGGAGCCAGCCAAGCGGAGGTTGGCCCGGCACCGCCGCCCGGATCGGCTCGGGCGCGTGGGCCCACTCGACGACGCCGCGCACGTGCAGCCGGTCGGCCTGCACCAGCCGGCCGCGGCGGTCCCGCAACTGGCTGGTCAACCGGGCGGCAAGCCCTCGTTCGACCGGTTGGAGCGTCACGCGCGTCGCGACCGGCTCGTCGCTGTGGAACAGCAGCCCGTTGGGGATCACGACCTCTGTCAGCGCGCCGATACAGCGGCCGGCTGCGCACTCCGCGGCCGCCTGGAGCAGCGCCTCGATCCCGATCACGGCGGGCAAGAACGGCCTTCCTTTCAACCGATGCTCGCGCAAGAACGGATCGGCCAGCGGCTGGAACAACACCTCCGCCTGGACGGCGCCCGCCCCGTCGCGCGCCTGTAGGCTGTCGATCAGCGGCCGGCGCGCGCTACCCGGTGGCGGCGGACTCACCGACGCGGCCGGACCCATGTCCACCGGCGGCTCGTCCGGGTAAAACGTCCGTTGGAAGTGCTCGTCGTCGATCATCACCTCGCTTTCCGGCAGCCCGGCGCGCATTTCTTCGTGCAGGTGCTCGATCCCTTCCGCCAGCGGCAGGAAGTCCATCTGGAGCACGTTCTTGGCGCCGATCTGGCTGCTGGGACGTACCGCCATGCCGACCGCGTCCCAGGACATCCAGTGAAACGACGTCGCCTTGCACGCCGGCCGCTCGTGGCGGTACCAGGCCGCCAATTTGCCGAGCATGTCGTTGGCTGCGGCGTAATCGGTCAGCCCATTGCCGCCGAAGCGCCCGCTGATCGAACCGAACCCGACGAAGTACTGCACGGGGTCATCGCGCGTCAGCGCCAACAAGGCAACGGCTCCGTCGAGTTTGGCGAGTGTCGCGTCGATGAACGTCGGCAGCTTGTCTTCGAACCGGGCCGAGCGGGCGTAGCCGGCGCCGTGGATGATCGCGTGGATCGGGCCGTCCGTGTGGCGGATGACCTGCAGGACCTGGTCGACGGCATCCCAATCGGCGAGGTCGCAAGAGTGGTAGGTAGCCCGCACACCGGCCTGATCGAACGCGCGGAGCGATTGGGCGATCTCCAGGTCTTTCCTCACGACCTTCCAGTCGTCATCCGGGGGCCGGCCCGCCGCGACCGCCTGCCTGACGGTCTCCGCCTTGATCGCCCGCAGTTGCTCGTCCGAGGCATCGCGCCATGGGGCGTCGGGCATTGGCGCCGGGCTCTTGCCGATCACGTGCAGGGTCGGGCCGTAGCGGCGCGCCAGTTCCAGCACCACGGCCGCGGTCACGCCGCGCGCCCCGCCTGTGACCACCCAGGTGCCGCCCGGCGTCAGGTCGCGGCGCGGCAGCTGTTCCACCGGCTGCCGCACGCTGCGCACGGCATAACGGCGGCCGGCGATCCAGCCGACTTCGATCTGCGGCCGCTCGGCCGCCAGTTCGCGGCAGACGGCCTCGGCAACCGCTGCGGGCGCGTCATCGGCCGGCGCATCGATCACCTTGACCCGCAGCCGACTCGCCTCGCTGCGCAGACCCTCGATGTGGAGCGCCTTGAGCAACCCCGCCAGCGCGCCCCCCTCGGGCGCGAACGGTCGGCGTTGGAAGCCGAAGTCGCCACCCAGCGACGTGACGGCCACCAGCGTCGGCCGACCGGCGGGCGGCGCCGCGCGGCGCAACTTGCACCAATGCTGCGCCACGCCAAACGGGATCAAAATCCCGCGCGTCCGCCGCCGCTGCCACTGCGACTTGCTCGACAGCTCGGACGCGTCATCGTCCCGCGCCGTCATCAGGAACAGGTTGCAGGCGGGCGCCTCGCGCCAGAGGGACTCGAGCGCCGCGATCGCGGCCGGCAGGTCGCCGTCGCCGGGCAGCAGATGGACCGTCGTGCCCAACGCTTCCAGCTGTTGCTTCAGGGCCCACGCAGTCGGGTTCCGGCCCAGGATGTAGGCCGGCCCGTCCAATCGCAGGACACTGCCGGAGGGCGTTGGCAGCGGGTCTTCCAAGGCCCGCAGAACGAACCGTTGGGCGAGCGCACCGCGACGAACCTCGGGGGCGCCGCCGGCCTCCGCGCGGGCGGTCGCGCCCGGCCGCTCCGCGCGCCCGGCCGGCCGCGGATCGGGATAGAACCGGAGGTAGTAATCCCAGTTGGTGATCATCACCTCGGTGCATGACGGTCCGGCATAGAGTTCGCGCAGCAGGTGCTCGACGCCTTCCCGCTTGGGCATGCTCGCCGGCGCTCCGCGCATCTGCCGTGCCACCTTCGTCTGCGGGCGGAAAGCCATCCCCACCTCGTCCCACGCGTGGTAATGCAGCGTGACGGCGTGACAGTCGGGCCGACGCTGGTGGTACCAGGACGTGAGCTTGCTCAACATGTCGCTGGCGAGGCAGTAGTCGGTTTGTCCGTTGCTGCCCAGACGCCCGCTGATCGATCCCAACCCGATGAAGTGCCGCACCGGGTCGTCGTCGGTGAGGGTCATGAGGTGATACGCGCCGGCGACTTTCGCGCCGATCGTGGCGACCACGTTTGCGCGGCTCTTCTTCTCGAAGCGGCACGAGCGATCGATGCCCGCGCCGTGCAGGACGCCTTCGATCGGGCCGGCCTGCCGGCGGATGCGATCCAGCAGCATAGCGACGGCGTCGCGATCCGCGACGTCGCACGTGTGGTAGGTCACGCGCAGGCCGGCATCGGCGAAGCGGCGGAGGGACCGGTCGATCTCGATCGCCTTCTCGATGCGTTCCCAGGCTTCGGGCGGCGACTGGCCCGCCTGACGTGCGCTCGCCAGCGTTTCCGAGCGCAGCGCCTTCATCTGCTGGTCCGACAGGCTGCGCCAGGTCGGGTCGATGGAGGGCAGGGGGCTCGTGCCGACCAGGTGGAGGTCCAGGCCGAAGCGTTTTCCTAGCTCGAATACGCATTCGGCGGTGATCCCGCGGGCACCCCCGGTCACGACCCACGTGGCGCCGTAGCGGATGTCGGCCACCGGTCGTGGGGTGGCGGCGGCCGGCTCCGCGCGCTGCAGAAACCGCTCGCCACCCACGAAGGCCAGCTCGTAGTCGACCGTGTTGGCCACCAGTTCGCGAACGACCTGATCCGCCAACACATCCGGCGGCGCCTCCGGCGGCGCGTCAATGGCCTTGGCCCGGAAGCCCGGATGGCTGCGCAAGATCGCGATTTCAAAGTACATCGCTTTCATGAGCCCGGTCAGCGCGCCGCCCTCCGGCGCGGCCACGCGCCCCGAGAACCCAACGTCGCCGCCCAAGTTCGTCAACGCGACCGCGGTGATCTTGTCCAACAAACCGGCCTCGCCGGCCAGCGTCACCCAGCGCTGGCACAGGAAATAAGGCCAGAGCACCCCACGCTGATACCGACGCACCCAATCCGCGTGGCTCCGCACACACATCGCGTCGGCGTCCCGCGCCGTCGTCAGAAACAGATGATAGATCGGTTGCCGACGAAACAGCTCGTCGAATGACCGCAGGTCCCGATCAAGGTCGCCCGTCACGGCCAGTGTACCAACCGATGCGCCGGCGGCCGCCAGGCGGGCGCGCAACGCGTCCGCCTCCGGATTGTCTCCGACCACCAGCGCAGGTCCGTACGGCGGCCCGGATGCGCGCGCCTCGACGGGCCAGGGCGCCGGGACCGTACGCATCACGAACCGCTGAGCGAACTGCTCGCGGGTGTCATCCAGGTCGTACCGGGCACCGGCGCCGGGCGGCGGGACGGCCGCCGACGGTGACGGCGCGGCCAGCAGGTCGGCGGCAAGCTCCTGCGACGACCAGTGCGATGCGGCCGTCACTGCGCCATGCTCCACCCGCCAATAATGGACGGAACCCTCCGCGTCCGACAGGAAGTCGACGACGTGGCGCAGGGTGGGGAAGTCGTCCAGCGTCAGGTTATCCGTCGGCGTGACGTCAAAGTACTCCTGCAACTCGCCGAAGAGCTGGGCCTTCTTGATGCTGTCGATGCCCAGATCCGCCTCCAGGTCCGCATCCAGCTCGACCACCTCCGGCGGGTAGCCGGTCTGCTCCACCACGAAGTTGACCAGGAATTTTTCAAGCTCGGAAGGCGGCAGTCCGGGCGATGCGGCGGCCGCCATCGGCGCAACCGGCACCGGCTCTCGTGCAAATGTTGGTCGAGCCGGCGCCGGCGCGGCGGCTGCTGAGGCTGCCGCCGTTGCCGCGGCTGTCGGCAGTGGCGCAGTCACGTCCAAGACGGCGCCGCCCCGCAGCCCCTGACCTGCGGGGACGGCGGCGAGAAAGTCGAGCACGTGGCGCAGGGTGGGGAAGTCGTCCAGCGTCAGGTTATCCGTCGGCGTGACGTCAAAGTACTCCTGCAGCTCGCCGAAGAGCTGGGCCTTCTTGATACTGTCGATGCCCAGATCCGCCTCCAGGTCCGCATCCAGCTCGACCACCTCCGGCGGGTAGCCGGTCTGCTCCACCACGAAGTTGATGAGAAACCGCTCCAGCTCGATGGCCGGTGCGGGCGCGGGTACCATGGCGACGGCGTTCACGGGTTGTTGCGTGGGCGCCGGCGGGGCTTGCCGTGCGGGCACTGCGGCGGCGGGCAGCGGCGCGGCGGAGAGTGGCGTGCCTCCGAGTGCAGCTGCCGGAGGTGATGACGATACCTTGGGCGAGCCCGGGCGCTCGGCGATCGCTGAGCGCGTCGGGTCAGCCGAGGCCGAGGTGGCCGGGATGTCCTTCGTGGTCGGCGGCTCGAGGCGGTCGCGCGCGGCGGCTGACATGGCGCTCCGACGCATTCTCTCGCGCCGCCGCACGGTCGCGTCAAAGCGGAGGATCGGGTGTCTTACGGCGGACATGATCTCGGGAGTCTCCGTGTGCTCTGTGGAGAATCGAGTGCCGGGGGCGGCCGGCGTGCGGTTCGGATCGAACGCACCAACGCACTCGAGCAGTGCTTGGACGTTGTCGATCTGCTGGCGGCCGGGGCGGCTCTTGTGGTCGGTGGGGATCCACGCCGCGTCGCGGCCGTCGAGAATTCGTTCATGCAGGTGTGTGAGCACCTGGCCAGGGCCGATTTCCACGAAGACGGTTGGTGACTGAGCAGCCAGCGAGCGGATCAGTTCGACGTAGCGGACCGGCGCGGTGAGATGTGCCACCAGGTTGGCCCGGATCTCGGCCGGCGTGTGAACCAGCCGGTTGGTGACGATGCTGACCATGGGCAGGGCGGGGGCACGGATCTCCACACTCTGCAGCGCTTTCTCCAGCGGCGCGGCCGCGTCGCGCATGAGGGGCGTGTGGAATGGGCACGGCACGGGCAGCAGCCGGGTCCGGTGCGAGGCTGCCTGCAACAGCGCGGCAAGCTGTTCCAGCCCGGCGGACGATCCGCCCACCACCGTTTGATCCGGCGCGTTGTGGTTCGCGACAAACAGGGGCTCGGTGATCCGCATGCGCATCTGTTCGATCAGCTCGGGTTCGGCCGTGGTGGCCATCAGGCCGCCGCGGTCCGCGGCGTAGGCGGCAATCCCATCGCACCGGGCGCGCGTCACCATCAGGGCCGTGTCGAGATCCCACGCGCCGGCGGCGGTCAGCGCGGCGTATTCGCCGAAACTGTGTCCCAGCACCAGCGCCCCGTCGATCCCCCGCCCCTTCACCGCCGCATGGACAATGTAGTCGGCCAGTAACACGCTCGCCTGCGTTGCCCACACGTCCGTGCCCAGCAGCGATGGATCGGCCCAGGCGAGCGCGGCAAACGATCCGTTCCAGTGTCGGCTCCAGATGTCGTCGGCCGCGCGCAGGGCGTCGGCCGCCGCCGGGTCCTCGGCAATCAGCTGCCGGAGCATGCCCGGATACTGGGAACCTTGGCCGGCAAATACCAAGACGATCCGCGGCGGCGTGTGCGGCAGCGTGCGGCAGAAGATCCCCTGCCTGTCCAACACGGTCTGCGATGCCGCATTCCCGACCTGCTGACGCGCCACCGACCACTTGTGTCGGAGCGTTTCGGGAGACTCCGCAACGGTGGCCAGCCGGATGGTATCCTGCGGCTGGAACACGCGGCGCCGCGCCTCTTCGTAGTCCGCCCTCGGGTCCGCAAGCGCGCTGTCCAACCGGCGGCACAGCTGGTCGTACGAGGCCGCGCCGAGGCGGCAGATACGGCCCTCGGCCAGATCGGCCGCGGGCACCGAAGCGCCGGCGGCGGAGAACGCCGGCGCGGAGACCGGGACGGGCTCGCCCTGTTCCAGCACCAGGTGGTAGGCCAGGGCCCGCGAGCACCCGCACACGCCGGCGGCACGCCGGCCAGTGGGAGTGAGCGCTCCGATTGCAGTCGGCCGGGCGACCGGCTGCAACAGGCCCGCCTGTGCGGCCAGCACCGGCGCCGGCGTGTCGAATCCCACGGTGGCCGGCACCTGGCCCTGCTCCACTTCGAGCACAGCCTTGATCAAGGACGCCATGCCGGACGCGCCGTCCGCGTGGCCGATCTGGCCTGTGACGGAGCTGAGCAGCAGCGGCTCCCGCCGCGGCGCGCGACTGTGAACGGCCGCAATCGCAGCGAGTTGGACGGCGTTGATTTCCGGCGCGCTACCCCCGCCGTACTCCATGACCGCCAGGTCCTGCGGCGCGAGACGCGCGATCTGGAGCGACCGGTCAATGGCCAGTTGCAGCGCCGTGCCCGAGGACGTGCCATGCCCCGCCCCGACGCCCCGAATCACGGCGCGGATCCGGTCCCCGTCGCGGCGGGCGTCGGAGAGCCGTTTGAGCAGGACGGCGCCGACGCCTTCGCCGGGCAGGAATCCATCGTAGGAGGCGTCGAACACCGACCGCGGCGGGTCCTCGGAGGCGAGCAGACCGGCCATCGACAGCCTCTCGTACGTGGGCAGACCCATGCGCCGCTGCCCGGCTGCGCAGATGACCATGTCGCAGTCGCCCGAGAGCAGCATGTCGATGCTCACGGCGACGGCCGAGAGCGCGGATGCGGACCCGGCGTCGATGGCCGCCGCGCCTCCCGCCAGGTCCCATGTCTTGGAGATCCGCGACGCCAGCGTGCTGGTGCTGTAACTGCCCGTTTCGTCGATCAAGGACGGCCAATGCGAGATGAGCCGCTCAGCATACTGCGCCGCGATCGACTCCGCGCGCTCGGCCGCCACGTGGCGGCTGCATAGCAGCTGCGTGATCAGCCGCTGGAGCGACGGCAGGCGGAGGCCCATCTGCAGCCGGAACGCGAAATCACCGCCGAACTCGGTGCCCACCACCACACTGACCGCCGACCGGTCAAACGGGCGCTGGTCGTAGCCCGCGTCGTGCAGCGCCTGGCTGGCGGCGTCGAGCAACATGAACTGCAGCGGATCGGCCTGCGCAATCTGTTTGGGAGGCAGCTTGTGTGCGCGCCAGTCGTACGTGAAATCGGTGATGAAGCCGCCGCGCGTCGCGCAGCTGCGAAACGGCCCCCGCGACCCGGGCTCGTACGCCAGGTCCGCCCGCCAGCGGTCGGCCGGCACGTCGCACTTCGGATTGCGCCCGGAGACGAGCAGGTCCCAATAGGCGGCCGGGTTCTGAGCCCCTGGAAGAATGCACCCCAGGCCGATCACGGCGATCGCTTCGTCATCCGCCCCGCGGCGCCCGCGCGACGCGCTGGACCGCGCGCCGGCATCGACCAACCGATGGGTCTGCGCGTTGAAATCGTCCAGCACGACGTGCATGTTCAGCCCGCCGATGCCGAACGCGTTGACGCCCGCCCGCCGCGGCGACCCGTCCGCCGGCGCCGGCCAAGGGGTGGGCGTCGTCGGGATGTAGATCGGGGCGCGGTCCCAGTCGATTTTCGGGTTCCGCTCCGACAGGTTGACTGCCGGAGCGATCATGCCGTGCTGCATGCAGAGGACGGCCTTGATGACGCCGGCGATCCCGGCGGTCTCGAGCGTGTGCCCGATGTTGGCCTTGACGCTCGTGACGGGGATCTTCTTGCCCGGCGGCAAGTGCCGGGACAGGATCTCCGTCAGCGTGTTGAGTTCGGTGGCGTCACCCAACTGCGTGGCGGTGGCATGCGCCTCGATATACTGCAGCCCGGCCAACTCGACGCTCCCGCGGTAGGCCCGCTCCATCGCCTTGAGCTGGCCTCTCTTGAGCGGCGCCCAGAGGCTCTTGCCTTTGCCGTCCGAGGAGACGCCCAGCCCGCGCACGACGGCCTGGATCGGATCGCCGTCAGCCAGCGCGCGCTCCAGCGTCTTCAGCACCAGCGCCACATAGCCTTCGCCCACAATCAAGCCGTCCGCCGAACTGTCAAACGGGCGTGAACCGGTCGCGCTCATCGATCGCGCGTGCGAGAACAGGATCAGCGTGTCCGATTTGCAGTCCGAGGCGCCACCCGCGACGGCCATGTCGACGCGCCCCAGCTGGAGCGCTCGCGCAGCCAACAGCAGCGCCTGCAGCGACGAGGCACAAGCCGAGTTGATGGCCAGGTAGGGGCCGGTCAGCCCGAAAGCCTTGCTGATCACCCCGGCCGCCATGTTGCAGCGTACGTCGCGGTTGTTCGCGGCCGGGGTCGGCTGCGCGCGGCGCACCCGGTCGACCAGCTCGCGGATGACCTCGTCCTGCTGGCCCGGCGGCAGCGCGGCGAACCCCTCCACCTCCCGCAGGAACTGCGCCGCCTCCTCGATGCAGGTGCCGTACGTCAGGTCGCCCCCGAGACGACTCCCCTGAGCGTGCCCGATGTACACGCCGACGTTGCGCAGCGGCAGGTTGAACGGGTCGAGCCGCGCATGCCGAAAGGCCGCGGCCGCCGTGTCACACATGACACGATGTACCACGTCCACCGAGCCCACCAGTTCGTCCGACAGCGGACAGACGCGCCAGTCCACGTCGCGGTGGGACACGATCGCGCCCAGCTTGGAATAGGTCTTGCCACGCACACCCTGCCGCGGGTCGTAGTACAAGTCGACGTCCAGCCGGTCGGGCGGCAGCTCGCCGACCATGCACCGGCCCGCCAGGAGCAGCTCCCAGAACTGCTCGAGATTGTCCGCCCCCGGGAGCCGGCAACCCATCCCGATGATCGCGATCGGGATGTCCGCAGAGAGACTCGGATCCTCCAGCGACTGATCGCCGTCAGGGCCCTCGATCGGCCCCCCGACCACGGGCCCCGGCGCCTCGGGCAGATCGCGTCGGCCGCCAGACGATCGGTTGTCCCGGCTGCCGCGCGCCGCGGCGACTCCTCCCGACGCCTGGAACCGGGGCTGACTGAAATTGTTCTCGATCGCATAGCGCGCGACCCGCAACAACATCTCGTGATCCACCTCGGGACACGGCAGGTGGCTCAGCGCGGGCCGGGCAAACGTCATGTCGAATGTCGGATCGTCCCGCCAATGGGACCGATAGATGGACATGTATTCGTGGAAGAGCGCCTCGTACGCATCCAGCTCGCCGGCCTCCACGTCCGCAACCAACCGGCGCGACGCGTAACGCTCGATCGCCTCCTGCACGACCGCTTGAATCAGGCTGACGCGGACCGGTTGCGGGTTGGCCAGATGGTACGTCGCGCCATGATAGTCGCGCTGCAAGACGAGATGGACGATCGCCGATGCGAGCCAGTCGATCGGGACGAAGTTCTTGCCCTCCGATCCGTCCAGCCCGAGCCGCGCGAAGAATCGGTCGCCCATCTGGCGCGGCGGGATCATCCCACAGATCGCATGCGCCAGCTGCAAGGGCAGATAGAAACCGTGATAGTTCGTCACGTACCCGGTTCGCGAATCGCCGATGACGCTGGTCGGTCGATAGATCGTGACCGAGTCCAGGTACGCGGCAGCGCGGACCAGCTTCTCCGCCTCGAGCTTGCTCTTCTCGTAGACGTTGCCCAGCTCCTGGCCCAAATCCAACTCGGTTTCCAAGACACGCCCCTGCCGCAAACCGCAGACGAAGGCTGTCGAAACGTAGTGAAACGCGCGGAGCGACGCGTCGCGACAGAGCTCCAGGATGTTGCGCGTCCCGTCGATGTTGCTGCGGAAAGGCTCCCCCTGCTTGTCCTCGCGGAACTTCATGCTCGCCGCCGCATGTACCACCGCGCCGCAGTGGCCAGCCACCCACGCGAAATCCGCGTCCGATAAGCCGAGACGCGGCTGGCAAAGATCGCCCACAAGCACCACCGGACGCGGCAGCGGCCGACCATGCCGCTGCTCCCAATGGCCCATGACCGACTCCATCCGGTCGACCGCCGATTCGTGCTTGCGAGGCCTTACGATCGCCGCGACCTGCATGCCCGCGTCAAGCAGGCCCGCCAACAGGTACCGACCAACCAGACCCGTCGCACCACTGAGCAGGTAATATGCCATCGCCTCGGACCTCCAGCGGTCCCGTGCACGCGCTCCTCTCACGAATTCAGCTGGGGCTGCTCCACAGGCTTCCCGCAAACGGATACATCACGAATCGCAATTATGGCCATATCGATAAGCCGAGTCAAGTTGCCGCACGCCGCGCGAACCCGGAGCGCACGTGCAGTAAGTTGCTGCGTAGAAACAGGTTCCGCTGCGTCGCCTGGTCCCCGCGGCTCAGAGGATGTCCCGCCCGTCGAACGGGACGAACTCGCGTCGGGCATCTCGTACGATGCGACTGACGGCGAGAGTCGGGTCATGATTCCAGAGCACCCATGCGCCGCGGTCCGCGGCTTCCCCGAGCAGTTGTGGTTTTCGGCGCCGCGTATCGAGCGGGAAGGTGTCATAGGCCAGATTCCACATCCGTCTCAGGTGCGCGGTGGAGGGGCAGATGTCGCCCAGATAGATGGCCGACTGACCGGCCGATTCGAACACCAGCGCCAAGTGGCCGCGGGTGTGCCCGCCGGTCAGGTGCGCGTGCAGGCCCGGCACGATTTCATCCCGGTCATCGACCAGGAACGGCGCACCAGAGGCGAGGTTTGGGATAACCACGCGAACGACCAAGTGCATGGGGATGCGGTTCAGTGCTGCTCGCCAAAGCGCAGCACCATCGTGTATTCCGGGGTGCGGGCGTCGCCGTGGGCGCACGATCAGCAGATGCGTGTCAGCACGGTTTTCGCGGAGCGCCTGCCGCAACTTGGCGATGGCCTTGCGCACACGCTGGCTGGCACGTTGGAACTCATCTCCGGTCGCATCCATGTCGCGCGTGGTTTCCATGCCATCGACCGCCCGCTGCACCTCGGCCAGTGACCTCGCGCGCCCCACCGCTTCGGCCAACAGCCAGAACAGCCGGCTGACCTGCGTATCGTGTCCCAGGTAGATGCGCTTGCCAAGGCACGAGGCGATCTTGGGATCGTGTTCATCGCGCCGGATGCCCGCGTCACTCGGCATCTGAGGGTCGGCTTCCAGCGCGCCGCTTCCACCTGGCGCGGGCAGGTCGCCGCGCGCAATGCGGCAGCGGAGGATCTCGCGTTTGGCCCACGCGATGGCCCAGCGGTAGATTCCCTCAATCGTCTGCGCACCGGGTTCCCGTTCCACGATCCGCGCGAGTTCTTCCCATCCTGCCAGATCACGAGGTGGTTCAAAGCCATGCGCGCCCAGTTCCACTTCGACCGTATCGCTGGAAGCCGTGATCTCGGCCGTCAGCTGCTGAAACACTTGCTCTTGCTCGGAGCGTAGCGTTCCCAACAGTTTCTCCAGGCCTTGCTGGCGCACGAGCGGCCAGACTCCGCGCAACGCACTCGACACGCCCTGCATCAAGTCCAGAACCTCCCGTTGCGAGGTGCCGACCGCACGCA
>JBPOJB010000024.1:0-4323 GCA_052034005.1 Planctomycetota bacterium | reverse complement strand
TTCCACCGGCGAACAGGTCGCGTCCCTGTTGGCACGTGTCGAGCACGGTCGGCGGCATCGATGGCTTGTTTGCCGTGGTCATCCATCATGGTGGCGGTGAATATGGCCTTCGGCCAAAACGAGCGCGGTGGCATCGGGTTCCAGGGGCGTTGCCCCTGGCTACGGTGAGGCAAGGCCTTCGGCCTTGCCCGAGCCGACGACCCTGGGTCGCGTACACCCACCAGATCCGAGTCCCAACGGGACGGCCCTAATCCCAGGCGTAGTCATGCGTCCCTATCCCGCCGGTACGGCCACGCGGGCGTGCTCATCGACGTCCAGAAACGATCACCAATGGAACAAATTTTCTCAGAACAGGACAGGCGAAGTCTTCTCCGATTTTCACCACCCCACCCACAGCCGGAGGTTGATCGCTTTGTAAAGCCGGGCCGCCATCGACGCCCAATGCGGATCGACCGGAATCTGCAGCTCACGCGCCATCTGCTCCGCCGTCACGTAAGCGTTGTAATAGAGACAATTGGTCGACAGCGCCATCATCGGGATGCCGTAACCTGGCCGGGACGCCTGGTCCGGGTTGTGCCGGGGCCAATCGAGAATCCCGCTCGACCCGCCCGCATCGGCATATGCGTCCGGGTAGGCGGCCACACCATCGCTCCAGCCTGCACCGCGGAACAGATCGTCCGCAGCGCTGAACTCCGTCTGTTCGAACCACGCGTTGATGGCCGCGTCCCGTGTCCAGGGTGTGTCATATTCCAGCCCGGCCAGGATCACCGGCACCGGCTGGTCGAGCAGGCCGTCCTGGTAGAGCTGGACGTTCCCCAGCAGGTCGCCTATGGCGATCCGAAACGCGTCGTGCGCGGCCCGATGATCGATCGTCAAGGCGGGGATGTGGACCGTGACCGCCTGACCACCGGCGGCGTCATCGTCGGCCGGTCCGCCCCAGACGCCGGCCGCACAACTCAGCACCAGCAGCAGGCACGCGGCCACAAGCGGCCAACGGCGCGCGCGGCGTTCGAAAACCAGCGCATGCCGTGCCGCCTGACGTGCGCTTTGGGATGCTCGACTCACGGCGGCGGCGCCGCCGCGGGCCAGACGTAGACGGCCGCTCCGTTAAATTCCAGGCCCCAGCGGCCACCTGTTGCGCGGGGTGTGATCGCCTGCCGGCTGCCGTCCGCCGCTTCGGCGATGACAGACGCCGGCTGCGCGACTGCCGCCGCGTCAAACAGCAGCTGGAACGGCCGGTCGCGCGGCAACGCGTGCAGGTGCCAGGCCCCCCCCTCACGTTGGAGGCTGATCGACCCGTCAGTGCTCAGCGGACCGAAGTTGATCACGCGTCCGTCCCGGTTCAGATGTCGGGTCTGCCAGGCCGAGCGCGGTGGGACGTCCTGCACAGGGCGAAAGGCCAGCGTCTGCCCGTCGTCGCGCACACTCAGATGCCCCAGCCGCACCCGTTGCTGCCCGTCGCAGTATCCGTCTAGCGGCAGCCGCCGATTGTCCGGTGCCACCAGCGCGATCTCCCACAGATACTCGCCATCGCCCAGCGCTTCGGGCAGCGCCACCTCATGCGGCCCATCAACCGCCTGTCGACCGACCTGCCAGGCGCGGGTGGGAGTCGCCGGCGCATGCCGCTGGTTCAGCCACTCGTGCCACGGCCGATTCGCCCAGGACATCACTTCGCGCCAGGTCACCACACATTCACTCCCGTCCGGAACCTCGGCGAGCGCGTCCCACTGATAACTGACCCGGAACCGCCGCGGGTCGGTCTGCTCGAAGGAAGCGACCGCCGGGCGTGCCACAAGCGGCGCGGTGTCCACCTGCCAATCGCGCAGAGAGCGCGCGTTGGCGAACAGGTGATCGAGCGTCTGGACGAAGTCGACGATCACGCCGTCGCGGAGGGCCGTGTAGGCCAGCAGATCCGGGCTGCGTGCCAGCCAGCCGAACTGCGGCAGCAGGAACCCATCGACCTCCCAGTCCTCCGCGCGGCTGTTCCCCACCACCACCAGTCCGCTGTCCCAACTGATACGGACCCGGTCGCGCTTTCCCGCTTTGACGGCGGCCGTCGTATCGACCCACGCACCATCCACCTCGTACTCGATGCGCTGGACGCTGGCCGTCGCATGCCGCGCCGTGACCGGCGCCAGCAGGTGCGCCTCGAGCCACACGTCGGGCAGCCGGTTCCAGTTGCTGTTGACGAACCCTGAGTGGCCGTAGGCGACTTCCTGGAGGCGGTACTGATCGAGCACGACCATGGGCAGGGCGTTGCCCCACGGCGCGTCGTCGTACCAGCGGTTGAAATAGCCCATGCCGTGGTTGAGCTGCAGCGGGTGGATGCGCAGCAGGTCAAAATCGACCAACAGCGGCGCGGTCATGCCACCGTTGTGCGGCCAGCCCGTGCCGAATTGCGCTTCGACCCCGTCGAGCCAGCCGGTCCAGAGCCAGTGGCCGTTCCCTTCCCCCAGCACCGGCCCCTGGTGCGTCGCGCGGAGGAACGTCCAGAGTTCGCGGTGCGCGTTCCAGACCTGCTGCAGGCTGCCCGCGAGCTCGACCCCCGCGCGCTGGTCGGTGTGGAACGACGGGGGGACGCTGGAGTTCACGTCCAGGAACGATGCGTTCGTCCCATAACGGCGATGAATCTCCGGGGACTGGGACTTCGCCAGCCGGACCATCGCGTGCGGTGCGACGGCAAACGACTGGATCTCGGTCCCGGGGTTATACCACGCGTGCTGCTGGCGGCCTTCGCTGTCCAGCGCCACCTCGTCGGCGTCAAAATGCTCGTAGTTCGGATAGTAGTCGACGTAATTCTCAATCTTGATAGCGTCCGCCCCAGATGTCGAACACGATCCGGCTCCCCAGTTCCTGGCGGTAGGGCGACACCGGGTGAGGCAGGTTCGGCAGGACCTCGGCCAGGTGCCATGCGGCCGAGAAAAGGACCCGTTCGTGCAGCGTGCTTCGCGTCCCGTCGGTCAGCGCCTCATAGACCGCCCCGGTGGCGTTCAGACGAGACGCGGACGAGGCGGTCCAGTCGACCAGCGCACCGACAAACAGGTTCTGCCAACGAAGCGTGACAGTACGACCTCCCCAGGGCGCAAGATCGGCCTTAAACGGTTCCCAGGCGGCACTGGCGTGATGCTTTTCCCACAGCAGTTGGGCGTCCGCCCAGACTCGAAAAGTAACGCCGTCGCCCCGGCTGGCCTGCTCGTCCGTCGCCGTCGCGCCGCGGAGCGTCGCTTGCGGCGTCTGCGGCAGGCGGACCCGGAACTGCTGCGCCAGCCGGCCCGGCCCGGAGCGGTAGGGCGGGTGGACGAATACCGCGTCGGCGCCCTGGTGCCGCCGCTGCAGTTGCAGGCCGGCCAGAGTGAGCTCGTCGACGCCCGACCACCCCCAGGCCAGCCACCGCAGCGGCGTGCCGCGCACCTGAATGCCCACCGCATACGCGGCCTCTTGTTCCAGGTCCAACACCTCACCTAACGGCTCGATGATCGGCGGCTCCTCGGCCGCCGGATCCTGCGCGAAGCCTGCAGCGACTGCGGCGGCGAGGATGAACGCTGGCCACATGGTGGTCGGCTCCTGTGGAAAAGGTGCGTGGTATCGTCCGCGTCCGCCGACAACCGCCGTGACGCACACGTGGATCTTCTCTCACAGGGTACCATCTGCCGAGACCTATATCGAGCGTCGAGCGCGCGCTCGACAGGGTCTGCCACAGCTGACGACCGAGGACGGGTACTTCGTCAAGTCGCTCGATCCCGATGGCACGCGTCACGGCGTCTACGGGGCGGCCGAGTACGGCTACTTTGAGGCGGTGGTGAATCACGACGCCATCTGTTTTCGTGTGGCCGACGACGCACAGTCCGCGTGAGCGTTGCATCCGGGGCGTCTTGCTCCCAGTGGTAAGGTAGGGTGTTTGTCCTTTCACCTACCAGGGAGATTGAGAATGGCTCGAAAGATCAGCAAGGAGAGGGAGCAGTTGTGGCGGGAACGAGTGCAGCGGCAGGCCGCGAGCGGCCTGTCGATTCAGCAGTTCTGTGACCAGGAGCGGATTCCCCCAGCAACGTTCTATGCCTGGCGGCGGCGCCTCCAGCAACGGAAAGCCGCTCCTGGGCGTCCGGTGGCGACACCTCGTACGGCGCCGGGGCGGGACATGGCGGAATCCCGGAGGGCGGGGAACTTCATCCCCCTGAGGCTGCTCGGCACGCCAACGGCTTGGGAAGGGGTGCCGTCTCTGTGGTGCGCTTTTTTATGCAGCATTTTTGTGTTTTCTGGCCGGCACTGTGCCGTAAGTTCGTATTGGTGTCGCTGATGCTGACTCCAGTACCGTGGCGTAGACGT
>JBPOJB010000009.1:0-357261 GCA_052034005.1 Planctomycetota bacterium | reverse complement strand
TCCCCCCTTTTGCAAGGGGGGAGTCTGTCCATGCTTCTACCCCCCCAGCCCCCCCTTGCAAAGGGGGGAGAAGAGGTTGTACTACTGGCACCGCGCCGGTTCCTCTCCCCCCCTTGCAAAGGGGGGGCTGGGGGGGGGGTGAGAACCTCACTCGTCCTGTGTCTTCCGGTCGCCCGCGGGATCCTGCCCGCGCACGCGGATGTCAGCGTCTGACCGGACGGCCCGTGGCCACCACACCGGCCGGATTTCCGCGGCGCGCAGATTGTACGCGTCGCGCACATCGGTAAATTCTCAGGGAGTAACGGCTCAAGATCGCAGCGTAGTTGGTTGGTGATTTCGCTTGGGAAGTGCGGGACAGAACCGCGTTCCGCGCGGGTCTTCCGTCGAGAAGCGGCGACCAGGTATTCTGCCATCTGGACGCTCCCTCCTTCTTCCTGTCCCTGGACACTGAGCACTCTCATGCGTGGCAAACCTTACCTGTTGCTCAGCACTCTGATCGCCGCGCTGGGCGGTCTGCTGTTCGGTTTCGACACGGCCGTCATTTCAGGTACGGGCACGGCGCTCAGGCGGGTGTACGAGCTGAGCGAGAACGGCTGGGGGTTCTCGGTCGCCAGCGCGCTGATCGGCACGATCATGGGGTCGATCCTGGTGGGTCGGCCGGCGGACCGGTTCAGTCGGCGTCGGACGCTGGTGGTGATCGGCGTGCTCTATTTCGTATCGGCGGTCGGCACGGCGCTGGCCTGGGACTGGTATTCGTTCCTGTTCTTCCGCTGGTTGGGCGGCTTGGGCGTCGGGGGCGCGTCGGTCGTCTCGCCGATGTACATCGCGGAGATCTCGCCGGCGGCGTCGCGTGGCCGGCTGGTGGCGATCACGCAGTTCAACATTGTGCTGGGCATCCTGCTGGCATTCTTCTCCAACTATATGATCGCGCAGCTCCAGCTCGGCGAGGCGGAATGGCGCTGGATGTTTGGCGCCGAGGCATTTCCCGCGGCGGCGTTCACGGCCCTGCTGTGTTTCACCCCGTACAGCCCGCGCTGGCTGACCTCCCAGGGGCGGGTGGACGAGGCGCGGGACGTACTGGGACGACTGGGCAACGACCAGCAGGGTGTGGAGCAGGAGTTGCAGAGCATCCGGGAGTCGTTGGATGTGGAGCACCACTCGGTGCGCGAGCCGCTGTTCTCACGCGTCTATACCAAGCCCATCCTGCTGGCGGTCGCCATCGCCATGTTCAACCAGTTGTCGGGCATCAACGCGCTGATGTACTACGCGCCCCACGTCTTCTCGATGACCGGCTCGGACAAGGACACTTCGCTCTTGCAGGCCGTGGCGGTGGGCGGCACGAACCTGGTCGTGACGATGCTGGCGCTGATGGTGATCGATCATTTCGGTCGGCGTCGCTTGATGCTGGTCGGCTCGATCGGCTACATCCTGAGTCTGAGCACGACGGCGTTCGCGTTTTACCGCTATGGGGACCGGTTCCAGGCGGTGATCAAGGCGGGCGAGGCCTTGCAGGCGGCACGGGCGGAGGTGGCCGAGCTAGGGGCGGCGGCAGCCCAGCAGGTGCTCGACGCGGCGCAGGCGGCCAGCGCGGACGCGATCGCGGCGGCCGGCTGGGGCGGCACGATCGTCCTGGTGAGCCTGCTGGTGTTCATCGCCTCCCACGCGTTCGGTCAGGGAGCGGTGATCTGGGTGTTCATCAGCGAGATCTTCCCGAACCGGGCGCGGGCGCGCGGGCAGGCCCTGGGCAGCTTCATCCACTGGGTCATGAACGCCGCCATCACGTGGACTTTCCCCATCTTCGCCGCGGCTTCGGGCGGACATACGTTCGCGTTTTACGCCGCCATGATGGTCCTGCAGCTCCTGTGGGTGCTGACCATCATGCCGGAAACCAAAGGCATCCCGCTGGAAGACATCCAGAAGGAACTCGGAATCTTGTTCGACTGGACGATTAACGCCCGCGCTTGCGCCGCGCGACCGCCCACAGTCCAATCATCCCCAAACCCATCAACATCCATGTCGCAGGCTCCGGGACGACCGCGCCGACTAATCTGAGGGTGAATGGAACGGTCATCCCACCTTCACGGATCTCGCCCGTCATGGATAGTCTGGCTTCCGGCGTCCAACCTTTTTCCTTTGAGCCAATCCAATCGTCATCGGACACCTCGACGGTCCACGGAAACGGGCCTCGCCAACCGGCAAGCGGAGCACTCGACTCGAAGATGACCTTGATGTCAATATCGGTGTTGACCGTTCCGGTGGCGATGTGTGTCCCCGGGGCATAAGCCAGCGTCCCCGTGTCTGTGCCCTTACTGTTGACGCCGAGCAACTGCAGGTTCCCAGGTTGAATGTTGAACGGGCCGACGGACACCCGACCCAAATTCCATGCGTTAATGCCGGTCAGCGCCACGGTTCCCGCCCACGTAGGAGACGAACCGTCCAAGTCCAACGAAAACGTCCCCTCCATGCCGGTTACGGACTGGGCGAGTGAGCATGTCGACTTCGTCTCATCGATCTCAAACGTGTACACACCGCCGAACGCGGGTACGGCCATCGACATCAAGACAATCATTGCTGCAGCACAAGATCTTCTCCACATGTCTCAGCACCTCCACACGATACCAAGGTCACCCGACTGAAACCGACGCTAATGGTCCGGCGGTCTCCAAACCGATTTCGGATTTCCCCAAGTCGAATCGCGGCACCTGTCCCCAGACCCGCAACTCGCGATCGCGCTGTCGTCGTCCGGCCGACACCGGTGATTCTCAGGCGGTCGGACGACCGCTGTCAAGCAGGCTCCTGCGGATCCTCGCGATAACGCGGGCTGTTGACGCGGTTAACACCATCCTTTAGAGCTACCGCGCGTATTCTCCGCGGGCACAGTGACAGACGCGGGTGACCAACGTACGACGCACAATCAAAATGCCAGATTATCAATCGCTGTTCTGCACTCAGAAAATTTGGAAAAACTTGCACAGCCGGACTATTGACCCGGTCCACAGACAGTGGTAGATTCAACGGCGCATTGACGATGTCGTTTTCGTGCGCGAAGCCGAAACGTGTCGGATATGACGTTTGGGTTGTCTCCTTACGGGAGTGATTCGCGAGTCTCACGTACGCAACGGGTTTGTGTGCGCCGCAACCGATGCGGTTGATGCGTTGTCTTTGTTGCGCGCTCAGGGTTTGCGGTCTCGTGGCATATAGGGGATGGATTTTTCTACGGGTATGGCGTTTCGAAGCCAGAAGGTGAGGTGCAACGTGAAGGGTTGTAAGCGCTGGCTGCCAGTTGCTGGTGTTGTCTTGGGGCTCTGTATGGTGCTGCTCTTGCCAACGACGGCCCAGGCCGGTTGGTACGAGGGCTGGTTTGGGGATCTGAACCCGGCCGATGGATGGCTGAAGTACGACGAGGTGATCACCACGTTGAGACTCGCTCCCTCCACTAAGGGCGAGGACGTCATTCACGACTACCTTCCCCCCGTGCCCAACGGGAAGGCGCCGTACCACTGGAAGGCTGAGATCACAAGGGTCGAAGCGTACATTGAGCCATGGGAGATGTGGGTCAATGTGACGAGTGAGTTCGGTGAGCCTGGTTCGCTTTACACTGAAAGCGATCCGTTGGGCGAGCCATCGTTACCTTTCGCAATCCTCCATGAGAAGGTCGATGCGAAGGGCGTTCTCAAGGTGATCCTCGACCATGGCGTTGTTGACACCGGAGACGACTTCAAGCTACGGACATCTCTGACCGATGTGGATTTTGGCAAGTTTGTTGGCAACCAAATCGGCGGTTTCCGAGCCACGTTCCAGACCGGGATCAAGCCCGTTCCCGAACCCGGCACATTGGCCTTGTTCGGCACGGGCGCGTTGGTTGGCCTTGTGGCTTGGCGGCGACGCCGGAAGTAACAGGCAGTAGCACGTACTGATCGATCGACCGAATTGATCGACACCAGAGGGACTTGGCTCATCCGAAGTCCCTCTTTTTTTGTGGAGACGCAGGTCGCGACGCGTGAATCCCCATAGCTCGCCGCCCATCTCGCGCGGGCGGAAGCCGCTTATGGTTTGCGCTACACATCATCGCGAAACCCAATTCCGCCCGGACGGGCCGTGAGATAGCCGCGGGGCCCGTGAGCTACTGGACAAACCCGTGGTAGCGGGCCATCCAGTAGGGCAGGAGCCAAGCCGCGCCGTCGTCTTCGTGCGTGCCGTCGCCCCCGCTGTCGGGGATGTAGGGGTTCTGGTTCCACTTCTGGACGTTGCGTTCGTCAGCCGGCAGGACGTGCAAGAGCTGGCGGTCGGCGAACCGGTCGAGCCGCAGGTCGAACACCACGTCCGCGCGGTGGCTGTTCTCCATGCGCCAACTGCGGCGGTCGGTCGGGATCTCGCGCAGGTTCTGGATCCCCGCCTCGATGTCCGCGTGGTCCGGGTCGATCGTGGCGTAGGTGAAGTTGTAGAAGCTCGACCGCTCCGGCTCCACCACCAGGTAATGCCGCCGGACCGCCGAGTGCAGGGCCGCGCGCAGCGCCGGATCCTGTTCCAACTGCAGGATCGGATACCAGGCCACGAACCCCAGCTGGTCGTCCGAATGGTTGTTCTCGTCCGGGAACAGTTTCTTCTGCAGCAACACGTTGCTCATGTAGTGGTGTTCGACGATCAGCTTTTTGTAGTGGTCCAGATACTTCGGGTCACCCGTGATGTGGTGCGCCACCCGGAGGAACGACAGGATCTGGAGCGCGTTCAGGCCGCTCTCGAGAAAATGCTCGGGGTCGTCGTTCAGGTTCTCCGGGTTCCAGAACCCCCAGAGCGTGCGTTTGCCGGTCCAGTCGATGAGCTGGTAGTTGTGGTCCAGGAGGTAATCCGTCACTTCGCGCACCTGCTGGATGCACCGGTCGCGCTCCGCCGGGTCGTCCTGGGCCACGTGTTGCCAGTACGTGTAGAACGCCAGGTAGTGCCCGTCGATTTCGTCGCTGGACGTGTCGCTCTTCCAGTACCTTCGTCCATCCGGGCAGGGCCGCCACTGCGGGCTCTTCTTCTGTCCTTCCTCCCAGGACACGACGCTGCGTGCGACGAGCCCGGGCGTGCCCGAGGCGTCCTGCAGCATGTAGAGCGCATGCATGCTCTCGCGCGCGGACGCTTTCGCGGCGGGGTCGTGCGTGGTCCCGAAGCAGAGCGACATGGCAGCCACGTGATAGGCTGTCCACAGCCCGTCGTTGTCATTGTCGTCGATCGTGTGCGTCGTCGGCTCTTGCGCGTCGTCGAGCCTGCAGTCGGCCACCATCCCCAGGCGCCTATGGCGCGCGTTGACCCGCGCCTCGATGATCCGTGCCTTCTCATCGAGCGTGGTTTCCACCAGCGCGATGCGGCTCACGCCCGCCGACGTCGCGAAGTAGGGCGTGCCGTCCGGCGCGCAGGCCACCGCCACCACGCGATCGTCTGGCAGGTAGCGCGCCCCGGCACGATAGAACCACTGGCGACCGGTCGCCTGCGGCCGGTAGTGCACCGCCCCGCGCGACGTGCCGATCCACAGCTGGTCGTCCCGGTCCACCGCCAGCGCCGTGATGTCCTCGACCGGCAGCCCATCCCGGCCGCGGATGTGCCGCCACTGGCCGCGCGCCGATCGGACGCTGAGCCCCAGCGGCGTGCCGACCCACAGGTTGCCCCGCGAGTCTACGGCCAGCGCAGTGATCTGCGTGGCGAGCGGCCCGCCGACACCGTACGGCTCGTGCCGGGCGACCGGCGTGCGCGGCAGGGAGCAGTAGTACAGGCCCGTGGGCGTGCCGAACCAGATGGTCTCGGCCGTGGCAACCCACGCCGTGACCGTCAGGCCGGCCGCTCCTGCTTCCGCCGGCACCTCGATCGGCGCACACGCGTGCCACCGGCCGTCGAGCCCGCGACGCTGGCAACCCTCGCCACACACGACGATCAGCGCACCTGATTTGTCGAAGTGCAACGCCCGGACATCCGCGCCGGGCGCGCCGGGCACGGACTCCCGGACATGCTCGACGAACGGCCCCACCGCAATCGGCAATTTCTTGGGTGCTCCCAACTGCTCCAGCGGCCCCACTACGTTGGCCAGCGGCACGTCCGTGCCCAACAACGGGCTGTAGGTCTGGCCGGCTGCGATGCGGCCGGCTACCAGCAGCAGCAGCGCGACGAAGCCGGCGATGCCGCAAATCCGCAAGGAGTGAGGTACGGCGGAGCGCGTCATGGATGAGGTCTCTCTCAGGATTGGATCGTCGGTCCATCGGCCGTCGCTTGTCCCGCAGCCGTCGGGCAGCACGAGCGCCAGAGCGTCCGGTCGCTCACCGGCCGCAGGAGGCGCCAGGGCGCCAGCAGATTGTCGCGCAGCGTCGTACGCGTCTCGGTCGTCCGACACAGCATCACCGTCAAATCGTCGTGGTCGGCGTTGCCCGGATGGTTCGTCTCGATCGTCTCCAGCAGTTGGGCCAGCAGTTCGGACGGTGAGTCAACCGGCAGCGATTCCATCATACGCAGCACGCCCGCCGTCCGCAGCGCCTCGCCCTGCGCGTCGAGCGACTCGGTCAGCGCGTCGCTATACAGCAGCACCATGTCGCCGGCATCCAGAACCGTCTCGGTCTGTTCGTAGACCGTCTGATCGTAGAGGCCCAACGGCAGATTGGCGAAGCCTGACGCGGGAGACGCCGCGGACCCGATCTCCGACCAGGCGCGTGCCGACGCGTCGTACAACAGCGGATGCGGGTGCCCCGCATTGCACAGCGAGAACCGCCGAGTGGGCTGGAAGTACGTCGCCACCAGCGCCGTCGCAAAAGCCCCCTGGTCGGCCAATCGAGCAAACTCCCGGTTCATCCCCTCGACGAACCGGGTCTGTCGAGTCACGTTCACGTTCCTGCGCATCAGACCGCGCAGACCGGTCGCCAGGTCGGCCACTTCCGGGCCATGTCCGCTCACATCCGCCAGCAGCATCCGGGAGATGCGGCCCGACGCGCACGACGACAGGTAATACACATCACCGCCCACACCCGCATCGCCATGCGGACGGCTGTAGATCCACGCCTGCAGGCCCGGCATCTCAAACGCCTTGTAGACGCCCCGATTGCCGCCCCATACCTCCATGCACTGCATCCGCTCGGCAGGCGCCTGCCGAAGCGGTAACGTGGCTTCTGTCATTGTCCGGCTCCCAGAAAGGGGGGGCGGCACACCCGGCTCGCCCGCGAGAATCACTCCGCGGGCCGGCCTGTGGCCCGCAACACCCATCAACGTAGGATACCCGACACACAGAGAATGACCAGGGTACGCACCTGTGACGTGAAAGAGCCAACAAGGCCTAGTCATGCGTCCCTATCCCGCCGGTACGGCCACACGGGCTTGCTCATCGACGTCCAGAAACGATCACCAATGGGACAAATCTTCCCAAGACAGGACAGGCGGAGTTCTCTCCGATTTTCACCACCCCACGCCTGATTGCGGGCAGCAGTCCGGCGGGCATTCATGGGGCCAGGGGCCGAGCCGGCCCATAGCGCGTGGCGCTGTACCGTGAGTCCGTTCGAAGATCAGTTCACGGAGCATTGCCACGAACCGCGGATGGGTCCCGGGCGTGCGCGCGCGGACCATCTGCAGGCCGAGTGTCTCACAGAGCTGTCGCGCTTCGCAGTCCAGATCGTACACGACTTCCATGTGGTCCGACATGAAACCGATCGGGACGAGAACCACATCCGTGATCCGGCCGCCGGCCCGCAGATCGCGGAGGTGGTCGCCCAGGTCCGGCCCCAGCCACGGCTGGCCGGGAGGGCCGCTGCGGCTCTGATACACCAGCGCCGAGGAGAACGCGCCGACACCTTGTCCGACCAGCCGGCGCACCTCGGCGAGCTGCTCCGCATAGTCACAGCAGTCGGCCATCGCCATGGGAATGCTGTGGGCCGTGAAGGCCAGGTGCGTCGTGGCGTGTCGCGCGGGCGGCACGTGCTCCAGCGCCGTCCGCAGCCGATCCACGAACGTCTCGATCAGGCCCGGGTGATTGAAGAACGGGCGGATCTTGTCGACCACGGGCGCTCGGCTGCCAAGCGGTTTGCACGCCTGCTGGATGTCCTCGCGGTACTGCCGGCAGCTGGCGTAGGAGCTATAGGCGGACGTCGCGAGTGCCAAAGCACGCCGCACGCCCGCCTCCGCCATGCGTTGCAATGTGTCGACCAGCAGCGGCCGCCCGTTGCGGTTCCCCCAGTAGATCGGCAGGTCGAGCCCATGCTGTGCCAGCTCCACCCCCAGCGCCGCGATGAGGTCGCGGTTCTGTTGGTTGAGCGGGCTGATCCCGTCGAACCGGTAGTAGCGCTCGGCCAGCTCCATGATTCGCGTCTGGGGCACCTGCTTGCCGCGCAGGACGTTCTCGAGGAACGGCAGCACCTCGTCCCGGCCTTCCGGTCCCCCGAACGATACCAGCAGCAGCGCGTCGTAGGAGTTGAGCATGCCCGAAACTTAGCCCAACCCGGCGGATTCCGCCAGTGCTCGGGCGCTACTTGTCAAATGGCGGTGCGTGGTTAGAGTCCCGAGGGCGTTTTATTTATGTTTCCAATTTGAGCTTGGATCGGCAGGTTTCTGGCGCGATGAAGACGGCACCGCCACCGATTGACGTACGTCGTTACGATGCGATCGCGAGACTGTTGCTCGAGAGCCCGGACTTGGGGTTCCTCGAGGTGGCGCGGCGGTCCGGGGTCTCCGAGAGCACGGTGCGCAAGATCTGGGAGGGGACCATCAGTCGGCCGCAGGCGGTGGTGCTCGAGCGACTTGCCAAACCGCGCCGCTGCCGGGACTGCGGCGCCTTGTGTTGCGAATGGCCTTGCGTTCTGTGTTCGATCGAGCGTCGCAAGGCACCCGCCGGAATGAAACAGCACCCGACGCGGTTCGTCTACAAGCGGCAGGCGAAGTAGCCGGCTCGCGAAGCGGTCCCTGCACGGCTGCGCGGTGGAGCGCGGTTCAGCGGCGGCGCGCCGGCATGTACAATGCGGTCGACTCGACCGCGCCCGCAAGGTATGGTTCAGCAGCTTCGGGTGGTTCGGCGGAACGCGGCGCGGACGGCGCTTGGTCGTCAAAGCAGACGGACGGGATTCATTGCGGGAGCACCAAGTCCATGCACTTCGATCTGTCATACAGTGCGCCCGCGGCCACAGCCGACCTGCGCCGCTTGTCGGAACTGGAGATCGGCTTCATGCGGCATCGGAACCAGGCCATCGCCCAGCTGTTGGATGGCCAGCCGGTTCCACCGGGCGTACTCGAGACCGTGCAGGGCGAGTTGTTGCCTCAGTGCCGCCGCGCCCGGGCGGCGCTGGGGACGTTTGGCTCGACGGACGTGCCGCCCGCGCTCCTGCCGCTGCTGACCCGATACGTCCAGATGCACGAGGACGCCTGGGAGTCGTTCGTGCGCGCCGTGCAGACGCGCGACGTGACGCTGGTCCAGCTGCACGAACGGCTGCTGGCCGACGCGCAGCGGCTCGTGCACGACATTGCGTCCAGCGACGAGCCGGCGGGCCCGCGGCAGGAACTGCGGCAGTTCCGCAACCTGCTCTTCACGCTCACGCCGCACATCTGGGCGATCCCGGCGCTGGTGGCCGTCAACGTCGCCGTGTGGGGTGTCATGGTCGCGTCCGGGGCCGGCGCGCTGGGCCCGCCGGTCCAGATGATGCGCGACTGGGGCGCCAACTCCGGCTCCCTGACGCTCAACGGCCAGTGGTGGCGCACGGTGACCTGCACGTTCCTCCACTTCGGCCTGCTGCACCTCGGGTTCAACATGTACGTGCTGTGGCAGCTCGGGCGGCTGGTGGAGCGTCTGGTCGGGAACATCGGCCTGCTGATCCTGTACTTCGCCACGGGGATCGCCGCCAGCATCGCGAGCCTGGCCTGGAACCCGGACGTCACGTCCGCCGGGGCCTCCGGGGCCGTGTTCGGCGTCTGCGGCGGATTGCTCGGCTTCATCGTGCTGCGGCGCGATTCGATCCCGCGCGTCGTGCTGATGGACCTCAAGAGCAGCCTCATCACGTTCGTCGTCTACAACGTGGCTTTCGGGGCGGTCGTCCCGGCCATCGATATGGCGGCGCACCTGGGCGGCCTGGCCTACGGGTTCCTGTGCGGGCTGGTCTTGAGCCAGCCGTTGGTGCCCGGCGCGGACGCCCGCCGGTGGCGCCGAAACCTGGCAGTCTTGATCGGCTCCGCGATCCTGCTGCCGCTGGCGTTCAGCCGTCTGCCGGCCGCACCGCCCAACCTGGACGCGGCCTTGGCCAGGCTGGACGCGGCCAATCAGCGCGTGGCGGAATTGTACCAGCAGTGGGGCCAGCAATGGCAACAGGGTGCGATCCCCGACACGACGTTCGCCCAGGCGATCGCGGACCAGATGATCCCGCTCCTGGACCAGGCGCTGCAGGAAACCCAAGCGCTGGGCCGGTCGCCGCACATCAACAAGGCGGTCCTCCCGAAGCTGGTGCAGTACTTCACGGCCCGGCGCGAAAGCCTGCAACTGCTCGAGCGCGGACTGCGTGCGGGTGACGAGGGGGTGCTGCACCAACACCAGGTGCAGTGGCGCGCGGCCAGTGTGATGGAACGGCAGCTGTTCCCGCTGCGCGGCCCATGACCGATGCACCGCCGGGCGATGCGTTGCGATGGGGTGGGTGAGCGGCGGGGCTCGGGCGCCCGGCAGGCTGGTCGCGGCGCCTGCTAGCCGAATGTGCGGGCCAATTCGCGGATGTACTCGAGCGCCTCGTCCAGTTCGGGCGCCGCGACGCCGGCCTGCCGCCCGTCGCGGTCACAGCGGCACAGCAGCTGCAAGTCGTCGAAATGCTCTGACTGCTGGAGTCGGCGGCGTGCCCGGGCGCCGATCGTGCCGTCCCACAAGCTCTGCCCCAGCATGTGGTGCTCGATCAGCCAGGCGGTGCGCGGCGTGATGAAGCCGCCGAGCGCCTCGAGCCCCGCGGCGACGTGGTCCTGCCGGTCGATCGCCTTGCCCACGTCGTGCAGCAGCGCGGCCAGCAGGAACTCCTCGTCGTAGGGCAGTTCGTCGCGCGCCAGGTCGAATACCTGCAGGCTGTGGTACAGCGCGTCACCTTCCGGATGGTAGCGCGGGTCCTCCTTGACATACTCCAGCGGCAGCAGCAGCGATTCGTAGAGCTGGAACCGATCCACCCGGTCGGCCATCTCCGCCACCGCGGATTCGATTTCCAGCCGCGGGTATTCCGCCGCGAGCAGCCCTTCGAGCTGCGCCAGGCTGGCCCGCTCAATGGGCTTGCCCGTGATCGAGCTCTTGAACACGTAGCGGACTCGGGCGGTTGGGTAGACGGTCAGCTCGAACAGGTAGCGGTCGCGGACGTGGATATGGGTGAAGATACGTTCCTCGCCATGTTTCCGCACGCGCTTGCGTTCGACGTCGTACACCACGCCCTGTTCATCCAGCGCGTGCGTCACCGCCTCGGTGCTGTCCGAGAACACATGGATGTCGATGTCCGATCCCGCCCGCACATGGCCGGTGAGCACGCTGCCGATCAAGCGCGGCCGGAACCGTCGCAGGTGGCGCATCATGCGCAGCGCTTCGAGCCGCATGTCGCGCAGGTTCTCCGTCCGGCTGTCCCGCTCATACAGCCGGGCCAGGGCCTGAATCTCGTCGCGGATCTCCGTGTTGCTCGGCAGATCCGCCGGCTTGACCCATCCGCGGCAGAGGCGGCGCGCCGCCTTCTGCTTGGCACGGTAATACTCCGACTCCTGGCGGCGGTACATCAGCATGGCGGCTTCATGTGCGATCTGCCGCCGCAACTTCGAGTCACTCATGAGCCGGCGCCGTTCGCCCAATCACTCGGCGCAAGGGCATACGTCACACTCGCCAACCAACCGACGGCGCCCAGGCCGCCGAACGTCACTCGCCGTGTGCCGGACGCTGCAGCAGGCGTTCCAGCGCGCCCGTCAGTACCGGTTCGACTTCGGGCGCGACCAGCGACGCACGCGCGCTCGTTTCATAGCCCCCCTGGCTGTACGCGATCGTCGTCCCGATATAGCCCGGGCCGTAGTCCCCGTACGCCGCCAGACAGACCTCCACGTCCGGCCGCATCGCCTCGGCGGCCAACTGGTACTCCACAAACAATTCGCCCGGCATATGGACCAGGACCGCAGGCCCCAGCCGGAGACAACTCAAACGGACTTGCCCGCCGTCCAGGCACCGGTTGAGCCACGCCAGGTTGGACGCGGCTTCCGACCGGTCGCCGTCCTTGGTGGACGGGTCGTCCAGCGTCGCGCGGAGCTGCGCCGCGTCCAGGTGTTTCGCGGGCGGGAGCGCCACCGATTCGACACGCCACTGCACCTGATCGGCCGCCACCGGTGTCTTGTCCGTCGCCTCCCAGGCACGCCGCATGGCATCCTCCAGCCGCCCGGCGAGCTCCGGCCGGCGCGCCGGCGAACCGTCGTTGTACTTCCCGGCCGCGATGTTCCCGCCGGCACCCGTGAAATATACATGAGGCACCCCCAGGGCCGCCTCGCGCGCGGCGCGCGCCAGGCCGGGGAAGTCCGCCGACACGTCGCCCTTGCCGTAATGACTCATCGGGTGGGTCGCATAATATGCCAGGCAGACAAGCGCCCGGTCGCCGTTCCAGAGACTCACCAGCCGAAGCTGGGGATCGATCACTCCTTCGGGCGCGGCAATCGCCGCCGGGTCCGTGCAGCTGCTGAACCGCATCACCGCCACTTTGCCGTCGGGCCCCAGGATCCGACGATTGGACGCCACGCGCTCGACCGCCGCCTTGCCGACACCAACATGCGTGACCGGCTGGGCGTTCTCCAGCCCCTGCGCGATCGCCGTGTCCAGCGCAGCCTTCACGCGCTCGACAAACGCCCGATCGTAATGCGATTCCGCCTGGGCCGGCTCGGCATACAGCGCGATCGCGCTGGTGTCCCATCGCGGCCCGTCGTGCTGGTGCACCGTGTGCACCGCCACGCGCTCCGGCACGGTCCCGGCAGCCGCCGCCAGGCTGTCGCGCCACCAGTCGACGCCGCCGTTGCCGATCCCGATCCAATCGAATACACACAGCACGATCGGCTGCTGACCGGGCGGCAACAACACGATCCCCTTGGCGTGCAGCGGGTCGACCACCGACCGCACGCGCGCATACGCCACCGGGCTACCCACCGGCGGCGTGGCGTCCACGTCAAACGTGGCGACCCGCAACAGGGGATCGTCGCCCCGCGCGGCGACGCTCATCAATGACAACAGACCGAGGCAGATCGAGAGACAACGCTGACGCATGGCGGTTCACCTCTTACTCAATGGCACATCCCCAGGCACACGGTTCAGATCCGGCCGACGGGCGGGCCGCCCACCCATCACCGGAGTTCGATCACCGGCATGGCGACGATCACTTGCTCTTGTTGCAGCAGTTGGAGTTGTTGCAGCCCCTGCCAGACGCTGCGGATTCGTTGGGGGTCCAAGGCCTGCAGCTGTGGCAGCAGCGCGTCGACGAGCGACGCGCCCGACGGCGCGATCCGGCGGAGCGCCAGAGAGAGCGTCGTGCTGTCGTCGTCTCCATCCTTCAGATCGCTCAACAGCGTCTCAATGAAGCTCTTGGGACGCGGCAGCACGCGAATATCGTACTCCGTGAGGTTGGCCTCCTGCGCGACGAAGGCCAGGGCGTCATCGAGCCCGCCCAGCTTGTCCACCAGGCCCAGCTCGCAGGCCTGTTGGCCCGTGTACACGCGCCCGCCCGCCAGGTCGTCGATCGGCTTGGTCAGCTTGTCGCCGCGGATGGCCATCACGTGGCCTTGGAACGCCCGGTAGATCTCGTCCATCCAGCCCTGAAACAGCTCGCGCTGGGAGTCGGTGAACTTGTCGCCCGAATGGAGCATGCCGGCGTTCTGGCCGCGCGACACGGACGTCCAGTTGACGCCGACTTTTTCCCACATCTTGTTGGTCGCGAACTTGCCGCCCACCACGCCGATCGAGCCGGTGATGGTCGACGTGTCGGCGAAGATCGTCTTGGCGCCGCATGCGACGTAGTAGCCGCCGCTGCCGGCCACGCCGCCCATCGACACGACGAACGGCTTCTTCGCCGCCACGCGCTTGGTAGCGTTCAGGATGATCTCGCTGGCCACGGCCGAGCCGCCCGGGGAATCGACGCGCAGCACGACGGCCTTGACCCGGTCGTCGTTAGCCGCCTCGTCCAGCGCCTTGGCGATGGGTGTGCTGTAAGCCACGCCGCCGATGGACGAGAGCGGGAAGCCGCTCGGGTCGCCCGACCCGGGAACGATCGGCCCCTCGACGTACACGATCGCCACGGACGACTTGCTCTCCGGCTTCTTCTTCGGCCCGGCCAGCAGCTCGCCATAGAACTTGAGGAGGCCCATGGGCGACGACAGATCGATCTCCATCGCCTTCTTCTTGCCGTACTTCTTGTCGAAGACGACCTCGTCCCCGTACTTCGCCTTCAAGCCAGCGACGAAATCCTGCCGGAACTGCACGTCGTCAATGATCCCCGCCTCCCGGGCCCGCTCGGCGGTGTAGATCCCCAAGTCGATCCAACCCTGGACCGTCGCGACATCCACGTTGCGGCCCTTGGCGATCAAGCGGACCTGGGTGTCGTAGATCCCGCCGATCAGCCATTCCAGGTTCTCCTGCGCCTCCTTGCTCGGGGTCCTGCGCGTGAACATCTCCGCGGCGCTCTTGTAGGCGCCGCAGGTCGTATAGTCCGGTTCGACGCCCACGAGGTCCAGCAAGCCGCGCAGGTGCATCGACTCGCCATACATGCCGTTGATCCAGACGTCGCCGGTCGGGACGATGCTGATCCGGTCCGCGCCGCTCATCAGCAGGTAGCTCCGCATCGACACCGCGTCGGCGTGCGCGACCACTTCCTTGCCCGCCGCCTTGATCTCGTCGAGCACCTGCCGCACCTCTTCGATCTGCGAGACGCCAAGCGAGGTGCTGGAAACCAGCATGGCGACCGCCTTCACGGAGTCGTCCGCCTTCACCTTCTTCAACCGCGTGACCAAGCTGTGGAACGACTCGCCCGGCGATCCGAACGGAAAATCGTCCACGGCCGGGGCCTCCGTGATCGTGCCGCCGAAGCTGAACACGGCAATCACCGGTTTCGGCCCAGAGTCGCCAGCCGCGGAAACCACGGCGGCCGGCAGGGACAGGCAGGCGGCCCCCAGCACCAGCAGCCGCGACAGCATACAACGTCGGATCATGAACGGATCTCCTCGGAATCAGAAGCGTCGAGTTCAGACATCGGTCGTCTATTCTAATGTCGAGCCGCAACCGGCTCGACCCCCGACCGAGACACGATTGCCGGCGAGCCGGCCGCCCCGGCTGGGCCGGCTGGACGGGATGCGGGGTTCCCAGCCCCGGACCCGGTCCCCTGCCCCGCCCGCAGCCCATCCAGCGTCATTCGTCCGGCGTCACGCGTCCTTGGCCTCTCTTTCGCGGTTGGACCTCGCGCGCTTCGTCCCTGTTCCGGGGTTCGGCGCGCTGGAGTTCCTCATACCGCTGCAACACGGCATCGTATCGCTGGCGATTGTACGGATGCGTGCGGAAGAAGGCCGGCATCCGCTCGCCGCCCTCGCCGTTGCGCTTCTCCAGGATCAAGAACAGCTTGGCGAACTCCCGCGGGTCGTAGCCGGCCCGGTAGGCCCAGGTCGCGCCGTCCCGGTCGGCCTCCGCTTCGTCTTCCGGGCGGAACGGCCGCGCGAAGATGCTCGTCACCAGCATCGTGTTGCTCATCATGCTGCGGAAGTCCACCGGCGCGCCGGAAGAGAACGTCTGCCGGCCGAGCTTCATCGACTTGAGGTATCGCAGCTGGTGCCCGTGGTCGATATGCGACAGCTCGTGGCCGATCACCGCGACCAGCGCGTCTTCGCTCGGCGCCGCGTCGAGCAGGCCGCGGAACAGGACCAGGATCCCGCCGGGGAAGCAGCGGGCGTCCGTTTCGGAGGTCTCGGCCAGCAGCAGCGTAATCGAGCGATATCGGTCCGCGTGTTTCATCTGCGGCTGGATCTGCGCCACCAGCTTCCGCAGGTGCTCGATCTCCTTGCCCTTGGTCACGACCCGAACGCCCCGCCGCCGCAGGTCCGCCAGGAACTGGTCGAGCGCCTGGCGGCCGAACTGCCGCTCCTCCTGCCAGTCGATTTCCACCTGCTCGAGCGCACGTTTCTGCTCCTCCGTCTGCTGGCCGAACAGCTGGTCGAAGAACCGGTCGAAATCCAACGGGGCGCCCTGCCCCGCTTCCTGAGCCCGGCGCTGGGCGGCTCGCACCGGACGGGCGCGGTCGGGCACGCCTCCCGCCAGGCATACCGCGCCCGCGACCACGCCGATCAAGGCCGCACGCACCGCTCTTCGCGCTCGATTTGTCATGCACACCATCTGCGGCGTCCCGAATCGTGCCCTGTCTATCTACTCGTACAGCAGCCACTTCGCCCGGCGCGCGGAAAACTCCCGGAGCTCGTCCTGATACACGGCCTGGATCTCCTCCGTCGACCGGCCCTCGGACACCGCCTGCCACGTGGCGGCATCCAAGAGCAGCCGGTCGTAGGCCTGCACATCCCACTGGGGGAACAAGACCGCGAGCGTGCGTGCCACTGCGAATCCGGTCCACAACGGGTCGAACTGGCGCCAATCGGTGATGATGATGTTCACGCCCTGGCACGCCTGGCCGGCGAACTTGCTGGCGGTCGGCGTGAAACGGATCGGCACGAACGCGGTGCCCGGCGCTGCGGCCTCGTTGAGCGCCGCGGCCAGCGCCGGCCCATCGATCCACGGCGCGCCCACCACTTCGAACGGCGTGTCGGTGCCGCGCCCTACCGACAGGTTCGTCATCTCGAGCAGCCCGATCCCCGGGTAGAGCAGCGCCTGGGTCAGCGAGCGCATGTTGGGCGACGGGTTGACCCACACCAGCCCTGTCCGGTCGAACATGTCACGACGCCGCCACCCTTCCACTCGGACGACGGTCAGATCGAGCGGCATCTGGGCCACGTCGCGATACATGGTCGCCAGCTCGCCCACCGTCAGACCGTGTCGCACGGGCAGCGCCGCGCAGCCCACGAACGACTCGCGCCCCGCGTCCAGCACCGGGCCGCCCACGTCCAGGCCGTTGATCGGGTTCGGGCGGTCCAGCACGACAAACGCAATCCGCTGCTCGGCCGCCGCCTCCATGGCATACTTGAGCGTCGAAATGTACGTGTAGAACCGCGTGCCGATGTCCTGGATGTCGAACACCAGCGTGTCGATGCCGGCGAGGCTCTCCGGGGTCGGCTTCCGCGTTTCACCGTACAGGCTCCAGATCTTGACACCCGTGTCCGCGTCTCGGCTGTCGCCGATCCACGGCACGTCCAGGACCCCCTGCATGCCGTGCTCCGGGCTGAACAGCGCCTGGAGTTCCACCTCCGGCGCGCGCTGCAGGAGCCGGGCCGTCGGCACGCCCTGGCGATTGACTCCCGTCTGGTTCGTGATCAGGCCGACACGCCTGCCCGCCAGCGCCCGGAAGTCGTCGCGCTCGAGCACGTCGATCCCGCACAAGACCGATTGAGCTGGTCCGGGATCTCGGGCGTCCGGCGCGGGCGGCCGCGTCGCGCTCTCGATGGCCGCCGCAGCGATGGTGCCGATCCGGCCGGCCAGCGGATTCACCGCGCCCTTGCCGTCCGGATGCACGCGGTTGCTCAAAAAAATCACGAACAGATCCCGCCCGGGGTCGATCCATAACGAGGTGCCGGTGAAACCGCCGTGCCCGAACGCGTCCGGTGAGAAACCCTCGCCTCGGTTGGTCGAGTACCCCGTGCGTTTGTCCCAGCCCAAGCCGCGCACGCCGCCGCGCACCGGTTGAGACCTCGTCATGTCTTCGACCAGCTCGGCGGGCAGCACCTGCCTGCCATCGACCCGGCCCCGATCCAGGAACGCTTGCGCGAACAGCGCCAGGTCCTCGGCCGTCGAGAACAGCCCGGCATGCCCGGCCACGCCGCCGAGCCGGTAGGCGCGCGGGTCGTGGACTTCGCCTTGCATCCAGTGCCCCTCGCGCTGTTCGGTCACCGCCGCGCGCGCACGCAGCGACTCGCCCGGCAGGAAACCGGTTTCCGTCGTGCCCAGCGGCTGAAAGATCCGCGTCCAGGCGAACTGATCGAGCCGCAGGCCGCTGACGCGCTCCACCAGCTCGCCCAACACGATGAACCCCACGTCGCTGTACAAGAACTCGGCGCCCGGTTCGGCCCGCAACTCCAACTCGCAGATCCGCTCCCATGCCTGGGCGGGCCCGTCGCTGTAGTCGCCCAGCGGATTGTCGGGCGTCAGCCCGCCCTCGTGAGTCAACAGCTGACGCACCGTGATCCGCTCCTTGCCGCGGTTGCCGAACTCGGGCAGATAGGTCGCAACCGGCGCCTCCAAGTCGACCATCCCCTCCTCAACCAGCCACATCACGCTGGTGGCCGTTGCGATCGGTTTGGTCAGCGATGCCAGATCGAACACCGTGTCGGTCGTCATCGCGACTGTCACCGGTTCGATCTGGCGCGCACCAAACGCGCGCAAGTATACGAGCTTACCCCGGCGGCCGATCGCCACGACACAGCCCGGCATGCGCCGCTGCTCCAAGGCGTCGCGCACGGCCGCGTCGATCGCCGCCAGCCGGGATGCCGACATGCCGACCGCGTCCGGAGCGGCCAGGGGCAACCGCCGCGGCGGATCCGCACTGGCCGCCGCCGGGACGCCGATCAGCGCAGTCGCTGCGATGAGGGACAGGAAACGCCATCGCGTCACGCCATGCATGATGGTCCGCCTGCGGGCGAAGAAAACCGTTCGGGCATCAAACGTCTCCATCATACCATGTCGGGATCGCCGGCGCGCGGACCGCCGATGCGCGGCCGATCGCCCGGCCACGCGAGGGACGCCCCCCAACCGGCCGCCAGCGTGCTGCTCGCGCCGACGACCGCGTACCAGGTGAACGTAGTGTTCGTGAAGGCTTTCACGCCCGTCAATACCAGCAACCCGACGCCGAGCCCCACGAGCGCCGCGCGCTGACCGACGCGCTGCGTGAACACCCCCAAGGCGAACAGGCCCAACAGGATGCCGGCTGAGAAGCTGGCGACCGCCAATGCGTTGTCGATCACGGCATCCGCCAGATACTGCGCGGCAATCGCGATCGCGATCTGAATCGCGCCGAACAGCCCCGTCAGCATCCGGCTGACCCACAAGGCGTGCCGCTCCGACGGCGGCCGACGGCGGGAAGGCAGGTAGAAGTCGTGGACCGCCGCCGACGCGGACGAGTTGAGCGAGCCTGAGAGGGTCGACATGGCCGCCGCGAACACGGCCGCCAGGATGACCCCGATCAACCCCCAGCCCCGGGGCATCTCATGCACGATGAACTCGGCCAGCACCCTGTCCGCGCTGTCCAGGCCCACGGCCGTGTGCACCTGCGTGTAAAAGCACGCCAGCGCCGCCCCCAGCAGCAGGAACAGCGCGAACTGCAGGATCACCACTAGGCCGCTGGTGATCAGGGCAAGCCCCGCGTCCCACTGCCTGCGCGCACAGAGGTACCGCTGCACCATCATCTGGTCCGTGCCGTGCGTGCCCAGCGCCAGGAAGGCGCCGCCGACGATCCCCGACCAGAACGTGTACTTCTGACAGGGATCCCAGGTGAAGTCCCACACGCGGAACTTGCCCGCGGTCTGGGCGAACGACAGGAACCCCGCCCAGCCGTCAGGTAGCCGGCCGAGAATGATCACCAGCGCCAGGACCGCGCCGCCGATGTACACCACGAACTGGATGCAATCGCTCCAGATCACCGACTTGATGCCTCCGGCGAACGTGTAGATGATGGTCGAGACGCCCACGATGATCACGCACCAGGAGAGCGGGACGTTGATCATCGCCTGCAGCACGATCGCGGTCAGGAACAGCCGCAGGCCGTCGCCCACGTTGCGCGTCACGAGGAAGACGAGCGAGGCGACTTGCTTGGTTGCGCCGCCGAACCGATGCTGCAACACTTCGTAGGCGCTGAACAACTGGCCCTGGAAGAACAGCGGCAACAGGAAATACACGATCAGGCACCGCCCGACCAGCAGCCCGCAGGCCAGCTGCAGGAAACGCATGTCGCCGCCGACTCGCGGGTCCATGCCGAGCGCGCCCGGCTGCGGCTGGGCATAGGCCAAACCGGGGACGCTCAGGAAGGTCACCGTGCTGGTCTCCGTCGCGACGATGGAACCCAGGATGGCCCACCATGGCAGATCGCGGCCCCCCAGGAGATAGTCCGCCACATCCCGCGAGCCGCGCCCGACCCAGATCCCAAACAGCACGATGCCGATCATGTAGATCAGCAGCACGGCCAGGTCGGCCGACGCGATGGATAAATGCCAGGACATGTGTCGACTCGACTGCCGAATACGGGCCGGCAGAACTACAATGAAGATGACGCGCACGTACCGCTGCCTGAGGGCGACCCGCCGGCTCGCCTCCGCCGCGGGCGGCGTCCGCATGATACCCCGGCAGGCCTGAGATGCTCAATCAGCTGACGACCGAACAGCGGAACCCATGCTCCGAGCGCATTGACTCGCTCAGCGCGTTGGACATCGTTCTGCTGATGAACCGCGAGGACGCACAGGTGGCGGAGGCGGTGCGCGCACAGGCGGCGACCGTCGCCGCGGCCGTCGAGGTGATTGTCGAGCGGATCGGGCGCGGCGGGCGACTGGTGTACTTGGGTGCCGGCACTTCCGGACGGTTGGGCGTGCTGGATGCGGCCGAGTGCCCGCCTACGTTCAACACGCCGCCGAGCCTCGTGCTGGGGATCATCGCCGGCGGCCCGGACGCGCTGACGACGGCGGTCGAGGGCGCCGAGGACCATCCGGAGCACGCGGTGCGCGACCTGCGGGCACGTGACTTCCGTGCCGGCGACGTGCTGGTGGGGATCGCCACGAGCGGTCGGACGCCCTACGTGATCGGCGGCCTGGCCTATGCGCGGCAGATCGGCGCGTTCACCATCGGGCTGACCTGCAATCGCGACTCGCAGCTCGAGGCGGTCAGCGACCTGATGATCGCGCCGGTCGTGGGTCCGGAAGTCATCAGCGGGTCCACCCGGCTCAAGGCCGGCACCGCGACCAAGATGGTGCTCAACATGCTCACCACGGCCAGCATGGTGCGCTTGGGCAAGACCTACGGCAACTGGATGGTCGACCTGCGGGCCACGAACAGCAAGCTGCTGGCGCGCTCGCAGCGGATCGTGGCGGAGTTGGCGGAGGTTTCCGAAGCGGCCGCCGCGGAGCTTTTACAGCAGTGCGCGGGCGAAGTGAAGACAGCCATTGTCGTGCGGCGGCTTGGCGTCACGCCGGAGCAGGCGCGGCGGCGGCTCGCACACGCACACGGGCATTTGCGGCAAGCGTTGGAGTCGGATCCCGACCCGCCATGACGCGCGTGATCGATCCCGACAAGCCGCCGCTACTGCTGCTGGGCATCGACGGCGGCGGCACGAAGACATCGGCCCTGTTGGCCGCCCGTCGCGCCGACGCGCAGCTCGCGACGATCGGCCGCGGCGAGAGCGGCCCGTCCAATCCGCGCGCCGCCGGCTGGGATGCGGCGCTGCGGCACATCGATGAGGCGGTGGACGCGGCCTTCGCTGCGGCCGGCCGCCCGCGCCAGCGCGTCGCCGCGCTGTGCCTGGCCGTCGCGGGCGCCGGCCACGCTGCAGTGCGCGCGCGGTTTGACCAGTGGTGTGCCACCCGCGGGCTGGCCGACGCCCGGTGCATCGTGACCGACGCGCAGATCGTCGTGCGGGCGGGCCGCGCCGCGGGCACCGCCATCGCGCTCATTGCCGGAACCGGATCGCTCGCCTACGGCCGGACGCCCGCGGGCGAATCGGCGCGGGCCGGCGGCTGGGGACATCTGCTGGGCGACGAAGGGAGCGGCTACGCCGTGGGGCTCTCGGCCCTGCGCGCCGCGGCCCGGGCCGTCGACCGGCGCGGCCCGGAAACGCAGCTGACATCGCGCCTCAGACAGCATCTCCGCATCGACGACCCCTGGGAACTGATCCCGATCATGTACGAGGACCCGGAGGTGCGACAGCACATCGCCCGGTTCGCGCCGGAAGTGTTTGCCGCGGCGGCGGCGGGAGACCGCGTTGCGTGCGACATCGTCGGCCAGGCGGCCCGGGACCTGGCCGCCATGGTGCGGGCCGTGGCGAAGTCCCTGGCGTGCGCGGAACGCGGCTACCAGCTCATCTTCTCCGGCGGCCTGCTGCGACACCATGCCGCGCTGCGCGACGCGGTGCTGCAGGATCTGGCCGAACAGCATTGCTCGCCGCACACCAGCCTGGTCGTCCACGATCCGACCGAGGGGGCACTGCTGCTGGCGAACGACCTGGCCGTCTGATCGCCCGGTTTTCTTTGTCTTTTTTTGATGGCTTGGACGCGCGTTCTGCGATTGGACGGTTGGAGGCCCATAGCACACGACACGCGGCGCGCACGTGCGCGGCTCGACCCCTGGCGTGTGTGCGTTATGGGATCCAGGACGCGGGCATCGGTCATCCGACCAGTAACGGATGGGTTGCTTGCGCGAGGACGGACGCTCGGGAGAACGGGAGGACAATCGATGTACCGCGTCATTTTGTTGCAGTGTGCGGCCTGGCTGGCTCTCGGATCGGCGGCGACCGGTTCGATTATCGACAGCTCGGTGTTCATCAATGAGTTCCACTACGACAACGTGGGGGCGGACAAGGACGAGTTTGTGGAGGTCGTGGCGCCCGTCGGGTGGAGCGACCTGTCGGCCGTCACGCTGACGCTCTACAACGGCGGCAACGGCCAGTTGTACGCGGGGCCACTCCCGCTGACCTCCTTCACGCGGCGGGACACGGTCAACGGGTTCGCGTTCTACACGCTGGACATCACGCTGCAGAACGGCGCGCCGGACGGGCTGGCACTCGCCTATGACGACCAGGTGCTGCAGTTCCTCAGCTACGAAGGCGTGTTCACGGCGACCGATGGCGTTGCCGCGGGGCTCGAGTCGACGGACATCGGCGTCTCGGAGCCCGCGAACACGCCGCTGGGCGCCACGCTGCAGCTGACCGGGACCGGCGACAGCTACTGCGACTTCCGCTGGGAACTGCTCCCGGCCGGCACGTATGGCACCCTCAACGACGGGCAGTCGTTCGTGCCCGAGCCCGCCTCAGTTGCCGGCTGGCTCGTGGCGCTGGCCATCGCCGCCGGCGCCTGCCACGCCCGCCGGCGATGCCCGGCCGGGCGCCGGGGAGGGCCCAAGAGGCTGACGCGTGGCGAATGACGAATGGCAAATGAATTTCGTCATTCTCGTTGCCCGGCGTTGTGCGTCCACGGCTACGCGCTGCGGTCCTTCGTCATCCGGTCACTTCGTTGCCAGCTGCGTTCGATCTCTTCGAGCGAACGGCCCTTCGTTTCAGGGATCAGCAACCAGGTGAGCAGCAGGGCCGGGCTGACCAGCACCGCGAACATGGCGAACGTGGCGGGCAATCCCAGGCTGTCGCGCAGCGTCGGGACGATGAACATCAGGATCGTGTTGGTGCACCAGATGGTGAAGGTGCCCACGGACATGGCGCGTCCGCGAATGCGGGTCGGGAAGATCTCGGCGATGATGATCCAAGGCACCGGCCCCAGGGAGAATGCGAAACAGGCCATGTACAGGATCAGCGCGGCTACCAACTGCCAATTGGTCAGCCCGGCGGCGAACAGCGCGGCGGCGATCGCCAGGGCGATCACGAGCCCCGAGACGCCCACGTACAACAGCGGCTTGCGACCCAACTGGTCCACAACCGCGATCGCCACGAACGTGAAAGCCATGTTCACCATCCCGATGAACGCCTGCCCCAGCAGGGACGCGTCCAGGTCCCACCCCGCCTCCTTGAAGATCGAGGGGCCGTAGTAGACGATCGCATTGATGCCGCTCACCTGCGAAAAGAAGGGCAGCAGGATGCCGACCAGCAGCGCAACCCGCAATCCGGGCTGCAGCAGCTGGAGCAGCGACGCTCCTTCCTGGCGCAGCGCCCGGTCGATCTCCGCCAGTTCCTGGTCGGCCTCCCATGTCCCCACGACGCGTGCCAGCACCGTGCGCGCCTCGTCCAGGCGGCCCTGTTTCGCGAGCCACCGCGGTGTCTCCGGCACGAGCAGCAGCAGCAGGAAGAACAGGACGCCCGGAACCAGCCCCGCGCCGAACATGCCGCGCCAGACTTCCTCCACCAGGATCCAACGCCAGAAGCCCGCCGAGAGTCCGGCCAACGTGTGCGTGGACAGCCATTGCAGACCGAAATTCGAACAGTAGGCCACGACGATGCCGATCGTGATGGCCAGCTGGTAGAGCGCGATGAGACGGCCGCGCAGATGCGGCGGACTCACTTCCGACAAGTACATCGGCGCCAGCATCGACGCGATGCCCACCCCCACGCCGCCGATCCAACGCGCACCGATCAGGAGATTCACGCTGGGCGGGACGGCCGTACCGACAAAGCCGATCAGGAAGAGAATCGCGGATAGGATCAAGGTCGCCTTGCGCCCGAATTGGTCGCTCACGACACCCGCAATCAATGCGCCGACCATGCAGCCGACGAGGGCCGAGGCCACCAGCGCGCCCTCGCGGAACGACGTCAGGTCGAACTGCGCCTTGAGCGGCACTAGCGTGCCGGACACGACCGCCGTATCGAAGCCGAACAGGAATCCGCCCAGGGCCGCAATAACACTGATGAACGCCAAGTAGCCGCGCGAGCCCTGCGCGGATGCATGGAGCATGTTCGACATCGATTCCCTCCTGCCGCGGTGGCGGTACGCAGTCCCGCAAGCCCTGGACTCGTCATGGACCCTGAAGATATCCGCACTGGACCGGTGCAATCAAGATGCCGATTCTAGTACCTGGCCTCCAGGTCCTGCCCCAGGTGTTGGGCATAGCGCTTCTCCAGGAATTCCAGCTTGACCTCCAGATCCCGGCCCTTGGCGCTCAGATCGTCGCGGGCCTGCGTTGCACCCTGGATGGCATCTTCGAAGTCGTTGACCGCGCCGCTGACCACGAACAGCTCTCGCTGCTGCTTGATCGCCACGCGCAGTTCGTCGAACCGGACATGGAGTTCATGCACCAGGTCGTCGGTCCCCGCGCATGCGCGCAGGTCGTGCACCAGTTCGGCCAGGTGGCCGCCGACGGCAAACAGCATCACGTTGACCGAGTCCCAGGGCGGCATGTCGGCCAGACTCGCCATGTTGGTGAAGCTGTTCTGCCAGACCCGCCGGTCATCTCCGAGTCGCTCGGGTCCAGGCGGCGGGGACGACGACCGGGGCTCGCACGCCAGGTTCTCCTCATCGTCCAGGTCGCACCGCGCACGCTCCCACTCGGCGCGCGACAGGCACAGCGACGTGGAGAAACGCCGTTCCAGCAGGTAGTTGTCCAGCTGCCAGATCATCGGCTGATCGCTGTCGGCCATCATCCGGCAGAGCGGGCAGTCGTGGTCCAACTGCTCGTGCCCCTTGGGGACGACGGCCGGCAGGCGTGCCCGTTCCCGGGCGATCAGGGCGGCCGGACTCTGGTCGTACAAGTCCGGCTGCGGCTGATGCATCCACTCCTGCTGGTACTGTTCCAGAAGCGCGATCTCCCGGTCGGGGTCGGCCGGCGGACGATCGCTCACGCGGCGTTCGATCTCACACAACAGGACCGCGACCAGCTCGTGGTAGAGGATGATCTCATGCGTGCCGAACCCGCCGTAGCGATACGCGTGGGAGCGGGTCGACAGTCCCGGCGGGCAGCGACCCAGCAGTGCCCAGATCTCGCCCTGGTCTTGCACATCGCCGTCGATGAATCGGCGTCTGGCGAGCAGGACTTCGCGCGGCGTCCGGCCCCGCAGGTCCTGGCGGGGCGTCAAGAGCCACCAGTCCTGGACCTCCGTCACGCAGGAGGTGCGGTGCGGCATGGTCGCCAGGAAGCGTTCCAGGAGTGCCGCGGCGAGCCGCGGATAGAGCACGGCCCGCGCGTCGAAGTCCGACTCGGCCGCCAACGCCGGCCGCCGCCGTTCGGCCAACCGTTGCCAGTGGTGTACATCGGTCGTCATCTGCCACTGTTCGGGGATCCGATACGGCAACCACACGTCGAGCGTCGTCTGTTCGTCGCAGCGCAGCACACAGCCGACACGCGGCATCTCCGGCGCGGCGGCGCCGTTGACCACCAGGCGCGCCGTGAAGTCGAGAATCACGTGCCCGCCCTCCACGTTGCGTGTCGCCAGGCCTTCCTGGGCGTGCGCGAAGAAGAAGTCGATCACGGCGCTGTCCAGATAGCGGCCCATGGCCGCCCGCAGTTCGTCGATCGTGGTCGGCTCGGCGCTCAAGGCGGCCACTGCCAAGTCCACCAGGCCGTCGTGCACCTGCACGTGCAGCGTACGCTCGGCATCCCGTAGACTGACCATTGTCCATTGCATGGCGGTTCCCTTTCCTACTCAGGCTCGAGGGACCGCCCGCGCGCGTCGCCCGCTCGGTCGGACTCCTGCCGACCAACGCCACTGAGCATACCAGAAAACCCGGCCCCGGTCCGCCCGCGCGGGCGTCAACGGGCGTCCGCCGCGCATCATTCCTGTGCTCCGGAGGCCGCAGGGTGACAGGCATATGTCATCCCGGACGCAAAGGAGACTCGGACGTGCCGGGCGTCCGTCGACCCGGCGCGTCCCGATCGCCGGCCCGCCGCTGCGTCACTACAGGTCGTCCACCGCGGGTCGGATCACGGCATGGAGCCGGGAGAGGTCCAGTTCCTGACCGAAGGTGACGGGCAGCAGGAGGGCGGCGTGCAGGCGCAGGAGGAAAACCCTGCGCGAGATCTCGGTCGCGCCCATGCGCATCGCATGGGCCGTGGCCTGCTGGATGTCGAACAGGCGGAACCCGCGGGCGCGCAAGTGGGCCACCAACGCCACCAGCGCCATCTTGGACGCGTCCCGCGCGCGGTAGAACATCGACTCGCCGGCAAAGAAACCGCCCAGGGCGATGCCGTACAGGCCGCCGACCAGCGCTTCGTCCTGCCAGATCTCAATGCTGTGCGCATGGCCCAGCTCGTGCAGGCGACCATACACCTGTGCGACCGCCGGCGTAATCCAGGTGCCCGAGCCGGACGGACGCGGTGCGGCACAACCGGCCACCACATCGGCAAACGCGCGGTCGGCCGTGATCCGATAACGCGCACTGCGCAGCCGGCGCGCCAGGCGACGCGATACGTACAGCTGGTCCAGCTCAAGGATCGCCCGCGGGTCCGGCGAGAACCATGCCAGGATCTCACGCCCATGCTCGATGATCGGCCACGGGAAAATGCCGCGCCGATACGCCTGCAACACGCGCTCCGGAGTGAGCCGGCCACCGACCATGAGCAGACCGAATTCGTTGGCCGAATCGACCGACGGAAACGGATCATCGTCATACGAGGTGCTCATGCCGGCAGTATCTCATAACGGGCCGCGTGGCGCACAGCCTCGAGTGAATTGGCAACACCCGCCCCACGAGAGGGGCGGAATGCGCGCGGCAGACGGTATAATGCAGAGCATGAACGGATTACCGTCCAACGATCCATCGGCTGCTCACACCCCGGGCGACCTGGTCGACCGGGTGCCGCGGCGCGACGGCGGCAGCCACGGTCTGTGTGACCGAGGCGCCCCACCGGTCGCGACGCCGGGGGCGTTCCCGTCCGGCCGGGACCGGCTCGGATGGCTGTTGGCCTCGAGTGCTTTTTTGGTGTTGCTGAGCTTCTTCCTGCCGTACACGGTCGAGAAGATGACGTTCGCGTTCATGCGCGGCAAGCAGCGGGCCTTGTACGAGACGGCGGGCGAGCAACTCCAGCAGGTTGCGTTGAAGGACCTGTCCCAGGCCTACCAGATGGTCGCCAACCGGGTGGAGCCGAGCGTCGTCTACATTCATGTGACGCCTGCGCAAGGAGGTCGTCCGCTGCTGCCGACTGACACGGTGTGGCAGTATCCGGCCATCGGCCAGGGTTCGGGCGTGATCGTGGATCCGGCAGGGTACATCGTCACCAACGCCCATGTGCTGTTGGGCGGCGGGCAGATCCGGGTGCGGCTGAGCGACGGCCGGACCTTTTCGGCGACGGTGGTCGGCGTGGACCAGCCGACCGACATCGCGGTGCTGAAGGTCCCGTCGAGCGACCTGATTGCCGCCCAATGGGGCGACAGCGACGAGTTGGAGGTCGGCGCGCTGGTGTGGGCTCTGGGCAGCCCGTTGGGCTTGGAGCAGAGCGTGACGTTCGGCATTCTCAGCGGCAAGCACCGGCGGTTCACGTCGACATCGAGCAACGGGATGCTGGGCGTCGCAAGCACCACGGGCCTCTCGCCCTATCACGATTTCCTGCAGACGGATGCGGCCGTGAACCCGGGCAACAGCGGCGGGCCGCTGGTCGATTCACATGGCAACGTGATCGGGATCAACACGGCGATTGTGGGAGAAACCTACCAGGGGATCAGCCTGGCGATCCCCAGCAGCATCGCACGGCCGGTTTACGAGCGCCTGGTGCGGGACGGGCGCGTCGCGCGCGGCTGGCTGGGCGTCTCTCCCCGAGACGTGACGGCCGAGGAGGCCAAGAGCCTGGGCCTGTCCAAGCCGGAAGGCGCCTACGTCGTGGAGGTCTCGGCGGACCTGAACGGTCGTCCCTCGCCTGCGCAGCTGGCGGGGATCGAACCGAACGACGTGATCGTGCGGTGGGACAACAAACCGATCAGGAGCCGCACGGACTTGTTCAGCCGTGTGGCGATGACGGAGGTGGGAGTGACGATCGACGTGGTCATTGTGCGTGCGGGCCAGACGCTCACGCGGCAGGTGACGGTGGTGGATCGGCCTCCCGGCAGTGATTAAGGAACCCGTTGTCAGCAAAATGGTTGTGTCGACGCGCGTGTGATGCGGCGGCGATGTTGACCCACTCTGGCGGCCTCACTATAATGCCCGCCGTGCTATGGGAGCACACCGTGCTGGTTGGCCCAGAACCGGCGGCATTGGAGTCTTGAACACACAGGGAAGTGACACTCCGCCCGTGGCCGCGCTTGGGACTCTCCCGCGGCCCAAAAGCCACAGGAAGCGCCGGTGTCCTTCGGATCATCCTACGACATCAAAGAGCAAGTGCGTCAGGCGACCGATCTGGTGGATCTGGTCAGCCGATCGATCCATTTGCGTCGCCAGGGCCGGATCTACGTCGGTCTCTGCCCGTGGCACGACGATTCGCGCCCGAGCCTGCAGGTCAATCCGGACCGGCAGTCCTGGAAATGCTGGGTCTGCAACATCGGCGGGGACGTGTTCAGCTTCGTCATGAAGCGGGAAGGGGTCGACTTTCGGGAGGCTCTGCGGATCCTGGCCGAGCGGGCGGGCATCGCGGTGTCTGGGCAGGGCGCCAAGAAAGCGGTCCCCGGCAGCCCAGAGGACAAGCAGACGCTCTACCGCGCGATGGCCTGGGCCGAAGAGCAGTTCCATCAGTGCCTGCTCGACTCGTCGGACGCGGCGCCGGCGCGCGCGTATTTGGCGGAGCGCGGGATCAGCCCGGAGAGCATCCACCGCTTTCGCCTCGGCTTCGCCCCGCTTGCCTGGCGCTGGCTGCAGGACCGCGCGCGGACGACTGCCTTCTCGCCCGCCGTGCTCGAAGCGGCCGGTCTCTCGATCAAGCCGCAACAGGGCCAGCCGTACGACCGGTTCCGCGGCCGGCTCATGTTTTCGATCCGCGACACCGAGCATCGGCCCATCGCCTTCGGCGGACGGGTGCTGCCACAGCTGGCCCAGGACTCCCCGCACGAGCAGGCCAAGTATGTCAATTCCCCGGAGACGCGGCTGTTTTCCAAGGGCCAACACCTCTACGGCCTGGACCTGGCCCGCAACTCGGCGCTGCCGGAGCCGCACATCGTCGTCGTGGAAGGGTACACGGATGTGATCATGGCGCACCAGCAGGGCCTGACCAACGTGGTCGCGGCCCTCGGCACCGCGTTGGGCGAGCGCCACGTGAGCATCCTGCGCCGGTTCGCCGACCGGATCACGCTGGTCCTGGACGGCGATGAGGCGGGCCGGCGCCGCACGAACGAAGTGCTCGAACTGTTCGTCGCCGCCCAGGTCGACCTGCGGGTCCTCACGCTGCCGGCCGGTCTCGATCCGTGCGATTTCCTGCGCGCGCAGGGCCGCGCGGCGTTTGAAGCGCTGCTGGCCCAGGCCGCGGACGCGCTGGAACATAAGGTGCGGACCGTGACGGACGGGCTGGACGTGCTCCGGGACGTCGACCGTGCACATCATGCGCTGGAGGAGATCCTGCGGACCATGGCCAACGCGCCGCGCCTGGCGGGCGTGACCGACGAATCGCTGCGGCTGCGCGAGCAGCAGCTGCTGGTGCGGCTGGCACGGCAATTCCACGTGGACGGAGACACGCTGCGCGCCCGCTTGCTGGAATTGCGCCAACCCGCGCGCCGCGCGCCGGCCAAGCCCCGACCGGCCGCCGTGGGGCCCGCGCTGCTGCCCATCGAACAAGAACTCTTCGAGATCATGCTGTCGCACCCGCAGCTGGTGGGCGCGGCGCTCGAATCGATCGAGCCGGCGCAGCTCAGTTCGGCGCCGGCCCGCGCCTTGTGGGAACTCTACGAGCATGCACGCGCCGAAGGCGTGCCCTGCACGCCGGACCACGTGCTGACCGTGGCCGAGAGCGCGGAACTCAAGTCCCTGCTGGTGAGCCTGCACGAACTGGCCTGCCGCAAAGCGCCCCTGGCGTCGATCGACGCGGAACACCGCCTGCACGGCATCGTGCGGGACTTCCATTTTCGAGAGGAACGGACTGCGCAGCGCCAAGCGCTGGCAAGCATGGAGAAACGCGAATACGATGACAAGGAGGAACTGGCTGTCCTGCAAAGGATCATAGAACAAGAACGCAACCGGCAGGGTATTTCCGCGCCCACGGACGGGTAGCCTGCCTTGCCGGCGGACCGCGCCGCGAAGACCCATGCGGGGGGGCGCTGCACGGTCCCAGACCAGTGTCTTGCAGCGCAAGAAAGCGCAGGAGGATGACACGTGGATCATCTAGAAAAGGAATTGCAGAATCTCATCGCCAAGGGAATGGCACAAGGCTATCTGACCTATGACCAGGTGAATGAATACCTGCCCGATGAAGACGTCAACCCGGACAAGCTCGATAACCTGCTGATCGCGCTCGAGGAGCGCGGCATCGAACTGGTCGACGCGCCGCCCCGTGCGGAGTTCGAGGACCTCAAGCCGGGCCCGTCCGCTGCTGAGCTGCAGCAAGAAATCGACGCGCAGGACGCGCGAATCCTGACCGCCGAAGAACTCCCCAAGCTCAGCGATGACCCGATCCGGATGTACCTGTCTCAGATGGCCGAGATCCCGCTGCTGACGCGGGAGGAAGAAATCTCCTTGGCCAAGAAGATCGAAATCACCCGCAAGCGGTTCCGCCGCACCGTGCTCAGCTGCGACTACGCGATGCAGGTGGCCGTCCAGACCCTGACCCGCGTCCACCGCGGCGACCTGCCGTTCGACCGCACGATCAAAGTGTCGCTCACCGAACGATTGACCAAGGAACAGATCCTGGCCCGGATGCCCCACAACCTGCAGTCGTTGTCCCACCTGCTGGCCGCCAACAAGCGCGACTTCGCCCAGATGATCCGCATGTCCACCAGCCGGGAGGAGCGGCTGCGAGCCCGGAAAACGTTCCTCCGCCGGCGACGCAAGTGCCTCCAACTGGTCGAGGAGATGAGCCTCCGGACACGGCGCGTGCAGCCCCTGATGCGACAGCTCGAGGAGTTCAGTCAGCGGATGGACGAAATCCGCGACAACCTGCGCACGATTCGGCATGACCCGCTGCAGCAGGACGAGCGAGCCAACCTGCGGCGGGAGCTGCGCGACCTGATGCTGCTGACCCAGGAGAGCCCGCGGAGCTTGCGCAAGCGGTGTCAGACGTTCCGGGCCCAATTCGAGGCATATGAGCAGGTCAAACGCCAGCTGTCGAGCGGCAACTTGCGTCTGGTCGTGTCGATCGCCAAGAAGTACCGCAATCGGGGGCTCAGCTTCCTGGATCTCATCCAGGAAGGCAATACGGGCTTGATGCGGGCCGTGGACAAGTACGAGTATCGGCGCGGGTTCAAGTTCTCGACCTATGCCACCTGGTGGATCCGCCAGGCGATCACCCGGGCCATCGCGGACCAGGCGCGTACCATCCGGATCCCCGTCCACATGATTGACGTGCTGTCGAAACTGCGGAATATTCAGAAGAGGCTCTTGCAGGAATTCCGTCGAGAGCCGACAACTGAAGAAGTTGCTCGCCGCGCCGGCCTGCCCATTGACGAAGTGCGGCGGGTGTTGGATATCGGGCGTCACCCGGTGAGCCTGGATCGCCCCGTGGGAAACGGCGATGATTGCAGTTTCGGTGAGTTTCTGGAAGATTCGTCGAGCGACAACCCGGTTCGCTCCGCCAACAATGGGATCTTGCGCGAGAAGATCGAGAGCCTGCTCAAGACGCTCACCTACCGGGAACGGGAGATCATTCGTCTGCGGTACGGCCTGGGTGACGGGTACACCTACACGCTGGAGGAGGTGGGGCGCATCTTCCGGGTTACGCGGGAGCGCGTCCGCCAGATTGAAGCCAAGGCCGTGCGGAAGCTCCAGCACCCGGTGCGGAGCCAGCAGTTGGCCGGGTTTCTCCGCAGCGCCGCGAGCTAAGCAGTGCACTTGGCCCGACCAAGGCGCGCCGCTTGCCGGGCACCGCAGATCCGTTGCCGCCGGTCTCTCGACCGGCGGTTTTTTTGTGAGTCCGGGCGCGGCCGGCCGGGCGTGCGCCCGCGCCGTCCGGCCAGCCACATCACCATCCGGCATGGGAGCGAACTGCATACGATGACTGTCACGGCAACCGCTTTACGAGAACTGCACCGCATCCACCGGCAGATCACGGACTTGAAGAGCCAGTTGGAGCGGGGCCCGAAACAGATCCAGATCGCGGAGGGGCTGCTGGCGCGGCTCGAGACCGCGCTGACCGAGGTCAAGGACGCGCTCAAGCAGACGCGCCTGCTGGCGGACAGCAAACAGCTGCAGTTGCGCGAGCGCGAAGAGCGCATCAAGGACCTGCAGATCAAGCTCAACACGTGCCAGAGCAACCGCGAGTATCAGGCGTTGCGGGAGCAGATCGCGGCCGACCAGCAGGCCAACAGCGTGCTGTCGGACGAGATCCTCGAGGCGCTCGAAAAGATGGACGTCCTGCAAGCGGACCTCACCAAGACGCAGGCGGATCACGACCAGGCGGCCGCCTCGTTGCAGGAGGTCCGCAGCAAGTGTGAAGGCCAGCAGAGCCGGTTGAGCGCGGAGCTGCAGCGGGTGACCCAGGAGCTGGCGGCCGCGGAGCGGGCGCTGCCGGCGGACTTCAAGGCCGATTACGACCGCATCTCGCGGGCCCGCGGCGAAAATGCGCTGGCCCAAGTCGACGACGGCGTCTGCAGCAGCTGCTACCACCTGCTCACCACGCAGACGATCAACGAGCTGATGCAGTCCAAGCCCGTGTTCTGCAAGAGCTGCGGCGCGCTGCTGTACCTGCCGGAGAACCACGAGTTCCACTGAACGCCGCCGGCGCGCCGACGCGTCACCGATCGTCAAATCGGATCGCGAGGATCTCGTAGTTGAGCGTGCCGCGCGGCACCGGGATTTCCACCCGCTCGCCCACCTTCCGGCCGAGCAGCCCCTGGCCGATCGGACTGGTGATGAGGAACCGGCCGGCGTCGTAGTCCTCGTCGCCCGCCCCGACGAGCGTGAACTCCTCCTGGTCATCCAGATCGAGGTCGCGCACGACCACCGTCGCGCCGAACGTCACCTCGTCGGTGGGCAGCTTGGACGGGTCGATAATCGTCGCGCGGGCCAGGTCGCTGCGGAGCTTGTTGATCCGCGCCTGCAACAGCCCCTGGGCCTCGCGCTGGGCATGATATTCGGCATTCTCGCTGATGTCGCCCTCGCCGCGCGCCGCGGCGATCTTCTCCAGGATCTTCGGCATTTCCTCCTCTTCCAGACGCGCCAAGTCGGCGCGCTTGCGATTGTAGCCCTCCCGAGTCATGGGGATGCGATCAGTCATGCCACAGGCTCCGCTCGGATACAAAAAAAAACGCGACCTCCCCGGCGCGGGAGAGGTCGTGGAACGTCACGTACGAGACGACCCTATTGTCCAGGATTTCGCCGGATGTGTAAAGACAGCGCCTGGCGGATCCGTCGCGCCAGTTCGTCCGCGTCAATGCCGCGGATCAGATACTGCTTGCGCGCGGAGGTGTCGCCGGCAATCAGCGTCACCTGGGACCGTTTAAGAGACAGCTGCCGGCAGAGCAGTGCGGCGATGGCCCGGTTCGCCTTGCCTTTCTCGGGCACCGGCGTGACCGCCACTTTCAACGCGCCCTCCTGCTCGCCGCGGAACGCGTTGGTCCGAGCCCCTGCCTGGGCTCGCACCGGCAACACGACCCCCTCGGCGTGCGACGACAGTTCGATCACGGGACGACTCCTTCCAGCAGCGCGCTGCCGACGCGGACCATCGTCGCACCTTCCTCCACTGCCACTTCGTAGTCGCGGCTCATGCCCATCGACAGATGCCGCAGCACGACCGAGGGCGGGCACTGCCGCTGCAACCGGTCGCGCAGCTCTCGCAACCGGACGAAGTCCCGGCGGGCGGACGCGGCATCGCTGTCCAGCGCCGACATGGCCATCAGCCCACTGATCTCCAGGTGCGGCCAGTGGGCGAGCTGCTCGGCCAGGCGGGACGCGTCATCGATCGACAGGCCGGTCTTGTTCACATCGCCCGACACATTGACCTCCAACAGGACGCGCGGCGGCCGCGGCCACTGGGCGGCCTCGCGGTCCAACGCATCGAGCAGTCGCCGGCTGTCGACGCTGTGCAGCCAGCTCAGCAACGGCAAGGTCCGCCGGATCTTGTTGCGCTGGAGGTGTCCGATCAGATGCCATTGCACGTCCACATGCGCCAGGGCGTCCGCTTTGGCCCACAGGTCTTGAGGGCGGTTCTCGCCCAGCGCCTGGCACCCGGCGTCGATCAACAGGCGGGCGATCCGCGCATCAACGTATTTGGTGACCGCGACCAACAGCACCGCGTCGCCGGATCGGCCGCTCCGCTGGGCCGCCTCCTGGATGCGCTGCCGGACCTGAACCACGTTGTGCTCAATGATCCGACGTTCATCCGCCATGTCGGACACCCGATCCTACTGGACCTCAATCAGACTCCGCAGGGTACCGTCCGTTTTGAACCGCGCAGCCGCAAACTCGTCCACGAGGTTCTGGCCCAGCACCGACCGGCTGGCACGCGGCGCGAGCGAGCGGTAGATCAGCCATTGATCATAGCCCAACTGCACGCGGTAACCCACCGCCACGTCCTGCGGCTGCGACACCAGTCGCTCGGCGACCGTGAGCCGGCGCCACGTGCGCGGCCGGCGCACGCGACGCGGCATCAGGTCGAACAGGAGCGGCGCGTAGAGCCGACAGGCCGTCCGATCCATCGCCAGACGCACCATGTCGCCGGACCCCTCCAGCGCCCCGTCCGCCGCCGCCGCCCGCCATTCGGGCAGCGCCAACGGCAACACGGTACCCCGCACCCGACCATCGCACAGCAACCCTTCGCGCGTCTCCGGCGACCATTCGCACCGGACATCGCCACAGAGCGGCAGCTGCAACTCGTAACGCAGCGACGCCGGGCGCGGGCCCAGGACGACGTCCGCCAGCAGCAGCAGTTCGTCGCGCCGGGCCAGCAGCATCTGACGCTGGATCTGCCAGCCGTCCTGGCAGTCGATCTCCAGCTCCAGATAGTCCACGTCCTTGTCCGTGAACCAGCACAACTCGGTCCAGTCCGACGCGTACTCCAACTGCCGCCCATCGACGGAGACGCGCGGTGTGACGTCGCCCGACCAGAGCAGCCGGCCCGCAGTCGAAACCTCGGCCCGCAGACGCTGGTCGTCAAACAGGCAGGCGAACTGGGGGCTCTTGCGCGACCACGCCGCGCGCATTACGCACGCCTGACCCCATTCGGAGTACGCCGACAGCCTGGGCAGCTGGTCCTGACCACGACCGCGCCGCTTCTTGACGCGGCGGCCCGGCAGCACCAATCGCGACAGCTTCCGGTTCGTGCGGCCGCCAGCCTGGGCGAGCGCCGCGTCCCACAGGTCCGGGCACCACTCGCCGCTCGGCCCACTCGAGAGCACGAGCGTGCCATCCGCCCGACTCAAGCGCAACGCCTGCCGCACCGCGCGGGCATACAGATCACGGCTCTCCCGGTCGAAGAGCTCGAAACGCGCGGCCCGATCCAGCAGCGCGCAGCGGGTCCAACAGGCCAGCAGCAGGCGGAAGTGAGCCAGGTGTGCCGCACCGATCAGGCCGTTGCCATCCAGCAGCTCCGACAACCCGAACGACAGCGCGCGTGCTGCCGGCTCCACCAGCTCGCGACAGCCTGACTGGTTCGGCAAGACGCAGGCCAGCGTCAACGGTAACTCGACGCCCAGCAACTGGTGCACCACCGGATCCTCGTGAACGTCCGTTCGCTCGGCGCCGAGCGCTGCGCCCAACAGCAGATCATGGAGCGCCTGCCACAGATCCCCCGGCAGCGTGCAAGCCAGGCGCGGCAACAGCTGACACCAGGCAAGCGACTCCAGGGCCCACACGGCGTCCGGCTCCAGCCGCCGCGCGTCCGCCAGGAAATCCTCGAGCCACCGCGCGGCCGGTCCCTTGGCCAACCGCTTCGCCGCGCCGCGCCGCGTCAGACGCTTGAGCAAGCGGGGTGTGGGCAACGCCCGGTAGGCGTCGGGCAGCGCCCATCGCAGCGGGTGCGTGGCCGGGTGGCCCGCCAGGGTGAGCAGGTCAGGCGCCGTGGAGTCGCGTTGAAGCTTCCCGTTCTTTCTGAGCATCCGCAAGTACCGTCTCTCGTGAATGGCCAATCGTCGCGGGCCCACCGCCCGCGTCCGCAGTCGGTCGCGTATTCTATCACGCGAACCGGTCCGCCGCCGCCGCCCCCATGGACCGGATGACTCCCCGGGTCCGCGGCAAGATCCTTCATCAGGATGCCGGCCTGATCTACTGGCCCTGGCTTCCATCGCATACACTACAACATAGTAGTGGTGGACGGCGAGTTTCCCAGGCGCGTTCGAAGGAGTCTGGCATGATTCGGATCCTCGCGTGGAGTCGTGCGACCAACGGCGTTCGTGCGGTGCCGGTGTGCCTGACGCTGGCGCTGGCGGTTACGATCGCGTCCGGAGCCCGGTGCCAGGAGCCCGCCACCGACGCGGCCGCTCAGCCCAAACCGGCGCTGCCCGCCCCCTTGCAACCGGATGCAAGCTGGCTGCGCGTGGCCAAGACCGGCCAGGTGTGGCTGGATCTGAAGAAGAAACAGGTGATCGTCGGCGGCCAGATCTGCCTGCGCGCGGGGATGCTCGAAATGTTCGCCTGCCCGAAAGGGACCAAGGAACACGAGTCGATCGTGTCGGTCAACGCGCCGGCCCGGTTCGTGCACGGGGCACTCCTGGCATTGGGGGCTGAGCCTGGTCCGCCCGTCCAGTTCGATCCGGTGTACCGACCCGCTCAAGGCACGGAGGTCCGCGTGGAGGTCTTGTGGCGTGATACCCACGGGGAGGAGCACCGTGTGAACGCGCAGGAATGGGTCAAGAACGTCAAGAGCGGCGAGGCGATGACCTACCCGTGGGTGTTCGCCGGCAGCGGATTCTGGACCGATCAGGACGGCAAAGAACGGTTCTACTACGCCGACGGCGGCGAGTTCGTCTGCGTCTCGAATTTCTCCACCGCCATGCTCGATTTGCCGGTCGAAAGCTCGGCCGCCAATGATGATCTGATGTTCTGCGCGTTCACCGACCGAATCCCGCCGCTCGGCACGCCGGTCATGCTGCTACTGACCCCGCAGCTCGAGAAGCCGAAGGACGGCGCGCCCCAGGTCGCACCAGGTGATCCGGACGCCGGGAAAGCTGAACCCGAACCCGAACCGAAGCCGGAAACGCCCAAGCAGGAAACGGAAGCAGCGCCCAAGAAAGCGGCCCCGCAGCCGGAGGCCGAGACCGGTGAGACGCACAAGGCTGAGACTCGCGAGGCGCACAAGCCAGAGACCGGCGACGCGCACAAGGCAGAGACTCGCGAGGCGCACAAAGCGGAGACCGGTGAGACGCACGAGGCAAAGACCGGCGAGGCGCGCAAGCGGGAGGCGGAGACACCTGCTGCGGAACCTGGTAGCGCAGGATGACGGTCCGTTTTGCCTCGCGCGGGCACGACCGCGGCTTGGCCCGCGGTGTGACCGCCTGGAAGCCGGCCCCACGAGCCGCGGGGAGCCCGGCTCTGCGGCGGATTTTACAGGGTGGCGCGGCGGACCCGTTTCAGAAGCAGCGCGAGGATGCGTGCCACGTTCCAGGCATCGTCCACACCGCGGTGATGGGTGCCTTCCATCGTGATGCCCAGTCGCGCGCAGGCCGTGTCGAGGTCCAGTTCGCAGGTCAGCCCGAACGCCGCCGAGAACAGGGTCTTGATGTTCAAATGCGTGGGCCCGAACGGGTACTTCAGGTCGTAGGTGCGACAGTTGCGCATGAACTGATTGCGATCATAGTCACCCCAACTGGCGAACAGGCGCTCGTCCGAGCGGTACTGGTCCCGCAGGATCTCCAGCGCATCGGCCAGCGGGGCAGCCTGGGCGACCATCTCGGGCGTGATGCCGGTCAGCCGCGTACAGAACTCACCGACCTCCGACATCTGAGGTCGGACCATGATGCTTCGCCGCTCGCCCCGTTCGAGCGACTGCAGGTCCAGGACGCACAGCCCGATCTCGACGATCTCGCTGGTCTGGCCGCGCGGCGGCTCGTGCTCCCAGCACGTGGATTCCACGTCGATCACCAGTGCCCGGTCGAGCTTTTTCGACATAACGTCACAAGGTTCTGTGAAGCCGCTGATCGCCGACTCGCGCAGCGTCAACGCGGCCGGAGCCGGCAGAGGGCCGGCGGACCGGGCCGGTCGCCCGTCGGCACCGGCCGGGCATCGCCCCAGCGGGCCAGGCTTCCAGTGCCCGTCGAGGCCGTCCCCCCTAACTGAGCAGGCGCTCCACACTGGCCATCAACCGGTCCATTGCGAACGGCTTGCGAATGTAGTCGTCCACCCCCAGCATCTCCGCGTACGCTTTGTGGCGACTACCTTCGTTGGCGGTGATCATGATCACACGCATCGGCACGGGCCGCGTCCGCCGCAGCTTCTCGAGGACCAGGAAACCACTCCGCTTGGGCATCATCATGTCCAAGATCACCAGATCGGGGTCCTCGCGCTCCGCCAGCGCCAGACCCTGATTCCCATCCCGCGCGATCAGAATGGCGTACCCTTTGGCCTCCAGCGCATAGCGCATGGCTTCAATCACCTCGGCGTCATCATCCACCAATAGGATGCGCTTTGGCTGATCCACCGGAGCGTTTTCGTCCTGGGCGTTCTCTTGGGACATCGATGCACCACCTTACCACAACGTCGGACACCATGTGTGCGGTCCAATCCAGTCTATAGAAGTAGCGGAGAACCGGCCGGTTTGCAACTGCGGCGCGCACCGGCCGGCCCGTAGGCCGTCGGCCGCACCGGGCGCGATCAATCGCGTTTGAGCCCGAAAGCCGTGTAGTGGATGCCCGTCTCGTCACTGACCATCAACCCGCCAGCCGGCGCCAAGTACTTGGCGATGTCCGCAAACGGCGGCAGCGGGTTGGCCTCGAGCGCCTCGTGCAGCGCGCGGAGCGCGCGGTTCGTCTTGGCCGCCTCGGCCAGCCGGGCGCGGGCCATGGGCGAAGTGGCCAGCTCGTAGAAGGACCGCATCGACTCCTCGGGCCGCGAGAACGCCAGCATGCCCGGCTTGACCAGCCCCGGATACTGCGAAATGCGGCTGGCAATCAGCTTGAAATCCAGCTCGTCGGCAAACGCCGCTGTGCCGTCATATTTGCTGGCGATCGCCGCCTCGAGGCACTTGGTACTGTCCGAGAGCAACAGATAGTCGCCCACCAGGCCGAGGCACGGGCTTGGCGCCCGGATGAGCGTCGCGTCGGCGTTTTGCCGGCGTGGCTCGCTGAACTGGTAGTAGGTGGTGCCGCGGTAGGCCTGTTTCTGGGCGGACCGGCCGGCCGTGGCCATCAGCTTCTCGAGCGTTCCCTGGAAGGCCCCCGCGTCCGCCAGCTTCACGCCCACCAGGTTCGTGCCGCTGTTGATGCGCGCCGGCATCTCGAACCAGCTCACATGCGTGAACCGGCGGCCGATCTGCTGGATGACGTCCCGCTCGACATCCACGCCCAGCCGATCCGACAGGTTCCGCTTGATGGCGTTGCTCAGCGCACCCGGGCCGCGAAACTGGTCGTACAGCCGGCGGATGACCTCCACCGTCTTCTGAGTGTCCCAGTTGATCGTCATGTAGGAGGCGGCCTCCATCGGCACCCAGTCTTCCGGGTCAGTGTCGCCCGATTCCAAGGCCAGCATCTCCAGGACGCCCCGGCGCGGACTGTCCAGCATCAGGTGCATGTGCGCGATCGAATCGAACTCCTCCGTCCCATAGATCAGGCTGCCGCCCGCCGCCTTCACGCCGTTCAACCCGAGCCCCGGCAACATCGCCAGGAAGATCTGAATGCCACCACCTTCGCGACCCCAGACATTCTGGATCAGACCGATGGGGTCCACGAACCAGGTCACCTGCGGCCGCTCGTCCTTCGTCCCCACCGACCGACTCATGATGGCCGTGAACTGGTGATTGTCCGCCAGCGTCTCGGCACGCTCGTCCCCCGTCCAGACCTTGAGCATCTCCTTGAGCAGGCTCGGGTCGGAACAGGCCAGCACGACCCCGTCGCGCTCACATACGGCACCCTGCACTTCCCCACTGAAGATCGACACCTCCACGCCGTCCACCTCCTCCGTACGCTTCGTGGCACCGTCGTGGAGGGCCCTCTGTTCGCCTTGCGCCAGCAACTTCCGGGCGATCGGCATCCGGTCGCCAACTTCCACGAGCACCACGAGGGCCGGGTCATCCCCCTCACGGCCGACCAGCGCCGCACAGATCTCACCCTGCGGAATCGAGAGGACCTCGTCGAGCGAAACGCCCATCTCCCGCTGGACCTGCGAAAGGGCCTGCGTCACCGAACCGTAAAGATGCAGGATCAGCGGCCTGATCTTGTCGTCCTGACTCAGACGCCCAACGGAGGTCTGCATGAACTTGTCCGCCAGCTCGCGACTGTCCGCCACCCGGACATACAACAGCGTCTTCTTGGGCAGCAATTTGGGGGCACTCGGCCGCTCGGCCCGGAGGGCGGCCGACGACAGCAGCAGCACGGCGCACGACACGAGAATACCGATCACCCCACGCGGACAGAAACGAGTTGCGACAGACACGGGAGTCCTCCTAAGTCGATGAAGACGAACGACAATGCCGGCCCGGGCCTGCCGACAACCACCGGCCGAAGGTTCGTCAGGCATGCCAACGGCCCGGTCCAGGAATGTCCGCGATTGTACCCCTTCATCCGGCTGCCCAGTTTCACGGGCTGCAAGACGGGGGGGCGCGGCCACCGCGGAACCTCGGCCGGTAACCGGGGTTGAGTCTGTCGGGGGTGCCGGCCGTCACGGACCCGTGGCGTGCGCGACGCCCGGGCGGATCCGTTTCTGAGGTAGACTAGCTATAATTGATCCGTTGTCGCGGCGGGTGCTGCCACCCACCCCCGATTCGGTTGAGTGCCTCGGCCTGATGACCGATGAAAATGAGGATGCGACCTGGTCGCGCCCTGACCGACGCATGTGACATTGGCTCGTGGAGGCCTGAATATGAATCGCCGTTACCCGCTGTCCGTTGCCCTCGTGGCCGCGTGCTTGCTCGTCGCCCAGCAGCCGGCCTCCGCGCAATCCCGAGGATCCCAGGGCACGATGAGTAGCTCGTCACGCTCGACCGGCACGGGACGCTCCGGCATCGGCTCGCGCGCCGGCTCGGCGGCCGGCAGCGCGTCCACCTTGTCGGCGGCTCAAGGCTACGATCTGGATTCTCGTTTCACCGGCAGCGGTTTCGACCGCTTCATGTCCGGCAGTACGGCAATGGGGCAGACCACCGCCGGGGCGGGCGCTGCAACATCCGGGGCCTTCGGGCAGAGCGCGGCCGGAGCGGGTCAGATGGGTGGCCAGAGCAATCAATTTGGCGGCCTCGGAGGCATGGGAGGTTACGGAAGCATGGGACGCTTCGGAGGCATGGGCAATTTCGGAATGATGGGCATGCGCAACATGTTCAACCGCGGCATGCAGACGAACCAGCAGGCGCAGGGCAAGATCCGCACGCACATGCTGTTGGGATTTGACCCGGCATCACAGCCGACCACGGTGGTCAACGCGCGTTTTTCAACCGTATTGAAACGGGTGTTGGAGCGTCAGGACGTTGGTGGCGGTCAGGTCAATGTGGAGATGGATGGTAGTACTGCCGTGCTGACAGGGACGGTGGCGACGGAGCACGCCCGGGATTTGATTGAGCGCCTGGCGATGTTGGAACCTGGAATTGCGGACGTGCGAAATGAGCTGCGCGTGAGTCCTGTCGAGCCCACGCGTGCGAGCGCGCCGACGTCGAGTACTGGGGGTCAGCCCCAATGAACCCTTGTTGGCCCAAGGGTATCGGTTGATCGGTGGTGACGGGCGTTGTCGCGCTTGGTGTGGAAGTAGGCGGCGGCATCGGCCCGACGCCGAGTCCTGGGGGCAGCGGGTAAGGTGTAGCGGGTTGTGCGCCTGCGGGCGGTGGGGCGGATGTCACACCCCGTGTCTGATCGGGCGTCGCTGCGGGGTGATCGCGGGTCGCTGCGGGTGGCGCGGCGGACGTTTCGGGCGACACGGCCGTTGGACCGGGCAGGGTCGTGACGCTGGGCGATCGGGGCGCGAGCAGCGTGTTGTTTGCCATACGCTCGGACAAGCTGCGCGGCACGTGAATCGTGTGGGTTGTCAGTCCGGACTTGGCGCGTTGGTCACTGGTCCGCTCCTCGGTCACCGCTGCGTCGTAGCCTACCGGCTTCACGCCGGACTCCTCGCGCGAGACCACGTGTGCGCCGTGTCGGCGTTGGCGCGAGATATAGAAGCCGCGGCGTTCCTCCTCGGTGAGCACGCGTTTGCCGGGCAGGCGGTTGTCGGCGAACGTGCCGCGCACCGTCTTGCCGGACTCGTCGACGAACACGGGGAACAGCGCGATTTGTTTCTCGTCGCCGCCCACGGCATCCCAGGGGATCCAGATGTTGTAGGAAGCGCCCAACTGGGATTCGCTGTAGTAGCGGGTTAGCTGATCCGAGGTGAAGGCGTACTTCCGGGTCGGTTTCTCGGTCCGGGCCTCGGGGTCCGAATCATCGAAGGCGTACACGACCAGTTGTCCGTCGACTGGGATGACTTCGCCTTTCGCGTTGTAGAAGTAGACGCGCCCGCCGAAGCCGCGGGTGGGCGCCTTGCCCGGCGTCTGGTAGACGGCATCGGTCCAGATCGCGATCACCTTTTCCGGCGTTTCATATTTCTTCGCGGCGCTGGGCCAAGGCCACATCTTCCGCTCGTGGAGGGTCAGGTTCTTGGAGGCGCACCCGGCCAGCGTCGTGAGCGTCAGGAGCGCCGCGAGTCCCAGGGGTCGGAGCACAAACCGAGTCATGATGACCATCCGTGGCAAAGGAAGGGGCGTTGGGCACCGGCCATGCACATGGGAACGGTTCCGTCCCCGGCGTGGCGGGCCGTTGTTTCATTTCACGTACGGGAACTGCGTCTGGGGCCGCGGGACGGGCGGCGCCGCCGGAGACGAGTTCGCGTTCGGCGCGCGTTGCACATTGGTCAACGGCGCGGGGGGCTGTTGCGCGGCGGACTGGTAATCGGTTATCTCGGGGGCCACGGCCCACGTCTGGCTGTCGATCGCCGCGGGCGTCGGCGGGATGGAGGAGAAGTCCGCGACCGGCAGCTGTGTCGATCCGTCGGTTGCCGGCTGCCACGCGTTGCGGGGCCCGCGCGGGGACCGGTAAGTCTGGTCCTGCCGCTCGATGAACGGCTTACCCTCCAGTTGCTGGTCCGGCGGCAGGATAAACGGCTTGCCTTCCAGTTGCTCGCCTGGCGGCAGGATGAACGGCTTGCCTTCCGACCGCTGTTCGGGCGGCAGCACAAACGGCCGTTCGTCGGCGCGCGATGCGCCCTGTCTCTGGCTCGGCCGGTGATCGAGGGGCATCGGTATCGGTTCCATCGTCTCCATGGGCACCGCCCCCTCCCCCGTCGGGTCGACGCTGGGATAGATCAACGGCGTGCCGCTGTTCCAGGTGTCCATCGGGCTCCCGGCGAAACCCGGGTCGCCGTGGACTTGAATCACGTCCGCCAGGCACCAGCTCATCCGGTCCGCCTCGCGTTGGTTGAGCAGTTCGATATCTTCGTCGTCCATGACGATATGGGGCGTGAGGAAGAAGAGCAGCTCCTGGCGCACGTCGGACTTCGTGTCGAACCGGAACAGGTGTCCGAGCACGGGGATCTCCGACAGGTAGGGCACGCCGCGGAAGGTATCCGACCGTTCGCTGGTGATCAGGCCGCCGAAGACGACCGTCTGTCCGCTGCGCGCGGCGATGGTGGTGACGGCTGTGACATCGTCGTAGATGGGCGACTGGATCGGCACGCCGTCCTGGACGCCGATCACGATGCCGTCGGCCGGATCGCCGGCCTTCGAGTCGTTGGCTTCCAGGTCCATGATGATCAGGCCGTCCGGGGTCACGCGCGGGATCACGCCCAGGGACACGCCCGTGTCGACCAGTTCCACGGCGTTGACCGTGTTGCCGGCCGTCGTGGTCTGGAAGTTCGTGATCTGCGGGATACGTTGACCGACCAGCACGGAGGCCGGCACGTTGTTGAGCGTCATGATTTGCGGCCGGCTGAGGATCTGGATCCGCGACTTGCGGGCCAGGGCTCGGATCAGGACGTTGATCGAATCGTTGGCGGCCGAGAGCACCAGGCCGGGGAACCCTTCCGAGGCGCTGGAGCGGCCGACCGCGAAGGCGCCGTAGGCCTGGCCGCCCAGCTTCTGGCGGGTGGCCAGCGACCCGGCGCTGGCGGCGTTGCCCAGCGGACTGTTGACGAAATCGAATCCGGGCACCATCAACCCGCTGGCCGTGGCGCTGCGATCGAACAGCAGCGAATCCTGGATGCCCAACTCCACACCCAGCTCCTCCGAATCGTTCAGCCGCACGAGGCACACCACCACCTGGATCATGACCATGGGCGGCCGTCGATCCAGGTCCTGGATCACCTGGGTGATCTCTTCGTAGTACTTGGGCGTCGCGCTGACGATCAGCGTGTTGCTGATGATCTCCGGCACCACCGAGATCTGCTGGTCGATCAGTTCGAACTGGCTGATGAGCGAGTACTGCTGCGATTGCTGTTGCGACAGCAGCTGGTACTGCTCGGTCAGGATCCGGGTCAGCGCGTCGGCCACATACTGGGCGGGCGCGTTGTTGAGTCGATAGACGATCAGCTTGCGTTGCCGGAGGTCGCCCTCATCCAGCCGCAAGAGGATGGCTTCCACCACGGCCAGGTCGGCGCTGGACCCCGAGGCTACGATGCTGTTGGTGCGGGCGTCGACGCCGAAGTTCAGCGGGATCAGGGAGCTCTCCCCCGCGCTGATCTGCTGCAGTCCGGTCTGCATCCCGAAGGTGCGCCCGACCGTCTGGGAGAACACGCCCACCTGGCCGGCCGTCACCTGCTGGCCGAACAACAATTGCAGCATCTGCGTCAGGTTGGTCGCGTCGCCGTTCTTGATCTGGAACACCTTGATCTGCGACTCGGCGGCCGGGATCTTGTCCAACTGCTCGACCAGGGCGGCGATCAGGCCCATGCTCTCCGACGGCGCCTTGACCACCAGCGTGTTCGAGTTGTCGTCGGCCGTCACGGTCACTTCCGTGAGCAATCCCGATTCGATGATCTTGTTGCCCGCCTGATCGATACCGATGATCTGGACGCTCCGCGAGACGGCTGTCTGCTGCTGCATGCCGGCCTGGCCCAGCATCTGGGTCGGCTGGAACATCGCCCCCTGGGCCCCCTGCATCTGCTGCATGGCCAACGTGTTCTGGAGCACCATGGCCATGTTGGACGCGACGGAGTTCTTCAGGGGGAAGACGCGCAGTTCGATCTTGGCCGGCGTCTTCTCCACATCCAGCTCTTCGAGCAGTTTGGCCACTTCCTCCAGGTCGCGGGGGCTGGCCTGCACGATGAGCGAATTGCTGCGGTAATCGCCGATGACCGTCAGCCGGGGCGCCAAGCCGCGCACTGCCTGCTGCCCCGGCGCGGCAACCACGCCCGCGACCGTGCTCACGCCGCCGGCCGCCCCGTAGAAGTTGCGGATGTACATTTCGGCGTTCACGGCCGACATGTGCATCAGCTGGAATACCTTGATCTGCGTCTCCGGCGCAACCGGCTGGTCGAGCTTCTCGACCAGATTCCGGACCGTCTGAATGTTCTCCGCGCGGCCCACCAGCAGGATCGCGTTCGGTTTGACCAGCGCCGTGATGCTCAGCGTTCCCTGCCGCGGCTGGTACACTTCCGTGTAGATCGCCGTGACGAGCGTGGTCATCGATTCGCTGTTCGTATGCTCCAGCATCAGCACATCGATCTCGGGCTTCGTCAGTTCGCTCTGCGACTCGATGTCCGCGATGATCTTCCGGACCTTCTCCACGTCGCCCCGCTTGCCTCGGATGATCAGCAAGTTCAGGTCCTGGATGTACTCAATTTGGATGTCGCCCAGGATGCCGGTCAACGCGTCCGCCTCAGCCGTGGCCGGCCCGAGCGGCGGCTGGGGCGGTCTCTCCGGCTGCGCGTCCGGCTGCTGCGCCTGCTCCTCTGCCGCACCGTCAGCCTCCTCCTGCCCGGCGGGCGCCGTGTCCTGAGCCGGATCGGCCGATCGGGCATCCTGCGCCTGGCGGAAGATCATCGAAGCCAGGTTCACGCCGTTGCGCGACTTGGCTCCCTGTGTGAGGGGCAGCGTGGCAATCGTGTCGTCCCGATTGGCCCGCAACGCCGCGTCATGGATCATCGTGACCGCCTGCTGGATCTGCGCCGGGTCGGCACGACGCAAGGGCACCAGTTGCGTGGCCACCTCGGATGTGCCGGGCGACCGGTCGAGCGCGGCAACCACTTGGCGCCAGGATTGACTCACGCTGCCACCGGCGGGGAACCGGATCTCGTTGGCCCGGCGATCGATCTGGAGCACCGCCTGCCGGGACGGATCGGACGCCACGGCGACCACGGCGGACGTGCCGGCCGCGTCGGCGGTGACCACCAAGCCGGCCCCCCACAGCCTCTCCAGGCTGGCCTCAAAATCCCGCCACGTGATCTGCTGCAGACGGTACGGCGGCACGCGGTCCACCGCGGCCTGGCCACTGCCCTGCCCGGCACCAAACGCGCCGGCCGCTTCCTGACGCACGTACTGGGCCACTTGGTCCTGGAGCGCCGCCGGAGCGATGACGACCAGTTGGGAAGTCCGATGATCGGGAGCCACCCGCACGCCCACCGACGGCGGGAATTTCTGCTGCACCGCCTGGCACACCGCGTTCAGCCGGTCGGCCGCCACCGGGTAACCGACGACCTTGTCGGAGACCGCGGCCAGCGGCGTCGGCGCGGAGAGCGGCACCGCCTCCTGCGACATGGCGTTGGCAAGGTGCAGCCACGGCACCAGGATCGCGCCCGCGTACAGGGCCACATACAAATGCACTCTACTGCGTCGCGATCGGCCGTCTCGAGATGTGCCCGTGTGCGTCAACATCGTGTTGCCTTCCCCCCAATGTTCCGTTGCTGCGGGAGTTGGTCGCGCATGTGGAGATCGCTCTTAAAGTCCACTCCTGGGACACAATCGGCACATCCGGTACAGTCACTGTAATCAATCCGTTCGATACAGCCGGCCGGTGGCAAATCGGAGAAAGTGCACGCACTGCGTAAGACTTGCGGGCGATCCGGTGGCGCGGCGGACGGCCCGCATTTGAGGCAGGTCGGACCCAGCTTCGAGAATGGATCGCGCGCGATACCGGGTTACCGCTCAAAGTTCGCGGAGCTCAACCGCCGGTCGCGGCGACATCGGTGCCCCCTTCGAGTTCCTGACCGTCTCCGAGGCTTTGGCCGTATCGCACGGACCATCGGCCGTCTGGCGACTCGATCTCGACGTGCCGCGGGTGGATCTTGGCGATCTTGCCCTGGAAGGAGCCGACGCGGAACGTGTCGCCTTCGTGGAGGCACAGCAGTTTGCCTTCGCTGCGAACCGTCATCCAGACCTCGCGACGCCCGTTGATCTCGACGATGCCCGTGACGAACGTGTACTTGGCTTCGTTGAAGGCCGGTCGCGTGTTCCGCACGCGCTCGGGCGGCGGATCGGTGATCTCCAGCCGGATGGTCTGGCTGACTTCCTTGGCCGGGATGCCGTCATCGATGGCGGACACCTGGATCTCAAACTGGCCCTTGCGGTCCGGCGTCCACTGGATCCGCCCGCTCTGCGGATCCACGCGCAGCCCCTCGAGATCGCTCTTGTCCAACCGGAACTGCACCGCATTCTTATCGGGGTCCTCGGCGCGGAGGGTCACGTCGAGCGGTCTGCCGAGGAATCCGTGTTGCGTTTCGGACGAGGCGAACTTGGGCGGCCTGTTGCCGCGGCCGTAGAAGTTCCGGCCGACGATCGCGTCCTGATAGGCCTGGACGTTGTCGAATGCCAGGCGCTGGCTCTTCTGCGTGGGCAGCGGGCGGTCTTTCTCGACATCCGGCATGCTGATCGCCTCCACGGTGAAGTTGCAGGCCAGCAGGTTCGTATTCTCCTGCGGGATCAGCTTGGCATGTTGCAGGCGGTGCAGGATGTCGACCGCGTAGAACCGATACAGCAAATCCACGACCTGGGGCAGCGTGGCTTCGCAGGAGGCGTTGAATCGGTGCAGCTCATAGTAGTTCTTGAAGGGAGTGCCCCGGAGATACGTGACATTCGCTTCATGGATACCCGCTTGCTCGAGGCACTCGTGCAACCAGGCTCGGTAGCGCGTGTTCGCCCACTGTGCGCTGCTGGGCAGCGACCGTTCGCTGCAGGCGCTGAGGGTGCGCTGGGCCACTTGACCGCGCGCAATGCTCAGCTCCTTCGATTTGAGGTCGCTCTGGAGTTGGGCGATCCGGTCCGTCCGCGCAGTGAACTGGCTGTGAATCCGCTTGAAGCCGACGTTGATCGCAAACAGCACCACGAGGGCGCCCACTGCCGCCGCCAGGATTCTTTCGCGCCGGTTCATGACGTGCTCCCCCCTGTCGCCTGGGCCTTTGCGGTGTCCTTCGGCTTGGATGCCGGCGGCGAACGATCTCCCGTCGTCGGCGGGCCAGCCTCCTCCGCCGGCTCAGCGGCCGGCCGCAGCGCGTCTTTGCGCATCTCTTCCCGGATGGCGCGTCCCAGCGACCGACCCGCGTCGTACTTGTCAGGCGACAAGGTGACCGTCGTATCGAGGGAGTAACGATACTCGGTCTGCTTGCGGTCGATGGGGCCGCCTCGCCCATCGACCACATTGTCGCCATAGCGCAGGGAGTTCTCGAACTGCTCGATCGCTTCCGGCGTCTTGGCGTTGCCTCCGAGGGTCATCACGGCGCCGCGTTTCAAGGGTGTCGCCAGCTGCACATCTCGGAGCATCACATGATCGGCGTCGGGCATGAGGATGGCCATTTCCCGGACTTCATCGAGCCAGGTCACATCCTTGTCCGTGAATTCGGCAATGCTGTTGGCGCGCTCGACCAGCGCCTCGGCGGCCGTCACCTGCTTGTCGAGCTCCTGCCCTTTTTCGGTGAGGGTCGCGATCTGGCCGTCGAGCCGTCTCAAGCCGCCCCACACACCCAGCACGATCACGGCCGCCACCGCGGCGCTCCCGCCGGCAATCAGCATGTTGCGGCGCCGGTTGCTGCGCGCGACCGGCCGGCGGCGCGGGTTGAGGAAATCGATCGCGTGCCGCACCCCCGCCGCTTCATCGGCCAGCATGCCCAGCAGCGGTGCGTAGCGTCCGGGGTCAGGCGGCAGTTGCCGTTCCAGCGCAGGCGCCAGGCGCACGGCCTGGAACGGGTCGAAGAGGGTCACGTCGAGGGCCAGCGCCTCGCCCATCGCCTGGACCAATTCGGCGTGCTCGGTCGGGCCGCCGCAGAGGATCACCTGCTCGATTCGCTGGCCGCTCATCTGGGCTTGTGCCGCGGCGATCGTGCGCCGCGCCTCGCCCGCCAGGGCCCGCGCCTGCAGGTTCCGATCCTCACTGGCCGGCAATCGGACCGTGCGCATGAAGACGACCTGGCCCTGTGAGACGGCGGTCAGGTCGACGGCGTCGGCCAACAGGTCCAGGATCAGGGCGTTGCCGGTGGCGGAGAGCACCTGGCCGCGATTGAGCAGCGACGTGGCGGCGAACGGCCGCAGCACCAGGCTGCGCACCTTGAGCTCGCTGGCCGCGCACACCTGCATGATCTGGGCGACCTGCTGCGGCGACACGACGGCCGCCAGGACGTTGAGCGACTCGTCCTGCGCGCCCAGCTCGACGAAGTCCAGCGGCCAGTCTTCGCCGATCGACGTGAACGCCTGCATCGCCTGGAACCGGACCATGTCCGGCAGTTCCTCGGGCGGGGCCGGCGGCAACGAGATGGACCGCAGCTCGATGCTGGTCCGCCCCAACCCCACCAGCGCATCGCTGCCGGTCAGCCCGCGTTGCGACAGGACCTCCGCCACGCGCTGCCCCACCGCGTGGGAGTCATCCTCGCTATCCGCCGCGGAAATCGCCGCGATGTCGATCGCAAACGCCTCGTCGACGACGACCTCGCCGCCGCGCGGCGAGGCGACCGCCACGCGCACTTCCCGTTCGTCCCACTCGATCGCCAGCAACTTCGCCATGCTTCCCAATACCTTCCCGAGGAGCCGCCCGCTCGCCTCAATAGTTGTTGATCATTTGCACGCCCAGGATCTCCAGGGGGTAGCCGCGGCCCAAGTGGCTGATATCTCTCAAGGATACTACGCGCGGCACGGCGCCGGTAGCATCAAAGACGACCTCCGCACGCGACGCGGCGCCGCCATCTTCGAAATAACCGACAATCTGGGCACGGAAGACATCCCCCCCCGCACAGATGAAGGGCTGGAGCTGCTTCATCTCGTCCAGCGTCACGATCCCCGACGTGAGGAGCCAGGTCTCGTGGGCCCGCGCCGTCGCCTCCGCCTCCGTCGTGCTCTCGTACGCGCGCTGGCTCAGGATCTCACTGACCATCGCGTCGTCCATCCCGGGGATGCCCGCCAGGATCGCCCGCGACGCCTGGTTGATGTTGATCCGCCCCGGGATCGTCGGGCTGGCAAGGACCGTCACATTGTCCATCAGGATCGGCATGTACACGAGCATCTCGGGAATCGAGTCCCCGAACACCGGCCCGTACACCTTCGCCTGGCCGTCGTCCGAGGCGGCCACCTCCACCTTCGCCCCGACCAGGTCCAGCACCTGCTTGAGCTTGTGGCTTCCCTCCTTCGTCAGGTCCGGATCCGCGGCCGTCGCGATGTCCTCACCCGCCTCCGTGCTGCCGGATGGGCCGTTCTGGCGGTAGAGGACGATGAACCGGGCCCAGTCCTCGTTCAAGGTCGCCGTGATCTGCTCGTACAGCGCCGAGAGATCGTCCTGGTTCAGGTCGATCCGCGGCTGGCCCGACGCGTTGACGTTCTTCTCCATGCTGTAGAGCGTCAGGTACCCCGACCAACCGCGATCCAGCGAAGTCGCCGAGAGATCGTAGGTCGACGGCAGCATGGCGCTGGTCGCCTGGCCGGGCAGCGCTGACGGCCCCGCCTCGTGCGCGTCCACCATGCCGTTGCGGTTGGTGTCCGTGCCGAACAGCAACTGCGGCGTGACCCCGCGCACCAGGAGCAGTTCCTCGACCGTGTCGAGTGGGCCGTTCTTGGCCTGGTAGGGCGGCTGGAGACCCAGGTAGTAGGAGGACTCGGCGCCGTAGTCGCGCGGCTCGTCATCCTCATCCATCCAATCCAAGATCGCGTCCGCCACGTCTTCCGTCATGCCGGGCAGGCCCATGAGCAGGTCGCGGCCCGCGTTCTCCCGCAGCTTTTCGATCGCCACCAGCGCGTTGATGTTCAACCGCGTGGATTCGTCCTCCAGGCCGTACCGCACACCGGCCAGGTTCCCCTCGTCGTCCAGGTTGGGCGAGAGCACGGTGAAATCGCCGCGCTGCGCGGCGTCGGGGACGTTGGTCGGCAGGACCGGGTTGGCCTGGAAGAGCGTCGGGTTATCGAAATGGCCGCCGGCATCCATCCGGGCAGCCTCGGTCTGGAGCAGGTACATGCGCACGAACTCCACGCCCGATTCCATCAGCGCGCGGGCCTGCAACTGCCGCCCGTTGAGTTTCGCGGCCCCGTAGTGCGTCACCATCAGGCCGGCGAACGTGTAGGCGGCCAGCGCCAGGAGCGCCACGACCAGCAGCACCACGATCAGGATCATGCCCGGCCGCGTCCGCCGCCGTTGCTGCCGTCGCCGTCGTTGCCGAATCGCTCGCATCACAGTCATCACCTCGCTTCGACGGGCCGCTTACAGGCCTACCGCTTCCAGACCGCTGCCGCCCGCCGTCATCTGCGACGTCGCCGGCTCGGCCGTGGGCAGGCGCACGGTCAACGTGTAGAGCTGATCCGACTCAACCCCGACGGACGATGCCGCAAAGGTCCGGTTCGACATGCTCCGATCCGCCATGGGCGAGTTCTCCGGGGCGAGCACCAGCGTGATCCGCACGGCGACCGGCAGGCCCTGCTGCAGGTCCGAGTCCCACTCGAGCAGCCATTGGGTGCCGTCGAAATACTCGAAATTGATTTCCTCCACTTCCGGCGCGATGACCTCGGCGGCCTGCTGCAGCCCCTGGTAGTTGCCGTGCATCGAGGCGTACTGTGTCACCGCGCGGTCCATCACGCGCCGGACCAGCCCCGCTTCGTACTGGCCGGTCCGCCGGTTCATCACGCCCCCCGACCCGGCAACATTCGGGTTCACACAGTAGTACGCCACAGTCTTCACGTCGCTCGGGATATCCTCGAGCGTCATCGCGGTGGTGCTGGACATCATGCGCTGCATCTGGTCGACGCGCGGCAGGCGGCTGACATCGAGCTGGAGCTCGTATTGGTTGCCATACAGCCCGGGCACGGGCGGCAGCGACGTGGCCAAGGCGATATTTTCCGTCTGGCTGGCCGCACCCGCGCCGTCGATCGTCGCGCCGCCGCTCGACCCTGAAGGGCCGCCCGACCGGGTGCCGGGGCTGGACCCCAGGCCGCCCGTCGCGCCGGTGCTGCCTGTCTGGCTGCTGCCGCCTGTCTGGCCGGTGCCGCCTGTCTGGCCGGTGCCGCCTGTCTGGCTGCTGCCTGTCTGGCCGGTGCCGCCCGTTTCGCCGCCGCCGCCCTCGTTCGGCACATCGGCGGCGGGCGCTTCCGGCATGTCCGGGCTCGCCATGCTCGCCAGTATCGAGAAGTCGACCGTATTCGGCTGGATCGTCGCGCGCAGGTCGGTGGCGATCACCTGGAGCAGCGCGCGCGCCAACTGGATGCGTTCGATGTAGTCGCGGCGGGTCTGCAGGGCGCGTAAGTGCAGGTCGATGGCCATCGAGATGGTCACCAGCACGGTCGCGGTGAGGCTCAAGGCCAACATGAGTTCCAGCAGCGTCAGGCCGCGCCGTGTGCCGTTCATGGCGTCCCTCCCGAGCCGGTCCCCGCACCGGTGGCGGGCCTGGCTGCGCCCGTGGATGACGAGCCGCCGCCGGATGCGCCGCCGGACGACGAACCGCTGCCGGAGCCGGTCGAGGCGCCGGCCGCCGCAGCGGCCGTCTCCAGGTCGCACTCGAACTGCGGGTCGATCATCAGCTGCATCAGCGTGTAGGTGGTCGCCCATGGCGACGAGTCGGTGCTGTCTCGGACCGTGACCGCCACGCACAGGAGCCCCTGCTGTCCGCCCTGCGCGACCTCCACGGCATACGACCAGCTGAACCCGCCGAACTCGGTGACGCCTTGCGTCGGGGCCGGGAGGGTGATCCCGGCCGTCATCTCCGCCATGACCGAATCGGCCACCAGCTGGGCGGTGTTCAGCAGCCGCCCCTCGCGCGCGGCGCGGGTCCCGGTCCGGATCAGTTCGCCGAGCATGGCCAATGACCCGCCGAGGATCGCGATCGCCAGGATCACTTCCAACAGGGTCATGCCGGCGCGCGGCCTCCGCGCCGGCCGCCCGGCCCGGCGTCGCGGCGCGCGGCATCTCCAGCGCGGGTCAGGGATACTGCTGCAGTTCATGGGACGACAAAAAATCGCTGACTGTCGCGATGCCGGTCAGGCTTCGCAGTTTGACCACGATGAACAACTGTTGATACTGATTGGTCAGGACGACGCGCGCATCGGACGTCGTCCCGTCCGGGTAGAACAGGATCGGCGTCGCCTCGAGCGCGCCCGCCAGTTGGTTGCCCTGCACCTGCTGCTGGATTTCGTACGATCGCAGGTCGATCTCGACCTCACTGTCTACAAACACGACGCCTTCGGGCAATTCGCGCGATTCGGCCAGCGCGTCGTCGGCCGCCTGGACTGCCCCCGCCTGCATGTTCACTCCTCCGCCGCCGAGCGTGGGGGAGTGTGCGGCATCGGCTTCCAGCCAATCCTGCTCGGAGTAATAGGGCGTAACCTGGTACGCGTTCTGCTGCGCCGCGTAGCGGAACATCAGCGTCTGGCCGGTTTGCATGGCCCGGATGCGCGCCTTGTTCCATTCGACGCGTACCACCTCGCCCGCCTGGCGCAGCCGGTGGTATTCGAACGGCACGCGGAACGCGGGCATCGCCAGCGCGCCGATCATGACGAGCAGGGCGAGCACCAGGATGAGTTCCAACAGCGTCATGCCGCGCCGCGCGGTGCGGCGCCCTCGGCGTGTCGCGTTGCTCAGCTCCGATGCCACCATGGTCCCGACGCACCTAGCCCGCGATCCGCTCGATGTCGTCCGCGGTGTTCTGCGCGCCGTCGGGGCCGACCGAGAAGATCCGGAACTGTCTGGCGTTGATCAATTCGTACCCGTACGGATGGCCCCAGGGATCGGCCGGGATGTCGTGGTCCAGGTACGGCCCCTGCCACTTCGAGGGATCCACCAGGTCCGTGGGTCGGACGCGCAGCGCCTGCAGACCCTGCTGGTTGGTCGGATAGCTGCCGACATGCATCATGTAGAGCTGGATCGGCTGCTCGAGCGCGCTGATCTGGGCCTTGGCCGCGTCGACCTTGGCGCCGGCGAACATCCCCATGAAGTTCGTGCCCACCAACGTGCCGAGGATCACCAGGATCGCCAGCACCAGCAGCACCTCCATCAGCGTGAAGCCGCGCCGAGCCCGTCGGCGACCCACGCGCCCGCATTTCGTTTCGTTCATTGTTCAATACTCCCCTCAGATCGAACTGCTCATCTTGATGATCGGCATCAACAGCGCGACCACCACAAACAACACCGCGCCGGCCAGGAACAGCAGCAGGATCGGCTCCAGCAGGCGGACGGCCAGGTCCAGTCGGCGCGTCGTCTGCTTCTCCAGGCCATCGGCGATTTCCACCAGGACTTTGTCCAGCGTGTTCGATTCCTCCGCGACGCTGATCATCTCCACGACCGTGACGGGGAAGTGGCCCGAGGCGCCCAGCGGCGCGGCGAGCGATTCGCCCGACGAGATGTTGTCGGACGCGCCGCGGATCGCTTCCGACAGCACCCGGTTGCCCGACGTGTCCCGGCTGATCTCGAGCGATTTCAAGATCGGCACGCCGTTGCGGAGCAGGGTCCCCAGCACGCGGCAGAAGCGGGCGACCGCCAGGTTCTGGAACACGCCGCCCAGCAACGGCAGCTTCAGCTTGACGGCGTCGCGCAGGCGCCGGCCCTCCTCGGTCGCCAGCTTCGCCCTGATCGCCACCAGGCCGATGACGGCCGCCACCAGCACCAGGAGGCCCCAGGACTTCATCGCGTTGCTGAAGCCCAGCAGCCACTCGGTCAACACCGGCAGCTCGCCGCGTTCCCGCAGCGACTTGAACAGCTCATCGAACTTCGGCACGAAGAAGATGATCAGGGCCGTCACGATGCCGCTGCCGATGACGGCCAGGAACACGGGATAAGCCAGTGCGCCGACCGTGCGGGCCTTCAAGTCCTCCTGCTGCTCGGTGAACTGGGCCACCCGCTCGAGCGCTTCCTCCAGAAAGCCGCCCTCGCCGCCGGCGCGGACCATGTTCACCGCCATCTCGCTGAACACGCGCGGATAGCGCGCCATGGCGTTGCCCAACGTGTCCCCCTGCTCGACGCGGTCGCGCACTTCGGCCAGCACGCGTGCCAGCGTGTGGTTCGACACCTGCCTCCGCAGCACGTCGATCGCGCGGAGCATCGGTACGCCGCTCCGCAGGAGCGACGCGAGTTGCGAGTAGGTGACCGCCATCGTCTGCCCTTTGACGCGTCCGCCGAAGAGCTGCGAGGGGGCCTTGGCGGCCGTCACGTGCAACGGAAACAGCGATTGGCCGGCCAGCAGGGTCACCGCCTCGCGCTGGCTCGCCGCGGAGATAGAGCCGGTCACACGTTGACCAGCCGGGTTGCGGGCTACATAGGCAAAATCGGGCATGGTTCGCAGTCGCTACGTGGTAACGCGCTCGGTTCGTTCGTGCACCAGTTTATCCAGCTCGGCCAGATCCTGATCGCCCTTGGTGATGCGCAGCACCTCGTCCACCGTCGTCATGCCGTCGATCGCCTTGCGCCACCCGTCCTCACGCAGGGTGACCATCCCCTGGCGGACCGCCGTCTGCTTGATCCGCCAGGTGCTCGCCCGATCGTGGGCCAGCTGCCGGATCGTGTTGTCCGTCAACAGCAGCTCGTAGATCCCCATCCGCCCGCTGTACCCCACGTGCCGGCACTCGCGGCATCCCACCTTCCGGTACAACGGCCGGTCCCCCAGGCGCTGCCAGGGGAAGTCGGCCGGCATCTCTTCCCGGTCCGGCTGATAGGGCTCCCGGCAGTGGACGCACAAGCGCCGCACCAGACGCTGCGCCATCACGGCCTCGACCGTGCTGGCCACCAGGAACGGCTCGACCCCCATGTCCGAGAGACGGGCGTAGGCGCCGGCCGCGTCGTTGGTGTGCAACGTGCTGAACACGAGGTGGCCGGTCAGGGCCGCCTGGATCGCATTCTCCGCCGTCTCCAGGTCGCGGATTTCACCGATCAGCACCACGTCCGGGTCGTGACGGAGGATCGATCGCAGCGAACTGGCGAAGGTCAACCCGATCTTCGGGTGGACCTGGATCTGGTTGATCCCGGGCAGTTGGTATTCAACCGGGTCTTCGGTCGTGATGATCTTCGTTTCCGGACTGTTGATTTCGATCAGGGCGCTGTAGAGCGTGGTAGTCTTGCCGGAGCCGGTGGGTCCGGTGACCAGGATGATGCCGTGCGGCAGGCGGATCAGTTCGCCGAACTGCCGATAAGTCTCCGGGTCCATGCCCAAACTGCGCAGTTCGAAGACCATCGCCCCCTTGTCCAGGATGCGCAGGACCAGACCCTCGCCGTGAATCATTGGGATGACCGACACCCGCACATCGATCTCGCGGCCCTTGACCCGCAGCTTGATGCGGCCGTCTTGCGGCAGGCGCCGCTCGGCGATGTTCAAGTGGGACATGATCTTCAAGCGGCTGATGATCGCCGCCTGAAAACGGTTGATCTCCGGCGGCACCGGCTGCGGATGCAGAATGCCGTCGACGCGATAGCGGATCACCAGGCCCGCCGCCTGCGATTCGATGTGCACGTCGCTCGCCCGCGTCTCGATCGCCTCCAGCAGGATCTCGTTCACCAGCCGGACCACCGACGCTTCCTGCGCCATCTCCGAGAGCTCCGAGCCGTCTGTCTCGATGGCGTCCAGCAGCTCCACATCCCGGTCGCTCACCAGCTCCATCAGGCCTTCGACCGTCTCGCTCCCCACGCCCAAGTGCTTCTTGATCAGCGCCGAGATCTGGTTGCGGCTGGCCAGGACCGGCACCACCGACAGGCCGGTGGCCGCGCTCACCTCGTCAATCGGGTAGAGGTCGAACGGGTCGCTCGTCGCGACGACCAGTTGTCCGTTGTCGCGCCGGATGGGAAACAACGACTGCCGATGGATCAGCTTGTGCGGAAAGTCCCCCAACAGCGACAGATCGACTTCCATGTCCCGCAGGTCGACATATTCCAGGCCGACCTCTTCGGCCAGCGCGCGCAGCGCGGCCTCCTCCCGGACATAGCCGAGAGCCACCGCCTTCTCGATCAGCGAGGTGCCGCCATCTCCGTTGGCTTGACGCAATTGACCCAGTTGCTGATCGCTGAGCAAACCGCGTCGCTTCAACATTTCGCCGGCTTCCATAGGTACCACTCTCGCAGGCTCAAGGAACACCGGGCGGACGGGCCGCACGGTCCTGCCCCACTGCCCCTTCTATTCTAGATGAACGGCTCAATTTCCCGAACCGAACCCCCGCCTCGGCGGTGCCGACGCGCCGTTCACGTCGCGAGCGTCGGCACCGCTTCGTTCTGCGGCGGGGGAACCGAACCCTAGTTGCCGGAGCGTCGACCGCCGCCGGCACCCGGGCCCGGCCGGCCCGCTGGTCCGGCACCCGGGCCCGGCATCATGCCGCCCGGCGGCATGCCGCCTGGTCCCATCATCATGCCCGGCCGGTTGGCGCCAAAACCCATCTCCGGAAACTCAAACGGCTCGCCCACCAGTTCCTTGTACTTGGCCTGTTGATCGGGCGTCAGTTCCTTGACGAGGTCCGCGACGAGCTTCTTTCGCATTTCGCGTTCGAGCTCGCGTGCTTTGGTCCGCAGACTCTCGCCCTGCTCCTCGGTGATGCCCAATTTGGCCGCCACGTCACCGAAGGTCAATCCAATGCCGCGCGCCTGCTGGATCTGAAATTGGACCCCCAATTGCTTGAGCCGCTCCGCCTGGTGCGGCAGCAGAATCTCCTGCACCGCCTCAGCGGCCTTCTTCTGGGCGCTCTCGGCCCGCTCCATCCGTTCCTCACGCGTCATGTTCTGAGCCTGAGGGCCCATCATGTCGCGCATCTGAGCCGAGAAATCGTCCCGCGCTTTGGTGAGCTGGTTGATCTGCTCATCGACCAGCTCCAATTCCTTCTGCACTTCCGGGATGTTCAAGAGCATCATGTCCGCATTGCCGCCGCCCATCCCGAACATGCCACCCATAAACATGCCGGGGCCGCCGCCTGGACCGCCGGGGCCACCACCAGGACCCCCGGGGCCGCCGCCGGGCCTGCCCTGCTGACCTCCCTGTCCCGAACCGCGCCGGCCCTGCGCTTCGGCGTTGCACACGCATGCGACAACCAGCAATGCAGCGACCGACAGTACCAGTGATTTCTGACGCCACAACATCTGACAGTCTCCGTAAAAAGGAATCGGACTAAGGCCTACCCCCGTGGGGCCTGCTACATTGAACCCAGTTCAGCGCACCGAGTTCCGACGATGGGCGGGAATGAGGAACTGCGCCATCCGGAACGGGTGCGGGAGCACCGTGTCCGGGCCACCGGCGGACGGACGCAAGAGTGATCCGCAGGCTCCCCGCCCGCGAAGGGCCACCCTTGTCCAACCGTGCCCTTACCCGCGTCGCCCGCCGCCCGCACCGCCGCGTGCGCCACCCGGGGCGCCCCGCGGTCCGCCCATACCGCCCATGCCTCCCCGCTGCCCGCCCAGGCTGCTCGGCTGTCTGCCGCTCGGCATACCGCCGCGCATTCCGCCGATGTTGCCGATGCCGCCAAAGCCGCTGGTCATGCCGCCCATGCCGGGAAAGCCGCCCGCGCCGAAGGGACTACCCGCGCCACCACGCTGCCCACCCATGCCGGGCGCACCGAACTGGAAGCCCTGGCGCTGGCTCGACTGGGTCCGACTGGTGGCGCTGGAAGAGGCGCCTGTAATGGCCGCCACCGCCTGGCGCACTGCCTCGGGGTTCGTTCCCTTGAGCGGGACAACGGCGTAGTCCTCGTCGAGTTCAGGCCGACCCTGGTCCACCAAGGTGACGAATTCCTCGACCTGCCGGAACAGCGGTTCGGGCGCCGTGATGATCAGCGAGTTGCTCCGCACATCGACGGTGATCGTCATCTTCGCCTCTTCGTTCTTGACGTCCGCGTCACCGCGTCCCCCACGCCCGCCGCGCAGGGCCCGGATCAATTCAACGGGGTTCGGCTGGTTGCCGCCCGGCCCGCTCCCGGTAGTCGCCATCCGGTTGGCAAACGCCTCCTTGATCATGTCCGCCACGACCTGCGCTTCGAGGTAATAGACCGGCAGGACATGCGGTTTGCCGGCCGTCTCGATGTCCGTGATGCTCCCCTCGCGGTCGATCACCTTCAACAGGTTCTCGATCAGCGTCCGATCCACCGGCAAGGCCTGGACGATGAGACAATTGAGCCGCGTATCGGCAACGATCGCCACGGGGCCGGTGCCCTGGACGGTCGTCACGCCACCCATGCCACCACCGCCGCCGCCGGCGCCGCCGAGCAGCGCGCCGAGGATTCCGCCGCCGCCGCCCATCAGGTTCGCCGCCATCTCGCCGATCATCGAACCGCCGCCGGCACTATCCGAGGTCGAGCCGCCCAGAATGTCGGAGATCAGCTGCCGCGCCACCTCGGCCTTGCAGTGTTTGAGGAAGTACACCGTGTAGTTCTTGTTCGTCAGGTTCGTCGGCGGCCCGGCCACGGTCCGCAGCATTTCCTCAAACAGGTCGAGCGCGGCGGTGTCCTGCGACGAAATCAAAATGCCGTTGGGCGTGAACTCGATCCGAATATCGTCGCCGGTGTGCGGACCCGGCACCCGCGGCCTCGCCGGGGGCATCGTCTGCTCTTGGAGGGTCTCAGCCATCGCCGGCAAGTCGGCGTCCTGGGGGACCTGCGAGGAAGCTGGGGCCGGATTCCCGGAAGGTGCCGGTTTCGTCACGCCCGGCACACCGTCCTGGAGCGCGGCCGGCAGTCCGGACTCTGGAGGCCCTTCCGACAGCTGGAAACGCGCGAAATGGATGAATCCATCCGCGGCGCCCCGCGCCGGACGCTGATCACGCGTTGTCTTGTCGCCCGCCGGTTCGGCGGCACGCGGCGGCGGGGCCGGTCGCGTGCCCGTCTGCCGCGTGGTCGAAGCAGGCGGCTTGGGGCGCGGCGTGTCGGCAGGCGGCTTGGCGGCCGACGGCTCTTCGGGCCAGATCTCACGCAGCTCAAGGTTCCCCGGCCCACTCTCCGAGGGCGCCGTCATGCGGATCTGGTTCGGCTCGCGCCAGAGACGCTGGACCATTTCGACGGCCGATACGGCCGACTCGCCTGTCATGGGAATCAGGCGCATGGTGCTGCCGGACCCCTCGCCGCCCGAGGGCCCTTCCAGGCTCTCGATGATCGTGCGCACCAGGTCCATGTAGCGCGGCGGCGCTTTCACGTACAGTTTCATCGTCAACGGATCGGCGTCCACAATCACCCCGCTGGCCGCACCTTCCTTGGCGGTCAGAAACTTGGTGAGGGTCGCCACCGCGATCTGCGGATCGACCCGTTTGAGCTGGATCACTTCGAACGAAGCCACCTCGCCTTCCAACGTCTTGATCGTCTCGGTGATGGTCCGATGGACCGACGGGGGCCCCAGCGCGATGACCTTGTTGGTCTTCTCGTCCAAGCCCAGCCGCACGTCCGGCAGACCGGCCAGGAGGGTCTGCAGCACCGCCAACACTTCCTTGGGGTCCGCTTCCCGTATCTGATGGCTCATCAGTTGCGGTTGTTCCACGGCCAGCGCGCCGCTGGCCGCGGCCGCGTCACGCTCCACATCCACGCTCTCCACCAGGTCTTGCAGGATGCCGATCTTCTCGCGCGAGCCCGTGACGAACATCCGCTTGCCCGTCAGCGCAATGGCGATGCTGATGTCGGGACCGACGTCCTTGTTGCTTTCCAGTCCCAGCAACGGCCGGGCAATGACCAGGACCTCTTCGGGCGACACATGCTTCAGGTCAATGATCGTGACACCCCGTTCCTTAATGCCGGCCGGGCTCTCCGCCGTCTCGATCACCTCCCGGATCATGCGGAGCTTGCCCACCGGCCCGGTAACCATGATCTGGCGGGCCTTGGGCATCACCACCATCTTGCTCCCCGGCCCCAACAACTGCTGAATCTCCTGTTGGGCATCCGTCGGATCCATCGTCGCCAAATGGAAGATCGTCTTCACCAGGTCAAACTCGCCGCGCTCGTCGAGCTTCTCAACCGGCACGAACTCCACAAACACGTCATGGATCTCGTCGTCGGTGCTCATCACGGTCAGCAGCCGGCCGCGCCGCACGAGCGTATAACCCTTGATCAGCAGCATGCTGTTGATCAAGTCGATCGCCTCCGTCGGCGTGTACTCGTGCGGATCGGTGTAGTTGAAGGTCCCCTCCGGAATCAGGTCGGATTGCAGCGACAAACCCGCCTGTCCGGCCAGCCAATCCAACACATCCTCCCACGGCTGGTACCGGAAATTGAACCGCAGCTTCACGTCTTTGGGAACCGCGTGCGCGAAGTCCACCTCAGCCGCGGCCGCCGGCTCCGTCTTCGCCGACGGTCTGCCAGCCGGCACCGTACCGACCGAAGGTGCAACGGCCGGCGCGGGCTCTGCCGGTGCCGTGGCGACCGGCGCAGCCTCAGCAGGCGGCGTCACGGCCGGCACAGTCTCAGCAGGCGCCTTCGCCGCCGGCACCATCTCCGCAGGTGCCCCGGCGACCGGCGCAGCCTCCACAGGCGACGTCACGGCCGGCGCAGTCTCAGCAGGCGCTTTGGCCGCCGGCACCGTCTCAGCAGGTGCCTTGGCGACCGGTGCAGCCTCAGCAGGCGGCATTACGACCGGCACAGTTTCAGCGGGCGCTTTGGCGGCCGGCACCATCTCCGCGGGCGCCCCGGCGACCGGCGCAGCCTCAGCAGGCGGCGTCACGGCCGACATAGTCTCAGCAGGCGCCTTGGCCGCTGGCACCGTCTCAGCGGGCATCTTGGCGACCGGCGCAGCCTCCTCGAGCGGCGTCACGGCCGGCGCAGTTTCAGCGGGCGCTTTGGCCGCCGGCACCGTCTCAGCGGGCACCTTGGCGACCGGCACAGTCTCCGCGGGCGGCGTCTCGACAGGCATCCCATCGGCCGCTGCGGAGGCTGGGGCTGAAGGCTCGACTGCGGTAACTTGTCGCGCGGTCGGGCCAGGCCCCAGACCGGCCATTTCATCCCAAGTGGCCTTCTGAGCATCGGTCAGCACGGATCGAAGCTGCCGTTCATATTTCTCGCGTGCCACCCGTTGCTCCGTTTCACCGCCGCGGGTGATCGCGGTCGCCCGCTCGGCCATCAACCGCGCAATAGCGGCCTGCTGCTCGGATGTGAGTTCCAGTGCCAGTGCGATCTCCGGATCGACCAGCGATGACATGCGCTTTTTCTGCAGTTGCAGTTGGTTCAATTTGCTGCGCTGGTCCTGGGTGAGCAGCGCCAGACCCTGCCGCTCGGACTCCGCCACAAACGGGGCCAACCGTTCCGCGCGCATATCCGGCGGCAGCTCGCGGATACTCAGCGCGAGGTTGACGGCTTCTTTTTCGCGGCGTTCAACGATCGCGCGCAGCTTCCCGCGCACCTCCTCCGAGAGTCCCAGCTGCTTGGCTGCCTGGTCATCCACGGCCAGCGCTAGGACGCCCACGAACGACGGGTCGGCCGCGCGCGACGCGACGGTCCGGAACACGGCCCAGAGGCTCACGGCAGCCAACAACATCAGGCCCAACGCAGCTGAGCGGCGATTTCGTCGGATCAAAGGATCTCTCCTCAAATTAGCGGCACTTCTTGGCCAACCGGCCCGCCTATCAACATACCCCGGACATCCGTGCGGCCAACAGCTCGGAGGCCGAGTTCCGGCGGGGGATGCCTTTCCGCACGCACCATGCGTTCACGTAGCACCCCCGCGACACCGGCCGCCATGTGCGCAGCGGGACACGGCGGCTGATCGCTTTATTATCATTGAACCGTGCCCAATTCCCACGGTTTCGAGGTCGACCCGCAGAATAAGGGGGGGCGATAGTCAGGGGCGATATGGATTATGCCGTCCGGGACGACGGGCGGGAAGCCGTTTCTGGGGGCAAGAGGCTGGAAGCCTGGGCGACGGCTGATATAAAAAGGGGGAAACCGATGGCGGAACTTCTCGCAGCCACTGGGGCAGGGCACCCATGATCACGGTGGTCGAGCTAACCAAGCATTTCTCGGTCGGCCAGTCGACGCTTGTGGCCGTCGACCACCTGTCGTTCCACGTGTCGGCCGGGGAGGTTTACGGGCTGTTGGGCCCCAACGGGGCGGGGAAGACCACGACGCTCTGGACCGTGTTGGGCGTGTTGAAGCCGACCTCGGGCTACGCGGAGGTGGGCGGGTACCGGTCGACCGAAGTGCCCAACGCGGTTAAAGCCCGGCTCGGGCTGTTGTCTGCCAGCGCGGGCGTCTACCCGTGGCTCACGCCGCGCGAGACCCTGCTGTTTTTCGCGGACCTGTACCACGTGCCGCCGGACCAGGCGGTGGAGGCGGTCGCGCGCCTCAGCGAGCGGCTCGGTCTCACCTCGTTCCTGGACCAGCGCTGCGCGACGCTCAGCACGGGCCAGAAACAACGGGTCAACCTGGCGCGGGCGATCATCCACGATCCGCTGATCATGCTGCTCGACGAGCCGACCCGCGGATTGGACGTGTGGGGCAGCAAGGTGATTTTCGATTACGTGCGGCAGTTGCGGGATTCCGGCAAGGCGGTCGTCGTTTGCACCCATCGCCTGGACGAAGCCGAACGATTGTGCGACCGCTTCGGCCTGTTGCACCAGGGCCGGCTGTTGCATGAGGGGACGTTGGCCGACCTGCGGGCTCAGACGGGCTGTGAAACGCTGACCGAGATGTTTCTGCAGTGCCTCGAGACGGCCGACGGCCAGGCGGCCGGAACATGAATGACATCCACCCGCAGTCGCCCGTGTGGGCGGAAGCCGGCCGGATCGCCCGCCTGACCCGCAAGGAGCTGCGCGAGACGCTGCGCGATCGCCGCACGGTCATCACGCTTGTGCTCATGCCCCTGCTGGTCTACCCGCTGATCAGCATCTCGTTCAACAAATCGGTGCTGGTCGGCGCCGAGCGGGCGAGCAAAGTGTTCTACGCGATCGCCGTCCGCACGGAGAGGGACCGCGACGTGCTGCTCCGGCTGCTGGACTGGGGCGAAGAGCTGATGCGCGATCGCGAGGCCGGTTCGTCACAGGCGGCGTCGACCGATGCGGCCGGCTCGGAATACCTGCTCTCGGCGAACGAAACGATCGGGATCGAGCCGATGGACGGGCCGCTCGAATCGCTGGTGGCGGACAACCGCGTGCACGTGGCGGTGCGGATCCATTATTCGGCCGAGCCGGGTGATCAGTCCCAGCCGTTGCCGCCGGTGGCCTGCGAGCTGATTTACCGTGCCAACGCACCAGCGAGCCGGCGGGCCATGCGGTTTGTCGACGACCGCCTGCGACTGGTCAACGAGAGGGCGCTGCAGATGCGGCTGGCCGAGTCCCGGCGATGGGCGGGCGTCCCGGCAGCCATCTCGCACCGTGTCGTGGCGACCGGGCACGCGGCCCCCTTTTCGCTCGCGACGCTCGTCCCGCTGGTGCTCATTCTGATGACCATCACCGGCGCCGTGTATCCGGCGATCGACCTGACGGCCGGCGAGCGGGAGCGGGGCACCCTGGAGACGCTCATCGCGGCGCCCATTTCGCGCATGGCCTTGCTGCTGGCCAAGTATATCGCCGTCTTAACCGTCGCCGTCCTGACGGCCCTGGTCAACCTGATCGCCATGACCGTGACGATCATGAGTTCGAGCCTTCGCGAGCAGTTGTTCCCGGAGGGGATGTCCGTGACGTTGATGGCCGAGGTTTTCGCGCTGATGGTCCTGTTCGCCACCTTCTTCTCGGCGATCCTGCTGGCGTTGACCAGTGTCGCGCGCAGCTTCAAGGAGGCGCAGGCGTACCTGATTCCCGTGATGCTGCTGGCGATCTCACCGGGCCTGCTGAGCCTGATGCCGGGCCTGCAACTGAGCGGCCTGTTGGCGGTCGTGCCGCTGGTCAATATCGTGTTGCTGTCGCGCGACCTGCTGGAGGCGTCCATCACTCCGTCAGCCGCCGTGCTGGCGATCGTGTCGACCATGGTCTACGCGGTCGGCGCGCTGGTGCTCGCGTCGAAGATCTTCGGTCACGATGCGCTGTTGTATGCCAGTCGGGGCAGCTGGTCCGACTTGCTGCGACGCCCCACCGAGTCGCGTGCGGCGCCCAGCATCGCCGCGACGCTGGCCTGCATGGCCTGCATGTTCCCGTGCTTCTTCCTGATCGGGAACGCGGCGGCGCGCTACAGCCACCAGGCGGGCGTCCAATTGACCTTATACGCCGCGGTGAGCGTGGTCGTGTTCTGTCTCTGCCCTTTGATCTTCGCGGCGGCGCAGCGCGTGCGGCTGGCGGAAGGCTACCAGTTGCGGTGGCCGCCGCTGGTGACGCTCCTGGGCGCCGCCGTGCTGGGCGTGGCCTTGTGGCCGCTGGCTTACGAGTTGTTCCTGGTCGGCAAACTGTCCGGGCTGGTGACGGTCAATCGCAACCGCCTGGCCGAGATCGAGCAGTTGCTCGACGCGTTCCAGGGCCTGTCGCCGGTCCTGGTTCTGGCGACCCTCGCGCTGGTACAGCCCTTGTGCGAAGAGTTCTTCTTCCGCGGGTACCTCATGAGCGGCCTGCGGGAACGCCTTTCAGGTGCCGGTGCCGTCATCGCCTCGAGCCTGTTGTTCGGCCTGTTTCACGTCCTCAATCCGGCCACACTCACTCCGGAACGGTTCCTGCCCAGTACGTTCCTCGGGCTGTTCCTGGGCTGGCTCTGCTACCGCACCGGCAGCGTCCTGCCCGGCATGGTCGCGCACGCGATCCACAACGGGTTGCTGCTGGTACTCGTGCAGCATCGCGACTGGGCGGTCGCGTTGGGCTGGAACGTCGAGGGCCGCGAGCACTTGCCGTGGGATTGGCTCGCCGTCAGCGCCGGCGTCACGCTGTGCGGCATCGTTCTGGTCTGTATGGCTGCCCGCTACCCACGCGAAGCGCGCCGGCCATGAGGCAGCCGATGGCAGCCCCCATGAACACGTCGCTGGCATAGTGAGCAGACGCCTCGATACGCTGCGCGGATGCCAGCACGGCAAACACCGCAAACAGCCAGCGGCCACGGGGATACAGCCAGGCCAGACCGAACGCCAATCCCACCGCCGTGGCGGCGTGCCCGGAGGGGAACGACTCGATGGCACTCCTGCCCAACGCGCGAACCCGCTCGGGGACCGGCGCATGCCACGATAGGAAGGTGCTCAGCGCATTCGCCAGGTTCGTGTCCCATGCGCCTAACGCGTTCGGACGGACTCGCGCCACCAGCCGCTTGAGCACCAGCGTGGCCAGACCGGCGCCGTACGCGCAGGCGGCCACTCGCGGCAAGCCGCGGCGACTTGCCGGGTCCAGTACCGCCACGGCGATCAGGATCATCAGCACTCCCCAGCCATGAGCAAACACCTCGGACACGTCCAACACCTTCTGCACGTCCCCAGCCAGTGAATCCTCTGCCGCATACCGGGCGATCGGCATATCGACCGCCAGTGCCGCACAGGCCAGCAGCGCAAAGACGACGGACAGTACGAACGGCCGGTTTCGCGCGACAATACCCATGACTTCCCCGTTTGAGCTGGCGATGCTAGCAGCGGTGCCCCCCCAATATCAGTACGGCGAGCCGCCCCCCCTGCGGCACGGCGCGCCAGCGATCGGTATCTGTGTGGACAGCGTAACAGCGTAGCAGCGTGCCAGACGGCGGGAAATACAGGCGCTGCGCGAACGTAGAGCGGCGTCCCCCTGCGGCCAGTCGGCCAAGTCGGCCACCGAGCGGGAAAATGAGCTTGCCGATCGGCGATCGATCACCGTACACTCCGCCCCGACCGGTGACAATGCGCGCGGAGACCGTTCCGGGCACGGCGTGGCGCGCGTCCTTCGAGCCCGAGCAAGCGCGTTTAGAGAAGAGAGGTGGCTGTGGTCAGTTCCTCGCTGCGGCACCTGGTTTTCATTGTCGTGGTGGGTGTGGTGGTCCTCGGGAGCAACCTGGGAGGGCCCCGACTGTGGGACCGCGACGAGCCGCGCAACGCGGGCTGCACTCGCGAGATGCTGGCGCGGGGCGATTGGATCACGCCCGTGTTTGACGGCGAGTTGCGGACTCACAAGCCCATTCTGTTGTACTGGTTCATGATGACCGCCTACAGCCTGTTCGGGGTGAACGAGTTCGCAGCGCGGTTCTGGTCGGCCGCTTCCGCCATTGGCACGGCGCTGGTCACGTACGGCATTGGTCGCCGCCTGTTTTCCCCGACGGTCGGGGTGTGGGCTGCCGTGATCCTCGTGACGACGTTGATGTTTGACGTTGCGGCACGGGCGGCGACGCCCGATGCGCTGCTCATCTTCTGGAGCACGGCGGCGCTCGGGTGCTTCGTGTGGGGCATGCCCGACCTGGCGGTCTCCGGGCCGGGGTCCGCAGTGGCCGCGGAGATGGATCGTCGATTTCCCCGGTGGCCCATGGCCGTGCTCCTCTACGCGTGCATGGGGATGGCCGTGCTGGCCAAGGGCCCGGTGGGGTTCGTGCTGCCAACGGCCGTGATCGGCATGTACCAGCTGTTCCACCGGATGCCGGCCGTCCAGCCGTCCATGGCGGGGCATGTCGGGGTCGCCCGGTGGGTGCGCATGTTCAGTCCGCGGCACGTTCTGGGCTGCTGTTGGAGCCTGCGGCCGGTGACGGCGCTGCTCGTGGTGCTCGCCGTCGCGCTGCCGTGGTACGCGGCGGTCGCGTGGCGCACCGACGGTGCCTGGGTGAAGGGTTTTATTCTGGAGCACAATGTGGGCCGTGCCACGCGGCCGCTCGAAGGACACCACGGCTCCCTCTTGTATTATCCGCTGGCATTGCTGGTGGGGTTCTTTCCGTGGTCGGTCTTCGCCGTGCCCACGGCGCTGGACGTGGCCCATCGCCTGCGGTCGCGCGATCGCACGCGGGCCGCGTCGGTGCTGATGCTCTGTTGGCTGGGCGTATACATCGGGCTGTTTTCGTTGGCCCAAACCAAGCTGCCCAGTTACATCACGCCGAGCTACCCGGCCGCAGCCTTGCTGGTGGCCAACTTCCTGGTCGCGTGGTGTGCGCATGCGACACCTGTGGCGCGGCGTTGGCCGCAGGCTGCGTTTGCCTGCCTGGGGATCGTCGGCACCGCCATTCTCGTGGCGGTGCCGGTGGCCACGGCACGGTTCCTTCCCGGGGAATCCTGGCTGGCCGGCCTGGGCGCCATCCCGGCGCTGACGGCCGCCACCGGATTGCTGCTGATCCGCCGCGATGCGCGCACCCACGCGGCCAGCGCATTTGCCGCCGGCGCACTACTGTTCACAACCGGCCTGTTCGCGTTCGGCGCGGCCCGCGTCGACACGCACCAGACGTTCGACACGCTGATCCGGGCAGTCCATCAACGTTCGGCCGATCCGCAGATCGGCACGCTGGGAGTCGCCGAGCCAAGTTGGGTGTTCTATGCGGGGCGCCCCCTGGATCGCCTGGTCGTCGCCGCGTCGTCTCGAGACACGCCGGGTGACCCAAGCGCCGCGCAGTCTGCCCGGCGACACGCCTGGACGCCCAAGCCGACCTACGACGTCTGGCAGTATCTGAGCCAGAGTGCCGATCGCTACGCGATCACCAGCCAACGGTACCTCGACTCGGTCGGCGGGCTCCGCGGCGACGTGCAGGTCCTGGCTCGGACGCCCTACTTCCTGCAGAACGACATGCTGCTGCTGCTGGCCCGCCGGGATGCCGGCCAGGGGCTGGCAACCCGGCGACCGGCCGATCACGGACGGCGATAGGGGGTCGCGCGTGCCGTCCAGGGGATGGGCGCGGGATATCCGACCAGCTTCCTTGCCGGTGCGACGCAGCGCTGGTAGGCTCCCGGTAGACTCCTGAGAACGGTATCGGCGACTGGTGAGTCTGGTATGGAGGAGCCCGCACATGACCGCAGCGCATCGTCGTACTGGACCGGCGGACCGTTGTCGTCTCTCACGCCGCACGTTTCTCCAGTGCGGCGTGATCGGAGGCTGGGGGCTGGCAGGCGGCTTGGCAACGAGTCCGCCGCCGATGCGTGCGGCGCGCGGTGACCGGGGGGTGATACTGATCCTGAACGTCGGTGGTCCCAGCCAGCTCGACACGTGGGATCCCAAGCCGGACGCTCCGGCGGAGGTGCGTGGCCCGTTCCGCGCGATTCGCACCAGTGTGCCGGGGCTGTTCCTCTCGGAGCTGTTTCCGCGGCAGGCGCGCATTGCACATTGGCAGGCGTTTGTCCGTGCGTGCCACCATGCGGCGCCGGCCGTTCACCAGGTCGGTTGGCAGGTGGCTCAGACGGGGCGGGACGACCCAGCCTGCGACGACGCGCCGTTGGTGGGGGATGTCGTCGAGCAGCTTATGGAGGCGCGCCGCGGGGTGCCGGCCCAGGTGACGTGGACGGGCTCATGGCCGGCCGGGGCGTCGGCGGGCGCCGGCTCGTCCCGCACCCCTTGGGCGGCCGACCTGGTGTCGCGCGAGCCGGACCGCATTCGCCGCTGGTACGGCAGGTCCCGGTTCGGACGCGCCTGCCTGGCGGCGCGCTGTCTGATCGAGGCGGGCGTACGGTGCGTGACGATCCGCACGTTCGAGCACTACGGCGAGCCCGGTTCGTGGGACGTGCATGGTGGGCCGCAGTTCGGGAACGTGGCGAGCATGTGCCGAACCGCCGCGCCCATGTACGACCAGGCCTATGCGGCGTTGCTCGAGGATCTGGCCCAGCGCGGCCTGCTGGACTCGACCCTCGTCTGCTCGGTGGCCGAATTCGGACGGACGCCGCGGATGAACCCGGCCGGCGGTCGCGATCACTGGCCCCTGTGCTGGACGACGACCTTTGCCGGGGGCGGTGTGCGCGGCGGCCAAGCGGTTGGGGCCAGTGATGCACACGGCGGTGAGCCGGCTGACCGGCCGGTAACTCCCGCCGAGATCGTAGGGTCGATCTACTACAGCCTGGGACTGATCCCGGACTCTGCGCCCCGGCAGGCGGTGCAGTACGATGCGGTGCCGATCACGCCTGCCATGCGCCCCATTGAGGGACTCTTCTGAATGGACGCGGACCTGCGGCGGTACTTCGATCAGCAGATGGACGAGGTGGTTCAGGCGTTGCCCGAACCGGTACATCGCCTGCTGGACGAGGTCACGATGTATGTCGAAGACTATCCCTCGCGGGAAGTGATGCGCCAACTGCGCGTCCGCCGCCGTGACCGACTCTGCGGCCTCTACACGGGCATCCCCTTGGAGAGCCGCAGCATCGAACATTCCGGCGTTCTCTCCGACGCTGTCCACATCTATCGCGAGGGGATTCTGGCACTGGCCTCCGACCGCCACGGCCGTATCGACCAGGAGGCGCTCCGGCACCAGATCCGCGTGACCGTTCTGCACGAACTGGGCCATCATTTCGGCATGAGCGAGCGCGAGCTGCGCGAGTTGGGATACGGCTGATACGGCAATCGATTTATTCCACGGCCTGCACGAACTCTTTCGAAGGTCCGTCCGTAACTAAACCCAACGTGGCAAGAGCCAGGGGGGTGGAGGGACTGCCGGGGAATCCCCACAACCACCCGTTCGGGTGATCTTTCGCCACGGCGCTAGCGCTAAGCCGGATCGATTCAAGCTAGAATTGTCTCACTCTGTCTTTCCTTATTTTTCTGGCCTTGGGGCGGGACGGTAATAGTAGTCGTGGGCATTCTTCGATGGCCGTTTTGTGGGCGAGCGCGAATCACCACCGAGGCGTTGGGGCAATGGATCAGCCATCCGCACGCTAATTCTTCTGCAGGCCGGGCGGGGATTTGTCGGGGTTACCGTACTCGATTGTCTTCTGCTCCGGCGCGTGAATCGGTCGCCCGAGTGATTTGGGTGGGGATGTGTATCGGCCTGTCGTTCTCGAGCGGCAGTCCGGCGCGTGGCGGACCACCGGGCGCCAAACTGGACGCCCCCATCCTGGTGACGCAGATCCCGGTCACGCTGGGCCAGCCCGTGACGGACCGGACGGCTCTGGACCCGACGGCGCTGCTGGGCGAGGGTGGCCGGATCATACTGCTCTCTCCGGACGGCACGCAGCGGGTCCTGACGGACGGTTTTCACAGCGCGGCGGATCCATCGGTTTCGTTTGACGCGACGCGGTTCGTGTTCGCGGGCAAGCGCACGGCGGACGACCGGTGGAACGTGTACGAGTACTCGCTGGCGGACGGTCAGGTGCGCCGGGTGACGCAGGACGTGGGGAACTGTCGGCAGCCCGGGTACCAATCGAATCTCTTCACGGTCGATTCGCCGGCGCCGTGGTTTCAGATCATGTTTGTCAGCGATGCGTCGGGGTGGATGAACGAGTTCGGTTCCGGTCCGTTGCGGAGCCTGTATTCGTGTCATCTCGACGGCTCTCAAGTGCGGCGGATGTCCTACAACCTGTCGGACGATCTGGACCCGATCATGATGGGCGAGGGCCGCGTGTTGTACAGCTGCTGGCAGCGTGCGACGCTCGATCGCGGGCCGCTGGGTCGCATGGCCTTGTTTGCGATGAACATTGAGGGCACGGACAATGCGCTGTTTGCGGACCTGTCTGGGAAGCGGTTCAAGCGGACGCCGTGCGTGACGGATCTGGGCATGGTGTTGTTTGTCGAGTCGGACGAGGTGACGGCCGACGGCTACGGCCAGTTGAGCTCGGTGACATTCCGGCGTCCGTTGAAGTCATATCGTCCGGTGACGGACGCGCGTGAGGGTTGGGTGTACTTCGCGCCGGCGCCGAGCCCTGGCGGCGGCGTGTTGGTATCGCGGCGGCCGGCGGATCGGGCGTCGAGCAGTGGTTTGTATCTGTTTGATCCGAAAACGGCCACTTCGCAGGTTGTGTTGGACGATCCGGATTTTGACGAATTGCAGGGTGTTGTCATTCGATCGGTGCGCGTGCCGGACGGTCGGTCCACGGTGGTTCTGGACGACAAGCCGCTGGCCAAGCTGTACTGTCTGACCGTCGCCACGGACGACCTGCCTGACGCGACCTGGTCGCCCCTGGGAACGGTCAAACGGATTCGCCTGCTGGAAGGGATTCCGTTGACGGTTCAGGAGCGTGACCAGTATCTACCGTCCGAGGCCGGGGTGCCGGGCGCGACGCGCAATGGTTTGCCGCCGATCGCTCAGCGGCGGCTCTTGGGCGAGACCAACATCTGTGCGGACGGTTCGTTTCATCTGAGCATTCCGGCCAACACGCCGATCGAGTTGCAGACGTTGGACGAGCACGGGATGGCGTTGCGTTCCTGCCGGTGGATCTGGTCGAAGAACCTGGAGCCGCGTGGCTGCATTGGCTGCCACGAGGATGGGGAGTCCACGCCGCACAACGTGATGACCGACGCATTGCAGCGTCCGGCGGTGGAGCTGACCTTGCCGCCCGAGCGGCGTCGCACGGTGGACTTCCGGCGGGACGTGATGCCGATCGTGGAGGCCAAGTGCGTGGCGTGCCACGGCCCGGACGGCGCGGCGCCGCGTCTCGACGGAGGGATGACACCAGTCGCACCGGGCGGTATATTCAATCAGGCGTACGTCAGCCTGCTTGCATCGGGCGAAGGGTCTGCAGCGCCGAGCGCGGGCGGGAAGTACGTCGATCCTGGTCGGGCCCGGACGAGTCCGCTGCTGTGGCACTTGTTCGGCCGTAACACGTCTCGGCCATGGGACGGTCAACCGGCCACGAGTCGTGTGGCCAAGCCGATCCCGGTGGGGGGGCAGGTCCCCGAGCTAACGAAGCGCGAAATCCGGACGTTTGTGGAATGGGTCGATTTCGGCGCCTTGTGGGATGGTATCCCTGGTCCTGACCCGTTCTCCGGGCAGGCGTCCGTGAGCGAATGATCGAGGTGATGCATGACGGTGCGTGCCGTATTGCTGTGGTCGATGTGTTGTGTCGTGGGGGCTGGTTTCGCGCTGGCCCAGGAACCGCACACCGGGGTGGTGTTGACGGACGTGACGGCGGAAGCGGGACTGATGGTCAAGACCGAGTCGGGCGAGATCGTGTTCCACCACCGGTTCGGCGACGATGACTTATCGAACATCGTGGAGGGCTCCGGCGCCGGCGCCGTGATGTTCGACTACAACAACGACGGCTGGCTGGACATCTACATCGTCTGCGGTGCCTGGCACAAGGACGTCAATGACACGCGTGGCCGCAAGTACCGCGGCAAGCTCTCCAACCGCCTGTACCGCAACCGGCAGGACGGCACGTTTGAGGATGTGACCGCGGAGGCGGGTGTGGGTGACCCGGACAGCTTCGGATTCGGCTGCACGGCGGCGGACTACGACAACGACGGCGACTTGGATTTGTACGTCTTGAACTACGGGAAGAACGTCCTGTTCCGCAACAACGGGGATGGGACCTTCACGGACGTGTCGGCGGAGTCGGGGCTCGACAACCCGCTCTGGAGTCTGCACGCGCCCTGGTTCGACTACAACAATGACGGCCTCCTGGACGTCTATGTCGTGAACTATCTGGAGTACGACAAGGGCCAGTTTCGCGCGTACTACGCGGCAGCCGGGTACCCCGGGCCGCTCAGCTACAACAGCCAGCCGGACGCGCTGTATCGCAACAACGGCGACGGCACGTTCACCGACGTGACGGAAGAGGCCGGGGTTGTCGACACGAACGGGCGGGGGATGAGCGCCACGGTCGCTGATCTGGACAATGACGGGCTGCTGGACATCTATGTGGCCAACGACGGAACCGACAATTTCTATTATCGCAATCTGGGCAACGGCCGATTCGAGAACGAAGCGCTGATCCGCGGCCTGGCGTTTGGCGAAGGCGGCCAGGGCGTCTCCTCCATGGGTCCGGTCGTGGGCGACATCAACCACGACGGGTGGCTGGACGTCTACGTGCCCGACATGGGCTACGGCTGCCTGCTGATGAACAAGGAGGGCTTTTTCGAGGACTGGACCAGCCGCTCCTCGCTGGCGGTGATCTGCGGCCAGTACACCGGGTGGGGCGGCGTGCTGTTCGATCTGGACAACGACGGTCACCTTGACCTGTTCATCGCCAACGGCAACTCGCATTTCGAATACGCGGAAGAGGACGTGCTGGTGCGGAACGACGGGCGGGGGAATTTCACGGATATCGCCGTCGACTCAGGCCCCTATTTCCACGAGAAGTACGTCGGACGCGGCGCGACGTTCGGTGATTATGACAACGACGGGGACATCGACATCCTGGTGATCAACCTGAATAATCCGCCCCGCCTGCTGCGCAACGACGGGGGCAATCGGCAGCATTGGTTGACACTCGATATCCGGCGGTCGAACGGGCTGTCCACGGCCATCGGCGCGCGTGTGACGGTGACCGCCGGCGGGATAGTGCAGACTCGGGACGTGGTGCCGGTCGTAGGGTACTTGTCTCAAAGCGACCCGCGGTGCCATTTTGGGCTCGGCCAGGCAACCAAGGCCGACCTCGTTGAGATCCGTTGGCCGGGCGGCCAGCGCACGGAGTTGAAAGATGTTGCGGCTGATCAGTTCCTCACGGTGGTTGAACATGCGAAATGACATCCAGCGCGACGGCGACCAGGCGCGAGTTCGGCGCCTCGCGGCGGAGGTGGTCTGTCTGGCCACGCTGTTGTTCGGCGCGCCCGGCCTGGTGTGGGCACAGGCCGACAAGCATCCGATTTTCGTCGGCGCGGCGGAGTGTGCCAAATGTCACCAGGGTCCGGGGTTCGGCTATCAGCAGTGTCGCGCCCTGTTGTCGGCCCATGCGAAGGCCTATGCGTCGCTGGCCCTGCCGGAGGCCAAGGAGATCGCCCGGCTGAGCGGCATTCCCGAGGAGCCGCAGCGCGCCATGATGTGCCTGGGGTGCCACGCGACCGGCGCGGAGGCGGAAGAGTGGGAGATCGACGAGACGTTCCACATCGAAGACGGGGTGCAGTGCGAGAAGTGCCATGGGGCGGGCAGCGAGTACATGGAAGAAGAGATCATGATGGACTCGAAGGCCGCCATGGCCGCCGGCCTGACGAAGCCGAAGAAGAACGACTGCATGAACTGCCACAAGATCAAGGGCTCGCACGCCGCCGTGCTGAGTTCCAAGACCTTCGACGTGGATGACGCGTGGGACATGCTGGCGCACCCGACTCCCGACAAGTGGGAGTATACGGAGTTGCCGGACCCGCCCGCGCCGGCCGACAAACAGGCCCCGAAACTGGTCGGCTCCTATAAGTGCGCCGAATGCCACAAGTCGGCCATGTTGGGGTATCAGTACAGCGTGTGGCGCCGGAGCGGGCACGCGCTGGCGTACGCGCGGCTGAGCACCGACCGCGCGCGGGAACTCGCGCAGGCCGCCGGCCTGCAGGGCGACCCGCTGACCGAGCCCGACTGCCTGAAATGCCACGCCACGGCCTTCCACGACCCGGGCGGCGGACAGCTCGATTCCTACACGCGCTACGAGGGCGTCGGCTGTGAAGCCTGCCACGGCGCCGGCAGCGAATACGCCGTGGAGGCCATTATGCGCGACGAGCCCGCCGCGCTGCAGGCCGGGCTCAAGCCGGTCACCCGGGAGACCTGCCTGTCGTGCCACGAGCAGGCGCACGGCAAGCCGTTCGACTATGACGAGGCGGTCAAGATGATCGCCCATCCGCTCGTGGAGATCGAGCCCGTCTTGACTTCGGCCGTCCGCTACAAGAACCCCCTGCGGCTGGCCTTCCGTCCGCGCGCGCCTGAACTCTACGTGACCTGCGAGGCCGCGCATACTGTGATCGTGGTCGACACCAACCGCTGGGAAAAAGTGGCGGAGATCCCGGTCGGCGGGCACCCGACCGGGGTGACGTTCAGCCCGGACGGGACCCTGGCCTACGTGACCAACCGCCTGGACGACACGCTGTCCGTGATCGATACAGCCCAGCGCCTGGTTCTCGACTCGGTGCCCGTGGGCGACGAACCCCACGGAGTCCGCACGGACGCCAGCGGCCGGCTGCTGTACGTCGTCAACACCTCCACCGACGATATCTCGATCCTGGACGCTCAGTCGCTCCAGGAGGTGAAGCGTCTGGAAGCCGGTCGCAACCCGTGGTCGATCGCCCTCTCCCCCGACGGCCAACGGCTCCTGGTCACCAACACGTTGTCGCATTTCGTCGCGTTCCGCACGCCCCCGATCGCGGAACTCACCGTGATCGACACCAAGACGGCGTCCGTGGAGCAGCGCCTGATGCTGCCCGGCGCCAACCTGTTGATGGGCGTCTGCTGGCACCCGAGCGGCGAGTATGCCATGTGCACGATCAACCGCACGAACAACCTCGTGCCCATGAGTCGCCTGCTGCAGGGCTGGACGATCACCAACGGAGTGGCCGTAATTTGGCGCGACGGACGCGTGGACCAGGTGCTGCTGGACGAACCGAACTTGTGTTTCCCCGATCCGACGGATATCGCCATCACGCGCGATGGCACCCTGGCCCTGGTGACCAGCTCCGGCTCGAACCGCGTGGCCGTGATCGACCTGGAGCGGCTGACCTCGATGTTGCGCGGCGCCTCGGAACATGAACGTACGGAGGTCTTCCCGAACCACATGGGCAAACCGACGGAGTTCATCATCAAGCACATCCCGACCGAAGCCAGCCCGCGTGGGATCGTGATGACGCCGGATGGCAAGTCCGCATTGGTCGCCAACTGCCTGGACGACTCCCTGACGATGATCGACCTGGCGAGCCTCGAGCCGGTCAAGCGCATCGATCTGGGCGGGCCTAAGGAAATCACCAAGACGCGGTATGGCGAACTGTTGTTCCACAACGCCGGCATCACATTCCATCGCCAGTTCTCCTGCCACACCTGCCATCCGGACGGGCACATCGACGGGATCACCTACGACATTCAATCGGAGGGGATCGGCGTCAATCCGGTGGATAATCGCACGCTGCGCGGCATCCTGGACACGGCGCCCTTCAAATGGGAAGGGACCAACCCCAGCCTCGCGCGCCAGTGCGGCGCCCGGCTGGCCGTGTTCTTCACGAAGATCCAGCCGTTCACGCCGGAGCAGCTGTTGGCCGTGGACAGCTATGTCTGCACGATCCCCCGGCCACCGAACCGCTATCGGCCGTTGGGTGCGGAACTGACCCCGGCCCAGCGGCGCGGCAAAGCGATTTTCGAACGGACCATGGCCAACGACGGTCGCGTCATTCCGCCCGAGAACCGGTGCGTCACCTGCCACTTCCCGCCCCTGTACACCGACCGGAACGTGCACGACGTGGGAACCAAGATGCCCCTGGATACCGTGGCGGAGTTCGACGTGCCCCACTTGAACAACATCTATGATTCCGCGCCCTACCTCCACAACGGGATCGCCGAGACGCTGGAGGAGATCTGGACCCGATACAATCCGGACGACAAACACGGCGTGACCAACGACATGACCAAGGATCAGTTGAACGATCTGGTTCAGTATTTGATGACTCTCTGATAGGCGTGTCTTCTGGACGAACGGCCCTGACCTGGCATAGTGAGAACTGATATGACGAGGAGTCCCAACAAAGGATCGCGCACGCGGTGCGGCGCGTGGTGTGCGGTGTTGAGCCTGTTGCTGGCCACCATGGGCTGGGCCCAGGAGGCGGGCGAGGCAGCCCCGAGCAAACCGACGCCGGTACCGGTGGCCGTCGGTTCGCCCCCGGCCCCGACCGCCGCCACCGAGACCCCGGCCCAAGGGGCCGCCGCGCCCGAAGCTGCGGCCCAGCCGGCCGCCTCCGAAGCGGCGGGGCTGCCCTACGTGTACACCAACTGGCGGCATTTCACGACCAAGGACGGCCTGCCCAACGACCACATTTTCGCGGTGAAACCCCAGGGGTCCAAGGTCTGGATCGGCACCGAGGACGGCCTGGCATGTTACGACAAAGAGACCGGCAGCATGCAGGTCTGGAAGGAAGAGGATGGGTTGCCGTTCCAGGTGGTGACCGGCCTGGCGATCGACCCGAAGACGGGCGATCTGTGGCTCGGGCTGTTCGGCGGCGGTTTGGCCCGCTTCAGCGGCGGCCGGTTCGACCACTTCCACCAGCTCAATAGCGGCCTGGTGAACGACGTGGTGTACGCCGTGGACATCGAGAACGACAACGTCTGGGCCGCCACGACCGCCGGCGCCAGCCGATACAACATGGTCACCAAGCAGTGGACGATCTTCACCGAGAAGAACGCCCCCATGGAGGAGATCTGGAATTATGGCGTGTGCTGCAGCCCCGAGAAGGTCTATCTGGCCGTGTGGGGCAGCGCCGTGTTGGAGTTCGACGTGGCCACCGAAAAGTGGCTGGAGTACCTCGACCCCGACGGCGAGATGGAGATCGACCTCTACCGCGACGATGGCGTGGTGCACGTGATCACGACCAGCGTCAGTTATGTGGAGAAGATCCTGTGGGTGTCCTCCTACTTCGGCTGCTGCCGCTACGATGGACGCCATTGGCGCGGGCTCTACGCGCACGAGACCGGCTTGCCGAGCGACTTCACCAACAACCTCAAGGCGCGCAGCGCCAACGAATGCTGGTTCGCCCACGACAAGGGGCTCGGCGTCATGGCTGACTTCCCCTCGGAGACCGTGGTTGCCTATACGCGAAACGACACGGGCCCGGGGGGTAAGGCTGCCATCTACCGTTGCGGCAAACTGCTGCGAACGGTGGAGCTCGAGCACAGCGTCCCCCACAACTTCATCATCGACATGAATCATGACGGCAACGACACGTGGGTGGCAACCGGCAAGGGCCTGGGATGGGCTATTGGCGACGGTTACTACCCCGGACTCCAGGTCAATCCGGATTGGCTGGCCAAGACCAAGAGTACACCGGCCCCAGCGCCGGTGGTGACGAAGCGCTGACGGCCGGGCCGTTCAGTGCCTCCCCGCAGCTCCTGTCTGCGTGGAAGAGGCACGCTGGCCGCCGGCGCAAGGGTGGGAAGACTCAACGTAACGTAGTGAGGTGTGTGATGCGATACATCCTAAGCAGTCTCGCCATTCTGGTGTTGAGTGTCGGGGGACTCCGGGCCGAAAACCCAACGTCGGCTGCAGACATGGACGAGGCGCCTCCCGTGCGCAAAGCGGCGACGGGGGCGGAAGAGAACCCGGAGGTTCCCTACAACATCCCCGAGCCGCTCGACAAGGTCCTCGCGGAGATCAACTCGCTCAACCCGTACCAGGCACCCAAGCTGTCCCTGAAGCTCGACGACCGGTATGCCCACACCTCCTCGACGGTGGTGCCCTTCGGCGGCGTCGAACCGTTCAAGAAACACTTCCTGCTGCAGATGGAGTATACCGGCGCCGGACGTTCGATCCCCGAGCCTGACCATGTCGACACGGTCAAGATCGGTTTCGTCGGCCCGATCATGTCCACCGTCTCGGTGGCCACGGGCGGCAAGAGTCACGAAGAGAACCTCGGGCTCAAGATGCTCCAGGGCGCACAGCTGGCGATCGAGCAGGCGAACGCGGCCGGCGGCTACCACGCCCGCAACGTCCCGTTTGAACTGGTCGTCAAGAACGACAACGGGCTCTGGGGGGCCACGGGCAGCGAGATCGTCAACCTGGCCTACAAGGACAAGGTCTGGGCGATCCTGGGCACCGTCGACGGGGCGAACACGCATATCGCCATCCGCGTGGCACTGAAGATCGAGATCCCCATGATGAACTCGGGGGACCTGGACCCGACCTTGATGGAGACGAACATCCCCTGGATCATCCGCTGCGTCGGGGACGATCGCCAACAGTGTTACATGTTGGTGGACTACCTGTACCGCAATTTGAAGCTGGAGCGCGTGGGCATCATCCGCGCCAGCAATCGCTATGGCCGATTCGGCGTCCGGGAGATCAACGACGGCAGCCGCCGCATGGGCTGCCCCGTGGCGATCGAGATGGCCTACAAGTTGATCGAGGAGGACTTCTCCCTGCAGTTGGAACGGATCAAGGCGTCGAATGTGCAGGCGGTTATACATTGGGGGAACGCGGTCCACGGCGCGATGATCCTCAACCAGATGCGAGCCATGGGCATGGAGCAGCCGTACTTCTGCTGTGACCGCTGCCTGTCCGACGAGTTCCTGGCCATCGCCGGCCCGAACGCGGAGGGCGTGGTGTGCACATACCCGTGGAACCCGGATCGCAAGGACGAGAAGCTCGAAGCCTTCCGGGCGGCGTTCCGCGAACGGTTCGGAGATGAGCCGGAGACCTACGCGTCGCACACCTACGACGGAGTCAACATGCTCATCTGGGCCATTCAGACGGCGGGGCTCAACCGCGCCAAGATCCGCGACGTGATCGCCTATCGCAGCGAGCCGTTTCCGGGTGTGACCGGCGACATCCCGCTCAGCGCTGCGCTGGACGATGCCGGCGATGTGTTTCTGGCCCGCCGAGAGAACGGCCGATGGCATTACTACTCGCGCGAAGACCTCGAGATCCCGAAGTTGGACTAGCGTCCGCACTGCTGTTGTGGAGCGCCTGGATCGCCGCTGCGGGAGCGGCCGGTGCGTGCGTCGCCCCGGCGGGGGCTCGGCCGCAGGCCGCGCCGCACTTCGACGCGCGGACCCACACGCCGGAGTACTTCGGACCGGTCGACCAGCCGGTTGACCCCCGCACGCTGTCCGAGGTCCGGATCGGCTACTTCGGCCCGTCCGACCCAGCGCATCCGCGCTACGGCAACCTGTGGCGGGCGGCCCAGCAGGCGATCGAGGACGCGAACCGCGACGGCGGGCTGGCGGGCATCCCGTTCCGGCTTCTCCCGGCCTGGTCCGAGGACCCGTGGGGCAGCGGCGTCAAACAGATCACCCAGCTGGTCTACCGCGACCGCGTCTGGGCAATCATCGGCGGTGTCGACGGGCCGACCACTCACCTGGCCGAGCAAGTGGTCGTGAAGGCACGCCTGGCGCTGGTCAGCCCCGTCAGCACGGACAAGACGGTCAACCTCACGAACGTGCCCTGGATGTTCTCGCTGGCGCCCAACGATGCGCGCATCGCCGATGTCCTGATCGCGGAAATTGCACGCCGGCCAGGCGATCGGAACCTGAACCTGATCACGACGAACGACCACGACGCGTTCTTGCTCACGCGCGAACTGCGCCGGGCCATGACCGAGCGCGAGGTCCGGGTGCGGCATCAGCTTGAGTATGATCCTCAGTCGCGGACCATCGATCTGCTGGTCCGCCAGTGCCTCGCTTCCCAGCCGGACGACCTGATCATCGTGGCCAACGCCGCCGACTCGCTCAAGTTGATTCGCGCCGTGCGCCAAGGCGGGTTCGCCGGCTGCATCTTCGGCGGGCCGGACCTGGGCCGCGCCCCATTTCTCCGCGAGGTCGGCGACGCGGCCGGGGAGATCGTCTTCCCGCGTCTGGACGGGGAAGACCCCGCAACCGGCACCTCGGCCGAGCCGCCGCAGCCGGCCGACGCGGCTGCGCCGCAAGAGGGCGACCCGGACGACGACTTCGCAGCGCGGCAGACGTACGATGCCGTGTACATCGTCACTGCGGCGATCCGGAACGCCGGGTTGAGCCGCGTGGAGATCGCGCGCGCCATCCGCCAGCTGTCCCCCATCGCCGGCCGTTCCGGCCCGATCGCGTGGGATGCGCCCGGCAGCAACACCCGGCTCCCTACGCTCGCGACGATCCAGCAGGGCCGCATCGTGCCGCTGCCCGCTCCGCATCATCCCTGAGCCGACTGCCCGCGGCCGGGGGCTCCGCCCGCGCGTTGCGCCGCACGGTTGGCCACTGGCCGCCGGCCAACTCGACCTCCCGCGTCACCCTCCGCCGTGGCCCAGCGGATCCGTGGACTCGCCGGTTGACCGGTCCAGCAAGCGCCGCGCCTGTTCGGTCGACGCCCGGTTACGTTCGATGGTCGGCGGGCCCGCATCGGCCGTACCGGCCGGATAGATGGGTCGGCTGGAGAGCGCGTAGGCCTCGGTGCGCAGGTGGGCCAGCAGGTGATGTCCCGCGCGCCGCTGCCGCTCCTGGCGCAGCGCCCCGATGTCGACCGGCCCGACGACGATTCGCGTGCCTCGGCCGGCTTCCGCCCGCGCCAGGATGCGGCCGTCGAAATCCACCACCATGCTGCCGCCCGGCCAACTGAACGGCGGATATCGGTCCAGTGACGGCGCCTGGTTGGCCGCCACCACGTAACACATGTTCTCGATGGCTCGCGCCCGGTTGATCAGCGTCCACCAGTCCATCGGCTCGGCCGTGCCCCAGGGGTCCATGTACGCCGACACACGCACCAGCACTTCCGCGCCGCCCAGCGCCAATTGCCGGATGGCCTCCGGGAACAGCCAATCGTAGCAGGTGGCCGCGCCCAGCCGGCCAATCTCCGTGTCCGCCACCGGAAACAATGGCCGGTCGTAGTCGGTCAAGTCGTGCGGACTGGTGTGGACTTCCCAGGGGATCCACGGGTGCACTTTACGGTAGCGCGTCAACAGCCCCTCCGGGCCGATCAGGCAGGTCGTGTTGAACACATGGCCCGGCCAGCGCGGATCGGACTCCAGGAACGAGCCGGTCTGGATGTAGACACCCAGTTCCCGAGCTTTCCGCGCATAACGGTCCGTGTACTCGTTGGGAATGGGCACCGCCAATCGGTCCAGCAACTCATCCGCGGTCGGGTAGATGGGCGCCGCGTGCGCGAACTCGGGAAAGGCGACCAGCCGCACGTCGTGGAACGGCTGATAGCCGGCGACCGCATACTGGACCAGATCCAGCAGCTCTTTCACGCGCGGCCCCAGTTCGTCGCGATGCCGCAGATTCGGGAAGTCCAGCTGACACGCCGCCGCGTAGTAACGTCGCTGATCTGCCATCGTCTTGTCACTATCGCCTTTCGATACGCCGCGTGTTGTACTCCTGGCGGTAGCGCCGAGTCGTCTCCGTGTCCGGATAGCGCTCGTGGCTCTCGTACGGATAACCGCTCATGCCGTGAAACGGCAGCGGCTCCACGGTGTCTGGAAACGCGGTGTAGAGGTCCATGTCCTTGCAGTAGCTGTCCGTCTTGAGAATGAACGACCGTATGTAACCGGCCGGGACCGGCCCGAAATCCTCGACCGCGAACCGCAGCGTGATCTCGTCGCCGTGGCACATGATCGCGAAGCAATCGTCGGCCGTCTCCAGCAGCGGCCGGACGTCGCCATAGCGCGTGTAGTCGCCGGACATCAGTTTCCAGGCCACGTTGCGGTCGAGGTTCTGGTAATCGTACAGATTCGGGTGCCGGCCGTCGGGCGAGTACTCGCGCGGGTAGCCCCGGAAATGCAGGTCGGCGTCGCGCGCGGCCACTTCCTGCACCCGCAGCTCCGCCCGCGCGTCGTGGGGCGCCAGGAACACCCGGTCCCAATACACCTCCATGTTGCTCGACAGACGCAGCCGTCGGTCGGAGCGCTGCAGCCGGCCGGTCAGATCCACAGTCATCATATGGTTGATCCCGGCGGGGTAGCCGACCTCTTGGGCCAGCACCCTCCACATGCCGTCGCGCCACACCTCGATCGTCGGCGCCCGCGGACGCAGGCCGGCCTGGCCGGCCGCGTAGTTCGTGGACGAGTACGCGTATTCCACCCAGCCTTGCAGGTACAGGACCATCCGCGCAGCCGGATCGATGCCGGCCAACTGGTCGCCGAAATCCAGCTCGACGAAGTGCTCCTCGGCCAGTCCGGTGAACCGCGGGTCCGGTCGCGTCGCGCCCGCATAGCGGCGGTCGACCGCGCGGAGCGCGTCCGTGACGTCCTGACCGCGATGGTCCACCGCGCCGATCGGCGCGAGGGTCTCGCGCACGCAGAACAGCTCGAACTCCGGCGGTGCCGCGCCGATCGCCGCCATCTCGTGGGGATAGACCTGCGTACCCTCCGGATGGTCGACGGCGATCAGCTTCGCCTCGTCGAAGTAGGTGATCTCCTCCAGCGGGGTCAGCGACTGCACGACATAGTACCCGTCCAACGGCCGCAGCGCGGGGAGCGGGAGGTATTCCGTGGGGTCGGGCTGCGCGTACGTGCCGCGGCTCACGTAGTAACCCAATCCACCCACGCCGCCGAAGTCGGATACGAAGGCGAACCGCTCGCCGTCCCACGCGAACAAGTAGGGGCAGGAGGACGGTTTGCGCGACTGCTCTTCCAGGCTCATGACGCGGTCCGCGGGCAACTCCACCTCGCCCTGCAAGATCGCGTCCGGCCACAGCACGCGCAGCCAATCCACTTTCGCGTACGGACCGAGCCCGGCGTGGATCCGCAGCGGCTGCGAAGCGACCGGCCCCGCCGAACCACCCACGACATACTGCTGGAATCGCGTGCCCGAACGCACTTCCACCCGGGCCCCGATCGCCGACTGGTTCGACCGCGCCCGCGGCTCCTGCGGCCGCGTGCCCGCCAGGTCGAAGGCGATCCAGTGCCCGCCCGGCGTGACGTTCTCGATCAGCACGGGCGGCTTGCCGAGCGGCGCCAGGAGCACGTCGCAACGTCCGTCACCCGTGAAATCCGCCACGACGCAAGACGCATCGCCGTCCGTGTGCAGGGCGTCCAACAGATTGCCCGGATCCAGCAGCGCCGCCTCCACGAAGCCGAACTCGGGCCAGGTGTTGAGCAACAGCGCGGGACCGCGGCTGCCATCGGCGCGCTTCGCATCGGCAATCACGATGTCCAGGTCGCCGTCGTTGTCCATGTCCGCGAACATGCCGCCCGTGCCGCCCAGTCGGCCGACACCGGCCGCGAACCTCGACTCTTCCTCAAACGTGAATGCGCCCGTGTTCAGAAACAGGCGCAGGCCGTCCGGCGTGAATACCAACAGGTCCCGGTCTCCGTCCTTGTCCGGGTCGCCCGTCGTGGCGCTCGTGACCGATTGCAGATCCAACCCGATCTGCTCACCGGCAACGATCCGATGCTCGCCCACGCGGAAATTCACCCAGGCCACCGGGGCCCCACGGGCCGGGAAGACCACCAGATCCAGGTCGAAGTCGTTGTCGAAATCGTCATACACCACAGACGCCACGACCTGGTCGGCACACTGCAGGCCCAGTTCCGCCGCGGCATCGACGAATGTGCCGTCCGCCTTGTTCAAGAACAGGCTGCTCGCCGCAGCCGCGGCCCGCGCATTGGGCAGCGGCACGTCCCCCGCCGCACAACGGAACGCCATCAGGTCCAGGTCGCCGTCGCTGTCCAGATCCGCCATCAGCACGCGCTGCGTGAGCGTGTCGGGGCCGCCGATCTCCGGCGTGGGCGAAAGCGTGAATGTGCCGTGGCCGTCGTTCAGCCACAGCTGGTCGTCCCCCGCCCGCCCCAACCACAGGTCCACATCGCCGTCGTTGTCGATATCGCCGAAACTGGCGCACACGACGCGGTCCGCCAGTACCGCGCCCGGCGTGAACCCGCCGGCGCCGTCGTTGAGCATAATCTGCGCTGCGCCGTCGGGCCCCTGCCCCGTGAGCAGCAGATCCAGATCGCCGTCCTGGTCCACATCCGCCACGGCCACGCCCGGCAGCCGGACGGCGCCGTGAGCCCACTGCCAGTCCTGGGAAACGCCGGCCACGCTTTCCGGGGCCGGGCGCAGCACCACGCGCGTCTGCGGCGCCACGCGGCGCGGCGGCAGAGGCAGGCCGTCGGCGCCGATCATCAGCGCGTACTTCCCCGCCATCCCGTATTTCTCGTCCACCACGAACGAGCCGACGGCCAGCTCTCCCCGGGCCCGCAACTGCTGAAAACGCTCCAGCAACTTCTTCCCTTCGTCCCGCCTGCCGCGACGCGCATACAACATGCCCAACTCCTGCATCGCGGAAACGAACCCGTAGTCCCGTGCCACGATCCGCTCCAGGATCGCGACCGCTTCGTCCGCCCGGTTCACATTCTTGAGCGACTTGGCGTAGCTGTAGGCCACACTCAGATCCTCAGGGTCCCCTCGATAGGCCCGCTCGAGGCACTCCACCGCACGCTGGTCGTCGCCCAGGTACGCCTGCAACCGGCCCATGCAGAACAGCGCCGAGATGTGCTCGGGCTCCTTGGCGATCACCTCTTCAAAGGCCTGCGTCGCGGTGGCAATCATCTCCGGCGTGGAACCAAGACGCTTGTGCGGGTCGTTTTCGCTGGCCATGTTCAGATAGGCCAGACCCCGATTGAAACGCGCCGCCGTCCAATCCGGGGCCAGCTCGACGACCTTGTTGAACGCGCGGGCGGCCTGGGCATACTCGTACATCTCCATGTACCCGCAGCCGCGATTGAACTCCGCCAGGATCGATGCGGTCTCCGCGCTCAACTGAGGCTCCGCCGCCCTCTCCGCCAGACGCGTGGCAGCAGGCGGGTCCGTGCCGGGCGGACTGCCCTGCGACCACGCCGTGCCCGCCCAGCCGCCTGCCAGCACCAGGCAGAACAGCGGGACGCGCCACCTGCCGCAGGAAGAGCACCAGCCTGCAACAGGTATGCGCGCATAGGAGTCTGTCGTGCACATCATGACGATCACGTCCTCCAGTGAGTGTGGCTTGAGCACAGCCCGCGGCGACCGGGCACAATCCAGGTCCCCAGCCGGCAATCGCGGACCATTGTACTGTGCGCGCGCCGTTTCCGGGACCCGGCAGACGTGTCGGGCATCCTCTTGACCTCTCCGCGTGTCCTGCGAATCATGTCGGAAGATTCCCAGGAGTGAACGCGATGCGCCAGCAACTGACACGGATGATGTGCCTGGCGGCGGCAGCCGTCGCCGCAGGGGCCGGGGGCGTCAGCCCGCCCGCCGCGCAAGCTCAGGTGGAAGCCTATTCCGGCCAACCGTTCGGCGTGGCGCGCGTAACCTTCCAACTCCCGGCCGGCGATATGGAGATGCCGCTGCTTGGCACCGCGCCGACGGTCACCGCCCCCGACCATCGCGCCCTGTATCCGGCCTTCGAAGGGCTGCGGAGACGCTTGCGCTATTGGGTCGGACCGGCGCCCACGCGCCTGAGCGTCCTGTTCCTGTTCCGCGGCGACGAGCCGTTCGACGTGACGATCGCCACGCCGACCCCTCAGACCATCCAGGTCGTGCCGCGCCAGCGACTGCGCGTGGCACACCAGGGCATGTTGCGCCGGTGGTGGCGCGCGTATAACGCGCCCTTGCGCGAGCAGGCGGCGGAGAGCGATTATTCGCCGCTGGTCGAGACCTACCTGTCGGCGACGTTGTCACGGCGCCTGAATCTCCCCAGCCAGCTCCTCCAACCCAACGCGCCGGCCGGGTCTCAGCCCACGGGCCGCCACACGCTCCAACTGCTGGCCGGTGACGAATCGCTGCGCAGGGAACTCCTGAGCCGGAACTGCCTGGGACTGGACCTGGATACCCAACCGGCGGACCGGGAACTGCCCGCCGCGCCCGCCTGGCGGCAATGGACGTTTGCCGGCCCGGACGCGGACGCCGCCATCGAACCGATCGCCCTGCGCGTGCCGCGCGAGTGCTTCTATGTGCGATTCGGCCAGTATCCCAACTTCACCTGGTTCAATGCGCTCATCGAGGATTACGGCGGCGATATCCGCGGCATGTTCCCGTCGCGCTCCGTGCGCCATGCGTCGAGCCGACGCGTGCAAGACCAGCTGGCGCTGGAGCAGGGCATCCTGGCGGAACTGCTCGGGCCACATGCCATCTCCGATGTTGCGATGATCGGCCTGGACACGTTCCTGCACGAGGGCGCGGCGATCGGCGCGCTGTTCGAGGCGACCGGCGACATGCTGGCCGTCGACCTGGTGCGCCAGCGACAGGAAGCCCTGTTCCGCGAGAGAGAACAGGGGGCCACCATGTCGACCATCCAGATCGGCGGGCACGACGTGTCCTTCCTGTCCACGCCCGACAACCGGTTGCGGTCCTACTACTTGATCGATGGCAAGTACCACCTGGTGACCAACTGCCGGCGGCTCGTGGAACGGTTCCTGGAAGTGCGCGACGGCCGCCAGTCGCTGGGCGCTAGTGACGAGTTCCGACATGCCCGGGCCGCCATGCCGCTGTCGCGCGCGGATACCGTGTTCGTGTACTTCTCCGCGGCGTTCTTTCAGAACCTGTTGAGCCCCGCCTATCAGATCGAGCTGGCCCGCCGCCAGCGCGCGGCGACCGACATCGAACACATCATGCTCGCCCGATTGGCGGCGGCAAACGAAGGGGTGCGCGGTGATACGCTCGACCAGCTGATGCAGGCCGGGCTCGTGCCGCCGGGCCTCGGGCGGCGGCCGGACGGGAGCCGGCCGATCCTGGACGGCCCGCGCGTGACCGATTCGCTGCGCGGCGCGCGCGGGCACTTCACGCCCGTGCCGGACGTGGATGTGACGGCCGTGTCGACCGCGGAAGCCGAGGGCTACGTCGCGCAGAGCGCCTATTGGGCGGAACACCCGTCACAGATGGACCCGCTGCTGATGGCCGTGAAGCGTGAGACGCTCGACGGACCCCGCCAGGAACGTCTGACGATCGACGCGATCATCTCGCCGTTGAGTGGCACAAAATACGAATGGTACCTGTCGTTATTGGGCGAACCGACCCGGCATCGTCTGGCACCTCCCGCCGGCAATCTTGTGTCGCTGGAGGCGTCACTGGGCGGCGGACTGCTGTTCCCCGCCGTCCCGCCCCACACCCTGTTCCTGGGAGTCCAGGACCGGCCCGTGCTGCGGAGCATGCCGCCGGGCGACGCGCCCGGGTTGTGGCAGACCTTCCGCACGTTGCCGGCCTACCTGGGCGCCTGGCCCAAACCGGGGTTCCTGGACATGCTGCCTCCGCGGATCATCGGCTCGACGCCCGCGGAAGGCATCACGCCGTTGCTCCTGGGGATCTGGCGCTGGCAGGGACGCGGCTTCTCGGTGCTGGCGACCGACCCGGAAATCCTCCAGCAGGTGGACCAAGAGATCGGGTTCCAAGAGCTCGACCAACCGGCCCAGTTCCGGGCCCGCGTGGGCGACCTGTCCCACGCCCAGTTCCGCAACTGGATCGACGCGTGGGCGTTCACGCGCGGCCGCAATGCCACGACGGCCAACACGCTCCTGCTGGCCACGCTCACCCAGCAACTGGGCGTTCCCCAGGCGGATGCCCTGGAGGTCGCCGAGCGGCTGCTGGACGCTCAGCTCGTCTGCCCCCTGGGCGGCCAGTACCTGCTGCAAACCGACGGGAAAGCCCCCGTTTGGGCGTCCAGCGCAGCAACCGGCGAACGCGGCGTGTACCAGCCCCCCGCGGACTACAGCGCCCCGATCCTGACCTGGTTTCGCGGCCTGGATGCCCGCCTCCTGCGCCACCAAGACCGGCTCGTCCTGCGCGCCCAGCTCGATCTGCAGCGCCCAGAGCGGCAACCCCGCTGGAAACTGCCGTTCTGGGAGTGAGCGCCGTGCGTCCCGGCTTCCTGGAACGCACTCGGGTGTGGGTGAGAGCGGGTGAAGGTGCCGAGGAAGCCCTGCTGAGCCGCCGCGCGCCTCATCAGTCCGTCCGCCTCGCCCGGCGGTCGAACCGGTAGAGGCGCGCGGCGCGGTGTGCCACGCCCGACTCCCACTCGTCCAGTTCCACCAGCAGACCGGCGCCAAGCATCTTCTTGCGGAAGTTGCGCTTGTCGAGGCGGCGTCCCAGAACTGCTTCGTACAGATGCTGCAGCTGGCGGAGCGTGAACCGGGTCGGCAAGAGCGCGCGGCCGATCGGTTCGCTGCCGGCCCGCTCGCGCAGCCGCTGGTGGGCCCGGCGCAGAATCTGCGCGTGATCGAACGCCAGGCGCGGCGGCTGCCGGACCGGCCACCAGCCCGCTGCGCGGGCGTCCGACGCGGCCTGCACCAGGTGATCGCTCAGCCGCACCAACCCGAAGTAGGCCACCGTCACCGTCCGGCCGCGCGGGTCGCGGTCGACGGCGCCGAACGTGTAGAGCTGCTCAAGGTCCCGGATGCGCAGGCCGGTCTCTTCCTCCAGCTCGCGGCGCGCCGCCGCGTCGAGCGTCTCGTCGATGTCGACGAAACCGCCCGGCAGCGCCCAGCGCCCAGCGAAGGGGTCCCGGTCCCGCTGGATGAGCAGCACCTTCAGGTCTTCGTCATCGACGCCGAACACGACGCAGTCGACGGTCAAGGCCGGCCGGGGATACTCGTAGGTGTACGCGCGCGCCATGATCAGGGTCTCGCGAGACAGTCCTTGAGTTCCCGCAACTCCCGAGCGAATCCGCCCGAGAGGATCGGGAACCGGCACCAGGTCTTCGGATCCAGGTTCTCGTCGTCCAGGTGGAACGAGGGGGCATACCGTTCCCGCTTCCATTGGTTGCGGGACCACAACCGGAAGAACCGGTCGATCCACACTCCGAGCTGAGCCCGGTCGTACAGGCCGCGGAACGCCGATTCGAGCCGGGAGAGCACTTCGACGGGCATGAGCTTGTCGCGGATCGCGGCCCGCTCGATCGCGTCCAGGACGACGTAGGGCATCAGGTCATCTTCGTCCGTTTGCTGAGACGCGGGCGGACGCAGCTCCGCGGTCGGCGACAGACGGTTCACCTGTGCCAGCGCCGGGATCGGGCCGGCGCCGTCGGGGCCCCGCTGCTCCAACCACCGCAGCCAGTCGCGCAGAAACGCCTTGTCGATCCCGGCGATCGGCGCGAGGCCGCCCGCCGTGTCGCCGTCCATCGTGGCGTATCCGACGGCGGCTTCCGAGCGGTTGCTGGTCGACAGCAGCAGCGCCTCGCGCAAATTGGCCAGCATCCAGGCGCTGGGCGATCGCGTCCGGGCCTGGATGTTCTGCAGCGCCAGATCGTCGGTCTGCCAGGTGAGTTCGCGCCCCAGCGCGCGGCTGACGATCGACACGTATTGCTGCACCACCGGATCCACGTCGAACACGCAGAACTGCGCGCCCACGGCCGCCGCGACCGCGCGCGCCGCGTCCTGCGTGGCCAGGGTGCTGTTCCGCGTGCTCTGGTAGACGCACGTCAGGATCTCGCGTACCAGTGGGGCGTCCGGCGCGGCCGCGGCCAGCGCCGGAATATGCGCGAGCTTCTTGCGGAAGCGGGCGTGGCCCAGCTCCTGCACACCGAAATGCACGAGCAGTGCGGAGAGGCACGCCACGGCTGACGAGTCCACGCCGCCGCTGAGCGACACCACGAAGCCCTGCGCACCGCTCTTGCGCAGGTAGTCGAACAGGCCGAGCGCGACCGCCCGCGTGAACTCCTCCTCCTTGAGAAACGCACTCCGCTCCCAGGCCGGCTCCGCCGCCATCGCCGCCTCCGCCTCCGGCGCGGTCCGCGGAAATGTGTGCGGCACCTCCACGCAACGGCAGCCCGCGCCGCCGATGTCCGCCGAAACGCCCCCCGTGCGCACGCGCTGCATCCGCGTGTGATCGACATCGATCACCGCCGTGGTCAGTTGATAGTCGGCGTACGAGAACCGCGGCCCACTGGCCAGCATCCGCCCGCCGCTGGCGATCATCGCGTCGCCGTCGTAGATCGCGCGCCCCGCCTCGTTTCCCAACAGGTTCGCGTACACGTAGCTCACCTGGAAGGCGCGCGAGCCCTCCAACACGAACCGCTGCCGGATCGCATGCTTGCCGAACGCGAAATGGCTGGCGCTGGGGTTCAAGATCAGGTCGACGCCCGCGCGGGCCAGCCCGCCGCCCCGGCGCTGCGCCACCCAGGCGTCCTCGCAGATCTCGAACCCGATCAGCACGCCGTCGCAGGAGAACACCAGGTCCCCCAACGGATAACGCCGACTGCCCCATTCCAGCTCCACCTGCGCGCCGGCCGGCCAGGGCTTGAACCAGCGCGGCTCGTAATGGATCCCTTCCCCCGCCAGGTTCTGCTTGGCCGCGAAACCTGCAATCCGCCGATCCGCGATCAGGCAGGCCGCGTTGAACAGGCTGCCGCGATGCCGGACCGGCAAGCCGACCGACACGACCATCCGCTCCGTGGCCGGGACAATCTCGCTCAACACGCGCAGCGCCGTCTCGGCCACCCCCGGAGCGTGGAACGCATCCTCGCACCCGTAGCCGGTGACGCACAGCTCCGGCAGGCACAGCAGGTGCACGCCTGATCCGCGCGCCGCCTCGATCGCCCCGAGCATGTTCGCCTTGTTCGCTTCCCAATCCAAGGGAGTCTGATTGAGCACCGCGGCGGCCACCTTCAGCAACTTCATCGCGTCCTCCCCCTCGTGCGCCGCCCGTACACCACCGCAGCTCCGCGCGTGCGCCCGCCCTCGCCCCACTACGTTAGTGTGTATAAAACACTTAGAGGCCGGCTGTCAAGCCGACGAGGAGGACCGTGACCCGCGGACTGCGCCCCGGACGACGACGACCGCGCGGGCCCCACAACGTACGGCGGCCGGATCCGAATCGACCCCACCCGGACGGCCGCCCGCAGCCTCGCATCGCGCCCTGCGGCCGGACCCAGCGCGCGGCGGCCTGCGCAGCCCATCCAGTCTGTCGCTTCATCGCACACCACCCAGTTTCTCTTCTGCCCAACCCGCAAAACGGGTACAAGGCTCAAGTGGACCCGATCGACCCGGCCGCGGCGACCCGATCTGGATGTGCGACGGCCGCCTCGTCCGGCCTGTCGCAGACTCACTCAACCCGGCGTACGCGAGGAGGAGCATCATGGCGACCCTAGCCGCCATCGCGGCTGCTTGCCTGATCACAGCCGGATCGGCATCGGACTCGGATGTCGTCACCCATCGCGTGGACCTGATCGAGATCAATCACTGCTACGACGAGAAGGGGCAGTTGATGTTCGATCAGCTGGTGTTTTACGACTGGTGTCCGACCAAGAGCCACTACGACGTGCGCGACTGGTGTCTCCTGAAAAGCCCTTTGCAGATGCCGCGGCGGAACCACGTCACGGGCACCTACATGGCCATGTGGCGCGACGGATCGGTCATGCGGCGCGTCCAGGCGGCGACGATCCGCGAATCCTGGACGCAGCACGACCCGGAGAACATCGAACAGAAGTACTTGCCCAAGGAGCAGCGGCGGTCGTTCCCGAAGATCAACCTGCGCCGTCGCGCGGCGGTCGAGCCGTCGGCGTGAGGTCAGGTGTGGGTGGTCCCCTGAGGGTCGAAGTAGTCCGGTTCCTGGCCCGCTTTCCACTTGATATTGCAACCGATGCTCGGCCGCTGGTCCACCGGGACCGGCTGGCCTGAGAGCAGCAGGTCGAGCGCGGCACGCAGGTCCTGACCAGTCACCGGGATGCCGTTGCCCGGTCGGCTCGCGTCGAATTGCCCGCGATAGACCAGCTTGCGCGCCCGATCGAACAGGAAGAAGTCCGGGGTGCATGCCGCGCGGTAGGCGTGGGCGACCGTCTGCCGATCCCCGTCGTACAGGTAGGGGAACGTGTAGCCGCGCTCCTGCGCCTCGCGCTGCATCTCCCGCGGCGAGTCCTCGGGATACTGGGACGCGTCATTGGAGTTGATCCCGACCATCGCCACGCCGCGCGCCTGGTAGTCGCGGCCCAGACGCGCCAGTTCCGCGGCAATGTGTTTGACGAACGGGCAATGGTTGCACATGAACACGACCAGCAGCGCCGGCGCCTCGCGGAAATCGCTGAGCGACACGGTCTTCCCGTCCACATTCGGCAACGAAAAATCCGGTGCCTCCGAGCCTAACGGCAGCATCGTGCTTGCAGTCTTGACCATGGTCCGCACACTCTCGACAAATGGGATGGTTGTCAACGGATCCGGCGACGCCGGATCCGACCTCGTGCTATTCTAGTGCCCTGGTCCAGCCTGCCAACCCTCGGCTGCCGCGCAGGCGGGCGGCGCGCCGAGGCCAGGCGTGGCAGGCGGGCAGCCTATTTCACGTTCTGAAGCATTTTCATGAACTCGCGCATGAACGGGGCGTGATCCTGCCAACCGCGCGCAGTCACCAGGTTGCCGTCGACCACTGCCGGCTGGTCGACGTACTTCGCACCGCCTTGTTCGGCGTCCAACGCACACTTCGGCACGGTCGTCACGGTGCGTCCGCGGATGACGCCCGCCGCACTGATGATCTCGATCCCATGGCAGAGCGCGGCCACCGGCTTCTGGGTCTCGAAGAAGTGGCGTGTGATCCGCAACAGGTCCTGGTCGTAGCGGAGGTATTCGGGCGCGCGGCCCCCGGACACGACCAGGCCCACATATTCCTCGGGTTTCACGTCGCGGAAAGCGATGGAGGCTTGAATGTGGTAGCCCGGCCGCTCCTCGGTAATATCCCAGGGGATCGCGCTGGCCGGCGGGATCTCGTGTAACACCATGTGGTATTTGCGCGCCTCCGGGCCCGCCACGACGACCTCGTAACCCGCCTCCTGCAGCCGGAAGAACGGGTACCAGGTGTCCATCGCCTCGGTCGCGTCGCCGATCGGCATGAGGATCCGGCCGGCGCCCGGTCTGTCGTCGGCCGTGCCGACCGCGCTGATCGCCGCTGCGGCCGGCGCGCCGGCCAGCATGCCCAGCATGGTACGCCGCTTCAATGCATCGTCGGTCATCAGTTTTTCTCCCGTACTAACGGCCCGGTCAGGTAGTCCGCAGGGAACTGCCAGGGCTCACGGTATTCCGGCTGCGCCAGCCGAGCGGCTTCCGCATCCCCCACCAGGGCGCCGGCGGCCGGGTCCCAGCGGACATCGCGTCCCAGCCGCCACGACAGGTTGGCCAGGTTCAGGGCCAGATCGATCTTGGCGTGGTAGTCCACGCAGCAACTCGGTTGCCGGCGCGTGCGGAGGCAGTCCAGCCATTCGCGCTCATGGCCGGGCGACGGCGGCAGCGACGGCGGCGGGGGCTGCAGATCCGTCAGCCGGTCCCCTTCAGGTACGACCTCGTGCATGCCGTAGTCGGCATACAACGTGCCGTTGACGCCGTGGAAGTAGATGCCCAGTCGCCGGGCCGGCGTGCCGCGCCCGAAGTCGAACCCGAAGCTGTTGACCACGCTCATCGACCAGGTCATCGTAAGCGTCGGGAACTGCCAGATCGCCTCTTGCACGTCCGGCGCGTCGCCCGCGTCGCGAATGATATGGCGTCCGCCGGTGCAGCTCGTGCGGAGCGGCGCATCGAGTTCGAGCGCCCAGAAGGGCAGGTCCACGATATGCGGGGCCATGCCCGGCGTCCAACCGCCGCTGAACTGCATGAACGAGCAGTTCTGGTAGGCGTCCTGGGTGATCAGCGGATTGTAGGGGCACATCGGCGCCGGCCCGACCCACAGCTGCCAATCCAAGTCGGCTGGCGGGTCCGTCGGCGGCGGATTGCCGATCCCCTCCGGGCCTTGGTTCATCACGTTGAACGTGCGGACCACGCTGATCGGTCCGAGTTGACCGCTGCGGATCCGCTCGACCACCCGCCGATAGTTGTCACCGGCATGGATCTGCGTGCCGATCTGGCTGATCCGCTGGTGCCGCCTGACCGCCTCCCGGATCGCCAGCGTCTCGGCCACGTGCAGCGACATGGGTTTCTGGAGGTAGATGTCCTTCCCGGCCGCGCACGCCTCGACGGCCATCAGGCAGTGCCAGTGCGGCGGCGTGGCGATGATCACGGCATCCACGTCGCGTTGTGCCAGCAGGTCGCGGTAATCCCCGTACGGCCGGGCCGTGGGGTACTGGCCGCACGCAGCATCGCGGCGCGCCTTCCAGACGTCGCAAATGGCGGTCACCGCCACGTCCGGGTACTGCGCGCAGTTGGCGAGATTCCCCAGCCCCATGCCGCCCGCGCCGATCAGGCCGATCTGCAGCCGGTCATTGGCGCCCACGCGTCCGGGCCCTGCCAGCGCCCGGGCCGGGACGAAATAGGGTGCCGCCAGGCCGACGGCGCCGGCGCCCGCGGTCGTCTGAAGAAACCGGCGTCGTGAAACGGTAGGGGTCTCTGAGGACATGAGAATCGCCTCCATCGGGATCGAGTGACGTCGCGCCGCACCACACGGCCATGGCTCCATTAGAGACCATGGCCGCCCGACACTCCAGTACACTCTCAGCGCCGCGCGGCGGCAACCGACTCGAGCGCCGCGAACGGGCCGGCTGCGCGCAGTTGCTCCAGTTGCGCCGGATCCTGGACCAGCAGCGCCCCGGCGAAGGCCAGCGAGTTGAACGAGATCGATTGGAAACACTCGCGCACCCGCGGCACCAGGAGCATCCAGCGCCGCGTGACCAGCAGGTTGTACGATCCCGGCATGCGCTGCCCGCGTCGCGCGGGCGGCCCGAGCCCGTGGCGGCGGAGCATCCGCTCATAGCATGCCGACCATGTCCGGGCCAGGTCGTCGCCCTCGGCCGACGCCTCGGCCGGGTCCCAGAACACCACCGAATGGGCAAACGGCAGGTGTCGCGATTCCACGATCTGGCCCCGGGGCGATCCGGCCGCGCCGAGCAGCGGCTCGACGGGAATCGCGTGCGGCGCGCCCTGGCCCGAGAGCGGCAGCGGGACGAGCTGCAGGTGCTTGTGAGACTGGCTCGCACCCGACATGGGCCCCGAATTGTAGAAACCCAGGGAATCATATTCCCGAAGGCACCGCGCCAGCGCGCGGAAATCGTCGATGCTCACCAGCGACTCCTGGTGCTCGAACCGGCGCGTCACGATCAGCAGGTGCAGATCCACCACATTGTACTTGTTGAGGATGCAGGCGTGTGTATCGGAGGCGTCCGCCACGAACAGCGCGTCCTCGTAGGGGAGAAACGGATCCCGGTCCTGCATGAAGTGCGGCTTGTGACGCAGACTGGAAACCACGCGGACCAGGAACCGAATGCCCCGATCCTCCAGGTAATCGGACGATGTCTCGATCGGCTCCAGCGCGTTGGAGCGCAGCGCAGCGGCGGACGTGGCCCGGACGCGTTCCAGGAGCGTGCCCGCTTGAAAGACCATCCGTTCTTCTCCGCTGGGCGGCTGACCACGCACGTTTCTGCCCACCGCCTTCCTCCGCCGATCCTTCCGGGTGCGACTCGGCCCGTCATGAGGTTACCAGAAACGCAGGTTCCCCCAAGTCCCAATCTGCCGGGAATGCCCTCGGGCGGCGCCCCGTGCAGGTCGCCGGACGGTATTGGAGCGGCGGCGGGCGCACCCCATCCTGCAACCTGTCATCGTGCTGGTTGGACAACGATCTTGTCGACATCGATGGTCCCGCTGCGCACCTGCAGGGTCGCTTCGCCGCCACGCAGTTCGACGGTGCCGTATCCGCCGGCCGTACACAGGAAACTGCGGAAGTCGCCCACCTGGGAGCGGACGTACAGCGTCTTGCTCACGGCGTCATAGCGCGCGCCGGTCAAGCCCTGGAGCAGTGCATAACTGGACATGGCTCGCGCGTACCAGTGGCCGCACTCGTACTCATTGAACGGGTTGCGCCGCACTCCGTCGTACCGCAGCCGGCACACCCGCACGATGTCCAGCCCTTCGTCGACGCAGCCCAGCAGGCACAGATGGGCCGCGACCTGGTACTCGATGCCCGTCCACACTTCATCGCTGTAGACGAACGGCAGCAGCGGCTTGCCGCCGCGCGGCCAGGAGCACAGCAGCAGGCCGCCGTCGTCACCCATGGCGAACGTGGGCCGTTGCGGGTTGGCGTGGGTCGACAGGTCCCGTTTGAGGTTGTACTTGTACACGGCCAGCAGGTGGCTGCGCACCTGGGCGGCCGGGAGGATCTCCGCGTCGATCCCGCACACGGCGGCCATCCACAGGCCCAGCACGCCGTCCGAGAGGCACCCCGTGCCATACTGGTACTTCGGCCCCTGCTCGTTCACCCGGCGCGCCACCTGCCGATAGCCCGCGCTCTGGTCAGCCGGGTTGATCGGCACGAAGTTGTGGTCGAGCCCCTCCTTCATCACGATCTGGATGAAATACTCGCCGTTGTACAGCTCGGACACCATGCGGGCCTTGCCCTTGCTGAGCAGTTCGCGGTAGAGGTCCACATCCGCGCCGGCGACGGTCCCCATCTCGATCATCGCTTGCAGCGCGCCCAGGTAGAAGCTGCCGCAATGCCCGTCCGGTCCGAAGTAGTTGATGTCGTACGTGTTGTGATGGTCCTCCTCCAGCAGGCCCGTATGGCGCGGGTCGTATTTCGCGATCATGTAGTCCATGCTGAGTTTGATCAGCGGCCAGTACGCGGCGAGCCACTGCGGGTCGCCCGAGATGTGCCATTCGCGATAGGCCTTCATGATGCCGCCCAGCTGGCCGTCGGCGGCGTCGAACATGCCGCCCCCCTTGGCAATCGGCAGATTGGCCCGGAAGGCCTGGCGGCCCTGCTCGTCCTGCGATTCGTGGTACTCCGTTTGACGCAGCGTCCGCTCCATGGCCGGGAACAAGTGGCAGATCGCCTGGGCGTAATTCCACACGTGGGTGCAGGATCCCGGGCAACAGCCGCTGTTGTCGCTACAGCCCTCGAAGCACCAGAGCCGCCCATCCTGCTGCCTCAGGATCGTCGGCGACTTGAGGATCGTCAGATTGGCTGCCACCGCCTCGAGCACCTCGGGCGGCAACGTCGAATCGTAGAACGCGTCACGGAACGACGCGCTCTCCGCGCGGAGCTTGTCGTAGTCCGCACGCCAGCGCTGCGACACCGCCGCAACGTCCGGGAATTGCGTCGCATACCACGGCGTGTAGGTGTCGGGAATCGCGCACTGGCCCGATGAACACGCACAGGCACAGGCCGGTGGATCCGCGGTCCAGTCCCCGTAGTCATCCCCCTCGAAGTCCTGGAATACCGTCACGCGCCGCGGATCGCTCACCAGCGTACGCTGCTCGCCGACCACCAACGCCTCGAGCGGTTCATCGCTCAGCACGAAATGGTCTGCCAGGATATGCCCCCAGGACCCCTTGGCCCGGTCGACGATCTCAATCTGCGCCGCCTGGCCCTGGTATGCCGCCAGGTCGAACGACGTCCACTCCAGCCGCTCCGTTCCCCGGCCCGTGGCCGTCTGCACCGTCTGGCCATCGATCACCAGATTCACGCAGGTCTGCGGGCTGTTGCCGCCACCGACCAGGAAATGCAGATACCGCGTGCCGACCTGGAAACGAGGCGAGGTCAACGTGCCTTGCGAATCATCACCGTCCGGGTCGAACGTGTTGACCAGCCCGCGGCCGAGGAAGCCGGTCACCGGCTGCTGGCCGTTGCGGGCCGTGCCGCGCGACGGCGCGGCGCGGAAGGCCGGGCCGCCCGTGCGGGTGCCAAACCGGAGCCTCGAGGCCGGCACATACCAGCTGGTCAGCAGGCGCACCGTTTTCTCCTGGCCCGGCGCCAACTCAAGCGGGACCGCCAGCGATGCGCCCGGGGCGCCGGCCTCGACGGGCGGATTGTCGACCGGCGTGCCCTGCGCGACGTTATGCCAGGCCAAGGTCAGCGCATCCCACCACCCGCCGCGGAACCAGCAGTGGTCGACGATCGGCTCCTCGTCCGGCACGAACAGCGCAAACGCGCCCTGCTGATCCCGCTCGGGACCCTTGCCGCTGTAGAGCACGAAGCCGCCGTCGAGATGCCCGATCGACGCGTTGCCCACCTGCCCGTCGGCCGCCATGAAATTCCGCGCGTTGAACGAGAAGACCGCGCGCACGCGCTGGTTCGACCCATTGCGGAAGCAGTACTCCAACGCGCCGACCGGCAGGCTCGACGGGTCCGGATCGGGCGGCGTGAAGGGGCTCCAGCCGGTGATCGTCACCTCCAACGGCACCGCCTGGTCGCGCAGCCGGATCGTGGCGAATGGGAACCGCATAGAGAATTCCGCGTCGCGGAACCGCGGGAACCCGTAGGTCGTCCCGGTCCCGCCGTTGCCCGTCCCGGCCGCGCCGAAGTACTTCCAATCGGGAATCGGGCCTTCCAGCACCCGGGCGAGCGGCGCGTCCGGCACGCCATCCAGCACGCACACGGCCGCGAACACGGTCGGCTCGTTGAAGAACTCCATCTGGTGTCGCACCGACATGTGCGAGACGGCCCCGGTCCCCTCCAGGCAGAACATGCCGGCCCCCAGGCCTCCGATCGGAAAAGCCACGCGATTCAGGTGATCGCCCGTGTAAGGGCCATTGAACGGCCGTGGGCCCGCGCCCGGCGCCGCCGCCAGCAGGATGGTCCACAGCGCCGCGCCCCACACCGCCGAGATGAAATGCCGGATACGCATCGTGATCCTCCTCGTCTCGCTCAAATAGACCGTTGCACCCGCGTCGCCCGTATCGCCGGGACAGGCCGCGCACACCACCAGGCAGGCGGCCTTCAAAGCTGCAGAATCGCCTCGACCTCGGCCGGACCGATGGCCTCATGCTCGCCCAACCGCATGTGCCGGTCCGCCAAACGCTGCGCCACCAGCCGGGGCGCATCCGGCGCGATCCCATGATCGCTCGGCACCGTGCTGACACCCAGCGAACGGAAGAACGCTTCAGTCCGCTCGATCGCCGCGTCGATCCGCAGCTCCTCATCGCCGTCGGCCAGGCCCCAGACCCGCGCGGCGTATTGCAGCAGTTTCGCCCGCTTGCGCGTGCGCTGATGCCGCATCACGCGCGGCATCGTCACCGCCAACGTCCGCCCGTGGTCCACGCCGTAGAGCGCCGTCAATTCGTGACCGATCATGTGCGAGGCCCAGTCCTCCGGCACGCCGCAGGCGATCAGCCCGTTGAGGGCCAGCGTGGCACACCACATCAGGTTCGCACGCGCCGCGTAATGCCGCGGGTCGGCCAGCACCTTCGGGGCCTCCTCCAGGATCGTCAACATAATCCCCTCGGCAAAGCGATCCTGGAGCGGGGCGTCGACCGGGTAGGTCAGGTACTGCTCCAGGACCTGGACGAACGCGTCGACCGTGCCGTTGCCAAACTGCCGCGCGGGCAGCGAATAGGTTGTCTCGGGGTCGAGGATCGAGAACTGCGGGAACGTGTGCGGGCTGATGAAATGCAGCTTCTGTTGACCATCCCGGCGACTCACGACCGACCCGCCGTTCATCTCGGAACCGGTGCCCGGCAGCGTGAGCACGGTGCCGAACGGGGCCGCCTCGCGGATCAAAGACCAGTCGCTGAACATGTCCCAGGGTTCGCCACCCGAGTACTTGAGCGCGGCGGCGATGAACTTCGTGCCGTCGATCACGGAGCCGCCACCGACGGCCAACAGGAAATCGACCCGCTCGGCCTTGCCCAGCTCCACCGCGCGCAGGCAGGTCTCGTAGAGCGGATTCGGCTCGATCCCGCCGAATTCAATGACCGGGCGGCCGCCCAAGGCCTGCCGCACCTGCTCGTACACCCCGTTGCGCTTGATCGAGCCGCCACCATACGTCATCAGCACCCGCGCCGCGGCCGGGATGAGTTCGTCCAGCTGCGCGATGGTCTCGCGGCCGAACACGATTTTCGTGGGATTGTGGTAAGTGAAGTTCAACATCGTCAACAGCTCCTCGTAAGGCTGCTCCCAACGGAATCCTGCGTCCTGTGGCCGACAGCGTACTGCCCGACCTCGCGCCGTGCAACCACCTCGGGCCGACCACCCGCGAATCGCGGGCGTGCCCGCCCACCGGCGTGTGGGACCACGACTCGGCCCCTGGATGGCGCCGCCGCGGACCGCACGCGGACCCGCGCGCAGCGGCACCCGGCCTGATGGCCTACGGCGGTGCGATCAGCGCGGCCAGTCTTGCCCGCGCGGCCATGTACGCCTCCGGGTCCTGACTCCAGTCGGTAAACGACCGTGCGAGGCCCGCCACGATCTGATCCACCTGCGCCCGATGGCCTTGCGCGGTCGCCAGCGTCATGTACTCGACGTCCTCCATCGCTTCCCGGATCAACTTGAGCCGGATCGACGGTACAGGTCCGTTGAGTCCCGCATCCTGCCCGGGGTACAGCAACATCCCTTCACCCCAGAACTGATCGCGGAAGTGCGGCGCGACCCACGGGTCCTGGCCGGCGGTCCAGTAGATGCTCGACCAGTACAAGAACCCTTCCACGCCGTAGTGCCAGTTCACCCAGAACGGCGCGCGGAAATGCACGGGGGCGAAATCGATCTGCCAGAACGGCGCGCGGCCGTCGCCCTGACACAGCGCCGTGTAGGTCCAGATCTTCTCGCCCAGTTCCTGCCGCTCTCGTGCGGTCGGCTCGTCGTACAGGCACCACAGCGGGCACCAGATATCCACCGCGCCATACAACGTGCCCCACGCCGGGTCGGAGGTGACCGTCTGTTCCGTGCACAGCCGCCGGATGCCGGACTCGCGGATCAGCTCGCCCTGGCGCCGCACGATCTCATATTGCTCCGCATTGTTCGGCTCGTCTTCCAGGTAGATGTACGCCAGGTCCAGCCAGCCTTTGCCGCGCAAGTAGTCGGCCAGGTCGCTCAGGTACGCGCGGCATCTCTCCGGCTCGTCGCGATACGCAAACGGAACGCACAGCGCGTTGACATGGCGGTCTTCGACCATCGCCCGCAGACGCTCTCCGCTGCGGCTGTCGTCGATGCCCTCGCCGGGTGACCAGCGCGGCCAGATCCGGCCCAACGACGACGGGATGGCGCGATGCGCCAACAGCATGTCGATATACTCGTCCTCCACGGCGGCGAAGGCGCGAGAACCGGCATCCATGCCGAGATGACGCGCCAGTCTGCCTCCCAGGTCTCCGAAGTTGCTCCGCACGGCCATCGTATCGGGCAAGGCGAACGGCAGCACGCGGACCGCCACAGGGATGGTGCTCAGCTGCGCGCCGGCGGCCGTCACGGTGAGCGTGCCCGAGTACTCCCCCGGCGCGGCGTCGCGTGGCACATACAGGTCGACCCACACGCCCTGGTTCTCGCCGGGCGCGACCGCGAAGGGGGCCGCGGGGCACTTGGCCGCCGCACGCCGCTGCGGGTCGCCGCCCGCAAATGGAATCAAGGCGTCCGGGTACCAGCCGGTCGGCGCCCGGGAGGCGGGACTGGGACGAAAGACATGAATGTAATGTTCCCGGGACAGCGTGACGTGCTCGGCACCGATCTGCCCGGCCGGCCCGGTCAACGCGCTGGCGTGGACCTGGACGTCGGCCAGCCCCTCTGTGCCGGCGCGAATCAGGACGCGGAACGGCTCGAACTCATTGCGCGCGGCGACGAGCTGGGCCGAGCGCGCCTCGCCCGGCGGCGAGTCGCGCAACACATGTTCCCACGGCGAAGCCACCCACACCACAGGCTCCTGCCCCATCAACGCACTGAGCTGCGAGAGACCCAGCAGCAGTGCCGGAATCGACCAGCGCATACGATCACCTCCCCACCGCGGACGCCGGGCAATGAACCCGCTCAGCGCCCGAGCCATCCGTCAGTTCACCGGCGCAACCTTCGTCTTTTTGACGGGCACCAGTCGCAGGTCGGGAACATCCGGCACCGCGACACCTCGCTTGCGGAGCGAATGGGCCAGGGCCGGCTTCCGGGCCTCGGGGGCGGCGGCCAGGGCGGCCCGGAGCGCCGCAACCGCTTCCTCCACCGGGAGCCCTTCCAGGCACATCCGCGCGTCCTCGAACAACTCCGGATGAGTCAACAGCGCGGCGGCAGCCGGCACCGCCTGCGCGCCGGCGATCTGCCAGGTCATCCACAGCACGTCCCGCCGCAACTGCAACGGCGGGTCCGCGGTGATCAATTGGACCAGTTCGTTGGCGACCGCCGTCGCCTCATCTCCGGCCCCGGGGCGGCCCGCATAGTACACGATGTTCTGCATCGCCCGGACCGCCGCCCGCGCGACTTCCAGGCCGCCGGTCGCCGCGATTTCCGCCAGCGGCCCGATGGCCGGGGCCCCCACCGGGCCTGCCCCGTCCCGCGCGGCTGCACGCACGGCATCGTCGTCACTCTGGATGTTCCGGATCAGCAATTCGAGAGTCAACGGTTCCATGATCGAATCCTCGTTCGGAATTGGATGCTTCAAGTCCCGATATGTCGCCACGCGCCGACGCCTAGATCACGTACGGGTACCGCTGCGGCCGATCCATCAGGCGCCGCGCAAACTCGTCGCCCACAATCTCCCGCTTGCTGGGGTCCCAATGCAGCTTGCGTCCCAACAGGAAGGCGAGGTTGCCCAGCACCGTGAGGATGGCGACGTCCGCGCCCGCCTCCACATTCATGATGGTCTTGCGCCCGGTTCGGATCCCCTCGAACCAATCCTCCTTGTGGCCGGGGCTGCGGTACACGTCGATCGCGCCGGGACCAGGCTGCCACTGGCGCGCCTTGAGTTCGGCCCAGGTCCCGCCGTCTCCGCCCCAATGGTGGAACGTGCCGTTGGTCCCCGTGTACAGGGCACCGTAGCCCGGTCGCGAGATCTCGCCGCCCGGTTCCGTGCCGTCGCGCTCTTCCGGCGGGATCGGCTCACCCGGCTGGTTCCAGGTGAGCACCCAGTCCGGATTCTTGAAGGTGTAGGTGACGCGGATGTGGACGGCCGAGTCCCACAGCCCTTTGCGCGGCGCTTCACCGGTCGCCTCGACCTCGACCGGCCCGGTCCCGTCCGCGCCCATCCACCACATCGCGCAGCTCATCACGTGCGCGCCCCGGTCGCGGATCTGGCCGCCGCCCGACTCCATCAGCCAGCGGAACGTGCCGGGCGCGTAGCCGGGGTTGTACGGGCGCCAGCGCAGCGGGCCCAGCCACAGGTCCCAATCGAAACCCGGCGGCGGATCGCAGTCCGGCTCGGTGCCGCCTTCCGGGCTGGCATAGTGCCAGCAATCGACGCGCTGGACCTTGCCGATGTTGCCGTTGGCCAGGTAGCGGTGCGCGAGATACGCTTCCGGCTGGCTGCGGCCCTGCGAGCCGACTTGCACCGCGATCCGGTTGCGGTTGCACGCTTCGATCATCGCCTTGCCCTCGGCAATCGTGCAACAGGCCGGCTTCTCCACGTACACATGCTTGCCGCTCTCCGCCGCGTGCACCGTCTGCACGGCGTGCAGGTGGTCGGGCGTCGCGATGATCACGGCGTCGATGTCGCGTCGCTCGAGCACGTATCGGTAGTCGCGGTACACATCAACCTGTGATCCGGCGGCACGCGCCGCGCCGGCCAGCCGGCCCTCGTCCACGTCGCAGACGGCCGCGATGTTCGCCTCGCCGCGATCCACCCATGTTTTCAGGTCGTTCAAGTGGTAGCTGCCCATGCCGCCCACCCCGATGAACGCGAACGTCAGCCGTTCGTTCGCGCCCGCCCGCCCGGCCGCCAACACCCCTGAGTTGACCACCGTGGGCATCGCCCAGCCCGCGGCGGCGGCGGCCCCGGCCGCCTTCACAAAGGTGCGACGCGAATACTTCCCTCTGCGATCGCTCATCGTTCAGTCCTCCACCTGCTGGGTTTCCCGTGGCTCAGACCCAGGGCCGCAACCCTCGGTACGTCGGATGCCTCATCGCTACCAACTTACCGCCCGCGGGAATCAGCTGCAACTAGCCGGCGCCGACCGATGACCGGGCGCGGCCGCCGGCCGCTCCGCCGCCGCCTCCCCGCCGCGTGGCAGGCCGCACTATGACACACCTTTGTCATCGGGACGGCACGCGGGGGCCGTGCCGCAACGCGCGCCAGGTTGACGGGCCGGTCCGGGCGGGCCATGATGACGGTCGATGCACAGTGTCCCGTAGTCCTTTCGAGAGGGTCAACCGCGATGAACAAGCCGTCTTCCCTCGCTGCCAGAGTCGCAGCCTTCGCCATGCTTGCCGCCGCCTGCGCGGTCGCTGGGTTCACACCGTGGGTGGCGCACGCCGCAAGCCCGCCGGCGGCTCAGCCGGAACCGATCAAGACCCTGCTGTTGACAGGTGGTCCGATCCACGACGGCAAGGCGATCGGCGACATCATGCAATCGGTGCTGGAGAAGTCGGGCCGGTTCGCCGTCACGCGCGTCCAGGACGATCTGGACGCCTTGACGCCCGAGCGGATCGCCCCGTTCAAGCTGGTGGTGTTCTACTGGACGGTGGACGAGCTGTCGGACGCGCAGAAGCGCGGACTGCTCAACCACATCGCCGCCGGCAACGGGTTCGTGACCTGCCACTCCGGCGCGGACTCCTTCCGCGGGGATCCCGACTACCGCGCGCTGGTCGGCGGCTATTTCGTGACGCACCCGCACTATCGCGAGTACCAGGTCAGCGTCGTCCCGAGCGACAGCCCGATCACGCAGGGCATCACCGAATTCATGATCACCGATGAGCAGTATATTCTCGATTACGATCCGCGCGTGAACGTGCTGGCCAACGCCTTGTACCAGGGTCGCCTGATGCCCGTTTTGTGGACCAAGGACTGGGGCAAGGGCCGCGTGTTTTACAGCGCGTTGGGGCACGACCCCAAGGCGTGCGAGCAGGAGATGTTCCAGACCCTGCTGCTCCGCGGCGCGCTGTGGGCCGCCGGCGCCTGAGCCGGCGTCACCTGGAACCGACCGCCGCGGCCGCCTCTGGCGAGCCTGGGCACGAACCTCGAGACGCGCAGCGACAGTCTATCGGAGGAGGATACGACACCCATGTCGGACCACAAGCGACAGTTTTCCTGGCGAGCCACGACATCCGTGCTGATCAGCCTGACGTTCATCGTCATGATACTGAGCGGCACCATTCTGTTGTTCTCCCCGCCGGGGCGCGTGGCGAACTGGACCGGCTGGCGCATGCTCGGCTATACCAAACACGAGTGGTCGGACCTGCACGTCTGGTTCGCAGTCCTGTTCGTCGTCGGCGGCCTGCTCCACACAGTGTTCAATTTCCGCCAGCTTCTCAGCTACTTCCGCAACCGGGTCACACGCCGCCTGGGCTTCCGCTGGGAATGGCTGGTGGCAGTGGTCATCGCCGGCCTGGTGTTCGCCGGTACACGCGCGGACCTGCCGCCGTTTGCCACGCTGCTGGCCTTCAGCGAGCGGATCAAGCGGAGCTGGGAGGATCCGCGCACGGCGGCTCCCATCCCACACGCCGAACTGCTGACGGTGCAGGAGTTGGCGGAGACTGCCGGCGTGCCGCTGGAGACTGCCCTTGAGCGGCTGAACCGCAGGAGCCTGCAGGGCGTTTCGCCCACGGCCGTGGCCGGTGAACTGGCAGCCCGCAACGGCCTGTCCGCCCAGCGACTCTATGAACTGCTCCAAGACGCTCCCGCGCGCGGCGGGAAACGGGGCCCGCGTGATGAGAGCGGACCCTCCGAGGGCGCCGGCAGGCCCGGCCAGCGCCCGGCAGCAGGCCGTGGGGGCGGTGGCGGCGGCGGCGGCCCCGGACGCATGACCCTGACCGAGTATTGTGAATCGCGCGGCCTCGATGTCCAGGAGGTCGAGGCGCGCCTGCACGCGCAAGGGATCACGTTGCGAAGCGGGCAGACGCTGCGCGAGATCGCCGTGGAGAACGGTTACGAGCGTCCTTTCGAGCTGATCGACATCATTGAACAGCGCACAGCCCAATAGCCTGATTCGCCCCGCGCGGTCAGGTGCGATGAGCTGACGTGAGGTGCGGTGCACCTCCCTCCAGCGGATCGTGATCTTGCAGGGAGGGAGGCCGTCAGACGTGTCGGACTACGCCTTGGCAATCTGACGCCGGACCTGAGCTACGAAGTCCTCGAACGCCTGCTCGCTGTTGCCGGCGCAGCCGATGTCCAGCCCCGGGCGGCCGGAACGGGATGGGAAACGCACGAACCGGATCCGACGGTGAGGGTAGGTCAGAACGGTCAGCAGGGCTCCCAGGATCGTGACGCCCAGGGCGATCCATCCGACGATCCCCAGCGCCGCATTCCTCTGCTCGTAATAGCACACGGCAAAGGCCAGGGCGCCGACCGCCAGGACCCAGCTGGCCCGCCGATACAGGCGATAGCGGATCGTCAGTGGCTGCGTTTCGCCTCTGAGCGACGCCAGCGGCACGACATGCTCGAACCTGCGGAACAGGTACCAGCGTGCTTGCACGACGACTCGATCCGCGTAGAGCGTGAAGTGCCGCTGGACTTCCAGCAGACGCTCCGTATAGGTCGCGACATGTTCCATAACTCGCATGCGTCCGTAATGGCAGGCCCTCGGCCTACAGCCCATATCTTGTCCCAGTGCGCGAATCCCGTCAATCACCGAGCGGCGACGTCGAACTGCCGTGAGGCTCGCACCGATTGGTTCGAGTTGCGCGTTTTTTCGTGGCCTGCGCAGCCTCTTTTCTGGGGAATTCGGCTGCCGGATCGCTTGCCAGGCGCTGCGGCGCGCCGTAGGTACTTGGGAAAGGAGAAACGAACGATGTACAGTATCGCCAAAACGTCCTACGGCGTGAAGGTGGAGTTCGGGGGGTTCCTGCAGGCGCCGGAGCTGGCCAAGTGGGTTGCCGAATCCAAGGCGTTGCTCGAACGCATGAAACCCGGCTTCGGTGTGTTCGTGGATATGCGCACGCTCAAGCCGCTCTCCCCCGACGCTCAACAGGAGATGCAGGCGGGCCAGAAGCTGTACAAGGAAAAGGGCATGACCCGCTCGGTGGTGATTCTCGACGGCGCGTTAACGACTCTGCAGTTCCGTCGCATCGCGCAGGAGACGGGCATTGACCAGTGGGAGCGGTACATCGACGCCCAGAAGACGCCCGACTACGAGGCGCGCGGGATCGCCTGGCTCACTTCCGGCAAAGAGCCGGAGTAGGGACGTGCCCCAAGCGGCCGGCGCGTACCAGGCTGCGATGCTGCAAGGCTGGACTCAGGTGGCTCCGGCCTTCACGGGCGGCATCGATCGTAGCAACCTGAGCCGTCACGCAACGGAGCGGTGTCCCGGGCGGTTGTCGGCGAGCAGGTGCCGGACCACGCTCTGCGTATCGTGCTTCGCGCGCCACGTACGGGAAAACGCGCGCGCGCTCTCCAGATAGTGCGCGTAATGCTCGCGCATATTGCGCACCAGCATTGGCAGCTGGTCGACGTCGGCAAACACCAGCCCCACCTGGCCCGCCGGATAGCTCGCCGCGCCGTCGGCCGGCGCGCCAAGTAGTCGCGCTTCCAGATCGCCGGCCGCGACCGGCGCGTCGTCATACGCGTTGCTCAGGTGCAACGTGAGCAGGTCGGCGCCGCCCTCGAGCGGCAGGAGCGCCGCCACGGGCCCGCCGGCCGCGCGCGGTCCGAGAATGGCTTCCCTGGCGGGCGGGCGTCCCGCCTCGTGCAGTCCTGCGCGTTGAACGACCACACGCACGTAGGTCCCCGGCGCCGTCGATGGCTGCCAGGTGAAACTGATCAGCAGGGCGCGGGCATCGGGTGGAACGCGGATGCCACACGGCGCGCCGGCCGCTGGGCGGTCCAACGCCGGGCCGGGCCCCTGGCCGTCCGTTCCCCGCGGACTGGGCCACCAGTACACGTCCGGCCGGCAAACGCGGATCGGCCGCACCGTGCGGCGCACCAGATCGAGATGCTCATAGACCGGGTCGGCGATCTGGTCGGCCAGCCAGGAGCCGGCGGGCACCAGCACCGGAATGCCTTCGGCGAGCATCTCCACCAGGACGCCGCTGCACTGCGTGTAGTACATCCGGCCGTCGTGCAGGAACAGGCCAATATCCGACCGGCGGATCAGGTCTTCGTAGGCGGCCGGCCCCAAAGGATGCCGCAACCACAGGATCGGCGCCGCCTCGTCCGGGTGCAAGCGAGACTGGAAGACGAGCGGGACCTCCAGACGGTCCGCGATGATGCGGCGCGCCTGCCGACGGTCGGTCTGCATCACCAACTGCATGTGTCCCGGGGCGAGCTGCTCGTCCCAGATGCGCTCCACCAGGCGCTTGGCCACCCCTTTGCCCTTCTCGCGCCGCAGGAACCCCGCGCACAGCAGCCGCAGCCGGCGCGGCGAGGCATGATGCTGATCGCGCGGTAACGCGCTCACGTCGACCGGATACGGGAGCACGCGAAACTCCAGCGGCGACAGGCAGTTCAATTGTGCGACCAACTTGGGTGTCGTGCCGTAGAGCCGCAGTTGACCGGGCAGAGTGTGCTGCGCCAGATACTCAAACTGCCGGCGCACGCTCCGCGCCACCTCGGCCTGCCCGGCATACTCCGGCTCGCGACCCTGCAGGAAACCGCGATGGAACAGCCCATGCCACGTGACCTCGGCCAGCTCGGGCGCGTGGGACAAGAACCGGACCAGCCCCAGCAGGTCGATCACCGACGTGGTGGGCAGGAACACCTGATCCCCACCTCGCAAACCGACCGCGGCGTGGACCGCCGCACAGGCCATCGAGTACCGCTCGATGTATCTCCGCCCGGCCCGTCCGCGCCACCACTGCGGCACCGCGCGCATGAGCCGTGCACCCAGATGATCCACCACCCCCCCGTACGCCGCCCCCTGCGGAGACTCGAGAGGCATCCCGTCCATGTCCAGCGGATCATCGGACAGCCGCCGCTTCGAGTCGACCGCGAACACACCCAGCACGCTCCAGTGACGCGGCAACAGGTTCCGCTGCGTGAATCGCCGGTGCGTTGCTAGCACCGGCGCGTAGCCCAAGCGGTCGGCAGCCTGGAGGACGCGGAGCGCCAATTCGTAGGAATGCCCCCCGACACTCGTGAGCGATTGATCCAGCACCACAAATTTGGGCATAACGCGGGCATCCTCGGCAAGCCGGACCAGACGTCGGCCACGTGCCTGTTTGCTCCTGTTCCCGGGCGGCGATAATAGGAGTTCGCCCCACGAGCGTCAACGTCAGTCGGCCAAAATCACCGGGAAAACCCGGGAAAACTGCCGTTGCCGCCCAAGGCGTCCTGGATTACGCTTGCCGCCGCGCAGTCGCCGCCACAGACCCGAACCAGTCCGGTTGGAAATGGGCCACTATGAACAGCAGCACAGACCTCTCCAGGCCGACCCGCCGGATCCTGCTCGAGTGCACGACCACATACCTGACCGGATTGAACACGGGCATTGAGCGTGTGGTGCGCAATGTCGTGCGCGAGTCGGCGGCGATCGGCCGGGAATATGGGGTCGAGTGTCTCCCGGTCGTGCGCGTCCGGGATCGCTTCCTGACCCTGCCCTGGGCGTTCTATCTGAACGGAACGCAGCGGTCCTGGCGGCCCTCTCTCGCCCGGCACCGGCCGTTGCCGGGGACCCGGAGCTCGCACGCGTGGTCCGACCTGGCGCGTCGTTGGGGGACGCGTTGGCGCAAGATCTTCTACCCGCGCACGCTGGCTCGCGAACTGACCTACCTGCGCTGGTCATGGCAAGGTGAGGCGGTCCTGCCGCACGCCGGCGACACGCTCGTACTGTTGGATACCTGGTGGAGCGGCAACATCTGGCCGGCCGTCGCGCAGGCTCGACACCACGGCGCCGTCATCGGCGTGGTGGCGTACGACCTGCTGCCGGTGACGCACCCCGAGTTCTTCAAGGCGGACTTGAGCGAGGCTTTCACAGCGTCGCTCAACATCGCCTTGGAGCAGGGCGACTACTTCCTGGCCATCTCGGACGTCGTGCGCGACGCGCTGCGCGACTACGCGGCGGCCCAGGGCCCGCCGCGGCGGGCCCGCCGCCCTTCGTTCGCCTCGTTCCGGCTGGGCTCGACGTTGCACGTGACCCGCGGAACACCGCGCGTCCGCGACCTGGTGCGGCAGGTGTTTGACCAGGCAGCCGGGCAACGGCCCTATCTGACGGTGGGAACCATCGAGCCGCGCAAGAACCATACGCTGGTGCTGGACGCCTTTGAGCGGGTCTGGGCCCGGTTCCCGCATGCCAGGGTCTGCCTGGTGGGCCGAATCGGCTGGTTATGCGACGACCTGGTCCGCCGCATCGTCCGGCATGCGCAGTACGGCCGGTCGCTGTTCATGTTCAACGACCTGACCGATGCCGAACTTGCCTACTGCTACACGCAGGCGAAAGCGTTGGTTTTCCCGTCGCATGCCGAAGGGTTCGGCCTGCCGATTGCCGAGGCGCTCCAGCTCCGCCTGCCGGCGCTGGTGAGCGACATCCCGGTCCACCGCGAAGTGGGGGGTGATTTCTGCACGTACTTCGATCCCCATTCGGCCGAGAGTCTGGCGCGGCTGTTGTGCGACATCGAAGCCGCTGGACGGCTCCCGCGCCCACGCCGACCGGACGGTGATGCGCTGCCGGACTGGACCGCCAGCACGCGGGAGTTCGTGGGCAAGTGCCTGGCGGCCTGCGGCGACACGGCGCGGCCCGCGTCCGCGCCGCACAAGGCGGCCTGACCGCGCGGCGTCCCACGGGCCGCAATTCACCAACGTGGCTGCCCGGTGGCGGCCAGCACGCCGGTCCACAGCATGTCGTCAGGGTCGATCGTCTTGCGTTGGCCGACGACGATGCGGATCGGCAGGTGAATGAAGTTGCTGAACCAGGACGCGATCAGCACGTCGGTCTTGCCGGCCATGGCGGCATGAACGGCGTGCCGCGCCATCTGGTCGCTCAGGAACATGTCCCACCCGTTGGCCGGCACGCTGCGGATCAAGTAGCTCGGGTCCAGATACTTCAGGCTGATGGGGATCTCGCGCTGCGCGAAATGCGCCTCGATGCGATCGCGCAGGAACCGCCCGATATCCTCGTGGATCGGGTTCCCGGACGCGTCGGTGCGCGCCGGCCGGTTGCCGAACAGGTGCTGACCGGCCCCTTCGGCAACCACGACCAGGGCGTGCGCGCGTCTCAGCACGCGGCGTTCGAGGGCCGCGAGGAACCCGTCATCGCCCTCGAGCGGAAAGGGGACTTCCGGCACCAGGACGAAATTGGCTTCCTGGCTGATCAGCGCAGCGCCGGCCGCGATGAAGCCCGCATCGCGCCCCATCAACCGCACCAGGCCGATGCCGTTAACGGCCTGACGCGCTTCGGTGTGCGCCGCGCGCAACACCTCCTCGGCCTTGGACAGCGCCGTCGCATAGCCGAACGTGGTGGTGACGTAGGCGATATCGTTGTCAATCGTCTTGGGGATCCCGACGATGGCCTTCTGCAACCCGCGCCGCCGCACCTCCTGATACAAGGCTTGTGCGCCGCGCTGGGTCCCGTCGCCGCCCACACACAGCAGAATGTCGATCTGCTCACGCTCGAGGAAGTCGACCATCGCCTCCGGCGGCTGCGGACCGCGCGAGCTGCCCAGCACCGTGCCGCCCAAGTAGTGGATGCGCTCGACGAACTCCGGCGTCAGCTCGACCGGCGGATCTCCGACCGCCGGGTTCAGGCCGCGGAACCCGTAGCGAATGCCCAGCACGCGGCGGACGCCGTAGTTGAAGATCAGCTCCAGGCTGGCCGACCGGATGACATTGTTGAGCCCCGGACACAGCCCGCCACAGGTGACGATCGCGGCGGTCGTCCGCGGCGGGTCGAAGAACAAGTGCTGGCGCGGTCCCGCCTTCTCGAACGTCACCGTCGGGTCGAGCGGCTGCTCGTCGCTGATCTCGAACTGCTGCAGTACCCGCGTGGAATCGGAGACGAACCCCCCTTCCCGCGCCGGGCGCAACGGCGAATCGTACGCTCGCCGGCCCAAGGTCGTGACTTCCACATCTTCCGGTTTCAACATGCCACACTCCTGCGATGCGTTGAGAACCTGTCTTTCCGGCCGAGAGTCTACCACAACGGGAGGCAGAAGAAACGGGGAAGAAACGGGCTCCTCCAAGACGTGTCTCGCGCACCGCGGTTCCGGGGCATGCAGCCGGCTGGTTGTTACGGTACGATGGTAGGCGGTGCCGAGCCGGCTTGCGCATCAGCGTTCGACTTTCGCCACGGAGACACTCTCGATGAACACGCGATCCTGTGCGATCTCTGCCCTGATTCTGACCTGCCTGTCCGGGCTGCCGTCACGCCCTGCCGCCGCTCAAGAGCCGGAGGTGATTAAGGACGAGGCGCTGGTGCCGCAGTACGTGCTGCCCGATCCGCTGACGCTGGCCGATGGCCAGCCGGTCACGGACGCCGCCACCTGGGAAGCGCGTCGCCGCCCGGAGATCCTCGAGCTGTTCCGGGAACACATGTACGGGCACAGCCCCGCCCGCCGCGCGGACCAGTGGTTTGAGGCCTTCGAGCGCGACGATCATGCGCTGGACGGCAAGGCGGTGCGGAAGCAAGTGACGGTGTACTTCAGCCAGGACCGGACAGGGCCGTCGATGGATATCCTCCTCTACCTGCCCGCCGCCACGCCGCGCCCCGTGCCGCTCTTCGTGGGGCTCAACTTCCAGGGCAACCATGCCATCCATCCGGATCCCGGCATTCGCCTGTCCCAGCGCTGGATGCGCGGTGGCGGGCCGGGAATCGTGGACCACCGGGCCACCGAGGCGACGCGCGGCGCGGCCCGGAGCCGCTGGCCGGTCGAGATGATCCTGGCGCGCGGCTACGGCCTGGCCACCATCTACTACGGCGACATCGACCCGGACTACGACGACGCGTTCCAGAACGGGGTTCATCCGCTGTTCTACGCGGCGGGCCAGACGCGGCCGGCGGATAACCAGTGGGGCTCCATCGCCGCCTGGGCCTGGGGGCTGAGCCGGGCCATGGACTACTTCGAGACGGACGGGGATGTCGACCACCAGCATGTGGCTGTGCTGGGCCATTCGCGGCTCGGCAAGACGGCGCTCTGGGCGGGCGCCGAGGACCCGCGGTTCGCGCTGGTCATCTCGAACGACTCGGGCTGTGGCGGCGCGGCGCTGAGCCGGCGGTGCTTCGGCGAGACCGTCGAGCGGATCAACAAGGTGTTTCCACACTGGTTCTGCGGCAACTTCAAGCAGTACAACCGGCGCGAGGATGCGTTGCCGATCGACCAGCACATGCTGGTGGCCCTGATCGCTCCGCGACCGGTGTATGTCGCCAGCGCCGAGCTGGACTGGTGGGCCGATCCGCGCGGTGAGTTCCTCTCGGCGCTCGGCGCGGATCCCGTCTACCGGCTGCTGGGCACGGAGGGCCTGCCGGTATCGGAAATGCCGCCGGTCGATTCGCCGGTGGCCGGCACGATCGGGTACCACATCCGCCACGGCGAGCATGACGTGACCGACTACGACTGGCAACAGTACCTGGCCTTCGCCGACCGGCATTTCGGCCGCCCGTAAGGGTCCCGCCGGATGTGCACGGCGTAGGGTGTCGGCCGGGCTGGAGGCGCACGATCCGCAGCTGCGCGGCCGCGGATGTCGGGGCCGAGGCATTTCCCCCGGGCTGGCGGCGCTAGTATACTGGGACATGTCCTTATGCGCACGATACATATTGAGGGGTGTGCTTCCCGGGAGAATGGCGATGAATCGCAGCAGTCGTGTCGTCGGTTTCATGGCAGTGATCGTGATGTTCAGTACGGTGGCCGCGCTGGCCCAACGCCGCGAACGCAACGCGGAGAACGTGCCGGCGGCGGACGCGCCGGCAGCCGGCCAGCAGGGCGAAAACCCGCCGCCCCCGGGCATCGGGGTGCCGGTCAACCTGCTCATGCAGGTACTGGATATCGACGGCGACGGCGAGCTGTCGAAGAAAGAGATCGCTGCCGCTGCGAAATCGCTCCGGAAACTCGATACCGACCATGACGGAAAGTTGTCCCGTGAAGAATTGATGCCGGCCGGCCCGCCGCCGGCCATGGGCGCACCCGGCGCGGCGCCTCGCGGCTTCGGCGGCGCGCCCGGTCCGGCGCCTGGCGGGTTCGGCGGCGCGCCCGGCGCGGCTCCCGGCGGGTTCGGCGGCGCACCCGGCGCGGCGCGCGGCGGGTTCGGCGGCGCGGCCGGCGGCGCGGGCGGTTTCTCGCGAGCGCCCGGCGCGGGGCTGCCTCCCCAAGCGGGCCGCCTGATGGGCTTCGATCGGAATAAGGACGGGCGCGTCACGCGCGATGAGCTGCCCGAGGAGATGCACGCGCTGTTTGAACGTTTGGATCTCGACCGCAACGGCAGTGTCGATGCGCGTGAACTGCGCGCGGCGCTCGGAGACGGTGGACGCTAAGCACGGTAGCGGATGAGGCGACGGTCGACACGGGGCGTGCGCGCCGCGCCCGGCGCACCAGCGCGAACCGCACGGGCACGCCGGCCGGGCCTGCCCGCGCCGTTACGCGGGGCCCCGATAGTCCGTATAATGGCAGCTGTTGCCACCCACACCGGCCGACGCGGTTCAGCGCGCGGTCCGCACAACACCCTGGAGGAGGCTACCCGCCATGCACGCCCTCTGCCTGATGTCGCTCATGCTGCTCCGCATGTTATCGCTTGTCGCGGCCCAAGACGCGAAGCCGGAGCCGGCCGACAAGCTGAGCGCCGCCGAGGCGGCCGAAGGTTTTCGGCCGATCTTCGACGGCAAATCGCTCGACGGCTGGATCGGACTGAACGACGACACGAGCAGCTACTACGTGAAGGACGGCATGCTGATCTGCAAGGATACGGGACAGGTGCACATCTTCACCAAGAAGGAGTACGCCAATTTCGTGCTCCGGTTCCAAGTCAAGATGGATCCGGGCGGCAATAACGGGATCGGCATCCGAGCCCGGGTGAGCCCGGAACCGCACCTCTACGGCATGGAGATCCAAGTGTTGGAGGACGCCTACTATGAGGACGGCGACCCGATCGAACTCAAGGACTATCAGCACCACGGATCGATCTACGGCGTCGTGCCGGCCAAGACGGGCCACCTCAAGCCGGCCGGCCAGTGGAACGACGAGGAAATCGTCTGCGACGGCCGGCATGTGAAAGTCACCTTGAACGGGGTCGTCATCGTGGACGCGGACCTGGACCAGGTCCAGCCGCTTGACGGGGCGGAGCATCCGGGTCTGAAGTACACCCGGGGCCACATCGGCCTGCATGCCCACGGCAATTACGGCGCGGAGGTGTTTTTTCGCAATCTGCGCGTGAAGGAACTCGATTAGCGCGTTGCCTCGGCCGAGACGGCGGGTGGCTGTGACGGCGAGCCGTGCAGCATGAAGAACATCGTCATAGCCATCCTGGCGATCGTCAGCTGGGTCGCGGTCAACCTGCTGGTCCGGGGGGCCAAGGAGATCTGGCCGCTCAACCTGGCCGGCGTTCTGGGCCGGGTGATCACCGTGTCAATCCTGGCTCTCTGGATCGCGGCGGGTTCCGGCGGCTGGCGGTGCCTGCGGCCCGGGCGCTGTTGCCGCGCGCTGCTGTGGATGGGCGCGGTCGCCATCGGGCTGAACCTGCTCTGGTACAACGCCATGCGCTGGACCACCGCGACCAACGCGGCGCTGCTGTTCCGGCTCGACCTGGTGTTCGTCGTCCTCATTGGAAGCTGGCTGGGTTTGGAGCGGATCCGAACGCGCCAGCTGCTGATCCTGGGCGTGATGCTGGTGGGACTGGCCGTCTTCATGGAAGTCCACCATCTCGACCTGGGTGGTCACCTGGTCGGCGACCTGATGGTGGTCGGTGCGGCGTGCGGCTATGCGGTCAACGCGTTCATCATCCGGGGCATCCTCGGCACGATGGACGAGCTGGTTGTCGCGTTCTACAACTTGGCGTTCAGTGGGCTCGGGTTCGCGGCGCTGGCGGGCGCCCGCGGCGAATACGCGGTGCTCCCGCGCGTTGGATCCGATCCCGGTGCCTGGGTCTGGATCATAGCGTTGGGCGCGACGACGGCCATCTCGCTGCCCTTGTACTATGCCGCCCTGCGTCGCATGCCCGTGTGGAGGCTGCGCGCCTGGATGCTGCTGGCGCCCGTCCTGGTGGCGGCCGTCGAGTGGCCGGTGTGGGGCATCCGGTTCACGTCAGCCCAGGTCTGCGGCGCCCTGATCATCGTCTCGGGCCTGGTGGCTCTGATCCGCATGGAGCGTATCGCGGGATGTGACAAGGCCGAAGGCGGTCGGCAGCCTCACCCTGATGGATGACTCGCGAGGCAATCCACGCGGGACTGAACCGGCATCTTCGGCAGCGCCGGAAGGAGTGACCTTGTTTTTCGGTGCTTGCTGATGGCTCTCATCTACCCGCTGTTGCCCGGCTTGAGAACGTGAAACGATCAATCAGGGTGTGCCCGGCGCCCGAACACCGCGGTGGTTGACACATGCTCGGCGATCTGGCACGCTGGCGGTGCGCACTCGAATGGATCAGGACCCGCCTCGTGGAGCACTGCTCATGTCGACTCGCCATGCGACAACCCGTCGTACGTTCCTGCAGGAGACGGCCGCAGTGGCTGCCGCAGCTGCCGTACCCTACTGGCTCACCTCTCAACCGCGGGCCGCCCAGGAGGCGACCGCCGCCAACGACCGGCCGCACGTCGCGCTGATCGGCGCGGGCGGCGAAGGCCTGGCCATCGCCCGCGCCGCCGCCGCGCTGGGCGACCTGGTGGCCGTGTGCGATGTGGATCAGCGGCATGCGGAACGAGCCCGGGAAGCGTTCGGCGGCAAGCCCGACCTGTATGGCGACTATCGCCGCGTGCTGGATCGCCCGGACATCGACATCATCCTCAACGCCACGCCCGATCACTGGCACACCCCCATCAACGTCGCCGCCTGCCGAGCCGGCAAGGACCTCTACGCCGAGAAACCGCTGACGCTGACCATCGACGAGGGGAAGATCCTCCGCCGCGTGGTGGAGCAGACCGGGCGCATCGTGCAGGTCGGTACCCAGCAGCGGAGCGACAGGGGTTTTCAGACGGCGGTCGAGCTGGTGCGGAACGGCCGCATCGGCAAGCTCCAGGAAGTCATCGTCACCTTGCCGTTCTTCTCCACCTCGGGCGGACCGTTCGCCGCACAACCGGTCCCGCCGGAACTCGATTGGGACATGTACCAAGGCCAGGCCCCGGAACACGATTACTGCCCGGAACGTACGCACTGGGACGCGCGGCAACGCGGCTGGCGGTGGTGGTATGAATACGCGGGCGGGATCATTACCGACTGGGGCAACCACCATATGGACATCGCCCACTGGGGCATGGGCCTGGAGCTGAGCGGCCCGTTGACGATCGAAGGCACCGCCACGTTCCCGAACGAAGGCCGCCCGAATTGCTTCTCGACGCCCGATCGGTTCCGGATCCGCATGTCGTACCCCGGCGGCATCTCCCTGCTGTATGAAGGCGTGGAAAACGATCGCAACGGCATCATGTTCATCGGGGACCAGGGCCGGGTGTTCGTCAACCGCGGAGGCGTGTCGGGGAAGCCCTTCGAGGAACTGGCCGAGCACCCCTTGCCCGCCAACGCCTGGCGCGTCAGGCCGAGTGACGACCACATGGCCGACTTCTTCCACTGCGTGAAGACCCGCCAGGAACCCGTCTCGCCGGTCAGGATCCAGCATCGCACCGTCACCGCGTGCCATCTGGCGAACCTGGCCGTTCGGCTGCGACGCAAGCTGACCTGGGACCCCGAAACCGAGCAGATCGTCGGTGACGACGAAGCCAACCGTTGGCAACAACGCGCCCAGCGCCGGCCTTACACGATCGAGGCCGGCTAGCTGACCATGCGCGCGAATCGGCCGGTTTGAGTCTGCATGACCCAGGAGGTATCGTCGCCATGCTCTCCCACACGCGTGTCCCGCCGCCCGGCATCCGACGCCGGAGAAGAAGATCTCTCTACATGGGCATCAGCCTCCCCGCCCTGGTATTATTCGCCGCCGGCTGCGGCCGGGCGGGTCCGACGATCGATCCGGCGCCGATGAAGGCGGCGATCGAGCAGTATTTGAAGCAGCACAACATGCAGTTGCGCGTCAAGGAGGTCCAGGACGGGCCGGTGGTGACAGGCACGCAGGCGACCATGCGGGTGTCGCTGACGCACGCCGACCTGGGCGGTCCGAGCGTGGTCTGGGAGTTCGAGTTCGAGCAGGACGCGGGTGGCAAATGGCGGGCGGTCCGCCACCAGGATTGACGGAGCTTCGCTATAATGAGGCGTTGGAGGGGAGAAGCCAGGCTCAGGTGGGGAGTGCCGGTCCGCGAGTGTCGTTTGCTCAGAGGTCGAACATGAGTTTGATTTCGAAGCTGTTCGGTTCATTGTCCGCACGTGGTCGAGCTACGGCGTTGTACAAGCGTGGGATGCAGAAGGCAGGGGACCGCGATCTGGAAGGCGCGATCCAGGACTACACAACGGTCATCGATACGAAGGGCGCGCCGGCCGACATCGTGGCGATGGCGCTGCTGAACCGCGCGTTGGCCTATTCGCGCGATCACGACGACGTGAAGGCGTCGGCGGATCTGGATCGGGTGCTGTCCATGCCGGGCGCGACGCAGCAGGTGATCAACGCGGCTCACGAGAAGCTGCACCGCATGAAGCGGCGGACGACGAAGCAGGTCTGAGCCCGTCGTAGTACAGCAGGCCGACGATCGTCTTGGCGTCTTCAATCTGGCGCCGCCGCACCCAGTCGATCGCGGTCTCCCAGGGCACCACCAGGTTCTCGATCTCCTCGCAGGCCTCGCGCTGCGCGTCTCCCGGCGTGAGCATCGTGGCCAGGAACAAGTGCATTCGTTCGTCGAGGATTCCCGGCGAGAGGAAGAACGTGTGGAGCAGCTCGAGGCGGCCCGCACGATACCCGGTCTCCTCGCGCAGCTCGCGCTCTGCGGTTTCCCGCGGGTCTTCGCCCGCTTCGAGCGTACCGGCCGGCAGTTCCACCAGGGCGCGGTCGACCGCGACGCGATGGTTGCGGATCAAGCACACGTGGTCGGCGTCCACCAGCGGCAGGATCGTCACCGCGCCGGGGTGGCGGATGACCTCGCGCTGGATCGTGACGCCGGCCGCCGTCGTCCGCTCGACGCGCTCGACGCGGAACCGGCGCGTGGTGAGCAGGATACGGGGTTCGGCGGTCATGGCGTGCGCACCATCAATCGACGTTGGGCAGCTCGGCGATGGCGGCCTCGATCTTCTCCTGCGGATAGGCGTAGTCTTCCAGATCGCCGCTCAGGTAGCGGTCGTACGCGCTGAGGTCGCAGAGCCCGTGTCCGCTGAAATTGAACACGATGCACTCTTCCTTGTTCTGCTCCCGGCAGCGAATGGCCTCCACGATCGCACCGCGGATCGCATGCGACGTCTCGGGCGCCGGGATCGTCCCTTCCGTCTCCGCAAACAGCTGGGCCGCCTCGAAGCACTCCAGTTGATGGAACGCGGCGGATTCGATCAGTCCGAGTTTCAAGGCGAAGCTGACCATCGGGGCCATTCCGTGATACCGCAGCCCGCCCGCGTGAATCCCCGGCGGCACGAAGCTGTGCCCGAGCGTGAACATTTTGATCAGCGGGGTCAACTTGGTCGTGTCGCCCCAGTCGTAGCGGAACTGCCCGCGGCTCATGGTGGGGCACGAGCAGGGTTCGGTGGCCACGAACCGCAGCGGCTTGCCCTGCAGCTTGTGGCGGAGGAACGGGAAAGTCAGCCCGGCGAAGTTGCTGCCGCCCCCGCAGCACGCGACCAGCACGTTCGGGAAATCGCCGATCTGCTCCATCTGCCGTTCCACTTCCAGCCCGATCACCGTCTGGTGCAGCATCACGTGATTCAACACGCTGCCGAGCGTGTAGTGCGTGTCGTCGCTGTGCACGGCCGCTTCGACCGCTTCGCTGATCGCAATCCCCAGGCTGCCGGGCGTGTGCGGATCGGCGGCCAGGATCTGGCGGCCCGACTCGGTCTCCGTCGAAGGGCTCGGAGTCACCTCGCCCCCCCACATCTGCATCATGGAGCGTCGGTACGGCTTCTGCTGGTAACTGACCTTGACCATGTAGACTTTGCACTGGATGTCGTACTGCTTGCAGGCGAAAGCCATCGCGCTGCCCCACTGGCCGGCCCCCGTCTCCGTCGTCAAGCGCCGCATGCCCTGGACCTTGTTGTAGTAAGCCTGCGGGACCGCCGTGTTCGGCTTGTGACTCCCGGGCGGGCTGTGGCTTTCGTCCTTGAAGTAGATCCGTGCCGGGGTGCGCAGCGCGCGTTCCAGGTTCTTCGCGCGGACCAGCGGCGTCGGGCGCCACATGGCCAGCACGGCGCGCACGTCGTCGGGGATCTCGATCCACCGCTCGGACGACATCTCCTGCTTGAGCAGCTCTTCGGCGAACAGGGGTGCCAGATCGGCAGGCCCGATCGGCTGCATCGTGCTCGGATGCAGCACGGGCGGCAGCGGTTGCGGCAGGTCGGCTTGCAGGTTGTACCATCGGGCGGGCAGTTCGCTTTCCGCCAGTACGACGCGTCGTTCGTTCATGAAACGGTCCCCATCTCCACTACGTGCATCTCAGGTGCCGCGGCCGGACCGGCGCTTCGGTTCACCCCGCCGGATCGGGCCTCGCACCAAACCACACTCACCGCCGCCCCCAGGTCGACGCCCCGAGCTACGCACTGCGGGCCGGTGAATCTGCCATCATATCTCCCGATCCGGGCCGACGCAAACCGGGCCCCTCGCAACCGCCCTGGAGATGGCCTAGGATGGAGCGGGTACGGGGGCCCCACGACCAGTTGCAGGAACCACCCCATGAAACTGAGTCCCTCGGAGTTGCGCTGGCGCTGTACGCCGGACCACTTGGCGTTTGACACGACGGACGACCTGGAGGATCTGCAGCAGATCCTGGGCCAGCCTCGGGCGTTGGACGCGGTCCAATTCGGGATCGGCATCCGGCGGGACGGGTACAACATGTTCGTGCTCGGGCCGCCCGGCCTGGGCAAACGCACGACGGTCAACCTGTTTCTCAGCGAGAAGGCGGCGACTGAGGCCACCCCGGACGACTGGTGCTACGTCAACAACTTCGAGCAGGCGTACAAGCCCTGGGCGCTGCGCCTGCCGCCGGGCCGGGGCGTGCGGCTGCAGCGCGACATGGCCCAGTTGGTCGAGCGGCTTAAGACGACGATCCCTTCGACGCTGCAGATGGAAGAGCACCAGAGCCGGATCCAGGAGATCGAACATGAGGCCAAGGAGCGGCACAACCAGGCGTTCAAGGCGCTGGCGGACCGGGCCTTGGCCCGCGGGATCCAACTGGTCCGCACCCCGGGCGGCTACGCCATGGCGCCGGTGCGGAACGGCGAGGTGATCGGGCCGGAGGAGTACGAGAAGCTGACGCTCGAGGAGCGGCAGGAGATCGAAGACGCCGTCAAAGAGCTGCAGGAGGAGCTCAAGGAGGTCATCGAGCGGATCCCGCGGTGGCGCATGGAGACGCGGGATAAGATCAAGGAGCTGAACCGCCAGGCGACCCGGCTGGCGATCGCCCACTTGCTGTCCGAACTGCGCGAGGACTATGTGCAGCTGCCGCACGTACTCGAGTACTTCGACGCCCTGGAGAAGGATGTCATCGAGCATGCCGAGGAGTTCCAGCCGCAGGAAGAGATGCCGGCCAACATCCTGGGCGTGCCGACGGCCGGCCAGCCGAACTTCCACCGCTACCGGGTCAACCTGCTGGTCGACCACGGCAAGACCCGGGGCGCGCCGGTCGTGACGGAGAACCACCCCAGCTACCAGAACCTGATGGGGCGGGCCGAGCACGAGTCGCGCATGGGCACACTCGTCACCCAATTCACGCTGATCAAGCCCGGCGCACTGCACCGGGCCAACGGCGGCTACCTGGTGCTCGACGCGCTGAAACTGCTCCAGCAGCCGTTCGCCTGGGAGGCGCTGAAACGCGCACTCAACTCCAAGGAGCTGCGCATCGAATCGCTGGGGGAATCGCTGAGCTTGATCAGCACGGTGACGCTCGAGCCGGAGCCTATCCCGCTGGACGCGAAAGTCATCCTGGTCGGTGACCGGATGCTGTACTACATGCTCTACCAGTTCGACCGGGACTTCGCCGAGCTGTTCAAAGTGGCTGCGGACTTCGACGAGCAGATGGACCGCACGCCCGAGAACTGCCTGCTGTTCGCCCGCTTCATCGCCACCATGGCGCGGCAGGAGAAGTATCGGCCGTTCGACAAGCAGGCGATCGCCCGGGTGATCGAAGAGAGCGCCCGGCTCGCCGGCGACTCGGAGAAACTGTCGGTCAGCATGCAGTCGATCGCCAACCTGCTGCGCGAGGCCGACTACTGGGCCTCGACCGACGGCGCCGCGACCGTCACCGCCGCGCACGTGGAACGGGCGATCGACAAGCAGGTCTTCCGGTCCGACCGTGTGCGGACCCACGTGTACGAGCAGATCCAGCGCGGCACCGTCATGATCGACACCGCGGGCGCCTGCGCGGGGCAGGTCAACGGCCTGTCGGTCATCGACCTGGGCAACTTCTCGTTCGGCCAGCCCTCCCGCATCACCGCCACCGTACGGATCGGCAAGGGCGAGGTGATCGATATCGAGCGGGAAGTCGAGCTGGGCGGCGCGATCCACAGCAAAGGCGTGCTGATCCTCTCGTCCTTCCTGGCCACGCGTTTCGCCCAGAACCGGCCGCTGTCCCTCTCGGCCAGCCTGGTCTTCGAACAGTCGTACGGGCATGTGGACGGCGACAGCGCGTCGGTCGCCGAGCTGTGCGCGCTGCTGTCCGCCCTGTCGGGCGTCCCGATCCGCCAGGAGCTGGCGGTCACCGGGTCGGTCAACCAGCACGGGCGAGTCCAGCCGATCGGCGGCGTGAACCAGAAGATCGAAGGGTTCTTCGACGTCTGCCGGGCGCGGGGGCTGACCGGCGACCAAGGGGTGCTGATCCCGCAGGCCAACGTGAAACACCTCATGTTGCGCCCGGACGTGGTGGAGGCGGTGGCCGCCGGCCGATTCCAAGTGCACGCGGTGGAAACGGTCGACGAGGCGATCGCGCTGTTGACCGGCGTGCCGGCCGGCGCGGCGGACGCCGCGGGCACCTATCCGCCCGGGACGATCAACTGCCTGGTGGCCGCGCGCGTGAACGAGCTGTTCGAGATCCGGCGGCAGTTGTCGCAGCCGGGCCAAGACGAGGCGAAACCATGAACAGCGACGACCCTCGGATGATTCGCAGCATTCTGGTGGCCTTGGACGACGCCTGTTCCGACCCCGAGACGATGGAGCTGGCAGCCCAGTTGGCCGCCGACTTCCAGGCCGAATTCCAGGGGCTGTACGTCGAAGACATCAACCTGCTCCGGATGGCCGACCTCCCGTTCATGCAGGAGATCACGGCCGGCTCCGGCGTCGCCCGGCCGATCGACCGGAAATCGATGGAACGGGCGATGCAGCACAAGGCGGAACATGTGCGCGAGCTGATGGAGCGGACGGCGGCGAGCGTGCAGATCCGCTGCTCCTTCTCCGTCGAACGGGGCCGCGTGCTCCGCTGCGCGCTGGCGGCGACCCGCGAAGTGGATCTCGTGCTGTTCGGATCGCGCAGCCATGCGCCGGCCGTCCGTGCGCCGTTGGGCACGCGCCTGCGCGCCGCGACGCGACCGGTCGTGGCGGTCGTCGAGGCGGCGGCGGTCAGCGCCCGCACGCTCGCCACGGCGGCGGAGGTCGGCCGGCGCCAGCAACGGGGACTGGTCGTGCTGGTCTGCGGCGGCCCACAGGAGACGGCGGCTCACCTGGCCGGCCGAATCCGCCAGGAGCTGGCGGCCTACGAGGTGCATGTCCGCGTGCCTGCGCGCCCGGTCGGCGCGCTGAGCACCCTCATCCAATCGGCCCAGGACTATCGCGCGGCCTGGGTGCTGCTCAGCCGCCAGTGCCGACTGCTCGATGAAGGCGCCGTCCAGACGCTCCTGGAGAACCTCGATTGTCCGATCGTGCTGGTGTAGGGCCGATGGGAGGCGCCAAGGATGACACGAGCCACGTCGATGTACATCAACCGCGAGTTGAGCTGGCTGGAGTTCAATCAGCGCGTGTTGGACGAGGCCCTCGACCAGGACATGCCGCCGCTGGAGCGGCTCAAGTTCCTGGCGATCACCGGCTCGAACCTGGACGAGTTCTTCATGGTGCGGGTCGGCGGCCTCCAACTGCTGCTGGACCGGAACCCGGGCAAGCGGGATCCGGCCGGCATGACGGCCCACGAGCAGCTCCAGGCCATTACGCGCCGGGCCCACCAGATGATGGAGGACCAGTACCGCTGCTTCCTGCACGACCTCGAGCCGGCGCTGGCCCGGGGGGGCATCCGGCGGCTGGGCCCCGAGTCCCTGGACGCCTCCCAGGCGGAGGCGGTCCGTCGGCTGTTCGACCAGGAGATCTTCGCCGTCATGACGCCCATGCGCATCGCGCCCGGCGAGCCGTTTCCGCTGCTGGTCAAGCAACACCTGGCAGCCTGCGTCGAACTCGCGCCGGCCGAGCCGGCCGGGACACCGCAGTTCGCGGTTATCCCGCTCGGGCGAACCATCGATCGGATCATCGCGTTGCCCGCGCAGGGCGGGTATGACTACATCCTGCTGGAAGACGCTCTGCAGATGCATGTCGCGCGGTTCTTTCCGGGCGTCACGGTGCGCGATTGCACGTTCTTCCGCGTCACGCGGAACGCCGACCTGCGCGTCCAAGAGGATTCGGCAGCCGACCTGCTCTCCGGCATGCAGCAGGTCTTGACCGCCCGCAAGCAGAGCGCCTGCGTGCGTCTGGAGATCGCCGCCACCGCCGGGGATCGGCTCCGCGCCTTCCTGCAGACGGCGTTGAAAGTGCGCGACAGCGATGTGTATTGTGTTCCCGGCCCGCTCAACCTGGCCGCCTTCATGAACTTGACCAGCCTGGCCGGCTACGACCACCTGCGGTACGAACCGTGGCCTCCCCAGCCATCGCCGGCGGTCGACCCGGCCGTGAGCATGTTCGACACGATCGCGCGGCACGACGTGGTCCTGTGCCAGCCGTACGAGAGCTACGAACCGGTCGTCCGACTGCTGGAGGAAGCGGCGGTCGACCCGAACGTCCTGGCCATCAAGCAGACCCTGTACCGGACGAGCCGCAACAGCGCGATCGTCGCCGCATTGAAGCGGGCGGCCGAGCATGGCAAACATGTCACGGCGATCGTCGAACTCAAGGCGCGGTTCGACGAGGCCCGCAACATCGACTGGGTCAGACGCCTGGAGCCGGCTTCGGTTCACGTCCTCTACGGCGTGAAACGACTCAAAACGCACGCGAAGATCTGCGTCATCCTCCGCCGGGAGCCGACGGGCATCCGCCGCTACGTCCATTACAGCACCGGCAACTACAACGAGATCACCGCCCAGCTGTACAGCGACGTGAGCCTGATGACCTGTGACGAAGAGCTGGCTCGGGACGGGGTCAACTTCTTCAACGCGATCACCGGCTACTCGCAGCCGCAGTCCTACCAGAAGATCGAGGCCGCCCCCTTGGGGCTGCGCGAGCGGATCCTGGATCTGATCGAGGCCGAGACGCGACGCGCCCGCCAGGGCCAACCCGCCCGGATCATCGCCCAGATCAACGCGCTGGTGGACACCAAAGTGATCAACGCCCTGTACCGGGCGTCCCGCGCCGGGGTGAAGATCCAGCTCAACGTGCGCGGCATCTGCTGCCTGCGGCCCGGTGTGCCCGGGATCAGCGAAAATGTGCGCGTCGTGAGCATCCTGGACCGGTACCTCGAACACTCCCGCATCATCTACTTCCTGGCCGGCGGCAAAGAGCTGATGTTCATCTCCAGCGCCGACTGGATGCCCCGTAACCTCGTGCGACGCGTCGAACTGTTCGTGCCCGTGGAACAGCCGGCTGCCCGCCAACGCCTCAAAGCGATCCTCGAGTCTTACGCGCGCGACAACGTCAAAGGACGCTGCCTCGGCCCGGACGGGCGCTACCAACGCGTGCGCCCCAAGGCCGGTCAGCCCGCGCACCGGCACCAGCAGCACTCGTACGAACAGGCCGTCCAGGCCGCCCGCGTCGCCGTAACATCTTGAGCGGCCACCAGTTCCCGCTTATCATAGAGACAATGGTCCCCCAGGTCCTCGACAGGCGGCCGGTCGGTGAACGAGGTCTTCAATCCGTATCGCGAATGGCTGGGGCTCGACAGCAACCTGCAGGCCCCCGATTACTACCAGCTCGTGGGCGCCGCGCCCTTCGAGCCCGATCAGGCCCGACTGATCACCGCCGTCGATAAGGCCCTCGCACGCGTGCGCGGTTTCCGGCCGGGCGCCCAGGCGGCCGCCTGGGCCCGACTGCTCGACGAGCTCGCACAAGCCAAGGTCTGCTTCCAAGACCCCGCACGCAAAGCGGCCTACGATGCCAACCTCCGCCGCCAAAGCGCGTCGGCGAGCCAGCAGCCGGCCCCGCGTGATGTGCCCACCCATATCGCGCCGGTGAACCTCGACCCCAACCTGTATCCGCCAGGCATGGGTCCCAAGCCGCAGGCCGGCGACGCTGCGATATCCACACCGAACGGGCCGCCGAGCACGGCGCGAACACCGGATCACGCTCCCGGCGCGCCTGCGGTCCCGCTCAAGCCCCGGCCTGTGCCGCCTCCACGTGACACGCACACCCAGGCGGATATCTCGGCGGTCGACGACGGCCTGGATGCGACGGGCGGATCCATCGTGCGCGAACCGGTGCCCCCAGGACCCGTCAACGCGCACGTCGCGCCGCCGCGCACGCCGCCCTCCTCGCTCCTGCCCATCGCCGCGCTGATCGCTGGCATCGTGGTCGTTCTCACCGTCATCTTGCTGGCCATTGCGCTGCATGACGACGCTTCGAACACGACACCGTCCCAGGTCGCGCCCGGCACGCCCGCGCCGACCCAACCGGAGCCCACCGCGGCATCGCCCGCCACCGCGCCGATGAACACCAAGCTGCCAGCCGCAGCCGGCCCGGCCGTACCCAACCTCCTGCCGACGCCGCCCGCGATCAGCTCACAGCCGGGCCCGGTTTCCGACCCTCCGCCGACGGTCGCCAGCTCACAGCCGGGCTCGGTTTCCGACCCTCCATCGGCGGTCACCAGCTCACAGCCGAGCCCGGTCTCCGATCCTCCGCCGACGGTCGCCAGCTCACAGCCGGGCCCGGTTTCCGATCCTCCGCCGGCGGCCGCCAGCTCACAGCCGAGCCGGGTTTCCGACCCTCCGCCGACGGTCGCCAGCTCACAGCCGGATTCGGTCTCCCGCCGCACGTCCGACCCGGCGCTCGGACGCCTTCTGCTGCAGGCCCAGTTGGCGATGGCGGAGCGTCAGTTCCCGGTCGCCGCCCGTTTGCTGAGCCAAGCCGAGAGACTTGCGACGACTGTCGAGCACCGGGCCATGGTCCAACGTGTGCGGCACCTGGGGCAGTGTGCCGAGCAGTTCTGGAGCCTCGTGGCGAAGACCATGCCGCGACTGCAGGCCACGCAGGAACTGACCATCGGTGCGTCGGCCGACCGGCTCGTGATCGTGGTGGAGACTGGCCGGGATTCCATCACGATCCGCAACCAGGGGCGTAACGAGCGGTACACGCTGGCCACGATGCCGGCCGGCCTCGCGCTGGCGATCGCGCGTTCCGGCGTGGATGTGAACGACGCGCAGAACATGGTGCTTTTCGGCGCCTGTGCCGCAACGGTCAAGAACCGCCAACCACAGCATGTGGCGGAGGCGCGGCGACACTGGGAACAAGCCAAGCTGCGCGGCGTCGAAGTGGATGACCTGTTGGCCACGCTGACCGACAACTACGACCGGTAGCACGTCAGCAGTCGGCCAGGCATGGTCGGCCTATCGTGCATCGGGCTCAGGATCGCGATCGCCATCGCGCTCTCGATCAGGTGCCGGCTTCTGGCCCGCGCGGTCGCGCAGCGGGGGCGGACCAGTGCGTTTGCCAGCCCACGGCGGCGGACCGAACCCGGCCGGCGGACCTTGGAATTGCGGTCCCCAGGGAGTCTGCCAACCGCCCGGCGCACGGAAGGCGCCGTGTTGAGCATACGGCGGCGACCACGGACCGGGCTGCGGTCCGCGTGATCCGAGTTGCATGTGCGTGCGCTGACGCTGGATCTCGCGCCGCAACTGGCGGACTTCGTGGATCAGCGCGTCCAGTTTCGCTTCCAGCTCCGTGAGCCGGTCATCCACAGCGGGAGCCGGTCGACCGCGTGCGGCCGGACCGGGCAGCTGCGCACCGGGCCAGCGCTCGAGTCGACCCGGTCGGGGATCGTGGGCTTTTTTCTGTTGCGTCGCGGGATCGCGCGTCGGAGCGGGGGAATCTTGGGCTGCGACGACGGCCGTATTCAGGGTCATCACCAGACCGGCCAGCATCATGACGCGGATGATCCCGAGCCGGCGTGCGACGGTTGTGGTCATGAGCATACCTCCAGAGCGGGTCCAAGACACGGGCTGGACGCCCGGTTCGGCGTTGATTGTCCAGCGATGCTGGCGATCGGACGGGAGCGTTTACGGGTTCGAGCCGGCCGGCTCACCCTAGCGCATGAAACCCACCGGGCTCGCGAAAGTTTCGAACATTTCGGCTTGACGCCGTTACGATACAAATGTACACTAATCACGAGGTGCTGTGGTGAGCAAGAGCAAGTCAGTTTCCCAGTTGGGCTCGCCCACCCCGTCGCTTGTGGGTTCCTTGCGCGCGCAGTTGGCGCGGTGGGAAACTCGGCGGCCGGCGCGGGATGAGTCGCCGATTTCGACGGGTTGCAGGGCGTTGGACCGTCTTTTGCCGGGTGGCGGTCTGCCGCGGGGCGTATTGATCGAGTGTTTGGAGGAGGCGGGTCCGGGTGTCGGCGTGGGCGCGGGTGGTGCCGGGCTATGGGCGTTGACCTTGGCGCGGCAGGCGGCCTTGTCGGGCGGTGCGCTGGCTGTTTTGGATCCGGGGCAGTCGTTCTATCCTCCGGCGGCAGTCGTATTGGGGATCGAGTTGGAGGAGGTCTTGGTGATCCGGGCTCCTGAGGGTCCGGACCAGCTCTGGGCCTTGGACCAATGTCTGCGGTGTCCGGGGGTCGCAGCGGTGTGGTCGCCGCTGGAGCGTTTGGACCCGCGCCAGTTCCGTCGTTTGCAGTTGGCGGCCGAGTGCGGTGGCGGCGTGGGTCTGTTGGTGCGTAGCAGTACAGCGCGGAAGCAACCGTCGTGGGCCGCGTTGCAGTTCTGGGTCCACCCGCACGCGTCGGCTGCGGGGGATTCCCAGACGGGTCGGCGATTGCGTGTGGAGCTGACGCGTTGTCGGCAGGCACGCAGCGGCGGATCGGTGGAGTTGGAGATTGATGTTGTGACCGGCCAGGTGCAGGCAGCGAGTTGTCTCCATGAAGCGTATCCTTTGCATCCGGTTACCGAGTTGGCCTATTCAGCGTCTGGTCGTCGCTCAGCCCCCGCTTAAAGGGCATGCGATTATCTTATATGCCCACGACACACGTCGCGGGCAGTGCGTGGCGGCCTGTTCTCTCGCCGCACATCGGCTCGGCGTGCGGCGTGGGATGTCGTTGACGGAGGCCGCCGCTTTGGACGAGCAGGCGTACCGGCAGATACATCTTGCGCCTCACGATCCCGCGGCGGACGCGGCGACGCTGGCCGCGTTGGCCCGGTGGTGTGAGCGCTTCAGTCCGTGGATAAGCCTGGACACGCACGACCTGTCGACGTCCGACGGCGCGGACTCCCGTGGTCTCTCCGCGGACCTGTTGCTCGACGCGACCGGCCTGGCTTCGCACTTCGGGGGCGAACAGGCGATGGCGCATCAGGTGGCAGAGGCCTTCGAGCAGCGCGGCTATTGTGCCCGGGTGGCCATGGCCGATACGCCGGGCGCCGCCTGGGCTGTCGCACACTACGGGATGTCGCAGCGCGGGCAGAGCCCGCAGCGCGGTTCTTGCTCGACGGTCCTGGTCGTCCCGGCCGCCGAGAGCGCTGCGGTATTGGAGTCGTTGCCGATTCGGGCGTTACGGTTGCCTGACGACACGGCGGCACTGCTCGAGCAACTGGGCCTGTTGCGGATCGGGCAGTTGGCGCATTTGCCGCGGGAGAGCCTGGCGGCGCGGTTTGGCCATCGCCTGCTGCAACGGTGGGACCAGCTCTGGGGTCTGGCGCCCGAAGTCCTGCGTGCCCATCAGGCGCCGCCCGTTTTTCACGCCGGCCTGGCGTTGGAGCACCCTACCGACCGCCACTCGGTACTCATATGTCTGCTGACGCAACTGATCGACCGCGTGGCCCGGCCCTTGAGGGTGCGCAGCGAAGGAGTTCTCGAACTGACCTGTCGTTTCCGCTGTGCGGCGCCGGCCGGGCGTTGGGAAGGGCCTTCCGCAGGGCCTGGCGGCGCGGGGCGCGGCACGCCGTGTGCTCTGCGCGTCAGCCTGTTTCAACCGACTGCTGCCGTCGCGCACCTGGTTCAACTGGTGCGGATGCAGCTGGAGCAGCTCGCGTTGCCGGGTCTGGTCGAGCAGGTGGAGGTGGAGGCGGTGCACACCGCCCCGTTAGGAGTCCGGCAACCGGAGCTGTTCCCCGAGACGCTCCGGCCCACGCGCCGGTCTCTGGCCCAGCTGATCGACCGCTTGAGCAGCCGTTTAGGGCCGGTCGCGGTCGCGCGTCCGCAGTTGGAAGCGGACGCGCAGCCCGAGCACGCGTACGGCTATGTGCCGCTCACGCAGTGGCCGCGTGCGGGCCGCCGCGACCGGTCGGCGTTGGCGCGTCGGATGCGTCGTCACCAGATGGCCCGCCCGTTGCATCTGCGTTCTCCACCGCTCCCCTTGGCCGTGGTGGCGGTCGTCCCCGACGGCCCGCCGATCCGCTTTCACATGTACCAGCGCGCGTATCGCGTGACGCGCTATTGGGGCCCTGAACGGATCGAGACCGGCTGGTGGCGTGGGCGATCGGTGCGTCGCGATTATTACCGTGTCGAGACCGATGGCGGGCACTGGTTCTGGATCTTCCGGCAACTTGACGACGGCCGGTGGTTCCTGCACGGCCTGTTCGGCTGAAGAGGTGGAGCCTTGGCGGCCCGTCGCGAGTCGCCGGGTCTGCGTCGACATGCGCGTCCCGCCGCCGGGCTGCGGCAGGCGGCACGCACAAGGGTTGTCATCATGTGTTCGTATCGAGATTTGCCATTGTGGCAGCGTGCGATGGATCTGGCGGAAGTGATCTATCGGAGCACGAACCTGTTCCCGCGTTCGGAACATCTGGGATTGACGTGGCAGCTGCGCCGCCTGGCCCTCGCGATTCCGCTGCACGTTGCGGCCTATTACAGCCGGCACGCCTCGACGTTCCTCCGCGGCTTGCGGCGCGCCCAGCGCGCGTTGCGGAAACTGGAGCATCAGGTGTGGATCGCCGAGCGGTTGCAGTACTGGTCCGCGCAGCAATCTGCGGACATTGCGCGGCATGTGGCGGACGTCCGGCGTCTGCTGCGGGCCTTCGTGCGTTCGCTCTGCCCGCCCACGGAGTCGTGACGCGTGACCTATGCCGAACTGCATTGCAAGACCAACTTCTCCTTCCTCGAAGGCGCCTCGCACGCCCACGAGTTGGTGGAGCGGGCGGTCGCGGTGGGATACGCCGCGCTGGCAGTGACCGATCGCAACACGCTGGCCGGCGTGGTGCGCGCGCATACGGCCGCTCGGGAGCAGTCGCTGGCATTGATCATCGGCGCCGAACTCACGCTGCAGGACACGCCGCCCATCGTGCTCTGGGCTCCTGACCGCGCCGCCTACGGGCGGCTTGCCCGCCTGATCACGCTCGGGCGGCGCCGTGCCGCCAAGGGGGAATGTGAACTCACGTTCGACGATCTGGCGCAGCACGCGCAGGGGCTGCTGGCGGGCCTGGTGACGACCGCGCGCGACGCGCCGCTTCCGCCGGGTCGCGACGCCGCGCGGCCCGGGTCCAGCCCCGCATGCCGGCCCCTGACGCGCCCCGCGCGGGACCTGCTGCGGCAGTTCCGGGATCTGTTCGCGGACCGCGGCTACCTGCTGGCCGCGCTCCATCGCGGCCCCGACGACCAGCGCCAACTGGACGAGCTTCTCGCGCTGTCACAGCGCAGCCGCATCCCGCTGGTGGCGTCCGGCAGCGTGCTCTATCACACGCGCAGCCGCCAGCCGCTGCATGACCTGCTGACCGCCGTCCGTCACGGGATGACGGTGACCGAGGCGGTCGACCGGTTGCCGCCGAACGGCGAGCGCCATTTGCGCACGCTGGAGGAACTCCGTGTCACCTTTGCCCGCGCGCCTGCCGCGTTACGTCGCACGCTGGAGATCGCCGCGCGCTGCCGGTTCTCGCTCGACGAGCTGCGCTACGAGTACCCGGAGGAGCTGGCCCCGGCCGGCCAGACGCCGTTCGAGTACTTGCAGCGGCTCACCTGGCAGGGCGCGCACCAACGCTACCCCGGCGGCGTGCCGGACAAGGTCCGCCGCCTGATCGAACACGAGCTGGCCTTGATCTGCGAGCTGCGCTACGAGGCCTACTTCCTCACCGTCTGGGACCTGGTCCAGTTCGCTCGCCGCCGCCGCATCCTGTGCCAGGGGCGCGGCTCGGCCGCCAACTCGGCGGTCTGCTTCTGCTTGGGCGTCACGTCGGTCGACCCCGACCAATTGGACGTCTTGTTCGAGCGGTTTATCAGCCGGGAGCGCCAGGAAGCGCCGGACATCGACGTGGATTTCGAACACGAGCGGCGCGAGGAGGTTCTGCAGTACCTGTACCGCAAATACGGGCGCGAGCGAGCGGGGATGACCGGCGTGGTGATCACCTATCGGACCCGCTCCGCCATCCGCGATGCGGGCCGCGCGCTTGGCCTGTCGCGCGACCGCGTGGACGCGTTGGCCAAGCAGGTGGACGGGCACGCGGACGATCCGCAACTGGCGGACCGCTGTCGCCAGGTGGGGTTGGATCCCGAATCCGAGTCAGGGCGGCGGCTGGTGCATCTGGTCCAGGAACTGATCGGATTTCCCCGCCACATGTCGCAGCACGTGGGTGGCATGGTGATCACGCGCGGGCCGCTCTGCGAGCTGGTGCCCATCGAAAACGCCGCCCTGGCCGACCGGACCGTGATCCAATGGGACAAGGACGATCTGGATGCGCTGGGGCTGCTCAAAGTCGATTGCCTGGCGCTCGGCATGCTCACAGCTATCCACCGTTGCTTTGACCTGGTCCGGCAGCACACCGGCCGTGCGCTGACCTTGGCCGGCGTCCCGGCCGAAGACGCGCAGGTCTATGACATGATCTGTCGAGCCGACACGATGGGCGTGTTCCAGATCGAGAGCCGGGCGCAGATGAGCATGTTGCCGCGCTTGAAGCCCCGCTGTTTCTACGACCTGGTGATTGAAGTGGCCATTGTGCGGCCGGGCCCGATCCAAGGCCACATGGTGCATCCGTACCTGCGTCGCCGCGCGGGCCAGGAACCGGTGACCTACCCGAATGACGCCATCCGCGAGGTGCTCCAGAAGACGCTCGGCGTGCCGATCTTCCAGGAGCAGGCCATGCGGCTGGCCGTGGTGGCGGCCGGCTTCACGCCCGGCGAGGCGGACCAGTTGCGGCGGGCCATGGGTGCGTGGCGGCGGCCCGGTGTGATCGATCGGTTCCGCAACCAGCTGCGCGACGGCATGCGCGCCCGGGGGCTGACCGAAGAGTTTGCGGAGCAGGTGTTCCGGCAGATCCGCGGGTTCGGCGAATACGGGTTTCCCGAATCCCATGCGGCCAGCTTCGCTCTGTTGGTCTACGTATCGGCCTGGTTGAAATACCACTTCCCAGCGGCGTTCACGGCGGCGTTGATCAACAGCCAACCGATGGGGTTCTACGCCCCGTCCCAGTTGGTCCGTGACGCTCAACGACACGGCGTTACGGTTCTGGGCGTGGATGTCAACGCCAGCCATTGGGATTGCACTCTCGAGCGTCTGCCGGACCAGTCTGCACACGACCGGCCCCGCCCGCGCACGCTCTCCGCCGCAGCAGACTCGCCCCTGGCACTGCGGCTCGGCTTCCGCCTGCTGAAAGGGATCCCACGCTCGGCCGCGGACACGATTGCACACGCGCGGCAACAACAAGGGCCCTTCCGGTCGCTGGCGGACTTCGCGCATCGCACCCGCCTCGGACGCGCTCTGATCGTGCGGTTATCCCAGGCCGATGTGTTCGCATCGCTCGCGCGCGATCGCCGCACGGCGATGTGGGAGGCATTATCCCAGGCGCGCACGCCCGAACACCTGCCGCTGCTGGCTGGCCTGGAGCCGGAACCGGAACCGCCGGTGGATCTGCCGCCGTTGAGCCTCCAGGAGGAAGTGCGCGCGGACTATCAGACAGCCGGGTTGTCGCTCAAAGCACATCCGCTCTCCGGCCATCGACCCGCGCTGGACCGGTTGCAGGTCGTGCCCGCCGAGCAGCTCCGCACCCTGCAGGACCAGCGCCGGGTGTGCGTCGCCGGGCTGGTGCTCCTGCGGCAACGCCCCAGCACCGCTAAAGGCGTGACGTTCGTCACGCTGGAGGATGAAACCGGGACCGCCAACCTGCTCGTGCACCAGGCAACCTGGGAACGGTACTACCAGGTCGCACGCCGTTCTCCAGCCTGGCTCGCCCACGGACGGCTGGAGACAAAAGAATCGGTCAGCCACGTGATCGTGGAACGGCTGGAGGATCTTTCACGCGCGCTGGGTCAGTTCCGAGTCGCCTCGCGGGACTTCCGTTAGGCGATGGGCCACGGCGACCGGCCTGGCGCCTATCGCCGATCGTCCCGCCTTCTGCGTAAAATCAAGGAGACGGATTCACGCGACTTCTGCCACCACTCCGACTGCGGGCCATTCCGACCATGTGCGGTCGATTCACCCTCCGGACACCCATGAGCCAGCTTGCGGAGCAGTTCCTGTTCGAGCTGGCGCCGGCCACTGTCGCCGCGCCGCCCCCGCCCCGCTTCAACATCGCGCCGACCCAGCCGGTGGCAGCCGTCCGAGTGCTCGATCGCGCCGGCGGCCGCCAATATGCCAGTCTGCGATGGGGGCTGGTGCCGCCCTGGGCCAAGGACCCAAAGGCGGGCGCCAAGCTGATCAATGCGCGTTGCGAGACGGTCGCCCAGAAGCCGTCATTCCGCAGTGCTTTTCGTCACCGCCGCTGCCTGATCCTCTCGGACGGGTATTACGAATGGAAACCGTCCGAGGCGGGTGGCGCGAAGCAGCCGTACTACATCCGGCTGCGGGGCGGGCGTCCGTTCGCGTTTGCCGGCCTCTGGGAGAGCTGGCGGGGCGCGGGCGAAGCCGCCTACGAGACCTGTACCATCATCACGACCGAGGCCAACGCGCTGACGCGCGGCATTCATCCGCGGATGCCCGTCATCCTGGCTGCGGAAGACTATACTAGTTGGCTGGACCCGCAGAACACGGATGGTGTCCAGCTGGCCGGGTTGCTGCACCCGTTCGAGTCCGACGCGATGGAAGCGTACGCGGTCCGTGCGGTGGTGAACAACCCCCGGCATGATGTGCCCGAGTGCATCGTGCCGATGTCGGTTCCCTTAGCTGGCGACCGGTCCTAGGCGTGTGTGTCATGCTCACCTTCACAGGAACCCTTCTCCATGCCACCTCTCGAACGACTCGGCCCGTACCGCGTGCAACAACCGTTAGGCAGCGGCGGGATGGGGACTGTCTACCTGGGCATCGATGAGACGACCGGCGAGCGTGCGGCGGTCAAGGTGCTGGCCCCTGCGTTGGGCGCGGACGCGAATTTTCGCGAACGGTTCGCGGGTGAGATTGAGACGCTCAAGAGGTTGAAGCATCCGAACATCGTCCAGCTGCTTGGTTTTGGTGAGCAGGACGGGCAGTTGTTTTACGCCATGGAGATGGTGGACGGCCGATCGCTCCAGCAGGAGCTGCACAGTGGCCGGCATTTCGACTGGCGGAAGGTGGCGCGGATCGGCGTCCAGATCTGCCAGGCGCTCAAGCATGCGCACGACCGCGGGGTCATCCATCGCGACTTGAAGCCCGCCAACCTGCTGCAGACGGAGGACGAGCAGATCAAGCTGGCGGATTTCGGGATCGCCAAGCTCTATGGCATGACCCAGCTGACGGTCGCCGGCGGCGTGATCGGGACGGCGGATTACATGTCTCCTGAGCAGGGCGAAGGCAAGGCGGTCACCGCGCGGAGCGACCTGTACAGCCTGGGCAGCGTGCTCTATGCGCTGTTGGCCGGGCGTCCGCCGTTCGCTTCCCGCACGGCCGCGGAAGTGATTCACCGCCTGCGGTACGAAGAAGCCCTACCGGTGCGGCGTGTCGCCCCGGAGACGCCCGTGGAGTTCGAGCTGATCATTGCCCAGTTGCTGGAGAAGGACCCGGCCAAACGCATCGCGACCGCCTTGGCGGTTGCCAACCGGTTGAAGGCCATGGAATACGGGCTGTCTCTCGAAACGCCGGCCGACAAGCATTCCGACCATTTCTCGCTCGCGTCGGACGAGGAATACCGACTGGCGGGCGACGTGGAAGACCAGCCGACGGCCGTCGCACGCGGCGAGACACGCTTCGTGACGCCGACCGAACGGGAGTTGATGAACGACCCCGAGGCGCTGGCCCAGCACCGCAAACCGACCGTCGCGATGTCGGGCCTGGCGCCGCCCGGCCTGCCGGAACCGGACGCGCCGCGCGAGGCCCGGTCCGAACCGGACGAGGGCCCGGCCACGCACTTCACGACGTTCGACGAGGCGGCCCGCCAGCGGGCGGTCTTGTCCACCACGGTGGACGAGAGCGTGCCGCTGTGGCTCAAGATCACGCCCCCGCTCCTTGCCGGCGCGTTGATCGCCGGCGGGATCTGGTACTTCAGCCGCCCGGCATCGGACGACACCCTGTACAACCGGATCATGGAGGTCAGCAAGGATGGCGAGCCTGCGGACCTGGTGAAGGTGGGCAATGACATCGACGACTTCTTGACCCGCTTCCCCACGGACGAGCGCGCGCCGGAGATCCGCGCGCTGCACGAGGAGCTTGAGCTCTATCGACTGCAGCGGCGTTACGAGCGCCGGGCGCGGCTCCGCGGCGGCAGCGATTCGCTCGGACCGCTGGAGCGCGCCTACGTCGACGCCACCCAGCTGGCGGCCACCAACCCACGCGCCGCGACCGCCAAGCTCGAGGCGCTGATCGCCGTGTTCTCCACCGGGCAGCTCAGCGAGGCGGATCAACGCTGCCTGCGGCTCGCCCGCGAACAGCTTGACCAGCTCCAGGCCAAGAACGAGGCGGTGGCGGTCGCCGACCTGAAGGAGATCCTGCGCCGACTCGATGACGCCGATCAGCTGGCCCCAGACGACCCGGAGCGGGCGGCCGCGATCCGGCGTGGCGTGATCGAATTGTACCAGGACAAGCCGTGGGCCGAGCCGGCTGTCGCCCGGGCGCGCGCCGCCTTGCCGCCTTCCTGATCGGGCAGCCGATCCCCAGCGCGCGCGCCTGCCGGCGGCACGGCCGGCTACTCGGTCGGGCGCAGGGCGCGGCGGATCAGCTCCTGGTCGAAGTAGTTGATCGACATGCCGGCGTCCACAATGACGCTCTGGGCGGTGATCCCGGACGAGCGCGGGCTGAGCAGGAACACGGCCACATTGGCCACCTCCTGGGTTTCGAGCGACTTCCGTCGCGGTATCACCTGCTCGGCGTACAGGTACGCATCCACATAGCCCGGGATCCCGGCCGAGGCGGAGGTCTTCAGCAACGAGGCGGCCACGGCATTGAACCGGACGCGTGAGAAGCGGCTGAACGATTTCGTGAGGAACGCGAGCGACGAGTCCAGGGCGGCCTTGACCGGGGCCATGAACCCGTAGTTCTCGCTGGCCATCCGCGTCGTTGAAATCGAGATCGTCACGACCGAGGCGTCGGGGTCGAGCAGATCCTGCAGTGCATTGGCGATCGCCAGGAGTGAATAGCAGGACACGTCCATGGCGCGCAGGAACTGCGACTTGCCGGTCGCGTGGAACGGCTTGACTTCCCCCTCGTAGTCGGCGAACGCGATCGAATGCACGATGCCGTGCAACGTGTCGACGCGGTCGCCGATCTGCGGCCTCAGTTCGGCCACCTCCTCGGCGCGTTCCACATCGCACACGAGGATCTCCGCACCGCCCACCAGCTTGCGGATGCTCGCGCGCTGCTCCGCGCTGCGCACCGCGTGCAGGACCACTGCTCCGCACTCTTCGAGCGTGCGGCTGATGTGATACGCCACGCTGCGCCGATTGGCCACGCCGAACACCAGGAACGTCTTGCCGGAGAGTTGCAGGAAGTCGAGCGGGCTGTTCATGAGCGGGCCGTTCTTCATCGTGGCGCCAACGTGGCCGGTTCAGCTCCGCGAGCTGCCGCCGGGGTCGGCCAGGGTGCAGGCGAACTCCAGCCGGGCCGCCAGCTGGCCTTCGCACCGCACGCGGGCGTCGAGGTAATAGGCTTGCGACACCTGATCGCGCAGGTGGACTTCGATCTCGACCGTCTCGCCCGGGCGGACCATGCGGCGGAACCGCACCTGGTCCATCCGCGTCGCGACCGGCACTCCGGCGCTCGCCCCCAGGCGCTGGGCGATCAGCACGCCGCCGGCCTGCATCGCGCACTCGCAGAGGATCACGCCCGGCACGAGCGGGAACGTCGGGAAATGCCCCTGCAGGAAGAACTCGTCGGCGCGGAACGTCTTGCGGCAGACGATCGTCTCCTCGCCGCAAGACAGGACATCGTCCAGCAGCAGCATCGGGCCGCGGTGCGGGATCGCGTCGGCGATGGAGATCAGGCTCATGGTCAATCCTCGGCGGCGGTCTCCAGCGGATCCGCCCGGCGGGCCGGCGCGCCGGTCGTGAGCAACGCATCCACGTCGTTGGCCACGATCACGCCGTAGTTGATGGCCCCCAGCCAGCCCGACATGATAATGCCGACGCTCCCGGCATGATAGAGCCCGCCGAGCTGCTGGGGCAGGCTGCGGCTGACGGCCAGGCCTTCGAACTTCGTGCCGAAGCTCGCGCCGCCCGGGTGTCTCGCGTAATGCCGGAATGTGCGGGGCGTCGCCGCCTCCACATAATCGATTCGCCGGCGGCAATCGGGCACGTATTTCTCCAGCACATCGAGCGTCGTGCGGATCAGGTCCCGCTTGCCCGCCTCATACTCCTCCGGCTTCAAGCCGGCCCAGTCCTCGTAGCGCGCGTTGGTGCTCGAGACGATCACGCATCGCGGCCGCGCTTGCGGTCTCGTCCGCGGATAGTAGAACGAAAACGTCCGGCTGGTGATGTCGCGGCTCAGCAGCCACTCGGTCGCGAACTCCGGCGCCACGGAGCTGAACAGCAGGTCGCCCGTCGCCTCGTCCAGCATGTCGTCTGGTTTCAGCGCCATGTAGACCTGGGTGCTCGAGTTGTTGAGCCGCACGGCCGCTGCCTGTTCCACGAACTGCCGGTCGAAGAACTCGGGGCCCACCAGCCGGTCGATGGTGTCCAACAGGTTGGCGTTCGAGATCACGGCCTTGGTCCGGATCGTGCGGCCGCCCACGTTCACGGCCGCGACGCGGCCGCGCTCGACGACGATCTTCTGCACGTCGCTGCGGATCGCGATGTGGACGCCGTTGCGCAGCAGTTCGGCGCGCATCAGCTCGACCAACCGGTCGGTGCCGCCCTGGAACGAGAAGACGCCCTTGGCCATGAAGTTCGAGAAGACGATGCCGTAGGTGATCGCCGGGTCCTCGAGCGTCGAGCCGTTGGCGTACGTGATGGGCTCCATCAGCAGCCGCACGACGTCGCCGCGGCCGGGGAAGTACTTCGCGAACAGCTCGCGGTTGGTCAGGGATTGATCGTCGTAGAAGTTCATCGCGCGCACGGCCTCGAAGAACTCCCGCACCGCCCGCTCGGGGACGCCGAACCGGGCGACCAGCAGTCGCGTGAAGTCCTGGCGATGATACTCCGTGGTCAGCGAGAACATCGGGTTGTCGAAGCGGATCTGCTTGAGCTGCACGATGGAGTCGGCGATGTCGGAGGTCCAGTACCGGCGGCAGCTTTTCCGCATCCCGTAAGGGAACCCGTGCAGCGAGATGTCGAAGATGTGGCCGCCGGGCCGGCGGAACCAGGTGGCCAGCCCGCCCAGCTTGTAATGCTGCTCGAGCAGCAGCACGCGGTAGCCGGCGCGTCCCAAGACGTTGGCGGCCGTCAGGCCGGCCAGGCCGCTCCCGATCACGACCACGTCGTAACAGGGCTGGACATGTTGCAGGAAGTCTCTTGGCATACACAGGCCGCCTTGCTCAGGTGCCGCCCAGCAGGTGACGATTGGCGACGAGGATCCCGCTGATGATCGACCCGACAATCCCCACAAATCCCTGATCGGTTCCGCAGATGAACAGGTTCGCGTACTTCGTGCGGCCGTCCAAACGCTTGTCGGGCGCGCCGTACACGGCGCCGTTGTCGTGCCAGGTATAACGCCGGATGGTGCGCGGGGTGAACAGGTCGGTGTCGACCACATGGTGGCGGAACTCCGGCGTGAACCGCACCGCGCTGGCCAGCGTACGGTCGTACCAGGCGAGTTTCGCCAGCCGATACTGGTCGTCGGGCAGTTGGCACCACCGATCGTAGTCCGCCATGAGTGTCACACGGATGACGCCTTCCGGCAGCACGTCCCCGTCATACAGGAAGTTGTTGGGCGAGCAGATGACGCCGGACCGGACGTCGCACAGATCATCCTGCGGGCGCTGCCAGTGGAACGTCTCGCTGTCGTTGAAGAACACGATGGTCTGGTCGTGCCCCAGTTCGCGCGGCAGGCGATCCAGCACCGAGATCGACTCGATGAACGACATCTGGCCGGGCGCGGGGGCCGTGTCGCTCGCCTCGCCGCTCAACCGCATCGTCTCCACGATCCCGGCCGACGACAGGACGTACCGCGCCGCAAGCTGCTCGCCATTGTCCAGCAGGACGCCGACGGCCCGGCCCTGCTCGATCACGATCCGGCTGACGCCGGACCGCAACCGCAATTCGCCGCCCAGGCTGCGGAACCGCCGCACGAAATTGCGGAGGATCAAGCGGACCCCGGCCAACGGCCGGGCGAACCCTTCCAGGAAGATGCTGCGGAACAAGATGCAGAACTGCCCGAAGTCCATGTCCTGTTCCCGGGCGTTCCCGTACCACATGACCGGGCAGAGGATCATCTCGCGCAGGAGCGGGTCGCTGATCGCCTCGGTCAGGAACCCGCGCGTCGAGCGGCAGAACAGGTCGCCGTCCAGGTCGTCGTAATCGACCAGTTGCTCGACCAGCCGCCGCAGATTGTCCTTCTGGTCGGGGAACTTGGACGCCACTTCCGATTCGAACAAGCGGAAATCGTTGCTGAACCGCAGCGTCACATCGGGGAAGGCGATCGACGAGCCGGCCTGGGGCGCCAGCGCGAAGTCCTCCCAGCGGAACCGCAGCTGCCGGAGCACACGGGCCAGAGGGCCCCGCTTGCTCCCCGGCGGCGCGTAGTTGGTCACCGCGTGAAGCCCCACATCGAAGTCGCGACCCCGTTGCCGGTAGAAGGAATTCAGCCCCCCAATCGTCGTGTGCCGCTCGAGAATGCACACGCGCTGGTCGTAATGAGCCAGCCGGATGCCGGCCGCCAGACCGGACAGCCCGGCGCCGATGATGATCGTGTCATACATGGCGCATACTACGAGACCCGCTGCATGTCCTTCATGATGGGGCCGAGGTAGTCCACCGTGCTCTGCATGCTGGCCAGATGCGGGTAATCCTCTTCCGGGATCTGGATGCGGTACCGCTTGCGCAACTCCATGACAATGTCCAGGAAATCCATGCTGTCCAGCTCCACCTGCTCGCGAAACGGCACGTCATCCTGCAGACCGCTGAGGTCTTCATCGGGCGCGATATCCGACAGAATGTCCACAATCTCCTCTCGTATCTCCACAGGCGTCATACCGCGTGTTCTCCCCACAAAGTCAACTGACGTACCGCTTGACGATGACCACCGAGTTGATCCCGAGCATTCCGAACGAGTTGTTCAGCACCACGTCGATGGCGCCCAGTTCACGGGGCTGGTTCAGCACCAGGCCCGCGCCCGGAAGTGCACACGCGGGGTCCAGCTCATCCACGTTGATGGTGGCGTGGCAGACCCCGTCCTCGAAGCCCGCCAGGTTGCCGGCCAGCTCCAGTGCCCCGGCCGCGCCCATGCTGTGGCCGATGAAACTCTTGGTGTTGTTGAACAGCGTCCGGTCCGAGCCGGCGAACACGCTCCGCAGCGCGGCGGATTCCTGGGCGTCGCCGCTGACCGTGCCGGTCGCGTGGGTGCTGACCAGATCGATCTGCGCGGGCACCAACCCGGCCCGCCGGATGGCCAACTGCATGCACTCGGCCTGCCGCGCGGCGTGCGGCTGCACGAAGTCGGTCGCGTCCGTATTCATGGCGTAGCCGACCACTTCGCCGCAGACGCGCGCCCGGCGCCGCCGCGCGTCGCTCAGCCGCTCCAGCACGAACACGCACCCGCCCTCGGCCACCACGATCCCGTTGCGGTGCAGGTCGAAGGGGCGGGAGGCCCGCGTCGGATCCGCGTGGTCGGCCAGCGCGCCCTGGCTGCGAAAGCTGGCGAAAATCCCGAACGTGTGAATGCTCTCCGACACGCCGCCCGCCAAGGCCACGTCGCACTCGTCCAGACGCAGCATCTGCACGCCCTGGATCAGCCCCGCGTTACCCGCCGCGCAGGCGGCTCCGATCGTGTAGTGCGGGCCCTCGATCCCCAGGTTCAGCGCCACTTCGCCCGCCGGGTTGTTGGCGACCGTGCGGGGATTGTGGTGGTGGGACCAGAAGGCCGTGTCGTAGTCGTACCCCTTAAGCTGGAAAATCTCGTTCTCCGTCTCGACGTTGCCGTGTTCCGTCACGCCCAGGAACACGCCCACGCGTGCCGGGTCGAGGTTCGGCCAGTCGAGCCCCGCGTCGTGGATCGCCTCATTGGCGCTGTAGATCCCGACGCTCCCGGCACGGGTGCCGCGGCGCAGGTCCTTGCGCGACTGGTACTTCGTCGCGTCGAAGTCGCACACGCCGGCCACCGTCTTGCCGACATACCGGATCTCGTAGGGCCGCACGCCGCTGCGCCCCTCCAACAGGCTGGCCCGAAACTCGGACGGCGTGTTGCCATTGGGCGCGGTCAGGCCGACCCCCGTGATCACGATCCGCTGCGTGTCGGGCAGCCGAGGTGGCACGTCACTGGCGATCATCCGCAACATCCCCGTCCACAGAAAACCACTGAGGCTAACTACTTCCGTCCAGGTTGGCAAGCCGCACGGGAGCCACGGCCCGGGCCGCCCCCCCGCACCGGCTCGGCTCACGTATGAGCATACTCCATCGCGCCCGCCCCGGCCAGGGACCGGCCCAGCCGCCGCATCCCCTCGGCCGTCGATATCACGGGCTGATACTGCAAGTCCCGCCGGGCACGCGCGATGTCGAAATAGTGCGAGGTGGCCAGCTGCGCCGCCAGGAAGCGAGTCATCAGCGGCTCACCCTTGATCCGCAGTGCTCGGTAGAGCAGCTCGCACGCCATTCCCATGCGCCGCGCCGCCGCCGCCGAAACCCGCCGCCGCACCGGAGGGAGCCCGGCCAGCGCCAGGATCGCGTTGATCCAGTCCCAACACCGGACCGGCTCCCCCTGGCTGATGAAGTAGGCGCGGCCCGCCGCGGGCGACTCGCCCCCCAGGGCATCGGCGGCCAGCAGATGCGCGCGGGCCGCGTTCTCGACGTACACCATGTCCACCAGATTGCGGCCGTCCCCCACCTGCCGGAGCCGGCCGCGCCGCGCCCGGTCGATCAGCCGGGGCACGAGGTGCGGATCGCCAGGACCCCAGATCAGGTGCGGCCGCAAGGCGCAGGTAAGCAGGCCGCCGCGCGCGTTGGCGGCCAGCACCGCCTGCTCGGCCAGCGCCTTGGAGTGCGGATAGTGGCTCAGCCAGCGTGTCGGATAGGGGGCCCGCTCGTCGACACCGCACTGATCGCGCCCGTCAAACGTCACACTCGGACTGCTCGTGAACACCAGCTTCCGCACGCCGGCCGCCCGGCACGCGTCGATCACGTGCTCCGTGCCGCGGACGTTAATCGCGTAGAACGACTCCCAGTCGCCCCAGACGCCGGCGACGGCCGCCGTGTGGTAGACCACGTCCACCCCGGCAACCGCCGCGCGGACCGCTGCCGCGTCCCGGATATCACCGCGCAGCGACTCGACACCCAACCGGTCCAGCGCCGGATGTACCTGGCGGGAGAACCCGCGCACCGAATCGCCGCGGGCGATCAGCTGCTCCACGAGATACCGGCCCAGAAACCCGCTGGCTCCTGTCACGAGTGCTTTCACCGTTCCGCGTGCTCCAGGCGCTCGCGCCGCCACTAGAAACCCTCGATCATCCCGACCGGGATCTCAAACCGGAAGAAGTCGGCGCTGCCGATCGCGTGTGCCGGCAGCGTCAGATGGAAGTACCGCAGCGCGCTCCGATCGGTCTCCGGGGGGATCAGGAAGACGACGGTGTCCTGCACCTCGTGCCGTGGCTCGATTTCGTCCGCCAGACGCTGGCCCTGGATGCTCGACACGTCGTCGAACCGCAACAAGTCGTAGGCCCGGCCGGCGTCATCCACCAGCTCGGGCAACAGCTCCACGCCGTCCTGGTCGGTCGCCCCGCCGGCATACCAGCTGCGGAACTCGCACGGCGCGCGGCTGCGGTTGTGGACCGAGACGGTGACGGCCAGCAGGTTGCTGTCGTCGGTCGTGATGACCTCGTTGTTGAGATCCTTGACGCGCACCGCGCCGTACTTCGCCTGGACGACCTTCACGTCCAAGTAACCGAGCCGTTGCGCGCGGCGTGAGGCATCTGTCCAGTGGATCTGGGCCGACTCGCCGGTCGACGCGGAACGCGCCGGCCGAGCCCCCCGCTGCTCGGCAGCCATGCGCCCCTTCCGCATGAAATAGACACCGACCAGCGAACTCGCCACCACCACAACCAGGCTCGCCAGCACCGTGATCACCGTCCAGATCCGACTGCCGTCCCGGACCGGTTCACCCGGCGCCTGAGCGGCCGCCGAGACCGGGGCCCGCGGAGTGGCCGGGAGGTCCAGCCCGTCCGTGCGCCAACTGCGCGATCCGGATCCGCTATCCACCTGCCGGGTCTCGGAAACGGCCGTGCGGCCCGGCGGCTCCCGCTCGGTCGACGACCGGTCCGCCGTCGAGGGCGAGTTGGTGCCGAGAGGGCCAGCCGTCGCGAGTTCCTGGTCGGCCGCCCCGGGAAGCTGGTTCTCGGCCAGCACCGGCGCGAAATACACGGTCTGACACACGCGACATTGCAACTGCTGCCCGACCGCCATCGCGACGCTCTGCGCGTTGCCACACCCCGGACACCGGATCTGGATGTTGCCTTCGGCCATGGTCCACCCGCTGAGAGCGCGAACCCGGAACCTTCCGCAGCGACCCAATGTAGTCGATCGGCCCGCGCCCAGCCAGATCGCCGGCTCGTACGTCCATCCACCGGCCCTTGCGGGTCTCCCATCGCCGGTCACGGGCATGAGGCCGGCCAGCCAGCCGACCTCCCCGCAGGGCCGGTTGGTGCCGACGGTGGAGACGCGCGTCTACAGGCGTACTCGACGCGCGGCCCACACCGCCAACTTCTCCCGGAAAATCTTGGCGTTGTGTCGGATATCGACGGGCAAGGAGGGATGAATCAGGAACTGCTGGATCGACTGGGTCAACGGGTGTTGGGCACACCGTTGTCGAAGCTCTTCGATCAGCTGCCGCCGGGCCGCGGCCGATTTCGGCCGGTGCTCGGGCCAGGTTTCGACCACGATGACAGGCACCTGCCGACCCGGCGGGCCAATCCCGACCAGGGCCGCGCGATAGACGGCGCTGTGGCCGTTGACGATTGCCTCGCATGGGATGGTGAACAGGGTCCCCTGAGCGGTCTGGAGCCGGTGCGATTTGCGTCCGCAGAACCAGAACCGACCCAGGTGATCCAGATAGCCGACATCCCCCATGCGATGCCAGACCTTCGCGCCATCCTGGATCTTGTGCAGGGCGTTGGCTTCCGTGCGCGTCACATATCGGCTGGTGACAACCGGGCCGCACACGATCAGTTCGCCGATCTGGCCGGCCGGCAACAGCTCGGCATCGCCGATATCCGGGATCGCGTCGTCGCGGATACGGATGACGCGCCAGTCGATCCCCGGGAAGCGGCGTCCGACACAGGTTCCTTTCCCGAGCGCCGCTTGAGCCGCCGTGTCCTGGAGCACTTCGGTGTCGGCGATGGATGCGACCGGTAGGGCCTCCGTGGCGCCGTAGGGCGTGTGGATGGCGCCCTCCGGATGAACCGCCTGGCGCATGCGGGCGATCACGTGTGGCGGGACGGGCGCGCCGGCGGATAGGACTCGGCGCAGGGTCGGCAGCATCACCTGGTGCTGGGCGCAATACCGCCCGACGACATTCCACAACGCGGGCGAGCCGAACGACTGGGTCACGCCCCAGTCCCGGACCGCTTCGATGATCTGGCGCGGGTCCACATCGGCGGGCCGCGTGGGGTCCATCACGGGGATCACGGTGGAGACGCCCATGGTGCAGTTGAACAGCGCGAACAGGGGGAAGCCCGGCAGGTCGATTTCGCCCGGCGCGATCTGATAGCGTCGTTGGATCTCGCGTGCCTGGGCCGTGAAGTTCCCGTGGTGGTACAACACGCCCTTGGGCGGGCCGGTGCTGCCGGTGGTGAAGATGATGGCGGCCGGGTCCTCCGCGCGGACCGGTGCCATCCGTGCGTCGCGCGGCGCGTCGGCCCGCAGTTGGTCGAGCGTCACACCGCCCCAGAACCACCGTCGGCCGACGGTCACGTTGAGCCGGGCCTGGCGGAACCGGCGCCGCAGCAGGACGCGGACAGCCTGTACGAGACTGATGGCGACGAACCCCTCCGGCCGAGCCTCGTCCAGACAGCGCAGCAGATTCCGCCGCCCCATGCCCGGATCGATCAGGATCACGACAAGGCCCGCTTTGAACAGGGCGAACACCAGCGCGATGAAATCGATCCCCGGGCGCACCAGAAGCGCGATGCGCATGCCCGGGCGTGCCCCGCGCGCGAGCAGTCCGGCGGCGATCGCGCTGCTGTCCTGGTCCAGCTCGCGGAAGGTGATCCGCCGGTACTGCCGACGGCCGCGCGCGTCGCGTCCCAGCGGCTCGGCGATGGCCAGGCCGTCCGGATCCCGAACCGCCGTATCGTGCAGCAGCATGGCGACGTTGCCTGGCAGGGGATCACTCATGGCCGAAGTCCGCTCGCATAATCGAGTACCAACCGGGCCACATCCACCTGGAGTGTGCGGGCCAACGCCTTCCAGCCTGGAACGGCGTTGACTTCCAGCACATACACGTGGCCATCGCGCGCGGGCAGCAGATCGACACCGGCCAGCGAAGCACCGACAGCCCGCGCGGCCGTCTCTGCCATCTGCGCCAGCTCGGGGCCGAGCTCCACAGGCTCCGTGGTCGCGCCCCGACTCACGTTCGTCCGCCAATCATGCGAATTGGCTCGCCGCATGGCCAACAACCGGTCGCCGATGACCAGCGCCCGCAGGTCGTAGCCGTAGTGCGGCAGGAACGCCTGCAGGTAGATCACCGCGCCGAGCTGGGCGAGCAGCCGGAACGCGCGCTCGGCCAACGCGCGATCGGACACGCGGGTGATGCCACGCCCTTCGCTGCCAAACAGCGGCTTGACCACCACATCGCCTCCTAACTGCTCGAACGCGCCGAGCGCCGCCTCCCAGGTTTGGCAAGCCACGGTGGGCGGCACGCGCAGCCCCGCGTCACTCAGACGGGCGAGCGTCAGATACTTGTCGATGGCGGTCTCCAGCGCGCGCGGCGGATTGAGCACCGGTGTGCCGCTCCGTTCGACCTGCGCCAACGCGTCCATGCGGAAAACGACCTGCTCGAGCGAACCGGGCGGCATGGAGCGCACCAGCAGCGCGGCGCAATCGGTCAGATCCGCGCCGTCCGCCGCCACGCGCGGGCCCGGCAGGCCGCCGAGCCGCGCGGCCAACGCCGCGAAATCGCAGACGGTCACGTCGGCGGTCGACCCGGCTGCCCGGCGGAGGTCGCGCAGGTACCAACTGTTCCGTGCCGCCAGCACGGCAATCCGCTTAGGACGTGTACTCACCGCAGAGTCCGGCTCCTTATCGACCCGAAAACGACTTCTCGAGGATCTGCGGCTGCGGCTGCCCGAACCGAAACAGCCGGCCGGTGTCCAGATTGACCAGGTGGATTTCGGCCGGGCTGAACAGCTGCGGATCGACGCGGTAGAAATCGCGGTCGTAGTCCGCGAAGATCTCCGCGAACGGGCGGCCGAAATCGCGCGAAGCACAACTGGGCACCTGCGGCCCAATCACCTCCAGACTGGCATCGTCGCCGCGTACCCAGAGCGTCGCACGCCCGCCGTACAGGACCGCGTCGTTGGTCCGGCCGATCCCGGTCAGGTCGTCCGCAGCCACGGGCGGCAAGGGCGCGGTGCCGTATCCGGCCACCACGCGCGACAGATCGAAACCCAGTTCCAGCAGCTTGTGCAGGGCCGTCTCGACCGACCGCGCCACCACCTGGACCGTACCCGCCAGGCTGGCCGTCGGCGCCACCAGCAGCGTCAAGCCCTCCGGCTCGACCTGGCACTGCCGCGCCACGTCGCGCTGGACCTCTTCCGGCGGCAGCTGAGCGCTTTCGAGCACTCCCACGACGCGCGCCGGCTGCTCCCGGCAACCGATCCGTTCGAACAGCGGTTCGCGACCGCGGGCGGCACGCATCGGACCCGAGCCCATGGCGAAATAGTGGCCGTAACTCAACGGCCAACCGGCGTACTGCGACGCCAGGCACGCGCGCACCGGATGGTCCGTCGCAACACACACCCAGGGGCCCGGCCAGCAAGCTGCGTTCCCCTGCGTGATCTCGACGCGCGCCAGGCCCGCCAGGCAGATTTCGGCCAGGCACCGGCCCGCCTCCAACCCGCCGGGGGCTGCCACCCCGCAGTCGATCACGCGCGCATCCCCGGGCGGCGCCGCGACAGCGATCCGCAGTCGACCCGCGTGTGCCACCAGGTCCTGCACAACGCGCGCCGCGTTCTCGTTGAGTCTCACATCGTCGCCCTCCGCTTGTGCACTCCGGGATGCGTCAGCACAATGTACCAGACGCGTGCCGCCTTGTGGGATAGGCGTGCTGCCCGGCCGGCTGCGACTCGATCCCACGGCCCTTTGACGCCGCGACGGCGGGAGCGTACAACAGAGTGCGATCGAGAACCATGGACTGCTTTGGAGTGGCCCTCGCAAGGGGGAGCCGTGAACCGGGTCAGGCCGTAACAGGAGCAGCCCTAAGCGGGGTACTCTTGTGCGAGGGCCGCTCGAAAGCAGTCGGGGTTCGCTCCGAAAGGGGACGCGTCTGCTTCTCGACCGCACTCAGCTCCAGGGCCGTGGGCCATGCCACATGATCCTCCATCGACGGGGCCAGCGCCGCCTGCTGCCGGGGCCGGCACGTACGTGGTGGTCGCGCGCCGGTACCGGCCCAAGACGTTCGACGACCTGGTGGGTCAGCAGCAGCTGGTGCAGGCGCTGGTCAACGCGATCATGACCAACCGCGTGGGGCATGCGTATCTGTTCACCGGTGCGCGCGGTGTCGGGAAGACATCCACGGCCCGGATCTTCGCCAAGGCGCTCAATGCGCCCAACGGCCCGACGCCGAATCCGGACAACGAGAGCGACATCTGTCAGGCGATCGACGCCGGGGAAGACGTGGATGTCATCGAGATCGACGGGGCGAGCAACCGGGGGATCGACGAGATCCGCCAGTTGCGTTCCAACGCGAATGTGCGTCCCAGCCGAGCGCGCTACAAGATCTACATCATCGACGAAGTGCACATGCTCACCGCGGCGGCCTTCAACGCCCTGCTCAAAACGCTCGAAGAGCCGCCGCCGCACGTCAAATTCATCCTGTGCACGACCGACCCGCAGAAGATCCCGATCACGGTTCTGTCGCGCTGCCAACGCTACGATTTCGCGCCGGTGGATGTGCCGTCGATTGTGCAGCGGCTGCAGCACATCGTCCACCAGGAGGGGCGGGACGCGGAACCCGAGGCGCTGCAGTTGCTGGCCCGCCGCGCCGAGGGATCGATGCGGGACAGCCAGTCGCTGCTGGAACAACTGCTCGCCTACTGCCCCGACACGGTGCGCGTGGAGCACGTCCACCGCATGCTCGGCACGGCAACGGCCAGCCGGCTCTCGACGCTCACCGACTGCCTGCTCCGCCGGGACGCCGCCGGCGCGCTCGCGTCGATCGATCAGGGTGTATCCCAGGGCGTCGATTGCGGGCAGCTGGCCGAACAGTTGCTGGGCCATTTCCGTGACCTGATGGCAGTGGCCGTGGGTGGTCCGCCTGATCTGCTACGTCATGCGAGCGCGTCGAACTACCCGGCGTTGCAGGAGGCCGGCGCACGGTTGGGTCTGCACACGACCCTCGCGGCATTCGAGATCCTGGACGAAGCGGTGGTGCGGATGCGCCAGAGCACGCAGCCCCGGGCGTTGCTCGAGATCGCCATCATACGCATCTGTCTTCTGGAGGATCTCGACCAACTGGCCGGGTTGATCGAGCACCTTCGTGGTGGGGAGTCCCGCCCGGCGCCCCGCGCACCAACCGGGACGGAGTCGGCCGGGCGTGGTCCGGACGCCGCGCCGCAGCGGTCTGTGACACCGGAAAAAAAAACGACCGATCCCGGTAGCCCTGCGCGCGTCGACGCCGAGTCACACACCGTGCTGACCGCCGAATCGGCGGACCGTGTCTGGAAGCAAGTCCTGCAAGAGTTAGGAGATATGACGGCCGACCTGGCGTCGTACTACGATCACGTAGCAATTTCCGCGCCAGATTCCCTGGTCGTGCACTTTCGCAAAGGGTATACTCTCCAGAAAGAGTCGTGTGAACGGCCCGACCGCAAGGCGCAGCTGGAGCACGCGCTGGCTCGGATCGTGGGCCGACGCGTGCGAATCGACATCGTGACGATGCCGGAGCAGGGTCCAGCCGCAGTCGTTCCTGCGCCGACCCTGTTTCAGTTGATGCGGGAGAAAGAGTCGCACCCGCTGGTCCGGCAGGCCGTGGAACTGTTCGATGCGGAGGTGATACGGGTCGATCTGCCTCGCAGCACGCCGGGTTCGGCGCCGGAGACGGGGCCATCCCGGGAGACCCAGGAGGGCGCAGACTGACATGTTCAAAGGGCTCGGCAACCTGGCGGCCGCGATGAAAGCTGCCCAGCAGATGGGCAGCAAGATGCAGGAGATCCAAGGGCGTCTGCAGGCGGAGCGCGCGGTAGGCGCGGCGGGCGGCGGCATGGTGGAAATCGAGGTGAACGGTTTGGGCGAGGTATTGCGGGCGACCGTCGATCCCGCCCTGTTCGCGACGAACGACCGGGAGATGCTCGAATCCTTGTTGCCGGCGGCGATCAACCAGGCCCAGGCCAAGGCGAAGCAATTGCATCGTGAGGCGCTTCAATCGATGACCGACGGGTTGAATCTGCCGGGTCTCAATGAAGCATTGGCTCAGCTCTCGGGCGGCGGTGGATAAGGACCTGGGTAGCCATGACGCAACTAACGGAGTCAGTTGCGAATTTGATTGAGCAACTGGCGAAGCTCCCGGGTATTGGCCGGAAGTCGGCGGAGCGGTTGACGTACCATTTGCTGCGTGTCAACGCGGCGGAGGCGCTGGCGCTGGCCGAAGCCATTCGCCAGGTGCGGGAGAACGTCCGCTACTGCCGGATCTGTTACAACCTGGCGGAGCAGGAGGTATGCGGGATCTGTCGGGACCCCCAGCGAGACCAGACGCTGTTGTGCGTGGTTGAGCAACCGCGGGACCTGATGTCGCTCGAGGCGGCCGGCGTCTATCGCGGGTTGTATCACGTGCTGTTGGGCCGCATCGCGCCGTTGGATGGCGTGGGGCCCGACCAGCTGACGCTCGAAGCCTTGGTGGAGCGTGTGCGTACGGGGCAGTTTCGCGAGGTGATCATGGCCACCAATCCCACGGTCGAGGGTGACGGGACGGCCTTGCACATCTCCAACCTGCTGGCCGAAATGCCCGTCCAGATCACGCGGTTGGCACGCGGGATTACCACCGGGAGCATCTTGGAGTTCACGAACAAGGAGATCCTGGCCGACGCGTTGGCGGGCCGGCAGAAATTTTGAGGTTCGCCGGCGCGCAGGAGGGGTACATTTGGGTAGGTTCCATGAGGATGCCGCGCCGCGTGGCGCGGTCGGTCGCGGGGATGATGGAAAGCTCACGTCGCCATGAGACTCTCGTTAGGCCTTGAGGCACGACAAGTCCAGACCCAGATCCAGAAGCTGGCGCCGCGGATGATCCAGTCGATGGAGATTCTGCAGCTGCCGGTCATGGCGTTGCAGGACCGGATCGAGCAGGAGATGAACGAGAATCCGGTGCTGGAGATCCAAGAGGTGGACCCGGCGCTGCCCGATGAGCCGACGGAGCGGGATAATCCGGATGCGCCGGCGGATTCCGAGCGCGAGTTGGTCGTGGACAGCTCGAAGGACAATGCCGACGACTTTGAGCGTCTGATCAACATGGACCGGGAGGCGCCGGGCACCTTCGACGACGGGCCGCGCCGCTCGGTGACCCGCATGGAAGAGGAGGCGGACCGGAAGCATGACGCGATGGCCAACATCATGGCGCGGCCGGAATCGCTCAACGACTACCTGATGCACCAGATCGGGGAGTTGGAGATCGATCCGGCGCTGGCGGCGATGGCCGAGCGGATCATCTCGGCGCTGGACGCCGGCACCGGCGGGTATCTCAAATCGAGCCTGGAGGACCTGCTGCCGCCCGACGCGGGCCCCGACCAGCTGGCCCTGGCCCAGCAGGCGCTGGAGATCGTGCAGCGGCTGGACCCGCCCGGCGTGGCCGCGCGGGACCTGCGCGAGTGCCTGCTCGCCCAACTGACGCCGGACATGCCGTATTACGAGGAACTCAAGACGCTCATCAGCAACCACCTCGAGGACCTGCGCGACAACCGACTGCCGCTGATCCAGCGCAAGACCGGTTATACGATCCCCCAGATCCAGAAAGCGTGGGAGCAGCTGCGCAAACTCAACCCGAAACCGGGCGCGCAGTTTGCCGACGAGTTTGCCCCCACGGTGACGCCGGATGTGTTCGTCGAGCTGACCGACGACGGGACCTATCGCGTCGTGCTGGAGGACGCGCGTACCCCGCGGCTCTACATCAGCGAGTACTATCGGCAGCGGCTGGCAACCGGCAAGGCGACGCCGGAGGAGCGGGAGTTCATCAAGCGGAAGATCAACGCCGCCCAGTGGCTGATCGATTCGATCGAGCAGCGCCGCAACACGCTGACTCGCGTCGCCCAGGCGATCGTGGACCATCAGAAACGGTTCCTCGACGACGGCCCCGAAGCGATCGTGCCGCTCAAGATGCAGCAGATTGCCGATACGGTCGGCGTGCACGTGACCACGGTCAGTCGCGCCGTGGACGACAAGTGGATCCAGACGCCGCGCGGCATGTTCCCGCTCAAGCGGTTCTTCGTCGGCGGTACGCGCAGCGACGACGGCGACGATGTGGCCTGGGATACCATCCGCATCAAGCTGCAGGAACTGATCGACAACGAAGACAAAGCCAACCCGCACAGCGATGACGACCTCGTGAAAGCGCTCGAAAAACAGGGGATGAAAGTCGCACGCCGCACGGTCACCAAGTACCGGCAGAAGATGGACATCCCCAGCTCGCGACAGCGCAAGGACTGGTCCCAGCGCCAGGCGACTGATTGAGCAACCGTCCGGGGCGCCGGGGCCGCTGGAGAGTCGGCGGTGAACCGGCTGGTGACGGTTCCAGCCCCTGCGGATATCCCCGGAGACGCTCACCGATCCTGGTCGCGCGGGCGTGATTCCCGGTCCTGCAGGATGGGCTGCAGCTCCTGGACGAAATCGTTCACATCCTTGAACTCCCGGTACACGCTGGCAAACCGCACGTAGGCGACCTGATCGAAGCTCTTGAGATGCTCCATCACCAGTTCGCCCAGCACCCGGGATTCGATCTCCGAATCGTACTCCTCGAACACCGCGCTCTCGATCTCCGACACCAACCCGTCAATCTGTTCGTCGCTGATCGGCCGTTTCCAGCACGCGCGGGCCAACCCCTGGCGGATCTTGTCGCGGCGGAACGGCTCGCGACAGCCGTCTTTCTTCACCACCTTGATGGCCATTTCCTCCGGACGCTCCTGCGTGGAATAGCGCCGGTTGCAGTTCAGACAGTACCGCCGGCGACGAATGGAAAAACCGTCGTCGGCCATTCGCGAGTCCATGACTCGATCGTTGTCGACTCGACAGAACGGGCAGCGCATGCGAAGGATAGTCCTGAGAGGAACGGGTTGGAGTTCGGGCAGAGCAAGCCCCATCACTATACCCGATGTGCGCTGAGCGTGCACCGCACCGATCACCCCGACCGCGGCGCGGCAAGCCGTCCGCCACGCGCCCGCCAGGGCGCCTGCCGTCAGCCTTTTCTCGGGGAATATTTTTTTTCTCTGGCGGACCGAAAGCCGCTATAATGGGGCCGTGCTAGCACGCCTCCACCTGCGTAGAGTCCCAAGCCATGACCACGACCTGCCCTGCCTGTGGTGTCCCAGCGGTGGCCGGAGCGGTCTACTGCCACCGCTGTGGGCGCGCGCTGGGTGACTCGGCGTCCACGGAGGCGGGCGGCGTGGCCCCGACGGCCCCGGGCGCCGCACCGGGTGTTTTTCCGTCGCCGTCATCGTCGCCGTCGGTGCCGTCGTCCGTCGCGGATCCTGAGGCCGCCGTCGCCCAGCAGGCTGCCGGGCCGGACGCGGGCGAGGAGCAGGTGCTGTGGGAGGGCAGTTTCAGCGCGAAAGCGGCGCCGGGCCTGTGGCTCACAGCGGCGCTGATCACCATCGGGGCGCTGGTGCTCGGCCTGCAGGTCGGCCTGGACGAAGGCCTGTTTCTGGGCCTGCTCGCAGCGGTCATCGCTCTGGGCGGCACGGCCTTGTACGTGATGTATGGCAAATTGAGCGTGCACTACCGGCTCACATCGCGGCGGTTCATCCGCCAGGCGGGGCTGATCCGCCGGGTGAGCGACTGCATCGAGGTGATCGACCTGGATGACGTGGCCTTCTCGCAGGGGCCGTTCGAACGTCTGGTGGGCGTCGGGACGATCAAGATCATGTCCAGCGACGTTGCACACCCGGAGTTGTTCCTGGACGGGATCGATCGGGTCGCCGAGGTCGCGCGTCTGATTGACGAAGCGCGTCGGGCGGAGCGTCGTCGCCGCGGGCTGTTCATTGAGGTCATCTGAGCGCGGAGCGCATGCCGGGGCTGGGTCGCGGGTTCCACGGCGTCGGCGGCGCCGTGCGGTCGGCCGTCAGAATGCGCGGCGGACCGCGAACGAGGCCATGCTCTGGAGCGACTCCTTGGCCGGGCTGACGGGCAGCGGCCTCAACTCTTCGCAGGCTTGCCGTGCAAACGACTCGGCCGTCTCGCGTGCGTAGCGGATCACATCCATCCGTCGCAGGACGGCGCGCACCGCGTCGACCGACTCGGGCGGGTCGTCGTGCAGCGCGGCCAGGATCGCCGTGCGCTCGGCGGGCGTGGCCGTTTGGAGTGCCCGGATCAACGGCAATGTCGGTTTCTGTTTGGCCAGATCGCTTCCGAGCGATTTGCCGACCGTGGACTCATCCCCCACGACATCCAGCAGGTCGTCGGCGATCTGGAACGCGACACCCAGCTTGCGGCCGTACTGGGTGAGATGCCGAGTGAGCGTCTCGCTGGCCCCGGCGAAATGGGCGCCGAGTTGGCAGCAGCAGGCGCAGAGGGCTGCGGTCTTGGCATCCAAGATCTCCAGATAGCTGGCCTCGTCGAGCGAGAAATCCGCCTGACTGCCCTTCTGCCGGATCTCTCCCTCGCACACCACGCTGGTCGCCTGCCCCAGGATCTGGCACGCCAACGTCGACTCGAGCCTGCTGGTCAAGTAGAAGGCGCGGCTGAACAGGAAGTCGCCCAGCAGCACGCTGGCCTCGTTGTCCCACCGCGCGTTGATCGTCGCCAGGTGCCGACGCACGCGGGCTTCATCCAACACATCGTCGTGGATCAGGGTGGCCGTGTGGACCATTTCGACGACCGCTGCCAGCGTGAGGTGCTGGTCGTTCACTCCGCCGCACGCCTGGGCGGCCAGCAGCAGCAGGGCCGGCCGGAGTCGCTTGCCGCCCAGCAGGCACCCGTAGCGGACCAGCTCATCCACATACGGATAGCGACTGCGCATCTCGCGGCGCAGGATCTGCTCCATATGTCGCAGCGGTTCGGCGACCGGCGCGTAGAGTGCGGCCAACGGCGTCATCTCGGAATCGTGCTCTTCCGCAGTACGACTCACCAACCGGCCCCCATCACGAGTCCTCGGCCGGCCCCGCGGGTGCCGGTCGGCTATTGGCGTCGATAATATCCGCTCCGTCCACCTGCCTTCTCCTCCAAGCGGATGGCGTCGAGCACCATGCCGCGATCCAGGGCTTTGCACATGTCGTAGACCGTCAGCAAGGCCACGCTGACCGCGGTGAGCGCCTCCATTTCGACGCCCGTCCGGCCCACCACCTGCACATGCGACTCAACCGCCACGCTGCTCGGGTCGGGGAACGCGAAGTCCACGGTCACGGACTCCAGAGGGATGGCGTGGCACAGAGGGATCAGCTCCCCGGTCCGCTTGGCGGCCATGATCCCGGCCAGCCGCGCCACTTCCAGCACGTCCCCTTTGGCCAGCCGGCGATCCTGTATCTGTCGCAGCGTGGCCGGGTCCATGCGGATGCATCCCGAAGCGCGGGCCTGCCGCAGCGTCGCGGCCTTGCCGCTGACGTCCACCATCCGGCTCGCGCCCTGGTCGTCGAAATGGGACAGTCGGCTCACGCCCGAGCACCTCCATCTGCAACATCAATGCTCAGACGAGTTTAGCAGGTCCACGACGCGAGTCCAGGTGCGGCGGCGTCGGAAAGGTAACCGCAGAACGCGGGCCATCGTAACCGGCGCGGCGCCGGGCGGAATCGACACCGTGGGGGGATTGGTGGGTGTCGTGCAGCCCAGCGGGCCGCCCTGCGCGGCCGAGGGCCGCGTCACCGGGCGTCACGGGCAGGACGCCAGGGCCGGGATCCCCGGAGTCCATGCGGGTCGATTCGTTCGACCGTCCCGTCGCAGATATGTAAGTCCGTCGTAGTGGTCTCGGCTACGACGGAATGAGCCATTGCGGCGATCAGCCGGTATGGAAGCGTCGATCAGACCAGTTCCTTTTTCGCGCCGATGAGCGTGCGAAGACGCTCGGCGAGCAGACTGGCATCGAACGGTTTCTTGAACGTCTCGTTAATGCTCGATCGATCAAAACTCATCGGGCTGCCGTCATCGGGCAGCAGGGCGATCAGGATCGTCTCGGAGAAATCAGCGTTCTTCCGGAGATTCTGACAGATCTGCAGCGCTTCGACTCTCCCGATGGAGAAGTCGACGATGATGCAATCCGGGTGGAAGCTCTCGGCATGAATGCCGGCCTCGAAGCCGCTGGCCGCCACGGCGACCTTGAACGACCTCTCGAGCGGCAGTTCGCGCTTCATGTTCTCAATCAGGACCTGGTCTTGCGCAACGATCAGGACCTTGGCCATGGCCTCGTCTTCGAGGTCGCCCAAGGGCATGCCATGTTCTTTGAGGAATCGGATCAGGTATTCGCGCGGAATGCGTCGGTCCTGGGAACCGGGAATGCGGTATCCCTTGAGACGGCCCGAATCGAACCACTTGCTGACCGTGCGCGGGGCCACTTTACAGATCTTCGCGACCTGTCCAGTTGTGAAGACCTTCATCGCAGGCTCTCCATTACTCTCACGTTGACTCGTTCTGGGTCGCACCACACACGAGGTCGGTGCGACGGCTGGCCCCTTGTCCGTGGTGCTGACCGGCGTCTCGGTCCTTCTCGCCGGCTGTGGGTGTCGGCCAGGCACGGGCAATCTGGGTCGGGGCGTTACGACATTAGCTTCTCGGTGGCTGGGGTTCAGTTCCTTCTGATCCGCGCCCTACGTGAATCCATCGGCAAACGGAGCGAACGAAAACGGCGGATTTCCGCGAAATGGGAGAGTTTCATCGCAGTGGCTCCCCCGGCGGGCCGTTCTGTTTCGCTCACACGCAAACTCGGCGTATGAACGCGTCTCGGGGGGAAGCATACGCGACGAACGTCATGGACGGGCCGATCCACGCAGTTCGTAGAGAGCATGCAGCCATGCCCTCGGCAGGTTCCCCCCTGCAGGGAATCCCGCGTCCGCGTGCCCGGTCCAGCAACCTGGTGCGTGACGCGACATTCCCTCCGAAAGATATTTTCGATTCGAGCGCGGGGATTACTTTAGAAAGTTTCACGTATCGTAGCGAAGAGGCCGGTCAGAGCATCGAATCCGAACCCGTCAACTAGCGGGCCTGGGCCATTCGCGACGGCATCGCCGGAAGAAACCGGTTGCAAAGGATGGCGTGAGCGGCGGTGGCGTACGGCCTACAGGGACCGCGCCTGCCGCGCGAAGCGGCGCAGCGGCGGCGGACGGTACCGGTTATGCGGCTTGTTCGTCTTCGGCCGCCTGCGCCTGCTCGGACCGGTGCACCGCCTCCGCGCTGATGCGGCCGTCCTCGCTGACATCTTCGAATCGCACGGAGACCTGCTTGGAGACGCCCGACTCCTGCATCGTCACGCCGTAGAGCGTGGTGGCGGCCGTCATGGTCTTCTTGGAATGGGTCACGAGCACGAACTTGGTCCAGCCGAGGAACTCCTTGAGCACCTCGACGAAGCGTCCGATGTTGGCCTCGTCGAACGGCGCGTCGACTTCGTCCAGCACGCAGAAGGGGCTCGGGCGATACTGGAAGATCGCCAGCAGCAGCGCGACGGCGGTCAGCGATTTCTCGCCGCCGCTGAGCAGCGAGTTGTTGAAGGACGGCTTGCCCGGCGGCGTGGCCACGATGTCGACGCCACAATCCAGGATATCGACGTTCTCCTCCAGCACGATGTCGGCTTTCCCGCCGCCGAAGGCCTTGCGATAGAGCTGCTGGAAGTTCACCCGGATCGCCTCCAGGGTCTCGGCGAACAACCGGCGGCTATCGGCGTTGATCTTGTGGATGATCCGTTCGAGCGACTCCTTGGCCTGGGTCAGATCCTGGAATTGGCGATCCAGGCTCGCATGCCGCGTTTCGAGGTCCTCGAGTTCCAGGAGCGCCTCCATGTTCACCGCGCCGATGTTGCTGATTTTCCGTTTCAGCGTCGCGATCTCCTGCTCGGCCGCCTCCCACTGCTCGGCCGCCTCTCCGCGCGCGTCGTCCGCCAGCGCGGCGATCTCGATCCCGTAATCCTCGCGCAGGCGGTCCGCGAGGGTCGTCCGATCGTGCCGGATCTCGCCCGCCGCCAACTCCCCCTGATGCAGCTGTTCGCGCAGCCGCCCCAGGTCGCGCTGCTGCGCCTTCAGCTGGTCGCCGAGCTGAGCCCGCTGGGCGAGCAGCATGCGATGGCACTCGGCATGCCGCGCGACGTCGCCGGCCAGCGCGTCCTTGTCCAGATAGAGCTGGGCCAGTTCGGAAGTCGCCTCGAGCGCGGCCTGGACCGCAGCCCGCCGGCGCGCGGCCGCGTCGGTCAGCTGCCGGTGCGCGTCCGCCAAGGCGCGGGTCCGCTCCCGCTGGTCCGCCTCGAACTGCCCCAGTTGCCGGCGCATGCCGTCCAAACGCTGTTCGCTTCTGGCCCGTTCGACGCGTGTCGCGGTAGCCGCCCGCTGCAGCTCCCGCAGTTGCTGCTCTCCCGCCGCCATCCGCGACTCGTCCTGTTGAGCGGCCGCCTCCAGCTGAGCCAGTTGGGCCTCCGCATCCGCCAACTGCCCCCGGGCGCTCGCCTGGCGCTCGGCCAGCGCCACCCACTGCGCGTGCACCGCCTCCCGCTCCGCGCTCAACCGCTCGATCTCCTCGTGCAACTCGGCCAGCTGCCGGCCGAGCGTGCGGCAGACCACCTGGTGGTCCGCCAGCTCCTGGCTGCAGGCTGCGTGGCGATCGGCCAGTCGCCGCAGCGCCGCCTGCTGCGAATCCGCGTTTTCCTGCAGCCGGAAGATCTCCTGCTCGCCCTCGTCGACCTGCTGGGCCAGCACCGCCTCCTCGCGGCGCAGGTCGCGCAGCTCCGTGCGCCGCGAGATCAGGCCGCCCGTGTCCTTGGGGCCCGCGACGACCGTTCCATCCGGCTGCACGACTTCCCCGGCCAGCGTCACCCAGCAGATCCGTTCCCCGCGGGCCTCGGCCCCCAAGCGTCGTGCGTGCTCAAGCAACTCGACCACCCACACATGGCCCAGCAGCAGTCGCACGAGCGGCTGCATCTCGGGCGCCGGCTGAACCAGCAGGTCCAGCCGCCCCAGCACGCCCTCGCGACCGTCGAGCTGCCGACCTTCCGGGCCCGGTCGAACGTCCGGCAAGGCGATGAAGCCCACGCGGCCCGCCAGGCGGAACGTGCCCTGGGCCATCGCCTGCAGCACGCCGTCGTCACGCAAGACGATGTGCTGAGCGACCGGCCCGAGCGCGGCGTCGACCAGCGCGGCCCACCGCATGGGGACCTCCATCATGTCGGCCACCAAGCCGGCCACGGCCTGGAACGGCCCTTCCGGGTCACGCTGTGCGCGGGCCAGCACCTGCTGGACGCCGGCGGTCAGTCCCTCGTTGCGCCGCTGGAGTTCGTCGAGCAGGGTGGCCCGTTCGCGGACGCCCTGCAGCCGCGCCCGCCGGACGGCCAGCTCGTCACGGCGACCGGATAGCAGCCGCTGGCACTCCTCCAGCTCCCTCTGGGCGGCGTCGAGCGATTCGGCCAGCGCGGCGCGTTCCGCATCCACGACGCTTTCCGCCTGGCGCGCCGCGTCCAGTTGGAGCGTCTGCTGCTCGGCGTCCGCGCGGAGCTGCGCGAGGCGTGTGTCACAGCGGGTGCGCGCGGCGTCAGCCGCCTCACGCTGCGTGTCGGCCAACGCCAGTTCACTGGCGCATTGGCTGGCCCGTTTGACACACGCCAGATGCGCGGCCCGCTGCCGCTCCACGTCGCCGCGCCAGACGTGCAGCTGGGCCAGCATGCCGGCCACCGCGTCGTCCTGTTCGGCCAGGCGCTTCAAGATGGCCGCGTCGGCCGTCTCCGCCGCCGCGAGCAGGTCCCGCGTCTGGGCGAGGCGGCAGGCCACATCCTCCGCCCGGCCGGTCAAGAGCGCCAGTTGCGACCGGCCGCGGGCGGACTCCGCGTCCAGATCCTCCACGTGCTGCCGCTGGTGCTCCACGGTCGATTCCCGCGCCAGGATCTGCTCGCGGTTCCGCGCCGCCCGATGCTCGCGCTCCCGGATCGTCTCGGACACCGACACGATCGCGGTCTCGCACTCCAACAGACGGGCCTCGTCGGCCGCCAGTTCGGCAGCGGACCGGGCGATGCGGTCGTTGAGCCGGTCCAATTCCTGCTGGGCCGCCTCCAGGCGCGCGGTCAACGCCCGCCAATCGGTCAGCGCGATCTGGGTGCGCAGCTGTTGCAGGCGGTCGCTGTACTCGCGATAACGTTGAGCTTTGGCCGCCTGCGACCGCACGCTCCGCAGCCGGTTCCCCACCTCCTCCACGATGTCCGAGAGCCGCAGCAGGTTCTGCTCGACCCGCTCCAGACGCCGTTGCGCTTCTACCTTCTTGGCCTTGAACCGGCTGATCCCCGCCGCCTCCTCGAAGATCGCGCGGCGGTCTCGGGGCGACGCCTGCAGCAACCGGTCGACCTTACCCTGCTCGATCAGGCTGTACGCGTCCGTTCCCACCCCCGTGCCGCGGAACAGATCGCGGACATCCTTGAGCCGGCATGCCTGCCGGTTGATCAGGTATTCGCCCTCGCCGCTGCGGTACACGCGGCGCGTCACATGGACTTCGGGCGCATCGATGGGCAGGCGGCCGTCCGCGTTGTCGAAAATGATCGTCGCTTCCGCCGTGTTGATGACCCGGCGGTGCCCTTGCCCGTTGCCCTTGAAGATGACATCGGACATGTCCTTGCCGCGCAGGCTCTTGGCGCTTTGTTCGCCCAGCACCCACTTGATGGCGTCCACGATATTCGACTTGCCGGACCCGTTCGGCCCCACGATGACCGTGATCCCGGCCGGGAACTCGAATCGCGTCTTGTCCGCAAAGCTCTTGAAGCCGACAAGTTCCAAAGCTTTCAGCATTAGAGGCCCGCCCAAGCGGTCGCGGTAAACGCCGCACGAGTCGTTAATGCGCGAACCAATCCGTCACTCTACCCAGGAACGAGCTGCCTGCTCCCTCTTTCTCCTGCGGTTCCTTGTCAGTCTCCTCCGGCTCGTAGGGCGTGTCGGGATCGCCTTTCACACGGTCCGATTCGAGGCGGTCCGCATACAGTTCGGTGACCGGATTGGCCACGTGGATCTCCGGCTCGTCCGGACCGGCCCTGTCGGGCACCTCGCCGCGGCGATAGGTGCGATTGGGATGCGCCAACGCGTTGACGACGACCTTGGCATCAAGATAACCGCCCTGCCGCGCCTCGTGCAAGGCTTGCACCACCTCGGCGTAACCGCCTCCCAGCCGCACGATGGCGCGAATCAGCGGGTCGACCGCCGCCTCGCACGTCTCCTCCTGGTCCTCCTGGTCGGCGACCCCGAACCGCACGAGCCGCAGACGCCCGTCCTCCGTCCCCTTGATCATGATGTCCCGGCCGGCGAACAGGAAGGCGGGCGGCACGAGCTTCTGACCCTGACCGAACACCACGATCTCCGGACGCTGCACCTTCGCAATGTGGACCATCGGGGGGCCGTCGGAATCGAGCACATGATAGGCGAACTTGCCGCCCAGCGACTCGCCGCGCACCAACGGATCCGCCGCATTGCGTGTCCGTAGCGCGCGAAACGCACCGTAACGCGTTTCCGCGCTGGCCACATGCAGCAGGTCGTTGAGCGCTTCGTAGGCCGCCACGTGATCCATCGCCGCCAGGGCGGTCAAGGCACGCCAACGGAAGGCCGAGATGTTGGCCGCCGCCCAGCCCAGCGGCTCGGCCGCCTCCTCCCGGTCCAGATAGGCCAACGCCTCGGCTGCATAGAACCGGACCTCCGGCTGGGACGAAGCCAACCCCTTGACCAGCACGTGCGCAGCGTCTTCCCCGATCGCTTCCAACTGGAGCGCCGCACGCTCGGCAGTCGTCGGCTCGAGCAGCCGACGCTCCAACGATTCGATCCGCAACACCCGCTCGCCCGGCGATTCCTGCAACGCAATGGACCGGACCACCGCCAGATACCGCCCGATGTTGTACTTGTATCGCGGATGCACCGCCAACTCGATGTAGTTGTCCCGCTTCGGCTTCGCGACGCCGCTCTTGCCGTGGCTGTCCGACCTGTGGAACCGCGAATTGATCGCCGCACCGATCATCGCCGCGCGCTTGACCGTCGAATCGCCGCGGATCCCCAGCCCCAGCGGCCGCGAGATCTGCGATTGGCCGCCGCCGAGAATCCGCCCCCGCGTCTCCAATACCGGGTCGCCCGTCCCGCTGAATATCGCGTCGACCACGACCGGCCCCTCCGCCAGACCGGACACGTGGCCCGAATGGACCGCGTTGTCCAGCAACCGCATCTCCCGCAGGCGACTCTTCAACAGGTACCCGTGCCGCAGACTGGTCGTCTTGCTCTTGGGAGGCACCACCACCTCCACGTCCAACGGGTCGCCTTTTTCCACGCCCGGCGGCAATACGCAGCGCACAACCACGAGCGAGACTTTGGGCGACTCCAGCACTTTCTCCGGGTTCCGCACGTCGTTCGATTGCATCTCGCCAATGAGCGCATTGCGGTGCGACGACGGCCCGGAATCGCCCCCGGTGTCGGCCAGGTTCGTGACGAGCCCCACGTTCTGAATGGTGAGCCACGTCAGCCCCAACGGCGCCGTGCCGTCACCCACCAACTCCACACCCGCTTCGTTCTCGCCGTCCCCGCCCGCCCAATACTCCAGACTCTCCGACTCCGGACTCGGCGGACAGATCAGCGGCGAGTTGCAGCCGACCAGCAGGATCAACCCCACCATCCATGCCGTGGTTACCAGTCGTGGCGTCATGCCCGGTGTCGCTCCATGCTGGGCCCGCCCCTGGGCAACTCACCGGCTGCCGTGCGCCAACGCGTGGCGCTCCCTGTCGGCACACCGGTCGCGGGCCGTGAGTATAGGAATTCGCGGTCGCACGATAGCTATTCCCTTCTGGGGGGTCAAGGTCGATTCGCGTGCTAGCATGCGGCGCTCGCGGCGCTCACGGCGGATCGTATCCGCCCGCATGGAACGGGTGACAGCGCATGATGCGGCGAATGCCCCGCCAGGTGCCCCGGTAAGGACCATATTTCTGGACGGCCTCGAGGAAATATGCGCTGCACGACGGCTGGAAGCGGCAACTCCCACCCAGCAAAGGGCTCAACACGACCTGGTAGGCACGAACGAGGAAGATGAGCGTTCGCGTGAGTCCCGCGGCAGTTGCGCGCTGTAGCCGCTTCATGGGCGTGCATTCTCCAGTTGACGTGCCAGCCGTCGGGCGAGGCGAGGGAGCGACTGGCAGATCTTGGCAAACGACGGTTCGGCGCCGCGGCGCGGCCGAACGACCAGATCCAGGCCGCTGGGCAACTCGGACCGGAGCTGCCGGAACACCTCGCGAACCAGGCGTTTCCAGCGATTGCGCAGTACGGCGTGGCCGACACGGCGCGAGATGGACAGCCCGAGTCGCGTGCGCGGCAGGCCGTTAGCGCACGCCTGGACCACCAGCGTCTGATCGGCCGCATAACAACGTGACTGATACACGCGATCATAATCCGCCCGGCGACGGATGCGATCAACTCTCCGATACGCGTGGAGGTTTCCCGTCATCGGCCCGCCCGTTCATGGATCGTCGGCGTCCGGCCGCGCCGACGGTTTGTCGGCCAACGGCTTGCGCGCCCAGTCATCCGCGTGCACCGGGGACCAGCGCGGAGGGTCGCTGTTCTCCAGACGGCGCAGGTTGCGGCGGCCAATGTGCAGGGCAAGCCAGGTCAATGTGACCAGCGCGATGCCGCCGATCGCCACCAGCAGCAAGCCGCCTACAAGCCGGAATTGCGCCTTGGGCGGCAGGCGGCTGAATCGACTGTCCGACGATTGGCCCAGCACCTGTACCAACGTGGCTACAGCCCACCAGAAGCACGTGGCTACCATTGCAAATCGGCTCGCGGGTTGATCGGATAACGCGCGTCGATGGCTCGGATCTGCCGAGCCGTCTCTTCATCAATCTCTCGAGGCAGCACGATGCGCACTTCGATATACAGGTCGCCCGGTGTTCCCTTGCCGGTGGCGACTCCCAGCCCCTTGATCCTCAGGCGTCGTCCGCACGACGTGCCGGGCGGCACAGCAAGCGTAATCGTGCCCTGCGGCGTGGGGATGTCGATCTTCGCGCCCAGAGCCGCCTCGGCCAGCGTGACCGGCACCACCGCTTCCAGGTCGTTGTCGCGGCGACGAAACCACGGATGCGGCGCGACGCGCACCGTGATGAGCAGATCGCCGGCTCGACCGCCTGTCGCGCCCGGCTCGCCCTGGCCGCGCAGACGGATCCGTTTCCCCTCCTGGATCCCGGCCGGGATCTTGACCGTGATGGTCTCCGTCTTGCCGCTGGGTCGTCGCACGCGCAGCGCGGCTTCCCCACCGGTGATCGACAGCTGGAACGGAATCTCCAGCTCGTGCTGCAGATCGCGGCCCGGTGTCGGCGCGGCCCGGCGTCCCTGCGCGCGCCCGCCGCTGAACTGCCGGAAGATGTCCGCAAAGCCTTCCGAGCCGCGTCCGCCGAAGAGCTGGCTGAAGTCGAACTCCTCAAACGAGCCCCCGCCCCCCCCAGGGTACTGCTGATACGAGTACCGCGGCCCACCCCCGGCGCCGGCCGACTGGAACGAGCTCCCATAGCGGTCGTACAGTTCGCGTTTCTCCGGGTCGCTCAACACGTCGTACGCTTGCTGGACGCGTTGAAACTTCTCCTTGGCCCGCTTGTCGTCCGGATTCATGTCGGGATGGAGTCTGCGGGCCAGGCCGCGATACGCCCGCTGGATCTCCTTCTGAGACGCGTCACGTTTGACGCCCAAGATCTTGTAATAGTCTTCTTCCATGGTGATCATTGTATTCGTCGGACCAAACGCCCATCAAGCGGAAGGCGATCGGCGATCGGATCGCGGTGCGCCGCGTCGTCCAGCCGGGCCCCCACGGCGGAGCGTCGGGTGGGCCGTCGGCGAGGGCCTACAGCCGTGGGAGGGAGGGAACACATGTGGTGGGTTGCGGGCACACTGATCGCCGTGTCGGGGCTGCCGGTAGCCGGCCTGCCGGCCGCTGAGCCGGGCGCCGCGGCGCGGAAGGGCCGATTCACGATCTCCGTGATCGATGCGGAGACCGGGCTGCCGATCGCGGCGAACCTGTTTCTGCGCGACGCGCGGGGCAAGGCGGTCAAAGCGCAGGGTCAGCCTTTCTGGTACGACCATTTCGCGTTCCCGGGGAGCGTCCAGCTGGAACTCGCGCCCGGCCCGTACACGTTCGAGCTCGAGCGGGGCCCCGAGTACCGGGTCCGGTCGGGCGAGTTCCAGATCGAGCCGGGCGCGGTGGACAGTACGGAAGTGTCCCTGGAGCGGTTTGTCGACATGAAGAAGGAGGGCTGGTGGTCTGGCGATCTGCACATCCACCGGCCGCCGGACGACATTGCGCTGTTGATGCAGGCGGCGGATCTGCATATGGCGCCGGTGATCACTTGGTGGAACGATCGGGATGTCTGGAAAGGCCGGCCGCAACCGGACCCGGCAATCATTCAGTTCGACGGCGACCGGTACTATCACCTGTTGGCGGGCGAGGACGAGCGTGGCGGCGGCGCGCTCATGTACTTCAATCTCACGCACCCGTTGGCGCTGGTGGCGCGCACGCAGCGTGAGTTCCCTCCGATGAGCCAGTTCGCCGAACTGGCGCGTCAGCAGCCGGGCGCGCATCTGGACGTCGAGAAGCCGTTCTGGTGGGATATGCCGGTCTGGGTGGCGCTGGGCCTGGCCGATTCCATCGGACTGGCGCACAACCACATGCAGCGCGACAAGATGACGGCCCACGAAGCTTGGGGCAAGGCGCGTGACGAGTCGATCTATCGCGCGCCGCTGGGCACCGGTTACTGGTCCCAGGACATCTATTACCACCTGCTCAACTGCGGCCTGCGGATCCCGCCGTCGGCCGGCAGTGCGTCCGGGGTGCTGGACAACCCCGTGGGGTACAACCGCGTGTACGTGCATTGCGGGGACACGCTGACCTACGAGGGATGGTGGGAGGGTCTGCGCGCCGGGCGGGTCGTGGTCACCAACGGGCCGCTGTTGCGTCCGCGCGTGAACGGCCAGCTGCCGGGGCATGTGTTCCGCGCCGCAGCCGGGCAGGTGGTCGAGTTGCAGGTGGCGTTGAACCTGGCCGTCCGGGACCGCATCGAGTACCTGGAGGTCATCCAGAACGGCCGAGTCGTGCAGGAGGTGCGGCTGGCCGACTACCGCCAGCGTCGGGGAGAGTTGCCACCCGTGTCGTTCGACACGAGCGGTTGGCTGCTGATCCGGGCGGTGGCGGCCAATGCGCAGACGTTCCGGTTCGCGTCGACGGGCCCCTACTACGTCGAGCTGGGCGAGCAGCCGCGGATCAGCCGGAAGTCGGCTCAGTTCTTCCTGGATTGGATGGATGCGCGGATCACGAGCCTCCCACTGGAGGACGCCCAACAGAGAGCTCAGGTCATGGCCTACCTGGACAGGGCTCGCGCATTCTGGGCGCAGAAGCTGGCTCAAGCCAACGTCGACTGAAGGGCGACTGTATGCGCACGGGAGATGGTGCGATATACTCTGCACATGGCCGAGCATCTTCCTTCGTGGCGTGCGCTCTACCCGTTCGCTTCCCATTTCCTCTGGTTGGGAGGCCAGCGGCTGCACTACCTGGATGAAGGGGCGGGTCGCCCGTTGCTGATGGTACACGGCAACCCGACCTGGTCGTTCTATTGGCGGAGGCTGATCGAGCATTTCCGCACGGGGCATCGCGTGGTGGCCGTCGATCACATCGGGTGCGGATTGAGCGACAAGCCCCAGGATCCTGCCCACTACTCGTTGTCCCATCACATCGTGAACCTGGTGGCGCTCCTGGACCGGCTCGACCTGCGGGAGACGACGTTGGTGGCTCACGATTGGGGCGGGCCGATCGGGTTGGGCGCCGCCCTGGCGCGTCCCGCGCGGTTTCGGGCCTTCGTGCTGCTCAACACCGGGGCCTTTCCGCCGCCGTTCATCCCGTGGCGGATCCGCTTGAGCCGCATCCCCGTGCTGGGCACCTGGTGCATCCGGCGCTTGAACCTGTTTGCGCGTGGGGCGTTGCGGATGGCGGTGGCGAAACGCGATCGCATGACGCGTGACGTCCGGGCGGGCCTGCTCGCCCCGTACGATAGCTGGGCGCACCGGGTGGGCATCGACCGGTTCGTCCAGGACATCCCCAGCTCGCCGAACCATCCGACCTGGGGCGTACTCCAGGAGCTGGAGCGGGAGCTCAGCGGCCTGGACCGGCCCTGCCAGCTGATCTGGGGCATGCGCGACTGGTGCTTTCGCCCGGAGTGCCTGGAACGGCTGCGGCGGATCTTCCCCCACGCGGAAGTCCACCGCCTGGAGGACGCCGCCCACTATGTCGTGGAAGATGCGCCGGAGCAGGTGATCGCGAAGCTGGAGCAGTTCCTGGAGCGGTTGGGTTGAGATGTCCGAGCGCCCGTGTACAGGCACCCGCCTGTCGGTCGGCCAGTGTGCCAGCCTCGCATGCGTGCTGGAGGCGACCGCGCCCAAGCCCGGCAACGTCCACCGCGGCGCGGACTTCGACGACATGACCTACGTGGATCTGACGATCAGCGCCGTGGCGATCGCGGCGGCCATGGAGACGGCGTGGCGCGACGGTGTGGGACCCGCTGCGCTGGATGCCGTCCGGGCCACACGCGCGCTGGTGGGCATCAACACCAACTTGGGCACCGTCCTGCTGCTGGCGCCGCTGGCGACGGTGCCGCGGACCACGCCGCTGGGCCCGGGTGTCCGGCAGGTCCTCGCGCAGCTGACGGCACGCGACAGCGCGGCGGTCTACGCCGCGATTCGGCTGGCCCGGCCGGGCGGCCTGGGACAGGTCCATGCGCTGGACGTGGCCGACCCGGCTCCGGACGACCTGCTGGCGGCGATGCGGGCCGCGAGCCCGCGGGACCTGGTGGCACACCAATATGTGTCCGGGTTCACCACGGTGTTGGATCAGGTCTTGCCCTGGCTGCTGGCCGGCCCTGGACAGGGCTGGACCCTAGCCGATACGATCGTGCATACGCAGCTGCGGCTGCTGAGCCAGTTCGGGGACAGCCTGATCGCGCGCAAAGGCGGACCCGCCGTGTCACGCCAGGCGGCGCGCCGGGCACGCCGCGTGCTGGAGGCGGGCGAGCCGGGCACGCCGCCATACGCGCGCGAGTTGGCCGAGCTTGACCGCTGGCTGCGCAGCGACGGCCACCGTCGGAACCCGGGCACGACCGCCGACCTGATCGCCGCCGGACTGTTCGCCGCGCTGCGCGACGACCTCCTGCATCCGCCCTACTGAACAAGCCCCAGCCCCATGCCGGAATTCTTCTCAGTCCGACTCCAGAAGGAATGCCACGCCTTCAGCGCGGCGCACTTCATCACCTATGACGGGGACACCTGCGAGCCGCTGCACGGGCACAACTACCGCGTGTGGGCGGAAGTGGAAGGCCCTCTGGACGAGAACCACTACGTCGTGGATTTCATCGCGCTGCGCGAGGCCCTGCGCGAGATCACCCAGTCGCTCGACCACCGGACGCTGCTGCCCGCCCGGCACGCTCGGATCCAGGTCCGGGCCGGCGACCGGGACGTGGAGGTCACCTGCGGGGACCGGCGGTGGGTCTTCCCACGCGCCGACTGCACCATCCTGCCCATTGCCAACACGACGGCCGAGTTGCTGGCTCAGTACATTGGCCAGCAACTGCTCAACGCGCTGGAACGCCGCATGGGCGGGCGGCCGCCCGTCGTGCGGATCGGCGTCGACGAGGGTCACGACCAATGGGGAATCTGCGAATTGCGCGCGGAATAATCGACTCAATTTCCCCACCCTCACACGACGATACTCTCTGATACCTGGGATTGGCACGCCACCAGGCGGGGAGGTCGTAGCTTTGACATCCGGCTTGCGAAAAGCGGCGGTGCTGCTGATGAGCCTGCCTCAAGAGGAGGCCGCGCTGGTGCTCAGCAAGCTCAAGCCGAGGCAGATCGAAGCGGTCTCGATTGAGATTGCCCGACTCGAAACGGTGAGCGGGGCCGAGCAGGAGTCGGTGATCTACGAGTTCGCCGATGCCAACCCGAACGCCGTCTTGGGTGGCGGCGGCGGGCTGGATGTCGCCAAATCGCTCGTGCAGCGGGCGTTGGGCAAGGACGCGCGCGATACGCTCGACACGGTGCAGCAATCGATCGAAGCGCTCCCCTTCGGGTTCCTCAAGAAAGTCGATCCCCAGAACGTCATCACGTACATCAACGACGAGCACCCCCAGACCATCGCCCTGATCCTGTCCCACCTGTCGCCCACCTACGGCGCCCAGATCATCGCCGGGCTATCCCCCGAGCGCCAGATGGCGGTGATCCAGCGGATCGCGCACATGGGCCAGACCAATCCGGAGGTGATTCGGCAGGTGGAGGAGGGCCTGGCGTCGCGGATGGCCAACCTGACCAGCCAGCAATTCGAGAACGCAGGGGGCGTGGCGAGCGTGGCGGAGATCTTGAACGTGACCGACCGCACCACCGAGCGCAATCTGCTGGAGAGCCTGGCGCAGGAGGATCCGGCCCTGGTCGACGAAATCCGCCGCTTGATGTTCGTCTTCGAGGACATCAACAAGCTGCGTGACAAGGACGTGCAGACCGTCTTGAAGAACGTCGAGAGCGCCCAGTGGGCGATGGCGTTGAAGGGATCGAGCGAGGAACTGCAGCAGAAGATCCTCGGGAACATGTCCCAGCGCGCGGCCCAGATGCTGCGCGAGGAGATGGAGATGCGGGGCGCCGTGCGCGTCTCGGAGGTGGAAGCCGTTCAGCAGCAGATTGTGGACATCATTCGCCGCCTGGAGGACATCGGCGAGATCACGACGCACGCCGACGACGAAGACGAGCAGATGGTCGCGTAACGGCATCATGCACCACGCCGGTGCGCGGCTTCGCGCCCCGCCTGAGCCCGCAGCGATCCACGAGGGATCATTTTCTCCGGGCCGCCCCATTCCCAGCCCGCGGCGGTGCGGCGTATCATGGGTGTTCTTCCGGGTGCGTGGTCCGTGCGAACGCCGCGTCACCTGCCCGCCCCGTTCTGTGCTCGAGTCCCGTTCGTACTATGGGTCGCCCAGCATGGCTCCGACGCCGATGATGCAGCAATACCAGGACGCGAAGGCGGCGTGCGGCAATGCGCTGCTGCTGTTCCGGATGGGCGACTTCTACGAACTCTTCTACGATGACGCCAAGACGGCCGCGCGGGAACTGGGACTGACGCTCACCAGTCGCGACAAGGGGGAGAACCCGGTCCCCATGGCCGGTTTCCCGCACCATCAACTGGACAGCTACCTGGGCAAGATCATCGCGGCCGGTTTTCGGGCAGCGGTGTGCGAGCAAGTGGAGGACCCGAAGCTCGCCAAAGGGCTGGTCAAGCGCGAGGTGACGCGCGTCGTCTCGCCCGGCACGCTGACCGACGAGGCGTTGCTGGACCCGCGCGAAAGCAACTTCCTGGCCGCGGTCGTCCAGGGCGCGGCGCCCTCGCCCGACGGCGGGCCGGAGGTGGGGATTGCCTGGGCCGAGCTGTCCACGGGCCGCTTCTGGGCCGCGCGGTTCCCCGCGCGGCAGCTGGGCGACGAACTGATGCGGATCGGTCCGAGCGAATGCCTGGTCGCCGAGGACGCGCCGCCGTTGCCCGACTGCCTGGCCCACTCCTGCATGACCACGCGCCGCCCGGCGTGGGCGTTCGCACAGGAGGCTGCCGTGGGAAACCTGACGAAGTTCTTCCAGACCTCGACACTCGCGGGGTTCGGGTTCGGCGACGAGGACGGTTCCGCCATCCGCGCGGCCGGCGCCATCCTCGATTACCTGATCGAAACCCAACGCACGTCGCTCGACCACTTCGACCGGCTCGTGCCCTATCGGGTGGGCCAGTTCCTGGAGATCGATGAAGCGACGCGCCGCAGCCTGGAGATCTCCCGGACCATCCGGGACGGCCGCCGCGAGGGCTCGTTGCTGGCGGTGATCGATCGTACGGCGACGGCCATGGGGTCGCGCCTGCTGTCCGAATGGATCGCCGCGCCGCTCACGCAGCGTGCGGCAATCGACGCGCGACTGGACGCCGTGGAAGCGCTGGTTCAGGAGACGCGTCTGCGGGCGCGTCTCCGCGATGAGCTCAAGGGGATCCACGACATCGAACGGCTGCTCGCGCGGGTGGCCACCGGCCGTGCCAGCCCGCGCGACCTGAGCCTCATCGAACGGACGCTCCAGACCCTGCCCGCCATCAGACAGCTGCTGTCCGACGCACGCGGCGAGCTGCTGCGCCAGCTGGAGGCCCGGCTCGACCCATGCGCGGACCTGCGCGACCAACTCGCCGCCGCGCTGGTCGACCAGTGCCCCTTGTCCGCCAAGGACGGCGGGGTTATCCGCCCGGGATACCACGCCGAATTGGACCGGATCCGCCAACTGGCCGCGGGCGGCAAGCAGTGGATGGCCCAGTACCAGGCGCGGGAAAGCGCGCGGACCGGCATCCCGAAGCTGAAAGTGGGCTACAACAAGGTCTTCGGCTACTACCTGGAGGTGTCTGCCGCGCAGCAGCAGCATGTGCCGGACGACTACATCCGCAAACAGACGCTCAAGAACGCGGAGCGGTACATCACGCCCGAGCTGAAGGCCTACGAAGAGCAGGTGCTGACCGCCGACGAGAAGGCGAAAGCGCTGGAGTACGACTTGTTCGTGGCCTTGCGCGAGACGGTGCATGCCGCCGCGCGGCGGCTCCAGGCCACCGCCGCCGCCCTCGCAGAGCTCGACGTCCTCGCCGCGCTGGCCGATCTCGCGTCACGACGCCGCTACAGTCGGCCGGTGCTGATCGACGAGCCGGTGCTGAACATCACCGACGGCCGCCACCCGGTGCTGGATATCCTCGAACCCCAGGGCACCTTCATCCCCAACGATACGGTGGCCCAGGCCCCGGGCGGCATGATCCTGCTGATCACCGGTCCGAACATGGCGGGCAAGAGCACCTACATCCGGCAAGTCGCGCTCCTGACGCTCCTGGCCCAGATCGGCAGTTTCGTGCCCGCCGCGCAGGCCACGATCGGCGTCGCCGACCGGATCTTCGCCCGGGTGGGCGCGAGCGACGAGCTGTCGCGCGGCCAGAGCACGTTCATGGTCGAGATGACCGAGACGGCGCGCATCCTCAATAACGCCACGCCGCGGAGCCTGGTGATCCTCGACGAGATCGGGCGCGGCACGAGTACCTATGACGGCCTGTCGCTCGCCTGGGCGATCGTCGAGCACCTGCACGACCAAGTCGGCTGCCGCACCCTGTTCGCCACGCATTACCATGAACTGACCGATCTGGCCGGCACGCTGGCCGGCGTCGTGAACCTCAACGTGTCGGTCAAAGAGTGGGAAGATCACGTGGTGTTCCTGCACAAGATCGTGCCGGGCGCCGCCGACAAGAGCTACGGCATCCATGTCGCCCGCCTGGCCGGCGTCCCGCGCAGCGTCAATGAACGGGCCAAGCAGATCCTGGCCCAGCTGGAGGCCGAACATGTCGACGACCAGGGGCGTCCCAAGATCGGCGCCGGCCGCGGCCGCCGCTCACGCGGCGACATCCAACTCACGCTCTTCGCGCCCCTGGAGCACCCGCTGCTGGAGACGATCCGCGAGGCGGAGATCGACCGGCTCACTCCGCTCGACGCGCTGCAGCTGCTCCATAAGTGGCAGATGCAGCTCAAGAAGGAACAACATCCCTAGCCCTTCGGACCCGCCGCACCACCTCACCACTTCTTCAGCCAGGCCCCCCACTCCGCCCAGGTCGTGCGCCAGTCGTCACGCACCTTGAGGATCTGGAACAGGTTGCTGTACTGGTCAGTCCAGATGCGGATCGACGGGTCGGGCGGAGCGACCGGCTCGGCGAGTCGCGCCACCTCGTCGGCGTGCAGAAACGCTTCATTGTTGGTGACCAGCAGCCATTCGGAACTCGAACTGGCCGGCCCCTCGGCCTCCCGGACGTACACCGACACGACCTGCATCCCGTAGTGCCGCGCGATCAGCGCGACAATCGGCGCCAGGTCCAGGTGGCGGTTGCTGGTGTGGACGGCAATCACGCCGGAGGGCTTGAGGTGACGGCGATAGACGGCGAACGCCTCGACGGTCAGCAGGTGGGCGGGGATCGCATCGCCGCTGAACGCGTCCAGCGCGATCACATCGTAGTCTTGCGGCGTCTTCTCTTGCTCCAACGACAGCCGCGCGTCACCGAACTTCACGACAGGTCGAGCCGGGCAGTCGCTCAGGAAAGTAAAATACTCCCGGGCGATCCGCTCCACTTCCGGGTTGATTTCATAGAAGCAGTAGTAGTCTCCTTCCCGCCCGTATGCGGCGATGGTCCCGGTCCCCAGCCCGACGGTCGCCACGCGCAGCGCGCCCGGCAAGTGCAGCAGTGCCAGGCCCACACCGCTTTCCGGCACATAGTAGGTCGTGGGCTCGTCCCGGCGGTCGGGCTGCCGGAACTGGGTGCCATGGAGGATGCGCCCGTTGAGTAGCCGGCGGGTCGCGTCTTCGTCGTCCAGGCCGCCGTAATCTTTCACGCTCAGCACGCCGTAGAAGTTGCGGCGGGCCACCACCAGGTTGCTGGGCCGGCCCAGCTGCGACGGGGATGGCAGGACCAGCGCCAGGGCCGCCAGGAAGGGCACCGGCACCAGCACGCCCCACAGGGTCCACCGCCGCGTGCGCCGCCACCACACCTGCAGGAGGACGAAGGCGGCCAGCAGCGCACCGCCGACCAGGAAGAGGTCGGTTTCGATCAGCGCCGTGAAAACCGCGGGACAGACCAGCGCGACGAACAGCCCGCCCACCACGCCGCCCACTGCAATCATCAGGTAAAACAGCGTCAAGTGCCGTGACCCCGGCCGGATCCGCACCAGCTCGCCATGGCAGAGCATGCAGACCAAGAACAAGGCCGCCAAATAGCAGCCGGACTCCAGTGCCAGGCTGTCCATCAGTTCCGGCAGCTGGTGCGGCAGGCGGACTGCCTTCAACACCCACTCCACGCGGTCCGGCATCATCAACGCGGCCATGATGAACAACAGGCCCAGCGTCGCGACCGCCATCAGCGTCCGTCGGTACCACCGCTCCGCATCGAAACAGATGATGAACGTGAGCAGATACAGACTCAGCGGCGCGATCCACAGGAACGGCACGACGGCCACGTCCTGGCAGATCTGGTTCGTCACCGCCAGCAGGCTCAGCGTGCTGAACGCCGGCAGCAGCAGCCACAGCGCGATGTGGCTGGCCGGAGTCGCGGACAACCGCGCATCCTCAGACGGGTCGGCCCAGCGGGTGTGTGCGGCCGGCAAGTCCCACCGCGCCATCATCAGCGCCAAGCCGCCGCTGAGGATCGCGAACGCGAAGAAGCAGTGCGACCACAATCGGCTCTGCGACGCCAGATCGAACGTCGGCTCCATCACGAACGGGTAGGACAGCAGCGCGGAGAGCGAACCGACGTTCGACAAGGCGTAGAACCGGTACGGCACGCGGCCGGCGAACGCGCGACTGTACCAGGCCTGGATCAGGGGCGCGGAAGCGGACAGCAGGAAATAGGGCAGCCCCACGTGCGTGGCCAACAGGATGAGGATCCGCAGTTGCGGCCGGCTGCCGTCCGGCGGCTTCCAGGCGGGGGACGGCAGGATTGGCACGCAGGCCAGCACCGCCGCGGCCCAGACCAGCAACGCCAGGTGGATCAGGCCGGCCGGGCGGGAGCGGGGCAGCCGCTCCAGGGCGTGGGCGTAGCTGTAGCCCGCCAGCAGGAACGCCTGGAAGAACAGCATGCAGACGGTCCACACCGAGGGGCTGCCTCCGAACCAGGGCAGGATCATCTTGCTGACCATCGGCTGCACCTGGAACAGCAGGAAGGCGCTGACCAGCACCGTCGCCGCCGACCACCCCGATAGTCCGCGCCTGGCTTCTCCCGGCATGTCTCCGTCCCTGCTCATGTGACCTCCGGCCGAATCACGCGGCACCGGATCCGGCCCAGCGCGTGGACCAGCGCCTGCAGCATGGCGTCGTCCCGGTAGGTGCCGAGGATCGCGCCGCCCGACCCGGCGAACTTCGCGCTGGCCCCGACGCGCCGCGCCGCATCGATCATGGCCACGTGCGCCTGCGGCAGCCGGCAGATCGACCGGCGCAGGTCGAAATTCCGATTGATCAGTTCGTGGAGCCGGTCCGTCTGGCGGCGGACCAGCGCCTCACGCGCTTCCGACGCCAGGCCGGCGAACTGCTCCATCGCCCCGACGACGGCCGGCTCGCCCTGCTCATACCGGGCGCGCAAGTTGTTGTGGAACACCTCGGTCGGCTCGCCCACTTCCTCGCTGTACGCCACGTACAGGGGCGGCAGCAGCGCGGGATCCAGCGGTTCGTACCGGCCGCACCAGAAGCCGTGCTTCTCCACCATGCACTCCCGCGAGAAGTCCATGTAGACCAGCCCGCCGTACACCTGCACGACGCGGTCCTGCAGGCCGGCCGCGATCCCCAACTCCTCCTTCTCCACGCCCAGCACGAACGACGGCTGGACGTCCAGCGGGATCGCCACCTGGTAGAAGTCCATCAAGGCGCGCATGGTCGCCACGATGATCGCGCTGGACCCGGCCAGCCCGACAGCCCGCGGGATGTTCGTCGCGTACCGGATGGAAAAATTCCGGTCATGCAGTTCGTGCCGCCCGCGGCAGTACTCGACGAACTTCTTGATCGTGGCCTTGATCAGCCGGAGGCCGCCGTAGTAGCCGTGCAGGTCCACGTCCCGCACCAGCTCCTGGACCGATCGGAAGCGGACCCGGTCCTCCTGGGTCAGGACGATCTCCACGTCTTCCCACTCGTAGAGCACGACCTCGGCACGGAAGTTCCGGACGATGATCGAGATGGTCTTGCCGTGGTACCCGTCCGACGGGTTCCCCATCAAGCCGGCCCGAGCGTAGGCGCGGCGGCGGAGCAGTTCCATCAGGGCCCCTCGCGATCCAGGAGTGTGCGCACGAATTGCCGCAGGGCGGGTCCATACTGGGGGTCGCGCAGCGCGAACTCCGCAAAGGTGCGGAAGTAGCTGTCGAAGTTGCCGATGTCGAACCGCCGTTCGTCGCGGTCGAGGGTGACGCCGAGCCCTCGGCGGCCCTGTTGGAGCAGCAGGCGGATGGCGTCCGTGAGCTGGATCTCGCCGCCCTTGCCCGGGGGCGTCTGCTCGAGCGCGTCGAAGATGGCCGGGCTGAGCACGTAGCGAGCCGCCACGGCCAGGTCGCTGGGCGCCTCGGCCACCGACGGTTTCTCGATCACGTCCTCGAGCTCGAAGACGGCCGCGTCGCCGTTACGCGGCTTGGCGATCCCGTAGTGCACCACTTCCGCCCGCGGCACCCGCTCGAACGCCACCACGACATCCGCGTCCGTCGCGTCGAACTGCTCGATCATGCGCGCCACGATGTCCGACTGCGCGTGCAGGCCGATGATCGAGTCGCCCAAGGCCACGACGAACGGCTGGTTGCCCACCAGCGAGCGGGCACACAACACGGCGTGGCCCAGACCCAACTGGCGCCGTTGGCGCGTGTAGAAGTATTCCCGATCCTCCCGCTCGAACTCCAGTTCCGCCAATTGCTCCTCGCGCCCCGTCTCGCGGAGGTACGTCGTCAGCTGCTCGTCAATGTCGAAATGCTGTTCGATCGACGCCTTGCCGCGCGACGTGACGAACAGGATCCGCCGGATTCCCGACAGGCCCAGTTCCTCCACCACGTACTGGACCACCGGCTTGCGCCCGACGGACAACATCTCTTTCGGCTGGCTCTTGGTGGCCGGCAGTAGCCGTGTGCCGTGTCCGGCGACCGGCACCACCGCGATGTCGATGGTCATGCGCACCTTCACTTCCTGGCAGGCTGACGTTGCTTGGCACGGATCGCGTTCCGCAACTGCAGGTACTGCGGATCGCGGGGACGCAGTTGGACGGCTCGGTCGACTGTCTCTAGAGCCTCATCGTAGCGGTGGTAGTTGTCAAGGAACACGGCCAGAAAAAACAGGAACTGATCGTTGTCGGGTTCCAGCCGGCAGGCGGCCCGCAACGCCTGCTCGGCCTGATCGAGCATCCCGTTCTGGTAGAGCGCCAGGCCGTAGCGGTATTGGAGCAGGCCGTCTTCGGGCACGAGGCGGGCGTCGCGGGCCAGCAAGTCCAGTTCCTCGCGGCGCAGCCGCCGGATCTCCTCCCGCAGGCCCACCACCTTCGCCGACGGTCCGCGGGCTGCCGCGCCGGCCTCCTCGTGCTGGCAGATCCGTTCGAGCAGACCGGCCAGGTTGGAGCGCGGGCCGGCCATCCGCGGCTCGACGCGGACGGCCGTCCGATAGGCCTGCTCCGCATCCGCCAGCCGTCCGAGCGACTCGAAGAGCGAACCGAGTTCCAGGTGCGCGCCGCCGCGATCGCTCGCCTGCAGCGTGGCGTCGATGTACTCGTCGATCGCCCGGTCCAGGCTGCGGCGCTCGCGGCCGCTGAGCAGTTCGCTCACGAGCTGCTGGGGGAGCTGCGCGAGCACCCGTCCGGTCTCCGCGCGCACGGCGCGCCGCGGATCATTCAGCAGCGGCACGAGGCTGCCCAGGACCGGCGCCGCCCGCTGGCGAATCGCCGCCAGCTCCGCGTAGTCGGGCGGCAGGTCCAGTTCGCGCGGCGCGAAATAGCCGAAGAACCGCGTCACCGCCGCCGTGCGGACCTGCGGGTCGGGGTCGGTCAGCGCGGCCAGTTCCGGCTGCAGGCTGCTGATCTCCCTCAGCGCACCGCGCTGGAAGATGGCCGTCGCGCGCGCGATGCCCGGCAGCCTGCGATCGGCCGCCACCGTCGCCAGCGCCGCCTCGGCATCCGGCGCGCGGCGCCGGCCGGCGTCCAGCGCCCGGGCAAACGTAAGGCTCTCGTCCCACGTCTCCTTGCGGTACCAGGTCTGCATGGACTCGAGCATCCATTGGTCGAGCCGGGCGAGTTCCGCCTGGATCTCCGCGTCGCCGCGACGCGCCGCCTCGATCCAATCGCGATACTGCTGCAGCGCGGCACGCTTCTCCTCCGAGATCTTCGCGTCGCTCAAGTGGCAGCGCGTGCAGGCGTTGGGCGTCCCCAGGGCGACGCTCAGGTCGGGACGCGGAATGCGCAGGCTATGGTCGCGCCGCGCATCGACCTCCATGTAGGTCGTCTCCGGCATGTGGCATTCGGCACACGACGCGCCGGTGGAGTCCGATTGGTGGAAGTGGTGGGCCGGCGTGTCATACTTGGCCGCCGGGTGCTGATGGCACGCCGTGCACACACCGTTGCCGTCCTGCTTGAGTCGCATCGAATGCGGATTGTGACAATCGGAACAGCGGATGTCCTGATGATACATCTTGCTCTGGAGAAACGAGCCGTACTCGTAGACTTCATCCATGATCTGACCGTCCGCGTAATAGGTCGTCTCCGCGAGCAATTCGTTGTTGAAGTAATCGTAGTACTGGTCGCCCGGCCGGTAATCCGCTTGCAGCACCTGCCGCCGCGAATGGCACGGCGCACACGATTCGATTTCCGGACGCGTGTCCGCGCCCTTGAGCCGGACCAGCCCGTACCCGCGCTTGCGGTCCCAGAACCAGGACCTGCTCCGGGCCAGCTGCACATGCAGGCTCGCCGGCCCGTGGCACGCCTCGCAGCTCACGTCGATCTCCGAGAACGTCGTGTGGTAGATCCCCGTCGCCACATCGTAGTTCTTCTGCAAGTTGGTCGAATGACAGTAGGCGCACATGTAGTTCCAGCACTGGGAGATCCCGGTCCAGTGCATCGGATCATCCGGGCTGAGACGCTCGCGCGCATCGTGGGGTGGGCAGTCGAACCACCGGCCACGGACCGTGTCCCAGGAGATCCGCAGAATCTGGAGCCGCGCAATCTCGTGAGCCGGCATGTCGGCCGGCCGATCGAACTCGACCATGTACTGCTGCAGCGGCCGCACGCCAAACGTGTACTTGATCTCGAAATCCGCCATCTGCCCGTCCGGGCCCTCCGTGTGGACCATGAACTTCCGACCGTCGCGGAAGAAACGGGAGGTGAGGCCGTTGTGCGTGAACTCGACGTCGTCGAAATCACCCAGCACCGTGTCGTCGGTGGCCAGGTCCATCGCGCGGTCATGGTCCGAACCGGTCCACTGCTCCACCTCCGGCGCATGACATTCCACGCAACTGCCACGGCCCACATAGGTGGCCTGGGCGTCGTCCGGCAGACAGATCCACCAGTCGGCCAGCAGCCAGACGCCGACCGACAGCAGCAGGGCCAGGGGCGGCACCAGCCACCTCAGCCAACGGCGTGACGACCCCGGCGCCGGGGACGCCGCCACGGACTTGTCTTCGGGCCGGTCCCTACCTTCACTCACGCACTGCTCTCCCCAGAAGGACTGTCGCGACGGTGAGCCGTTGATTATCCGCGCTGTCGCCCGCTTGAGCAACCGCATGGTTCCCGCCCCACGCGGCGCTTAAGTAAGATAGTGCGTTGAAGGTGCGGGCGCCGCCCATTCCATCCCCTTCCCGGAAACACGGGACTCCGACCACGCGAACCACCTTGGCCATGAACGCCATGACACACACCGATGCGCTGTTGATCCACCCCATGGGACCTGTGGAGGCCACCGTGCGCCCGCCCGGCTCCAAAAGCATCACGAACCGTGCGCTGGTCTGCGCCGCGCTGGCCGAAGGGCCGTCCGTACTCGAAGGGGCGCTGGACAGCGAGGACACGCAGGTCATGTATCGGGCCCTGACGGCGCTGGGGATCACGCTCGACTGGGACCGCGACCGCTGCCGGATCGCCGTCCAGGGGAGCGGCGGCACGTGGCCGCGGCGCCGGGTGGACCTGTATGTCGCCAACAGCGGCACCACCATGCGGTTCCTGGCCGCCATGTTGGCCACCGGACCCGGACACTACCGGCTGGACGGCACGCCGCGCATGCGCGAGCGCCCCATCGGCGACCTGCTGCAGGCACTGCGGCAGCTGGGGGCGCACGTGGAGAGCGACGCGCACAACGACTGCCCACCCGTGACCGTCACCGGTCCGGGACTGCAGGGCGGACGCGCCACGATCCGTGGGACCATCTCGAGCCAGTTCCTCAGCGGCCTGCTGATGGCCGCGCCCTATGCGCAGCAGCGCGTGGACCTGCAACTCGAGGGGACACTGGTTTCACAGCCCTACGTGCGGATGACCCGGCAGGTCATGCAAGCGTTCGGAGTGGACATCGAGGATCGCGGCGGGCAGTTGTTCAGCGTCCCGGCACCCCAGCGCTACGTCGGCCGCTCATACGCCGTCGAGCCGGATGCGTCGGCGGCGAGCTACTTCTGGGCGGCCGCCGCCATCACCGGTGGACGCGTGACTGTGGCCGGGTTGGGCTCCCAGGCGCTGCAGGGCGATGTCGCGTTCTGCGACTGCCTCGAACGCATGGGGTGTCACGTGCAGCGTTCGGATGACCAGATCACGGTCAGCGGACGGCCGCTGCACGGGATCCAGGTCGACATGAATTCGATCAGTGACACGGTCCAGACACTGGCCGCCGTCGCGCTGTTCGCGCACGGCTCAACCACCATCACGGGCGTGGCACACATCCGCCACAAAGAAACGGACCGGATCGGCGATCTGGCCCACGAACTGCGGAAGCTCGGAGCGGCGGTCCAGGAAGGTCCGGATGGCCTGACCATTGAACCGGGGCCGCTCCGCGGCGCCCGGATCAGCACCTATCAGGATCACCGGATGGCTATGAGCCTGGCCCTGGTCGGACTGCGCCAGCAAGGCGTATGGATCGAGGACCCCGGCTGCACGGCTAAGACCTACCCCCGCTTCTTCGCCGATCTCGAAGCACTCCGGCGCTGAGATCCCGCCGCAGCGGCCTCACCCGCTACAGCTCCGGGTGGTCCCGCGATTCGTCAAACGACTCGAGCAGCTGATTGGCACGCTCCAAGAGCGACAGACGCGGATCGGCCATGTCGGCGGGGGACGATGGATCGTACGCCGTGAAATGGGCCGCGCAATGCTTGCAACGTACCAGCCGGCCAAGATACTCGACCCGGATCTGCAGACGCCGACCGCATGTGGGACATTCGCGAATGAAGAATGTGGCCCTCGACATGCCCTGGTCTCCTACCTACCGTGTGCCACCTCAGATGAGATCCCAAAGGCCTCAGTCTACGCGAGCCGGGCGGTGTTTTCAAGAATGGGATCCTGCCGGCAGCTGCCGCTGTGATCCGGCTCCGCGCCGGGGAAAGGCCGCTCGAAGACCTCACCGGGACAGACGGCAAGCCCGGTCCCCATCACTCCACGCGTGTGATCGATTCGATGATCACCGGTTCGATCGGCGTCTTGATAAACTCACCCTGATCGTGCACGGCCGTCTCCGCAATCCGATCGACCGTGTCCATCCCCTCGATCACTTCGCCGAACACGCAGTACCCGTTGATCGACCCGTCCTGCGATGGCTGGTAGTCGAGTGACGGATTGTCCACAAGGTTGATGAAGAACTGCGACGTGGCGCTGGGCGCGTAATCGGGCTGGCGTGCCATGGCCACGGTCCCCCGTTTGTTGGACAGGCCGTTGTCCGCCTCGCAGGGGATCGGAGGCCCGACCGGCTTCTCCTGCAGGTCCGCCGTGTAACCGCCGGCCGCAATCAAGTAGCCCCGCTCGACATAGTGGAAAATCGTCTGCGCGTAGAAGCCACTATCCACATAATTGTACAGGAAATTATCGACCGTCCGCGGCGACTTCCCAGCATCCAATCGCACCCGCATACTGCCCAGCGAGGTCCGGATCACGACCTCCGGGCGCAGATCCGCCAACGCGCGTGCGGGCGACTGAAACTCCTGCGCATACGGCGCCAAGGCATAGGGCTCCAGATCACCCTGAAGGGCCGCGGACCGCGCATCCGAACGGCTCGCGACCGTCGTCGGAATGTTGGCCACCGGTACGTCGCGGCCGTCCGTGCCGCACCCGGTCACCCACGCCAAGGTGATGATGGCCAGCAATAGCCCACAGGGTGGGGGTTGAGCAACCGTCCGCATGCTTCCGCCTCCATGCTCCATGCTGCAAAAAAAACCTGTCAGCCGGGCCGATGGCCGGCCAACGCGCCGCGCGACCTGCGACGACGGTTCCGCACGATCCCCCCTTGCATCCGACGCCGCGTATCATCGACGTTTTGGCCGTTCAATGCAACACGGATTCATGGGTTTCGATCGGCAGATCGACCAGGCCGCCTACGTGGGTGAGGATAGGCGATTCAGGAACCCGGGCGAGACCAGTCGAGCGGATGGCCGAAATGCGCTCGCAGTGCGTAGGGTTCGAGCGGCTGGGCGGTTTCGCTTCGGATGAGAGCCGGGCGGCTGGGCGCGGCGGCGAGAATGCGTTCGGGCGCCACCAGTCCCTGGGCCAGCAAATACCGGGCACAGTCGTTAAACGATGCGAAGCAGGTGGGGTCGAGGCACGCGAGCATCTCGTCCATCGACCCTGCCCGGTCGATCACGCCGCTCAGGGCCGGCGTGACCGACAGCATCTCGAATACGGCCAGGCGGCCCTGCTCCCCGGCGAACGGCAGTTCTGGCCCGCGCTGGCCGCGGAGCAATGTTCCGGACGTCTGATCGTCCCAAATGCCCAGCTCGACCAGTCGCTGCCGGGCGGGATCATCGGGCGGCACATGTTCGGTGCAACCGGAGACGAGGCGCGGGACCAACTGCTGCGTGATGATCCCCCGGAGTCCGGCCGCGATGAGATAGGGCTCTACGTGGAGATCGCGCAGGCGGATGATCGCGTCGATGGCCGAATAGGTATGGAGGGAGGACAGCACGAGGTGCCCAGTGGTCGCGGCCTCGGCCGCCATGGCCGCCGACTCGCGGTCGCGGATCTCGCCGACCAGGATCACGTCAGGATCCTGCCGCAAAACCGACTTGAGGATCGTGGCGAAATCCATGCCCGCCTCGTGGTTCACCTGGATCTGCGTGGCGAACGGCAAGTCGTACTCGACGGGATCCTCGATCGTGACGATGCTGATGCCTCCATCGCGCGCGACAATATGGTTCAAAGCAGCGTAGAGCGTGGTCGTCTTGCCGGCACCGGACGGGCCGGTGACCAGGATCAGTCCGCTGGGGTTGCTGAACAGATCAAACGCCAACTGCTGCAGCGGCGGGTAGAGGATCAGGTTCGCCAGTTCGCCCATCTGCCGACTCGGCGCGATCACACGCAGCACGATCTTCTCGCCGCCGTGGCAGGGCGAGACGGTCACCCGGAACTCCACTCGCCGCTGGTCGACATACAGCACGAACCGGCCGTCTTGCGGGCGGCGGATCCGGGTCGTATCCAGCTCGGCCAGCACCTTGATGCGGGCCCCCAATTGGCGGTACATGGACACGCTGATGCCGTCACCCAGCGTGAGCATGCGGCCATCGACACGGAGCCGGACTCGCGCCCCGCCCTCATACGGCTCGAAATGCAGGTCGCTGGCGGCACTGCGGATCGTAGCGGTCAGGATCTCCGACAACAGGTCTTCTTCGTGGGTACCGCCCAGCGGGCGCAGCTCTCCATTCGGATCCGGGAACGCCATCTGCTCGAACGGCGTGTTCCACGCCGCGCGTTCCAGAGTCTCCCCGAGGAGCCGGCGTCCGGTCGTCTCGAAGTCCTCCTCCGTCACGGCCACGAACCGAACCTGGTGGTCGGCGAGCACCTGCAGAACGAACGACCGGGTCCGCATGTCCGATGGATTGACCATCGCCACCGTGACCGACTCGAGATCCTGCGCCACGGCGAGCACCCGGCAGACGCTCGACACGCGGTGCGGGATCAATCGGCACGCGGAAGCGGCGTTCGGGAAATCCGCCAGGCGCACGAACGGGATCCCGCGGTGTTCCCGAACCGCCCGCTGCAACTCGTGGGCCAGTGCGCGGCACAGGATGCGGGCGAACCGCGTCGACTCGTCCAGCAGTTGGAGCACGGTCGACGCGGGTACGACCAGTGCCCGACCATCGGTCAACGCGCGGGTCCAGCTGGCCGGACTGCCTCCGGCCAGCACCGTATCCGCGCCAAAATGGTCTCCGGCATACAGCCGCCGCAATTCCACTTCACAGCCGCAACCGGCGTGCTCCACAAACGCCTGGCACTCGCCCTGCAACAACACGAACAGTCCGGTCCCATCCCGCTCCGGCGTCACCAGAATATCACCCGGCGCGAACGTCTGCTCCCGCGCGGCGCTGGCCAACACCCGCAACTCGTCATCAGCCAACTCATAGAAGATGGGGACCGTGCGGAAAAACGCCACTACGTCGCTGGTTCTCACGGCGATGCTCTCCCCATGTGCGATGCGGGTGCGCAGGAAACGGGACCCTTCTCCCACGCCGCATGCCTACCCGCTGGATCGATGACTCGGGACGACGCGCGGCTGCGCCCCCCCGTGACAATCAGGTCCCAGATCAGACGGCTGATTCTACTGCGGTCGGCACCCTGCAGCAATTGGGAAGGGGGTACCGGCTGCGGGCTGCCGGTTCAATGGAGAGCATCTGTGCAAGGTCGCAGGCGATCCACGATCCCGATCGGTCACCACCAGCCGACCGATGCTCCCCACTGCCAGATCCAGGGATGCGACCAGGGGTTTGCAGCGCAATAGCTGGCCGAGAACACGCTCACGGCCAGCAACGCGAGGGCGACCACGCGCCCGGATTTGCTCCCCAGCAGTCGATCGGCCGCCGGCACCAGGCAGATCAGCCAGAGTGGAATGAACCAGAACATCCAACGGAACCCGCAGCTGACCCCGCCGTAGTTCCGATCCAGCGCTGGGCGTGAGAGATAGAAGACCAGGCAGACGGCTGTCACGGCGATCACCATCGAACCGAAGACCTTGAACCCGGCCGGCCGACCGCGCAGCATGACCACCACCCCCCAGGCGCTCAGCGCCCAGATCGGAGTGAGGGACAGGATGCCGTGGTGTCCCAACACCGCGTGCCACGCGTAGATCCAGGGCGATGCCTCACCCCGATCAACCCCCTGCCGCTCCGTGCTCCAGTAGGACCCTTCGTAGTCGTACCAGTTTTCCCATCGCCGGATCTCCACCGCGTCCGCCGCGCGGACCAGCGCATAACGGTGTGCCCCGGCGCGGTCCCAGATCCCCCATCGCCGCGCCGCCGCGTGGACGATCACGCGGGCCTGGTCCGAGAGCGGCTCGCCGGCGCGCTCCAGCGCCTGGCGGACAGCGGTCGGGACAACGCCGGCGGCGGCGTCCAGCGCGTCCGCCGTGTCCGCCGTGTCCCCCACGACGCGCGCGATGACCGGCCCGTCGGCGCGATGCGCGTAGGGCGGTTTCCAGGTCCCGTGCGCCACATAGTTCGTCACGAAGAACGCCGCACCGACCACCGCAGCCGGGGGCGCGAAGTACAGCAGAGCGCGTCGCGGACTGCGCCAAACGACCAGCAAGGCCAGGCACGCAAAGAGCGCCAGGGCCGGAAGCTCGTTGGCCACCGTGAAGGCGCCGGCCAGCCCCGCGCCCGCGAACAGCCACCGGCTCGTCGCACCGCGCCAGATGCACCAGGTCCAGAACGAGGCCAGCAGCCCGCAGATCGCGGCCGGCAGATGATTGTTGATCGTGACGGCGAACGTGGTCAGGAACGTGCCCCAGGTGGCTGCCGCCATCACGTAGAGCGACGCAGCTCGAGTGACTGCCACCCGCTCGACAAACTGCCATAACACATAAAAGTACACCAGCAGCGGCGCCAGGTTCGTGATCAGGAGCATCCACCGCATCAATGAGAACGGGTTATCGGCCAAGGTCATGCCGGTCACCCGGTGCAGGACCCAGTATTGACCGGCCAGCAGCGTCGGCAGCAGCGTCGGCTTGCTCGAATAATAGTGTTCACGCCCATCCGGGCCGCGGTGCCGCACCATGTCGATGGACTTCCAGTAGCGGCGCTTCGTCTCCGGGTGCCGAATCTGCACGAGCGAGTCAATCGCATAGGTCCCCTCCTCGACCAGGCTCCGCACCGTGCACCAGCGACTGCGGTCGTTCGCGCTGAGCATCGGCGTCTCGCCGGTCGTCGCGCGCACGGTCGCGATCCGCGCCGCCATCGTCGCGGCACTCGCGAGGATCATCAGCCAGACGGCCCAACGCCAGTCACTGCGTGTGGAACGTTCGAACGAAGGGGTCGTGATAGCCACGAGGTGAGGCTCCCAGTCAGCAGACTCAAGGGGTCACGGTCCGTCCGGAGGCGATGGAACACGATGGGGCGGTGGGTCCGGCTCTCCCGTGCGCTGGCCGATCAGGTACGGTCGGCGGTCGCGCCCCATTTGAGCCGTAATCAGCTCTGCGAGAAACCCCATCGCCATGAACTGGGCGCCCAGCAGGACGGCCACGATGGAATAGTAGAACAGCGCCCGCTCGTGCAGGTGCAAGTCGGTGATCGCGTCGGAGAGCCGTGACACGACCCACCAGGCGGACAGGAGCACGATGCCGACCGAGCCCGTCAGGAAGCTCACCAGGCCGATCGAGCCCAGCAGATGCTGCGGACGCTGGCCATAGTCCGTCAGGAACAACACGGTCAACAGATCGAGGAACCCCTTGGGAATGCGCGACATCCCGTACTTCGACCGGCCGAACCGCCGCGGCCGGTGATGCACCACGATCTCGCCGACCTTCCAGCCACGTGCGGCGGCCAGCACCGGGATGAACCGGTGCAATTCGCCATAGAGCCGCACGTCGTCACACACCTCCCGACGATAGGCCTTGAAACCACAGTTGTGATCGTGCAGCCGAACGCCCGTCAGCACGCCGACGAGCCAATTGAACACGCGCGACGGCCCGACCTTGTGCCATGGGTCGTGGCGGACCTTCTTCCAGCCGCTCACCACGTCGACCCCCTCATCCATCCGCGCCAGAAACCGTGGGATCTCGTGCGGGTCGTCCTGCAGGTCCGCGTCGAGCGTCACGATGCGATCGCCCCGGGCCGCGTGGAACCCCGCCTGCAAAGCCGCCGCCTTGCCGAAGTTCCTCCGCAAGCGGATCCCGCGCACCGCACCGTCCCGGGCCGCCAAACCCTCGATGGTTTCCCAGGACCTGTCGCGTGACCCGTCGTCCACAAAGACAATGTCCAACCGATACCCCTGCTCACGAGCCACCTCGGTCAACTCGCCATGCAAGGGCTCGAGACTCCCCTGCTCGTTGTATACCGGAATCACGATCGAGAGCAGGTCACTACCCATCATTCGCTCACTCGGGCTCTGTGGGCCGCCCGCGTCAGCGGGTCCGGCGGCGGGCACGCAGCACGTCCACGTATAGAATAGCCGAAATCAGGACCTCCGACAGCAGCCACACGATGCGCAACAGCACGGCCGATACCAGGGCCACCTTCGCACCACATTGGGGTGCCAGAAGCGTCATCAGGATCCACTCCCGCGCCAGAAACCCGCCCGGGATCAACGAGATGAAGCCGGCCACCATCGCCAGGGCCACCGTGGCGGTCAGCAGCGGCATCAAGACCAGGGGCGGCCCCGCACCGGGAATCGCACGCAGCGTCGCCCACAGGCTCGCACCCAACAGCACCCACCCGACACTGATGGTCAGCCAACCGAAACCCATGAGCCGATAACCTACGCCGGCAATCGCCTCGTCAATCTGCGGGTTGGCGCGGCGGACCTGCAACCACTTCACGAGTCGACGAAACACGGGCGGCAGCGTCGGCGCGCCGGACCCGATCATCATCGCAACCGCCAGCCAGGTGAGCGACGCCTGACCCTTGACGAACAGCAGACACACGGCCGCCACAAACGCCCCCACCGCCATCATCGTCAGCGTCTCGATAAACACGCTCGTCGCCGCCACCGTGCGATTGACACGCTCGCTGTACACCAGCCCGGTCCGCAAAATCACAACCATGGCCTTGCCGGGAATGTACTTTCCCAGGTGACCGATCCAGTGGGCGCGCAACGACTCCCGCCAACGCGGACGCTGTCCCATCGCCCAGAGCGCCCGGTGCCAGAACACCCAACAGGGCGCGAGACCGCCCACGTACAACAAGCCGGCCAGACCCAACCACGGCACAGCCACCTGAGTCCACGCGAACTGCTGAGCCGTTATCTCGCCCTGCGCTTGACGCGCTGTTTTCCAGATCCCCCAGGTCACCAGGACGAGAATCACCAGTCGCACGACCGGCTTCACCCAGCCCCACCACCGGCGACGCGCACGGCCCACTTTCATTTCCAGGGCCTCGCCCGAAAGATCGGTCTCGTCCCGTTGCTCACTCACAGACCACTCCGGATCGCACCCCTCGAACGTACATTTTCCCCGTGAACACGCTGCCGGATCAGGCGGATCTCAGTTTAGCCAGACTACCTGGTTTGTATCAGTACCCAGAAAACGCGCGGTGGCGCATCGCATGCTGGGTCTGTCCCTCGATGGAACATTCGGAAGCGAACCCGCCCGACGGTGGCCACATCATGGCCGATCTTCGCGTCCGCGTGCAAGTCCCGTCTGTCCACGTTTGCCCGACACGTAACCGCCAGACCGCGACCCACCCTCGGGGTGCGCCAGGCTAATCTTTACTTGCAGGGGCGAAAACGGTTACCATACCGACCTGACCATCCCATACTCCGCACTTGGAGTCATCTTGCCATGAACGGAATCGCAGTCCTGCTTGCTCTGGCGGCGGTCGGTGTTGACTACGGCTGGCAACCTGGTGCTGACGGCCAGCTGGAGTACATTATCCAGATTGAGCCGGCATCGCTCGAGGCGCTCAAAAGCGGCCGGGACATCACCAGCGAGATCCATCCGGATGCGCGGGGCGTGCGGCGATTTCGAATCCACTACGGCACGGGCAGTCTGCCGCGCGTGGGAGTGCTCTCGTCGAACACCTCGCCGACACGGCTCTCGACAACCGATACGGACCCATCGGCCTCGGTTGGCGGATCGTCCTTGGCGCCGTCGGGGTCCGGCCTTGGGTCGCAGACCGGTATGGGCACGACAATCACGGACGAGCGTACCGGCGCGGCCGGCTCGAGCCGCGGGACGTTGGACCTGCCGCCCCCGCCGGCATTGATCGGACCGGACGGCAAGGCAAGCGTGCTCGTGCGTCCCGGCGATCGCGCATTGCCGGGTGGCCCGGTGACTGCCCAGCCGGAAGGGCCCGCGTACGATAGCGTGCCGCTGGATAGCGGCGCGGGCAATCGCTGGACGGTGCCGACGCCGCCCGGTACGGGCCAGAGCGATTGGTCGTCGTCCACGTCTCCGGTCACCGTTCCGTCGGGCGCGTCCGGCGGTTTCGGGCCCCAAAATCCGGGCGGCTTTGCGCCCCAGAATCCGGGCGGTTTCGCGCCGCAGAATCCGGGCGGCTTTTTCCCGGTTCCCGGGGCTGTGCCGGGCCCGCAGACCGGCCTGCCGGAACCGATCCGGGGCGCGGGGGTCGCGCCGGACAGCGCGGGTGACATCGAGAAGACGGCGTCCGACGGGTCCGGGGGATCCGGAACGGCATCCGAGCTGGCAGGCCAGTTGGCCTCCAACAGCACACCGGCGGCCGCTCAGAAGCCGGCCATTGACGACGCGGAGGCCGAGAAGCTGATCGATGAGGAGGCCACTCGACGCGCCAAGCAGATGCAGGCCGAGCATCCCTGGCCGCCCCTGGTCTTCACGTCGCTGGCGCTGTTCGGGTCGATCGCCGGCAACGTGTATCTCGGCTGGATCGCGTCCGGCATCTATCGCCGCTACCGCGACATGTGCGACGAACTGCACGAAGCCCAGACGTCATTGACCTGAGGCGGCATGGCTCAGCGCAGCGCGCGGGGGCAGGCACGCTTCACGCCGCTTCGTGACTGCGGTCGTTGTCCCACCAGCGCTCGGGGGATTCCCAGGTGAACCGCTGAGGCGTCGCGCCGCGGCGGAGCGCGTTCGGATCAGCCTGGTCGTGCGCGTCATCCGCTTGCATCTCATGGGCATCGACCTGAGCTTCACAGTACGTGTCTTCCTCGCACAGGTCGATCTCGTCCAACGGTTCGTCGTCCAGGTCGGTGTCGACCTCGGCCTGCTCGACCGCCTGATCCAGCAGGTCGTCCAGCGCGGTGGGCTGCAAGACCGGCTGCTCATCGCCCAGGCGGTAGTCGCCCTCCTCGGGCGTGCCGGAGTCCACCGTCTCCGCCGGCTCCGGCGTGTCGGCCGGGGCCGGGCGGTCCGCGACCGGCGGGGTGCCGAGCGTCAGGTCGGAGAGGCAGCGGATTTCGGCCGACCGCGTGATGAACAGTTCGACGATATGTTCATGGCAGGTGAACAGCAGGACCTGGTGGCCACGTTCGGCGAAATCGCACAGCACGTCGGCGGCCGCCTGGGCGCGGCGCCGATCGAAGTTCACCAGCACGTCATCCAGGATGAGCGGCAGGACGATGCCGCGGCGCGTGAAATCGGCCACCAGTGCCAGCCGCAGGCTCAGGAAGACGGCCTCGCGCGTGCCGCTGCTCAACACGTCGAGCGGCAGGGACTCGCCCGTGACCAAGTCGACGCGCAGCGACATATCGGTCAGCGGGGTCCAGATCCGCACATATTGTCCTTGGGTGAGCGCAGCGAAGTAGCGCGAGGCGTCCCGCAGCGTCTGAGGCTGCCGCTGGGACTCGTAAACCTGGCGCACCAACTCCAGCACCTGCGCTGCGACCGCCAAGACGCGCCACCGAGACACCGACTCGTCCAACTGCTGCAGGACGCAGCCGAGCTGCAGCCTGAGTTCGGGCAGCCGCCGGTCCTGGACCATCGCCTGGGATTGCTGCATCATGGCCCCGCGCCGTTGATGCACGCGACCCAGCTCCGCCCGCGCGTCGCTGATCTGCCGCAGGCGCTGGTCGCGGAGCTGCTCCAGTTCGGCCTCCGAGCGCGTGGCCAATTCCTCTTCCACGCGCGGAACGGGGCAGTCCTTGCCCAGCGCCGTCATGTACTGGTCGGTCACATCGCGAAGTCGATCGGCCAGCTGCTGACGTTCGGCCAGGCGTGTGAGCAGCTCGCGCAGTTGCGTCTCGCCAGGCACGCCGGCCGACTGCATGATCGCGCGGCGTTCGGCGCGGGCTTTCTTGAGTTGCCTGGTGAGCAGCCGGACCTGTCGGCGGGCCTGCCGATCCTCCCGGCGCAGCTGCTGCCGGCGCTCGTAGAGCGTCTGCTGTTCCGCCAGAGCGGCGGACAGCCGCTGCAGCTGGACCTGCGGATCCTGGCTCGGGTAGTCCAGCTGGACCTTTTCCGCAAGTTGGTGGATCCGTGTGGTGAGCGCCTGCAGTTCGCGCTGCCGCGCGGACAGCGTCTCGCGGTGGCCATCCAACTGGTGTTGTGCCCGAGCCATCTGTTGCGTGCCATCGGCTAACCGCTTGATCTCCCGCGGCGCCATGTCTTCCGGCAGCCCCAGTTGCCGCAAGGCGCCGCGCCAGCGGGTCCGTGCCTCCTGAACGCGCGCCTCCGACTGTTCCACGCGCCGCTTGGCGGTCAAGGCGCGCTGGCGCATCGCTCGCACGTTCGCCTCGCCGGGCAGCAGTTGTTCCAGGCCCGCCAGCTGCTTCTCGGCCGTCGCCAGCCGCGCGTCCCAGTCGCCCTGGCCGCGCGGCAACTGCGCGTCCAGCTCCGCCCGTTCTTTCTGGGCCTGCTCGAGCTGGGACTTCAGCGTATGGAGCTGGCTGTCGCACTCCTCCAGTTCGCGGGCGGCCGCGCGCTCCATGGTCATCTTGGCGAACACGGCCGCCAACCAGCCGAACAGGCCGAGGACCGCCATCGGCCAGCCGAGCATGGCGGCACGCGACCATACGACTCCGCCCGCCAGCAGCGCGACGCCCACGACGAACGGCACGCCCAGCCACGCCAGGGTCGCGGGAGACAGGACTTGGCGCTCCAACAACTCCCGGTGCTCCTTCCGCAGGCGGTCCCACTGGCGCGTCAACTGGTCGACACGCGTGTCGAGTTGCGCACGGCGGCGGAGTTGAGCGACCGACGACCCGGCCGTCTCGATCGCCGCCGCGAGATCCTCCTGGCCATGTTCGAGCAGCGCCGCCTCGAGCTGGGCGGTCAGTTCGCCCAGCTGCTGCCGCGCGCTGTCGTGCTCCGCCTGGGCCTGCTGGAGCTTCCGCGTCTCGTCGCGCATGGCGCGCGCCGGACGGTGCAGCTGGGCCAACGCACGGGGCGATAGCGCCGGGAGCGACTCCTGGCCCTCCGCGTCGCGCCGCCCCAACTTGACGGCCGACGCCTGGAGCCGCGTCTCCAAGCCGGTCGTCTCCACACGCGTCTGGTTCACCTCGGCCTGCAGCGTGACGATCCAGGGGGCCAGCTCGACCAGCGCTTCGATGTGGGACGCCTGGGACCACAGGGCCCGATTGACCGGCTGGGCCGCCACTTCGCGCCGGAACTCCCGGCGGCGTTGCTGCAGCTGGGCCAGCTCCCGCTGCGCTTGCTCGGCCTCCGCCCGCAGCGCATCGAGGCGCTGGAGCGACGTCGCCGGCACCTCGCGCAGCGGGCCGATCGCGTCGAGCTGACCTTGCAGGGCCCGCCGCTCGGACCACGAGCCGTGCACGCGGATCGCCACCTCCAACACCTTCAAGTGCTCGTCCCATTGGGCCACACGCCGCTCCAACTGGCCCGCTTCCACGTCCAGCGCCGCGAGCTGCGATTGCAGCTCGACCCATTGCCGGCCGTCGCCCCCCAACGCCTCGATCCGCTGCCGCAGCTGGTCACGACGCTGCAACAGGGTCGGGATCTGGCTCGCGTCGCGGTGCGCGTCGCACAACGACTGCCGCACGTCGCGCAGGTCGCGCATCACGTCGATCAACGAGACGCGGTCCAGGCCGGTCGTCAGCTTGTACAGCAGATCCGCGGCCTTGGTGTCGTCGAGCGTGCCGAGTTCCTGCAGCTCCCGCAGACCGACCGCAAACACGTTGTTGAACGTGGCCTCGTCCACGCCGGACAACAGGTGACTCAAGAGCGAGGTCGACACGTCGGCGCCGTCGGCCGCCCGCACGATCAGGCTTTCGGATTCGTCGTCCAGACCAAAGCGATCCAGGTGGCGGAGGATCCGCAGGCCGCCATGCGCCGCTTCGACGTCCAGCGACCCGCCGGGACGACCTCCGTGCACCGGCGGCAAGTACCGGCTACGCCGCTCCGGCGCGAAACCGTAGAGCATCGTACGCACGAACTGCATCAGCGTCGTCTTGCCCGTCTCGTTCGCACCGAACACGACCGTCACGCGATGAGACAGGCCCTGCAGATCGAGTTCGGTCCAGAGCCCGAATCCGTCCACCTGAAGGTTCTTGACTTTCATCGAGATTCCTCTCTCCTAGGCTCGTGGCACCCGCCACCGGCTCGGCCGGCGCCCCGGCGGCGGGATCTACGATACGGTCCCCTCGCCACGCAACAACGCGGCGCCGAGTTCCGCCGCCTCCTGCAGCACCCGCGCTCGAACTTCCCCATCCGACAGGTCGCCAAGCCAGTGCAAGTGCGCCGTGGAGGCAACCAGGTCGCTGACCCCGCTCAGGTCGCCCGGCTGCGGGTCGTCCTGCAACCGGCGAATCGCCCGCAGATAGTCGCCCAGCAACGTGTCCTCCTTGTACGACGCGGCCGTAATCCGATCCGGAGTCTCTACCTCCACCGACAGGGGCCAGCAGGGGTCGGCTTGACCGGCCGCCTGGGTGCGCAACCACTGCTCGGTCCGCCGCGCCCACTCGCGCCAAACGGCCGGACCCTCCGCCACATCGGTGGCCACCAAGGTCCAACGCGTCAGAAGCGGGCCGCTCGGCTGCTGGGCCCGCAGGTCCTGCATCCGCTCGGACAGCTTCTGCTCCAGGCCCTCCCAGGGCGCACCGGCGGAGACCAGCACGCGCTCGTGCTGCCAGCGCGCCTGCTCGCACGAGACGAATCGCAGCCGGACCTGCCGCGACGGCAGCACCTCGACCACCGTGCAGCCGTACGGCCCGACGTCCGCCGGCACCCGCCCCTGCGGCGTGCCCGGATAGTGCGCCGCGCGCGGCTCCGTCAGCAGCGATTTCCGGTCGCGGCGACCGCCCAATGCCCAGTAGTCGATCGGCTGAGCCGACATCCCCGCACCATCCGTGCGACCACAGGTGGCCGCCACCAGGAACGGACTGCCCGGCTCCACAAAGAAATCGGTCGTCCGAATCTCGTGACCCTCGTCGCCACTGCGACCCACCACCGTCAACGGGATCGCCAACGCCGGCTCCAAGGCGACGATCTCCACCGCCTCGGCACGGAAGTGATGCACCGTCGGCGGCAGCCGGATCGCTCCCGGCCATAGACCCGCGTGGTCCCGCGCGCCGCCCGCCCAACAGACGGAAATCCCCCGGCTGCTGAGCCGCTCGAACTGGTCGCATAAGAAACGGATCGAACGCGGATGCGGCGCCACGAGGTCCAGCAGGCCGCCCGATAACACCACCAGCTTCACCTGCTCTTGAACCGCCGTGTCAAACACACGCTCCGCCGCCACATACGGCGAATCGATCATCCACGGAGCGATCGAATCGGGGACTTCTCGCACACCGTGCAACGGCATGTCGAGTTGGAAGTCGCCCGCATGCAGAAAACGAAATGACAGGTCAGACATCGGCACCTCCGTGCACCTCGGATCCCCTCGGCCCTCCCGTGATCACGTATGGAACGGACCGCAGATGCCCCGTCAGCCGGCACCTCACGCTCCCCCGCCGAAGACACTTCGTCGACTGCGTAGTCTAGCTCAGGCAGGACGTTGCGAAAATGGCGATTCCGCGTGGACCGATGCCGAAAACACACTCGGCGCGAGAATGGGAGAAGCAGGCAATCTGCACAAACGGAATCAGGTGGCCGTTTCGTGGGTTTCTCCAACGGGCTCACTTCACGCGCGGGCGTTTCGCGCGCAGGTGCGGGGAGCGTTCGGCCTGACCGGTCAACTCGTACAGGAACCGGCTGGGCAGCGTCGGGCGCGCTTTGCCCCATTTGCGGCGTGTGCGGGCGAACGAGAAGGTGAGCATTTCCTGGGCGCGGGTGACGCCGACGTAGCACAGCCGCCGTTCTTCGTCGACGGCTCGGCCTTCGTCGACGCTCCGATGATGCGGCAGGATCCCCTCCTCCATACCGACGAGATACACCTGGGGAAACTCCAGCCCCTTGGCGCTGTGGAGGGTCATGAGCGTAACCGCGTGGCGTCGCAGCTGATTGGTTTTATCCGTGTCGAACTCGCGGCCCGCCAGCGCGACTTCGTCCAGGAACTCGCTCAGCGCCGGCTGCGCGGATCGGGCCTCGTATTCGGCCAGCGCATTGACCACATCTTGCACCGAGTCCCAGCGCAACTCCTGTTCGCGCTCGTCCGGATACTGTCGTCGCAATTCGGCCCGGTAGTCGGCCGCCTCGATCAGGTCGCGCAGCAGGTCGGCCCAGGGCGTGGCGCGGGCCTTGGCGCGGCCCTGGAACCGGCGCACCAGTTCGACCAGCCGTCGCACGGCGGCGGCGGCCTGGTCCGGCAGCAGTTGCGGCAGATCGGGCCCGCTGGCCAGCTCCCACACGCTGCAACCCCGCTCGACGGCCAGCCGCATCAGCGTCTCGATCGTGCGCGACCCGATCCCGCGCGGCGGCCGGTTGATGATGCGCAGCAGCGCCGTATCGTCCCGCGGCATCACCAGCAGCCGCACGTAGGCCAGGATGTCGCGCACCTCCTTGCGGTCGAAGAACGACGTACCGCCGACCAGGACGTAGGGCATCTTCTGCCGCCGGAATTCCGCCTCGAACAGCCGGGGCTGTTCATTGGTACGGAACAGCACGGCGATGTCGCCCGGCTCCACGCCCACCGCTCGGCATCGGCGGCGGATATCGTCGACCACCAGCGCGGCCTCTTCCGTTTCATCCTTGCACTGCAGAACGCGCGGCGTCTCACCCCCAGCCCGATCGGCCCGCAGCGTCTTCTCGTGGCGGCGCGTGTTGAACGCGATCAGCCGGTTCGCGCAGGCGAGGATGGCCGACGTGCTGCGGTAGTTCGTCTCCAAGCGGACCACCGTCGCATCGGGCCAGTCCTTGGTGAACCGCAGGATGTGTTCCACCTCCGCCCCGCGCCAGCCGTAGATCGACTGGTCGTCGTCCCCCACCACGCACAAGTTGCGGTGCTCGGCCGCCAACGCCCGCACGATGCGGTATTGGCTGGCATTCGTGTCCTGGTATTCGTCGACCAGCACGTGGTCGAACCGCGCGGCCTCCTGCGCCAGCACGTCCGGGAACCCGGCGAACAGGTCCTCCGTGCAGATCAGGATGTCATCGAAATCCACCGCCGCGGCGTTCTTGAGTGCCTGCTGGTAGCGGCGGTACGCCAGGGCGGCCAGGTGCTCCCGGTCCGTCTGCGCCAGCGCCGCAGCCTGCGGCGGGCGCACGCCGTGCGACTTCCAGGTGCTGATCCGATACAGCAGGTCGCTGGGCCGCAATGTCTCGTGACCCACGCGAATCTCCCGCAGCACCGAGCGCGCAATGCTCTCCTGGTCGCCTCGGTCGTAGATAGCGAACCGTTCGGGGTAGCCCAACCGGCGAATGTGCCGCCGCAGGATCTTCACACCGTGCGCATGGAACGTCGATACGACGGGGCGCGACGCGCTGCGCTTCCCCAACAGCTCGGCCACCCGCTCCTGCATCTCGGCGGCCGCCTTGTTCGTGAACGTGACCGACAAGATCCGCTCGGGCACAACGCCGTGCCGGATGAGTTCGGCGACGCGGCAGGTGACGACGCGCGTCTTGCCCGTCCCCGCGCCGGCCAGGACCAGCAGCGGACCGGCAAGCGTGGAAACGGCCCGTTTCTGAGCGGGGTTCAGTGCGGCACACATGGCCTGAGATCGTAACAGGAGAAGCGCATGGCGAGTAGGGCGTCGCGGTAGAATGCCCCAAGCGGGTGTGCGCGTCGGCCGGTATTGACCGTTTCCCGTGACGGGTCATATACTTGCGCCTTGGCATGGGCGCCCCTCTGCCGCCCGGGTCGCCGCCTGTGCGGCAGGCGACCGGAGATGATCGCAGAGGGTTATCCAGCGCCTTGAACGCCGCAACTCCACAACGCTGCAGCCAACCATGAAATCCAAACGACGACACGAACTGAAGACAAATGAGCTGGCGGACCAGCTCGGACAGTGGATCGCACGCGCCCGACCGCACACGACAACGGCCCTCATCGTCGTGGCCGGCTGCGTGTTGGTGCTGGCCGGCTGGTACTTCGTGGCATCGGGCCAGGAGCGCAAGCAGGCGGAAAGCTGGCGATCGTACATGCTCGCCAGCGCAAACCAGCTGAATGATGCCGCGGAGGATTTGAGCCTGGTGGCCGATCGGTTTCCCGATACGCCGGCGGGTCAGTGGGCGGCGCTCAGAGCGGCCGATTTCAAGGCGTTTGACGGCATGCGTCTCATGTTTTCCGATCGTGCCGCCGCAGAGACAGCCCTGAACACGGCCAAGAGCCACTACCGGTCGGTGCTCGAGAGCAAGCCGGCGGCCAAAGACACGATGCTCTCCAGCCGGGCACGATTCGGACTGGCACAAGTGCTCGAAAACCAGTGCGAGCTGGACAAGGCCAAGGAAGAGTATGAGCGTGTCGTTCAAAGCGCGGGCGGCACCACCTTGGAGAAAGCCGCCCAGGAGCGCATCGACCGGCTCGATACGGCGGCTATCAAGAAGTGGTACAACTGGTTCGCCAACCAGAAACCCGCCCCGCGGCACCTGGAGAGCGGGCCGACGTCGAGTAGTCCGGCCCTGCCGCCCGACTCCGACTTGAATGTGGTGCCGGACGCGCCGACCGACGATTTCTTGAAGGACGATACGACCGTGCCGGCCACGCCCGCTCAGGAGGAAACGCCGGCCACGCCCGCTCAGGAGGAGACGCCGGCCGAACCCGCGTCCGGCTAGTGTGTGCCTCGATCTCATGACGTCTCAGCAGCCGACGGAATTCCTGGTCGCGGAAATCGAAGCAGGCCAGCGGCTGGACATGTTTCTGGCGGTCAAATGTCCGGAGCGCAGTCGCGTGCAGTTGCGGCGCGTGATCACAGCCGGCGCGGCGCTGGTGGATGGCCGGCAGGCGAAGCCGTCGTATCGTTTGAACGTCGGGCAGCGCGTGACGCTGGAGTTGCCGGAGCTGGTGGGCGAGACGCCGCCGGCCGAGCCGCTGGCGCTGGAAATCCTGTATGAAGACGAGTCTCTGGCGGCGATCAACAAGCCGGCGGGACTGGTGGTCCATCCCAGCCGGGGCCATCGCGGCGGCACACTCGTCAACGCGTTGGCCTACCACTTCGCGCGGCTCAGCGGCGTGGGGGGCGTCTGCCGGCCGGGCATCGTCCATCGCCTCGACCGAGACACCTCGGGCATTGTGGTCGTGGCCAAGACCGATGCGGACCACATGCGTCTGGCCGCCCAGTGGGCGTCACGCACGATCGAAAAGGAATATTTCGCGCTGGTCACGGGCGCCCCGGATCGGGACCGCGACCGGATCGAGCAGCCGATCGGCATGCATCCGCATCAGCGCGAGAAGATGGCCATCCGTGCCGGCCACCCCACCAGCCGCGCGGCCTCCACGTTCTATGAGGTGCGCGAACGGTTCGCCGGATTCGCCGCGTTGGCCGTGCATCCGCACACGGGACGCACCCACCAGATCCGCGTGCATCTGGCCCACATCGGCTGCCCCGTCCTGTGTGACCGGCTCTACGGCGGCCGGGCGCGGATCACGGTCGGCGACCTGTGCCGGACGGAGGATCCGACCGTCGTACTCGACCGCCAGGCGCTCCATGCGTGTCGCCTGCGGCTGAACCACCCGCGGACCGGCCGGCTGTTGACGCTCCAGGCCCCGCTGCCCGCCGATATCCAACGTGCGCTGGAGGCCCTCCGTCGCTGGCGCGGCATCGGCTAAGCTCAGCGCCCCACCAGGAACTCGACGAGGTCCCGGGTCCCCAACGGGCGGGTGGCGACGAACATCTCGCCGGCGGCGAAACCGGCGGCCAGCCCGGCCAGCCGCGCGGAGCTGCGGATGCGGTCAAACACGCGGGCATGGGCCGACGGGAACTGCGTCCGGTAACAAGCCACGGCGGCCAGCTTCGTATCGAGCGTTTCGCCGATGTCGACCGTGAAGTGGCTCCCCAATCCGCCCCACGCCATCGGCTCCAGGGCGAGACGGAAGTACAGCTGGGCGGACACGGTGTGGACCGGCAGCCCGCCGAAGTGCTCGTCCCATTTCGTCAAGCGCGCGTAGAACACGGCCGCGTCCGTGATCTGCATGGCCTGCCAGTGGTCGGGCGAGGCCATCGGCGTCTTGTCGCCGAATCCGATCACAATCCGCGGGCGGAATCTGCGGAACTCCCGCGCCAGCGCCACGCGGGCCTCAAAACTGTCGAACAACCGCCGGTTGGGCAGATCCAGCGTCACGCGCCGCGCAACGCCCAAGAGACGCGCCGCAGCCTGCGCTTCGGCCAGACGCACTTCCGGACCGGCCGATTGCGGCGTCGGCTCGCCGTCGGTCAGATCGATAATGCCGACCTGGTAGCCCTGCTGTGCCAGTCGCGCCAGCGTCCCGCCGCAGGCGATCTCCACATCGTCCGGATGTGCGCCCACCGCGATCACGTCCAACTGGGGGTCTGCTTCGTTCACACCCACCGCCTTCCGACGCTCTACGACTTGACTGCGGCGATCAGGAAGGTCGGATGCATCGACTCGAACCGCGTCGCGTCGAACTGCTGGGTGCCGCGCGCGATGTTGATCATCCACACGTGGGCCTCGCCGGCCAACTGCCGCAGCAACTGCTGGACTTCGGTCACGTTCTCGACACTGACCACATTAATCACGATCCGGCCGCCCGCACGCAGGCGCCCGAAAGCCTGCTCCACGATCCCGCGGACATGGCGGCCGGTCCCGCCGATGAAGATCGCGTCCGGGTCGGGCAGATCGCGCCACGCCTCCGGGGCACGGCCCAGCACGGGCGTCAGGTTCCCCACCGCGAAGCGCTCGGCATTGGCCGAAATCAGCTGGTAGTCCTCGACATCCATCTCGATCGCGTAGACCTCGCCGTGGCGCGTAATCTGAGCCGCTTCGATCGACACCGAACCACTCCCGGCCCCCACGTCCCAGACCGTGCTCGAGGGGCCGAGATCCAGTTCGGCCAGCGCGATACAACGCACCTCGGCCGGCGTGAGCAGCCCGCGCTTCGGCCGGCTCTGCAGGAACAGCTCGTCCGGATTGCCGAACAGGCGGCGACCGACCAACTCGCGCGGACGATCCGGCACGAGCGGCTTGCGCACCAGGATCATCACGTTCAACGCACTGAACGCGTGCCCCGACAGCTCCGACAGCTCGCCCTGCGTCACGCGTTCGTCCGGCGACCCCAGATTCTCGCAGACGTAGGCCGTGAAATAATCCAGCCCGCGCTCCAACAAGATCTCCGCGATCCGAGCCGGCGTGTACTGGTCGGTCGTGAACAACCCCACCCGCTCCGCCAGCCGGATCCGCTCGATCACCCGGTCCAGGTTCGCCTTGGCCAGACTCGTCAGATACGCGTCGTCCCAACTCTCCTTGACGCGCGCAAACGCCAGCTGCATGCTGCTCACGTGCGGCACGACCTCGAAACGGTCCTTGCCGAGCTTCTCGCATAAGTACCGCGCCGTGCCGTAGAACAACGGGTCCCCACTGGCCAATACTACGACCCGCTTGTCCGGATTGCCGGCCACCCGGCGCGCCACCTCTTCCGGGTCACCATCCACCGCGATCCGCTCGGCCGCCAATTCGCCCATCGCCGCCAGCATCTGAGCCGAACCGATCACCAGATCGGCCTGCTCGATCACCGTGCGCGCCGCCCGGGTCAGTCCTTCGAACCCGTCGTCGCCGATCCCGAGTATGTAGACTTTGCCCACGGATACCACTCAGCCAACCGTCCGAACCGGGAAACCGCGCCAACCTTATGAGGAATGACCGCAACTGCAGGTCCGCACCGCATTGGGGTTGTCGAACGTGAAACCCCGCCTCTCCATGCCTTCGTACCAGTCGACCGTCGCCCCATCCAGATACAGCGAACTCTTCTTGTCCACCACGACCCGCACGCCGTGCTGCTCGTACTTGCTGTCCGCCTGGGCGTCGAAAGCCGTGTCAAAGCCCATCGTGTAGTTGAATCCACTGCAGCCGCCACCCGTGACGCCAATACGCAAAAACGTCTCGTCCGTCAGTTTCTGCTCCTCACGCACCCGCTTCACCTCAGCCGCCGCCTTTTCGGTCAAAATGATCGCCATGCCGATCCTCTCCGCAAAACATGTAACGCACCAGATCAGAACACCACTTCAAATCGAATCCAATGTAACCCAGTCCGATCGCGTTCGTCCCACCGCGGCCGGACCGCCTTTTTCACAGATGACCATGTGTAAAATAACGCATCCCGTAGTCGCGGGGAAGTGTCCAGCTGAGCATTTCAGGTCGTCGTTCGCAAGCGGTGCCTCGCACGCAATTCACCTTCGAGCTAACGGGGCCCATGGAGACTGCGCAGCCGCGTGACGGCCTGGGCAATGTGCTCCACGGCGAAATCGATCTCCTCGGCCGTGTTGAAACGGCCCACTCCGAACCGCAGGCTGCTCCGGACCTGGCCGACGTCGAGCCCGAGCGCCAGCAACACATGGCTGGGTTCCGGGCTGATCGACGTGCAGGCACTGCTGCTCGAACAGACGACGTCCGGGGCGTGGAGCATGACGGCCTGGCCATCGACCTGCGCGAACGAGCAGTTCAGATTGCCGGGCAGGCGCACGGCCGGGTCGTCCAGCGCCGGTCCATTGAGGCGGACATCCGCGATCGCGCGGCACAAGCCGTCGTGGAGCCGATCCCGGAGCGTTCGCACGCGTGGCCCTTCGGTGGGCATTTCCTCAACGCACAGTTCGAGGGCCCGGGCCATGCCGACGATCCCGGGGACGTTGAGCGTGCCGCTGCGCAGGTTGCCCTCTTGGCCCCCTCCATCCACCTGGCTGGCCAGGCGGAGCCGACGCCCCTCCCGCCGGACGAACAGGGCGCCGATCCCTTTGGGCCCATAGAACTTGTGGGCGGAGAAGCTCAGCAGATCCACCTCCAACTGCCGTACGTCCACACCGATATGACCAACCGCCTGGGTCGCGTCGCTGTGGAGGATCACGCCCCGTTCTCGGCACAGGCGGCCGATCTCCGAGAGCCGTTGGATCGTGCCGACCTCGTTGTTGGCCAGCATGACCGATACCAGGATGGTGTCCTGCGTGATCGCGTCGGCCAGTTGATCCACATCCACACATCCGGCGTGCGGGGAACCGGCCTGGGCGACCGGCAGGGTGGTGACGCGCACACCGCGCCGGGCGAGCCGATGGAGGGGCGCCAGCACCGCGCGGTGCTCGGTCTGAACGCTCACGATATGGGCGCCCGGACGCGTGTTCCGTTCGACCAGACCGCGGATGGCCAGGTTGTTGCTCTCGGTCGCGCCGCTGGTGAAGATGATCTCGCGCGGCTGGGCGCCGACGGCCGCGGCGATCGCCGCCCGCGCCTGTTCGACGGCCGTCTGGCACTCCCGCCCGAACTCGTGACTCACACTGCCGGCGTTCCCGTACCGCTCGCCGAAATACGGCAGCATCGCGTCGATCACGCGCGGGTCGACGCGTGTGGTCGCGTGGTTGTCCAGGTAAACGGGTGTGGAAAACATGCGTGGGGGTTCTTCAGGTCAGATCAGGCCGCTGATTCACGGCGGGGGCTCGCCGTCCGCGCACGGACAGTCGAACAGGGCCCGCAGGCAGATCTGCGACCAGCTCTCAAACCGCGTCAGGTCGGACAGCAGCTCTTTCACGGGTCGAAACCCGGCGTCCACGATCTCGGTCTCGCGGGGAATCACATCGGGAGTCTCGACATCGAACAGGTGGACGACACCCAGGTGCACCTTGCCGACCTCCGTCTGGTCGTCGTTGATCAATCCGACGCACCGGTCGGTGTAGCGTGTGTGGATGTGAACCTCCTCCTCGAGTTCCCGCCGCATGCCTTCCTGATAGGTTTCGCCGCCGCGGACGCCGTCCGACGAGATGTGCCCGCCGATGCCCACGCTCTGTTTGCGGTGCAGGCGCTGCTCGCCCTGCCCCGTGCCGCGCGTGTAACAGAACACCGACTGCTGGCCCGAAGGCTGCGTGTGGCAGAAGACGATGTAAGGTATCAACTGTTTGAAGTTCGGGTCATTCTCCACGGCTGCGCGCGGCCGGTAACTCATGTGCTCCGGCGCGAACAAGTCCTCCAGGTAGTCGGCCCCACCCGCCTTGAACCCCTGGAAATAGCCCAGCCGATGGAGCAACGCCGTCGGCACGACGAGGACTTGTTCCGTGGACACATCCGGCATAACACGCTCCTTCGGGGGTTGGCGCAACACGGTCCCTCGACATGGTAGTCGATCCGAGCCGCCGGACAACCGTCACCGGATGAACATCGCGTCCCCGTAGCTGTAGAACCGGTACTGCTGCTCGATGGCGGTCGCGTAGGCGTGGCGTATCAGCCGGTCGCCGCCGAACGTCCGGACGAGGATCAGGAGCGTGCTGCGCGGCAGGTGGAAGTTCGTCAGCAGGGCGTCGACGCTGCGGAAGCGGTAAGGGGGCCGGATGAACAGGTCGGTCTCGCCCTGCCACGGCTTGAGGGACCCGTCTTGCGCGGCCGTCTCCAGCACGCGGACACACGTTGTGCCGACGGCAATGACGCGGCCTCCGGCGCGTCGGCAGGTCTCGATGCGACGCACTGCGGCCTCGCTAAGCTGTCCCCATTCGCGGTGCATCTGGTGATCTTCGATCCGCCCGGCGGTGATCGGCCGGAACGTACCGACGCCCACATGCAACGTCACGCAGCAGATGGCCACCCCCGTGTCGACCAGGCGTCCGAGCAGTTCGTTCGTGAAGTGCAGTCCGGCGGTCGGCGCGGCGATAGCGCCGGGGTGCCGGGCGAACACGGTCTGGTACTGCACCCGGTCGCTCTCCTGCATCGCGCCGCCGCGGATGTAAGGCGGCAGCGGTACCCGGCCGACCGCCTCAAGCAGTTCGGCCGGCTCGCCCGCCCGCTCGGGCCGCGCGGCCCACAGGCCGTCGCCCAGCTCCGCGATCAGCGTCAGGCTGAAGGCGTCCTCGGCGCGGCGGTTCTCCAGCATCACGCGCTCGCCCGCGCGGAGACGGCCGCGGGTCTTGCCCAGCACTTGCCAGTGACCGCGCGCGTCCGACGCCACGAACAGGCCCGACCAGCGACCTCCGGTCGCCACGCGGTACCCGACCAGCCGGGCGGGCACGACGCGGGTATCGTTGAGCACCAGGCAGTCACCCGGTCGCAGGTATTCCGGCAGGTCGCGGACATGTGCGTGGCCGAGCGACTGGTCCTGCCGGTCGACCACGAGCATCCGGGCATCGCTCCGATTGCTCAGCGCGCGCTGGGCGATCAATTCGCCCGGCAATTCGTAGTCATATTCGGCCAAATCCGTCACACGCACTCCCCTCGCGCCGATAATAATAGAGACTAGCGTAGCGGCGATTCGCCGGGCGCGAATACGGGTGGCGTTATGGATCGGCCTTTGCACATCGCGCTGGTCATTACCGAGCTGGAAGTGGGCGGTGCTGAACGGTGCCTGGTGAATCTCGCGTGCGGGCTCGACCGGACCCGCTTCGAGGTCGTGGTGTGCAGCCTGGGTGCGCGACCCACGCCACCCCGAGACCGGCTGGTACGCCGTCTGGAAGAGGCGCAAGTGCCGGTCCAGTTCCTGGGCTTTTCCAGCAAGTGGAGCCTGCCGTCCGCCGTGCGCGCACTTCGTGCACTGCTGGGCCGCTGGAAGCCGGACGTCGTGCAGTCCATGCTCTTTCACGCCAACGTGGTCAGCGGCCTGGCGCGGCGCGGGAGCGGCCCCGCCGCTTTGAGCTTGGGCCTGCGGGTGGCCGATCCGTCGCGCTGGCGGCAGTGGGTTGAAGGGCGCATCGCGCGCGAGGCCGACCGCGTCGTGTGTGTCAGTCAGTCGGTGGCCGATTGGGCGTCCCGCCACATGGGCCTCGACCCCACCCGGCTGGCCGTCATCCCCAACGGCATTGACCTGGCCGCGTACGACGGCCGGCGCCCGGCGGACCTGTCGCGGTTCGGCATCGCGCCCGGCCGCCGGGCGATCACCTGCATTTCCCGGCTGTCCAAGCAGAAAGGGTTGGACTTGCTGATCCGGTCCGCGCCCGAGCTGCTGGGCCCACTGCCCGATCATGACCTGCTCCTGGTCGGTGACGGTCCGGAAGCGAGTTCCCTGCGCCAGTTGGCCGCCGAGCGCGGCGTGAGCCGCCGCGTGCATTTCGCCGGCTGGCAGCCGACCGTGCCGGAAATCCTGCTGGCCAGCGACCTGATGGTCTTGCCGTCGCGGTGGGAGGGCATGCCCAACGCGCTGCTCGAGGCCATGGCGTGCGGGCGGCCCGTCGTCTGCTCAGCCGCCGAGGGCGTCGCCGAAGTGCTCGGCCCCCTGTCGGCCCCGCAAATGGCGCCCGTCAATAGTCCGCAAATGCTTGTCAAAAAGACACTTGCGATCATCCAGAACCCGGAATTCGCGCACCAGCTCGGGTGCCAGAACCGCCAACGGGCCGCCGATCACCTCTCGTTGAGCGAGATGATCCGACGCTACGAAGCGCTCTTCGAGTCCCTCCGGCGCCGCGCAGTGACCGCCGGGTGAAATTTTTTTCCGCCTTCCCGGACCGCCCCTTGGTGCTCGAAGTCTGCGTCCCGTATGCACCTAGGTCGCCGGACCGAAAACCGGCCCGGTTGGTGCGCGGAAAAACCTGTTGACGACGTCCGGCCGGTGGGTATCTTGGGGCGTTAGTGGGAATCAGTGGGCGAGCGTGGTGAAACATGTTTCTAACCGGCAATTACCCCCGGAGCCTGGATGAGAAATGTCGTTTCACGCTTCCCAAGTCGATCCGCGACGTGCTCGAGCAAACCGGCGGGATGGCGCTCTACATCGCGCCCGGGACCGACGGGTCGCTGGTGATCTACACCCAGGCGGACCTCGAGCGACTGGGCGAGCAGCTCGGCCGGAGCCCGCCGAACGCGCAGGGGGTGCGGGATTTCAGCCGGTTGTTCTACGGGCAGGCCCAAAGGGTAGAATTGGATCGTCAGGGGCGGATCCGACTGCCTCCAGATCTGGTGGCTCAGTCGATCCGTGGGCGTGAGATCGTGTTGATTGGCGTACGGGATCACCTGGAGGTTTGGGATCGCGGGCGCTGGCAGGACTACTTGGGCCAGAGACAGCCGTTCTACGACGAGATCGCCGAGGCGGCGTTCGGGGGCACGCACCGTGCAGCGCTGCCGGCAGTACCGAACGAGGCATCGGCAACCGTCCGCCCGCGGTGAACGACTGTCACTGGCCGCCGTCGGACCTTATGCGTCCGAGCGTGCGTGGTGAATGATGACTGGATCTGCGAGTGTTCTTTCGAAATAACCAAGAAACCGAACGTGGGCTCTACGTCCGTTCGCCATAGTGCGGAGAGCTGGGTTGTTCAGTCACCGGCCACAGGCTGACCGACCAACGGCCGAAGCATCGGCCGTCAGGCTTTTCGCAAGCCGGCAACGGGATGTTGCCGGTTGCGAACCGTAGCGTGCGGAGTGCCGGGAGGCAACCGTTTGCTGCCGACTCGGCCCCCAATGGGGCGCAAGGACGCGCCCCGGGTCGCACGCCTTCCAATGCGTGGTGATCCGCAGGACGGCTGGCGTCCTGTATGATGATGCGCATTGACGAACCGGTTCTGCTGTCTCTCGGCATGCTGCAGTCATGGCTTTGAGTGCGTCCATCCACGTCCCCGTGCTGACAGCGGAGGTGCTGGCAGCGTTGGATCCTCAGCCGGGCGACATCTTGGCCGATGGAACGCTCGGCGGCGGTGGCCACACGCGGCTCCTGGCGGAGCGGGTCGGTCCGACGGGGCGCGTGGTGGCAGTGGACCGTGATCCCGAGGCAATCGCCCGCGCCGAGCAGAACCTGGCGGGTCTCCCGATCCAGATCGCGCAGTCCGATTTCTGTGAGTTGCCCGAGGTCCTGGATGCGGCCGGCGTGGTGCTCGTGCAGGGCATGCTGCTGGACCTGGGTCTCTCGAGCGACCAGTTGGCGGCCGAGTCACGCGGTTTCAGTTTCAACGCCGAGGGCCCATTGGACCTGCGGTTCGACCCGGAACGGGGCGAGCCGGCCTGGCGGTTGCTGGCACGTTTGCGTGTCGAGACGCTGGCGGACCTGATTTTCCGGTACGGGGAGGAGCGTTACAGTCGTCGCGTGGCGCGCGCGATTGTGGACTGCCGCCAGCGCGCGCCGATCCATACGGCACGGCAGCTGGCCGAACTGGTCCGCAGGTGCGTGCCGGTCTCGAAGCATCACCGCATCGATCCGGCGACGCGCACGTTCCAGGCATTGCGGATCGCGGTGAATCACGAGCTCCAGTCCCTGGCGCACGCCCTCGTGCGTCTTCCCGATCGGCTGGCGGTGGGCGGCCGCCTGGCCGTCATCAGCTTCCATTCCCTGGAGGACGGGTGTGTCAAGCGGGCGCTGCGTGACGATCCTCGGCTGCGTGTGCTGACGCACAAGCCGATCCGTCCGACCGCCGAGGAAATCGCGTGCAACCCGCGGGCGTCGAGCGCTCGGATGCGTGTGGCCGAGCGCGTGTCGGGGAGCCAGGCGGATGGGCATTGAGCTGGGCAAGCGGTGGCCGACGCGCATCGTCTCAGGCGGGCAGACGGGGGTTGATCGCGGGGCGCTCGACGCGGCGATCGCGTCCGCCATCCCGCACGGGGGATGGTGCCCGCGGGGCCGGCTCGCCGAGGATGGCCCGATCGGCCTTCAATACCAGCTGCGTGAGACGCGCTCGACAAAATACGCCATCCGCACCTGGAAGAACGTGCTCGATTCAGACGCCACACTCATCCTCTGCCGCGGGCCACTGACGGGAGGGACCCAGCTGACCTACCAGCTGGCCCAACGCTACGGCAAGCCCTGTCTCGTCGTGGACCTGCAGGCTGGTCCCCAGGCTGCACAAGTGCGACAGTGGATCGACGAGCACCAGGTTCCCGTGCTCAATATCGCGGGCCCACGCGAGAGCACGCAGCCGGGAATCGCCCAGGATGCCTATCGTTTCCTGCTCCAGGTGTTGGATGCCACGCAGGCCGATCAGTAACTGGTGGACGGAGCGGCGGTGCCGCCCCCGGCCTGCTCAGCCCCGGGATCGTGTGCGGCGCCGGTCGGGGCGCCGACCTCGCTGGCCGGCACCTCGATCCCCTGGTCGATGTCGAGCATCTCCGTCTCGGTTGTCGCGTCCGGCGGTGGAATAGGCGGCGTCTGGCCGCACCCACCAAGTAACAGACCGCATACCGCGACAAGCGCCCTGATCCAGTACCGCCTTCCCATCACGCACTCCTCCAGCTGCTGGGGTTCCAATCGGCATCCGGGTCCCGTCGGACGCTCGGCACCGCCACCGGCGGCGCGTTCAGGGCAGCCCGTCGAGAAACCGCTGCAGCTCAGTATAGTAATCCTCGTCGTTCGGTCCATTGTGGGTCACACCTTCCATCGACACGAACTGCTTCGCCTCGGTTGCAGCCGCGTCGAACAGCTGTCGGCCCTGCGCATAAGGCACGACCTCGTCGGCCGTCCCGTGACTTTGCAGCAACGGCCCGCGGTACCGGCCAATGCAGCCGAGCGAATCGAACCGGTTCTTCGTCAACAGCTGCACGGGCAGAAAGGGATAGTGATAGGCCGCCACGTCCGGCAAACTGGTGAAGGTGCGCTCCAGGATCAACCCGCGCGCACCCGGGTCGGCAGCCAACTGGACCGCAATCGCCCCGCCGATCGAGCGCCCCCAGAGGACGACCCGGGCGGGGGCCACGCCCGCGCGTTGGGCCAGCCACTGCTGGGCTGCTCGGGCATCCGCGATGATGCCTCGCTCCTCCGGTCGCCCCTGGCTGCGCCCGTAGCCGCGGAAGTCGAACGCGAAGAGCGCTATGCCGTGCCGCGCCCGCAGCGCGTCCATATACGCGCCCAGTGCGGCAACGTCCTCGGCGTTCCCGTGACAATACAGCACGTGGGCTTTCGCGTCCGGCCGGTCGAAATACCAGCCGTGCAGCCGCGTGCCGTCAGCAGAGGCGAAGAACACGTCTTCGTACGCGAAGCCTTGCGGGTTCCAGTCGCCCGGCGGGATGAGCTGCCGCGGGAATACCAGCGCCGTTTCGAGCCACCCGGTGGCGTCCACGGCCCGCTCAGCTCCAGGATCGGGTGCGGCGCTGGTCGGGGCGCTGACCTCGCTGGCCGGCACCTCGATCCCCTGGTCGATGTCGAGCATCTCCGTGTCGGTTGTCGCGTCCGGCGGCGGAATGGGCGGCGCCGGGCTGCACCCACCAAGTGACAGACCGCACACCGCGACAAGCGCCCTGATCCAGTACCGCCTTCCCATCACGCACTCCTCCAGCTGCTGGAGGTTCCCAGCGGCATCCGGGTCCCGTCGGACGCTCGGGCACCGCCACCGGCGGCGCGTTCAGGGCAGCCCGTCGAGAAACCGCTGCAGCTCAGTAGAGTAACCCTCGTCGTTCGGTCCATTGTGGGTCACACCTTCCATCGCCACGAACTGCTTCGCCTCGGTTGCCGCCGCATCGAACAGCTGTCGGCCCTGCGCATAAGGCACGACCTCGTCGGCCGTCCCGTGACTTTGCAGCAACGGCCCGCGGTACCGGCCAATGCAGCCGAGCGAATCGAACCGGTTCTTCATCAACAGCCGCACGGGCAGAAAGGGATAGTGATAGGCCGCCACGTCCGGCAGACTGGTGAAGGTGCGCTCCAGGATCAACCCGCGCGCACCCGGGTCGGCAGCCAACTGGACCGCAATCGCCCCGCCGATCGAGCGCCCCCAGAGGACGACCCGGGCGGGGACCACGCCCGCACGTTGGGCCAGCCACTGCTGGGCCGCTCGGGCATCCGCGATGATGCCTCGCTCCTCCGGTCGCCCCTGGCTGCGCCCGTAGCCGCGGAAGTCGAACGCAAAGAGCGCTATGCCGTACCGCGCCCGCAGCACGTCCATATACGCGCCCAGCGCAGCAACGTCCTCGCCGTTCCCATGACAATACAGCACGTGGGCTTTCGCGTCCGGCCGGTCGAAATACCAGCCGTGCAGCCGCGTGCCGTCAGCAGAGGTGAAGAACACGTCTTCGTACGCGAAGCCTTGCGGGTTCCAGTCGCCCGGCGGGATGAGCCGCCGCGGGAACACCAGCGCCGTTTCGAGCCACATGATGACCAACAACAACACGAGGTAGGCGACCGCGGCGCTGCGGACCGGGCGCCAGACCCGCGCGCCCCACCGCCGCCAGGCCGACGATCTGCAACGCGCGTTGTCGGCGGCGCCACGAACCGGCGCCGCCGGCGTGCCGAAAGCGCCGTGCGGATCGGGATCAGAATTTGTAGTCTGAGTTCGCGGGGTCAAAGTCCCTGTCCGTCAGCCCGACATTCAGCTCCAGTTTCGTGTAGGTGTATTCCTCGATCAGGTTGGCGGGCCCCAGCTCGGAACCCGGCGTGGTCGGCCAGGTGTAGGCTGCATAGCGGAGTGGCACGTTGAGTTCGTCGTCGATGAAGATCTGCGCCACGAAGAACTCGAAGTACGGGCGCGGCTCCGGGTGCCGGACCTCCAGCATGGTGCACTGGCGCCCGTTGATCTTGGCGCCTTTGCGGAACACCACTTCGCATTCCTCGGGCCGCCCATTCTGCTTGTCCTGCGTCCCCTTCTCGATCAGCCGCAGGACCAGCGTCTCCAAGCCGATCTCCGTGATCGGATACCGGTTCCCCTGCATGGCCATCGCGCCGTCGGGCCGCAGCCACAGTGAGCCGAACTTGCCCTTGAATGAATCGCGACGCTCGTGGGCGATCATCTGGCCGTGATTCTTGCCCCGTACGTAGATCACCTCCCGACCCTTGATGCTCTCCGGTTTCAGGAAGTACAGGTAGACCGAGAACGGCGTCACCACTTGACCGTTCTCGACCCGCTCGTTGCGGATCTTGGTGAACATGTACTCGTAGTCGTTCAACGTGTCGCCAATACGCTCCCGTTTGACCAGCACGCAGCGGTAGTCGCGCACGTTCTCGCGGATGTTGCGTAACCCGTCGTGTGCCAGCGCCAACGCCGGGTCCATCGGGTGACGGTTCAGATTGGCGTTCGGGTCCACGTCCGCCTTCGACACGCGATAGACGGGCTCCGTCAACTGTTCGCGCGACTCCTGAGCCCACACGGTCGCGGCACCGACCAGTACGCTCAAGCCGAGCAGCCAGCGGACCGCGCGCCGACGGATGAGTGGCTTCGTTGTTTGATTCGTTCGCCTCATGCACATGACTCCTTGCCGGTACAACCGCAATCGCCGCGAGGACCGGGGTCTTGCCGCGACTACCGTCTCCTGCCTCCCTGGACTGTGTTGTGATCACAACGGTTTCGGTCTGTCAGCAGCAAGTCCCGCGCCGCCCCTGACGGAATCTGGTTGGCGAGACTGCACTGCCTTGCATAGCCCGAGCTGGCCGACGGGGTTACGCCCATACGCGCACGATCCACCCTCGCGACCAGAACGCGCGGTGTTGTAAGTATCGCTCCACACCGCCGGACAGAATTACAATCCTCCGCAATTCCGGTCAGTTTTTACCAATCGGCAAAGCTGAACAGTCATTTCTAATCTAGATGATCGGCGGCCGCCACCATGGCTCATCACCGCACGCCTATTCTATGCGGACGCCCGCCGTGGACCTAGGCGAATTTTCGCGCCCTCTTCCTCCGGCAGCTCAAGTCTGGTTGAATGCGGTCTGTCTGCGGGCGGGCGGGCAGGCGGAAAGATCGCGTTCCCGACTCGTCTCCGCCCGGATTGCGTCACTTTTTTCCGAGCAAATACCGCGTCGGGGGCCGCACCCGGGTGAAGAGCCCGGTCAAGCGGCGCCGGTCGCGTCCCCGAAGATGCCATGTCCGAACAACTTGTGGTTCACACCGTCGTTTCGCTGAGCTTCGGCCAGAATACGTTCATCGCCAGCCTCCCGGCGCGCAGCGATTGCATCATCGTGGACCCCGGCTTCGACACGGATGCCATTCAAGAGCTGGTGACCTCGCATCGCCTGACCCCCAAAGCTATCCTCAACACGCACGGACATGCCGACCACATTGCCGGGAACGAGGCCATGAAACGCCATTGGCCCGACTGCCCGCTGGTGATCGGGCGGGACGACGCCCCCAAATTGACCGATTCGTGGGCGAATTTGTCGGCCCAGTTCGGCTTCGGGCTCACCAGCCCGGCGGCTGACACGCTGGTCGAGGACGGCCAGATCTATGAGGCGGCCGGCATCGCGCTGGAGGTTCGCGCAGTGCCCGGCCATTCCCGGGGGCATGTCGTCTACCTGTGGAAGGGTGCGGAGCCGTGGATCGTCTTTGGAGGCGACGTGTTGTTCGAGGGCAGTATAGGCCGGACTGACTTCCCAGACGGCGACACGAATCAACTGTTGACGGCCATTCGCGACAAGCTGCTCACGTTGCCCGATCGCACGCTCCTGCTACCGGGCCACGGCAACGCGACGACGATCGGCCGCGAGCGGGTCCACAATCCGTACCTGAACTGAGCGGGCGTTCTTACGGCGGTCGGCCCTCGTTGGGCGACGGGACCGATGTGAGGCGTGCTGCGGCCGAGGACTGGTCCGCCACCGGGGCGGCGGCGGGCACGGCCGGCATGACCAGGCGGAATCGGCTGCCCTGCCCCGGCGTGCTCTCCACGGTGATCTGGCCGTCATGTTCGTGCATGATCTTCTGGCTCACGGGCAAACCGAGTCCGGTGCCCCGATTACCTTTGCGCGATTCGAACACCGAGAAGATCCGGGCCAAATCCTCCCGCGCGATGCCTTCGCCGTTGTCGCTCACGTCAATCTGCAGCAGGCGTTGTTCGGGCAGATGCTCGGCGCGGACCGTGACCTGCCCCTGCTCCACCTTCTCACACGCGTCGAGCGCATTGGTTACGACGTTAAGGATCGCGCGGTGCAGGGCGTCGGGGTCGAACATCAGGGTAGGGATGCGCGGGTCGGGGTTCCACTGGAGGGTCACGCCGGCGTCCGCCGCGCGGACCTGTACGATCTCCATCACATCGGAGATGACGCTGTTGAGGTCGGCCGGCGTCATTTCCGGCTCCCGATCCTTGCTGAACGAGAGCATATCCATCACCAGGCTGGAGATCTTGTCCTGGTTCTTGTCGACGATGGCCCAACCCTTCGACACGATGTCGAATTCGCCGTTTCTGAGCCCTTCTTCGATCAGGTAGCTGCCCCCGCGGATGCCCTGCAGGATGTTCTTGATGTGGTGCGACAGCATGGCGATCGTCTGGCCGACCGCCGCGAGACGTTCCGCCTGGACCATGGCCGAGTAATACGACGTATCCTCGACGGCCAGCGCGGCCTGGTGCCCGATCGCGACCATCAATTTGAGGTGTTCTTCCGAGAACCGATTGGCGGGCCGCTGGATGAAGCGGCCCGGCGCCGTGTACGTGTCGATGTAGATCACGCCCACCACGCCATAGCGTCCCTGCATCGGCACGCAGATCGCTTCGCGAATGCCCATCCGCACGATGCTGGCGGCCGAATCCCAGCGGTCGTCGTCGCTCGCATCGCTGGTCAACACCCCTTCGTTGTGCTGTAGCACGTAATCCAGGATCGTGCGGCTGATCTCCATGGTCTGGCCGGTCGCGGTCCGGCGGTCGCGACGCACGCGAGGCACCAGCTGGTCGCGATCGCGGTCCCACAGCATAATACAGCCGCGGTCCGCCTCGACCCATTCGAAAATCAGCTCCACGATCCGGTGCAGCAGCTGATCGATATCCAGCGTGTGACTGGCCGCCAGCGCCGTATGGTACATCACATCGAGGTTGCTGCGCGCCCGCGCCAGCCACGGGCTCTCGGAGTCCGCGGCCGGGTGAAAGACGTGGCTGCCCGTCTGCAACTGGCCCGCCGTCGTGACGATCCGCGAGCCACCGGCAACTGGGCGCTCCGCAACAATATTGACGCCGTCGGCCAACTCCGCGGCGGCCGGCTCTTCGCCCGCCGTGTAGATCATCAGCGTCCGGCCAAGCTGCACGCGGTCCCCGCTGCCGAGCGTGTGCCGCGTCGAAGGCTGACTGTTGACGAACGTCCCGTTCGAGCTGCCGAGATCCACCAGGTCAAAGTGCCCGTCCTGCCAGTGGAGTTCCGCGTGGAACCGCGACACCTCCACATCATGCAGCTGGATCGTGTTGCCCTTCTCGCGCCCGATCCGTATACAGGGCCCCTGCAACTCGAACCGCTTACCCTGGTCCCGCCCCTGGATCACAAACAGCGAAGGCATCGCCCCGCCCCACTACGCCCCGGGATCCGCCGATTGCTTGATCAATGCCTCGATTTTACGGATCAGCGGACCGTAATGATAGGGTTTGCCCACCAGGTGCGGATCAGCCCCCAGATCGCGCCGCCGCACGTTCCCCAGAATCACCAGTTCCGCACCGCGACTGGTCAACTCGTGGGCATACGCGGCCCGCATCGACGGGTCCTCGGCCCCGGCCGAGTCCCCATCGAGCACCACGACTTCCGGCCGCTGCTGGCGGAGGATGTCCAGGCCCTGCTGGGCCTCGGGTGCCTCGAGAATGCACAGGCCACGCCGTTCCAACACCGTGCGGAACACGCTGCGCGAATCCGCCGAGGGATCGACAATCAAGACGCGTTTGGGCTGCTCAGCTGCATAGTCCGGCATCGGTGGCTGCACCTCCGTGTGCGAGCTGTCCCGCGGTGGTTCCGAGGCGGCATGCTGCGCCGCGGAGGCGGCCACAAGCGGCCGCCCGGTGGCCGCGGTCTTGGTGTGGGAGCAAACTTCCTTGTTTGCCTTCTTCTCAGGTGTGCGGCCGAAGCATACCGCAGCCGGCGGTCCGTGTCAAAACCGATTTGCCGGTCCCCGACGCGCGGGGGAAGGGGTGCTTCTCCGCGCCGCGCCCTTGGTGGACCGGGTGAAGCGGTCAACCGGAGAACCTGAGGCTCGCCGGGCCACCCGGCACTCGCCTGGGCGGGCCGTCGCTTGACGCGAGGCGCTCGCACTTGGACAATCCGGCAAGCGGGTGCAACCTGAAGAGACAGCGTGTGCCACGGCCGGCCTTCCCGTTTTTACCCGGTTTTTTTTCACAAGGTGCAGTGTCGATGGTAGTCCAGCGATTACGGTGTGGGTTGTTGCGGCGTGGACGCACGGGACATGGGACGTTGACCCGGGCATCCTGTGTGGCGCTCGTGTTGTGCTTGCTGACGCTGCACATGAGCGTCCTGCGGGCGGTCGCCGCGGAGGAACGCGAGTCGTCGGCAATCCGGCTGTTGGATGCCGTGCGGGTGCTCGCGGCCGACGAGATGGAGGGCCGGGGGCCCGGGACGCGAGGCATTGACCTGGCGGCCCAATACATCGCCGACCAGTTCGCCGGCATCGGGCTGCGCACCGACCTGTTCGACGGCACTGCGTTCCAGCCATTTGACCTGCCGGCGCCGCCCGAGTTGGGCGCACCAGGCGAGAACCGCTTGATCCTCTCAGGTCCGAGCCAGGGGGAGGGTTCGGAACCGACCCGCGTGGTGTGCGCCTTGGGGCGCGACTTCAACACACTGGCGGCGGGCAGCTCAGGCAGCGCCCATGCTCCGCTGGTATTCGTGGGTTACGGGATCACCGCCCCCGACTGGAATTATGACGACTATGCGGAGATCGACATCCAGGGCAAGGTTGTCGTGATGCTCCGCAAGGAGCCTCAGCAAGGGGACGCCACGAGCATATTCGACGGCTTGCAGCCCTCGGAACACGCCGCATTCCAACGGAAGATCCAGAACGCACAAGCCCACGGGGCGGCAGCCGTGATCATCGTCAACGACGCCTATTCCCTCTCACGACGCAGCGCGCGGCAGCGGAAAGACTGGGAGCAGGCGGTGACCGCGTTGACGTCGGCCGTGGCCGATTTCCAGCAGCTTGCCACGTGGACCGACGACACGATCCGGCAGACGCAAACGCGGCTGGCCGAGCTGGCGCAGACGGTCACGCAGCGGCGGCAGGCAGCCGATTCGGACACGGATGAACTGGTGGAGTTCCGAGATGCCGGGTTGCCGAGCAATGGGGTGACGATCCCCGTCTTCTTCTGCCGGCGCAGCGTGTTGGACCCCATCGTGAGCCGAGCGTTGGGGACCGACCTGGCGTCCCTGGAACAGCAGATCGACCAGGGGCCGACGCCACGAAGCCGCGCCTTGGAGGGCTGGACAGCCGAGTGCCAATCGAGCATCCGTTCGGTCCGATACCACTTGAAGAACGTGGTCGGGGTGCTGGATGGGCAGGGGCCGCTGGCCGACGAGACGATCGTCATCGGCGCCCATTACGACCATCTGGGGCGCGGACCGTCGGGCGACGGCGACATCTACAATGGGGCGGACGACAACGCCTCGGGCGTCTCCGGCATGCTCGAGATCGCCCATCGGCTGGTGACCCACCAGGAGCCCTCGCGACGGCGGATCGTGTTCGTGGCGTTTGCCGGCGAAGAGCTCGGCCTGCGAGGCAGCGCGCACTACGTTCAGAACCCCCCCTTCCCACTCGATCAGACGGTGGCCATGTTCTGCCTCGATATGATCGGCCGCCTGCGCGACAATCGGCTGACCATCGGTGGGACCGGCAGTGCCGTCGAGTTTGATGCGCTGATCGACGAATTCAACCAGACCTACCAGTTCCAGATCGCGCGGGTGCCGAACGGGCAGGGGCCGAGCGACCATGCGTCGTTTTATCGCCAGAAAGTGCCCGTGCTGTTCTTCTTCACTAACGATCACGAGGACTACCACCGTCCGACCGACGACGTGGAGAAGATCAATGTCGACGGGATGCTCAGCGTCACCCACCTGGTGACGGACATCGTGAGCCGGCTGGATGATGCGCCGCAACGGCCGACTTACCAGGAGACGGTTCGTCCCAGCCGCGGGGTCCGCGGCGCGCCGCGCGCCTACCTCGGCTGCGTTCCGGACGCCAGCCGGGCCGGCGAAGGCGTGGTGTTTGCCAGCGTGGTGCCGGAGAGTCCCGCCGCGCAGGCCGGGCTGCAGGCGGCCGACATACTGGTCAAGCTGGGCGAGATCGACATCCGCTCGTACGCCGACCTGAACCGAGCCTTACGGAGCCATCGGCCGGGCGACGAGGTGGCCGTGCAGGTCCGTCGCGGCGGCGACACGGTAACGCGGACCGTGACATTGGGCGAACCGCGGTAAGTTTTCGGTCCAACTGCTCTTTACCCGACTGCCGGTTCACGGCACAATACGCCCCGCATGTTCGGCCCGCGGGCACCTTGGTCGCGGGCCGACCCAGGAACGGCGCGGCACGGACGTTGCGTCGCTGGTCCGCCGTGACCATTTGAACAGGCAAGGAGTGCTGAACGTGATGACCTCTCTCTCTCGGGCCACTGCGGTGGCCGCCGCCCTGGCCATCTGTTGCTGGACCACCCCCGCGCGTGCCCAGACTGCGACGCGCCCCAGTGGCACGTCGGTGGCCGTGATCGATCTGAAGGATGTGCTGGATGCCCACGCGGGTTTGACGGCCCACAGGGCGCGGCTCAAGACACAGGCGGAGAATTTCGAAGCCTACAGCCGGCAGGAACGGCAGAAGATCGAATCTCTGGCCGAGCAGCTCAAGACGCTCAAGCCCGGTACGCAGGATTACGCCGACAAGGAGAAGGAGTTGGCGTCGATCAACGCGGATCTGCAGGTGCAGCATCGGCAGAAGAACCGCGAGTTCCTGGAACAGGAATCGCAAGCCTACTACGAGGCCTACCAGGAAATCCAGCAGCATGTCGCGCGGTTCTGCCAGAACTACGGCATCCAGCTGGTGATCCAGTACTCCCGCCGACCGATCGACGCCTCGAAGGCCCAGGAAGTGCAGGTGGGGCTGATGCAGGAAGTCGTGTACCAGAATTCGCTGGACATCACCCAGCACATCATCGACTCGCTCAACCAGAAGGCCGCCGCGACAGTACCTCAACAGAACGTCGGTGTCGGACAGCGGGCGCCGGCGATCCCCCGCGGCGCCCAGCGTTGACCGCGGCGCCGCGGCCGCACGGCCGGGTGGTGGCATCCATTCCGTTTCGATGATGGGCATGCATTGAGATACTCACTTCGTCAGCAATACACGGTCGCAGCACCCGCCCGCGTCGACGGGTTCGGTTACTGGAGCGGCCAGGATGTCCGGGTGGAGTTCCGCCCGATGCCGCCCGGAACGGGCATCGTGTTTGTCCGCACAGACCTCGGCGGACAGCCCCAGATCCCGGCTCTCGTGAGCCATCGTGTCGAGACGCCGCGCCGGACGACGCTCGCAGCCGACGGCGCCACGGTCGAGATGGTGGAGCACCTGATGGCCAGCCTGGCCGGCCTGCAGATCGACAACTGCCAGGTCGCGGTCAATCGCCCGGAAATGCCCGGATGTGACGGTTCAAGTCAGCCCTTTGTCGACGCGCTGTTGTCGGTGGGACGGGTGGCCCAATCGGCCTGGCGCCAGACGCTGGTCGTTACCGACACGGTGCGCGTCGGCGACGACCGCTGCTGGGCCGAGGCCGCACCCGAACCCAACGGGACGCTGACCCTGCGGTACCTGCTGGATTACGGCACCCAGGGCCCGATCGGTCAACAGACGTTCGAGATCCGCCTCTCGCCGGACACCTTCCGCCGGGAGCTGGCCGCGGCCCGTACCTTCATCCTGCAAGAGGAGGCCGAGTGGCTGCGCCGGCAGGGGCTCGGCCAGCGCGTCACCTGCCACGACCTGCTGGTGTTCGATCAGCACGGGCCGGTGGGCAACCCGTTGCGGTTCCCGGACGAGTGCGTGCGGCACAAGACGCTGGACCTGGTCGGGGACCTGGCGTTGGCCGGATGTGACATCCGGGGTCGCATCACCGCCTGTCGCAGCGGCCACCGCCTCAACGCCGAACTGATCCAGGCGCTGTTGGCGCAGGACCAGACCGTACGACAACGATGTCGCGTCGCCTGACGCGCCACCCAGACCCGAAACCTTCGCTGATTTGTCCGGTGGGAGTTCGGACCATGGCCACCCTCGTCGCCGAGCACGCAGTCGTCGATCCGCGAGCCGTCCTGGAAGACGATGTCGAGATCGGACCCTTCTGCGTCGTGGGACCGCACGTCACGATCGGCCGCGGTACGCGGCTGGTCAACAGCGTGACGATCACCGGCCACACGACCATTGGCCAGTACAACACCTTTCACCCGGGCGTGGTGATCGGCGGCGAGCCGCAGGACTTGAGCTACCGGGGGAGCCCCACGCGGGTCGTGATCGGCGACCACAACGTGTTCCGCGAGTGCGTCACCGTCAACCGCGCCAGCGAGAAAGAGGAGGGCGTGACGCGGGTCGGCAGCCACGGCTTCTTCATGGCCTGCTCGCACATCGCCCACGACTGCCAGGTGGGCGACCATGTCGTGATGGCCAACGGCGTCCTGCTGGGCGGACATGTGCACGTGGCCCACCACGTGACGATCGCCGGCGGGAGCGCCGTGCACCATTTCGCCACGATCGGCGCCTACGCGTTCCTGACCGGCATGAGTCGCGTGATCCACGACGTGCCCCCCTTCATGCTGCTGGACGGGCAGCCGGCCCGGCCGCGGTGCGTCAACGTCGTGGCGCTCAAACGAAACGACTTCTCGGCCGACGATATCCGCGCGCTGGCCGAGGCGCACCGGCTGCTGTACCGGGCCCGCGTCGGCCTGGACCATGCGCGGGAGATCCTGCGTGCCAACGGTCGGCTGGTGCCGGTGGTGAACTACCTGTTGAGTGAACTGCAAGTCCAGGCCGAGGGGCGTCACGGCCGCGGCCGGGACCGGAGGAAAGCAGCGTGAACCGACTTCGCATGGCTGTCGTGGGATGTGGTCATCTGGGCAGTATCCATGCCCGCCTGCTCAGGTCGCTGGACGAGGTGCGGCTCGTGGCGGTCGTCGACCCGCTGTGCGCCGCCCGCGAACGCCTGGCGGCCGAATGCGACACGGCGCCCTGCGCTGACCTCGGGGCGCTCCGCGGCCAACTCGATGCGGCGGTCATCGCCACGCCCACCGCCCAACACTGCGAGGTCGCCGAACAGCTCCTGGACGACGGCGTGCACCTGCTGGTCGAGAAACCGATCACGCGCACGGTCGCCGAGGCCGATCGGCTGATCGCCGCCGCCCGCCGCCGCGGGCTCGTCCTCCAAGTGGGACACGTGGAACGATTCAACCCGGCCTGGAACGCCGTCGTCGGCAGGTTGGCACATCCTCGGTACATCGAAGCCGTGCGCGCGGGAACCTACACGTTCCGATCCACCGACGTGAGCATCGTGCTGGACCTGATGATCCATGACCTCGACCTCGCGATGTCGCTCGCGCAGAGCCCGGTCGTGGAGCTGTCCGCGACGGGAGTGGCGTTGTTCGGCCCGCACGAAGACCTGGCGGTGGCGCAGCTGCAGTTCGCCAGCGGATGCCTCGCCACACTCAAGGCCTCACGCGTCCACCACGCGCCGCAGCGCACGATGCACGTGTTCAGCCGGGAGGCGTTCGCCGCGATCGATTTCGCGCAGGGCGCAGCCCACGTCGCGTGCCCGACGCCCGCCGTGCTGCGCGGCGAAGTCGACTTGACCAGCTGCCCGCCCGAACAGCGGACGCAGGTGCAGGAGTCCCTGTTCCGCGACCTGCTGCGCCTCGAGACGCTCCAGGTCGAACGGATCAACGCCATCCTGCAGGAGCAGCGCGAGTTCGTGGCGTCGACGCTGCACGGCGCCCCGGTGCGTGTGCCCGGCGAGCAGGGCCGCGCCACGTTGGCGGTCGCCGAACGCATCCTCGACTCCATCCGCGCTCACCGCTGGAACCGCCCGCTACCCGACGACCTAGCCGACCCGCACGCCCGGGAACAACTGCCCTACGGCCGAACCTCGCGCGCCGCCTAGCGGATGTGACGAAGGCTGTGGAACCGCATGACGAGCAGGCGCCGGTAGAGGCGGCAGGTCTTGAGCAGGTCGCGGTGCGTGCCTTCCGCGTGCACTCGGCCCTCGTGAATCACCACGATCCTGTCCAGGAACCGCAGGGTGCTCAGCCGCGCGGGAATGACCACCATCGTGCGCTCCATGGCCGCCCAGCGCAAGGCCTCCTTCAGCCGCTCCTTGGCCGTCCGGTCGAGCTGATCGGCCGGTTCCACCACCACTAGAACCGAAGGATGACGCACCAAGGCGCGGGCCAGGCCGATACAGAACGCCTCGCCGCGGCCAAGCGGCACGCCGCCAACTCCGATGCGGGTCGCGAACCCGTGCGGCAACTCGAGGACGAACCCCTGCGCCCGCGCCGCCTTGGCGGCGTCGCTCACCTGCAGCATCGTGAACCCGGCATCACCACACGTGATGTTCTCCTGGACGGTCCCCTCGAACAACATGCCATCGGCGGGCACCAACAACGCCTGGCCGCGGACCGTCTCGAGCGTGGCGGTCGCAATGTCGTAGTCGTCAAACAGGACGCGCCCGGCGGCCGGGTCGTAGAGCCGCACGAGGAGGCCGGCCAACGCCAGCGCGGCCGCATTGTCCGTCGCCAGAACCCCCATCCGCTCACCCGCCCGGATCGTCAGGTCCAGCTCGTCGAGCAGCTTCAGGCCCTCCGCGTTGGCGAGCGTGACCCCCTCGCAGCGAATCGAATCCGCCACACGGTCGATGGGGACCGCATGGTCCAGGTCCCGCACGCCGGGCGTCCGCCGCAGATAGGCGAACAGCTCTCCGGCCGCCTGATCCGCGGCCGTCAGGGCCGTCGACAGGCCGGCCAGCCGGATCGCCGGGAAATACGCGACAATCACCGCAGTGGTCAAGACGCCCATCCCGGCCACCGTCACATAGGGCGAGAGCCCGACCACGAGCAGCACGTACGCCACGGCCAGCACGATCAGGAGCAGCAGGGCCGGGCCACCGGCCGCCCGGCGGTCGTCCAGCCGCAACTGGGCCGCGCGGTACACCCGCAACAGCTCGTCAAACGACTCCCCGGGCGCGTGGGCCAGCCCATAGCCGGCGGCCAGCGGCGTCAAACGCAGACTCTCCAGCAGCCGCTGCCGGGCCTCCTGCGCGTCCCGCGCCAGCATCTCGTCGCGTCGCGCCGCACGCGCACGCGTTACCGAAAACACCTGCCGGACCAGCACGCCGGCCAACAGCACGACGAGCGTCAGCCAGACGTTGACGGCCAGCGCCATGAGCACCAGCGCTGCAATCGCCACGACGGCATACGGCACGGCCCGCCACCAGCAGACCAGCCCGCGGTACAGCTCCTGGGTCGCCTGCGTCAATAACCGCTCGGGCGGCGACCGCAGCCCACCCAGCAGATCGCTCGAGCCCAATCGGTACGCCTGCTGGTGGACCGCCGCCTGAAACCGCAGCACCACGCCGAGCGCCGCCCGGTGGACCGCGCGATGGAGCAGCAACAGGGCCCAGACCTCCAACAAGCCGGCAGCCACGCCGCAGAGCAACAGGACGAACAGGCAGTACTGGCGGTCCCCAAACCAGGGCCAGCCGATGATCCGCCCGGACGTCCACGGGCGCAAGACCCAGTCGCCCGGCATGACCTGGTGGGCCGGCCCGAGTACCAGCTGCACCACGAGCCCCAGGATCAGCACCAGCAAAGGCAACACCAGCGCCGCGCAGACCGCCAGCGACCCCAACGCCAGGCCGTCCCGTGCCGTGCGCCCAAACCGACGCGCCGAGGTGAAATCGGGCCAACGCATCTCGACCCCTATCGGCTCAGGCCAGGTCGCGGTCCTCAAACAAGATCAAGGCCAGCAACATCGCCACCACGCTGAACAGGATGCAGTAGAGCAACGACCAGCTGAGGTACTCCAGCGGGATGGCCACCCCTGCGTCAATGCCCGCCTGCATGTCAAAGGCCTCCAGGTTCGGAATCACCGCCGCACTGAACCGGCCGATGAACTTGACGATCTCGAACCGCACCTCCGTGGCCTGCGAAATCAAGGGAATCAAGTGGCCCAGGACATACACCGAGAAGCAGATCATGAAGTTGGCGAACATCGGCAGCCGCGTCGAAATTGCCACGCTCAACGCCGCCAACACCAGCGTCTCCATGAACGCCAGCAGCAGCCCGGGCACAACGCTCACCATCTCCACATAGCAGGTCTGCCATGTCGGGATCTCGTTCGCCGTCTCACGGGCGTCATAGATCATCTTGTATGACGCCACCGCCAGCAGCACCGACCCCAACACCACGAACATCAACGCCGTCGTCCAGCCGATCCCGAAGAACTTCCCGATCACGAAGGAACGACGACGCACCGGCTTGGACAGGACCGTGAGCGCCGTCTTCCCCTCGATCTCGTCCGCCAGCGTCGTGCTCGCACCCCACACCGCCAACGCGATGCAGAACACGCGGATCAGCGTCAGGTCCGAGCCCTTGAGCATCTTGATGTCTTCGCCAAACGTGTTGTACGGGATGTAGATCGACAACAGCAGGAACGCAATGCCAAAGAGCAGGATGATCGTGAACAGAGGCTGCGCCACTTCCGACTTGAACGTCGCCAGCGAGATGGCCGAGAGGCGCGGCACCGCCGCCTGCTGCACGAAATACAGCAGGAACACCCCGAACAGTCCGACCGCCGTCACGAGGATGGCACGCACCTCCGGGTACACCACGTCCGTGGTGATCTCCAGCGTGACCACCGCGTCGTCCACGCCCCGGTTCCGCACGTAGAGCGCCTGGACCACACCTTCGCCAAACGGGCTCTTCGAATTCGGACGCTTGTGCCAGATGAGCGGTTCCGCCGCCTTGATGTTGACCGACTTGATGGTGTCCATCTCCGCCGCCGGATCGTACGACATCGACAGGTTCTCGGAACTCTCGATTTTCAGATCGAGCAACTCCTCGCCGTGGAACGGCACCGGCATGGCGTGAACCTTCGGCACCACGATTTCGTTCGGGTCGGACGAACCGGGCGTGCCCGGGATCGTCTCCGTGTACTTCTGCGTCCCGACCGCGGTCAACCGCGTCAGCGAGGCCAGTATCTTCAGGGACTCGCCCACCGGCCGCAGCGCGAAGGTCCCCAGCACACCAATGCCGCAGAACACTAACGCCGTCACCAGCACATAGAACAGCACACCCTCGCGGATCGTCAGCCAGAACTCCCGCGCCGGACGCTGCAACATCGTCAGGCCGGGCAGCCAGGAACAGGCCCAGAGCAGGCCCCAGGCGAGCGCAATCAACGCCACGCCCGCCAACGCCCCGACCCCGACCAACCACAAGGGAGTCAGGGTGTTCACCGCCTTGACACTCAAGAGACCCAAGACCATCAGTCCACCCGTCATGCGCTGTCCACTTCCCCAAACAAGACCCTGCTGTGGCCGGAACCCCCGCCCTGCTCCACGCCGACACTATCCGGCCTTACGTGCCGCCGCGTCGGAATGTTCAGCGGACCAATAGGATACGTCAATCGTCGGCGACCATCCCCGCCGGCAGGGGAAGCCGCGGCCCGCCGTGTCCATCACCCGCCAACGCGCAGCTCAAACCCGCGGAACTGCCCGGTAGCCGGCCGGCGGTCCTGGCGCGTGTCTCGGATGTGATCCTGCATCCGCTGGTGCACCGCAGCGAGGAACGCATCGAGCTCCGAAGGGTCGCCTTCGGCGACCAGGTGAACCTGGCCGTCCGGCAGGTTCTGCACGTAGCCGGTGACCGCCCAGCGTCGCGCAAAGGTCCAGCACCCGGTAGCGAAAGCCGACGCCCTGAACATGGCCTGCATACCAGACCTCGCGCAGCTCTCGCTCCATGGCTGGCCCTCCTGACAACTCCGGCCTCCAATATAATTCGCGCGCGCCCCGCAGGCCAGTACTGAAATGGCCTTGCGTCTGATAGGGCTTTGCCGTACCATCCCCCCCACTATGTCCTATGCACTTTGGACGCGCGGCGCCTGGCTGGCGCTTGCCCTGTGCGCCGGAGGCGTCAACCAGGCTGATCAACCGCACGTGACCCCGCAACCGGGCATCCTCGTGTTGCGCAGCGGTCGGGTGCTGCGCGGCGAGATCGTCCAGGTCGGCGACCGCTACGTGGTCACCCTGGGCGGCAAGGATGAGCTGGGCGTGCCCGCCGACAGCGTGGAGCTCCAGTGTGCGAGCCTGGAAGAGGCCTACCAGCGGAAGCGCGCGGCACTGCACCTGGCCCGCCCGGCCGCCGAACACTTGGCGCTGGCCGACTGGTGCCTGCGGTACGAACTCCTGGCGCCGGCCGCGGAACAGGTGGCGGCGGCCCGACAGGCAGAGCCCGACAACCCGGCGGTGGCGGCCTTTGAACGCCGCCTGCAGATGGCACATCGCCAGACGACGCCGGTCGATGCTCCCCGCCCTGCCGCCCCGCCGCTGGTCTCCCAGAACGAGCTCGACCAGTTCGTACGCCGGATGCCGCCAGGCACCGTCGAGCAGTTCACGAACTTCGTGCAACCGCTGCTGATCAACCGCTGCGGCAACAGCGGCTGCCATGGTCCCAACTCCACCGCGGAATTCCGCCTGGAGTATCCGCACTGGAGCCGCACGTTGCCTCGGCGATTCACGCAGCAGAACCTGCGCGCGACGATGCAGTACGTGGACCAGGACAAGCCGCTGGACAGCCCCCTGCTGGCGAAGGCCACCGCGGCACATGGGACCTGCCAGCACCCGGCGCTGGCGAGCCGGAACCAAGCCCAGCTCCAGCAGCTGGTGGACTGGGTCCAGCGCTGCGCGACGGACCATGCGCCGCCCGGGAGCCCCCACTCGGCCCACACCCTGTTATTGCAGCCCGACTTCCCGCGGCGCGCGGCCTCAGGCCGCCGCGCACCCGCAGCGGACACCGCGCCCACGAGCATGGACCATCCTGCCCAGTCCGCGACCGAACCGGCGCGCGGACCGCTGGACGCTCCCCCGCCGGCCGCGTCGAGCACCGCGCCTGAGCCGGCGCCCACGGCCGACGACCGGGCCCAGGATCCGTTCGACCCGGCCCTCTTCAATCGGCGTCACGCCCAGCGCACGCCCTGACCAGCCCTTCACTCGGCGACGTAGCACTGCAGCGACCGATAGGTCAACGCGACGCGGTGGTGTTCCGGAAACGCCGGTCCGTCGAGGTTCGGATAGACGTCGTGCGGCGCAGGGCTGCCCGTATCGACGAACAGGCGCCAACGGCGATTGGCGATCAGCCCGGGCATCACGAACTGGCGCGGATCGGGCGTCGAGTTGAAGATCAGCAGGACGTCGCGCGACGTACCGCTGGGGTCTTCCGACCGATCGGGGGCGGTGAACACGCACATCATCGCCAGGTCCGCATGGGCCCAATCGACGTGGCCCCCGTCGGGGCTGAACCAGCTCACATCCGGCAGCTCGCGGCAACCGTCCGGCTTGCCGGTCAGGAACCGTTTGCGGCGGACGCTTGCCTGGCCGCGACGGAAGTGGATCAGTGCGCGGGCGAACCGGACGATGTCGGCGTTTCGGCGCACCAGGCGCCAGTCGAACCAGGAGACTTCGTTGTCCTGGCAATAGGCGTTGTTGTTCCCTTTCTGAGTACGGCAACACTCGTCGCCGGCGACGATCATGGGCACGCCCTGGCTCAGCAGGAGCGTGGCCAGCATGTTCTTGATCTGCCGGGTGCGCAATTCCCGAATCGGCCGCCGTCGCGTCGGGCCCTCGACGCCATAGTTGTCGGTCAGGTTGTTGTTCTCCCCGTCGCGGTTCCCCTCGCCATTGGCCTCGTTGTGTTTGTCCTTGTAGGTCACCAGGTCGTGGAGGGTGAAGCCGTCGTGGGAGGTGATGAAGTTGATGCTGCACGAGGGGGGCCGGCCGGTGCGCTTGTACAGGTCGCTCGAACCGCACAGGCGCGTGGCCAGCGCGCCGAGCATCCCGGCGTCGCCGCGCCAGAAGCGGCGGACGTCGTCCCGGTAGCGCCCGTTCCATTCGGCCCACCGCAGATGGTCCGAGAACGAGCCCACCTGGTACGCGCCGGCCGCGTCCCACGCCTCGGCAATGATCTTGGTGTCGGCCAGCAACGGGTCGTCTGCAATCGTCTCGACCAGCGGCGGGTTGGGGACCAGGTGACCGTGCCGGTTGCGACTGAGGATCGACGCCAGATCGAAGCGGAATCCGTCCACGTGGTAGTTGTGGACCCAGTGCCGCAAGCAGTTGAAGATCATCTCGCGCACAATCGGATGATTGCCGTTGATCGTGTTGCCGCAACCCGAATAGTTGCTATAGCGGCTCCCGCCGTTGGCCAGGTGATAGTAGACGTGGTTCTCCAACCCCTTGAACGACAAGACCGGGCCCAGCTCGTTCCCCTCGCAGGTGTGATTGAACACCACGTCCAGGATCACCTCGATGCCCGCCTGATGCAGCGCTTTGACCATCTGCTTGAACTCGACCACCTGGCAGCCCGGCTCCTGGCCCACGGCGTAGCCGCGGTGCGGCGCGAAGAACGCCAGGGGGTCATAGCCCCAGTAGTTCGGGCGCGCCGGAGGATTGCCCCAGATGTCCAGGATCGGAAACTCATGGACGGGCATCAGTTCGACGGCCGTGACCCCCAACGCTTGAAGGTAGGGGATCTTCTCGATTACACCCAGGTATGTCCCAGGGTGCCGCACGCCGCTGGTCGGGCTCTGCGTGAAACCCCGCACGTGCATCTCGTAGATGATCGTGGCCGATAGGTCGCGCCGCAGATGCCGGTCCCCCTCCCAGTCGAAATAATCGTCGACCACCACGCACTTGGGCGGCCGGATGATCCCGTCCGGCGATTTCTGGAACCGGCCGGCCAAGGCCTTCGCGTAGGGGTCGATCAGCCGTGCGCGGCCGTCGAACCATTGCCCGCGTTCCGGGTCCCGCGGTCCATCCGCCTGGAAATGATACAGCTGGCCCGGCCCGATCCCGCCCACGAACAGGCTCCAGATGTCGCCCAGGCGGCCGGCATCCCGGTCAAATGGGATCGCATCGGCCGGCTCGCGGTCGTCGACATGGTCGTAGAGCAGCAGGCGCATGGCCGTGGCCGAGCGGCTGAACACTACGAACTGCACACCGCTGTCGTGGATCACGGCGCCATACGGAATCGTATGGGTGAACTGGAACGCCGTGTGGGGGTATCGCATCAGCATGGAGTGGGCCTCGCCGCATTCCCAGATGTGGATCACGCAGTACGAGCAACCATACCACCCGGGCAATCGCGAGGCCGCGTTTCCAGCGACGGAACTGAAAAAAACTCGCCGACGTCTCGTCTGTCGCATCACCTGGCGAGACTTCACAGCGCGACGGAACTATGCCAGGCGGGAAAACCCTGCGCTCCGCACAAGAAGATCTCAATCCTTGTAGTGTGCGTGGCATTCGTCGCACGTGCGTTGGAGCGGCTTGAGCCGGTCGACTGCGGCCTGCTGGTCGCCCCGCCGCGCCGCCTGATTCACCTCGTACGCCGCGTCCCGCATCAACACGCAGAGTTCGGCCCACTTGGCCTGGTCCGCCTGATCGCTACAGTAGCTGGCGTCGAACATCGACACGTGGGCGATCGCCGCCAGCGTGGCGGCCAGTCCGGCCGCGACGCCGCGCGACCGCTCGAACTGCTCCGGTTTCCCGTTCTTCACCTGCCGGCGCAACGCGTCGTTCAACTTGGGAATCTGGTGCATCAGCACGACAATATCCCCGACACACCGCCACTGCAGGTCCGCATCGGGCAGAGCCGCCGCATTGGGCGGCGCCTGCAACTGTGCGAAGGCCCGCTTAGCCTCGTCGTAGCGCGGCGCCTTCTCAGCCAGCTGCAAGGCGTTGTGCAGCATCTCGAGGGCCGACGATTGATACCGGTTCGTCTGATCGTGCTTGCCCAACACCAGCGCCAAGACGGCCAACGTATGGGCGTCACGCACCACCCGCTGGACCGACGAACGGCCGTATTTCGACTCCGATGCGAGATCCTCCTTGGCTCGGTCCAGGAAGAACTGGACCTGCGATTCCAGGTCTTCGGCCGGAGCAAACGTCGAGGGCGGACGGCGGACCTCTTCCCCAGGCGGGTCGGCCGCCGCGAGCGTCAAACCCAGAGCTGCCAGGAACACACCGCCCACTGGAATCCAAGCCCTCAATCTCGTCATAGTCATTCCATTCCTCCCAGCATGTTCAAACCGCCATCTGTCGGCGAAAGGATACACGATTCGCCGTTGGCCGACTATGTCAGCCTGATGCATCACCGCGGAACCTCCCGTGCAAGCCGGGCGATGGAGCCCACGGCGCGTCATGCGTGAACGGGTTCGCGGCCCGGGCGCGTGCGTTGACAAGCCCCACGAACGACTCGTAGAATTCTAGCTTTCATTTCGGGCAAGACAGGCAAGCTCAATGGCCAAAGCGACTTACAGGGGCGCGGGCGTCGATCTGGACATCTATCGCGAGTCGATGTCCCGCCTGCCGGCGCTGATGCACCGCACCTTCTCGCCGCGCGTCATGCGGCTCGACGGAGGATTCGCCGGCCTGTTCCAGCTGGATTTCGGCAACCGCCTGTTTGCCCGCCGCTACGAAGATCCCGTCCTGGTCTCCGGGACCGACGGCGTGGGCACGAAACTGAAGGTCGCGTCCCTGGCCGGCGTGCACAACTCGGTCGGCATCGATCTGGTGGCCATGTGCGTCAACGACGTGATCTGCTGCGGGGCCGAGCCGCTGTTCTTCCTCGACTATGTCGCGATGTCCCATGACGACCCGGAGCTGCTCGAACAGATCGTGCGGGGGATCAGCGACGGTTGCCTGCTGGCCGACTGCGCCCTGTTGGGTGGCGAGACGGCGATCATGCCCGACCTGTACGCGCGGGGCGACTACGATCTGGCCGGGTTCTCGGTCGGCGTGGTCGAGCGGAAGCACCTGATCGACGGCTCGGCGATCACCCCCGGCGACATCGTCCTCGGGGTCGGCTCCAGCGGCCTTCATTCCAACGGATTCAGCCTGGTCCGCAAGATCGTGTTTGAGATGAGCGGCCTGCGCGTCGGGGACACGGTCCCCGAGTTGGGCACGACCGTGGGGGATGCATTGCTCGCCCCGACACGCGTCTACGCCCGCGCCGTGCGGCGCGTGCAGAGGCACTACAAGGTCAAGAGCGTCGTGCATGGCATCGCGCACATCACGGGCGGCGGGATGCTGGAGAACATCGAGCGGATCGTGCCCGCGCAGGTGCAGATCCGCATCCGCCGAGACAGCTGGCCGATTCCGCCCGTCTTCCCCTGGCTCCAGCGACTGGGAGACGTGGATACCGAAGAGATGTACCGTGTCTTCAACATGGGGATCGGCCTGGTCCTGATCGTCAGCAGCTTCTACGCCGAAGCGATCCGCCGCATGCTGGGCGACCAGCAGCATGCCAGCTGGCAGATCGGCACGGTCGTCGAGGGCCCGCGCGGCGTCGTGTGGGACGAGTGAACCGCCAGACGACTGACACAAGCCGAGTCAGAAGCAGACACTCTGGTTTCGGCGAGGCTGCTGGTTGCCTCAGCTCTCAGCAGGTACTGCTAGCATGTGTGTCCGGGCTTCATCTGTCGGCCGGGAGGATGACGCACTGGACTTCGCGGCCAAGCGCGCTACGATGGGAGTGTTGCATTGCGACACGAGACGCGGGCCATCAGACCTGGACCGACGCGTGCCGCGCAGGTGACTGCGCTCGGCCGCGACACGGAGCGACCAGGCTAGGATGGCAGATATGGTGGCCCATGCCCGTCGCAAGCTGCTGGGCGAGCAGCGTCAGGCTGTCTTTCATTGCTGGAGCCGCTGTGTGCGGCGTGCCTTTCTGTGTGGAATCGATCCGCTCACCAAGAAGGACTATTCCCACCGTCGAATCTGGATCATCGACCGGGAAGAGCAACTGGCCGGTCTGTTCGCCATCGACATCGAGTTCCGCGCGGAGCTGAGCAGCCACCTGCATGTGGTGTTGCGCACGATGCCGCGGGTGGCCAAGCGCTGGAGTGCCCGAGAGGTCGTCCGCCGGTGGCTCACCGTCACCCGGCTGGCCAAGTGCTTGACCGACGACATGCCGGTGCCGAATGAGAAGCGTATTGAGGAACTGGCACGCGACGCCAAGCTGGTCGCCAAGCTGCGTCGTCGTCTGAGCAGCATTTCCTGGTTCATGGGGACTCTCTGCGAGGGGATTGCGCGGCGGGCGAACGACGAGGACGAGTGCAAGGGGTGTTTCTTTGAGAGCCGCTTCTCCTGCCGTGAGTGCACCGACCTGAACGGCATCCTGCTCTGCGGGATCTATGTGGATCTAAATGTCTATCGGGCGGGCGAGGTGGATGATCCCCTGGGCTCACCGCATACCTCGATCTACCAGCGGCTACAGGCCCATGGCCAGCGGAAGCACGCTGGGAACCGTGCGGACGGCTGGCTGGGGGAACTCACGCTGCGGCCGGAGCGTAAAGGGGACACGGCGTTGGCCGACGGGTCTCGCACCGGGCGGCGGGCCTCGGACCTGGGGCTCCTGCCGATCACGCTGCCCAACTACGTGCAGTTGCTGCAGTGGACCGCCGTGCAGCTCAAGAGCGGCCAACGGGACACGATTCCCGTGGACCTGGCCTCCGTGCTGGACCGCTTCGAAGTCCAGCCGGACCACTGGCTCGACACGGTGGCGGACTATGAGTCCACGTTCGGCCATGCCGTGGGGCGGGCGGCGACGCTGGCGGAGGTCGCCGAGCGCATGGAGCTGCAGCATCTCAAAGGCATTGCGGCTTGCCGTCGCGCGTTCACGTAGCGGTTTGGCGATCGCAGCCCTGTCCCGGTCACCCGCATTTCATCTCCACCGCGCTCATCCTGCGCGCAGCCGGCCCAACTGAGTGCCCGATCTGCTCTAACGCCCGCTTGATCATCACGCAGGCCTCACTCTCCGGGTCGCCCACAGCGCGAACGACGCTGTCTCTTCGTCCCACAGTCGGCGGTAGCCGCGTATCGACCCCGCCTCAGCCTCCGCTGCCGCGGGCGGAAGAGCCAAAAAGCAGAGTGTCTGCAACCTGTACTGAGCCCCACAGCCGGCGGTAGCCGCGTGTCGACCCCGCCTCGCCCTCTCTCGCCGCGGGCGGAAGAGCCAAAAAACAGAGTGTCTGTAACCTGGACCTGGCTGTGTCCCCGGGTCGGATCCTGTTTTATCATGGACTGCGCATCAAGGAGCGTTTGAGATGACCCACCGTGCCCCAATCAGACAGGCCCATATGCTGTTGACTGCGATCTTGATCGGCTTGGCCGCCGGGCCGGCGCGCGCGGCCGAGTTCTACGTGGCACCCGGCGGGCGTGACGACCAGCGGGGCACGCGTGAGTCGCCGCTCCTGACGCTTGCAGCCGCGCGCGACGCCGCGCGGAACGCCGCGGGAGGTCCGCACCGGATCGTGGTGCTGCCCGGCGAGTACTTCCTCGCCGCCCCCCTCGAGTTGGATCGGCGCGACGACGGCCTGGTGATCGAAGCCGAACCGGGCGGCAGTGCCGTGCTCTACGGCGGGCGCCGCGTGACCGGCTGGCAACGCGATGGGGACATGTTCTGGTGCGCTGAACTGCCGGGCGTGCAGGAAGGCGAGTGGGACTTTCGCGCGCTGGTCGTCAATGGGCGGATGCCGCAGCGCGCCAGGTTCCCGGAAACGGGGACGCTCCTGAACCAGGGCACCTGGAACCTGCCGCTCCTGCCGGCGGTGGCCGGCTACTGGGAACGACCGCCGACACAGGAAGAGCTGACCACCATGCCCTATGACCCTCAGGACATACCGCCGACCCTCGATGTGCGAAACGCCGAGGTGCGGCTGTATCACATGTGGGACGAATCGCTGGTGGGTGTGGCCAGGAACGATCGCCAGCGCGGGTGTTTGATCTTCTCCACACCACCGCTCTGGCCGCCGGGTGCCATGGGGATCAAGAAATACGTGATCTGGAACACGCGTGAGGGCATGACTCAGCCGGGACAATGGTACCTGGACCGTACGCGGGGGCGCGTTGTCTACTGGCCGTTGCCCGGCGAGGACATGGCGACCATCACCGTCATTGCTCCCACACTGGAACGCATCATCCAGATCTCCGGCGAGTCGGGCCCGAAGGTCGAGCGGATCGTGCTGCGCGGCTTGTCCCTTCAGTGCACGACGCCACCGCTCAAGCCAGCTGGTTTTGGCGCCGGCGGGCTGGACGGCGCGCTCCATATGGCGAACGTCCGGGCGTGCACGCTCGAGGATCTGGAAATCACCAACGTCGGCGGTCTGGGGATCGTCGGCAGCAGGCTGCGCGACTGCCGCATCGCCGGCTGCCAGGTGCACCACACCGGCGCGTGCGGTGTCCGGGCAATGGGGACGGCCACGCGGTTCTCAGGCAACCACATCCACCACGTGGGAGTCTACTATCCCAGCGCCGCCGCGACCATGCTGGGCGGCACGGACCTGGTGATCGACCGCAACGAGATCCACGACGCGCCCTACAGCGGCCTGATCGGCAGCGGCACAGGCCACCTGATTGAGCAGAACCTCATCTACCGCGTCATGCTGGAAATGCACGACGGGGCGGCCATCTACGGCAACCTGGCGGACTGCACGCTGCGGGGGAACATGGTCCGTGACATCACGCCGGTCGGCCAAGGGTTCGGCGTGTCGGCCTATTACCTGGACGAACGCGCCCACGACTGCATTGTCGAGCGCAACGTCTCGGTGAGCGTCGCGCGGCCGATCCACAACCACATCGCCCGCAATATCACGCTGCGCGACAACGTGTTCGTGGCGGATCAGGATATGGTCCTCTCCTTCCAATCGTCGTCGGCCTGCACGTTTGAACGTAATACGATGTTCGCGCCGGGCCGGATCTCAGTCGTCCAGCCCAACGGCGTCCGTCGTTGGGAAGGTAACATCCTCTTTCGCGGCGGCGCAGAGTCGGCAGAGGCCCCCCAGGCTTTCACGATCGACGACGCCATGCCGCCCACGGCGACGCCCGCCCGGAAAACCGGGTCAGCCAAGGCCGTACGAACCGCCGCGCCTCCGCCGCTGGAAGGCGCGTTCACGCCCGAGCAGTGGCCCGGGGATATCTACCAGCTCGACCGCGACATCTCCCGGCTGCCGGCCTGCGGCCCCCCGGCGTTGATGAAGCTGTGCTGTGACGATCAGTGCCTCTATGTGGCCGTCACCATAACGATGTTTGAACCGGCCGTCATCTCCACCGGCGCAACATGGCAGCAGGACGACGGCGTCGAGATCGCGCTCGCCGGACGGACGCCGGACGGCCTGCCGACTGTCTTCATCCTCCGCGGGTACGCCGGCGGCGCGCTGGAAAGCGCGCCGGACGGCGGCGCACCGGCCGAGGCTTGCGACGCCCTGCGCCGCGCAGTGCGCTTCTCCGCCGAAACCATCCCCGGGCGTGACGGCGGCGCCAAAGGCTGGCGCGGCCACTGGGCGATTCCCTTCGACGCACTCGGCATAACGCCCCAGGCGGGTACCAGAACACCCTTCAACGTATGCGCCTTCTGCAGCCAATATGCTGAGTGGCACTGTTGGGAGGGGACGCGTGCCGAGACCTGGCGGCTTGACGAGGCCGGCATGCTCCTCTTCCCCTGACGATCCCGCGCACTCAGCTGTTGTCTACCGGCACCAGCGGGTTCGTCCACGCGCCGTTGCCGGCCGCGTCCACGACTTCGATCCGGATCCACGGGTAGCGGCGATTCCCACCGAACGTCCACTGGGCGCCGCTCAGAGTTCCACCCGCTTCCGCCCGCACGACATGCCCGCCCGCCGCGCCGTCGTAGTAGAACGTGACCTGCTTGACCGGGCTGGTCGCGATGCGGATCGTGTCCCCCTCGATCCGACAGTCCTCGATCACCGGCCCGCAAGAGGCGTACGTGCAGCCGCGCTCGATCGCGCCCAGGATGGCCGCCACATCCAGCGTCGGGGCCTTGACCATCGTCCACGCCCGGTTGATCTCCGCCGTGGCGTGCACGTCGTCGCTGGCGACCGCCGGTATGATCCGACCCTTATTGAGCAGCTGGTCCCAGTGCACGGACCCATGCCCCTTGTTCCAGCGCAGGTGGCACACCGCGTTGAAGACCTCCATGGCGATGTAGCCGGTGACCTCCGTCATCGTCTCTGCGATCCATAATTGCTGGCCCTCACTGAAAGAAAACGAGGGAGAAATGCTCGGCCCCACCTAACGCCACGTCAGTTCGTGTCGTTGCCCGTGCGCTTCGTGCGCAGGATTCAGACAGTGCAGCGTTAGACAGAGGCCGTCCGGCTTGAGTTGGGCATCGACCCAGCCCTGGGGTTTCGCCGCATCAAACACCCACGCCAGTGCCGGAAGGTTCACCAGATGCAGATCGTCGATCTTCGACACGTTCCACTGGTGACTGTGGCCGTAGATGTACGCCTTGACCCGCTTTCTCGGCAGGATCACCTCGTAGAAACCAGGCGTGTCAATCAGCGCGCTGCGGAGTGATGCCGCGTCGACTTTGATCAGCGGGTAATGGTGCAGCACGATCAGCGCCGGCTTGTCCGGACGTCGATCCAGTTCGGCGGCCAGCCACTGCAGTTGCGCTTCACCCAGCCGGCCCGGCGTCGAATTGGTCCTGTCCAACGAGTCCAGGACGAACCAGTCGGCATGCGGCGCCTCGATCACCGTCACGTGTCGGCCCGGCACCGGTGACGGGTTGGCCTGCTGCTCGGGAAAGACGCTCCAGAAATTCTCCCGGCGATCGTGGTTGCCCATCGCGAAGGTGAGCGGGAGTGTGATCGGCGCCACCAACTCCCTTAGCCGCTCGTAGTCCCCTTTCTCGCCCTGCAAGAACACGCAGTCGCCGGCCAGGATCAAGCCGGCCGGGCGCGGGTCGAGAGCCAGGTACTGCTCGCGCGCCAGCACGAAGTTGTCATACGAATTGGTCTCGTGCCGGACAGCCGTCTTATCGCTGCTGATGTGCGTGTCCGAGAGCAACACGAAACGGTTCGGATCGACCGGCGCCTCCGCCGACCTCAGCCGCCCGTGCAGCAACAGCGTGGCCACACCGGCGCCGAACGAAACCCTCAACAGTTCACGGCGGGAAACGCGTTTCGCGTAAGTCATCGTCGTCATCTCCATCAACTCAGCCGGAAAGGGACGTTTCCGCCCAGCATAGCCGGATGCCACGCTCGAACAACGCCCCACCAACTGCCGGATCGCTACCCACTGATGACGGGAATCACGCTTGTACCCGCCGGGAGGCGGTGATACGATGCGCCCGATCCGGTGCAGGATCGTTCCGGTGCGGCGACCCGGAGATTCGTAACCGACGCGACGCGTCGGCGCGCAACTATGTCGTGGCGACACCACTCCCGGCTTGATCATCGAGCAGCTCAAAGCAGTGCCGGACACAACCGGCGGCGTGCAGTCCGCCGATCGGCCGTGCGTCGGCACGGGCCCTGGTGCGCCGTAGCGCCGCTCCTCATAGGGTTGTTCGCCACTCTCAGCGCAGCCGGCGGCGAGCGGCCGAATGTGCTGATCGCGATCGCGGATGACGCGTCCCACCTGTACATGAGCGCGTACGGCTGCCGTTGGGTCCGGACACCGGCGTTCGACCGTGTGGCGCGGGACGGGCTGTTGTTCACGCGCGCGTACACGCCGAACGCCAAGTGCGCCCCGTCGCGCGCCTGCCTGTTGACCGGCCGTAACTCGTGGCAGCTCCAGGCGGCCTGCAACCATGTGCCTTACTTCCCGCCCGAGTTTCCGACCTACCCGGAGATCCTGTCGCAACACGGCTACTTCGTGGGGATGACCGCCAAAGGCTGGGCGCCGGGGGTGGCCGAGGACGCGCAAGGAAGACCGCGTCACATGGCGGGCCGACCGTTCAACCGGCGGACCGTCGAGCCGCCGACCAGCGGGATCGCGGGCAATGACTACGCGGGGAATTTCGCCGACTTCCTGGCCGCCGTGCCGGCGGGCATGCCCTGGTGCTTCTGGTACGGCAGCTTCGAGCCGCACCGGGCCTACCAGTACGGCAGCGGCGCCGGCCTGGGCCACAAGTCGCCGGCAAACATCGACCATGTGCCGGGCTACTGGCCCGACACCGAGGTCGTGCGCAACGATCTACTCGACTATGCGTTTGAACTGGAGTACTTCGACCAGCACCTGGCGCGCATGCTGCAATTGCTGGAGGAGTGCGGTCAGTTGGACAACACCCTGATCGTCGTCACCGCGGACAACGGCATGCCGTTCCCGCGCGTCAAAGGGCAGGCGTACGATCGATCCAATCACCTGCCACTGGCCATCATGTGGAAGCGGGGCATCGCCGCTCCCGGCCGGACGATCGATGACTACGTGAGCTTCGTCGATCTGGCGCCGACCGTGGTCGAACTGGCGGGCCTGGACTGGGACGCCACCGGCCTCGCACCGGCGGCAGGCCGCAGCCTGGTGGAGATCTTCCGCTCAGACCGCGCGGGACAGGTCAATCCGGCGCGCGACCATGTCGTGATCGGCAAGGAGCGGCACGATGTCGGGCGCCCGCACGACTGGGGCTACCCGATTCGCGGCATTATCCGGAACGAGATGCTGTACCTGCACAACTTCGAGACCGCTCGGTGGCCGGCCGGTGACCCGGAGACCGGCTACCTCAACTGTGACGGCAGCCCGACCAAGACCCAGATCCTCGACCTGCGCCGCAGCGGCGCCACCGCGACGTTCTGGGAACTCTCCTTCGGCAAGCGCGTGGAGGAAGAGCTGTACGACCTGCAGCGCGACCCCGACTGCCTGACGAACCTGGCCCAGGACCCTCAGCACAGACAGCTCCAGGACGCCCTGCGCGAACAGTTGTTTCAAGCGCTCCGGGACCAGGGCGACCCGCGCATGCAGGGCCAGGGGCACCTGTTCGACGAGTATCCGTACGCTCAGCCGGCCCAGCGCAACTTCTATGAGCGGTTCCGGCGCGGCGAGAAACTGGAAGCCAATTGGGTGAACCCCAGCGACTTCGAGAAATGACGTCGGCGGCCGTCCATCGCAGCTCTGCAGTACCAGCTGACCAGGCGCCGACACCGGAACCGCGTCGAACGGTATGGAATGCCCGCAGCGTAACGCGCACGGCGAAGCCCAGGCCTCCGTCCGAGCCCATATCGGCTCCCGGATCCTGCCGCCGCGGCGCGCTTAACGCGCGTTGACGATCGCCGCGCCCACCGCGTACCAGCCTAACGCAACGCGCTTCTGACCGGCTGCATTCAGGTGTCCACCGTCGTCCGAGTAACCGTCAAAGAGCTTCTGGTATCTCGTACCGTCGTGCGTAAATGTGGTGGCCTGGCCGCGCGGGTCATGAGACTCAATGTCAGCGATGTCGAACAGCAGCTTGCCATGGGCACGGGCGAATCGACGCACCGCATCGTTGTAGCGGTTGCGCAAACGGTTGTCCGCATCCTCGGAGGTGGTGAGCGGCATCGTCACGTAGACGAATCGTGTGTCGGGATACGCCTTCTCCAACGCCGCCATCGTATCGAGATACTTGGCCGGGTCGGCCTCTTGATCGATATAACAGAACTTGTCCATGGCGACTTCGACGTTCGACAGGTGCCAGAGGGAAGAACGAACCGAACGGTCGAAGATCTCCAGCTTCTTGGACCAGCCCGGATTGCCGCGGTTGCATTCGTAGATCGTACCGGGCTTCGTCGTGCCCGGCGCATCGGCGCGCTCCTGACCGCCGTTGTAGTCAACGCCGCTGACCACCAGCTGGTAGCGCTGCGGGTCCGCGCGGTGCAGGTCATTCATCCCGCTGATCATATTCGCGCCGACCGAGGCATGGCTGAAAAACCACCGCTGCCTGCCGATGGCGTCCATCGTGGCCCGCGGCAGCCGAGCGACGCCGTCCACTCGGGTATGATCAATCACATCGGCCCCAGAACTCGCTCCAGCCATTGCCGTAATCCCTATTGCGCAGACAATCGAAGACAGCCATTTCATATTCGCACCTCCTCGGGAAGTGATTCGCCGCCAGGAAAACCGACACCGGGCACAGTCTAACGCAGGCTCCCCGCGTAACGCAAAGGCCCGGCGAGCACACCCCCACAATAGCGGGGCCATGGATCGACAGCAGAATCACCGGGACTGTTTTCAGGAGCCATCACCATGAGAACCTTCACGACAGGCGCGCTCGGCGCGCTGCTGGCCGCCGTATCCCTCGCACCGATCCAGGGCGCTGATCCGCCGGTTCCGACCTGGAGACACCTGTCCAGCAGAAGCGGCGAGCTGCCGGTGCCCAACGGCGGCACGCAGCAGACCGCGTGCGTCGTCTTCGACATCGACCGGGGCGGGGCGGCGGACATCGTGATCGCCGAGCGGACGCGCGCGCCGGCCGTCATCTGGCTGCGGCGCGTGGCGGCCGGCTGGGAGAAGTACGTCATCGACGACACGCATCAACGGCCCGAAGCCGGCGGATGGCCGCACGACGTAGACGGCGACGGCGACCTGGACCTGATCCTCGGCGGCGACGCCGGCAGCGACGAACTCTGGTGGTACGAGAACCCCGCGCCTCATTTCGACCCGCACACACCATGGACACGACGGCTCATCAAACGAGGTGGCGGAACCGCACACCACGACCAGGTCGTCGCCGATTTCCTGGGAACCGGCCGGCCGCAGCTGATGTTCTGGAACCAGGGGGCGCGGAAGCTGTTCCTGGCGCCGATCCCGGACGATCCGCACCGCGCCGAGACCTGGCCGCTGATTGAGATCCTCGACACATCACACGTCACCACCGCCATCAAACAGGAGGGGATGGCGGCCTGCGACGTCGATGGTGACGGCCAGATCGACCTGCTGGCCGGCATCTACTGGTTCAAACATCGTGGCGGACACCGGTTCGAGCCGATCCAGGTCGCCGATCAGCCGGGGCGGATCGTGGCAGGTCATTTCCAGCCGGGCATGGTGGCGCAGATCGCGCTCGCCCCGGGCGACGGCGACGGTCCTCTGTGGTTCATCGAATGTCAGGGAGACCCGACAGACGCCCAGTCCTGGAAGCGCCGTCGGCTGCTCGACCGCGTGGTCCGCTCGGGGCACACGCTCGCCGCGGCGGACATCAACGGTGACGGCCATCTGGACCTGTTCTGTGCGGAGATGCACACGCCCGGACCCGCGGAGGCGTGCACCGCCTGGATCCTCTACGGCGACGGGCAGGGGAACTTCCACACCGAGCAGTTGTCCGTCGGGATCGGCAACCATGATTCCCGCGTGGCCGACGTCGACGGCGACGGGCGTCTGGACATCGTGACCAAGCCGTACACCTGGGACGCGCCCCGGGTGGACGTGTGGCTGAATCAGGGCACCGCTGGGTCGTAGCGCGCCGGGCGGACGCATGCGCCGCGCCCGCTTGCACAGCATCTTGCTTACGGAAGCCGCTCCCAGCGTGTGGCGCCGATGACAGCACCGGTTACAGTCTCGCCGTCCGGAGCGAGCTCAAAACAGAGCTGTTCTCCGACGAGTTGTCTGTCCGGCTCGTCAACGACGCGGAACACCCAATCACAACCCTCCATCGGCTGCAAGGTCCACGCCGTCGCTTTCGGATCTTCTTCGTTCGGATTCACCACCACCAGCCTGTCCTCGAGTGCCATGACATGCAGATCCACCCACATGCAGCGATAGGCCCCCTCGATCTGTTTCCAACGCGGTGGAAGTGGTGTGACAACTTCTCGCTTGGCCGCTCGTGCGATGGCAGGGCCGACCCAATCGAACACGCGCTCAGGAATACTGCGCGGCTGACCCAGGTAGGGCTGAGCGTCCATCGAGTTGGCGAGTACGATCACTGCCATTTAGACTGTGAACCGATGTGGAACAACGTGTCGGTCGTCATGGGACGCCTGGTTGCCACATCCGCGTAGCCGAAGCCCTTCGCGTAGATCAGTTCCTGATCGTAGCTTCTCACTGGACGACGATCACGTCGTGGATCGCCAGGCTCTCGAGCGTGACCTGGATCACGCCGTCTTGGTACTGGAAGGCGAGCGCTCGGTCGGGCGGCACCACGCTCACGCGCTGCGGCTGGCGGTCGGCGCGGATCGAGACGGTCAGCGGCCCCACCGGGTCAATTGACTCGATGATGCCCGCCGACGCGTGGTCGCCCGACGTGTTGACCAGGTGCACGGCCAACCGGCCGTCGGACGTGGTCCGCACCGCCACGTCGACCTGCGGCGAGCCGCTGACCTGGACGAAGAACTGGGGCTCGAGCGACTCGACGGCACGGCGCACGACGTTCGCGGGCACGGCGCCGCCCGTCACGTTCTGCCGGAGCACGGCCACGCGGCCCGCCCCGAACTCCAGCTGCGTGAGCGGCAGGTCGTCAACCGTCTCGGTGATCACGGCTGCGCCGTCCAGCGCGTCTTCAAAATGGCTCCAGATCGTCTCGCCGACCAGCAGGAGCCGGCCGCCGTGGTTCACGTAATCGGCGACGGCGTCTTTCAATGCCGGCTCGAAGTACTCCCACTCACAGATCACCAGCAGCGGGTAGCGGTGCAGCACTGGGATCAAGTTGGCGGTGGCGAAGACCTCGACCGAGTACTGGTTCTCGAGCAGGCGGTTGAGCATCGGCCGTTGCCAGCTCATCGACCAGGGGAACAGGCCCAGATTATGTTGGCTCGCGTGCCGATAATGGGCGGCCGTGTTGCACAGCAGAGCCACCTGGGGGACGGCCTGGGACCGGAAGCTGACCGCTTGCCGTGCGCGGCAGAACCGGGCGGTCTCCTGCATCGACTGGAGTTTCTCCAGGTCGAGGCTGCCGTCCCGCTTCTGTGTGTAGTAGGCCTGGAAGCCGCCGCCCTGCGAGAGCGTGCAGGCCGCCTCACGCATCAGCTGGACCGCGGTCTTCTGGGTCCAGCCGGATTCGCCTTCGCGCCGGGAGAAGCTCCAGGCCATCAGGTCCCACGGCACGCCCTGCGTCGACATGAAGCGGGACGAATACCGCGCGGCGGCGATGCTGTTGTTGTGGGTGTAGTCGCCAGAGATGAAGTCCACCGGGCAGCTGACCGGTTCCGGCATGTGATCCGAGAACGCCCAGTTGCTCGCAATCTGGAAAGCGGGCGCCTGCTGCTTCACCGCGGCGATGTAGTGCCGCAGGTAGCCGCGGAACGCCTCGCGATGAAACTCGGTCCATTCCAGCCAATGCGGGTCCTGCGGGCCGCGGGGCAACTGCGTGATCCCGGTCTGGTCCGTAAACGCCTGCCGGGCCCGATCGCCATAGTCGACGACCGTGGCCCAGCACTCCCCATCCACCCACACGCCGTCGACATGGTAGTCGTTGGCCAGCTCGACCAGTTGAGGAATCAGCAGGGCCTCGGCGTAAGGGCCGAATACCGAAGTCTTCTGCGTGTCAGGGTTGCCGTCCCGGTCGACCGCCGCCCACTCGGGATGGTCCTGGACCGCCTTGCTGTCCCAGACGCCCGAATAGTGCATGTACAGCGCCACGCCGCGCTGGGCCGTCACCTCCCGCCACACCTTGAGCGGGTCTCCGACGAAGCTGCCCGCCCGGTTTCCCACCTTGGTCGGGTAGCTGGAATACCCGGCGTGCCCCTTACAGTCCACCTGGATGAAGTCCGGCTGGATCATGTCGATAATCGCCTGGACCATCTCCGGCGTGGTGTGCCGCCCGATCTGCTGGTCGGTGGCCTGGGCATGGAAATCGAAGTGCACGCCGAGAAAACTGTCCGCTCGCCGCAGCCGCGCCGGCTCGTCCGCCGCGCCGGCCCGTGCGATCAAACCGGCCACGCCGGCCAGCGAACCGACCATCAGCAGCCATCTCGTGTTGATTCTCATCCGAAGTCCCTCCTCCAATCGTGATGGTGTGTGCGGATACTCATTCTGCGGCCGACACGCGCGCGGCGCCGCGCGCCGCCCGGGCTCAGTCTACCAGCCTAACCGTTTCCGAGCCGGGATGACGCGCGGGCCCCCCGGTGTCGATGCCTCAGGGCTCCGTCGGCGAGGCTGCACCCGCCTGCCGCGCCTCGCCAGGCGCGCCCAGGACCACGCGGAAACCCCAGTGGTAGCTGCGTTCGGCGGGATGGCACCCGTTCCGGGAGTCCGACTGGCAGTACGTCGCAGGGTGGAACCAGCTGCCGCCCCGGTATACCCGGCTGGTGCCTTCCTCATACCAGTCCTGACAGCACTCCCACACGTTGCCATGCATATCGAACAGGCCCCACGCATTGCACAGCTTGCTGCCCGCGGGGCTCGGACTGTTGTTGCGTTGGTTCCGTACGTAGGTGCCATATCGCTCGAGCAGTTCCTCGTCGTCCCCAAACGAGAAACCGGTCGTCGTCCGGGCGCGGCAGGCGTACTCCCATTCGTTCTCCATAGGCAGGCGATATCCATTGGCCGTAAGGCTGAGTTGCCACACGTCGTACTCACGGGCCGTGTTGTCGGGTAACCCGAACCTCTCTTTTCCTTCCTTGCGATAGCACCGCTGACGACCCTCGCGATCGCTGAGCCAGTTGCAGAACAGCACCGCGTCGTACCAGCTGATATTCGCAGCAGCTCGAGCGGGATCTCCGCTGTTGAACGGTCGGACCTCGGCCGCATCAACCGGTTTTTCGGCGGTCGGATCATCTAGGAACGTCAGGAGCTGGCCGGTGGTGATCTCCCGGTCGCTGATCCAGAACGCGCGGTCGACGCGGATGAACCTGCGCGGCTCGCCTCCCGCCTGCGACTCCGGCCGTTCAATCTGGCCTGCGGGAATCCGGATCAGCGTCAGCCCCGTCGGCGTGACCTGCCAGCCGTATCCTCTCTTGACGATGTTGTCGGGCGCGATGGTTGGCACCGTCAGTTCCCACGAGCGCAGAGCCCAACCGGATGCGCTGTGCACTGCGCCGTGCGGGTGTTGCGAGTGCCACCGTGCGAACAGGGGTCCCCATGTGCGCTTGGCGTCGGCCGTGACTTCCGGGATGCTGCCCAGGGCCAGACTCATCCCCGACAGCAGGGACGGGTCTTCCGCCGCCTCGAGAACGGGCACCAATTCCTCCACATTCCCGGACCATTTGGGAAACCAGTCGATGAACGCCGTACGCTGCACGGGATCCCAGGCAGTTGCGGGCGGCCGGGAGCGCGGCCATCCCACCGCGGCGGCCAGCGCGGACAAGGCTTCCTTCCAGCCGGGATCGGGCGGCCGGTCCTGCGAGGCGGCACGATGCGGCGGCTCCATCTGGTCCGGCTCCACCACCGGCGGCTCAGCCTGCAGCATCTCTGCGGCGATCGACAGGTCGCCCAGACACAGCGCGACCGTGGCCAGCCGCGTTTTGCGTTTCCAGTCCTGCTCGGCGGTTGCTGCGGCTGCCGCACTTTTCAGATCCGCCAGAGCCCGTTCACGATCGTGTGTCAGGGCCACGACGATGTTGTCGCGCTCCTCAACAGGCGCGCTGGGGATCGCGCCGATCAAGAACGGCCGGTCGGCATTTCCGAACGCGGGGTCGGCCAGCGCGTAGGCCAGCGGCAGTCTCCGATCTTCGTTCAGGCGGTCGAAACGCGTCCGCAGTTCCGCCACGACCATGTCCTGCGGCAGACGCTGCAGCTCGCGGATCAGCAACGGCACAGCCGGCCCTTGGCCGTTCTGCAGGTTGTCGACGGCCGCGACCACGGACCGGCGCTGCTCCTGCAAGATCGTCTGATTCGCCTTCCTCCGTGCGTGCGCGAAAAACTGCTGGATCCCGACGGCGACCAGGAGGATCGCCACGAATCCAGCGGCCGCCAACGATCCGTAATACCGTCCCGCGGCCCGCATCATGGTCCGCTCGGGCCCTATCCAAAGTCGCGACTTGGTCAGCGCGCGAATGCTGATGAACTCGAACAGCGACGGCAGGTTCCGGCGCTCCGGTTTACCATTCCAGATCGCGGCACGCTCCGCCAACCAGAGTTGGGCGCGCCCGCGCCGTGTCTGTTTGTGCCTCCGCGACAGCCACTCGTGCAGCGAGGGGACGAGATAGTCGTGAGTCAGCTGGTAGCACCTCGGCCGTGAAGATGCGGAGCGCGGGGGCGAGGTTCCTGCCCAGCCGGATGGCGGACTGGCTGCGGATCGAGACTCGGCTCCTAGCGGTCCAGCACCTGTATCGTCGGCTGCCACCACTTCGTCACCTTCCGGGTCCGAGGGGGTGATCAGCCGCAGCTCTGCATCGAGAATCTGGATCAAACGGCGATAGTCGTCCGCGCGGTTCGCGTAGCCCGAGACTCTCCGCAGCCGATCGACGCTCTGCATCTGCTCTTTGATGTCAGTGCCGACTTCAGGCAGGAGCGCCTTCAACACGGCCTGCGCCGCGGTGGCATGCACCCGGTGAGCCGGCGGCGCGGTCTTGGCCGTGAACATTTCATCCAGGAACACGACGGTCGTACCTAACATGCCGCCCGCTTCCTCCAGACTGTCGGCTGTCCAGTCGCGGCTCTTCATCATGTCGGCAAACAGCGACAGCTGCGCGCAGACCACCTTGCCGTCATAGGCCAGCTCCTGAACGGCCTGATCCAGGAAACGCTGCTGCTCGGCCGACAGATCGTGCTCGGGCAACCGGCCGTAGGCGAGGCCGAAGGCGCGGAGCACCTTGCGGGCATGGGTCGGGTCGAACAGATCCACCGCTTCGGAGTTCATTCCCTCCAGCGGCGCAGTCTCGAGCGCCTGCATGAACCGGGTGGTCGACATCCAGAAGTCGCTCCGTACCAGAACCAGGCCCTGCAGGTTTGCGCCATCACACTGCCGCAGGGCACACACCAGCTCGCTGCCGGCCAATTCCTCCGCACCATGCAGCCACTGCTCGAACTGGTCGAGCACCAGAACCACCTTTCGATCGTCGCTGATATGCCCCTCGCGCAACTCGGTCAACACGTCGGCCAGCGGCGCGTCGGCCGTCAGTCCTGGGATACGCTTCCGCAGTTGTTTGAGCAGCCGCAGCTCCGTATCGTGCGGCGTGGCTTCCACGAAAACCGGCAGCACGTGCGCCGCCACGCGCGGCAGCAGGCCGGCCTTGACCAGCGACGACTTGCCGCAGCCGGTGGGGCCGTATAGCACGCCCACCGGGAAGGTCGCTTCCGCCTCCAACTCCTCCAGACGCGCCTTCCAGAACCGGATCGAGTCCGGTAGGCCATCGCGATCTCGGGGACCAGGGAGCAGCTCCAGGAAGAAATCCTTGTCTTCCTTGTCAAAGGGACGCAGCCCTTTGGGCACGATCTTCAACGGCAGCGCGCTCGAATCCGGCACGGGCGTGGCGACCCACGGCGTACTGTCTCCCACTCCACGAACCGTCGACTTGCTGCCTGGTGCGGACACCCCCGAGCCAGACTCGACCTGCGCCCCGGGGCTCCCCTCCGGCTCGCCGGCGTGCGCAGAGTCCGGACAGGCGGTCAGGAAAGCCTGCAAATCCTCCAGCAGGTCCTGAGCCGTCGTGTACCGCTGCGCGCGGCGTTTGGCCAGACACTTGAGGCAGATCCGTTCGAGTTCCTTCGGGATATCCGGGCGGCGCATCCGCGGCGGTTGCGGCTCCCGTTCCTGGATCTCCGCGGACAGGTCCGCCATGTTCGTGGCGGTAAACGGCCGATGCCCAGCTAGCAGCTCGTACAGGATCACCCCCAGCGCCCAGATATCGGACCGCCCATCGATCCAGTGCGTCTCGCCCCGCACCTGTTCCGGCGACATGTAGGGCGGCGTGCCGGACGCTTGCCCTTTGAGCAGACGGAGCACATCTTCGTGCACAGCCAGTCCAAAATCGGCCACGTGCGCGTGTCCCTCAGCGTCGACCAGGATGTTGGCCGGTTTGAGATCCCGGTGATAGAACCCCTGCTGATGCACATAACCGATGGCGGTGGCGATCTCGATCAGCCGCCGTGCGATCTCTTCCCAGGAGCGCGGCTGGGCGGCCGCCCACTGGGCCAGGTTCTGACCCTCGATGTACTCCTGGACGATATAGATCTGATCTGCTTCCTGCTGAACCTCATAGACGGTGACGAGGGCCGGATGCTTGAGCTTGGCGGTGGTGCGCGCTTCGTGCAGGAAGCTGTCGCGTTGCTCGCCCGTCGCGAGCAGTTCAGGCCGCGAGACCTTGAGCGCCACCAGGCGGTCCAGCCCCGGATCGTAGGCGAGATACACAACGCCGAAACCGCCTCTACCCAAGCGACGCCGAATCGGAAAACGCCCGATCCGTTCGGGCAACGGCTGCGCCTGCTCGTCCACCTCGTTACGCGCCGACTGCTCCGCGTCATCGGCAATCGCAGCACCCTCGCGCCGTTCGTGCTGAGTCAGCGCCGCACGGACCACGTCGTCATAGCCGGGAAAACGCTGGCGGTATACACCAATGTCCAGCGTCGACGCACCGGTGTGGCAGAGGTTGAACTCGACCACCAGCAGTTCTTTCAGGAGCCGCGCCCGCCACGCGCTCGGCACGCGGTCCAGGTATTCCTCAATGCGCACCGCCGCGCCTGGCTGCCACGCGCGCGCGAACTCGTCGCGTACCCGGTCGAGCAACTGCTGGATGTCCAGGGGCAGCGGATCACGATCCGACTGAGCATCCCCCGCGCTCATGACCCTACCTCCTGAGCCCACTAGCGATGAATCAGCCGCCGCTTTCACTCCACAGTCCGCCGGCTCATGCCCATTCCCAGTCGGGCCGCCAATGCAGATTCGCTCCAGACCTGTCCGCCGGCCCGCTCCTCCGCTTGGACCAGGCATGGCAGTCCGATCGCCATACGCTCGGCGAGCATCACCAGCACCTGTCACAGACCCTTGCGGTCATCAGGGTGTTGGAAACGTCCGTCCTCCACACCGCGCAGAAGGCCGTGGGTCGCAAGCACCCTGGTCTCTTCGTCCGCCATTGGGCGGCGGCAGGTCGCCGAGCTTCCAGCTGGCCCGTCGGATCAGACACTCGAGGTAGCGCCGCCAGAGCGGCGGAGTCACCGACCTTGACCTGCTCCAGCCACACCGTGACGGAGAGTGCGGTGGACATCGGTGCGATATCTATGTGCTCGGCCACGGGGCCAATTGTACCGAGCTCACGCAGCGGACTGCAATCCCCTCAGGGCGATCACACCATAAGGGACTTTCGCGACAGCGCTTTCCAAGGACCAGACAGGAACAGAAGCTGAACAGAAGCACAGAAGCCAGCAGCAGGCACTCGGGTGTCAACCAGAAAAACAGAGTGTCTGCAACCTCGTCTGCAACCTCGCTTTCTGTTCGTAGTGACCCGATTCATCGGGTCCGGGAGTGCGGGACAAACAGACGACCGCAACAACAACCGACGTGGCCTCAAGTCCCGGCGGCCTTTTCCAGCGCATCGAGGACCTGTTGCTGGGAGATCAAGCCGTCGAGCGTGATCGGCTCGCCGCCGTTTTTGGGGTAGATGGCGTAGAACGGAATGACTCGCCCCTTGTTGCCCAGTTCCACCATCAGCTTGTCGATCTCCGGGTTCTTCTGCGTCTTGTCCGCTTTGAGCGTGACCACGTCCAGCTGCTTCACGAGATTGTTCACTTGGATTCTGTTCAAGGCGACCGCCTCGTTCGTCTTGCAGGTCGCTCACCAGTGTGCCGTGAAGTCCACCAGCACGATGCGGCCCTCCGCCAGGTGCCGCTCCAGCGTCGCACGATCGTACGGGATCCACGGCAACTCGTGACGCGGCACCAGGCCGATGAAGCCGATCACCGCCGCCAGGGCAATCACCGCCAGGCCGCCGGCCCAACCCAACAACCGCCTGCCAAGCGAATCGGTCAGCGGCGCCCGACCCAGCCACCAGCAGCCCACGCCGATCCCCAGCAGCAGCGTCAACGTGGCGATCGTGTATTTCTGCTCCACCGAGGCGAACAGGAACACGACGGCACCGAGCAACAGGAACCCCATCAGCTGCTTGAACGTGTCCATCCACTGGCCCGGTTTGGGCAGGATATTGATCAAGCGGGGAAACGCGCCGATCAACAGGTAGGGAGTGCCCATCCCCAGGCCGATGCAGGTGAACGCGGACAGGGTCAACCCCGGCGGTTGGGCGATGGCCCAGCTGACCGCCGGCACCATCAGCGGGCCGGCACAGGGCGTGGCCAGAATCGTCGACAACACGCCCTTGCTGAACGCCCCGATCGCGCCCTCCCGTTCCGCCACATCCTGCACGGCGCTCGAACTGACGAACCCCGGAATCGGTATCTCCCACACGCCCAGGAAGCTCAAACCGAACGCGAACACGATCCCGATCATCGACACCATGAACTTCGCGCTGCCAAAATGCTCGGCCCAGCTCAGGTTCGCCCGGATGGCGGCGCCCGCCAGGATCCAGAACACGGTGAGCAGCCCGAGCACGAACCACAGATTGAGGGCCAGGATCTCACGCCGATTCCCGCCCGCCTGGTGCACGAACGACATGATTTTCAGCCCGATGACCGGCAGCACGCAGGGCATCACGTTGAGGATCAGGCCGGCCAGGAACGCCAGCACCAGGATCGTGCCCAGCGACTTGTCGCTCCAATCCAGGCCGTTGGCCGCCGCGCCGTCCGCGGCCCGCGGTTCCGCCGTCCCGGCCTTCGCCGCGTCCGCCGCCTGCGCGACTTTCTGGTAGGTGGTCGCCGTCAACACCAGCGGAACCGCGCCCTTGACCGGCGTGGGGGCGACCGCGACCTGCACCTCGAAATCCAGGCCGGTCGGCGCGTCACAGAGGGAAGGTGTACAGGTCTGGAAGCCGATCGACCCGGCCAATTCGTACTGGCCTGCTTTCGCATCCTTCGGCACTTCCATCGGAATCGTCCACGAGACCGTCCCTTCGTGGTAATACAAGACGGGCGCTTCTTCGAGCCCCGATTCCTGCGCGATCGGCTCGACCGATGGCTTGGGCTTCCCCCGCCGCCAGCCTGATGTCTTGCGCAGAACGATGAGCGTCGGCTTGAAGACGCCCTGGGGATCGGTCGGCGCCCAGCCGTACACATGCCATTGAGGCGCCAAGGCGGCGGTGATCACCAGGTGGATCGTGCCGCCCGGCGCCGCCACCTTCGGCTCGACCTGGCCCGTGACCACGATGTGACCGTCTCGGCTCCGATACTCACCCGCGACCTGCGGTCGTTCCAGGTAGCCGGCAAACGCGATGGACACCGTCTCGTCCGCGATCAGCTCGCACGCACCACTCGCCTCGCACACCTGGCCATCGACGGTCGCCTGAATTGTCAGATGCTCCGGGTCCACCCCCTCGGCCAACCGGATCGGCGCGGACCAAGTGACGAGCCCGTCGTACTCCTCCACCAAGATCCCCGGAAACGCCGGATCGGCATGCACCATCGGATCCCGGTCCGCCACGAACTCGCCCGTGACCTGATAATCCGCCGAAGCCGGGAGCGTAATGACGGTCGCACGCGGTCCGCCGGGCGGCTGGGTCGTCGAGTAGACATGCCAACCCGGGGACAACCGCGCTTCAATGGACACGCGCCCTTCACGACCCCCACGCTCGACCGTGAGGTACCCGGAATACTCCACGTGCCCATCAGACGCGTCGTCCGCCCCGATCCCCCATGCCGATGAAGCAGGTCCGGGCGACAGCACGTCCATCGCGTCCTCGAACGACGGGGTGGAATCCCCGCCGACAGGTGGAACCTGGGCATGGCCGAGCAGGGTGAGCCACGCCCAGAAAACGATAACAGCCGAGATCCGTCCGGTGCGACAGTACATGGGCAGCGTGGTCCTTCCGTTGATCAGAACGGGGTGGCATCGAGATCCGGCCTGATTCTATCGGTCGTGTCCCGCAATGGTCAACCGCGCGATGATTGCGTCGAGACGGCGCAAGACACGCTCGCGCGCTCGGAAAGATCGCCCCTCCAGGAGCAGCCACTTGAGCCAATTCATGCCGCCGAGCAGAATCGCCGACCGATCCAGGACGGGAACCAATGCCCGTTCGGCATCGGCCAGCGGCGCCGCCTGTTCATAGGCTGCCACGCCGGCTTGCCAGGTGGCGGGATCGCATATCGCGAGACTCCCCAGCAGGCGCGCGATATCGACCGCGCGCGAGTCCACGCGCATTGCACCAAAGTCGACCAGCCCCGTGACCCGTTCGTCGCGAAACAGCACATGATCATGCCACAGGTCGCCATGGCAGACCTGCTGCGGCACAGACCATTGCTCAGCGGCGCAAACCTCTCGCAACACGTCGGGCGCGCGCTGCCGGTAGTGATCCAGTATCGCCCGCGCGCGCGGCGCCAGGTCCGCGGGTGCCCTGGTCCGAACGGCGTGATCGAGGTGTTGCCACAAGCCTTGTCGCAGCTCTTCGGCCAGCCGGCGGCGGCGCGCCAGCGACGGCGAGACGCCGGGCGCCGGGCGGTGGGACATCACCTCCAGTGCAATCTGGTGGAAATGAGCCAGGGCGCGCATCGCGGCGACCAGCCTGGCACCGGTCAAGTCCCGGCCGGAATGGGCGGCGCCCGGGAGCCAGGCCGACAGTTCCCACCAACGCCCCTCGTACGCCACATAGGTAGCGCCCGTGCGTGTCGGCAACGGGCTGGGTACCAGCGCGCAGCCCGCCCCTGCGATCCGGCTCAGCTGATGGTGGATCCATGCCAGCCGGTCCGGATCCACAGCGCCGGGCGGCCAAGCGCGAAGGCACAGTTCGCCTTGTACCGCTGACAACTTCCAGAGTTCGGCGCCGCTGTAGCCGCCGCCCGCCGCCGCGCACGGGACCAGCGTCGCGGCGACGGCCTGCGGGTACTGCGCCAGCACATGTCGGGCGATGGCCGACCAACGTTCTGGAGGACAGGAAAATGCGGTGATCTTGCTTCCCTTACTTCCGCGGGACTTGGTATTCTGAGAGGCACCGGATCCCGGCGCCTCCGCGGCAGGCTGGTGCTATTCTAACCTCGCCGCGTGCCGAATCCACGATACGGGTAGCCAGCGGGCAGGCGGGCGTGTGTGCGCGCACGGCGCCCCGGAGAGCAACACCATGAAGATGATCATCGCCATCATCCAGCCGACCAAGTTGAGCGCCGTACGCGAGGCGCTCGTCAAGGTCGGCGTGGAACGCATGACCGTGTGCGACGCGCAGGGGTTCGCCCGCCAGAAGGGCCACACCGAATCCTACCGGGGCGTCGAATACCAGACGCATCTGCTGCGCAAGATCTCGTTGGAGATCGCCGTCAACGACGATTTCGTCGACCGCACGATCGACGCCTTGATCACCGCCGCCCGCACCGGCCCGGAAGGCAATATCGGCGACGGGAAGATCTTCGTCCTGCCGCTGGACCATGTCACGCGCATCGGGGGCGTCACGACCGGCCCCGAGGCCGTGTGAGACCCGGGCTCTACGCGACCCCGGGCTCTCCAGGCTCGTCGGGCGTCAAATGCGGCAGCGCGTCGCGCAACGGCTGATCCGGGCGGTGGATCACGTCGAAGTCGATTTGGTCGCAATCGCGCCGCAACAGCAGGTAGGCCGCGCCCGCCGCGCACCAGAAGTAGGCATAGCGAAACGCGGAGCCGACCGCGAAAGCGAGTTGGGAGCACCACGAGATGATCGCCACGCTGGCCGCGCGCCACGGCCCGGCCACGTCCGCCAGCGGCGTGTGGGCGCCCGAACCCCAGCTGACCAGCCAGAAGCTCATGTGCACCGTCAGGGCCGCCAGCCACTGCACCACGACGTAGGCGGCCGAGCCGACGAGCAACGTGACCAGCGCGTACCAGGCGTAGCGCAGCGGATGGCCGAACGTGTAGCTGAACGAACGCTGCGTCGCCTCAAACACGTCACCCATCTCCTCGGTGCACAACGCGCCCCACATGAGCGGCCAACCGAAATACAGGCCGGCAAAGGCGACTGCCGCCAGCAACCCGCCCAGGAGAACGCACACCCACACCAGCGCCGCCAGGAACGCGCCGACTTCGAAACGGAGCAGCCAGCCGATCGGGGCGGCCGCCAGCGCCATCAACACGATCAACGCCAGCACGAACAGCGGCGCACCCACCAGCGCCAGGTACCGCCCCGCGGCGAACCGGGCGGCATCCAGCAGCCCGACCCGCTCGTCGCCGCCCAGCCGCATCACCGCCGTGCGGACAATGATCCCGCCGCAGAACCCCCACACCAACAGGTTCCACAGCGTGCCGATCGCGAAGACGCCCAGTTCACTCCAGGACAAGTCTCCGGCAAACAGGTACCGGACAGGCTGCAGGCCGCCCGCCACGACCCGCGCCATCGGGCTCGTGAACTCGTCCCACGAGCCGGGCCAGGTCAGCGGCGGCACCGACCGGCCATCCGTTACCTTCAACATCCCCGCCGGCGCCGCGCCGCAGGCCGCCAACTCCGCGACGATCTCGGCCCGCGGACCCGCCATCGCCGGGCCGGCGGCTCCAGACTGCACCCAACAGGCCAGTTGCCAGCCCATGGGCATTACGAGAACCGCCACGGTGGCCACCATCAGCAGCGGCGCGCTGGTCGCCAGGCGCAGCGCGCGCACGAGCATGAGCCACGGGAAGAGTTCGCCCCACGCCACCGTGCGGAGTTGTTGAGTCGATTCAGGCATGGCTCGCTCCCCGATCAACGACGCAGCTTGCAGGATTCCAATTCGCGACCAGGACGCGGCAGGCACACCCCGCGGCGCCGCGTACCGACCTCACGCCTGGGTGGACCGCGCAAGTGCCCGGCCTACCGCGGCCGCGGGTCATTGGGCACCGCCATCGGTCGGCGGATCGCCCTCGCGCTGTGGATCGTCACCTCCTTCACGTTCGATCGGCACGCCGTGCCGCTCGGCCAGCCACCGGTGCAGGTCGATCAAGCGGCAGCGCTCGCTGCAGAACGGCATCGCGTCGGCCTGTCGGCTATCGAACAGCCGGCGGCACGTCGGGCAGGTGAGCTGTGTCATGGTCACGTTCCGCAGGCCGTTCGGCCGGCCGCAAGGCGGCCGGTTCCGGGTCACGTCGCGGCCGATTTCCGCGCGGCGCTCTTCTTCTTCGGCTTGGGCGGCGTGTCGGACCCCTTGTCGGTCTTGGTGGTCGAGGAGGTCGATGTCTCTTCGGCCGCCCGTCTCCGGTAGGACTCGCTGCGATAATCCGTCTGGTAGAACCCGGACCCCTTGAAAACGATGGCGGCGCCGGTGCCGATGAGCCGTTTGAGTTTCAGCTCACCGCACACAGGGCATTTGCGCTTCACCGGCGCGCTAATGGGCTGAAAGACTTCGAACTGGTGCTCGCAGGCCGAGCACTGATAATCGTAAGTGGGCATCACATGATCTCCGTGTCACACAGCATATCGCTCGTCGGACGCGGCGGCCACGGGTCATCTGCGCAAGCCTGGGCCGGCGCGCACTGGAGCGCATTTCAGTCAAGTTTCGGTGCGTGAATCGTGCGGTTCCTCGGGGTTTTCCGACGCGGCGGGCGGCGGCGCGGCGACAATGACGCGTGACGGCCGGATGACCCGGTCGTGCAGCTGGTAGCCGACCTGGGTGACCTGGCAGACATGCCCGGGCGCCTGCTGGTCGTTGGGCAGCTGGGCGATCGCCTCGTGTACGTGCGGGTCGAACGGAGCGCCCAGCGCGTCGATCGCCGTACAATGGTGCTGCCTCAGGACATCTTCAAGCTGGGTGGCGACCAGCTGCACACCCTCCAGGAGCGCGGCGGCGTTGGTATGCTGCTGGGCGGCCTCAATCGCTCGCTGCAGGTTGTCCATGACGGGCAGCAGGTCGCTCATCAGGGGCAGGCAGGCGTAACGGCGTTCCTCCTCCAGGGTGCGGAACATGCGTTTGCGGACGTTTTCCAACTCAGCCTGCAGCCGCAACTGCCGATCGTGCGACGCGGCCAGCTGCGCCTGGAGCGTCTCGCAGGTCTCCGGCTGTTCGTCGCCGACCGCCGCGTCCTCCGGCGTTGGGGGCGCGACGACTGGATCAGGCGGCGGCGTGCCCGCACAGGCCTGCTTCCTGTCTTCCTCAGCGGCGGCGGGCGCCGGCGGGTCGTGCGGTTTTTGGCGCGATGGGCTCGACATCACATGGGGTCCTTCTCAGCGTCTCCCTCGGTGGAGGCGAAATAGTCGCGCAACTTGTCCAAGAAACTGCGTCGCTGCGGTGTCACCTCGGCATGCTCCAGTTCCGCCAGGCGGCGGAGCAGCGTCTCCTGCTCCGGGTGGAGTTTCTTGGGTACCTCGATGATCGTCTGGACCAGCAGGTCGCCGCGCGGGCCCCCGTTCGGGTCCGGCATGCCGCGCCGGCGCAAGCGGAAGACTTCACCCGATTGCGTGCCGGCAGGAATGGTCAGCGTGTCACGGCCGCCGAGGGTGGGCACCTCGATGGTGGCACCGAGCGCCGCCTGGCTGTAGGCGATCGGCAGTTTCAGGATCAGGTGGCTGCCGTCGCGGTGAAACAGCGCGTGTTCGCGTACATGGATGAAGCAGTAGCAGTCGCCCGGCGGGCCCCCATCCGGACTCGGCTCCCCTTCGCCGGCCAGGCGGAGCCGGATGCCGTTGTCGACGCCAGCCGGGATGTGGATTTCCCGCCGCACCGTGCCGGCGACGAACCCCGACCCGCGGCAGCGCTGGCAGGGACGCGCGACCACCGTCCCGGCACCGCGGCAGGTGGGGCAGGTGGTCTGCACGCGGAGGATCCCGGCCGCTTGCACCACCTGACCATGTCCACCGCATCGGCGGCAGGTTTCGCGCGTGGAACCCGGGGCGGCCCCCGACCCTGAGCATTGCTCGCACGTCCGACTGCGTTGGAACTCGACCGTCTTGCGGACATCCCGCGCGGCCTCTTCCAGGTCGAGCGTCACATCGCAGCGAATATCGCTGCCCCGGTGCGTGCGGCGGGCGTGACGCGAGCCGCCGAAGAGGTCGCCGAAGATGCCGCCGAACATGTCGAAGATGTCTTCGACGTCGTGGAACTGCGTCGTGTTGCCCGCCAGCCCGGCGTGCCCATACCGGTCATAGCGCGCACGTTTGTCGGCATCCGACAGGACCTCATAGGCCTCGGCCGCCTGCTTGAACATCCGCGTGGCGTTCTCATCGCCCGGGTTGCTGTCGGGATGGTACTTGATGGCTTTCTGCCGATACGCGGTCGCAATCTCCTTCGCCGTCGCCGTGCGGGAGACCCCGAGCACCTCGTAATAGTCCGCCTTGTCCGCCATCATCGTCATGGCACGTGTGCCACCATTGCTGCCGCGCCTCCGCTTCCGCCGGCCCTACACACAAGCAGGCCACTCCGCGGGGGTAGTGGCCTGCCGATCATTGCCGCGGGGGACTCAGGTCCCGCCTCCGTGGTCTGTCGTGGCGACGGGGCGCGCCCGTCGCAACCACCTCCCGTGCACCGTTGCACAAGCGTACCTTACGTAACGGCGCCTTCCACCCGGGTTTTCTTCTTGTCCTCCTTGTCGTACGTGGTGACCAGCGCTTCGGTGGTGAGCATCAGCCCGGCGATGCTCGCCGCGTTGCTCAGCGCCGTCCGCACGACTTTCACCGGGTCGATGATGCCGGCCTTGAACATGTCGACATACTCGCCCGTGTTGGCGTCGAAGCCGACGTTGGCCGGCCGGCCGGCGACCTCGTCGGCCACCACCGACCCATCGATCCCGCTGTTGGCCGCGATCTGCCGCAAGGGGGCGCTGAGCGACTGCAACACGATATCGACGCCGATCTTCTCATCGCCGCGAGCGGCGTTCCGCGCGGCCGTGACCGCCTCGGTGCACCGCAGCAGGGCCACACCGCCACCGGCCAGGATGCCTTCCTCCACGGCGGCGCGCGTAGCGTGCAGCGCGTCCTCGACGCGGGCCTTCTTCTGCTTCATGTCGGCCTCCGTCTCCGCGCCCACCGAAACGACGGCCACGCCGCCGGCCAGCTTGGCCAGCCGTTCCTGATACTTCTCCCGATCGTAGTCGCTGTCGGTCTGCTCGATCTGCACCTTGATCTGCTCGACCCGCTTGTCGATCTCCGCCCGCTTCCCCGCGCCCTCCACGATCGTCGTGGCGTTCTTGTCGACCGTGATCTTTTTGGCACGGCCCAGGTGCTCGAGCGTCAGGTTCTCCAGCGCGATGCCCAGATCCTCGCTGATGAGCGTGCCGCCCGTGAGGATCGCAATGTCGCCCAACAGGGCCTTGCGGCGGTCGCCGAACCCGGGCGCCTTCACGGCGCACACGTTGAGCGTGCCGCGCAGCTTGTTGACCACCAGCAGCGTCAGCGCCTCGGACTCCACGTCCTCGGCAATGATCAACAGCGGCCGGCCGGACTGGCCCACACGCTCCAGGATCGGGATCAGGTCCCGGATGTTGCTGATCTTCTTCTCATGGATCAGGATGTACGCGTCTTCCAGGCTGCAGTCCATCGTCGTCGGATCGTTGATGAAATAGGGCGAGATGAAGCCCTTGTCGAACTGCATGCCGTCCACATATTCGACCTTCGTCTCCGTCGTTTTTCCCTCTTCGACGGTAATCACGCCGTCCTTCCCGATCCGCTCGAGCGCCTCGGCCAGCAGCGTGCCGATGGCCCGGTCGTTGTTGGCGCTGATCGCGCCGACGTCGGCCACTTCCGCCTTCGAGGACACCGCCTTGGCCATCTCGACCAACCTGGCTTCGGCCGCGTCCACCGCCCGCTCGATGCCGCGCCGCACCGCCGCCGGATTCGCGCCGGCCACGATGTTCCGCAGACCCTCCTTGAAGATGGAGCGGGCCAGGATGGTCGCCGTCGTCGTGCCGTCGCCCGCCAGGTCCGACGTCTTCTGAGCCACCTCCACGACCAGCTTGGAGCCCATGTTCTCGAACCGGTTCTCCAGCTCGATCTCCTTCGCCACGGTCACACCGTCCTTGGTCACCGTCGGCCCGCCGTACGACTTGTTGATGATCACATTGTGCCCGGTCGGACCCAGTGTGATGGCCACGGTGTCCGCCAGCTTGTCCACACCCTGCATCATCTTCTGCCGGGCATGGTCTTCAAAGAGCAATTGTTTCGCCACGCTTGGAAGTCCTTAAGTTCACGTTGGTAAGTTGGTTGGATTCAGCCGCCGGGCGCCACGGGTCCGCTTGGCGCGCCGGCCGGCCCCGCCCGATCGGCACTCACTTGATCACTTTGGCCAGGATGTCGCTCTCGCGCAGGATCTTCACCTCTTCACCATTGATCTCGATGTCCGATCCGCCGTACTTGCCGTAGATCACCTCGTCGCCCACCGCCACGGACAACTCGCCGCGCTGGCCGTTGTCCAACAGCTTGCCTGGGCCGACCGCCACGACGACGCCGCGCTGCGGCTTCTCCTTGGCCGTGTCGGGCAACACGATGCCGCCGGCCGTGGTCTCTTCGGCCGCCAGGGGCTCCACTACCACGCGATCATCCAGAGGTCGAATCTTGATTTTTGCCATCGCTTTAATCCTTCTCTCGTGTATGTTCAGTTGACCTGTCCGTATCCGTTGTGTGGGAATGGGTCGCGCCGCCACCCGGGGCGGGCGACGCCGTCTACATCATGCCGGGCATGCCGCCCATACCGCCCATGCCGCCCATGCCGCCCATGCCGTGCTCGTGCGGATCGCCGGGCCCCGGCGCCTCGACCTCCTTGGGGATCTCGGTCACCACGGCCGAAGTGGTCAGCAGCAGGCCCGCGATGCTGGCCGCATTCTGCAGGGCCGCGCGCACGACCTTGGCCGGATCGACGACGCCCGCATCGAGCAGGTCGCAGTATTCGTTGCGTTCGGCGTCATAGCCGTCGTTCTTGCCTTTCATACGTCGGACGCGATTGACCACGACCGCCCCGTCGGTGCCCGCGTTCTCGGCGATGATCCGCATCGGGTACTCCAGCACGCGGCGCACGATGTCCGCGCCGATCGCATCGTCGCCCGTCAAATCCAGTTTGCCGATGACTTTTTCCGACCGCAGCAGGGCCACGCCGCCGCCGGGCACAATGCCTTCCTCTAACGCAGCTTGCGTCGCGGCGCGGGCGTCCTCCAACAGCGCCTTGCGCTCCTTCATTTCAGTTTCCGTCGCCGCGCCGCAGTGGATCTGCGCTACGCCGCCGGCCAACTTGGCCAGCCGCTCCTGCAGCTTCTCGCGGTCGTAATCGCTCGTGGTCTGCTCGATTTCCCGGCGGATCTGATTGGCCCGGCCGTCGATCGCCTCTTTCGAACCCGCGCCGCTGACAATCACCGTCTCATCCGACGAGATGCGCACGCGCTTGGCACGCCCCAGATCGGTCAGCTTCACGCTCTCCAGCTCGATTCCCAGATCCTTGAAGATCGGCTTGGCGTTGGTCAGCACGGCGATGTCGCCCAGCATCGCCTTGCGGCGGTCACCATACCCGGGCGCCTTGACGGCGCAGACATTGAGGATGCCGCGCAGCTTGTTGACCACCAGCGTGGCCAGCGCTTCCCCGTCCACGTCCTCCGCAATGATCAGCAGCGGCTTGTTGGCCTTGCTGATCGCCTCGAGCAAGGGGATCAAGTTCTTGTTGCTGGAGATCTTCTCCTCGTAGACCAGGATGTAGCAGTTCTCCAACTCGACGACCATCTTGTCCGCGTTGGTCACGAAGTGCGGGGACAGGAAGCCGCGGTCGAACTGCATCCCCTCGACAACCTCAACCGTCGTCTCCGCGCTCTTGCCCTCCTCGATCGTGATGACGCCGTCCTTGCCCACCTTCAGAAACGCATCGGCCAGCACGTTGCCGATCGTCGGATCGTTGTTGCCGGCGATCGTGGCCACCTGCTGAATGTCTTTGCGCGATTTCGCATCCAGCGGCGAGGCCTGCTTGAGCACTTCCGCCGCCACCGCTTCGCTCGCCTTGGCAATCCCGCGGCTCAGGCTCATCGGGTCGGCGCCGGCGGCGATCATCTTCAGGCCTTCGCGGAAGATCGCTTCGGCCAACACGGTCGCGGTCGTCGTGCCGTCGCCCGCCACCTTGTTGGTCTTGCTGGCGGCTTCCTTGAGCAACTGGGCCCCCACGTTCTCGCTCGGGTCATCCAGGTCAATGTCCTCGGCCACCGTGACGCCGTCTTTGGTGATCTTGGGCGAGCCCCAGCCCTTGTCCAGCACGGCATTGCGACCGCGCGGCCCCAACGTGCTGCGCACGGCCCGGGCCAGCTTCGAGACGCCTGCCAACAACGGCTGCCTGGCTTCGTCGTCATAAACCATCTTCTTTGCCACGTCCGGATTCCTCCTGTTGCTTGCGATATATGCGTTTCCCACCGTCCCGACTGACCGCCCACGTCTGCGACCCTGGCGACGGCCCCGATTGTCACGTGCGCCGCGTAAGCCCCCCGCAGCCCGCCCGCGAACAAGAATGTCCCCCGCGATTTTGACAGGCCCGCAGGACGGGCGCCCAGGAAGTGCAAGCTTCGTGCCAAGGCCCACCTAGACCGTCTTAAATGGTTGGCTCATAATGCTTTAATTAATTCACAGGCCGGGCGGTGACACGGGTTTCCCGCGGCCCGGTCGCGGCCGAATGCCATTTTGGCAGACGCCCGCGGGTCGCGGCCCGGCCGCCATCGGGGCACCGCGATGACGCGGGGCGCACGGCGGCTGCCACCTTCCAGCCTCCCGGCCTGAGCCGCTACGATTGTGATCGTTCGTTGGTATCGCTGGCCGGCCACCCTTATCAGCACAACGGCATGCGAGCATGCACAAGACCAAAGTGGCGATCGTCGGGATGGGAACCGTGGGCTCGGGCGTGGCGCGGCTGCTGCTGGACCACGGCGATCGCACGGCGCGGCATGCCGGGCGCACGCTCTGGCTCGAGGAAGTCGTGGTGCGCGACATCCACAAGCGACGCGACGCGGACCTGCCCGCGGGAGTCCTGTCGAACGACCTGTCGCGGATCACGGACAATCGCGAGATCAAAGTCGTCGCGCAGCTGATCGGCGGCCTGGAGCCGGCGCGCACGATCATGCTCCAGCTGCTGCGGAGCGGCAAGGACGTGGTGACCGCCAACAAAGCCCTGCTGGCCGAGCATGGCGCGGAGCTGTTCGACACGGCGCGCGCCCTGAAGCGGTCGATCGCGTTCGAGGCGTCCGTCGCCGGCGGGATCCCGATCATCACGAGCATCAGCCAGTGCCTGTCGGCCAACCAGATCTTGTCGCTGCGCGGGATCCTCAATGGGACCAGCAACTACGTGGTGACCAAGATGGAGGAAGGCCTGGACTATCCGACGGCCTTGGCGACCGCGCAACGACTCGGGTACGCCGAAGCCGACCCGACGATGGATGTCGACGGGACGGACGCGGCCCAGAAGCTGGCCATCCTGGCACACCTGGCTTTCGGCGCTCGCGTGCATTGGCGCGAGATACCTCGGCAAGGCATCGACACACTCAACCCGGCGGACCTGCGTTATGCGCGGGAGCTGGGCGGATACCGGATCAAGTTGCTGGCCGTCGCCCAATTGACCGACGGCGTCCTGGAGCTGCATGTGGCGCCGACGCTGGTCCGCATGGGATCGCCGCTGGCCGAGGTGCGTGAGGCGTACAACGCGATCAGCGTGGTGGGGGACGCCGTGGGGCCGGTCTTCTTTCACGGCCTGGGGGCCGGCCAGATGCCCACCGCGTCGGCCGTCGTGGCGGACATGATCGACACGGCGGTGGGCCGGACCGCGATCACGTTCCGGACGCTGGAACTCTGGTCGCAGCGCGGGCCGCGCGTGGATATTCGCGACCATGCCACGCTGCGAGGTCGCTTCTATCTGCGATTCATCGTGGAGGACCATCCGGGGGTCATGGCCCAGATCGCGGGCGTGCTGGGCGCGCACCACGTCTCCATCGCGTCGATCATCCAGCACGAGCCGGACGCGGGCGGCAACGGGTCGGAAATCCCCTTGGTGATCATGACGCACATGACCACGGAGGGCGCCACCCGGGCGGCCGTCGAGGCGATCGATCGCCTGACCTGCGTGCGGGGCCGCAGCGTCCGGATGCGGGTCTTGGACTGACAGGAGGCGGGCGTTGATGAGCGAACGGATACGGATCTAGCCATGAAATACGTGATCATCATTCCGGACGGATGTGCTGACGAACCGCAGGCGGCCCTGGGCGGGAAGACGCCGCTGGAAGCCGCCCGGCTGCCCGCGATGGACGCCGTGGCGGCCCGAGGTCGCGTGGGCCGGGCGGTGCACGTGCCGGACCATCTGCCGGCGGGTTCGGATGTCGCGATCATGAGCCTGCTCGGGTACGAACCCGGGGCGAATTATACCGGCCGGGCGCCGCTGGAGGCGGCCGCCCAGGGGATCGAGCTGGGGCCCCAGGACTGGGCCATCCGCTGCAATCTGGTCTCGATCGAGAACCAGTTGATGCGCGATTTCACAGCCGGGCATATTTCGACGGCCGAGGCGCGCACACTGCTGCGCGACGCCCAGCAGATGGTGGGCGCCGGCCCGTGGGAGTTCCACGCAGGCGTCAGTTACCGGAACCTGCTCATCTACCGGAGCGGGGGCCATGCCGCGCCGTTCAGCTTCGAGACGCGGACCACGCCGCCGCACGACTTGACCGACCGGAGCGTGGCGGACGATTTCCCGCGCGGGCCCGGCAGCGACCTGCTCAACGATGTCATGAACCGCTCGGTCGAACTGTTCGCCGAGCATCCGGTCAACCAGGCGCGGCGGGCGCAGGGCAAGCTGGCGGCCACCAACGTGTGGCTGTGGGGCCTGGGCCGGAAACCCAACCTGCCGCCGTTCCAGCAGGTGTATGGCCTGCGGGGCAAGATGATCACGGCCGTGGACCTGCTCCGCGGCCTGGCGGCCCTGATCGGCTGGGAACGGATCGAGGTGCCGGGCGCGACCGGCTACACCGACACCGATTACGCGGCCAAAGGCCGCGCCGCGATCGAGGCGCTGGCCGAGTCCGACCTGGTGTGCGTCCACATCGAGGCGACCGACGAGGCGTCCCACGAAGGGGACCTCGCCGCGAAGGTCCAGGCTTTGGAGCAGATCGACCGGCACATCGTCGGGCCGGTGCATGCCGCGCTGCAACAAGCGGGCGACTACCGGCTGCTGGTCTCGCCCGACCACCCGACGCCGCTGCGGACCAAGACGCACAGCCACGGGCCCGTGCCGCTGGCCATGTGCGGTACCGGCATACCTCCCGACGGGACAGCCACCTATGATGAGCCGTCGGCGGCCGCCTCCCCGCTCCTGTTCGAGGCGGGCTGGACGGTGATGGAGTTCTTTCTTCGATCCTAGCAAAACCCCAGTTCGGATGTTGTGCTGATGGCCCTGATCGTCCAGAAGTTCGGTGGTACGAGCGTCGCGGACAGCGAGAAGATCCTGGCGGCAGCGCGCAAGGCGATTCGCGCCCAGCGCGAGGGCAACCAGGTGGTGATGGTCGTGAGCGCCATGGGTCAGAACACGGACCTGCTCGTCGACCTGGCCCACCAGGTGAACCCGCGCCCGCCGGCGCGGGAGATGGACATGCTGCTGTCGACCGGTGAACAGGTGAGCGTGGCGCTGATGGCCATGGCCGTCGAAGCGCTGGGCTACAAGGCCATGAGCCTCACCGGCGCGCAAATGGGGATCATCACGGACGCCACGCACACCAAGGCCCGGATCCGCTCGATCGCCACGCACCGCCTCCGCAAACTGCTGGATGACGGCTATATCGTGATCGCGGCCGGATTCCAGGGGATCGACGAGCACCACGACATCACCACGCTCGGCCGCGGCGGCAGCGATACGACGGCCGTGGCGCTGGCCGCCGTGCTGAAAGCGGATGAGTGCGAGATCTACACGGATGTGGACGGCGTCTACACGACCGATCCGCGAGTGCTGCCCGAGGCGCGCCGAGTCGAGCGGATCAGCTACGACGAGATCCTGGAGTTGGCCAGCCTGGGCGCCGGCGTGATGCATAACCGCGCGATCGAGTTCGCCAAGAAGTACTCCGTCCCGATCCACGTCCGCAGCAGCCTGAGCGACATCCGGGGCACCCTGGTCCTGTCGGAGCCGGAACGGCCGGACCAGGCGGTGTGCGGGGCGGCCATGTCGTCGAGCGAAGCGCGGATCACGATCGTCGGCGTGCCCGACGTGCCGGGCAAGAGCCTCGAGATCTTCTCCCGGCTGGCCGACCACAAGATCACCGTCGATATGATCGTGCAGAACATCGGCGAGCGGGGCAAGTCGGATATCTCGTTCACCGTGCCGTGCCACGAACTGGACGAGGCGCTGCAAGTGGTGCGCGAGGCGGCGGCCGTGGTCGGCGCCAGCGAGGTGACGCACGACGACCAGGTCGCCAAGATCAGCGTGGTCGGGCTGGGCATGGCCCGCCAGACGGGCGTCGCCAACAAGATGTTCGGCGCGCTGGCGGCCCAAGGGATCAATATCCAGATGATCACGACCAGCGAAATCAAGATCTCCGTGGTGGTGGAGCGCGACGCGGCCCTCCAGGCCCTCCGCGCCGTGCACGAGGTCTACGACCTGGAGAAGGAACCGCCGGCCGTTGCCGCGCCGAGCCCGGAAGCCGGCAGCCGGCCCCTGGCATACAACAACGGCCCGGATCTGGGCCACCTGGTCGAGCGCCTGCAGGGCATTGACATGGAGGAACTGTTCATCAGCGACCTGTCGCTCGACCAGACCCAGGCGCTGGTGACCATCGTCGGCGTGCCCAATGAGCCGGGCGTGGCTGCGCGCGTGTTCGACGACATCGCCCTGGCCGGGATCTTCGTCGATATGATCGTCCAGAGCTACAAGGGATACATGGGGCGCATCAGCCTCAGCTTCACCGTGCCGGCCGATCAACTCCTGGGGGCCCTGTATGTCGCGAACCACCTGTCCGGCGAACTCAACTGCCACTCGGTCACGCACCGGCCGCACGTCGCCAAACTGTCCGTCTCCGGCATCGGGTTGCGCAGCCATACCGGGTTTGGCACCCGCATGTTCCAGGCGCTGGCCGAAGCCTCCATCAACATCGACATGATCAGCACCAGCGAAGTGCGTGTGAATGTCGTCGTCGACGGCCAAGCCGGCCAGCTGGGTCTCGAGCAACTCCAGAAGGCGTTCGAAGACGTGCTGCACTGAGCCGGATGCGCCGCCCGGCACGGCCGGCGCGTGTGGGGGGGATCAGCCGCCGCGCGCTTGCCCGCCTGCCCCCGCTTGCCCGCTCACCCCTCACCCCTCACGCCGGGCGGCAGGGAATTGCTGTTGGCGCGACGGGCAAATCCGCGCACAATTCGGACCTGCTTTTCGACCGGGCCCCCCTCACGCAACACGGTAACGCCCATGAGCCGACTGACTGCCCTGATTCGAGCCTGGAGAGCTCGCCGGAGCACGCCGCGCGCCGAGGAGGAGTCTGCCGACAGGTTCGAGCTCCGACCGATCCGGCGCCCGCACGATCACGTGCGCGTCCACGTCGACTGGCGGCCACTGGTGAACCTGGCGGCCGCCGAGTACCCGGAACTCGGCATCGGGGACCAGGCCGTACTGGCGGGCGATCCGGCGCCGGTGTTCATCACGGCGCGGTTCCGCACCGGGTCGACTCTGCTGTGGAACATCTTTCGACACCTGCCGGAGCTCACGACCTACTACGAGCCGCTGCATCCATGGCTGGCGCTGCCATCGGCCCAGCGGCCGACGGTGCCGGATCCCACGCATTACGATGTCGAGGAGTACTGGTCGGAGTACGACCGGATTCCGAATCTGCAGCAGATGTTCACCGAGCCGTGGGACCGCGAGGACCTGTACCTGGACGCGTTGGATTGGAAGCCGGCGTTGGCCGCCTACATCCGGCTGCTCATCAGTTCGGCCGGCGGCCGCGCCGTGTTGCAGTTCAACCGGGTGGATTTCCGGCTGGACTGGCTGCGGCACGTGTTCCCCGAGGCGCAGCTGGTGCACCTGTTCCGCCATCCGCGGGATCAGTGGCTCTCGACGATGCGCAGGTCGGCCCCATTCGGTCGGGATGATCCGCTCGAGCGGTTTGCGGAGCACGACGCCTATTTCCTGGGTGACTGGGTGCGCGATCTCTCATCACATTTCCCCATGCTCGATTGGCAGTTGGTCAGTCACCCGTACGAGATGTTTTATCTGGTGTGGAAGCTGTCCTACATCTGGGGCAAGGCGTACAGCGGCTTCTCGCTCAGTTACGAGCAGTTGCTGGCGGCGCCGCACGCGGCGCTGCGAGACCTGTTCGGGTTCCTGGACTTGGACCCGCAGTTCGTGCCGCGCGCGGCCGCGCTGGTGCGTCCCTCGGGCAACAGCCGCTGGCAGACGTACGCCGATGGGGCCTGGTTCGCGGCCCGCGAGCGGGCCGCAGAGAAGCTGCTCGACAAGATGCTCGGCCGCCGGCCGGATCCGGTCGCCGTATCGATGCGGCTGCGTGCCAGCGCATGACGGGGCGAGTTGATCGAGGCGTGGGGCCGGGCGGCCGGGCCCCCGCTTGGCGCGACCTGCGTCGCGCTGCGAGGGGCGCCTAGTCGAGCACCTCGTTGAGGACCTCTTCGGCGACATAGATCGGCAGTTGCGGGTCACAGGTCACCGCCACGGCGATCGCGTCGGAGGGCCGCGAATCAATCTCGATGATCTCGCCCTCCTGGCGCACCCGGAGCTTGGCGAAATAGGTATGGTCGCGCAGGTCGCTGATGACGACGCTGTCGAGTTCCGCGCCGAGCGCTTCCACGATGTTCACCAGCAGGTCGTGGGTCAACGGCCGCGGGGCGCGGTAGGATTTCACGCGCCGGTCGATGCTGGTAGCCTCGAAGAGCCCGATCAAGATGGGGAACTGCCGGTCTCCGTGGACTTCTTTCAGGTAGATCACCTGCTGTTCATTGATCTCGTTGATGATTATCCGCGACAGTTGCATTTGAACCGGCATTGCGGACCTCACTATCCCCTGAGTCAACGCCGGCGCGTCGCCGGTCGTATTGAGCGGATTGCCCGTCGACAGGTACTCTCTCCACCATACTGCACCGAAGGCGGCCGTTCCAGGGAGCTAGGGGTACAAAATAGAGCGGGCGCGGCTAGGGCTGCTTCTGCAGCACGGCCAGGTCGCGGCGGACCGTGTCGCGCTGGCTGCGCAGCTGATCGAGGCTCGCGCGCTCGCGCGCCACGACATCGGCCGGCGCTTTCTCGACGAAACTCGGGTTGTCCAGCTTCTTCTCCTTCCCGGCGATCATGCTGCACAGCCGTTCCAGCTGTTTTTCCAGGCGGGCGATCTCGGCCGCCACGTCGATCACGCCCGACAGGTCCACGTACACATCCATGGCCGGCAAGTGCACGGCGGCGTGGGTCGGCGGCGGGCCCACGCGCGGCGAGAAGTCGGTGGCGGTCGCCTCGGCCAGCGCCGCGAAGTGCGCGGCAAGCGGCCGCAGCTGGGCGGCGGTCGGCTCGTCGCACCGCACGGCGAACGGCAGCGGCTGCCGCGGCGGGATGTTCTGCCGGCTGCGGATCTCGCGCAAGGCCGAGAGGACCGCATGGAAGCGCGCGAACTGCTGCTCCATCCCGGGGTTGGCCCACTGCGGTTCCGGCTCGGGCCAGGCGGCGACGATCAAGTGGGTGGACGCCGCGCGCGGCTGCGCCAGGCCGCGCACGGGCGCGACGGCGCGCAGCAGCTGCCAGATTTCTTCGGTGATGAACGGGATGAGCGGGTGGAGCAGTCGCAGGATCACATCCAGCGCCTCGACGGCTACGCGCTGGGCCGCCGCGCGGCGGGTGGGATCCTGGAACCGGCCCTTGATCATCTCCAGGTAGGAACTGCAGAACTCGACCCAGCAGAAGTCGTACAGCGTGCGCGCGGCGTCCGAGTAGCGGTACTGTTCCAACGCCTCGGTGACCTCGCGCGTGACCGTGGCCAGGCGGCTGAGGATCCACTGGTCTTCGAAGGCCAGCTGCTGCTTCGGCACCGGGGCCGGCGTGTAGTGCTCGAGGTTGAGCATCACGAACCGGGCAGCATTCCACAGCTTGTTGCAGAAGTTGCGCGCGACCTCGAAACGCTCGCTCACCACCGCGCCCCGCTTGAGCGCACGGTCCTCGGCGCTCCGCGCCCACTGCGTCTGGAACGGCTGTCGGCACTTCGGGCACTCGATCCGCGGCATCTCGCGGTTCTTCTTCGTCTGGTCGATCAACTGGTTGCAATGCGGGCATTCGAACTGGACCGGCATCCGGACATCCTGCAGGTCGCTCGTCAGGTAGGCCAGGCCGAAGCGCAGGGCGTCCGGACCGAACTTGTCGATCACATCCATCGGGTCGACGCCGTTGCCTTTCGTCTTCGACATGCCCTCGCCGTAGGCGTCCAGGATCTTCGGGTGGATGTACACGTCCCGGAAGGGGACCTGGCCCATGTTGCTCAAGCCGGTCAGGACCATGCGGGCGACCCACAACGTGATGATGTCCCGGCTGGTGATCAACACGTTCGTGGGGTAGAAGTAGCCCAGTTCCGGCGTGGCTTGGGGCCAGCCGAGTGTCGAATGCGGCCAGAGGGCCGAACTGAACCAGGTGTCCAGCACATCGTCTTCCTGGCGGAACCCGTCCTGCTCGAACCGGGCCGCCAGTTCCTCGGCGTCATCGCGCAGGCAGATGTGCAGCGTCAACGCGGACGTGGTTGTGTCGCCGACACACCGGTCGTCTGCGGCCGTTCCGCGCTGGAGCGCAAGGCGGCCGGCCTGCCACTGCGGATCGCGTTCCAGCCGCTGGGCATACGCCTCCAGCTCCGACGCGCTGGCGAACACGCGCGACCAGATGGGGATGCGGTGTCCCCACCAGAGCTGGCGGCTGACCGGCCAGTCCCGTTTTTCGCTCAGCCAGTCGAGGTAGCCTTTGGCGTAGCGCGGCGGCACGATCCGGACGCGGCCGTCCCGCACGGCCTCCATGGCCGATTCGGCGAACTCCTCCATCTTCACGAACCACTGGTCCGCCAGGTAGGGCTCGATGGGCGTCTTGCTGCGGTCCGAGTGGGCCAAGTCGATTTCGCGGTCTTCGATGGCCACCACCAGGCCGGCCTTCTCGAGGTCCGCGACGACGTTCTGGCGTGCGACCAGGACGCTTTGGCCGCGGTAGGGGCCGGCCTGTGCGTTGAGCGTGCCGTCGGGGTTGAGGATGTTGATCATGGGCAGATTGCAGCGGCGCGCCACTTCGTAGTCGTTGGCGTCGTGCGCAGGCGTGACCTTGACACAGCCGCTGCCCAGCTGCGGTTTGGCCCAGGGGTCGGTCACCAGGGGAATAGGTCGCTCCAGGAGCGGCAGGCGCACCAGTCGCCCGTCCAAGGCCATGTCGCGCAGCTGTTCGAGTTGCGGGAGCATCTCGCGGATGCGGAGTTCGACATCCGCCAGCTGGGCCGCGATCGCCGCCCGCTCCTTGGCCGGCGCGGCGGCCAGGCGCTCGCTCAGGTCGGCAGCCGCTTTGGCCAGGGCTTTGGCCGGGTTCGGGTGCACGGCCACGGCCGTGTCGCCGAGCATCGTCTCGGGGCGCGTCGTCGCCAGCGTGACATGGGTCGGCTCGCCCGGCCGCGGATCGATCACGGGGTAGCGGAGGTGCCAGAAATGTCCCTGGACCGGCTCGTGGAACACCTCGTCGTCGCTGACCGTCGTCTGGAGGAACGTGTCCCAGTTAACCAGGCGCTTGCCGCGAAAGATCCGCCGCTCGCGGAACATATCGAAGAACGTCCGCCGCACCGCGCGGGCACAGGTGTCGTCGAGCGTGAACCGCAGCCGCTGCCAGTCGCAGCTACAGCCCATCGCTTTGAGCTGTTCGATGATGCGCGCCTCGTATGCGTCCTTCCAGGCCCAGATCCGTCGGACCAGCTCCTCCCGGCCCAGCGCATGACGGGTGAGCCCCTCCTCTTCGCTCAAGCGTTTCTCGACGACCGCCTGCGTCGCGATCCCCGCGTGGTCGGTCCCGGGCATCCACAGCGTGTTGTAGCCCTGCATCCGTTTCTGCCGGATCAGGATGTCCTGTAGGGTGTTGTTCAGCGCGTGGCCGAGGTGGAGTGCTCCGGTGACGTTCGGGGGCGGAATCACGATCGCGTACGGTCGGCGGCCGGGGTCCGGCTCCGCGTGGAAGTATCCCCCCTGCTCCCACTGTGCATAGATCCGCGGCTGGGCCGAGTGATGGTCGAATCGATTGGGAAACGATTCGGCAGAGAATACTCCAGACATGGTCAGGTTGGTCCTCCAGGCCCCGTTCAACTCTCAGTGCCGGCTCCCGCTCCGCGGGCGGCGCCGGTTCCGCTCGCAGGTTCCCCGCCCCACCGTCGCCATTCATCCGCGGACGACGTCCGGCGCCCGTCCGTGTTCCGGCCCGGGGACGCCCGGCGTGAAGTGTCTCTGGGCGATGGGGGGCTGGGCGTGGCGGGCAGAGGGTCCCAGCTCATCGCGATGCAATTTGTACTCGACCGCATCCACCAAGGCCATCCAACTGGCTTCGATGATGTTCTCGCTCACCCCGACCGTCCCCCAGATCTGCTGCGAATCGGCGCTTTCGATCACCACGCGGATGCGCGCCGCCGTGCCCGCCTCGGAGTTCACCACGCGGACACGATAGTCGACCAGCCGCATATCGTTCAGGCTGGGGTAGGAGCCGTTGAGTGCTTTGCGCAGCGCGGCGTCGAGCGCGTTGACCGGGCCGTCGCCTTCCGCCACTTCGTGCCGGACCTGGTCGCCCACCCGCACTTTGACCGTCGCTTCGGTCACCAGCTCGCTGCCACCATCGCTGCTCACTTCCACGTGGTACTTGAGCCGTTCGAAGTGCGCGTGGAAGTCGCCGGCGCACCGCTTGACCAACAGGTCAAACGTAGCACCCGCGGCCTCGAATTGGTAGCCCCGATGCTCCATGCTGACAATCGCGTTGAGGATCTTGTCCATCAGGGCTCGATCGGACTGCAGATCGTACTGGGTGGTCAGAGCGACGATGTTCGAGCGGCCCGATAGTTCGCTGACCAGGATCCGCCGCTCGTTGCCCACCTGTTGCGGGTCGATGTGTTCGTAGCTGGACGAGGAGCGCGCTACCGCATGCACATGCATCCCGCCCTTGTGCGCAAAGGCGCTGGGCCCCACAAACGGCTGGTCGTTGCGGAAATTCATGTTGGCGATTTCGTATACGAACCGCGACAGCTCGGTCAGGCGCCCCAGCTCTGCGCCGCCCAGCACCCGGTAGCCCGGTTTCTTGAGCGCCAGGTTCGGGATGACCGAGATCAGATTCGCGTTGCCACACCGCTCGCCGAACCCGTTGACCGTGCCCTGCACCTGCACGGCCCCCGCGTCGATCGCCGCCAGTGAATTGGCCACGGCCAGGTCGCAATCGTTGTGGCAGTGGATGCCCACGCCGATCCCGTATTGGCCCAACGCGTCCAGCGCCTGCCGGGTCATCTGGGCGATTTCCTCGGGCATGCTCCCGCCGTTGGTGTCACAGAGGACCACCAGCCGGGCACCGGCTTCGGCCGCAGCGCGGATCGTCTGGACCGCGTACTGCGGATTGCGCTTCCAACCGTCAAAGAAGTGCTCCGCGTCGTAGATCACCTCCCGGCCCGCCCGCACGAGATGCGCTATCGTCTCGCGAATCATCGCCAGGTTCTCCTCCAGCGCGACGCGCAGCACTTCGGTCGCGTGGAAGTCGGACGTCTTGCCCACGATCGTGCACACCGGGGCGCCGGAGTTCAACAGGGCCTGGACGCCCGGATCGCCCGCCGCAGTCAACCCTCGACGACGCGTCATCCCAAACGCCGCAATCTTGGTCGCGCCGAGCGGCAACTCCTGGACCCGCCGGAAATACTCCAGATCCTTCTCGTTCGAGAACGGATAGCCGCCTTCGACGTACTCGACTCCCATCTGCGCCAGCCGCTGGGTGATCTGCAGCTTGTCGAGCAGCGAGAAGCTGATCCCTTCACTTTGCGCGCCGTCGCGGAGCGTCGTGTCATAGATTTCGATCGATCGCATTACAACACCTGCCGCCGGGCACCCGCCAGGGCGGACCCGGGCCCGGGCCAACAGCCCAGAAGACAAAAAAAGACTGACAGCAACAGAGACAGAAACAAAAACAAAAACAAAAAACAAAAAACCCTGAAACCCGCGGCGGGCTTCAGGGTCGGTGATCTCCTCGAATCGGTCTCCCCCGGCACCCGCGCGCGGTCAGCCTCCCGTTACGGCACAAATCACGATGCGGCCGACCAGAGCCGGCAGCGGGTAACCAACAAACCGAACCATCGCGCTAGGATACCTTATGTGGAAACAAGGCGATTACAATAGGCGTTGCGGCCTGGATTGTCAACGGCAACGCTAGCTCCGCCGTCTCCGACGCGGCACCGGCTCGTACTCCGGCTCGTCCTCGTCCCGGGCCAACTCCACCTCTTCCTCTTCGTCCACCTCGAACTCGTACTGATGGTCATCTCCCTCGTCACACCCGTCGTACGCGTCCTCCTCGTCGTACGCGTCCTCCTCGTCGTACTCGTCCTCCTCGTCGTACTCGTCCTCCTCTTCGTACTCGTCCTCCTCGTAGGCCTCGTCGTACGCGTCCTCCAGATCCCCAGCATCCGCGTCCTCGTCGTCTGGGCTCGCGACATCCGCCTCGAACAGGTACTCGGCTTCGTCCTCTTCCGCAGCCGCGTCCGCCTGGGCTGCTTCCTCCTCGGGACCCTGCTCGGCCTGGTCGAACGCGACATACCCCTCGAACGGGTCATCTTCTACGTCGTGCGGCTCGGAGAGACTGGCTGCGGGTTCGGGGGTATGATTCCGGGCCGGGAGATCCCAGTCATCGGCGTCCGGGCGGATGACATGGGGGCGTCGCGGTTTGGGGGGCGGGGTGGCGGCCGGGTCCGGTTCCTGGCCCTGCATCCGCTCCCAATCGGCCAGCGACAGGATCACTTCACGGGCCTGGGAGCCGTTATATTCGCCGACGATGCCGTCTTCGGCCATGAAATCGATGAGTCGGGCGGCGCGGCCGTAGCCGATGCCCAAGGCGCGTTGGAGCAGCGAGACGCTGCCGCGTCCTTCGCGGATCACGATATCCACGGCGCTTTCATAGAGTTCGTCGCGTCGGCGGAGCGGGCCGGACGCCGCCTGGTCGCTCGGCGACTCGACCTTCATATTGACCAGTTCGTTCACGAAGTTCTGTTCGCCGGTGCTGACCGTATCGACAATGGCATTGATTTCGTCGTCGCTCAGGTAGGTCCCTTGCCCGCGCACGAGCGTGCTGGTCCCCGGCCACAGGAACAGCATGTCACCGTTGCCCAGCAGTCTCTCCGCGCCCATCTCGTCGAGCACGACGCGGCTGTCGATTCGGCTGGCCACCTGGAACGAGATGCGGGCCGGCAGGTTCGATTTGATGAGTCCCGTGATCACGTCGACGGTCGGTTTCTGGGTAGCCAGGATCAAGTGGATCCCTACCGCTCGGCTCTTCTGTGCCAACCGGATGATATGCTGTTCGACCTCCTTGCCCGCCGTCAGCATCAGGTCGGCGATTTCATCCGCGACGATGACGATGAACGGCAGGTGGTCGGGGATGGCATCCCGCTCCTCGGGCGTCTCCGGCTGCAGGCGCTCGGAGAGCTCCTCTTTGCCCAGCTGGTTGTAGCTGGTGATGTGCCGCACGCCGGTCCGGGCCAGCAGTGCGTAGCGTTCTTCCATCTTCTCGACGGCCCAGGCGAAGATGGCTTCCGCCTTGCGCATATCGGTGACGACCGGGTGCATCAGGTGCGGCAGCCGGCCGTACCCGTTCAATTCCACCATCTTGGGGTCGATCATCAGTAACCGGACCTCGTCCGGCCGCCGCGTCATGAGGATCGAGGAGATGATGGCGTTGAGGCAGACGCTCTTGCCGGTGCCCGTCCGGCCGGCGATGAGGAGGTGCGGCATGGTGGCCAGATCGACGGTCAGCGGGTTGCCCGACACGTCTTTGCCGAGGAACAGCGGGACCTTCATCTTCTTGATCTTGCCGTTGGTCTCCTCCATCACTTCCCGCAGCCGCACAACCTGGCGCGCCTCGTTGGGCACCTCAATGCCGACCGTGTTCTTGCCCGGGATGGGGGCAACGATCCGCACGCTCGGGACCCGCAGGGCGATGGCCAGGTCGTCGGCCAGTCCGGTGATTCGCGAGAGGCGCAGCCCCGCCTCCAACTCGACCTCATACTGGGCGATGACCGGGCCGGTCTCGATCTCCACGACTTTGACGTTGAAGCCGAAGTTGGCGAACGTCTGTTCGAGGATCTTGGCTTTGCGACGCACCTCCTTGGCCTGCGTTTCGAAGCAGACCTCGTCCGCTTCCATCAGCAGGTCGAGCGACGGCAGCTGGTAATCGTGATTGTCGCCGGCCAGGCTGGCCTCATCCAGGCGCTGCATCACCCGTTGACGCTCGTTCTTGCCGGCGTGTCGACGGACGCGCGGCTCGCTCGTCTCAGCCGCGGCTCGCGCCGGACGCCGCGCCAGGGGCTCGTCGTCGCCCAGTTCATCGACGTCATCGTCGTCGTCCGCTTCCTCTTCGTCCTCCTCGTCCGACTGCGCCTCCCACTCGTCCTCTCCCGAAAACTCATCCTCCTCGTGACCCGACTCGTCCTGCTCAGCGGCCGGCGCCGCGCCGCGGAGGCGGATGATCGGTCCGCTGGTCGCCCCGGGCCGATCGGCTGCGGCCGCGCCGCGGGCCCGCAGCCCCGCGCGCCCACCGGCCAGCACGGCCGCCGCCAGGCTCAGCGCGCGCGACGCCGCGTGCATCAGCGCATAGTCGGTCGAGAGCAGGAGACCGCCCGCCAACAGACTGGTCGCCAAGATGACGGCCCCGGCCGTCGCGAAATGCGTCTCGAGCAGGCCCGCGCCCAGCGCGCCGAGATACCCACCCGACCCGATCACCGGACCGGCCGAACACTGGGGCGCCACCAGCGCCGCCAGGGTCGTGAGTCCGACCAACGACGTGCACCAGCCGACGGCGCGCGCCAACGGCGCATCGACGTCGCGACGCGCCAGCAGGAGCGCATCGAGCGCGCCCAACGAGATCACCAGGTAGTACGCGCCCGCCCCCAGCCCCGTCAAAAGCATGCTGGCCGCCAACGCGCCCCATCTCCCGCAGGCGTTCTCAATCCCGGTGTTCTGCGGGTAGACCAGAACGTCGGGCTCATACAACCGGCTCAGCGGAGACACCAGGCCGCCCACCGGATCGGCCGGATCGTAGGTCACCAAGGCGAGCGCCAGGAAGACAACCAGCATCAACAGGCCGATGGCCAACAGATCGAGCTTCGGGTTGCGGTTGTCGGTCATGACGCGCCAGCACGTGCAGACTGACGCCGGCGGGGCAGTGCCGGCAGGGCCATCTTGGGCGCGTCCGTGCCCGATACTCGATCCGTGTTCGCATACCTCCACGACGGTCCACAGGAGCGTGCCCGACGTTGCGCGTCCTCCGCGCGGCTCGTCCACACCGTCCCTGCACACCGAGTGTCAGGTATCTACAGACTGATTCGGCTCGCGCGCCGGTCGGCCACCAGTCTCCTGCGCGGCAGCAGCACCGCTTGCCTGGTGCGAAGAACGAGCATTATGCGCGTGGCAGGCAGAATCGGAGCAGTTGCTTTCTCGTACACGTGCCCCAGTCGCGAATCGTGCGCACGCGGCCATCGCGGTAGGCCGCCACAGCCGCCACGCGACCGCTGGAGGCCGCCCGCCCGGCCGCTCGTAGCGAAGGAAACAGTTGTACCGGGTCAGCGCCTCTCCGAGGTGCGACAACCCTGCCGTCTATCGCACGCTTGCCACGAAGTTGCGCTCGGGCTGGAGGACGCCCGGCCGCGCCCTGCGGAGCGTGGCCAGCAGGTTCCCGCCGCCATCCACGGCGACCGCCTGGGCATGCCCGTCGGGCATCTCGCCCGAAACCGCCCGGCCATGCGCCAACGCCGCGATCTGGGCGTCGTCCAACCGCACCTGGGGCAAGTGCTCCACGGCACGAATGGGGGCCAGCAGATGGTCGGGCAACGTCTGCTCGGTGAGTTGATCCAACGGACAGGCGGCGTCGACCGAGAAGCCGCCAATGCGGGTCCGCCGCAGCGCCGACATGACGGCCGCCGTCCCGAGCGCCGCCCCAATGTCCCGACCCAGTGACCGGATATACGTGCCCGAACCGCACTCCACCGCCAGCGTCAGCTCGGGGTAGTCGTACCGCAGCACCTCCAGGTGATAGATAACGACCGGGCGCGGCGCCAATTCGACGTGCTGTCCGCGGCGGGCCAACGCGTAGGCGCGTCGCCCACGCACCTTCAGAGCAGAATAGACGGGCGGACGCTGTGCAATCTGGCCGCGGAACTGCGGCAGCACCGCAACCAGTTCGTCCTGGGAAGGGATTGGCGAACCGACCAATTCCGTGACCGGCGATTCCGTGTCCTCCGTCTCGCTCCAGCGCCCCAACAGGAATGTCGCCACGTAGGCCTTGGGCTGCGCCTGGACGAAATCGATCAGCCGTGTGGCCGCTCCAACACATACAACCAGCACACCCGTCGCCAACGGGTCGAGCGTCCCCGCGTGTCCGGCTTTCTCCGGCCGCACGAGTCGCTGGACGTGGTCCACCACGCCCCGCGACGTGATGTCGTACGGTTTGTCGATGTTCAGCAGGCCCCACATGACGCCGTTTCTCCAGGCAATCGACAGTAATCCCGCTGGGCGCCGCCTGGTTTCGTCTGGCCCATCGCATCGTCTTGACGGCGCCGTGCCGTCGATATGATATCATGATTCCGACTGCGGATCTCGGACCTCGAGCGGCCCTGGGCGGGTTCCCCGGTGAACCAGCACCGGGCGCGCCGGTAGGAACAATGTGGCACGCGACTTGCCCCTCTCCAGGCGAGGCCGACTGCGTCCGCGATTCTCGGACGGCAGGCGTCGCATACATGTGTCTGTTATTCACGTTGCTGGTCGGGGAGGTGATGATGCGATACGTAACCCTTTGGCGGCGGGCCATGTTCGTCGCCTTCGCATGCGTGTCCCTGGGCGGAGCACAGGAAGTGGACCTGATCGGTCCGATGAACGAACCGGCCCCGATCGCGGACGAGGATATGGACGTACTGGCCCAGGGACCGGTCCACGAGGCATTTGCTGAACAGGTGAGTCCCGATCCGAGCCCGGGGATCGTCGTATCGAAGGCGCCCCCGGACCCGATCGACGAAGTGCCGCCCGAGTGGAAGCCGGACGGCGAGGACATCGCCTGGGTCCCCGGTTACTGGTTCTGGGACGAGGATCGCAACGACTACGTGTGGGTCAGCGGCGTATGGCGGCGCGTCCCCCCGGGACGCCGCTGGGTGCCCGGATACTGGCAGGAAACGGAGGCGGGCTTCCAGTGGGTCGCAGGCTTCTGGGGCCCCGCGACCGCAGCGGAACTCGCGTATGCGGAAATGCCACCCGAGAGTCTGGAAATGGGCCCGTCCAGTCCCGCGCCGAGCGACGACTACTTCTGGATCCCCGGCCATTGGAATCTCTCGGTCGGCACGTATCGCTGGCAGCCCGGCTACTGGCACCCGTATCGCGCCAACTGGACGTGGGTCAGCGCGCGCTACGTGTGGACGCCGCGCGGCTGTGTTTTCGTGCCCGGCTACTGGGATTACACGCTGGCCCGCCGCGGATTCCTGTTCGCACCGGTCTACTTCCACAGCCCGCTCTACCTGCACGCGGGGTTCCGTTACCGGCCCGCCTATTGGGTCGGCGCCGATGCGCTGCTGCTGCACCTGTTCGTCATGCCGCGCTGTCACCATCTCTACTTCGGCGATTACTACGCACCGATCTATCGCGAGCGGCACTATATCCCGTGTTACGACTATCACCGGCACCACCGCGGGTACGCATCCTTGTATGTGTACTACGAACACCATTATCGCCAGCGCGGCATCGACTATTGCCAGCGTGTCCATGGCTGGCACGAGTATTATGCACGTCACGCCCAGGAACGGCCGCCGCACACGTTTCGGACGCACGGTGATCCGGGCAGAGTGGGCCCCTCGCCACCGAAGCGCGGCGGACCGCACAACCTAGTTGTGCACCCCTACCGGCCCGAACCGGACAAGGGAGCCAACCGCATTGGTGGCCGCCCGATCATCCGCGTGCCGACGCTCGACCAGGCTGCGCTGCACCGCTCGTCGACCGAACTGCAAGAGCTCGCCAAGCAAAGGCGACGGTTTGAGGAGTCGCCGCCGCGTGCGCGACACGGGGACCCCTTGGCGGACAACGCGCGCGGCACGGCACCATCCGACAAGTTCAGACTGCCGCTGGTGACCGGCGCGGCCGGCCGGAAGAGCGGCGGCGCAGCCGCCCCGCCGGATGCCGCGCAGTCGCTACGTCTGCCGCTCGCATCCGACAAGCCCTCCGTAGTCCGCACGCCGGACAGCGGCGAAAACCTCTCGAAGAACAGTCGGCAACAGGGCGAACTCCGGCGTCCAGTGGCTCCACGGCCCGACCCGACACGCCCCAGTTCGAACGACGGTCGGCAACAGGGCGAACTCCGGCGTCCAGCGGCTCCACAGCCCGCCCCGACACGCCCCAGCCCGAACGACGGTCGGCAACAGGGCGAACTGCGACGCCCAGCGGCTCCACAGCCCGCCCCGACACGCCCCGGCCCGAACGACAGTCGGCAACAGGGCGAACTGCGACGCCCAGCGACTCCACAGCCCGCCCCGACACGCCCCGGCCCGAACGACGGTCGGCAACAGGGCGAACTCCGACGCCCAGCAGCTCCACAGCCCGCGCCGACACGCCCCAGTTCGAACGACAGTCGGCAACAGGGCGAACTCCGGCGTCCCGCGGCTCCACAGCCCGCCCCGACACGCCCCGGCCCGAACGACGGTCGGCAACAGGGCGAACTGCGACGGGCACTGCCGAAACCCGGTTCGACGACCGGCCCACTCGATCCGTTGCGACAACGCGGCTTGCCGGGCATCCAGGACCGGGGTCAGCCGCCCGTTTCCCGCGGCCCAGCCGACAGCGGGCAACGGACTCCGCTACGGCTCCCGCTGAAAACCGGCGCAGACTCAGCGATTCCCGTCCGGCCGAGCCCGGGCGGTCTGGTGCAGCCACCCGTCGCGCGCAACAGGCAGCCGGCGACCACGGGCGGATCGCCGGCCGGGGCGTCGACGCCGCGACTCAACCGATCGCTGCTCGATACAACGCCACCGAACCTCGGCTTCCCGAGCATCCATCGCCAGCCGTCTCAAGCGAACCGAGACGGGAACTCCGGCCCCCGGCTCAATCGATCGTTACTCGACACCACGCCGCCCAGTTTTGGGGCTCCCGTCACCCGCGGCCAGTCTCCGAGCCACCGCGGGGCGGCGCCCGCCCCGCGCTCGCTGCCGTCGTCATCGCCGCCGTCGCGGGGCGCGTTGAAGGGTGACGGGCCGTCGTCCGCCCCTCGCCCGTTCGGCGGCGCTGCGGGTGGCCCGGGTGTTCGCTCCGGGGCGGGATCTGGCGGCCGATCGGGGGCGGGCTTCGGGTCCACCCCCAACCGCGGCGGGGGCGGCGGTCGCGATGCGGGCGGCGGCCGCAGCGGCGGCGGACACGGTCGGGGCGGGAAATCGCCATGATTCGAGCCGTGGACGGAGTTTGCCGAATGACGCGGAGTCCTCTAGACTGAGCCGCATGCGAAACCACACGCGCAGCCACGAGATCTTCGAGCGGGCCAAGCAATTGATGCCTGGCGGCGTGAACAGTCCGGCGCGCGCGTTTGGCGGGGTGGGTGGCGAGCCGATCGTGATCGATCGCGCCGAGGGTGCGTGGCTGTACGACGTCGACGGCCATCGCTACCTCGACTACATCGGCTCGTGGGGCCCGATGATCCTGGGGCACGCGCACCCGGCAGTTACCGCGGCCATTGAGCGTGCCGCCCGGTTGGGTACCAGTTACGGCGCCCCGACGCCGGGCGAAAACGAGTTGGCCGAACTGATCATCCAGCTGGTGCCATCGGTCGAGAAGGTGCGGTTGGTCAGTTCGGGCACCGAGGCGACGATGAGCGCGATCCGGTTGGCGCGGGGCGTCACCGGCCGCGACCTGATCGTCAAATTCGCCGGGAACTACCATGGGCATGTCGACAGCCTGTTAGTGGCAGCCGGCAGCTCGGCGGCCACCCTGAGCGTCCCGAACTCGCCCGGCGTGACCGCCGGCACGTCCCAGGACACACTCATTCTGAAGTACAACGACGTCGAGGCGCTGGATCGCGCGTTCGGCCGGCTGGGCCCGCAGATTGCCGCCGTGATCATCGAGCCGGTCGTGGGCAACATGGGCTGCGTCCTGCCGGCACCCGGCTTTCTGGCGGCCGTGCGCGCGGCGACGCGGCAGTACGGCAGCCTGCTCATCTTCGATGAGGTGATGACCGGTTTTCGTGTGTCCCTGTCCGGCGCCCAGGGTCTGTACGGGATCACGCCCGACCTCACGACCTTGGGGAAGATCGTCGGCGGCGGGCTCCCGATCGGCGCGTACGGCGGGCGCAGGGACATCATGGATCACGTGCTCCCGGCGGGGCGCGTGTTTCAAGCGGGCACTCTGAGCGGCAATCCGCTGGCCACCGCCGCCGGCATCGCCACGCTGCGACTGCTGCGAGACGACCCGCCCTATGCGCGTCTGGAAGCATTGGGCGCCAGGTTGGAGGACGGCCTGCGCCAAGCGGCGGCCCGTGCCGGGGTGCCTCATAGCATCGCGCGCGTGGGCAGCATGATGACGCTGTTTTTCAACCCTGACACCGTCACCGACTGGGAGGTGGCCAGCCGCTGCGATACGGCGCGGTACGCCGGGTATTTCTGGGGCATGCTGGACCGTGGCGTGTACCTGCCGTGCAGCCAGTACGAAGCGCTGTTCATCTCCGCGGCCCACCAGGAGTCCGACATCGATGCGACGATCGACGCGGCGTCGAGCGTGTTGAGCGGGTCGGGCCGCGGCGCCTGAGGCGGCAGCCCCGCCGCCACCGCCACCACCCGTGTCCGCGACCGCCGTCCGTCCCAGAGACGCGGGCTTGAAGCGCGTCCTCAGCCTTTCTCCTCCGCGTAGCTCGGCCGATAGTAGCGCGGCTGCAGCTGCCAGATGTCCGTGTACCGGCCCGCCTCGTGGGCGCGCCAGGCCAGCCGGCCCACCGTGGCGGCTTGAGGCAACCAGAGGGCCGGGTCGGCGCGGGGCGCGTCGCCCAGCATGTCGGCCGGCAACCGAGACAGCCCCGGCCCCGTGACGACCATCTGCGGTGTGAGCAGAGTGCCGAGCCGGTCCCGGTCGATCACACGGCACGATTCGCGGACTTGCCAGGTCCCGTCGGACGCGCGGAGATACGTGGCGGCGAACAACTGGCGGCGCTGGGCGTCCATCACCGCACAGGCCGACCTGACCGGGCGCGGGAGTTGTTCAACGATCACATCCAGCGTGTTGAGCGCGACCAACTTGGCACCAGTGACGTAGGCGAAGAAGCGGGCCGCGGTTACGCCGATCCGCAGCCCGGTAAACGAACCCGGCCCGTTTGTCGTCGCCACCAGCCGCACGCTATGCGGCTCCCATCCCGCGGCGCGCAACGCGTCGGCGATGGCAACCGAAAACGTCTGGGTCATGCGTCGGTCTGCAGCAAACTGCGACTGGTGCCGCACTACCGTGTCCTCGAGCAGTGCGAGCGAGCCACAGCCGACCGAAGTGTCCAAAGCCAATACGTGCACCGTTGGGACTCCAGGCGATCGGTGATGGGGGTGCGGCAGGAACGCTTCGAGTCGTGGGAGACGATGGGTGCATTCCGCGGGCCGTCACGACCGACACCAACGCGTACCATTCGTACACAATTCTCGGGCGGATGCCACCCGGATGGCGCGTGCTTTCCCTCCAATGGGGCAATACTGCATGGGCACTCGCAGCGGCTCCGACGACCCTTGCACGCCATATTGTCCCGTCCTAGACTTCCGTAGTAGATTATGCAGTTTGATTTTACGTCGACCGTGACCGCTGTCAGGCGGGTGGCCTGGGGGCGCTTGCATAGACGCGGGGACGGAAGGGTTACAGACCGTGAAACGGGCCCTCATCAGCGATATTCACGCGAACTCCGAGGCCTTACAGAAGGTGTTGGAGGATATTGAACGGCAGGGCATCACGGAAATCATCTGCCTGGGCGACATTATCGGGTACGGGCCGAACCCCTGCGAGTGCCTGGAGTGCGTGATGGAGAAATGCGCCGTCACCATCCTGGGCAATCACGATCAAGCGGCCGTGTGGGACCCCGACGGATTCAACCCGGTGGCGTTGCAGGCCGTGTATTGGACCCGGGACCAGTTGGATCGGCGCGACGGGACCAATGCGCGGGTCCGCGACGCGCGCTGGGACTATCTGAACGACCTGCCCAAATCGTACAGCCAGGGCGAGTTTTTGTACGTGCACGGTTCGCCGCGCGAGCCGACCAACGAGTACGTGTTTCCCGAAGACGTGTACAATCAGCGGAAGATGGACGCGTTGTTCGACCGGGTGGAGCGGTACTGTTTCCAGGGTCACACGCACATTCCGGGCGTGTTTACGGCCAGCGGGGAGTTCATTACGCCGGAGGACTGCAATTTCGAGTATCCTCTGACGGGCGAAAAGGCGATGTTCAACGTCGGGTCGGTAGGCCAACCGCGTGACGGCGACCCGCGTGCATGTTACGTGGTGGTCCATTTGAACGACGGGCCACGGGTCGAGTTCCGGCGGGTCAACTACCTGTTCGAGACGACGATCCAGAAGATTTACGACATACCGAGCCTGGACAACATGTTGGGGGACCGGCTCCGCAACGGCCGATAGAGGCGTCGCGAGCGTGTCGGGGCGGGTTTGGCGGCTGGAGTGTTTCGAGGGCGGCACGGGGTGAAACGAGCGATCCTGAGCGACATACACGGCAACCTGGAGGCGCTCACGGCCGTGCTGGCCGACGCTGAAGCGTGCGGCGCCACAGCATGGATCTGTCTGGGCGATCTGATCGGATACGGTCCCAACCCGCTGGAGTGCATCGACCGGATCCAGCAGTTCGACATCTGCGTGTTGGGCAACCATGACTTAGGCGCATTGTTCGACCCGGAAGGGTTCAGCAGCGGGGCCGAGCGGGCCATTTTCTGGACCCGCCAGCAGTTGGAAGGGGGCGCGGGAGACCCGGCGGCCATGCAGCGGCGGCTCGACTTCCTCGCCCAGCTGCCGCGGCACCATCGGGAGGACGGCATGATGTTCGTGCACGGATCGCCGCGCAACCCGATCAACGAGTACATCTTTCCGGAAGACATCTACAACGCGCGCAAAATCGACAAGGTCTTCGGGGTGGTCGACCGCGTGTGTTTCCAGGGACACACGCATGTACCGGGTGTCTTCACCCGCGACAAACGGTTCCTGTACCCCTCCGACATCCAACACCGGTTCGTGCTCGGCGAAGACAAGGTGATGGTCAACGTCGGCAGTGTGGGGCAGCCGCGGGACGGGGACCCCCGCGCCTGCTACGTCCTGCTGGACGAGAACCTGGTGCAGTTCCGGCGCGTGGACTACCCATTGGAGAAGACCGTCGAGAAGATCCATGCCATCGCCGAACTGGACAACTTCCTCGGGGATCGCTTGCGAGAAGGGCGTTGAACGTCGATACTCGACTTCTGCACCGCCCGGCCCCGGCCCGGTGAGACGACATTGATTCCTCCCTCGATCGCGAAGGCGCGCCATCTCGTGGAAAAACGTCTGGCCCTGTTCATCGTCTGCTCCGCGCTGATCCTCATTGGTCATCTGATGCTTCGGCAAGCCCTGCTGCCGCGCCCCCCGGCGGCGGATCAGGCCGCAGAGGCGCTGGAGGACACGCCACCGGACGCCAAGCCGCCGGCGTCCCCGCCGGACGCCCAGGCGCCGCCGGACGCGAAGGCCTCGTCGGACACGGCCACTCAGACCCCACCCGATGAGGCGGGTGCCGGCTCGGACGCGCACGAGGCGACACCGGCGGCCGAGCCCGCCAAGCCGAAACCTTCGGCGCCGAGCGTCCCGCCGCAATGGTTGACCCTCGGGTCGTACGCGCCCGACAGCTCGTCCCGGTTGCTCATCACGTTCACCAACCGGGGCGCGGCCATTGAGCGTGTAGAGTTGGTCGAGCGGCGTTCCAACGGGAGCCTGCGCTACCGAGATCTGGCCGACAAGTCCGGCTATCTCGGCCTGCAGTGCCGCGACGCCGCCGGGGGCTGCACGGTGACGTCCGTCGGACCGGGAACACCCGCCGCGCTGGCCACGGCCGATCAGGTGGGGGTAGCGGCCGGCCTGGTCGCCGACGATGTGATCGAGAGCATCGATGGTGTGACGGTCCCCGGCGCGTATGCGTTGGACGCCTGGTTACAGGGCACGCGGCCGGGCCAGACGGTCCGCCTGGGGGTGCATCGCAGGGCGGCTGATTCGACGCAACACCTCCTGTTCACGGCCACGCTCGACGTTCGTCCGCTGGCGCTGATCGAACGCGAATCGACCACGCCCTCCTACCTGCTGGGCCTGCATCGGCTCGGCCCGAGCATCCTGCAACCCGGCGAGAGCGAACTGAAGGACCTGCCGTCGCTGCGGCAGGAGAACTGGGAGGTCGCCGCAGTGGAGGCGGATCAAGTCACCTTCCGCTATCGCCTGCCCGGCGGGGACACGGCGGCGGCCGGGGGCTTGGAGTTCGTCAAGCGGTATCGGATCGTCAATCACGGGTCCCCCGCCGGAGCCGCGCCGACGACGGGCTACGATGTGGACATGCAGGTCGAGATCGTCAACCACGGCGCCGAGCCCGAGATCCTGTCCTACGCGCTGGATGGCCCTACCGGACTGCCCATCGAAGGCTGGTGGTACTCATCGAAAATGCATCCGACGGCCTGGGGCGCCGCGGGTGCCCGCGACGTGATCTGGCGGATTCAAGGCAACCGATCCACGCTGCGCAGCGCGACGCAGATCTACAAGCTGGCGACCGACCCCAAAACGGGCGGCGGCGGCATGACGTCCATTCTGACCAACAACCCCGCGCCTGAGGAGCGGACGCTGGACTACCTGGGCGTGGACAACCCGTACTTCTGTGCCGTGCTGATGGGCGGCACCAGCCGGCAACCCGAGGCGTGGCTGTGCCAGCAGGCGTATGCGATGCCGGCCGACAGCGTCCAGCAACTGGACAACCGGCGGATCCGGACGCTCAACACGACGTTCCGGGTCGTTAGTCCGGACGAGGCGATCGCGCCGGGCCAGGCGGCGACGCACGACTATCATTTGTATTTGGGTCCCAAAGCACCGGCGTTGCTTGAGCAATACGGACTGGGCGACGTGATCACCTACGGTTGGTTCTGGTGGGTTGCGCGGCCGTTGTCCAAGCTGCTGCACCTGTTCTATGCGGTCTTCCACAACTACGGCCTGGCCATCATCTTCCTGACCGTCCTGGTGCGCGGGGCGATGTTCCCGATCGGCCGCAAGGCGGCGCTCAACGCCCAGAAGATGCAGGAGCTAGCGCCGGAGATCAAGAAGATCAAGGAGAAGTATAAGAACGACCTGGAGAAACAGGGTCAGGCGCAGCGCGAATTGTGGAAGAAGCACAACTTCAACCCGCTGGGCAGTTGCTGGCTCATGTTCCTGCAGTTTCCGATCTTCATCGGCTTGTACCGCTGCCTGTCCGTCGACATCGAGCTGCGTCAAGCGCCGCTGATCCCCGGGATCAGCTGGTGTTCGAACCTAGCCGGGCCGGACATGGCCTGGCGCTGGCAGGGTGTCCTGCCCGATTTCCTGACGAGTGAAACCGGCTGGCTCGGTCCGTACCTGAATGTCCTGCCCATCATCACCATCGCGTTGTTCATCTGGCAGCAGAAGATGTTCACGCCGCCGGCCACGGATGAACAGACGCGCATGCAGCAGAAGATGATGCAGTGGATGATGGTGTTCATGGGCATTATGTTCTTCAAGGTCCCGGCCGGGCTGTGCATCTACTTCATCGCGTCGAGCCTGTGGGGGATTGGCGAGCGGAAACTGCTGCCGCCACCGGGCAGCAGGGGAGCCTCACCGGACAGCAGCGCGCCGGGCCGGCCGTCGGCCGCACCGGTTCCGAACGAGCGTCAGCAGCCGAAGCAATCCTTGTTGGATCGGCTGATGCAGAAAGCGCCTCCCGAATCGGTCGACGACATCCGCGCGCGCCGCAAGAGCCGGCGGTGAGGCGCGCGCCGGGATCGGGGTCAGCACGATGGATTTCGCCCTGGACGACACGATCGCCGCCGTGGCCTCGCCGCGCGGCGGGTCGGTGCGCGGGGTGATCCGGCTGAGCGGCCCCGGGACGGCGGTCGTGCTGGAGCGCTGTTTTCGCATCCGCAGTCCCGCCTCCCAGTCGCTCGGCGCGGTGCGCATGCCGACCCGCGTCTTCGGACACCTGCAGCTTCCCCGCCCGGTCGGCCCGCTGGCGTGCCATCTCTACTGGTGGCCCACCTGCCGCAGTTACACGCGCCAGCCGTCGGCGGAGTTGCACACGATCGGGTCGCCGCCGCTGCTGGACGCCGCGCTGGAATGCCTCTGCCGCCACGGCGCGCGGCTGGCCCAACCGGGCGAGTTCACCTTGCGCGCGTTTCTGGCCGGCCGCCTGGACCTGACGCAGGCGGAAGCGGTGCTGGGCGTGATCGAGGCCGAGGATCCGCGCGCGCTGCAGGCGGCCCTGCATCAGTTGGCCGGCGGCGTGAGCTGTCCACTGCGGCGGCTCCGTGATGCGCTGCTCGACCTGCTGGCCGACATCGAAGCCGGACTGGACTTCGTGGACGAGGAGATCACGTTCATCACGCCCGAGCGGATCGTTGCGGAACTGTCGGCGGCTCAGTCGCAGGTCCAGCAGTTGCAAGCCCAATTGGCCGACCGTGGCCAGAGCGGGCCGGACCCCCACGTCGTGCTCAGCGGATACCCGAACGTCGGCAAGAGCAGCCTCTTCAATGCGCTCCTGGGTCGGGATGCGGCCCTGGTGTCGTCCCGGGCAGGCACCACGCGGGATTACGTGTCGCGCCCCTTCCACTGGCACGGTGTGGCCGGGGTCCTGATCGATTCGGCCGGCATCGCGGACTCCCTGTCGGACGATCCGTTGGCCCATGCGGCTCAACAGGTCGCCGCGGAACAGGCTGGGCGCGCCCAGCTCACCATCCTCTGCCTGGACGCGACGCGACCGCTCGAGGAGGGGGAACGCCGGATCCTGGACGCCGCGCCCGCCGCGCCGCGCCTGGTGGTGTGGACGAAGGTGGACCTGGCGGACGCGGGGGGGCGCGGCATCCCCGACGCGATCCCGACCAGCAGCCGTGCCGGACACGGGCTGGCGGAGCTGCGGGCGGCCGTCGCGCGGCAGATCAGCCAGCACCCGCCGACCGCCGCCCGGATGGTGGCGTCCACGGCCGTCCGTTGCCGCCACAGCCTGGAGCGGGCGGCCGCCCACCTGCACGCGGCTCGACAGACCGCAGCCCGGCGCGGCGGCGAGGAACTCGTGGCGCTCGAACTGCGCGACGCGCTGGACCAGCTGGGCCAGCTGGTCGGGGCTGTGTACACCGACGACCTGCTAACCCGCATCTTCAGCCGGTTCTGCATCGGCAAGTGATCGGGCGCGATCGCCCTGCGCTGCCGCAGCGCCGTCGCGAATGGGCATGGCTGGTGTGGGGGCGACCTGGCTGGAACGGCGCCCCGGCTCGCGGCAGGGTTGTTGATCGATCCCCGACATCGCGGTATGCTGGCTTTTCATCCAACAGGCACACTGCGGGCGACGCGAGATGCCCCGTGCGGTCGATGGCCCCCTTGTGTCGACCTCGTCGACATCGCAGTAGATTCACTCGCATCAACGGAAAGGAAAAGACCATGTCCAAGACTACACGCCGCACGTTCCTCAAGTCGGCGGCCCTGGCCGGGACCGGCTACTTCGTCGCCGCGGGCACCCTGCGGGCGATGAGCCTGTCTGCCAACGAGACCTTGAATGTCGCCTGCATCGGCGTGGGCGGCAAGGGAAGCAGCGACGCGGACAACGCCGCCCAGTTCGGCAATGTCATTGCGATCTGCGACGTGGACCTGAACACGCTCGACAGCAAGGCGGGCGGTGAACAGTACCGGTCGGCCGAGAAGTTCACGGACTACCGTGAAATGCTGGCCAAGCATGGTAAGAACATCCAGATCGCGACCATCAGCACGCCCGATCACATGCATGCCCCGGCCACGCTGGAAGCCATGCGGATGGGAATCAGCTGCTACACCCAGAAGCCGTTGACCCGCACGATTTACGAGGCCCGCCTGATGGCCAAGGTTGCGCAGGAGACGGGCGTCTGCACGCAGATGGGCAACCAGGGGACGGCCTTGAATTCGTCGCGCGAGGCGATCGCCCAGATCCAGTCCGGCGTGCTGGGGACGCTCCAGGAAGTCTACGCCTGGTCGAACCGCCCGATCTGGGCCCAGGGTCCGAACCGGCGGATGACCATCGCCAAGTTCGCCGAGCAGGCCCGAGAGGAAGATCCCGAGGCGGCCGACGAGCTGGTCGCGGCCAAGAAGGCAGAGATCGCCAAAGCGCTGGAACGGCTCGACTGGAAACTCTGGCTGGGCGTGGCGCCCGAGCGCGAGTACTGGCCCGGTCTGTACCATTCGTTTGCCTGGCGCGGCTGGTGGGACTTCGGCAGCGGCGCGCTGGGGGACATGGCCTGCCACCAGTTGACCGTGCCGTTTGCGTCCTGTGGGCTGCGCGACCCGATCTCCGTCCAGGCGCGATCCACCGGCCACGACTACGACAGCTTCCCTGCCAGCTCGATCATCCGGTTCGAGTACCCGGAGACGTCCGAGCGGCCGGCGATTCCCTTCTGGTGGTACGATCGCCGGGGCAACAAGCCGCCGCGGGAGGTGTTCAGCAAGTGGGGCATCAACCAGGTGTCTGACAGCGGCGTGCTGGTGGTGGGCGAGAAGGGCGCCTTCTACAGCAGCGATGACTACTGCGGCGTGTATGAACTCAAGGGCGTCCAGAAGGTCAAGGTGGACTTCGAGCCCGCCGTGGACAAGGGCAACAACGACTTGAACAACATGTATGAGTTGTTCCGCGCGCGGACGGAAGGCGATCCGAAGATCTGCAAGTCGAACTTCGCCGACCGGGCCGGCCCGCTGACCGAGACGATCCTGCTGGGCAACCTGGCCGTCTGGGCGGCCGCCAAAGGCGGGCCGGACGGCGCGATGGGGGACTGGGGCGAGAAGGTCGAATGGGACGCCAAGAACCTGATCGTCACCAATGTGTCCGCGCTCAAGACGCCGGGCGTCGCGGATCTGGTCAAGCCGAAGTATCCGGCCGGGTATCGGTTGGACTAGGCGCAGCGGTCCATGGATCGGCCTGCCGATCGTGGTGCATCGAACAGGCAGGGGTACGGCGCGCTGTACCCCTGCTGTCTGTCTGTTCGTCTATCTGTCTGTCAATGAGAAAGGCGAGAATCATGAGCCATTCGCCCCGGGTACATGCTGTGTTGGGCGGCATCGTGGCGGCCTTGTTGTGGTGCCTGATCGGGTGTGGCAAACCGAGTGAGGATCGCGGCCCCGCCGTGCCCGCGCGGGCGGACCAGGGCGCCACGCCGGACACCACACCGGACATCAAGCCGGACGCCACGCCGGACACTGGCCCCGGGCACCGGCCGGCGGCTCCGGCCGCGACCGCGGTTCCCGCCGACGTGGAGGCCGCCCGGCAGCGGCTCGACGCGTTGGGCAAATCGGCCCGTTACACGCTGCAGCCGGGCAGCCTGTTGACTGAGATCGTGATCCAGGACGGTTCATCGTTGACCGCCGAGGATTTCGCGCTGTTCGGCAAGCTGGCGGACCTGACCTGCCTGCAGATCTACAACTGCCGGTCGCTCAATGACGAGATGGCCGGGCACCTGGCCACGCTCACGCACCTCACGACCCTGGCATTGACCAACTCCATCATCAACGACCCGACGGTGGAGATGATCGTCAAGTCGTTTCCGAACCTGACCGACCTGGACCTGTCCTCGAACACCAACATGACCGGCGGCACGCTGAAGCTGATCTGCGGCTTGAGCAGGCTGCAGCGGCTGACGCTCGTCCAGAACCGGTACAGCGACCTGAGCACGCGGCGGTTGTCGCAACTGGCCGACCTCCGCCTGCTGGACCTGCGGGGGAACATGGAGGCGGCCGACATGACGTTGGGGGTCGTCGCGGCGTTGCCGAAGTTGACGGTGTTCAAGCATCGCAGCACGGCGGTGACGGACGTCGGCATGGAGTCGCTCAGTCGGAGCAAGACGCTGGAGTCGCTCCTGATGCAGGACTTCGCGGTGACCGACCAGTCGGGTCCGGAGATCGCCAAGCTGGGCGCCTTGACCCAGCTGGAGGTCTTCCGTTGCCAGGGGTTCGGAGCCGCCGGCGTCCTGGCGCTCAAAGGCATGCGGCTCAAGCGGCTGACGCTGCGCGACCTGCCGGCGGTCAACGATCAGGCGATGGAGGTGTTCGCGGACCTGCCGGCGCTCGAGCGGTTGTATCTGCACGAACTGGCCTCGGTGAGCGACGGCGGCCTGCAGCACCTGGCGTCCCTTTCGTCGCTCGAAGTGCTCGACATCTGGACCATCCCGCAGATGACCGACGCGACGGTCGACGTGATTGCGGCCTTGCCGAACCTCAGGGAGTTGTCGATCCGCGCGACCGGCGTGACCGATGCGTCGGTGGAAAAGCTGTTGGGCCTGAAGAGCCTGCAATCGTTGACGTTCAAGGACAATGGAGCCGTGACCGCGGCGGCGCTGGAGAAGCTCGCGAGCCGCTCGTGGTCCAAGCTGGACCTCGGCACAGCCGGAGCCGGCGCCACGGACAGTCCGTAGGCGGCGGGGAGGGCGCGGGGATGCGGTATTCATTTCGCTTGGCCGAACTGCTCGGACACGTGCCGGACCCTCGCAAGCGCCCCGGCACGATCAAGGCGATTGTCGAGTACACGGGGCTGGATCGCCACCAGGTGGCGTCCCTGTTGAAAAATGAAGTCAAATACATCCCGATGCAGGCGCTCTCGCGGCTGTGCGACTACCTGATCGAGTACGGCTACGTGTCGGCGGACCAGCTGCCGGGCGCATTGTTCGCGGTGGAGCCCGAGCATTTCTGGGAGCTGCTGGCGCGTCGGCGGCGGCTGGAGATGTGCCTGGGCGTCCGGCGTGGCGAAGAGCCCGAATGGCTGGCCGGCGCGTGGGTCGTGGCGTCCGATTCGGTGCTGCTGGGCGAACTGCTCAACGGGGTCTCGAGCCTCGGCGGGACGGCCAAGCACCTGCAGCGTGAGCAGGGCGGCGCCTATGCGGTCCGCAGCCTGGTGCCGCACCCCGAGCATCTCCGGCAATCGCTCGTGTGGAGTCCGGGCCAGGTGCCGCTCGAGGAGGTGATTGCCCGCGCGCGGGAAGTGTACGACAACTTCTGCATTCCCGGAAGCGATCAGGCGCTGATCTGCGTGGGGAGCATGAAGAGCAACCCGGTGGCCGAGCTGATCTTGGCGTCCGCGTTCGGCTGCGACCCGTTCGTGTCGGTGGACCATGTCGCGCACGCGCACGAGCGGGCCTGTCCGTTCTTCCTGCGATACCGCCCGGAGGACCCGCACCCGCCTTCTTGTGCCGGCGGCGTGCGGCTGAGCCAGGCTGACGCCTCCGCCGCGCCGGGAATCTACTTCGAGACGCCGGATCGGACCTGGCAGTACTGCGGCTGGGATCAGCCCACGCGCGACACGGCGCTCGTGTTCTACATCCACCGTGAATCGCAGGGACGATTGGAAATGGTGCTCGGCGGCTATTCGGGCCGCGCGACCCGCCTCCTGGCAAGGACGCTTTCCAACGGCGCCGAAGGGTTCTGGCCGCCCATCTATTCGAGACACGGCATCCAGGTCGGCGCGTTCATCGTCACCTACACGATCACGGAAGAAGAGAACCGCCAGGTGGACCTGCTGCGGACCGATTTGACCGCGGCGCCCACGATCATCCCCCTCGATCATGACGTCATTGCTCGGCGATTGGATGCCGTTCGCAGCGAATGACCGGGGACGGATCAGGAACCCGAACCGTCGGACACAGCCTTCCTCTTGCACAAGGAGCCACCGCATGACCTGCCGCCTAGCCTGCTTCGGGGCCCTGCTGGCCGCCGCCTGCGCCGCACCGCCGGCGCTTGCCCAGAGGGCGCTCGCACCGGTCGTTGAGGCCGAGGAGACCGTATATCAGTTCACTCCGGCGGACAACGGTGCAGGCCCGATGTGGTGCAGCGGCTCGACCTGCCTGGTCCGCATCGATGACCGGCTGTTTGCCAGCGGCCTGGAGACGCTCGCCGAGTTCCCGCCGCTGAACAACTGCCGCTGGACGCTCTACGAGCGCGACCAGACGGGCTGGCAGCTGCGCCACCGCGACCCGGCGGGCCGCACCCGCGAGCCCTGCCCGCTGGCCGCGTTCCCCAGCGGTCAGTTGTTCCTGTCGGCCAATCCGACGCTGACCTCCCCGCCTCTGACAGCCGGCCCGGCGCAACCCCAGATCCTCCGCTGGAACGTGGCGGATATCTCGGCGCCGCCCGAGACGTTGCTGCCCACCTGGGATGGCACACCCCAGTTCACGGAACATTCCTATCGCAGCCTGGCGGCCGACGGCGCGCGCGGTGAACTGATCCTGCTGCAGAACATCGGCATGACGCATGCCGAATGGACTTTCTGTGACGCGGGCGGCCACTGGTCGGCCCACGGCCGGCTCGTGTGGCCGTGGGGCGCCGAGTACGATCCGCCCCAGCCGATCCGCGTCTGCTACCCGACCGTCATGCTGCGGGATCGCGCCGTCTACTTCTGCGGCGTAAGCGATATCGTCGAGCCATACGCCCGGTGGCGAGAGTACAAGAAGCAACTGACCGGGCGCGATTGGGACTATGACTTCCGCCGGCTGTTCTACACCTGGTCGCCCGACATCACGACCGGGCGGTTCGAGCCGTGGGTGGAGATCGCGAGCCGCGACAAGACGTGCGGTTGGATCGGGCCGTGCGACCTGCTGGCGGCCGACGACGGGCGCGTCCACATCCTGTGGACCGAGCGGGCGCTCGACCCGCGTCTGCGCCAGGAGTTCTTTCCGGACGCGCGCCAGTCGCACGCGCTCAATTACGCGATCGTGTCCGAGGGCCGGATCGTGCACCAGCGATCGCTCGTGCTGGCTGAAGAGGGCGGCGCCGATGAATTGGCCCTCGCGGCGCGCTTCCACCCGACACCCGATGGCCGCCTGTGCGTGTTCTACTACGTCAGCGGCCGTGATGCGGCGGGCCGGCCGGTCTCCGAGAACCGGGTGCTCGAGTTGCTGCCCGATGGCACCTCCAGCTCACCGGTCCGCGTGCCGCTCCAGACGCCCTTGTCGTCCTTCTTCACGGCCACCGTCCGAGCCGGCTCGCCGGCCTCCGAACGGCTGGACCTGCTCGGCCAGCGCGCCGGCCGGGGCGACACGATCCACTACGCGCGCGTCCGCCTGTGGTGAGGTCCCGGGCCGGCCCCGCCTGCCACCACGGCGCGCGGCGGTTTGGGCAGACTTTGTCGGTTTGGAGGCCTCAGGCCAAACTGCCGGGCCGGACTCTGCCGATGGTATGCAGAGATCGGGGCAAGACTTCGGTGAACACTCCCTCAGGCTGAAGAGCTGGACATGGATCACATCCTGCCGCTGGAGCAGATCCGGTCCCTGATCCGCCGCACGTTCGTCGAGTTCGGCGGAGCTGTGGATCAGACACCTCGCGAAGCCGTCTTGATCCGCGACGGTTTCTACTGCGGCCAGAGGTTCGAAGCGGACGGGCTCCATGCCATCTGGTTCTCCGAAGAGCATCAGGTGAAATTCTATGACCGGGCCGGCGCCATGGTGCGGGTCGTGCATCTGGACCGCACGGATCGGTCGCCGGACCAGGGCCACACGGCGGATCCCAGCGGCAGCGAGCGGGCGGCATAGCCGCGCCCGAAATCCGCCCGGCCGGGCGGCCGAGCCCGGCCCGCGTGGGACGACCTGCGTCGGCTGCGGAAAGACCACCGCACGGCGTGCCATTGGTGGTCGAAGCCGCGCTGGAGAACCCCGGCCGGCGCCAACTGCTTTGCGCGCCGCAGTCGACGGCCCTATAATGGGGCCCAGACGTTCCGGTCTCGAATCAGGAGGGTGCAGCCATGGCAGAAGTCGAAGTCGGCACCGTGACCCATTACTTCAGCAAGATCCACGTGGCAGGCGTCCAGATCACTCAAGGCTCGTTGCGGGTCGGCGATACCGTCCGCATCAAGGGCCACACGAGCGACTTCACGCAGCAGATCGCATCCATGCAGATCGACAACCAGTCGGTCGAGGAGGCGACAGCGGGGCAGAGCGTGGGATTCAAGGTGGACCAGCACGCCCGGGAACACGACAAGGTGTTCAAGTTGGTCGAGTAATCCGCACGACACCGTGGAGAGGCCTCCGCCGCCCGCCGGTTTCCCCACTTGCGACATCGGTCCAACACGTTATGGTGGCGCACAGCGGCCGTCTCGACCTGTGACGTGTAGCCGGAGGAATGAGGTGGGAGGTGGAGGATGCTGCAGCATACGAACGATCGAGCTGGCTCGCGCTGTACGCGCCGTTGTTTCCTGAAGCAATCGACGACGGCGCTCTCCGCGTTGGCGGTCACGCGCCTGGCGGCGGCCCACCCGGTGCACACGGGGGGCGGCGACCTGTTGCGGCTCGGCCTGATCGGTTGCGGCGGGCGGGGGAGCGGCGCGGTGGGCGATGCGTTGACGGTGGATCGTCAAACGCGGCTGGTGGCGATGGCCGACGCGTTTGCCTGGCGGATTGACGAGAGTCTGGCATCGTTGCGGGCCGGGATGGCGCAGGGCCTGCTGGCCATCCAGCCGGACCAGCTGGACGTACCGCCCGAACGTCGGTTCGTCGGTTTCGAGGCCTACCGCCAGTTGCTCTCGTGCGACCTGGACGTGGTCCTGATCACGGTCCCCTCGCACTTCACGCCGATCTACCTGAAGGCGGCGATCGAGGCGGGCAAGCACGTGTTCTGCGAGAAGACGCACGCGGTCGACGCGCCGGGCGTGCGGTCGGTGCTCGAGGTGACCGAGCTGGCCCGGCAGAAGGGGTTGAGCGTCGTATCCGGTCTGGCCTGGCGTTATGACCTGGGCGTGCGGGAGACGATGAAGCGGGTGCACGACGGGGCGATCGGCGAGATCCGCACGATCCAAGAGGTCTGCAATACGGGCTCGCTCCGCAGCCTGGCGCGCAAGGATGGCATGACCGAGATGGAGTATCAGATCTACAACTGGTACGACTTCAACTGGCTGTCCGCCGACCTGCCCGGCTTGAACCTCGTACACAACGTGGACAAGGGCGCTTGGGCGCTTCACGACGTGCCGCCGATCTGCGCGTGGGGGATGGGCGGGCGCGAGGTGCGGAAGGGCCCGACCTTCGGCGACGTCTTTGACCATCACGCCACGGTGTTCGAGTATGGGGACGGCGTGCGCATGTACGCGTTTTGCCGTCAGATCAACTTCACGAAGGCGGACATCTCGGATCTGCTGATCGGGACGCGCGGAGTCTGCAACCTGCTGGAGAACCGGATCGAGGGCGAGGTCGCGTGGCGGTACGACGGCCCGGCGGGGAACCGCTTCCAGTTGGAGCAGGCGGCCTTGCTGTCATCGATCCGCGCCGGCACCCCGATCAACAACGGGCTCTACATGGCGCGCAGCAGCTTGCTGGCGCTCATGGCGACCTGGTGCTCGCACACCGGCCAGGAGATCACCTGGGAGCAGGCGTTCCATTCGCAGCACCAGCTGAACCCGACGCGGTATGCGTTCGATGCGCCGCCGCCTACGCAGCCCGGCCCGGACGGCAACTACCCGATCGCCATCCCCGGCGTGACGAAGTTCCAGTAAGTCCCGGCTGACCGCCTCGCGACGGTCGGCATCCGCCCTGTGACGCGCGGGTCTGATGCCCGTTGATCAATCCTGGTTCGGTCTGCGATCCCGCGCGACGGCCACTGCGGCGCGGTGTGTTCAGTCGGCATCGGGCTCCGGGAGCACTCGGGCGATGGCCAGGAACAGCTCCTGGGCTCGGATCGGTTTGGCGACGTAGCTGTCCATGCCCGCATCCAGGCAGCGCTCGCGATCTCCTTTCATGGCGTGGGCCGTCATGGCCACGATCGGCAGGTGTCCGCCCTGTTGCCGTTCTTTGGCGCGGATGGCTCGCGTGGCCTCCAGACCGTCCATCTCGGGCATCTGGATGTCCATCAGCACCAGGTCGTAACGTCGCGACTCGACGGCGGCCAGCGCGGCGCGGCCGTCGGCCACCACATCCACCTGGTGGCCGAACTTCTGGAGCAGGCCGATCGCCAGCTTCTGGTTCACCAGGCTGTCTTCGGCCAACAGGATCTGCAGCGGCCGCGCGATCTCGCTGGGCATCACGTCGCCTGCGACAGCCTCCGCGTCGACGGGCGTCGAAATGCCCAGTGCCAGGGCGATCGCGTCGAAGAGCTCCGACTGCTTGACCGGCTTGAGCAGGTACGCGGCCACCTGCAGCCGCTCGCAGCGGGCGACGTCTCCCGACCGGCCGCCGGAGGTGAGCATCATGATCACGGTGCTGCCGAGCGCCGCGTCCTGCTTGATCTGCTCAACGAGCGTGAATCCATCGATATCCGGCATATTCGCATCGGTCAGTACCAGCTCGTACGGCTGGCCGCCGGCGTGGGCCGCGCGAAGCATGGCCATGGCGTCGGGGACCGTGGCGGCCACGGCGGGACGCAGCCGCCAGTTGCAGAGCATCTCTTCGAGGATCAAGCGGTTGGTGGCGTTGTCGTCCACGATCAACACGCGCGTGCCATCCATCACGGCGCGGCGGGCGGCGCGCATCCGCGGCGGCGGGGTGGGTGAGACGCCGAAGGCCGCCGTGAAATGGAACGTGCTGCCCTGCCCCACGACGCTCTGCACCCAGATCTCGCCCCCCATGGCCGCCACCAGGCGCGAACAGATGGCCAATCCGAGCCCGGTCCCGGCGTGCCGGCGCGTGGTGGAACTGTCCGCCTGCTCGAACGCGCGGAAGACCGTCTCCTGCTTGGCTTCCGGGATGCCGACCCCGGTGTCCGTCACCATGCAGTGCAGACGGACCCCCGCGTCGGTCCACTGCTGCACGGCGACCTCCAGCACGACTTCGCCTTCCTCGGTGAACTTCAACGCGTTGCCGACCAGGTTGACCACGACCTGGCGCAGGCGGCCGGCATCACCCACCAGCCACTCCGGCACGTCCGGCAGAATGTGACACACCAGTTCCAGACCCTGGTCGTGCGCGCGGAGGGCCAGCGATTTGAGGGTATCGCCGAGCAGTTCGCGGACGTCGAAGGCGACCAGGTCCAGTTCCAGCTTGCCGGCTTCGACCTTCGAGAAGTCCAGGATGTCGTTGATCACGGTCAAGAGCGACTCACCCGAGTCCCGGACCATGGTCAGGTAGTCGCGTTGGTTCTCGGTCAACGGCGTGTCCAGCACGAGTTCGGTCATGCCAAGGATCGCGTTCATCGGCGTACGGATCTCGTGGCTCATGTTCGCCAGGAAATCGCTCTTGGCGCGGTTGGCCGCCTGCGCTTCCTGGATTGCGACCTGCAGCTGAGCCTCTGCCCGTTTGCGCTCGGTGATGTCGCGCGAGATGCCGAACGTGCCCAGAATGTTCCCGTCCGGACCGTACAGCGGGACTTTGTTGGTCAGCATCCACGTGACATGGCCGTCCGGATGGAGCTGGTCCTCTTCCTTGCCCACCACCATCTTGCCCGTCCGCATGATCTCCTGCTCGTTCGCCCGGTACTGCTGGGCCCGCGCGGCGTCGAAGAAGTCTTCGTCCGACTTGCCGATCGCCTGCGCGGGGTCGGTCAGGCCGAAGTACTTCGCCAAGGCCTGGCTGATGCGGAGGAACCGGCTCTGCCCGTCCTTGAAGTAGATGAAGTCCGGCGCATGCTGCATGAGGGTCGCAAGCAGGAACCGCTCGAAGGCCAGCTCCTTTTCGACGCGCCGCCGTTCCGCGACCTCGCGCTGCAACTCCTCGTTGGCCGCCGCCAGCGCCGCCGTGCGCCGCTGGACCCGCTGCTCCAACTGCTCTTGGACTTCGCGCAGCTCCCGTTCCACTCGTTTGCGCGCCGTAATGTCCCGCACGACCGCCTGCAAGATGCTGCGGTCCTGCAAGTCGATTCGCGCCAACAGCACATCGGCGTCGAAGTCGGCGCCGTCGCTGCGCCGGTGCGTCCATTCGAACCGCGCCGTGCCGTCACGGTATGCCAGCGCGATCCGCGCATCGGCGGCCGCGCGTGAGTCGGTGCCGTCCGGCTGCTGCGGCGGCGAGAACTCGCTGGGATGCTTCGACAGCAGGTCTTCCTTCGTGCGGCAGCCGAACATGGCCAACGTGGCCTGGTTGCAGTCCAGAAAGCCATGGGCATCCAACAGCATGATCGCGTCGCCCGTCGTCTCGAAGAGCTGACGGTACCGCACCTCCGAATCGCCCAGGTGCGGATCGGAAACCGGCGCGGCGCCCCGCTCGCGATCGCCCGGAACCGGGCCCGGGACGCCTCGTCCGCCCGCTTCGAAAGGTTCACTGCCCGTCATGGGAGTCTCCTCTGACCCGCGCGTTCCGTTTCTCCCAACCTCCCAGACGCGCAATTGTACCAAGTTGCCGCCCGCGCGGCGCTAGGCCGTCGCGCACCCGCCCCAGCGACCCGGCCGGGCCCGGGAGCCCCAGAGCATCCCAGAGCATGTCGGCCACCCGCATCGACCCCGGCCACCATGTGGGCGGACCCTCGCGCACGCGCGGTCAGTCGCCTTGTTGGACCCACGATTGGTTGAGCGCGGCATGCTTCATGCTCTTCCCTTCGTCCACGAAATAGCTGTAGATGACATGGATTCGCCCCTGTGCGTCCTGAATGACGGCCGGATAGTGGTACGCGCCCGCGTCATGACGCTCGAGATGGCGTGTCCATTTCCACGTGGCCCCCTCGTCGTCCGAGATCGAGATGGCCAGACTCCGGCGGCCCTGGGTCGTGTCGTTGTAGACCAATGCCCAATGCCCGTTGGTCAAGCGGACGCCGTCCAATCCCGAGCCGGGGTTGGGCAACGCCGTGACGCCGACCGGGCCCCAGGTCAGCCCATCGTCGCGCGACTCGGAAACGCGGATCCGCCCGCGCGGCCCGTTTTCACGCATATACGCGACCAGCGTCCCATCGTCGCGGCGCAGAACGGACGGCTGGATGTTGCCCCAACCGATCAGCGGCGCACTGGCGTTCCAGGTTTCACCGCCGTCATCGGAGACGGCCATGATCGAGATGGAAAACGTGTCGGTGTACAGAGGCAACAAGATCCGACCGCTCGGCAAGACCGTCGGTTTGCAGCGCGGTTGCCAACCTAATCGCTGATAGAGCTTGGAATCCAGACGCTCCCGCACTTGCTTGAGCTCTTCAGGATCCACCTGCTTCACCAGGTCCGGCGCCTGGGCAACCAGCTGATCCAGCAGTTCGAGCGCCGGGGTACGGAAGTCGGCCGGCTTGAGCAGGATCAGGCCTCCACGCTCCCACTGCGGCGGGTTGGGCGCCTCATACCGACTCGCAACGCGGTAGTTGGTCAGGCACGATTCCCAACTGTTGGCGATGATCGTCGGCCAGAACAACCATAGCCGTCGCTGGTCATCGATCATCATGCACGTGTTGCAGTCGGGAAAGCCGGGCGTGTCCGCCATCAGGAACGGTTCGTCCCACGACTCTCTGCCCGGTCGCAAGCGCGACCCGAACACGGCCACATCGTCCGCCGAACGTTCCCCCGATCCGCGATACCACGACGCGAGCAACGTGCCATCGGGGCACGCAACGATGCCCGGCGCATGGTTGTGGTCTGCGCGCAGCGGAAATACCAGCTCAGCCCGATAGAAAGGCGCCTCCGACACTTCAGCGCCCGGGGCGGACCATACCACGGCCAGTGCCAGCAACGGGATGCAAGTATGCATGTGCGATCACGACGGCATTTCGCCATCGGCCTCCGGGACTGCGGACTACGATGTGTCGGCCGGGCCCGACTCCGGCGATCCATGGTAACCGGAAGCGTAAGCGAGGGAAGCACTTGCCCGGCGCCGAGCATGCCCGCCGGTCGCCGTCGTTCGACGTAAGTTCAAACCCCCAACGGCTTTAATAATTGACGGTCGGGGCCCGCCAAGGTACAATAGTCGGGTGCCTCATCATGGCAAGTCGGCTCGACCCCGGGGGTCCGGCGTCGATGGTGGGCAACGCGCGTTGTGCAACCATCGCGAGTAGCTGTGCGCTGATGCCCGCCTGCTCGGGGCCCCCAGAAAGACATGTGGCTTTTCGGTGTCTGACGAACATCCCCTCCCGCAACCACGAACTGACGCTGCGTCGGTGCCCGCCACCGGCCCGCCGGAAGTCGGTCCCGATCCGGCGGTCGGGCAGCCGCTGGAAGGGGCGGAGGCGGGGGGGTCCGCGACGGGCGTCCGGTCAGTGGGCGGATCATCCGACAGTCAGAAGACGGTCATTTCGCGGCGTCCTCCAGTGTCGGCGCCGGCCTTTTTGCGGGCGGCCAGTCCGTTCGAGATGGGTTCGGCGCTGACCGGCGAACAGCTCGGGCACTTCCAGCTCGAGGAGTTCGTGGGTGGGGGCGGGATGGGGGCCGTATTCCGCGCGACGGACACGATGTTGGGGCGCACGGTGGCTGTGAAGGTCGTGTCGCGCGACGAGACGACCGAAGAGACGCTGCGGCGGTTTCGCAACGAGGCGCAGAGTGCGGCCCGGTTGGACCACCCGAACATTGCGCGCGTGTACTACGTGGGCGAGGACAAGGGGTGGAACTATATCGTCTTCGAGTACATCGAAGGCGTCAACGTGCGCGATCTGGTGGAACATAACGGTCCGCTGTCGCTGGAAGACGCGATCCGATACACGCTCCAGATGGCCGAGGCGTTGGACCATGCGTCCCAGCGCGACGTGATCCATCGCGACATCAAGCCGTCGAACATTCTGATCATGCTCGATGGTCGTGCGAAGCTGGTGGACATGGGGCTGGCACGACTGCACCACGTGGAGTCCCCGGCGGAAGACCTGACGGCCAGCGGCGTCACGTTGGGCACGTTCGACTACATTTCGCCGGAGCAGGCGCGCGATCCGCGCAACACGGATGTGCGGAGCGACCTGTACTCGCTCGGCTGCACGCTGTTCTTCATGCTCACCGGCCAGCCGCCGTTCCCGGAAGGCACCGTGCTGCAGAAGCTGCTGAGCCACAGCAGCGAGGAGCCGCCGGACGTGCTCGAAGCGCGGCCGGATCTGCCTCCGGAGATCGCCGCCGTGGTCAAGCGGATGCTGGCCAAACAGCCGGATCAGCGTTTCCAGACGCCGCGCGATCTGATCGGCGAGCTGCTGCTGCTGGCCGATCGCCTGAACCTGACGGCCATCACGGCCAGCAGCACGATCTGGCTCTCACCCACGCAGCCCCAAGCCGCCTGGTGGGTCCGCCATGTTCCCTGGATCGCGCCGGCCTGTGTGCTGGCCGCGGTCGTGCTGATCCAGAGCTGGCTCGACCGCGCCCCGGATGCGCCGCCGCCGGACCCGCGACTGGCCCCTCGCCGCGAGACGGCGGCAGCTGTCGAATCGATGCCGAACCAGGTCACGGGCAAGGTGCCCGTCCACAAAACGCCCGGCGACGCGTCGGTCCCCAACGGCGCCTCTCCGCCCCAAGTGCCGCGCGACAGGTCGCCGGAACCGGCTGGAGCCCACAGGGCGCCCGGCACCGGCATGCCGGCCTCTGCCGGTCCGCCCGGCGGCGCCGCCGAGACGGTGGCACCCAACACGCTCGACACACCGAAACCCGCGCCCGAGGCCCCGTCGAGCCAAACGGCGCCGGCCGATAAGACGCCCGCGTCGCGGCTGGCGCCGCCCGCCACCAACGCTACCTCGACCCCGCCCGCTCTGCCTGAGACGACCGAGCACACGGCGGCTGCCGCTCCGGTGGCGGACATGCCGTGGTCCGATGCGGGTACCGCCGGCGCGAAGGTAACCAATCCTCACATCCTGATCGTGTCGGACGACGACGTCCAGTTGGACCGGAGCATGCTGTGCGTCCGCTCGCTGGAAAAAGCGATCACGCTGGCGGCGGAGCTGAAGAGCGTGGCTGAGATCCGGTTGCGGTTCAACGGCATTCGCGCGCTGCGCCCGATCGAGCTGGACCTGGACAGCTTCGCGCAGCGCAAGCTCACCGTCCGTCCGGCGGACGGTTTCGCCCCGATCATTGCTTGCGAGGAACCGTCCAACGGCGCCGGTGGGGCGAGTCCGGGGGCGATGATCCGCGTGCATCGCGGCCGGCTCACCTGGCGCGATACGCATTTCTATCTGCGATTCCCGGCCGACGCCGACGACTCCTCGGACCGATCGCTGTTTCAGCTGGACGCGGTCGACGAGGTCGAGTTCAGCCGCTGCACCTTCACCGTCTGCAATCTCGGCCCCGATGGCCAACCCGCCGAGCGGGCCGTGGCGGTGTTCGATCTGGCGCCCGTCGATGCGCTGGCCGGTTTCCTCTACGACCTCCAACCGCCGGGCGACATGCCCACGATCCGCCTGATCGACTGCGCGGCGCGCGGCCAGACGACACTGGTGCGATCCGCCGAGGCGCGCCCCTTCTGGCTGACCTGGGAGCACGGGGTGTTCATCAGCTCGGAGCAGATCGTCGAACTGGGCGGCGCGGCGTTCCAACCGCCGTGGGACGTGGGCCCTGTCACGCTCGGACTGAAACGGCTCCTGGTGTTCGCCGACCACGGCATCGCCCTGGTCCACACCGATTCCCACGCGCCCTATCCGGTCGGCCTGACCGCCAAGTCCCAGACCTGCCTGTTCGCCACGCGGCTGACAAGGCCGCCGACGGCCCTGTACCTGTTCCGCGGCCAGAGTCCTCTGGCCTCGGCCGACAGCCAGATCCTGATCGGCGGCAGCAACAACTTCTACAAGAACACCAACGTCGTGCTCCGAGTCGAATCGAGCGATGACCAGAGCACGGTCGAGGAGTACGCGTTCGACGACCTGCGAGGCAACGACGCGCAAGGCTGGTTCAGCGAGCGGAACTTCCTGCCCGCCACCGTCTTCTCCTGGCTCCCTCCCGCGCAGAGCGCCGACCGTCAGCAACTGGATGATTTCATCCAGCCGGGTGGCAGCGGCGACTGGTTCGTGGGAGATCTGGAGATCGCGCCGGCCGCCTTGCCCCGGTTCCCCGACTACTCGTCGCTGCTCCCACGCGCGGATCTGCGGTTGCCGCCTCCCAACGGCCACGCCGTGCCCAGATCCTGACCGGCGGCCGACTGTCTCCCCGGTCCCTTGACATCCGGCAACCGACGCGGTCTACTGACCGGGCGCCGGGCATTCCCGCCGGGCTGTCCGGGCTTGCGCACACGTGCCGCGCGCGACCTGCCCGCCTCGCATTTACCCCAACCCTTGCAGGAGATCTCCCGTGAAGAGAATCAGCGTCGCGGTCGCAGCACTGTGTGTCGTGTGCGTGGCCGGCCAGTGCCTGACGTCCGCCCGGTCGGCACACGCCTACCCGAGCTTCGCCAAGGCGTTTGAGAAGAAATACGTCGGCGACAGATCGAGCGAAGTGCAGAAGTCCATCGCGAAGCAGTTGATGCACGTCAAGTGCTTCGTCTGCCATGACCCTCGACCGGGCGACAACGGCAAGGTCAGCAAGAAGAACCGCAACCCGTACGGGCAGGCGGTCAACAAGCTGTTGACCAAGAAGGACCAGAAGGACGAAGCCAAGGCGCTCCGGGCGCTGGACGAGGTGGCCAAGGAGAAAGCCGAGGGCGCGGAGAAGACGTTTGGCGAACAACTGGCCGCCGGCAAACTGCCGTTCCTCTATGAGGGATTCGACTACGGCGGCGAGCGGAGCGACGAGAGGGACTGAATGTTCGTGGTTGCTTGCCGGCGCGCGCGGCGGGCGCCGGCCGCGCTGCCAGCCGACGGCGGGCCGACATGCGGGTGCGCCTCGAGCTGAACAACTTGCGAACGAGTACCCGTCCGGCTATGATGCGCCGGCCGAGTGCCCATCACCGCAACTCGGCCACGTCGGGCGATTAGCTCAGCTGGTTAGAGCATCTCGTTTACACCGAGAGGGTCGGCGGTTCGAATCCGTCATCGCCCACTGGTCGACGGCGTCCGACAGTCGAACCGCGCGCACGTCGTTCAGGTCGCGGACCCGGCCGGAATCCGCCGGCCGACGATGGTAGGGACCGATCCTTGCCAGTGGCGCGGCGCCTGCGGGCCGTGTCGGTGCGCCTGGGCAGATTGCACTTTCTGCACGAGTTGTTACGATGTCCTCCGGCATCGGTTGTGCAAGGTCCTTGGCGCTTCGGCGACGTACCGAGGCCCATGGCGCGTCGCATCGCGAAGCATGACCGGCAAAGACGCGAGCGAAACGAACCGTGAACGCGACACCCGCCCCCCCTGAGACCGAGCCCTACGCCATCGAGCGGATCCGCACCTATTTTCGCGTGGAAGCGCAACCTGAGCTGGCGGAGATGCCCTGGGAGCGACTGGAGGAAGCCACGCGCGCGACGGTCGAGGCCATGAAGTCCAGCCGTTGTTCGCACCTGCTGGCCGACCTGTCGCGCCTGCAGACGATCGGCAGCGGCGCGGTGGCCTCGCTGGTGCGCATCTGGAAGTCGTTGGACAAGAAGTCCCGCCGTTTCGTCGTGGTCAGCCCCCACGATCGCGTGCGCCAGGAACTGGAGTCGGCCGGACTCCACAAACTCTGGACGATCGTGGCCGACCGGGAGGAAGCGGCCTACGAATTGGGGGTGTCGCGGCGCGCCGAGTTGGAGGAACGCGAACTCCGCATCCTCGCCCTCGGCGCGTTCCCCTGCGCGCTGCTCGCCGTGCTGGCCACGCTGATGATGTTTCGCGATTACAAGGAGGCGGTCCAGGTCAACGCGCAACTGGCGGCCCTGTTGCTCAGCGTGGTGTCCCTGACGATTGGCATCGTCTCGGTGCTCAAAGACAAGAGCTTCCGCCGCATCCTGTCCGCGCTGGCCATCGTGATCAGCCTGTCCGTGTTGTCCACGTTGTTCTTCGGACAGAACCCGATCAGTTTTCATTCTCTGTCCGAACCTCCTGTAGAGGTTGAATCGGAATGAGCGCCTCGCGGATCGCGAACACGGCTCTGGCGGCCGAGTTGACGGAATTGCTGACGGTGGTTGATCCCTATGCGGTCGCGGACGTGCTGTTGAAGCGGGCGTTCGACCACCGCGCGACGGATGTGCACCTGGATCCGACGCCGGTCGGCGTGCGTGTGCGGTTCCGCGTGGACGGCCGGCTCCAGGATATCGTGCCCATCCCGGCCACCGCGGGCAACAACGTGCTCTCACGCATCAAGATCACGGCCGGGATGGACATCACCGAGCGCCGTGTGCCGCAGGACGGGCACATCTTGGCGCAACAGTTCGACGGGATTGCGCGGGACATCCGCGTGAGCAGTCTGCCGACCGTGCATGGCGAGCGCCTGACCTTGCGAATGATGCCGGACGCCGACGAGTTCATCCGGCTGGAGGATCTGGGGCTCCTCGCCGATCAGGTCGCGATGGTGCGGAACTTCCTGGCGTGCCCTTACGGGCTGGTCCTGATCGTTGGCCCCGTGGGCGCCGGGAAGAGCACGACCCTCTTCAGCCTGCTGAGAGAACTGAACTCGTCCGACCGCAGCCTGGTGACCATTGAAGACCCGGTGGAGCGCCTGTTGCCGGGCGCCAACCAGATCCAGGTCCAGAACAAGACCGGGCTGACGTTCGCGGTGGCACTTCGCGGTGTGCTGCGTCAAGACCCGGACGTGCTGGGCATCGGGGAGATCCGGGACGCCGAAACGGCCGCCATCGCCTGCCAGGCGGCGATGACCGGCGTGTTGGTCCTGTCCACCCTGCACGCCGGAAGCGCCGCGTCGGCGCTGGCGGTGCTCCGACAATTCGGCGTGCCGTCGACGGTCCTGGGCGACGGCTTACGCGGCATCGTGTCCCAGCGGCTCGTGCGTCGCGTGAGCGTCGACGCGCGCGAAGAGTACCTGCCTGATGACCAGACGATCGCCCGCTTCGGGTTGCCGCGCGGCCAGCGCGTGGTGCGCGGCGTCCCGGCCGACAACAACTTCCAGACCGGTTATTCCGGACGCGTCGGCGCCTTCGAGATCCTGCCCGCTTCGGCGGCTGTGCGCGATGCCATCGACCGGCAGGCGTCGACCGATGAGATCAAGCAGATCGCCGTGCGGGAGGGCATGACGGCGCTGGAGGACAGTGTGCGACGACGCGTGCAGGAGCAGATCACATCCCTGGAAGAACTCGAGCGGATCCGATTGGACCTGCAACTGCAGCACTGACCGGATCTGATCGGCCCGAATCCAGACCGACGGCCCGCCTGGTCTGCTTCAGGCTGTCCCATTCCGGGGCGGGAATGGGTCGTGTGGCGCTGCACACCCGCCGAGAAATGTGCGCGACTTGACGCTTTTCTTCATGCTGTGTCGGGAAGGAGGCAACTATCGTGAGTGCCATCCGGAAGAAGACCCTCTTGCTGCTGCTTTCACTGTCCGCGTCCGTGGCCCAGGCCGATCAGCCGGGCCGCAAGTACGCCGAGAATGAGCTTCACGCCCAACCCGCAGTCCACATCACGGTCGGCCGGCAGGATGCCGACATCATCGGCAATGACAATCGCGTTTTGCAGGCCGCGGTGGACTACGTCGGCAACCTGGGCGGCGGCCTCGTGGCGATCGGGCCCGGTGAGTACCTGATGCGTGACGCGTTGCACCTTCGCAGTCGCGTGACCGTGCGCGGGGCCGGCGCGCAAACGGTGCTCAAGAAAGACCGTGAGTTCCGTTCGCCACTCGCTGCGGACAGCGACTTCGGCGAAGCGGCGATGACGCTGCAGGACCCGGAGGGCTTTGCCGTCGGGCACGGGGTCTACGTGGCGTCGAACACCCAGCGATTCTTCCTGGGCGTCTGCGCGACCGTCTTGAACTCACGTGCCAACTACTTCACACTCTCCCGATCCATGAACGCTGATATCATGATGGCCGATGGCGGTTTCGCCGCGACCGTGTTTCCTGTCATTAGCGGTTACAACCTGGAAGATGCCCGGGTGGAGAACCTGACCATTGACGGCAATCGGGCGGAGAACCCGACCAGGGTGGACGGCTGCCGCACCGCCGGCATCTTCCTCTATCGCGGCGATCATTGCGTGATCAGCGACTGTCTCGTGCACGACTACAACGGCGACGGCATCAGCTTCCAGCAGTCGAACGACGTCGCGGTCGAGGGTTGCGTGGTTCAGCGCTGCGCCGGCTTGGGGCTGCATCCGGGTAGCGGCTCTCAGCGGCCGACGGTGCGAAACTGCCGGGTCATGGAGAACGGCGATGACGGGTTCTTCTTCTGCTGGCGCGTGCGGGGCGGCGTGGCCGAGGGCAACTGGTTGGAGAACAACGGCGGGTACGGCATGTCCATCGGCCACAAGGACAGCGATAATGTCGTCCGGCGGAACACCATCATCGGCAACAAGCGCGGCGGAGTCTATTGGCGCGCGGAACTCGAGCCGATGGCCGCGCATCGAATCACCTTTGAGAACAACACAGTCCGCGACAACGACGGCTGGGGCCTGTTTGTGGATGGAGAAACGCATGGCACGATCATCCGAGGCAACGTCATCGAAGACACCGGCGCCGGCCGGCAGAAGACCGGCATTCGCATCGGCCCACGCGTGGGGGAAGTGGTGCTGGAGGACAACCGCATCCAGGCAGACGTGCCGACACGCGATGAACGTAAGAGAGAAGAATAGCCGGCGGCTGCTGGTGGGGCTGTTGGCCTGCGTGCTGTCCACCGCCGGCGTCAGCCCGGCGCAGGAGCCGGTGCACGCCCACCCGGACATCGACTGGTTCCTGGAGGCTGGAGCCGGCGTGTTTGTGCACTACCTGAACGGTCTGCAGAACAACCGCGAGTCTATCAACAGCCTCGGCCAGGAAACGCCCTGGGACGAGTGTGTCCGGGAGTTCGACACCGAACGGTTCGCCGAGACCATGCGGGAGGCCGGCGCGGGGTACGTCATCTTCACGGTGATGCAGGTCACACGGCACCTGATCGCCCCCAACGCGACGTTCGACCGGATCAGCGGCTACCAGCCGGGTGAAGCCTGCGCGACCCGGGATCTCATCGACGACCTCGCAGTGTCGCTCAGCAAGCGCGGCATTCCGCTGCTGCTGTACTACACCGGCGACGGGCCGCGCGCCGACGAACAAGCCAACGCGCAGTTCGGGTTCCACGGCCAGGTCAGCCCCGAGTTCGTACGGAAGTGGACGGACGTCGCGCGGGAATACAGCCTCCGCTACGGCGACAAGATCAAGGGCTGGTGGGTGGACGGCTGCTATCCCTGGATCGGCTACAACGACGAGAACCTGGGGCTGTTCGCGCAGGCCCTCAAGGCCGGGAACCCCCGCAGCATCGTCGCGTTCAACCGCGGCGTGGACCCGGTCGTGATGTCCTACACGCGGGCCGAGGACTTCACCTGCGGCGAACAGAACCAGTTCTTCGACATGCCCTCCCAGCGCTGGCTCGATGGCGAACAGTGGCACATTCTCTCATACATCGGCACGGGCTGGGGCCAAGCCGGCAGCAAGTACAGCAAGCGGGAGCTGCGCGAGTATGTGTTCGACGTGAACCAGCGCGGCGGGGTCGTCTCCATGGATGTGCTGCTGTACCGCGACGGCTCGATTGACCGCTCACAGCTGGAGATGCTCAAGGAAGTGCGCCGGGAGCTGAACGAGGGCAAGACCCGCGCGCCGGTGCCGCCGGGGAACCTGGCCTACCGCAAGCAGGCGAAGCTGTTGAGCCTGGACGGCGCGCGCGAGCTGCAGGTGAACGGCGGCATCTGCTTCCCCCGGCTCGGCGTGGACGGGCGCCTGGATACCTTTGCCTTGGCCGGGGGCGAGTGGCCCTGGACCTACCACGTGGACCTCGTGGATACCAAGCCGATCCGTCGCGTGAAGGTCACGTTTGGCAGCGGCTACTCGACCACAATTGAGGTGCAGGTGTCGGCTGATGGGCAGGACTGGCAGACCGTCGCCGCGGCGACTGATCAGCACGGTACGCCCTTCGAGGCGACCTTCGAGCCGGTGACCGCCCGCTACATCCGGATCCGCTCGGTCAAGCCCGACGGCCCGGAACAGGAGGGCGCGCAGATGTCCGTCGCGGAGCTGGAGGTCTACGAGTAGCCCCCCAGCTGCATGCGCCGCCTTGGCCGTGACGCGGGCGGATGCCGGGGCCGGCGGAATGCGGGACCAGCGGCTGTGAGATCGCGCACCGGGGCGCGTGCGCCAGCTGGCCGCGGTTCGGCCGCCAAGCAGATCGCACGTCACGCCGCCCGCCGGGCAATCACAGCATCCGGGCGCCAACCACGGTGCCGCCGCTACTGGAAGCCGTGCGGCGTCTGGTGTAAAAAGGGACGCTGCTGCGTTGCCGCCCGCAGCACCGCAGCTGAACCCGTCCCGGCGGCGCATCAGGAGAGTCTCGAAGCTATGCTGAACCGCGTTTCACATTCCTGCCTGGTTCCAGTCCTGGGCGCCATCTCCAGCCTGACAGTCGTACTCCTCCTGCCCGGCGGCGTCGGGATCTCCGCGGAGCGGCCCGTGATCCACGCGGTGGCCGACCTGGGCCACGAGTTCGCTTTCTATACCGATGGCCGTTTCCACCAGCAGTATCTGCCGGACCAGCCGGTCGCGATGAACTGGGATGCGCTCTACAACTTCGACTTTTCCAACGCCAACCTGCTGGTGCTGCTCGGGTGTGACCGGCGCTTGCAGTACGTGCGCGAGGACATCGATACGATCACCCGGTTCCTGCAGGACGGGGGAGGCGTCCTACTGCTGGGGTCGCAGGAAGCGAAACCGCAGAACGAACTGGCCCGCCAGTTCGGCTGCACATTCGGCCCGCCTGCCGCGCTGCCGCTCGCCGCGGCCGCGCCGCCCGTCACGGGAGAAATCCTGGGGGGCGGGAGCACGCTGAGCTTCCAGGACGAGCGCGCCTGGCAGGTGCTGGTGGTGGATGCCGACAAAAAGCCGGTTCTGGCGCGGCGAGCCGTCGGAGGCGGTACATTGCTGGTCGGCGCGCGTGGGCTGGCCGGCCAGAACCCGGACGCCAGCGACAACATCAACGCGGCGTGGTGGCGGCCGCTCTTAGCGCAGGCAGCCGCCGGGAAACGCGTCGATGCCGCTGCATCGCTGCACAGCCGGGGTCCGACTGAAGTGGAACACGCCGAGGACCTCGGCGTGATCCTGCTGCGTTACAGCGATTACCTGCAGCCGTACGCCAAATCGATGGCCGATGTCTACCTGCGCTGCCGGCCCGTCATCGAGAACCGGATGGGCGTGCCGCTCTCGGAAGGTATGGCCGCCGAAATCGTGCTACTGGCCACCGGCAGTGGCGGGTTCTCCTCGGGACGCCTGCTGGGACTGGCCGTCTTCTGGGGCGGTTTTCCCGACCGCGAGGACAGCATGATCGAGTTCATCACGCACGAAGCGGTGCATTCCTGGGTGCTGCCGTTTCCGGAAGTCTGGAACGAACCGATCGCCACCTACGTCGGGAACCTGGTGATGATCGATATGGGGCATGCGGAAGAGGCAGAACGGCGGATCCGCGACACGATTGCGCGGGCCAGCCGGTTGGACCCGACTATGACGCAGTACGACCTCGACGGATGCCGGAAGGCCGGGCAGGATACGGCGGGCGGAGAAGACCGCCCGCCGCTGACGGAGGACGAGGCGAATGACATCCACTGGGGGAAGTCGTTCTGGGTGTTCGAACAGCTGCGCAAAGACAACCCCCGCTTCCTGGCCGACTATTTCCAGGCCAAACGCCGCCTGGCCCGCCCCGATCGGATCTCGCAGTATGATCTTCATACGACGGTCGCCGTGCTGAGCATGGCGCTGCACCGCGACCTCTTCCCCTGGTTCAACCGGCACGGCATGTCCGCGGACCCCGCACTGTCCGAAGTTCCGATGAACCCGGATGAACTCCGGCGGCGACAGGAGAGCCCGGATTGACTATCCGGTGCCGGGGCGGCCGGCGCCGAAACCAGAGTGTCAACGACACGACGACACGGGGGTCAGCCTTTCCGGCGTGCGCCGCGCGGAGTGCCCGCCATCCCGCCACCCTCACCATGGCCCCTCCGCGCCCGACGATTCCGGCCCACACGGACATTCCGCAGGCTTGCCGAACGTACGCGGTCGCCCGTCACCGGTTGCCTTGGCTCGCCCACCGCGCGCGCTAGAATAGACGGTCGGCGGCCACGGTCGCCCGATGGATCAAGTGCGAGGTCGGGGACGCGGCCTAGAGGTTGGGTCGCGTGTCGATCTGAGGCACGGGGGAGGAATCAGGCTGCGCATGTCTACCGCGAGTGTCCGCCCAGCGACGTTGCGTGAACTGCGTGAGAGTGGCTGGGTATCCAAGACCGTCAAACAGGAAGTCCATGACAATTTCCTCCGCGCCATGGCGGCGGGCGAGGACTTGTTTCCGGGCATCATCGGCTACGACGACACGGTGATCCCCGAGATCGCCATTGCGCTGATCGCCCGGCACGACATGCTGTTCCTCGGCGAGAAGGGGCAAGCCAAGAGCCGCCTGATGCGGCTGCTCACCCGGTTCCTGGACGAGGAGATCCCCTACCTTGCCGCACCCGACATCCCGGTGCACGAGGACCCCTACCGGCCGATCACGGAGGCGGGCCGGCAGTTGGTCGCGGCGCGATCGGAGGACGAGATCCCGATCGCATGGTGGCCGCGCGAAGCACGCTATGCCGAACGACTCGCGCCGGGCACCAAGTTCGCCGACCTGATTGGCGAGCTCGACCCGGCGAAGCTGGCCCACGGCACCAGCATGTCCGCCGAATCGGCGTTGCATTTCGGGCTGATCCCGCGCATGCACCGCGGGATCTTCGCGATGAACGAGTTGCCGGAGCTCGACGAACTGGTCCAAGTCGGGCTGTTCAACATCCTGGAAGAGCGGGACGTCCAGATCCGCGGCTATCCCATACGGTTCGATCTAGACGTATGGCTGCTCTTCTCGGCCAACCCGGCCACGTACAACCGCAGCGGCAAGGTGATCCCCCAGCTGAAGGACCGGATCGGCTCGGTGATCCACACGCACTATCCGCGTGACCGGCAGCTGGGCATCCAGATCATGGAACAGGAGGCGGGCATCGAACTGGACGGCGAGTTTCCGGTCGTCATTCCACCGTTCATGTGCGAGATTGTGGAGCAGATCAGCCTGGCGGCGCGCCGTTCCAAGTACATCGACCATCAATCCGGCGTGAGTGCGCGGCTGAGCATTGCCAACTACCGCACGATGGTCGCCAGCGCGCGGCGCCGCGCGGCCATCTTGGGCGAGCGCCCGGCGGTGCCGCGGATCAGCGATCTGGGGCACCTGTACGCCTCCGCCCTGGGCAAGCTGGAATTGGACATGATGTCCAGTCACCAGATGTCGGACCGGCAGGTCCTCGAGGCGTTGGTGGCCGAGGCGGTGCGCGAGGTATTCGCGGAGTACGTCGATCGGCACGGGTTGGACCAGATCGCCGAGATTTTTGCGCGCGGGGTCAAGATCGAGGTGGGGGACTTGCTGCCGTCCGAGTCGTACGCCCAGCGGCTCCAGCGCGTGCCGCCGGTGTGGAACAAGGCGTTCGAAGTCAACGCGGCCCAGGATCCGGCCGTGCGGGCTTCGTGCGTGGAGTTCGTCTTGGCCGGCCTGTACAGCACCGACAAGATCTCCCGCTCCCAGCGGCACGGGCGGATCGTCTACGAACTGTGAACCTGCGCCATGAACCGCAAACCGAACACCGCCGGCGGCGTGATTCACACGTACCAGAAATACGACCCGCGGAGCTTCCCCAGCCCGACCCGGCCGGCGCCGGACCTGGTTTCGGGCGCCATGCAGCATCTGCTGTATTACGGGCACCGCCGCCAGCTGACTGCCGAGGAGCTGGCCCGGGCGGTCCACCTCGACCCGCGCCAGATCGCGGGGCTGGGCCCCAGCCTGGACGCGCTGATGGAATTGCTCCGCCAGCGCAAAGCGAAGATCCTCGCCACGTACGAGACGGACCGGGTGCAGGAAGAAGCGGCCGATCGCTACCGTGACTACGGCCGCCGGATCCGCCCCCCTGCCCCGCTCCAGGACCGTTTCCGCCGCGCGTTCCTGGGCGAACAGCTCCACGACTTGGAGCGGCTCTGGTACCGCGCGGGCGACGACCAGGGCGACCTGGCACGCCAATTGGTCCAGCTCCTGGCCCGGCTGGGCGACAAGTACCAGATCGACGAGCTGGCCGCCCGATACGCGTTCACCGGCCGGACCGGCTTGACGATCCCCCAGGCGCTCGAGATCAAGGAGGAACTGGAGGCCATCGATCGGTTGCTGGAACAACTCCAGCGCGCGGCGGAAACGGGCCAGCTCGCGATCATCGACCTCGACGCGCTGGCCGACTTCGCCGAACCGGGCGATCTGGAACACCTGCGCGAGTTGAGCCGGCAGCTCGACGAATACCTTCGTCAACTGGCCGAGCAACAAGGCCTGGAGCGGACGCCGCACGGCTATCAGCTGACACCGCAGGCGCTGCGACTGTTCCAGGGGAAGCTGTTGGACCGGATCTTCAGTCAGCTGCAGGCGGCCCGCAGCGGCCGACACACCGGGCGCATTGTGGGCGACGGGGCGGTGGAGCTGCAACAGACGCACGCTTACCAATTCGGCGACTCGGTAGCCAACCTGGACGTCGTCGGGTCGCTGCTGAACGCCATGGTCCGTGACGGCGCGGGCCTGCCCATCGCGCTGCGCCCGGACGATCTGCTCGTGCACCGGACGCGCAACACGCCGAAATGCGCGACCGTCGTGCTGCTGGACATGAGCGGCTCGATGCGCTACGACGAGCTGTACATCGATGTCAAGCGGATGGGGTTGGCGCTGGACGGACTGGTCCGGCGCGAGTACCCGGGCGACTACCTGCAGTTCGTGGAGCTCGCCTCGTTCGCCAAGCCGCGACCGATTGGCGACATCCCGACGCTGCTCCCCAAGCCCGTGACGGTGATGGACCCCGTCGTCCGGCTGCGGGCGGACATGAGCGATCCGCGCCTGACTGAGCTCGACGTGCCGCCGCACTTCACGAACATCCAACACGGGCTCCAGTTGGCGCGGCGCCTGCTGGTCGCGCAGGACACGCCGAACCGGCAAGTCATTCTGATCACCGACGGCCTGCCGACCGCGCATTTCGAGGACCACCTGCTGTACCTGCTCTACCCGCCGGACCCGCGCACGGAGCAGGCCACCCTGCGCGAGGCCTTGGCCGCCCATCGCGAGGGGATCACCATCAACATATTCCTGCTGTCGACCTGGTTACAATCGCGCGACGACGTGCAGTTCGCGCACCGCCTGGCCCAGTCCGCCGCAGGCCGCGTCTTCTTCACCGCCGGCAGGGACCTCGATCGGTACGTCGTCTGGGACTACCTGCAACACCGCCGCGAGATTATCGGCTGAACATCCGCTTGTGCGGACTTTAGCGACTGCGCAGCGCACGCGCTTCCGGCTACATTTTCCGGGCCGCCTGGATCGATCTTACTCCACATAAGACGCACGATGTGAACGGCCGACACGCGAGACAGGCGATCGGATGATCTGGCGGTCGGCGGGCTGGGCGCATGGTGAGAACGCGCGTTTGCCAACGGGGTGAGCCCGCAGTTTCCTGAAGCGCAGTGATGCCGAGCGATACGCGAGCAGTTGGGCCTTGCGCGCCGGCGCCGCCGCCTCCAGGATCCTGCGGGCTTGTTTTGCAAATCCCAGTCGACTCCGCCCCGCGCGCCGCTACAGGACGTAGCGCATCAGGACGTAGGTGCCGTGCCCGATGATCGTCAACGCGGGCGGGACCAGTGCGAAATAGATGCCGGCCGAACTCCGTCCTGTGATCCGGCCGTTCGTCTTACAACTGCAGCCGGGCCTCCAGGGCTTCGCCGCGTGCGACGCGGCACGGCTGGGCCAACGTGATCACGACCCGGTTCCCGGTCTGCTGCAGGGTGGCGTCCACGGGCTGTTGCGCGACGGCGACCCGGCAGCTCCGGGCGGTCCGCCCGGGGGGCACTTCCAGTGCGAGCGTGGTGATGGGCAGTTCACCCCACTGCACTTCGATCCGGTTCGTCTGCCGATCGTCCGCACGCCGCTGGTCGAGGTTCCCCCACGCCGCGGCGGCCGTGAAGATGCAGCGGAACGCGTGCGGATCCAGGCGCGGCGCATACCCGATGTGCTGCCGCGGTCCGTGGTATTCGAACCCCGCCAGGCCGGTCAGGACGCCCCAGCTGGCCATGCCGCGCGCATAGTGGTCGCCGCACTCGATCTCGTTCCAGGGGTTGCGTTTGGCCGGATGGTACCGCTCGTGCACGGCGCGGCAGATGGCCAACGCCTCGGTGAGCATGCCTTCCCAAGCCATGTGGCCGGCCACTTGGTATTCGATGCCCGTCCAGATCTCGTCACGGTACAGCACGGAGTCCGGCCCCAGGTGCTTGCTCTTCGGCCAGGTGCAGGTGAAGAGCCCCGCCTCGCCCGGGTACGCGAACCAGCGTTGCGGCGGATGCTCCGCGTTCTGCGGCGCGATGTCGGGCGCCCAGTTGTACGTCCAGATCGATTCCAGAGCGCGCTTGACGTCCCGCGGAGGCAGGATGTAGTCCAAAGCCAGCTGGTGCGCCCAGCCCTGGCCGAACAGCTGGTCGGACAAGCAACCGGTGCCGTACTGGTGCTTGGGATGCGCCTGGAGATCCACGAGCTGGATGTAGTACTCGCCGTTGAACAGCTTCTCCGTGCAGAACTTCCGGCCCGATTCGTAGATCTGACGACACCGTTCCGCCAGATCGGCGGCCCCCATCTCGCGCGCCAACTCCTCACCCGCTCGCAGGGCGCCCAGATACAGGATGCCGATCATCGAGTTGGGACCGTAGAAGTTGATGTCGTACGTGTTGTGCTGCTCGCCTTCGATCACGCCGTCGTCGTTGCCGTCCTGGCGGAAGAGGAACTCCAGCGCTTTGCGGATCTGGGGCCAGTTGCGGGTCAGGAAGCCGGCATCCGGACTGGTCTGGTGCTCGCGATAGGCCTTGAGGATGTAGCCGGTCTGGGCGTCGCCGCACCAGAAATCGGGCCAATTGCCGCGGAACCGGATCATGCCGGTCTCCGCCACCATCCCCACCTCCGGATTGAAATCCTGCATCTCGCGCACGGTACGTTCCAGCTGGGGGAACAGCCGGGCCAGCGCCTGCTCGTAGTTCCACACGTGGCCGCACGTGCCGTGGCAGCAGCGCACGCCCTCGTAGGCCCAGAAGCGCCCGTTCTGCCAGATCTCGCAGGTCGACGTGGCCAGCGTCGAGACGGTCGAATGCAGCCGGTCCAACAACCAGAAGGGCAGCGTCGAATCGTAGTAGGATTGGACCCACAGCCGCGTGTCGTCGCTGAGCCGATCGATATGCTGGGCCACGTACTGGGCGACAGCCGGCGCGTCGGCGAACCGGGCCGCATAGTGATGCCCGCTCTCCGCGCGGTTGGGGAAATGCCAGGCGATGACGAACCGGACGGTCGTGGCGGCGCCGGCGGGCAGCTCGAACGACTGGCCCACTGCGCCTTCCAGCCGCGCGCCGAGCGGCGCCGTGCCGTCGCCCGCGCCGGCCGGCCGGCCCAGGTCCCAGACGCTGCGCTGCGGGCCGGTCGGCAGCGCGCAGCTGGCCATGGCTGCGGTGGGCGGGCCGAGCACGGCGATGCACATCGTCCCGAAATCGGGCTGCCCCTCCAGCGGTCCGGTGAATGCCGTGCGGCCGCGGTCGCTCAACTCGATCTGGTCGATGTTGATGTGCCCCCACGGGCCCGACTCGGCATCCACGATCTGGATCCGCGCTGACCGGCCCTCCAGATCGCGCACGTCCCAGTTCTGCCAGGTCAAGTGTTCGTCCGCTTTGCCAGTGGCCGTGCGCACCACCTGGTCGTCCACCAGCAGATTGATGCATGTCCGGCCGGCGTGGTTGCCGCCGCCCACCAGGAAACTGATGAAGTGGCGGTTGATCGTGAAGGGCGGCGACGTAAGGGTGCCGTGCGGCCGATCGCCCTGGAGGTAGGTGTTCACGAGCCCTTTCCCCTCGAAGCCGTCGACCCGGTTCTGGTGCGGCAGCGTGCCGGCGGCCGGCCCGGTCCCAAACGCCTCGCCTTCCGCCTGCCAATCCCCGTAATTGTCGCCCTCGAAATCGGCCAGCACGACCCGGCCGCGATCCTCCGCCGGCCGGTCACTGGCGCGCGCCGCGCAGACGATCATCGTGGCGTGATCCGTGACGTGCAGCCGGTTCACCAAGTCGCCCACCAGTGCGCTGCCACTGGCATGACACACCGCGTTCTGAAGCCATCCCGCGATCGCCCCGCGCAGCGGTCGATCGGACCTGTTCCGGAGCGTGTACTGCAGGACCGTGGCGGGGAGCGTCGAGTCGTCCGGGTTGAGCGGGATGAAGGGCGAGAAGGCCTCGAGCGTCACGGCGACCGGGAAGTCCGGATCGTCATACTGCACGCGGCCGATCGGGTACTCGCCGCGAAACGTCACGGCGGGGAAGTGCTCATGATCCAACACGCGCTGGTCGGTCCGACCACCCTGCTCGATGCGAATGGCCACTCCCTGCGCGACCGGCCGCACCGGCGCCACCGGATGGTCGGGATAGAAATAGTCGGTCGACTTGAGATTGAAAATATCCCACTGCGCCAGCCGGCCGTCTCCCGTCAGATACAACTGTCCGGCCCCGATGCCCCCGACCGGCATGCCGATCGTCTCCAGGTCCCGGCCGCGATACACGGCGGCCTGGCCGCGCTCCGTCAGCGCCCGCAGCCACTCAGCGTTCAGCTTCTTGTCGGCCGGCACGCAGTGGTCGATCAGATCGTCAGGGCTGAACGGCCCTGCGATGGCCGGCGGCGCGTCGCCGGCGGCGGCCAGCGCCGCCGCGGCCAGCCCGGTGAGCTTGATGAACGCACGGCGTTCCATCGCGGCCGGGCTGCCGCACCCTGCCTGGCGACGAGCGTTGGCTCGGGCCTCGCGCTGCACCTCCTCCAAGGGACGTCTCATCGGCAGTTCGTGCGTCGTCATACGCGACTCCTTACTCGAGGGTTGTGCCAGGCCGCGTCGCGGGTGGCCGGCCCTGGTGCGATCATTCGTGGTCCGGGACTAGGCAGAGGACTTCGCCGTTCTCCATCGAGACGGTGATGTGCTGGCGCCGGTCGATGGCCAGTCCCGCCTTGACGGGCAGCGCCGGCAGCGCCGTCTCCCACAAGGGCGATCCATCCGCGAGGCGCAAGGCCCACAGCGTCGGCCGCCCTTCCAGATCCGGATCCGGGCCGGCGGCCAGCAGCGTGTTGGGCGTGATCACGAACGCGGTATAGAGCTGCGGTCGCGCCGTTTCCCAGACCGGCTTCCGCTCCTCCTCCTTCCGCTGCAGCGCCGCGGCGCGGGGCTTGGCCGCCTGGCGGGCAGGCGCCGCTTGAATCGGCGCCGCGGGCTCGAGGAACTGCAACGGCGAGTAGTCGCTGCCGTCGTAGCTGGCGGCATACTTCAGCGTACGCCCATCGCGGAACGTGTGGAACAACGAGGCGTACTTCGCGTACATCGGATAGTAGGGATAGAACGCCGTCTGGAACTCGGACGCCAGATCGTGCTGCGGCTCGTTGAGGCACTGGCCGGTCCGCAGGTCGTACCGGGCGAACAGGTAATCGCCGCCGCCGAGGAACCACAGCTCGTGGCCGCGGATCATCAACTCGCCTTGCAGGCTGATGCCGCAGTTCACCTCGGACGACAGCCGGCCGGACGAATCGTTTCGCCAGCGCGTCCGGCCGGTGGCCGCGTCCAGCGCCACGACATGCGTGCCGTCGAAGTGCGAGATTCCCGCCGCCGCGTAGACCACCCCGTCCTCGACCACCACGCCGCCCGCCACCGGCCAGGTCGACATCAGCGCGTCGTAGACCGGTATCCACCGCGCTTCGGGGGCGACCCGATACGACCAGAGCAGGCGGCCGGTCGCCGCCTCCAGCGCATACACGCGCCCGTCCGCGGAGCCGAGCAGCAGGCGCCCGTCCGCCACGGCGGGCGGATAGTAGACCGGTCCGCCCATGTGGGCAATCCACACCTGTTGACCCTGCTCGTCCAGCGCGCGCACGGCCCCGTCACGGTCGGCCACGAAGGTCCAGCCACCGGCCATGACCGGCGCGGTCGGCAGGTTCGTCGAGGTCACGCGGCAGGTCCACGCCTGACGCACTGACTCGGGCACCTCCACGGCCGTGTAACTGCTGCGCCAACTGTCGTGCTGGTAGGCGGGCCAATCGCCGGGCGACAGGTCCCATGTCGCCAACGCTCGGGACGCGTCCGCCCACTGCTGCAACTGCGGCTCCACGACGTCCGTCGAGCGCGGTGCGTCGGCCGGTCCCAGGCAGATGTGGCCGTAAAGCGACAGCTGGCAGCCGCACATCCACGGGCCCCAGAAGAGCAGTCCGTCCGAGATGATCACGCCATCCTGGCAGGGCGGCCGCATCGGCGCGATGTGCTCGGCACGGTTCGTCTCCGTGTCCAGACGCACCGTGCCGCCCGTCGCGCGATAGAAAACGCTGTCGACGCCGCCGGTGGCGCGCGTGCACGCCCGGCGTTTGGGCAACGATACCAGCCGGACCCCGTCGAAAGAATACTTGGCGCCGGCGTCCTCCGCGCCTTGCTCCGGGCCCACGCAGTAGAACCCGTCGTCGCGCAGCACAAGCTGCAGGTTACCCGGCGTCCTCTGCCATAAGAGACGGCCGTCGTCCGCCGACGCGACGACCAGCCGCGGGCGCTGGGGGCCTGCGAAATAGACTCGTTGGTCGTCGCACTTCATGTATGTCTGTGTCGCGTAGCCCGAGACATAGTCCTGCGCCGCGCCGTTGGGGCCGATCGCCGCCAGCAGATCCGGGTCCCGGTTCTTCCACAATGGCGATCCGTCCGCCACGCGCAGGCAGCCCAGGAATTTCTCGGGGCTGTAGAAGAAGATCTGCTCCAGGTTCATGCACACGCCGCGGCTGTCCAGGTAGTCCTCGTCGCGGTACGTCCAGAGCACTTCCTTCGTCCGCGGGTCGAGCGCCAGGAAGGTGCGCCCGAACCCGAAGTTCGTGCGCGGGTCGGCGTAGTCGTGCCCCTGCCACATGCCCCAGCCCCAATGGCCGATCCCGCCCACGGTGGAGCGGATCGTGTCGACCCGGGTCTCGGCACCGCCCACCAGCGCGTACAGCACGCCGTCGCGCAGCGCCATCCACTTCCAGACCGGGCCATCCGAGAGGTCGGGAGGCACGACGATCTCGTCACGGATGGCACCCGTCGCCGCGTCGATCAGCTTGCAGGACTCGTCGTCGGCCAGGTAGAGCGTGTCCGGCGTGGCGATCATCGTGTTGCGGTGGATCATGAACCCGGCGCGCAGCTCGCGGCGCCACAGGATCGTGCCGTTGTAGGCATTGATGCACAGCAGCGAATTGAGCACCTCGTTCTGGTTCGCTTTGTGCGCCAGATGCCCGAACGCTTTGAAGACACGCCCCGCCGCCGCGACCGTCACCTCCGGCATCGGCGAGAACAACGGACCGGCCAGGAACTGGGTCCGGAACGGCGCGCGGGCCACCAAGTCGGTGGAGCATGGGTTATTGTCCGGCGTGTGGTACGGGTGCGACCAGTCATCGACGCCCTCCTGCGGCGGCTTGACCACCACCCGATCACCGAACACCGCCGTGGCGCCAGGGTGCAGCATCCGGAGGATCTCCGCCTCGGTCGTGGATGCCGTCTCCTGCGGCGCGACCCACGCGCCGTCCGCCAGATTGTCGGCCAGGTGCACCGAACGTATGTCGCCATGCTCCACGAAGATCCGACTGCCCAGCAGGTGCGCCGCGTGAGCCGCCTGGCGTACTGCCGCCACCAGCGCCCCGTCGGCCGACTGGAAATAGATCTTCCGCCGGTTCCCGTCCGCCAGGCGGACCAGGGAGCTGGGGTCCGCCGCGTCCGGCAGGCCCAAGACCACGCACACGCCCTGGTCCACGTCCAACGTCGCGTCCGACGCCACCGCTGGTGATCCGCCCATCCCGCGACAGACGGCCACCCACAAGACGGCTGTAACAACCGCCACGATCGACCGTCGCTTGCCCGTCATACGACCGCTCCTTAAGCCTGTTGCCTTACAGGGGCCGGATCGTCGCTTCACGCACCACGATCTGCATCTTGGCGAACTCGTCGCCCGGATGGACCTGGAACCCGATCCGGCCGTGGTCCGACACGTCCGCACGCACGTCGACGACTTTCTTGCCGTTGAGGATGATCTGATGGCGGTTGCCCACCGCGCGCACGATCATCGTGTTCCAACCTTCGCGATCCACGGTGCCGGCATCCGCGTTGACCGCCGCGAATGGCCCGCCGGGGCCCGGGCAATACAGCGAACCGCTGAAGGCGACGGGGTTCTGGTACTCGAGGATGTCAGCCTGGTAGGTCTTCTCGCCGCTCTGGTAACGATACCAGATGCCGCTGTTGGCCGGCCACACGATCCGGTAGGTGACGGTCAGTTCGAAGTCCGCATAGGACTCGGCGGTCAGCAGATCGCCGGGCGTGTTGCCCGGCCCCTGTCGGCCGATCAGCAACCCGTCCTTCACTTCCCAGACCGCCTCACCTTCCGCGATCCAGCCCGAGAGGTCCGTGCCGTTGAACAGCCGTGTGGCCGGCGCGGCCGGGTTGGCGACCCGTCCGGCGGCCCAGCGGATGCCGCGTGCGATGAGTGTGCGGAAATGCGGGTTCTCGTACGCCAGGTGATCGTGCCCCAGTTCCAGGTAGACCACGCGGCTGTTGCCGTAGGTCTTGACCCAGCTCAGTTCCCGATCGCTCTGCGGATGGTCGGTGGTGAGCAGGACGCGGACGGACGGGTCGGTATCGTAGTTCCGGTACGTCTCGTCGTGGATCCGGAAGTCCTCGAGCCCGCAGGTGATCGGGTGGTCGGGATCCGCGATCTTCACGTCGATGTCCCGATCGTGGTAGTACTCCGAAGGCGGCACGGTCCGGCCGTCGACCTCGTGTGCCTCGATCCAGAACTTCCCGCCGATGATCTTCGCATACTCGGGCCACTGCTGGTGTGCGCCCAGCGTGTGGTGCAGGGCGAAGAGCCCGATGCCCTGCTGCAACAGCGCCACGAACGACTGCTGCTGTTCGGGAGGGAAGCCCTGGGCCCACATATCGTACATCAACACCACGTCGAACTTGTCGGCCAGGTCCGGCTTGAGCAGCGCGGCCGCCTCGGGGAGCTGTGCGTGCTCGACCGTGATGTCCGGGATCGCTTCGAACAACGCATTGAATTGAGGCACATCGTAATCGTGTCCACCCGTGATGACCAGCACTCGGATCTTGGCGTCGTGCGCTTTCTCGTCGCATCGCGCGATGTGAGTGACGAGACAGGTGCAGCACAGGGCCAGCAGCAGCAGCGGCGGCAACGACAGGACAGCTCTTCGCTTGAACATGGATCATCTCTCCTGAGGCATGAGGACTCGACCGGCATAGACACCTATTCACGCAGCGCCCGCCATTGTAACGCGTCACGCGCCGAGAAGTGAGCACCCGGCGGGTCCGGGCGGCCCGGTTTGTCCCGGGTGGCCGTTGGCGGTATCATCGGGGAGCGTTCGGCGCCGGGACCGGCGCCGCGTGGGGCTTGTCCGGGACGCCCCGGAGCCCTGTTGTCAGCTCTCCGCACCGAGGAGTCATGAGGTGATGCACGTGATCGAAATTGGGACCCACCGTCGACGGAATGTGCGGTCGGACCGGCGTTTCTCTGGCCAGTGCGTGTGGCTGCCGTGGTGTCTGGTGTGCTGCCTCGTCGCCGGCGGGCATTCGGCCCTGGCAGGCGGCGGACCGGAAAACGTGGCCGTCGTCGTGAATGCCGACAGCTGGGCGTCCCAGACGGTGGCCAATCATTACGTGCATTGGCGGCAGATCCCGCCGTCGAACCTCGTCTACCTGGAGGGGCTGACCAGCTTCGAGCGGACGGACGTGGACACGTTCCGTGAGAAGATCCTCGTGCCGGTGTTCCAGAAACTGTATGAACGGAATGTCCTGGAACACATCGATTACATCCTCTACTCGTCGGACTTCCCCACGGCGATTGACGCGCACAAGGACCTGGGCGGCAGGAAGCTCGAACGATACCTGTCGCCCGTCGGCTCGCTCACCGGATTGACCTACCTGTACAAGCCGGTGCTGATGAAGAACCCGCTGTACATCAACCTGCTGACCAACTTCTACGCCCGCCGCCCGGTGCGCGACATCCTGACCCCTCCGACATCACCGGCCGACAGCGAGGCCTTCACGGCGTCGGAACGCCTGATCCAGAACCAGCAATGGGACGAGGCGGTTCGCGCCTTGCAGGCTCTGGCTCAGCGGGTGCCCGGCAATCGGCTGATCCAGTACAACCTGGCGTGCTGCCTGGCCCGCGCGGGCCAGCCGGAGGCCGCCCTGCAAGCGCTCGCACACGCCCTGGACGCGGGTTGGTACGACGCCGCGCACACGCGTCGGGATGCGGATCTGGAATCGCTGCGCAGCCTGCCGGCGTTCGACGCGCTGTTGCAGAAGATGGAGCAGAAAGAGCGGGAGCCGATCGAGGTGCAGCCGACCTGCGCCTTCCGTTCGAAGTACACGTGGGACCAGACGGGATCGCGCGTCCGTGGCGATGGCCCGCGTTACGTCCTGTCCACGATGCTGGCGGTCACCAGCGGGCGCGGGAACTCGGTGCGTGAGGCGCTGGATTACTTGCAGCGAAGCGTGGCGGCGGACGCGACGGCGCCGCGCGGCACGATCTACCTGGTCGACGTGGACAAGGAGATCCGCTGCCAGACGCGGAAATGGGCCTTCCCGTCGGTCGTCCACGCGCTGGAGGGGACCGGGTTGCGTGGCGAGATCATCCCGACCGCCCTGCCCGAGCACAAATCCGACGTGGCCGGCTGCGTGGCCGGGACCGCCAGTTTCAATTGGCCGCAATCAGGCAGCACAATGCTGCCCGGCGCGATCTGCGAACATCTGACCAGCTACGGGGGTGCGATGGAGGAGACGGCGGGCCAGACCCCCTTGACCGAGTTCCTGCGGTACGGCGCGGCCGGCTCGAGCGGCACCGTGGTGGAGCCGATGTCGGTGCAGCCGAAATTCCCCGACGCGTTCCTGCACCTGCACTACGTCCGCGGCGCATCGCTGGCCGAAGCGTTCTACCAATCGGTCTATGGGCCCTATCAACTGCTGATCGTGGGCGATGCGCTGTGCCAGCCGTGGGCCAGCCGGCTGCACATCGAGTTGGGCGGCGTGCAGCCTCAACAGCGCGTGTCGGGCCAGATCGTGCTCGAACCACGCGTGGTCGGCGCCGAGGCGTCCGGGGCCGTGGACCATTTCGAGCTGTTCATCGACGGCCAGCAACGCGCGGTCGAGCCGGCCGGCCGCACGTTCACGCTCGACACGGCGACCCTGGGCGACGGCTGGCATGAGCTGCGCCTCGTGGCGGTTGCCGCCGGCCCGCTGGAGACGCAGAGCCGCCTGATCCTGCCGCTGCTGGTCGACAACCACGGCGGGACGCTCAGCCTGACGCGCGACCGGACGACCAGCCAGGAGGTCGTCTACGGCGAGCCGCTCGTCGTGCGAGCCCAGGTCTCCGGCGCGCAGCGGATCGCCGTCCTGCACAACAGCCGTGAGCTGGGCCAGATCCACGGCGCCGACGGCACGTTGCAGATCGACACGCGCAGGCTCGGCCTCGGGCCGGTCGCCCTACAGGCCGCCGCGCAAGTGGCCACGCGGACCTGCTTGAGCGCGCCGCTGGCCATCACCGTACTGCCCCCGCCGGCTTTCAAGCCGTTGACCGGCATCGACGCGAAGAAACTGGTGGCCGGTCTTGAGCTGACCATTGGCCAGGACAAGCCGATCGTGGTGCAGGACACGAAAGACGCGAAAACCGAGACGGGCAACTGGCTCAGCGATCTGAAGCCCGCCGAGGGTAAGCCGCTCAAGCTGGACGCCTTTTTCACCGTCTCCGAGGACGACGTATACCAGTTCCAAATCGAAGGCAATTCCGTGAGCGAGGTTCGCGTGGACGGCGAATCGATCTGGCCGCCAGCACCCGCGCCGGCCGGACCCGTGGGGTGGACCATGCTGCCGGTCCATCTGCAGAAGGGACTGCACCGTTTCACGCTGGTCGGCACGACCGCCCGAACACCGGTCCTGCGGGTGCGGTTCGGCGGCCGCGGCTGCACCGCACTCAACGCCGCGCGATTCAAGCACCTCGAGTGATCCGCCAGGCCCGTCCAGCGCGAGGCGGAATAGACATCCTGCTGCCGGTCGACGCCGGGAGCGCGTCAATCCAACGACGGGACCACGCGCTGGCCGAGCGATTGGGCCGCCGGGTTCTCGTAGGCACCGAAGAACTCGGAGTTGCAGTCCAGCCACAGCGTGACGCGGTGCCGGTCTTCGTCGGACAGTTGCACGCCGTGATGCGACGGCGACAGGTACGGCAGCAACTTCGACGCGCGGGCGCCGCACTGGCCGGCGATCGAGCGTGCGCCGCCGTGCACGCCCGCCTGGATCGACCCGTTGGTGACGTCATAGTAGAAGCCGTATTCCGGCGCAAGGTTCGCATAGGAGCGGGTCCAGCCGTACGGGCCTTCCACGGCGCCGGCCAGGTCCAGCGCGCCTTGCGCCTGGTGACATGCCACGCAGTGCCGGTCCAGCACCTGCTGCACCAGCCGCACGTAGCTGAACGGATTGGAGCCATCCACATCCGGCGCGATCTTCGAGGGTGCGCGCAGCATGGCCTGCGGGATCCGGTCGCTCCGGGCCGGCCCCTGGCGCGGCTCATGGCAGCCCTGGCACACCAGCTGTTCGCCCGGGTGCACGTAGGTGCCGCTGCGCATCGACTGGACCGCCAGGCCATCCTGGTCCAGCGCCTGGAAATAGATCTCCTTGCCCACCGGTGCTTCGAAGTAGACGCTGCCGTCCGGTTCGACGGGCACCGTGCCCAGCACGGCCCGCGCATTGGTCTGCTGAGCGATTCCGATTCGCGGCTCATTGGGCGGCGGCGTCGTCTTGGGCAGCAGCTGGATGATTCGCAGCGCGGTAACCCTCGTATCCTCCGGCCACTCGAAATCGCTGTCGTACACGTTGGCCACTCCGATCGTGGCGGTCGGCGCGGCGCCGCCATGGGCGGCCAGCGCGGCCGCGCTCTGCACGGTCTGTTCGGGCAGCACGGGCGGGCAGGGCCGCGGCCGCAACGGGATCGGACTCAGACAGGAGATCTCGGCGTCCCGATACAGCAGTTGGCGGTTGCCGAACCGGTCGAGCCAGTAGATTCCGCGGTTGCGGGCCTCCGGGTCGTACACGCACAGATAGTCGTCTTCGCTCAGCGGCCACGGGGTCCCGTAGCGGGAGTAGGTGCGGATGTGCTGGCTGCCCCCTTCCGCCTCCACAAACGGCGTCTCGGGAGTCAGGCGCGTCAACTGCGACATGGCACGGTCGTCGGGGATCCAGGGGTCGATCAGCACCAGCGATCCCAAGGCGTGGCCGTGATGCGCGGCGGCGACCGCGACGAACTTGTGCGAACCCGGGATCGCCCGGATGTCCATTTCCATCCAGGGGCGCGCCTCCCGGCGCTCGGGATAGTTCCCGTGCGGCGACCGCGGGTTGCGTCCGTCGGGGTAGCAGGTCCAGATATGATGGGCGACGTTCGTGTCGCGGTCCACGTAGTCCCACCGCGTGTACACCAGCATGCCGTCGTTCGTCACGCTCGGCTGCCACTCGTGCGTCTCGTGGTAGCTCAGCCGGATCATGTCGCTGCCGTCCGGGTTCATCGAATGCAGCGTGTAGACCGGACAGCAGCGACCGCAGCGCAAATAGCCGCCGCGCCGGCCGGAAATGAACACGATGCGGCCGTTGGGCAGGAAACACGGGTCGAAATCGTCCCAGGGACCGTCGGTCAACTGCACCAGGTTCCCGCCATCGGCATCGCACCGGAACAGGTGATAACAGCACTCCGGCGTCCACTCGTAACATTCAAGCCCGCGATAGCGGGCCCAGGTCCCGGCCTGGCTGTAGGCGAACAGGATCGTCCGGCCGTCGAACGAGAGTTCCGGCGAGAGGAACGTGCCCCCCTCCAGCTTCTGGCCCTGTAACCGGCCGTTCTGCACCACCGCGTGCTCCAGCAGATTGCGGACCTCCGGCTGCTCGGAGAACGGATTGATCAGCACGAACAGGCCGCCGCCCGGCTTGGCATTGCAGCCGTAAAACTGGTCGCACATGTGGTACACGCCCACCGAATCATGCCGTTTGATGAACAGGAGCCGGTCGAAGTCCAGCTGGGGATTGCAGAACGCGATCCGGCGCGCCAGCGTCCGGGTTTCCGCCGCCAGGTCGGGCAACAGATCCGCCACCCCCGGCGCGTCCGGCGCGGCGACGCTGCGTTCCAACTCCTGGATGCGCGCGACCAGCGGCTGCAGTCGGTCGCGGTTCGTCGGCGTCGCCAGCCGCCGGGCCAGCGCTGCTGCACGCGCCAGTTCCTCCTGCACTGCGGCGATGCCGACCGCCGCCGGGCCGGCTGTCGGCAGGGCGTTGTCCGCGGCCCGGCTCCAGCCCCCCGCAGCCACCATCAGCCAGGCGGTGAGCGCAAGAAGCAACCTGGCGCCCCCAGGGCCAGGCGCCGCGTTGAATACTCCACGTGGACGCACCACGATGTCGACCTCCTTCTCCAATGCGCGCGAGTGAACAGGATCGACATCATGGTATGGCACGCCCCCGGTGCGCATCAAGAAAAAAAATCTGTCAGGACTCCCACTGGCGCGCCCGCCGGACGATCGTCTCGTAGTTGGCCAGCGTCCGGCGGGCCAGCTTCCTGCCCACCGGGCAGGCGGTGGGCATGAGCACGAAGCCGCGCCCCGACCCGGCCGTGCCCTGCTCGAGCGTGCGGCAGACCAGCGCATCGAACTGGTCCGGCTCCATCCGCTCGATGTCGGCCACTTCCAGGTTCCCGAACAGCACCAGCCGATCGCCGTAGCGTCGGCGGACTTCCTCGAGCGTCACGTCGCCCCAGGGAGGCGGCTCCAGCGGGTCGATCGCGTCGGCGCCCATGTTGACGATCCTCTCCAGCAGATTGCGGACGCGGCCGTGGCAGTGGATGCGCACGAACCCACCCGACGCATGAATGGCCTCCACCATCGGGGACACGTAGCGCACGACATACTCATCGAACAACCGCGGCGGCAGATAGGGTTCCGAGGCGAATTCCGGCCCGTAGATGCGCCAGAGCCGCCCGGGGAACTCGCGCGCCACGCGCGCGGTGCGCGCGTGCAGCGGCTCGGCCAGCTTCTCCAGGAGCTGATGAAACAGCCGGCCCTCGCTGAACGCCATGAGCGTGTAGTCCTGCATGCTCAGCAGGGTCGCGGCGGCACACAGAGGGTCCTCGGTGTCCACCATCACGATGCCCCGGTCGCCCAGCGCCCGTTCTTCGGCCCAGAGCGGCTCGACCGAGATCGTTTCCTCGAAAAACGCGTCCGGCAGCTGCAGATACGCCAGCAGATCGTCCCGGTCCTTGAGCAGGTGTTCGACCGTCCAGATCGTATCGACGTCCCGGTCTCGGCGCGTCTGGCAGGTCAACTCGCGCGTGCCGGCGCGCACGGTCAGACGCGTGAAGCGGGCGGCGCCCTCCTCCCACGACTCGATCCGTGTCAGTTCCTCCCGCACTCCGCGGGCACCCGCGGCCGCCGACTGATCCCAGGCGACGTGCGACTGGGCGCGCACCGCGCTGCGCAGGCGGATCAGGTCCGTGTCGCGTTCGGCCAGTTCCAGCAGCGGGTGCCAGGACGGATCCTGGTAGATGTTGTAGGGGTCCGGGTCGGTCGGATCCATCGGCAGGCCGCCAATCTCATAGAGGCACACGGCCGGCCGATCCACCGGCTCGCCGCGCAAGGTGGCCATGAGTCGATCGCGTGGCGTGAGGGGTCGAGTCATGGGTTTTCCAGCGCCATCTGGCAGTAGCTCTCGTAGCGGCGGACGTCGAGTCTCCCGTCGGCGGCGGCATCCTTCACGGCGCAGCCTTCCTCGTGCGTGTGGGTGCAGTCGGGGAACCGGCAATGGCTCACAAACGGGCGCAGGTCGCGGAAGTAGCCGGCCACTTCTTCGGGGATCACGTCCCACAACTGGAACTGGCGGATGCCCGGCGTGTCGACGACGTACCCGCCGATGGACAAGGGGATGAGCTGGGCGGTGGTCGTCGTATGCCGCCCCTTCTGCGTCTCGTCGCTCACCGTGCGCACGCGCAGCTGCAGCTGCGGCTCGACCGCGTTGAGCAGCGACGACTTGCCCACGCCGCTCTGACCGGCCACGACGCTCTGCTGGCCGGCGAGCACGCGCCGCAGCCGATCGATGCCCAGCCCGGTCGTCGCGGAGATCAGGAGCACCTGGTAGCCCATCTGGCCGTACACGCCCACCAGCGGCTGCAAGTCGCTCGGGTCCACCAGGTCGATCTTGTTGATGCAGATCACCGGCCGGATGCCGGCCTTCTCGGCCGTGACCAGCATCCGATCGATCAGGTGGGGCTTGAGCATCGGCTCGGCCGCGCTGCCGACGATCAGCAGCTGGTCGACGTTGGCCACGATCACCTGCTGCCGCCCGCGACTCGTGCGGCTCAGCACGCCCTGCCGCGGCTCGATCCGCTCGATGAACCCCTCACCCTGCTGCGTCGGCCGGAACCAGACCCGGTCGCCGGCGGCCATGGTGTGCCGCTGCTCGGTGCTGAGCGACTTGAGCAGGCGGCGCAGGGCGCAGCGATACTGCCGGCCCGATTCGTCCTGGACGACACTCAGCAGGCCATGCACGATCAAGACGCGTCCCGGTCGGCAGACGGTGGGATCGATGTCCAGTTGGACCTCGAACCCGCTGGCCGGATCCGCCGCTTCGGCGCCGATCACCGTCCGCTTGCGGGTCAGATCCCCTTTGCCGCTGACCCGTTCGGTCTGCGGCCGGTGCTCCTGCTTCTCCAGCTCCTCGCGGGCGTACTGCCGCGTGATGTCGCCGTCGCGCGCACGCGTGTTGTAGCGCTTGCGGAACTGGGCGCGGATCTTGCGTTGTTTCTTCTGGCTGCTCACAGCTCACTCATGGACCGAGGGGCCGATCAGGTTCCGGATCTCTTGTTCGGTGAGTTCCTCGGAGGACAACAGCGCCTGGGCCAGCTTCTCCAACTCGTCACGGTGGTCCACCAGCAGTTTCTCGGCGTTCTGGGCGGCCGTCTGCAGGATGCGCGCCACCTCTTCGTCGATCAACTCCATCGTGTGCTCGCTGAACATGCGCTGCCGATGGATCTCGCGGCCCAGGAACGGATCGTCATCCGAGATCTTGTAGCTGACCGGGCCCAACCGCTCGCTCATCCCCCAATGGGTCACCATGCGCCGCGCCACGCCGGTCGCCCGCTCCAGATCGACCTCCGCGCCGGCTGTGGTTTCGTGATAGATCAGCTTCTCCGCCGCCCGGCCGCCCAACATGACCACCAGATGATCGCGCAACTCGTGCTCCGCCACGCTCAGCCGGTCCTCGGTGGGCACGGTGTGCGTGACGCCCAGCGCGCGGCCGCGCGGGATGATCGTCACTTTGTGCACGCGATGGGCGCCGGGCGACCGCCAGGCCGTCAGCGTGTGCCCCGCTTCGTGGTAGGCCGTCTTCTCCTTCTCCCGGTCCGACAGCACCTCCTCACGCTTGGCCCCCATGAGCACCTTGTCGCGGGCATAGTCGAAGTCGGCCATCGTGACGCGGCTCGAATCCTGCCGCGCGGCCCAGAGCGCGGCTTCGTTGACGATGTTGCGGATGTCGGCACCCGTGAGCCCGACCGTGGCCGCCGCCAGGCGGTTGAGGTCCACGTCGTCATCCAACGGCACGTCCCGCACGTGGACCTTGAAGATCTCCAGCCGCCCCTTGAGCGTCGGTCGATCCACCGTGATGTGGCGATCGAAACGGCCCGGACGCAGCAAGGCCGGGTCGAGCACGTCCGGCCGGTTGGTGGACGCCAACACGATCACCGAATCGTTCTGCGTGAAGCCGTCCATCTCGCTGAGGATCTGGTTGAGCGTCTGCTCGCGCTCGTCATGCCCGCCGCCCAGGCCCGCACCCCGCTGCCGGCCCACCGCGTCAATCTCGTCAATGAAAATGATCGCCGGCGAGTTCTCCTTGGCCGTCTTGAACAGGTCCCGCACACGGCTCGCCCCCACCCCGACAAACATCTGAATGAACTCGGATCCGGTCACCGAGTAGAACGGAACGCTCGCCTCGCCCGCCACCGCGCGCGCCAACAGCGTCTTGCCCGTCCCGGGCGGCCCGTTGAGCAGCACGCCCTTGGGGACCCGGCCGCCCAGCCGCTCGAACCGCTGCGGACTGCGCAGATACTCCACGATCTCCTCCAGGTCCGCCTTGACGCCCTCCAGGCCGGCCACGTCCTTGAACGTCACCGGCTGCGATACGGCTTCGTAACGCTTGGCCGGACTCTTGCTGAACCCCATCAGGAACCCGCCGCCCATCATCTGGTCGCGCGTCCGACGATACGACAGCCAGAAGAACGCAAACAGCGCCAACGGCACGAACAGCAACAACACGTACAGCATCAACAGCGCGTTGCTCGGCGCCTCGTACTCCCGCAAGAGCTTCTTCTCGTCGAGCAGCGTGCTCAACTCCTTGCGCGAACCGTCGTCACGCGGCAAGACGACCCGGAAATGCGCGTGCAACTTCGCGCCGGGGTGGCCCGGCTTCCGCTCGCCGTTGCGATCGTACGAATCGGGCTCCGGAGGAGGATCCTGGAACAGGCCGACCGCCTCCTGGTCGTCCATCTGCACGTACAGCACGTTCCCCTGGCGAATCTGGTCCAGGAAGAGTGAATACGTGATCGTCGATCGACGCGGACCACGGGTGATCAGCAGCATCACCGCCATCACCCCCGCAATGACCAGGAACACCCACAGGTTGGGACCCGGACGGCGGATCCGCGACTTCGACTCGCCCGTCGGTTTTCGGCTCTCTCGTGACGGATTCTCCATGAACAAAACGCCCTTGCAACGACTGGCTCTCTCTGAAGGGGGGCACGGGCTCACCATCGCGGCCACGCCAATTGTAGAGCGCGTCCCACAGAATTGCGATGTGGGCCCCCCGCACCCCGCACGAGTCCTCCGATGACCGTCCGCCGCGCGGCCGATGGCTCGCCTGACGCCGGATCCGCGGAGATTCAAATCACATCTGGCGAAGGGTGTTATCCTCCCATTCCAGCGGTATTCGCACCTCAGCGGCCTGGGCCTGCTGCCCCGGTGGTCCAGAGCCCGGTCGCCACGCGCAAAATGCTTGCATTTTTCTGGCGTTCGTTTCCGCAAACGGCTCTAATCCAGGCTAGTTGCCATGGACCAAAACCCCCCGGCGCTGTTGCAACGTGGGTTGATCGGATTAGATTAGTTGTCCATACAATCCATATGACCCGTACGACCGGTTTTACCCTCCCCCTGAGTTGCCCCGGCCTGGCACCTCGGGTGTGGACACGGGAAGTGCATGTCGTGGACAAGTGCGTTAGCTGCACCACGATTCGACGAGACGAGTTCGGCCCAGAGCGCCGCTGAGCGACCGGGCCTGCGAATTATCCCATTTATCTGATTTATCCACGTTATCCAACGACATCGTTCGTATTTGGGAGAGTCACCTCATGACCCTTCGACGCCCTCATCGCTCTCTCCGCCGTTGTGAGTCACTGCGTCGGCACGACCGGGATCGTGCGCGTCGCGAGACGTTGCGTCATTTGAATGTCGAGTCATTGGAAGAGCGGCGTTTGCTGGCGACCGCGCCGGTGCTGGTGGGTGTGCAGCCGGACGGCGAGGAGATGTTGCTGGACGGCGACACGCGTCATGTGGCGCCCTCGAGCCTGCTGTTCTATTTTGACAGTGGCCAGGAGATCGACCCGAACTCGCTGAGCGGGATCAGTCTCATCCGCAGCGGGCTGGACCACGAGTTCGGCAACGGCAACGACATCGTGATCCGGCCCGGGTATGTGGGTTTGGGGGACACGCCGAGCCAGGTGGTGATGCGGTTTGCCCAGACGTTGCCGGACGACTTATACCGCATTGTGATCGCGGGCACGGGCTCGACGCCATTGCGCAACACGGACGGCCTGCGGTTCCAGAACGGCCTGGACCGGACAATTGAGTTCCGACTGGACTTGGGCGCGCAGGTGGTGGCCGTCGTGCCGCAGCCGATCACACTCAATACGGACGGCACGCTTTCACAACGGCGCGACCAGATCATCGTCTACTTCAACAATGACGATCTGTACGTGCCGGACGCGCAGAATCCGGCGCTGTACAAGCTGGTTTTCACGGCCGAGACGGTCCGCAACACGGACGACGTGATTTTCCTGCCCACGTCGGTCGTCTACGACGCGGCCGCGGACCGGGCGACCTTGACGTTCGCCGACGAGTTCCACAAGCTCATCAATCCCGACACGGGACTGCCGGTGGGTGCCGGGACATTCCGCTTGCGGATCGGCACGGATGAAGAGGTTCCCCCGCTCCCGCTGACGTTGTCGCCGGCCGTGGATATCGGTTCGAGTTTCGCCACGGCCTTCCCGCTCGGCACGCTCACGAGCCAGTCGCAAATCGTCAGTGCCGCCATTGATCCCGAGGCGTTCCTGCTGGACTTCCCGGGCGGCAACGACGACATCGGTCACCGGGAGATTCCCGAGGAGACGGCTGGCGGTTTCGACAATCATATCAATCCGCAGTTCGGCGCCGATCGCACCCAAGGTATCACGACGATCCTGTACAACTTCCGGGCCGATTACGGGGTGGACGACAAGGGGCTGCCCCTGAAGAACCTGATCACCGAGACGCAGAAGCAGCGTGCGCGGGAGGCGTTCGAGGTCTGGGCGCACTACCTGGGCGTGCAGTTCCTGGAGACGACCGACAAGGGCCTGACGGTGGTGACGGGCGATCCGCGCGCGTTGGATCCGTACGCCGAGGACGTCGTGAATCACGCGCTGGTCAAGCCGGAGGTGAACGCGCATTTCATCGCGCGGGTGGACCCGGATTTCCAGGAGAGCCTGCTGATCCTCGACAATGCGTTCCAGTGGAACAACCTGTTCAACGGCGATTGGTACAAGACCGCGATGATCGGGATCGGTTTCATGCTCGGCCTGGAACGGGCGACCGACCTCCCGCCGTCGACCCTGATGGCGTTCGCGTCGGACGAGGCGTTGACCGGCCCGGCCGTCGAACCGATCTACCCCGGCAACCACGACATCCTGCACGGCCTCTACCTGCACCGCCCCGACAGCAACGACATCGACCTTTATCGGTTCGAGATCGCCGCCGGCCAGGAAGGCGTCATGACGGCCGAGACGTTCGCCGAGCGGCAGCCGAGCTCCAGCCTGCTCGACACCCTGCTGACGCTCTACCGCGAGAATGCCGACGGCAGCCGGGTGATCATCGCGCGCAACGACGACTATTTCGGCGACGACTCGTTCATCCAATTGCGGCTGGGCGCCGGCACCTACTACCTGGGCGTGTCGGCCAGCGGCAACGACAGCTACAACCCGGAGTTCGAGAACACGGGGTTCGGCGGCAAGAGCCAAGGCCCATACGACCTGCGGATCGATTTCCGGCCGGACCCGGCGCCCGGCAGCGCGTTGCGCGACGCGACTCGGAGCGGCGCGCCCGGCACCCTGCTGGACGGCGACGCCGATGGCGTGCCCGGCGGCGTGTACAACTTCTTCTTCCGCGCTGTCGGCGCTTCGAACACGATCATCGTGGACAAGCTGAACCGCGCGCTGGTCGGCGGGAGCAAGGGCACGTATCGCACCATCAGCAGCGCGCTGGCGGCCAGCAGCCCGGGCGACATCGTGCGGATCGTCGGCAACGGCGGCGCGGATGGCAACCTTCTGACCTTGCAGGACAACCTGGCGTATGAGATCGGGCCGGGGCCGCTGCCCAACCAGATCCTGTCGGACGGCAAGACGCTGGATGTCCCCAGGGGCGTCACACTGATGGTGGACGCAGGGGTCCAGTTCAAGATGAACCAGTCCCGCATCGGCGTGGGCAGTTCGCTCTTGAGCGTGGATCGCAGCGGCGGCGCGTTCCAGGTCCTGGGCATCCCCGGCCTGCCGGTCTACTTCACCTCCTATTTCGACGAGTCGATCGGCCTGGACACCTATCTGCCCACGACCAGCCCGCGGCCAGGGGATTGGGGCGGCATCGTCTTCCGCAACGACGTGGACAATGCGGAAGAGCGCTTCAACTACGAACGCGAAGGGATCTTCCTGAACTACGTGAATCACGCCGACATGCGCTACGGCGGCGGCAACGTGATCATCAACTCGATCAAGCAGATCGTCACGCCGATCCACATGACCGAGGCACGCCCGACGATCTCGTTCAACACGATCCGGTTGAGCGCCGATGCGCCGCTGTCGGCCGACCCCGACAGCTTCGAAGAAACGAGTTTCCACGCGCCGCGGTTCCAGCTCAAGGGGCTGTTTACCACCTACTTCCACCGCGTGGGCCCCGACATCCACGGCAACCTGCTGGTCGAGAATTCCTCCAACGGCCTGTTCGTCCGCATCACCACGCCGGCCGGCGAAGCGCAGCGCAAGCTGACCGTGCCCGCGCGCTTCGACGATACCGACGTCGTCCACCTGCTGGCGGACAACCTGGCGATCGCGGGCAAGTCCGGCGAGCCGATCCTGGAACTCGCGCGCCCCCCGGTGAACGTCGTGACGGCCACGCGGCGCACCGGCGGCCAGATGGAGGCGGGGACCTACCACTACAAGATCGTGTTCGTGGACGCCAACGGGTTTGAAGGCCGGCCCTCCGAGGCCACGGTGCCCGTGACGCTGAGCGGTTCCTACCGGTCCGTCCGGTTGGACAAGCTGCCCGCCGCCGGCGGCGATTTCGTCGCCCGCCGCATCTACCGCAGCGTCGACGGCGTGGCGGGACCCTATGTCTTCGTCAACCAGATCAACACGTCCGACACCGTCTACACGGACACCAGGTCCCTCGCGGAGCTGGATCCGAACAACCTGCTCAACCGGGACGTCCCCACGGTGCTCGGCGCGACGCTCACCGCATCGACGGCCGACGGCACATTGCCGGCCGGACTGTACAACTACCGGATCACCTATGCGCACTCCGTGACCAACGTCGTGAGCCCGTCGTCGGATCCGACGATCAGCCGCGTGCTGCCCGCCACGGGCCAGATCCAGCTGGACCACCTGACGCCGCCCGACCCCGGCCGGTACGACCTGATCCGCATCTACCGCAGCGCAGATGACGGCGCGGCACCCTATTACCTGGTGGGCGAGATCGCCGGCACGGAGACGACCTTCCTGGACACGGGCCAGACGCTGGACGAAATGCTCCAGCCGGTCACGTTCGGGGTGGCCCGCGCGCGGACCGCCGCGCGCCTGGCCATCGACCCGGGCATCATTGTCAAGCTGGAAGGGGCCCGTATCGAGTCCACCTTCGGCGCGCAATTGATCGCCGAGGGGACGCCGGGGCGCGAGATCATCTTCACATCGCGCTCGGACGACCGGTTCGGAGCGGGTGGGACCTTCGACACCAACGCGGACGGCCAGGCCCAGTCGCCGCGGCCCGGCGACTGGGGGGGCCTGTACATCGGGCCCATCGGCAGCGCCAGCATCGACCATGCGCTGCTGACGTTCGGCGGCGGGATCACCAAGATCGAGGGAACGTTCAAGGCCTTCAACATCCTGGAAGTCCACCAGGCGGACATCCGCCTGGCCAACAGCGTGATCGAATACAACGCGAACGGCCAGGGCGGCCAAGGCCCGGTGGACCGCTTCGGCCGCAGCTACAACGAGCCGGCGACCATCTACGTGCGCGGCGCCCAGCCCATCCTGGTCAACAACACGATCCAGCACAATGCCGAGGTGGCGATCTCGATCAACGCGAACTCGTTCACCTCCGCCACGCTGCCCGATACCGGGCGCTCGACCGGGCTGCTCCAGCGGGTCGGGAACTTCTCCTTCAACGTGGGTCCGCTGATCCGCGGCAACGTGATGCTGGACAACCCGCTCAACGCCGTGGATATCCGCGGCGAGACGCTGACCACGATGAGCGTGTGGGACGACACGGATATCGTCCACGTGCTGCGGGGCGAGAAGGTCATCGTGCCCGACTTCCACAGCCAGGTGGGGTTGCTGCTGGCCAGCAGCCCATCGGCCAGCCTCGTGATCAAGATGGACGGTCCGGGGGACAGCTTCAACCCGAACCTGGGGGCCGGCTTCACCGCCAAGGGCAGCCCGCTGGGGATCAGCGACCACATCGGCGGTACGATGCAGATCATCGGCCAGCCCGATTTCCCGGTGATTCTGACATCCTTGAAAGATGACACGGTGGGGGCGGGCTTGCTGCCCAACGGCCAGACGCTGACCGATACCAACAACGACGGCCAGGCCACGCTGCCGGCCGCCGGCGATTGGGCCAGCGTGCGATTCGAGCAGTTGGCCAACGACCGGAACGTGGAACTGATTCTCGAGACGGAGTCTCCGGCGACGGCGGCGCCGGGCGAGAACGCGACGCCCGACACGGCCCAGCATCTGGGGCGCCTGGCGTCGTCCGAGTACGCGGGCGACGACAAGCTGCGGTTGGGCTTCGTCGTCCGCGGTGCGCTCAACGCGCGCAACGACCTGGATGTCTACAGCTTCGAAGCCGAGGCAGGGACCGAGGTCTGGCTGGATATCGACCGCACCACCAACACGCTCAACAGTGTCGTCGAGTTGCTCGATGCCGACGGCGTCGTGCTGGCGAGGTCGGACGACTCACTGCTCGAGACGTTGGACCCGAACCTGCTGTACCGCGCGGCGACCATGCCGGCGTGGGCCGTCAATCCCTTGCAGAAGAAAGCCGACGCGTACCAGCCTCACAACGCGTCCGGGCTGGCCAAGGACTTCTACTCGCTCAACCCCCTGGATGCCGGCATGCGCGTGGTGCTGCCGGGCGTCGTGGGCGTGCGCAGCACCTACCATGTGCGGGTGCGCAGTTCCAGCGACGATCTGTCCAACCTGGCCGGCGGCCTGACCACCGGCTCGTACGAACTGCAGATCCGGCTGCGCGAGACCGACGAGATCCCGGGCGTCACGGTGCGGTACGCGGAAGTGCGGTACGCGACCAACGGGATCGAGCTCTACGGCCTGCCCGCCCATTCGCCGCTGTTGGGCGAAGTCGCCGAAGACGAGGAGGTGGGCGGCCCGGAGACGAACAACCAGATCCCGCCGACCAGCGTGCCCGGCATGGGCCCGCAGGATATCGGCAACCTGCTGGCCACCGATCGCGGCATGATCAGCATCGCCGGCCGGATCAATGAGCTCGACGATATCGACTTCTACGAGATGCAGGTCCAGTATCCGGCCACCGCGGGCAGCCTCTTCGAGCACGCCTCGGTCGTGTTCGACGTGGACTATGCGAGCGGCATGTCCCGGGCCGACACGATCGTCTCGGTGTTCGATTCCTTCGGCCGGCTCGTCCTGATCGGCCGCAACTCGAACATCACGGACGACCGGTCCGGCCCGCTGGACGAAGGCAGCCTGACCGATCTCTCCCGCGGCTCGGTCGGCGGGCTGGATCCCTTCATCGGCCCGGTCGAGTTGCCGCAGGGAACCTATTTCGTGTCCGTGACATCCAATGCGCGGATCCCCAGCCAGTTGGACAATCCCGACGTGCGCCTGGAGCCGATCAACACGATCACGCGCGTCGCCGAGGACCATATCCTGGCATCGGGCGGTTCCACGGCGGCCCCGCCCCAAGTCGATTTCCTGCTCGGCCCGCACAGCATCCCCTTCACGTCCACCCCGGACATCGTGGCGTTGATCCTGCACAGCACGGGCGAGGACGATGAAGTCCAGCTGTCCGCGGCCGGCCTCGATGACGGCGTGGTGACGCGCACCGTCGGCCCGTACCCGGGCAAGGTCCAGGACCTGGCCACGCGCCTGACCGGCAACAGCTACACTTTCACCACGCCCGATGCAGACCCGGCCCCGAACGACAGCAGCGTGGGTATCCTCCGCGGCGTCAACACCAGCGCGCCGCAGTTCATTGCGAGCCGCGACGACGGGATCGAGACGTATCAGGAAAGCCCCACGACGCCGGGCGTGGCGGTCCGCGCGGACGTGGGCATCAGGTTCCACGCCATGACGTACGGCGTGCTCAATGGAGACGGCATCGAACGCTTGTTCGCGGTCGGTAGCCGCGGCGACGCAGACCTCCAGCCTGCCGGACCGGATTATTACACGAACATCCTGTACCAGTTCGACCCGGACACGGGCCAGGCGCTGAGCGCGCCGCAGAGCAACCGCGTAGGCAACGCGCGGATGCGCGGGGCGGGCACGCAAATCGTGGAGCGCGGCCACCTGGACACCAATGTCGACCAGGGCCCCGGCGGCCTCATCTCGGGCCTGGCCATCCTGGACGGGAAGCTGTACGCGCTGTCGGACACCGGCGGCGTGTTCCTCGTGGTCGACCCGCTGACCAACCACGCGACGCTGGACTACCTCGGCAACGTCGTGGCCGACGCTGGCGACGTGTTGGAGAAGGAGAACAACGACAGCCCGGCCGAAGCGCACGATCTGGATCAGGAAGTCTGGACGAAGACCGCCAGCCCCGACATCGGTGATATGACCAGCAACACGTCGACGACGATCAGCCACATTACGATCCGCGGGACGGGCGACGACGGTTACATCGGGAACTTCATCACCCATTTCGGCGGCCCCGGCGCCGATCAGCCCACCGGCTGGGCATTTGACCAGTACGGCGACCTGTATATCGCGGCGGCCGCGACGAACCGCGTGTTGAAGTACGACGGCGTGACCGGCACACTGATCGGTGAGTTCATCGCGCCCGGCGCCGATGGCCTGGATCGCCCGGAGGGGCTCGCCTTCTACGACCGCGACGGGGACGGCGTCGAGGAGCTGTACGTGGCCAGTCGCGGCAGCAACACGATCTTGTGTTACAACGGTCAGACCGGCGCATACCTGGCGACGTTGACCAACGCGGGGCTCAACCAGCCGACCGGCCTGGCCTTCGGGCCGGACACGACCGGCGACGGCATACCCGAGTTGTATGTCAGCAGCTTCGGTTCGGACAACGTCTACCGATTCGACGTGGTCGCGGAGACGTCGGAACGGCTGTTCCCGTCGGGGCGTGGCGGGTTGGACGGCCCGGTCGGCCTGACCTACCACGACAACCGGCTGTACATCGCCAGCTCGCTCGACGACAGTGTGCTCGTGTTCAACGCCGAGACAGGCCGATTTGTCGGGGAACTCGTGCCGAGCGGGTCGGGCGGTCTGGAAGAGCCGCAGTATCTGGCGTTCGGCCCGGACGCCAACGGGGACGGCGACGGCGAGCTGTACGTGTCGAGTTACGCGACCAACAGCGTGCTGCGCTACAACGCGCGCACCGGCGCGTTCGTCGACGATTTCGTCTACGCCGGCAACGGCAACCTGACCGGCCCGACCTCGGTGGGGTTCCTGGCCAACGGCCACTTGATCGTGGCCAGTTCGGGGACGGATTCCGTGATCGAGTTCGACACGGCCGGCAAGCCGACGTTCGACTTCTACAAGTTCACGGTCGCCAACGATGGAGACCGCGGCATCTTCGACATCGACTACGGCATGACGGAGGAGGGAGTCGGGTTCGACTCGGTCATCGCGATCCTCGACAGCACCGGCGCATTGGTCGCCATGAACGACGATGCCAGCATGCGCTTCGGGCAGGGCGGCAGCGAGAGCTCTCGGGACGCCTACCTGGAGATCGTGTTCGATACGGCGGGCGTCTACTACCTCATGGTGGGCGAATCGCCCGTGGACCGGGCCGACTTGACCGACACCTATGTGCTGCACGTATCGCTCGAGAACTACGTGGGCCGGTCGCTCGAAGGCCTGGCGGCCAACATGTGGCGCGACCCGTCATCGAGCGGCGTGCTGGTCGCCGTCGATCGCCAGGGCGACCTGTATGCCTTCACGACGGACGGCGCGTCGCTGGCGCCGGCGCTGTTCTTCGAGGGCGGCACGGCGTCCCAGATCTCGACCGGCGTGCAGGATGTGATGGGGCTCTCGCTGGTCACGACCAACCTGTGGCACATCAGCACCGCGCGGCGCGACGACAAGGGGCACGGCCTGACGAACGTCTTCGACGACAGCCGGGGCAGCGCGTCGGTGGTCAAGGAGCGGGAACCGAACGACACGGTGGCCACCGCGCACGATCTGGAGCTGGAGTTCTGGAGCCTGGGGTACGATTCGAACATCGGCGACACGCAGGACCCGCCGCTCAACACGTCGACGACCATCCCGCACATCACGGTCCGAGGCGGCGGCGACAAGGAGAACGACTGGGACTTCTACTCGTTCAAGGTCACAGCCCCGCTGGCGCACTGCATCTTCGACATCGACATGGACTATGACGAACAGCTCGATCCGCACGGGTTCATGGACTCCGAGATCGTGCTGCTGGACCAGTACGGCAACATCCTGGCGTGGCTGGAGGATTCGGTATTGCCCACCGACGGGGACGGCGGCAAATCGCTGCTGTACGACCCGCCGCTCGAGCCTTGCCTGGAACTGGACTTGCCCGCCGGCACCTACATCGTGGCGGTCACGCAGTTCGTCAACGGCTTCATTTTCCAGCCGTTGCAGCCGGGCGACTTCTACACCCTGCACATCTCCGTGGAAGGCCACCGTGTGGACGCGCCCCTGGCGGACGCCGGATACAGCTTCTTCTTCGGCCCCGAACTGACGGGCATCGTCACCAACGCCGTGGCGGGAGAGCCGGTGCAGATCACGTCGCCGGGCCACGGCCTGGAGGGCGGCGAGCGAGTGGACGTGCAAGGCGTGCTGGGCATCCCCGGCGCCAACGGCACCTTCACCGTGTCGGTCGTCGACGACGACACCTTCGAACTCGACGACAGCGATGCGACCGGCACCTATCTGGGCGGCGGTGTCTGGCGGCTGCTGCAGATCCCCGAGGACGTCCGGGGCAGCATCGTCACCAACCCCTTCAGCCTGCTCGGATACTCGGCCGAGGACCAGCCGGTGCTGTATTTCAACTACCTGCTCGACAGCGACGCGTCGACGAGCATCGACGTCGTGAGCGTGTCCATCATCGTGGGGGATGGCGTCCCGCAGCCGGTGGCAATCAAGGGCGCGGGGCTGCGGAACATGACGCCCGATCCGGTGACGTTGCAGCCGGTGTGGCAGCAAGCGCGGATCGAACTGGGGGACTACGCCAACCTGGACAACCTGAGGTTGGTGTTCACGTTCGACAGCGCCGACAGCACGGCCAGCGGCTTGGAGGGCCTGTTGATCGACGACATCATCATCGGGTTCGCCGAACGCGGCGAAATGGTCTCCTACGCCTACAACGACCCCTCGTTCACGATCAACCCCGACTCCCAGACGACCGACGCGCTGACGGGCGAGTACCAGCTGGAGATCCGGCTGGCCACCGATCCGGGCTTCACCCAGCGCCCGACGGCGGGGAGCCCCAACTCGTTGCAGCTCGCGCGCACGTTCGACACCAACGAACGGCTGGCGCGCCAGACGACACTCGCGCCCACCGACGGGAGCCAGATCCTTGACGGCGACACCTTCACGATTTCCGACGGCATCAACACGCTGGTCTTCGAGTTCGACACCGACGGCGTCGTGGAAAGCGGCCATGTGCGCGTGCCGTTCGAGGCGGGCTTCTCCACGCAACAGGTGTGCGTCAGCGTCCGCGACGCGATCAACAGCGCGGCCGTGCAGGCCGTGCTGAAAGTCCGAGCCTCCGTCTCCGCGGCGACCATCCGCGGCACGACGTTCGCCGACGGGACGCTGCCGACCGGGCCGGTGGATCAACTCGTGGACCTGGCCGGCACGGCCATTGTCACGGGCATTCGGCACATCACGTACGACGGGTTCGGCGACTCGAACCGGTTCCGCGACCAGGGCCAGGTGCTGATCCACTCCAACTTCGTCATCGATTCGCGCGATTTCGGGATCGTGGCGGACGGGGGCACGCGGGATGTCGAACCGCGGCTGGCGGCCGGTTTCCTGGAACCGCACCCCGGTGCCGCGCGGAACCTGCGGGAACTGAACAACAGCCCGGCGGGCGGCCTGGCCCCCGGCGCGACGATCGAAAACAACGTCATCCACAACGAAGGGCTGGGCGGCATCCACGTGAGCGGGAGCCTCGCCCCCTTTGAGATCGTGCCGCCGTCGGACACGCTGCAACGCTTGTCCGGTTACTTCGTCCAGGACGGCTTGACGTTCACGGTCCACATGTACCGGACGTCGGTGACGTTCGAGTTCGAGGACATCAGCGGCGGCCAGCGGCCGCTGGGCAGCGGCGTGCAGGGCGGCGATGGGTGGACGGAGGGGAACATCCCCATCTTCTATCGCCAGTCGGGCAGCAACTACCTGGCGCCGCCGTGGGTCATCCCGCCGCGTCCGTACACTCAAGCCGAGATGGCGGTCGCCATCCGCGACGCGATCCAGAGCAGCATCCTGGTGACCAACGGCACCACGCTGCACGCCAACGCGACGCTTGAAAACAGCCGCTGGCGCTCCAGCCTCGTGGTGCCGGACGGCGCCCTGTACGGCCCCCCACTCCTCGCGGTGTATCTCGACAACGTCAGCTCGGTCGAGGTGCCGCGCTATTCGGTGGTCGAAGCGCGGCAAGTGCCGCTGGGCCGCGCGGTCCAGCCCTTCCAGCGCGTGATCAACAACACGGTGTTCGGCAACGACGGCCTGCAGGCCTTCTTCGCCCAGTCCGGGCTCCACGAGCCGAACGATCGCATGCAATCGGCGATCGAGACCTGGCAGGGCCGGCAGCAGAATCCGGAGTACTACAGCAGCGACGCGTCGATCGGCGATACGACGGAAACCCTCAACGACGCGTCCCTCGACGTCGACTTCTATCGCTTCCAGCTCGGAGTCGGCGAACGGGTGACGATCGACATCGACCGCCTGACGCCCACCTTCGACTCGGTGATCCGCCTGTTCGACGCGCGCGGCCGTGAAGTCGCCTTCAACGACAACGCCAACGCCCCGGGCGAGCTGCCCAGCAAGGATTCGTACCTCGATTTCACCGCCACGGTCGCCGGCACGTACTACGTCGGCGTGAGCGGCAAGGGGAACGAAGGGTACGACCCGCTCAGCCTGGGCAACCGCACCGGGCCGGCCAGCGTGGGCGATTACCACATCGAAATCAACGTCATCGCGCCTCGGACCTGGGTGATCACCGCCGTCGACGGCACCCGAGTGGCCGACGGCACGACCTTCGTCGTGAGCGACCTGCATGGGAGCGTGACGTACGAGTTCGACGACGTCAACGCCCCGGGCGTGGCCGAGGGCCATATCCCGATCGTCTATGATTCGCGTCCCGTGCATCCGCAGGGGTTCAACCATCGCGGTCCGGGCTATCGCGCGCCCGAAATGGCGGTGGCCATGGCCAACACGATCGGCCAGGGCCTGACCGGCGTCACGGCCGTCGCGCTGGGCGGCCACTCCGGCGCGTCGGGCAACCTGCCGCCGCAGACGCCCGCCATCGCGGGCGACACGTCGGTGTACGGCTTCCCGGGCTTCGGGCACGACAGCCCCTACACGCCTCCCCGCGCCACGAGCGAGCTGTACGTGGTCGTCCGCGGCGCCACCCGGATCACCGGCGACCTGCTCTTCCGCCCCATGCTGGACGAGAATATCGACCAGCTGCTGCCCGAGACGGGCATCCTGGTCTCCGACGGGTCCAGCCCCACCCTGCTGAACAACCTGCTGGCCAATTTGAACGCCGGCATCTGGCAGGACGCCTCGCCGACGACGGTGGTCGGCGGTTCGATCTACCAGCACAACGACCTGGCCGATTCGAATGTCGGCAGCACGGGCGACGACTTCAACGTGCGGATGGGCGACTACGATCCGCTGTTCGTGAACTCCGCGGACCGCAATTTCTATCCGGCCCCGATGTCGCCCGTCATCGACTGTGCGATCGACTCGTTGGAGGAACGCGTCGGGTTCGCCTTGGTCAAGAACGCGATGGGCATCCCCGTGTCGCCGATCCTGGCGCCCGACCTGGACGCCGCCGGCCTGCTGCGCTCCGACGATCCGGAAGTCGACACGCCGGCCGGCCAGGGCGCCAACGTGTTCAAGGACCGCGGTGCGCTGGATCGGGCGGACTTCGTCGGCCCGGACGCCGTGCTGATCGTGCCGCGCGACAACGACGCAGCGGGTATCGATCGGGACCCGACGCCGACGGTGGTCCAGTTGGCGGCGGGCGACTACAACAGCTTCGTCATCCAACTGGTGGACGGCCTGGCCTCCTCCGAATCGGGCGAAGGCACGGGCGTGGACGACCTCACCGTGGACTCCAGCCGGATCACGTTGACGGCGGACGGCCAGGTGTTGGAGGAGGGCGTCGACTATATATTCCGCTACAACGCCACCACGAACACGATGCGGTTCATGCCGCTGGCGGGCAAATGGGACAACGACGTGACCTACAAGATCACGTTGCCCAATGAAGACCGGTTCGTGATCGTCATGCCGGACGGCAGCCAGATCTCGGACGGCGAGATGTTCGTCATCACCGACAACACGGGCGGGACCGTGACGTTTGAGTTCGAATGCGGCTACAGCCTGTACCTGCCGGAGACGCTCACATTGCACGTGCCGGCGGCGGGCAAGGGGCCTGGGGGCTTGCAGGACGGCCAGACGTTCGTCGTGTCCGCCGGCGCGTTCGGCAACCACACGTTCGAATTCGACGTCAATTCGCCGCCCATGTACCTGGTGGGCAACAACCCGATCGACATCGCCGCCGCGTCGACTCAGGACGAATTGGCAGCGGCGATCATCAACGCGTTGAACGCCAAGGGCATCGGCATCACCGCCCGGTACCTGGGCGACGGCGTGATCCACTTCGGCGCGCGCAGCAATTACACGATCAACACGGCCAATTGCGCGCTGACCCAATCCGGCAGGCCGGGTATCGTGGCCGACGGCCAGAACATCATGATCGCCGATGGGATCCATCCCAACACCTACTTCGAGTTTGACAGCGATGGGAGCGTCATGGCCGGGCGCGTGCCGATTCGCTACAGCGCGGCCAGCACGCGGGACGACATCGCCGCGTCGATCGTCAACGCGATCAGCGGCAGTGTGGTGGGTTTGACCCCCACTTATTTCGGCAACGGGCATGTCTACGTGGGCGGCACTCCGAGTCACCGCCTGGTGGTCTCCGGGGCGCCGAACCTCTGGCAGTCCGGCACGCCCGGCGTCCGGTCCTCGACGGTCCTGATCATCCCGCCACAGGCCGCCGGCGTCGGAGGCCTGGCGGACGGCCAGACTTTCTCGATCCAGAACCGCCCGGGCGCCCCGGTGGTCTTCGAGTTCGACAGCAACGGCAGCGTCACCCCGGGCAACCGGCCGATCCTGATCAGGTCGACCAGCACGGTCGATCAACTGGCGGGCTACATCATCGCGGCGATCAACCTGGCCGACGTCGGCTTGACGCCGACCTACATGGGCGGAGGCCTGATCGCTCTCCACGACACCATCCATCACAAGACCGACACGCTCAACTCCAAGCTCACCCAACGCGGCGTGCCCGGCGGCGTCGTGCCGGTCTCGTTCATTCCGGATGCGTCGTTTGACGCGTCGCAGTTCGCGCCGCTGATCCTGGACGCAATCGACAACAGCCTGCTGACCGGTGTGAACCTGGCGTTCCGCGGCGGCACCAGCTACTACATCAACGGCATCCAGAGCATCAGCGGGCTGCAGAACTTCTTCATCTCCGCGATCAAGGACAATGCCGGCAACAGCTTGAAGCCGAACCAGGCCAACAACGAGACCCACTTCACGATCCTGATGCCCGGCGTGCAGTTCGACTTCGGCGACGCGCCCGAACCGTACGCCACGCTCTTGAAGGACAACGGCGCGCGGCATGCCATTTCCGGCACGCCGCTCATGCTGGGCAGCGGGATCACGGCCGAGGACGATGCACTCCTGCCGGACGGCGACCTGGATGACGGCGTGACCTGGGAGTTCACCACCTTGAACCCCTTCGTGCCGACGCCGATCACCGTATGGTCCAGCGGGCTGGGCTTCCTCGACGCGTGGGTCGACTTCAACCACGACGGCGACTGGTTCGACGACGGCGAGCAGGTCTTCGCCAGCCACCCGCTGTCAGTCGGCGCGAACGAGCTGACGATCCAGATGCCGGCCCAGTACGCGACGGATGCGAGGTACGAGACCTACGCGCGGTTCCGCATCAGCTCGCTCGGCGCGCTCGGGCCGCTCGGACTGGCGATCGACGGCGAGGTGGAAGACTACCGGCTGGAGATCGTCCCGGGCACGCCGCCCGTGGCGGACGACGACGAGTACGATACGACGGAGGACCTGGTTCTCGACGTGCCGGCACCGGGCGTGCTGGAAGGCGACACGGACGCCGACGGTGACCCATTATCCGTGGCGCAATATGATGCCCTGAGCGCGCTGGGCGCCCTGGTGACGGTCGATGCCGACGGCCACTTCCTCTATGACCCGACCACCGCGATCAAGCTCCAGATGCTGCCCGCCGGCACCGTGGTGGATGACACGTTCACCTATCGCGCGACCGATGGCGGTCTCACGTCGAACGTGGCCACCGTCACCATCCATGTCGCCGGCGTGAACGATGCCCCGATTGCGAACGACGATTTCTATGAAACCACCGAGAACCTGGTCCTGACGGTCGACGCCCCCGGCGTGCTGGAAAACGATTGGGACATTGACACCGGGGACGTGGTGTCGATCTTCGGTTTTGACGCGACCAGCGCGCTGGGCGCCGCGGTCACGTTGCACTCCGACGGCCGGTTGGTCTACGACCCGACGGTGTCCACGACCTTGCAGGCCCTCAAGGCCGGTGAATCGCTGGAGGATACGTTCTCCTACACGATCAGCGACCTCGTCGGCGCCTTGAGCACGGCGACCGTAACCGTCACGGTCGCTGGGGTGAACGACCCGCCGGTGGCCAGCAATGACACGTACGCCACCGATGAAGACAGCGTGCTGAACGTCGCGGCACCCGGCGTGCTGGGGAACGACAGCGATCCGGACGGGCAGGCGCTGCAGGTCGCCCGGTACGACACAACGAGTCTCTACGGCGCCACGGTCACCGTCTATCCGGATGGCAGCTTCACGTATGACCCGACGCAGGCGGCCGATCTGCAGGCGCTGCGACCGGGCCAATCCGTGCAGGATGGCTTCTCCTACCAGGCGACCGATGGTGTGACCCTGTCCAACATCGCGTTTGTGTTGATCACGGTCGACGGCATCAACGATGCGCCGGAAGCGGTGGATGACGCCTACAGCACCGACGAGGACACCGAGCTGCTGGTGCCCGCGCCCGGCGTGCTGGGCAACGACATGGACAAGGACGCCGGCGACCTGCTGGTGGTGATCAGTGCCGACACGCAGAGCCTGCTGGGCGCCCGCGTGCTGGTCGGAGGTTCGGGCTGGTTCCTCTACGACCCGACAACGGCCCCCGCGCTCCAACTGCTCAAGCCGGGGCAGACCCTGCAGGACACGTTCACCTATACCGTACGCGACGCGTCGGGCGAAACGAGTTCGGCCACGGTCACGGTGACGGTCAGCGGCCGCAACGACCCGCCGGTGGCGGCTGACGACTGGTACAGCGTGCTGGAGGACGACCTGCTGCAAGTCGCGGCTCCCGGCCTGTTGGCCGGCGGTTCGGATGCGGATGGCGACGTGCTCCAGGTGGAAGCCGGAACGCTGGCCAGCCGTTACGGCGCCGCTGTCACGCTGATGGAGGACGGCAGCTTCCTGTACGACCCGCGGAGTGCCGCGCCGCTGCAGGCCCTGGCGGCCGGCCAGACGCTGGAGGACACGTTCACCTACCGCGTCACGGACGGCACGGAGTACTCCGCGCCGGCCACGGTCACGGTCGTCGTGACCGGCGTCAATGACGCACCGGTGGCCGTGGACGATTTCGCGCTGGTGCCGCCTACGGGCAACGTGACCGTCAGCGTGCTGGCCAATGACTCGGATATCGATGGCACGCTCGATCCGTCCACGGTCACGATCATCACGCCCCCGGCGCACGGGACCGCCGCGGTCCTGCCCGACGGGACGATCAAGTACACCGTGGGGGGGAACTACAGCGGCCTCGACACGCTCACCTACACGGTGCGCGACAACGACGGGGCGGAGTCCAATGTGGCCACCGTCTCGTTGGACTTCAACGCGCCTCCCGTGGCGGTGGACGACACGGTCGAAGTGCTCAAGAACACCCCCAAGACGATCAATGTCCTGGCCAACGACTGGGACAGCGATGGAACGCTCGTGCCCAGTTCGGTGACCATCGTCAGGGGCGCGGCCCACGGCTCGCTCAAGGTCAACACCAACGGCACGGTCCTCTACACGCCGATGAACAAGTATGTAGGGCCCGACGCGTTCACCTACACGGTGCGTGACGACGACGGGGCGACATCCAATGTCGCGACCGTGACGATCAGTGTGGTCGAGAATCAGCGTCCATGGCAGAACCCGGTCAACTTCCGGGACGTGAACGCCGACGGCTTTATCTCGCCCATCGATGCGTTGCTGATCATCAACGACATCAACTACCGCGGCCAGCGCCAGCTGCCGAACCCGCCCATCCCGCCCCTCGTGCCACCGCCGTACCTGGATGTCAACGGTGATGGAATCGTGTCGCCCGCCGACGCGCTGATCGTCATCAACTACCTGAACGCGATCGGCGGTGAAGGCGAGGCGGAGGGCGAAGGGGAGGCCGTGGCCGGCGCCGTCCCGCGAGCGGACCTGGTGCCCCAGCCGGATGCCGCGCTGGCAGACGAGTTCCAGATCAATCCGACCGTGCCGGCGGACCCGGTCCCGTCGCGACTGCCCTCCAGCATGCCGGCGGCGCGTCCGGCGACCGTGCCGGTCGCGTTGGCCCTCGATCCCGAGTACGGCTTACGCATTGGCCAGGCGGATGTGGCGCGCCAACTGGCGCTGCGAGATTACCTGGTGAGCGTCGACGACGAGGATGTCCTGGAGTTGCTCGCGGCGGACGCGATCCACCGGTGGGATGCCGGCGACAATGACCAGGCCGCGCTGCTGGAGCTGCTGCTTGGCACGCGACCGCGCTGAGCGGACTGCAGGAGGGAGGCTGTCACCTGCCGGCGCGCCGGGGCGGTCGCTGTGCGCGGTGACTGGGGGGCTGGCACCCGGCCGCGGAACCAGGCAGACTGGTCCGTCGGGGCAGCGGTAGGTTCGCAGTGGTCAACGCTCGAGACACGCCCATGAGCCGGTCAGACGGGGCGAAGATCGACCGCGTGGATGCGATGCTCGTGTCGTATCCCTGGTCGGGGTATTTCAAGTTCCTGGACGGCTCGCACGGCCATCGCGTCGTCGTCGTCAAGGTGACGGCGGACGACGGCACGGCGGGCTGGGGCCAGAGCCTGCCCGTGCCGCGCTGGAGTTACGAAGTACCGGAGGCTGCACTGGCGGTCATCCGGCACTACTTCGCGCCGACCCTGGTAGGCCGGGACCCGCGCGACATTCCCGGCGCGCATCGGGCGATGGATCAGGCGGTGGCGCCGTCGTTCAGCACGGGGATGCCGCTCTCCCGCGCGGGGATCGATCTGGCCTTGCACGATCTGGCAGGGAAGCTCACCGGGCGCTCGGTGGCTCAGTCGTGGGGCCGATCGGCCGACCAGCCGATCACCTTGAGCTGGACCATCAACGTACGTTCGCTGGACGACGTGGATCAGGAGCTGGCGACGGCCGGCGCTCGGGGCTATCGCCACTTCAACGTCAAGATCGCGCCGGATGCGGACTTCGATGTGCGGCTGGTGCGGCGGATCCGCCAGCTGGTTCCCGCGGGGCACCTCTGGGTCGATGCCAACGGCGGCTATGACGTGGCGACCGCGCTGGCGGTCGCGCCGCGGTTGGCGGACGCAGGCGTGGATGTATTCGAGGCACCCCTGCGGCCCAACTGCATCAGCGGTTACCAGGCGTTGAAGCGGCAGGGCGCGATTCCGATCACGCTCGACGAAGGGGTCGTCTCGCCGGTCGAGGCCGCGGAGTTCATCCGGCTGCAGATGGTGGACGGTTTGACCATCAAGATCTCCCGGTGCGGCGGGCTGCTGGCGGCGCGCCGGCAGATCGAGCTGGTCCAGGAGGCGGGCCTGTTCTGGCTGGGGAGCGGCCTGACCGACCCTGACATCTCGTGCGCGGCCTCCTTGGCCCTGTTCTCGGCGTACGGGCTCGACCAGCCGGCCGCGCTCAACGGCCCGCAGTATCTCCGGAGCGACATCCTGCGCGCGCCGCTCGACATCACGGGTGACGTCGCGCGCGCGCCGACCGGACCGGGCCTAGGCTTGGATGTCGACGAAACGAAGCTGGCGGCGCTCATGGTCACCGCCTGACCAGCCTGTGCTATAATCCAGCGCACCGGGCGCGGCGGGACGGCGCCCGGATTGGACCCTGCATACCACAACTTGAACTGCGTGGGGGTGGCAAGCATGAGTACACAGCGATGGTCGCGGCGTGAGTTCATCCAGACATCGGCCGGGGCGCTCGGGGCCGCGCGGTTCCTGGGTGCCGGGGTCGCCGGCCAGGCGGCCCAGCAGTCGCCGCCGGCCGCGCAAAGCGTCCTGCCGCGTTGGCGGGGGTTCAACTTGACCTATTTCTTCACGCGGCGCGACGATGCCCGGCCGGTGGAAGACGACTTCCGCTGGCTGCAGGACTGGGGCTTCAACTTCATCCGGCTGCCGATGTCCTACGAGTTGTGGGTCGAGCCCGGCGACTGGTACAAGGTGAAGGAGTCGATGCTGGCCCGGATCGACCAGGTGGTCCAGTGGGGCGCGAAGTACGGCCTGCATGTGAGCCTGAACTTCCATCGCGGACCGGGCTACTGCGTGAATCCGCCGGCGGAGAAGTTGAGCCTGTGGAAGGACAAAGAGGCGGAGGAGGCATTCTGCTGGCACTGGAACCTGTTTGCCAAGCGCTACCAGGGGATCGATTCGAAACAGCTCAGCTTCGACTTGCTGAACGAGCCGGCCAGCCCGGACGACCAGATGAGTCGCACGGATTACGAACGCGTGGTCCGGGCGGCGACCCAGGCGATCCGCGAGGCTGACGCGCAGCGCTACGTGATCATCGACGGGCTGCGGTGGGGCCGGGAAACGGTGCCGGAGGTGGTGGACCTGGGAGTCGGGCAGAGCACGCGCGGCTACGATCCGATGGAGATCAGCCACTACAAGGCCTCGTGGGTCCGCGGGGAACGGTTCCCAGAGCCGATCTGGCCGGATACCGAGGGCAAGGCGCACAAGTGGGATCGCCGGCGGCTTGAGCAGTTGTACGAGCCCTGGGTCGCGCTGGCGCGGCAAGGGATCGGCGTGCACTGCGGCGAATGCGGCTGCTTCAACCAGACCCCGCACCCCGTCTTCCTGGCCTGGTTCCGCGACGTGCTGGAGATCCTGACCGGACACAATATCGGCTACGCGCTGTGGAATTTCCGCGGGAGTTTCGGCGTGCTGGATTCCGGTCGCGCCGACGTGTCGTACGAGGATTTCCACGGACACAAACTCGATCGGCAGTTGTTGGCCTTGCTCCAGGAGTTCTAGAAGCGGCCGTGCCGCGTTCTCGTGCCGTCGGCGAGCCGGCGTGTCGCGCCGGCCCGGGGGTGAGGCCGATTGGAACGGGAATCGTCACGGGCCCATCGTCGCGAGTACACCGTCATGAATGCCCCGACTGACCTCCTGAACGCGCGCGCCGAGCTGCGTCAGTTCATGCGGGGGTTGCAGGAAGATCCCGTCAAGAACGCGGTCCCTTACGGCAGCGCGGGAACCTTCTCCGACAACGTGTGGATCGGCCACGCGGAGGTCGTGCAGCAGTTTGTCAGGCTGAACCCGCAATGGAAGTCGCTGGAAGCAACGCTGGCCAACGATTCGACAAGAAAATACCGCTTGAACCGTGCCCGGTGGGTCGAGGCCCGGGAGCAGACGGGCGCGCCTGCCGCCCCAGCGCGGAAGACCCATCTTGAATCGGTCCAGTTCACCTGGGAGAAGGAGCCGATCGCCCGAGCATTCCTGGAGCTGGTCCGAGTCCGGTGCGGAGAGGGCGTGAAGGTGGAGATGCAGCGCGACGCACAGGGCGCGTATCTGGTCAGGGTGTGGCCGAAGTCCGCCGCCGAAGGCGTGACGCTCGAATGGTTGTGCGACGGGTTCAAGCAAGGATACGCCTGCGGCAAGCGGGAATCGCAGAGTGCACCCTGACGGCGGACTCCACCTGTGTAACCGCAGGCCCAACGGGCCGCGCGCTGTGGGGGAGGCGGTCGGCAGCGAATCCACGCCCGGCCCCCCTGCGCAGCGGCATGGACCAGCGCACGCTCACGCCGTCCGCCTGGCGGCAGACTCCACCTGTGTAACCGCAGGCCCAACGGGCCGCGCGCTGTGGGAGAGGCGGTCGGCAGCGAATCCTCGCCCGGCCCCCGTGCGCAGCGGCATGGACCATCGCGCGCTCACGTCGTCCGCCTGGCGGCAGACTCCACCTGTGTAACCGCAGGCCCAACGGGCCGCGCGCTGTGGGGAGGCGGTCGGCAGCGAATCCTCGCCCGGCCCCCCTGCGCAGCGGCATCGACCAGCGCGCGCTCACGTCGTCCGCCTGGCGCGGACTCCACCTGTGTAACCGCAGGCCCAACGGGCCGCGCGCTGTGGGGGAGGCGGTCGGCAGCGAATCCTCGCCCGGCCCCCGTGCGCAGCGGCATGGACCAGCGCGCGCTCACGTCGTCCGCCTGGCGGCGGACTCCACCTGTGTAACCGCAGGCCCAACGGGCCGCGCGCTGTGGGGAGGCGGTCGGCAGCGAATCCTCGCCTGACCGGCGCACGCACCCGGTCCCTCAGCCGT
>JBPOJB010000071.1:0-32539 GCA_052034005.1 Planctomycetota bacterium | reverse complement strand
GCTGGCAGCCACCTTCCCGCAGCACGCCGTCCGCTGGCCTGTGTAACCGCAGGGCCAGAGTCCGCCGTCAGGCGGACGGCGTGAGCGCGCGCTGGACACCGGCGGCCGGCACCTGAGCCCGCGGCGGGACAACTGTGGCGGCTGAGGGACCGGGTGCGTGCGCTGGTCAGGCGTGGATTCGCTGCCGACCGCCTCCCCACAGCGCGCGGCCCGTTGGGCCTGCGGTTACACAGGTGGAGTCCGCCGCCAGGCGGACGCCGGCCCGCGCGCGAACGTCCCCACCGCTGCACTGCAGAGGCGGCGCGGGGATGCGCTGGCAGCCGCCTCCCCACACCGCGCGGCCTGTTGGGCCTGCGGTTAGACAGCCGGGCAAGGAGGCAGACGTTCTCGGGGCAAGGGGGAAGGGCGCCACGCGACTCCAAATGTCCGAGCGCGAGGTGCGAGCAGGGCGCGTTGCGGGCCTACTGGCCGGGCACGTACTCCAACTGGATCTTCGTGTCGGGCAGCTTCTGCTGCAGCGCGGCAACGCCCGCGGCGGTCACCGCCGTGCGCGTGACCTTCAGGTCCCGGAGCGCCGTCAAGCCCTCCAGATGGACCAGTCCCGCATCCGACACGGCCGTGCGCCCGAGGTGCAGGAAGCGCAAGCGCGTAAGACCCCGCAACGCCGGCAGGCCCGCATCGGTCAGTTGCGTCGCGTCCAGATTCAGCCGTTCCAGGCCGACAAGGCCTGCCAGATGCGCGATCCCCGCGTCGGTGGCCTGCACCTGATAGAGGTTCAGGTCCTTAAGCGACGCCAGCGTGGCGAGATGGGCCAGCCCGTCGTCGGACACCTGGCTGTTGTCGCTCAGATCGAGTTCCTCCAGATGCGTCAGCGCCGCGATCTGCGCGAGCCCTCGGCTGGTAACGTGCGTAGCCGAAATCCTCAGCTTCCTGAGTTGCGGAAACTGCGTGAGCTTCTCCAGCGCCGCATCGTCAACCTGCGTCCCGGCCAGGCGCAGCTCCTCGAGTTCCGACAACTGATCCAGCCTGGCCAGCCCGGCGCCACTGATCCTCAGCTGATCCAACAGCAGGACCTTCAGGTGCTTCAGGTGTCCCACGGACGCCAGCCCGTCATCGTCCACTTGCGTGGCCCCGTTCTTGCCATTGAGGCTGAGCGTTCGCAAGTCCGTCAAGCCTGTCAGCGCTGCCAGGCCCGCGTTGCTGATCTTGCAGCCGCGCAGGTCCAGGTTGTGCAGGGATCGCAGCGCGCCGACCGTTCGCATGCCGGCATCGCTCACCGCCGTGCCGCTCAAGGACAGCGTTCTCAGCCGCGGCAAGCCGGCCAACGGGCTCAAAGCCGCATCATTCACGGCGGCCTCCCGGAGACTCACCTCCACAACATGGCCGTCTCGGCCGGACTTCAATTCCGCGTTCAGCTTCTTCAAGGCGTCCACGGACGCCGGGTCATCAACGGGCGTCCCTGCCGGCGCCGCTTTCCGGGCGGTCCGGGCCGGTGACCGGCCGCCCGTATCCGAGTCGGCCGCAGCGCCCGGCCGCGCGGCGGGATCCGCCGGCGTCCGCTCCCCTTTCGGAGCGCCCTGCTCGACGCACCCGATCAGCGGGCCGCACAGCAGCGTCATCACCAGGCATGCGGCAGTGTATCTCATGGCAGGCTCCTCTTCGGTTCGGCGGGTGGGATTTCCGGTCGGCCCAGCAGCTGGGCGGCTTCCTGGCAGAAGCGGCGCAGCTCTTCGTCGGCCACATCGTTCTCGCGCACCCAGCGGACCACCGCGTCATACTGGAGGTTGGCTTCGTCACGGTGCCCCAACTGCCAGTGCGCCATGGCCAGGAACACGGCGTTGAACCCGACGCCGGCTTCTCCGAAGATCCGGGACGACCGTTCGAGCGCTTCGATGGCGGACTGCCACCGGCCGGCGCGGTAGTACGAAACGCCCAGCGTATTCCAGAAGGTTCCCTCTTCAGGCACGGCCGCCACGGCGCGGCCGGCCAGATCGACGGCCCGCTGCGGGTCGCTGTAGCGCGCGTCGGGGCAGTTGGCCAGGAACCAGGCGAAGTTGTTGTCCAGGTGGGGCGAGTCCGGGTCGATCTCCAGCGCGGCCTGGAACTGCTGCAGCGCCAGGTCGTATTTCCCAATGGCCATCAGGAACGACCCGTTGGCCGACAGGGCTTGCGCGCGGTTGCGGAGCGACTGCTGGTGGGCGACGTCGGCGGCTTTCAGGGCCTTGTCGGCGATGTACAACTGGCGCGTCAACTCCCGTTCGGCCCGGGTGGCGCGGACGGCCTGCCAGACGCTCCCCGTCAGCCCCAAGATCAACGCCGCGGCGATGAGCGTGACGGCCGTGATCAGCCGGCGATGGCGGCTCGCGAACTTGCGCAGCAGGTATCGCCTGGTCGCCGGCCCGGCTTCCACCGGCTCGTTGTTCAGGTACCGCTGCACATCGGCTGCGAATCCACGCGCGGTCTGGTAGCGCGCATGGCGGTCGCCGCGCAGGGCTTTCCCGACGATCCAGTCCAGCTCCCCATGCAGTATCGAGGCCAGTTGCGGCGGCGGAACGCCGCGCTGGTCGGCTACGGCCGCCAGCCGTCTTGCCGTCAACGACGCCACGCGGACGCTGGGCGGCGCCGGCGTCTCCTCGTTCTTGACGCGACACAATTCGGCGTAGGTCATCCTGTCCAGCTGGTCGGCATCGTAAGGCGTCGCACCCACCAGCAACTCATACAGCAGGATCCCCAGCGAGTACACGTCGCTCCGCGTGTCGACATCCAGGACATCATTCGCCGACTGCTCGGGGCTCATGTACAACGGCGTGCCGGCCGGGTGAGGGAGCCGCGCCTGCCGCGTCAGTTCCGCCAGCGGTTGGTCGAGCGCCTTGGCGATGCCGAAGTCGATGACTTTCGGCACCGGCGCGCCGTCAATCATCGTCACGATGACGTTGGACGGCTTGATATCGCGATGGATGATCCCCTTCTGGTGTGCGTGCTGCACCGCATGGCAGACGCTGATGAAGAGCCTCAGACGGTCACGAATGGTCAGCCGATGCGTGTCGCAGTGCGCGGTGATCGGCAGGCCGCGCACGAGTTCCATCACGAAATACGGCTGGCCGCCCGCCGTGCAGCCGGCATCCAGGACGGTGGCGATATTCGGGTGCACCATGAGCGCCAGAGTCCGCCGTTCCTGTTCGAAGCGCGCGATCACGTCCTGGGAATCCATGCCCGGCTTGATGATCTTCACGGCCACGTCGCGCCGCACAGGCGATTCCTGATAGGCCTCGTAGACCAGGCCCATCCCGCCTTCCGCGATCAGGTTCCGCAGCTGGTAAGGCCCCACCGTGACCTCGTCGAATTCGCCGCTGGATTGAGCGAACGGCGTGGTCTTCTTGGCGTCGACGATCACGTCCTCATGGACCGTCCGAGGCTGGTCAGGGTGGCCCTCGTTCATTGAGACGTCACATCGTAACACATCAACGTGTCGTGTGTTCGCAGGTACAGCTTGCCGTCGTGGATGACCGGGTGCGCCCACGCCGGCCCGTCGTCGACCGCCGCCTTGAACGTGCCTTTGACGCGGAATTCATCCGGCGTGGCCTCGATCAGCGCAACAAGCGCATCACGCTGGTAGCGGAACCACAGGTTCCCATCGGCATACAGGACGGCGGCCGAACCGTTCGCCCGCGCCTTGCGCGTCCAGTCGAGCGCTTTCCACTTGATGTCGCCCGTCATGAAGTCGAGGCAGACGGGCGTTCCCTTGTTCTGCCCGTCGCCCCCGTAGATGTAGTCGCCGACCAGCACGACACCGCCGTGGTGGTTGGCAAACTCCCGGGCGGGCCGGAAATAGACCTCGTCGGCATTGAACCGGTCGCCGTCCCGGGTCAGTTTCACCAGCGCGCAGCCGGTATTGTAGCTCGTCGTCACGAACACGTAGCGGTCCCTGACGACCGGCGTCGGGATGTTCGCCACCTTGTTGGCGATCCGGTTGTAGCCCCACAGGAACTCCCCGGTCTCGGCCGCCACGCCGATGGCTCCTTTGCCGACAAGCGTGATGTACTGACGCACGCCGTCGATCTCCGCCACCACCATCGTCGTGTAGCCCGCACCCTCATTGCCCTCCCGGCCGATGTCGGGCAGCTCGCACTTCCAGATCAGCTCGCCCGTGTTCTTGTCCAGCGCCACCATCACGGCGTCCTTCGCGCCCGGCGTGCACACCAGACGGTCCCCATCGACCAGAGGCGATTCGCTCCAGCACCAGCTGGACATCATCTTGCCGCCGAAGTCCTGCTCGAGGTTCTTCCGCCACTGGAGCGCGCCCGTGGCGCTGTCCAGGCAAACCAGGTCGCTGCTGGTGCCCAGCGCGTACAGTCGAGGGCCGTCGATCGTCGGCGTGCAACGCGGGCCCGGCGACTCGCCGTCGTCATGTTTCGGCCCGATCCGGGTCGCCCACAGCTCCTGATGTGTCGCCTCATCGAAGGCAATCACAAACTGCGCTCGGTCGCCCGCGGCAGGGCGATCACCCATCGTGTAGAGCTTGCCGTTGGCGATCGAGATGCTCGAGAACCCGGCACCGCACCCTTGCACCTGCCACAGCAACGGCAGGCCTTGCTCCGGTATCTCCTGCACCAGGCCCGTCTCCGGACAGATGCCCGTGCAACCCGGCCCGCGGAACTGCGGCCAATCGTCGGCCGACAGGGCACCGGGCGCCAACATGACACAGACAATCCACGCGGCCAACAGGTTGAGTCTCAAGCTATTCACGCTGTTCGTCCCCATGCTAAGCTGACAATCACCCGGACCCTCCCGGTCGCCAACGCGCCCGACCATGTCCCCAGAATATCCGCTGCCTCCCGCCCCGCCAAGTGCGTCCCGGCATGCCGACGACCCGCGACCTCTACCGTACGGGCGCTGCGCCGCGCACGATCAACCGGCGCGTCCCGGCGGCCTCTACCGACTGGACGGCTGGGCGCCCTCAGCCGGCACGGGCCGCGGCCGGTCCTCCTCCGATTGCATCATGCGGACCCCGTCATACCACTCGATCTTCCGCGTCTCCTTGTTCCAACGCCGGGTGCGGACCTTCATCACGTGATCGATGTCGTGGCAGCTGGTGCAGGTCTTGTCCGGCTCCAGCTCACCGGCGAACAGCTTCCGATGCGATTCATCGCTGTCGAGCAGGTCGCTCTTCTCGTGGCACTGGACACAGAAACCGGCCACCCAGGCCTTGGAGAACATGAGGTCGGGGGGCACCAGGCTGTCTTCGTCCTGGCTGTGCTTGTCTGATCGGCCATGGCACGTTTCGCAGCCCACGCCCCTGGACGCGTGGGTTTTCACGAGCTTCTCGCGCGCGTACTTCGCATGGCACACGTAGCAGTACGTGTTATCGGCCCGCTTACGCCGCTCGGCCCCCTTCCACTTGTCGATGTTCGCCCGCCACTGGTCGAGCGTCGCCTGGTCGGGTTCCGCCGTCGCCTTGACCGGCGCTGGCCCGGCGGCTGCCGCCTGCTGCGCCGCCGGAGGATCGTCTTTCTCCTGCAGCGTCCCGGCGGGGCTGAGAACTGTGACCAACAAGCAAGCGCCGGCAGCAAGTCCGGCGACCCGCAGGCCGCGGTACGAGACAAGGCAGTTCTTCATCGAGGTCTCACGAGATGATCGAGGGGGTCTACGCTGTGCGGGCCGCCGGGGAAGGACTACACGTACTGCCAGTTCCTGAGCCACTGGTACTCGGTCGGCAATCGATTCAGAACGGCCAGGGAGAGATCCTCCAGCTCCCCCTTCTCGTGGTCCGTCAACGTGCGCGGTTCGTGGATGGCCGCCACGACGTTGTCCACCTGATGCGTGCTGATCAAGCCGGGGATCGGCGCCGTGATCGCGGGATGATTCAGGATATGGCGGATGGCCAGCCTCGCGCGGCGGTCGTCCTCCTCCGCATGCGGACTGTCCGGCGCACCGTCTCCCTCGAAAATCGAGTTGCTCGCAAACGGCTTGATCGCGAGGACGCCCACGTCGTGCTGGCGGAGCGCATCCAACAGGCTGTCCGTGGGCGCTTCCAGGGAGATCGACATGAAGGGCATGCACAGCAGTTCCAGTTCGCTCGAATAGGTGTCGATCAGCCTGCGCGCCCATGCCGCGTCATGCGTGGAGAAACCAGTATGCCGGCACAGCCCCTTCTGCTTGGCGATCCGCAGCGCTTCGATCATGGCATCTACATCCGCCTGGCTGTGGTCACCCCCGCGCTCGTAGGCCATGAGCCGCCACACGTCGGCATACTCCAGCTGACAGCGCTTCAGGCCGGCCTCGAACAGATCCACCAGTCGCTGCGTCTGCCGGTTCTCCTCCACCCGCAGCTCGCTGGCCGGATGGGAATAGCACAGGTACATGGCTTCCCGCCGCCCGCGCAGCACTCGGCAGTAGGTCTCCGGCTCCGCATCGCCCGCGAAATCGATGCAGTTGATCCCCACCTCGATGCAGCGGTCGACCACTTCCGCCCGGTTCTTCAGGAACGGGGCCATGTCCTCGCTCTTGTTCGGCCCCGCATAGGGATCGATCTCCGCCGCCGCGCCGATCACCTTGTCAATCCGTTTCCAGTGCCCACCCATGCAGACCGCCGACACCCAGAGCCCCGTCTTGCCCAGCCGCCGGTACTCCATCTGCGGGTTGTAACTGCGCGTGCGCTTCACCTCGTCGGTGACCGTCTCCATCGCCCGGCTGCTCGTTGCCGACCAAGGGACCGACGCGGCGGCCGCCGCCGCCACGCTCGTCTTGACAAAAGTCCGCCGTGTAACACGTGTGTCCGCCATCGAGCATCTCCCTATCTGCCTAAGGCTATTTCGCGCTGCTTCCTGTGAGGCGACATTGGCTCACAACCCACCCGTACCGGTCAATTATGAGCCGACCGGGCGAGCCGGGTCAAGGCTGGCGGGAGCCGGCGGCGCGGCCGCTGGCCGGCCAGGTCGACGTCGTCGGCGCCGTTCACGCCGAGCACACCCGATGCTATGATATGCCCATGTGACCAGCCGAAATCCCTTCCATCCCAGGGCGGAGCCATTGCCCATGTATCGTATCATTTCCCTGGCCCTCTGGGCCGTTCTCTGGCCGCACGTCGGGGTGGCCCAGGATGCAATCCGCAGTTCCATCGTCAAGATCCATTCCCAGCGCCGCAGCCCGGACTTCGCCCGCCCCTGGATGAAAGGAAACACGCAGGATGTCACCGGCTCGGGGGCCGTCATCGAGGGCAAGCGGATTCTGACCAATGCCCACGTGGTCCTCTACGGGAGCCGGGTGCTCGTGCAGCCTGACCGGTCGACGGAGCGGATCCCCGCCACGGTGGAGGCGATCGCGCCGGGCATCGACCTGGCCGTGCTCAAGCTCACCGACGAGAAGATCTTCGATTCGCTCCCGGCCCTGCCGCTGGACCACGACCTGCCCAAGATCAAGAACAAGGTCAACGCCTACGGCTATCCGGAAGGTGGCGAACAGCTGTCGGTTACGGAGGGGATTATCTCGCGTGTCGAATACGTGGCGTACGGTGAGTCCGAGGTCGGCATGCGCATCCAGGTGGACGCGCCCGTCAATCGCGGCAACAGCGGCGGACCGGCCGTGGCCGACGGGAAGATCGTCGGCCTGGTGTTCAGCATGATCCGCACCGCCAACGACATCGGGTACCTGATCCCCGCCGAGGAGATCCAGATGTTCCTCGACGACATCGCGGACGGCACCTATCGGGGCAAGCCGAAGCTGTTGGACAACATGCAGACTGTGGAGAACCAATCGCTGCGCGACCGGCTGGGCCTCGCCGACGACACGGGCGGCATGATGATCGCCACCCCGTACTCGACCGATGCAGACTATCCGCTGAAGGAATGGGACGTCATCACGCACATCGGCGACCAGGCCATCGACCGGCGCGGCGACATCGCGGTGGGCGACGAACTCCGGTTGTCCTTCCGGTACCTGATCCCCAGGCTCGTCAAGGACGACCAGATCGAATTGACAATCTGGCGCGAAGGCCAGTCCATCAAGCTGCAGGTTCCTGTCAGCTACAGCAACAACCTGCTGATCCCGAACTTGTCCGGGCGCTACCCGTCCTATTTCATCTGCGGACCGCTCGTCTTCATCACGGCCGCCCAGGAGCTGGTTGCGGCCCTGCAAACTCAACCGCCCGCCATGGCGGCTTTCGCGGCCCGGCGCAGCCCGCTGCTCAGCCGCTGGTTCGATCGCAAAGCCTTCCCCGACGAAGAACTGGTCCTGGTCTCCCAGCCGATTCCCAGCCCGCTGTTGGAGGGTTACGACAAACAGATCTTCGGCGCGGTGACCCATGTCAATGACGTGCCGATCCGGAATCTGGCGCACCTGGTCGCGACGATCCGCCAGGCGGAAGGCCGGTTCATTACGTTCCACTTGGGCGGCGCGTACGAGACGATGGTGTTCGACCGCCAGGCGCTGCTCGACTCGACCGACCAGATCCTGGAAGACGAATCCATCCGTTTCCAGATGTCCGAAGAGCTGCTGCCGATCTGGAAGCCGGAGTAAGCCTGCCGGTCGTTGGCGGCCGGCGCCGGGTGGCGGCAGCGGATCGGCGTCCGCCGTGATACAATCGCCAGGAGGCGCTGGTTCCGGTTGCAGACTTCTGGAGAGCAGCAGACGCCATGGACGAAGACGATCCCGTGACGCGTTGGATCGCGGGTCTCAAGGCGGGTGACGAAGCCGCCGTGGCGGACCTTTGGAACCGCTACTTCGAACGTCTGGTCCGCCTGGCGCGCCAGAAGCTGGGCGATACGCCGCGGCGGGTGGCGGACGAGGAGGATGTGGCGGTGAGCGTCTTCCGTTGCCTGTGCACCGGCGCGCAGCACGGACGCCTGGCCGAGATCGCAGACCGCGGCGACCTGTGGCGCGTGCTGGTCACGATGACGATGCGCAAGACGATCGATCAGCAACGGCGGCTGGCCGGCAAGAAGCGGGGCGGCGGGCAGGTGCGTGGCGAGTCCGTGTTCCGCGGCACGCCGGGGGAGGAGGGCACGCCGGGCATTCAGCAGTTCGGCGATGACTTGCCCACGCCGCCGATGCTGGCAATCATCGAGGAGGAGGGGCAGCGGTTGCTGGCGGCCCTGGAGGACCCCACGCTCCGGCAGATCGCGCTCTGGAAATTCGAAAGCTACACGAACGACGAGATTGCCGAGAAACTGCAGCTGACGACACGCAGCGTTGAACGGAAGTTGCACCGCATCCGTGAAATCTGGTCCCAGGTGCTCGACTCATGACGGCGGACCAAGGCCACGACGCCCCCCTCCGGCCCTCGCCGGCGGAGATCGCGCTGATCGATCAGATCTGCGACGAGTTCGAGGCGGCCTGGCGCGCGGGGCAGCGCCCGCAGATCCGCGACTACCTGGGCGCCGTCGAGGAACCGCTGCGGACACACCTGTTCGAGGAACTGCTGCTGTCCGATCTGGCATGCCAACCGTGCCGGCCGGCCGGAAGCGACACGCAGCACTACCTCTCCCAGTTCCCCGAGCGGGCGGTCCAGATCGCCGCCGTCCTCGCGCGGCATCGTGACGAGCAGGCCGGTCGCCGGTGGGCCTGGTCGTCCCCGGATACGGCGCGGCCGGCAGACACGCGGCCCGACCTGCCCGAGCTCCCGGCCGCCCGGCAGTGCGGCAATTACGAATTGCTGCGGGAGATCGCGCGGGGCGGGATGGGCGTCGTGTTCGAGGCCCGCGACACGAAGCTGCAGCGCATGGTCGCGCTGAAGATGATCCTGGACCACAACCTGGCCTCACGGGAAGCGGTGCGGCGATTCTACGCCGAGGCGGAGATGGCTGCCGGCCTCAATCACCCGGGGATCGTCCCGATCCACGACATCGGCTCGCACGCCGGGCACCATTACTACGCGATGGCCCTGGTCGACGGCCTGCCCCTGTCCGACCACCTGCGCCAACGCCGATTCGGCATGGAAGAGGCGGCTCGCATCGTCATGGAGCTGGCCAAGGCCGTGGCTTACGCGCATGAGCAGGGCGTCGTACACCGCGACTTGAAGCCCGGCAATGTGCTGTTGTCCCGCGGCGGCCTGCCCCAGATCACCGATTTCGGCCTGGCCAAGCGCACCGACAGCACGGAAGGGCTCACCATGGCCGGGCAGGTCCTGGGCACACCCGGCTACATGGCCCCCGAGCAGGCCGCGGGCCAGGTCGACCAGTCGGGTCCGGCCGTTGACATCTATGCCTTGGGCGCCATTCTCTACCACCTGATCACCGGCCACGCGCCGTTCCGGACGGCGATGGAAGCGCTGGTGTGCGTGCTGGAGCAGGACCCGGTGCCGCCGCGCGCGATGAACCGGCAGGTGCCGCGCGATCTGAACGTGATCTGCATGAAGTGCCTGAACAAGTCGCCCTCCGACCGCTATGGATCGGCGCAAGCGCTGGCCGATGATCTGCAGCGGTTTCTCGACGGGGACATGATCCAGGCGAAGCCGGCGAGCCTGCGGCGCCGCGCGCTGCGCTGGGCCCGCCATCGTCCCCGGCTGACCGCCGTGCTGCTCACCATGGCCGCGTTCTACATCTATCACCTGGTCTGCCTGTTGAGCGGCAACCCGGGTTCCCGCGGCCGCTTTCACTGGCAAGCGACCTGGACCATCGCGATGGTCGGCGCCTATGCCTGGGGATTCCAGTTGATGATGATGCGCCCCAACGCGCGCACCTCATTGCGGTACTGGTGGGTGATGACGGACATCCTGGCCCTGACACTGTTCCTGATGCTGCCCGCCGACGGCGCGGGCAGCCCGCTGGTCGTCATCTACCTGTGCATGGTGGCCAGCGCCGGACTGTCGTTCGACCGGCACATGGTCTGGTGGGTGACTGCCGCCTGCGTGGTGTCATACGCCCTGGTCGTGTCGACGTCCGGCTGGTTTCACCCGGACGTGGCGGCACCGCCGCTGCGCCACACATTCCCCATGGCCATCGGCATCGCGGCCATCGGGCTCGTGCAGTACTACATGTTGCGCTGCTGCCGCGTCGCGCTAGTCCCGCGCCGCGACTCCGGTTGACCGGTGCAGGCCGCCGCCGGCCGGCCCCGGCGCGGTTCACGCGACGGCGCGCGTCAGGCCGGCCGCGACGAACAGCAGGCGGGCGCAGATCCAGGCCGGCGGCAGCCGGTACATCGCGCTGACGGCCCGCCGATAGGCCTCCAGCTGCGGCCGATAGAATTCCACCAGCCGCTCCAGCGCCGCCAGGTCGCCCGGTTCCACCGCGTCGGTCTTGTAGTCCACGATGTCGGCGGCCACGAGCCGATCGTGTTCATGGAGCAGGACGAGTCGATCAATGCTGCCCGACAGGATATGTCCCTCGTCGAGCACGGCGAATCGCCGCTCGTTATGCACCTCGACGCGCAGCCGTGCCGCGGCTCCTGCGGCCGCCAGCGCCCGCTGCAGCCCTTCGTCGCGCGGTGACTCGTAAAACGCGCGCCGCAGCACCGCCTGGATATCGGGGTGGGCGACCATGCCCTGGAAGGCATCCAGCTGTTCCTCGATGTTCAGGCCGGTCGTCAGCAACGACTCGGCTGTGCAGCGCAGCTGAGCTCGGTCCGGCGGTGCGTCATCCAGCCAGCGGATCTGCTCGAACAGCGCATGGATCAGCGTGCCGCGCAACCTGGCGGCCGATCCGCCCAGATTCAAGACATCCGCGGCGCGCACCTGCGCGCCGCCTTCCAGTTGCGAAGGCGCCACGAACTCCCGCCGCGCATCTTCGCGCATGGGTGCCAAGACGACCGGCCGGCCCGCCGCGACGGGCGCGCCGGCTGCGGCGGGCGCGGGGGCGGCCGGCAGCTTTTCGTACCAGCGTGGATCGCCCTTGCAGTACACAACCTGGTTGGCGGGGAGCGGCTTGCCGTCGGTCAGTGCAGCGCGCAGCAGGCCGGCCGCGGTCTTGGGCAGACTGCGCGACCGCTCACTCGACGGTACGATGATCATGTACAGGCTGTGGATCGCGCGCGTCAGCGCCACGTACAGCACGCACAACGCCTCGTCCACCGATTGCCGCTCGTGCTCGCTGAACAGCGCCTGCAGTTCTGCGGGGAGCAGCTGCTGGACCTTCTCGTTGCGGTATCTGCACACCCGGTCGATCGGCGCCGTCGCGGACGGCTGGCCTGTGACAAACGTGTCCGGCCGGCCCGGGAACGGGGCGTCCAGGTCCGGCAGCACGACGATATCGAACTGCAGGCCTTTCGCCTGGTGCACTGTCATGACCCGCACGCCGGCCGCCGTCGGGTCTTCCACTCGTTTCAACTCCACGTATCGCTGGAAATCGGTCGTGCGGAGCGTGGCCAACGGTTGGTAACCGTAGGCCAGCTCGACGAACTGCCGCAAGCGGCTCCGGTCGTGCGGATCGCAGCTTGGCTCCAACCACTCCGCCCACCGCTCGACGGCCCGACCGTACCCCGCGTGCAGCAGCCGGGCACGCACGTCCTGGGCCAGTGCGGCAGTCCGAGCATCGTCCGTGTGGTCGGTGTAGTCGAGGTGCTCGGCCAGGGGGGACTGGGCGACGTGGAACCGCGCGATCGTGTTCCCGGGATGGTCGGCCAGTCGCAGCAGTGACAGGATCACCTGGCCGGCGAGCGAGTCGAGCAGCGGGTTCCCACCCTCTTCGCTCGCCGCCACGCCGCGCTCGCGCAGGGCGTCGATGAGCCTCTTGACCGCATCGTTGCGGCGCGTCAGGACGCCCACGCTGCAGCCGGGCGCCAGCGCCGCCAACTGTTCGATCCGCGCCGCCGCGTAGCTGAACTTCGCATCCTCGGCCCGCTCGTCGTCACCCGCCTGGTGCGCCGTGCTGAGTTCCACATATCCCGGCCGATCGCCCCGGACGGTCGTATGTTCCGGGAACCGGTTGCACCAGTCGATCACGGGCTGCTCGTGTTGCTTGAGATTCGGGTGGCGCGTCATGTCGCGGAAGATGCAGTTCACCACGTCGATCACGGGCTGCGAAGACCGCCAGCTCTCGGACAGCGATTGAGCTTCCAGGCCGTGGAGTTCCTGCGGAAGCGCGCCGAGAATCTCGGACTTCCCGCCGCGCCACGCGTAGATCGCCTGCTTCGCATCGCCGACAGACAGAAACGAAGGCGGGCCGGGGGGCACGGGCAGCGCACCGGCCGCTTCGGGTGACGTCACGCGTTGAGCGAGCGGGCGGAGCACCTGCCATTGCGCCAGCGACGTGTCCTGGAACTCATCCAACAGCAGGTGCACCACGCTCGTGTCGAGCCGATAGTGCTGTCGGTCGAGGTCCCCCAGGCGATCGTCGCGGGAGAGCGCGCGCGTGACGTCGTCAAACCGCATGGCGCCCGCCTGCTGTTTGAGTTGTGCATACACCTGGTGGAACTTGTCCAGCAGCTCGTAGGTGGCCTCGGTCTGCCAGGCCACCTGCTGCAGCAGGACCGCCCGCGCCTGATCCAACATCTGCGCGTAGATCCCGACCGTCTCGGCCGGAATGCTCCGGCCGTGATAGGTGGTCGCGCCCTTGAGCAGCGCGCCGGCCAGGCCGCTCTCGATGAACGACTCCCAGTCGCCCGCGCTGGCCTTCGCGACGTCACGGTCGCGCGCCTTGACAACCCGGTTGTCGTCCGGGAGCGGCGCGTCACGCAGCTGCTGGATCAGCACCGCCATCTCCGCGTCGTCCCGCCGAGGCGGCTGGGGGATGCCGTGCCACGCCCGGGCATCGGTCTCCATGTACAGACTGTAAAGGCTCTCGACCGTATCGCGGACCAGCTCCGTGACCGATCGCTGAGCGGTCCCCTTGGCCATCAGATGCACCAGCCGCTGCACGTCGGCCGCCGAATGCCCCTGCAGGGTCCTCGCGATCGCTTCGTCCCGCAGGTAGACTTCGTACGACTCCTCGACGATCCGCCAGCCCGGCAACAGTCCCAGTTCGAGGCTGAAGCTGCCGGCCAGCTGAGCGAAGAACGCGTCCAGCGTGCACACGCGCAGGCGATGCAATTGGCGGAGCATCTGGCGGAGCATCTCCCGGCAGCGTTCCACCGGCAACCGCGCGACGCTCAGCCACCCCGCGAGCTTCTTGCCCTCGGCGGGCTCCAGCACCGCGTCGGCCAGCTGGATGATCACCCGGTCCAGAATCTCGCCCGCCGCCTTGCGCGTGAACGTCGTGGCCAGGATCTGGTCGGGCGTCACGCCGCGATACAGCAGGCCCAGATACCGATTCGACAACTGGAACGTCTTGCCGGTGCCTGCCGACGCGCTGATCACAACGTGGGTCAGTGGGTGCATGGATCCGCCTCCGCCATAAGGTCCTCCTCCAGGTTCCGCCGCAGCGCATAGTCCTGGCAGATGACCGCGTACTCCGTGAGCGTCCGAGGTACCCCCGTCGCCGGCGGCCAGAACTCCTGGTCGTAGATCCGCTGGGCCACGTCGATCGCCCGCTGGTCGGCCTCGGCCAGCAGGTCGCTGTCCCAGTCGGCCATCAGCACTTCGACCTGAGAAACGTCTTTCGGCAACACGATGTATCCCAGCTGCATCGGACCGTCGATGCCCAGTGTACGGGCGAGATGGAGATACAGCGGCAGCTGCAGATCCACCCATTGCCCGCCCTGCAGGTGCGTCTCCTGCGGTGTCTTCTTCGTGTCATCGGTCTTGTAGTCGAGGATCGCCCATTGACCGTCCCGGCAGTCAATCCGATCGATCCGGCCCCTGAGCGTGACACTGACGCCATCGCGCAACGGCAGGCAAGCCGGCGCCGAGCCGCCGGAGGATTCCACATACCGGATCTCCCAGCCGTCGCGCGCCCGTTTGGCTTGCCAGCAGGCGAACGCATCCAGGCGCGCCTGCGCATGCAGCGCCTGGACCGCCACGGCCGGCAAGTGGTCCTGGCCGTAGCGGGACGTTACAGACTGATTGAGTTCATGGTGGAGATAGCGGCTGATCGCGGCCGGGTCCGTTTCCCGCCGCATCGCCGGATCCCTGCCGAATCGCTGAAGCACGTCATGCAAGAGCGTCCCGAACGTGTCCGGCCCCAGCTCTCGCGCGGCATCGTCCTGGGGGGCCAGGTCCAGCACATGTCGGAGGTAGAACCGGTAGGGGCAGGTCAGGTAGTCGCGGAAGCCGGTCACGCGGATCGTCGTAAGGGGCCGCGCCAGTCGCGGCGGCTTCCGGATGACGAAGCGCGACTTGCCGGCGACCGCCCCCGCGCGCCCGCCCCGCGGACCGGGCGCGCCCGACACATCGGCCCGAAAGAACGCCTTGGCGCGCCGCGCCATCGTCTCCGGATCAGCGGCGAACGCCAGCCGGCTCGGAATGAGCGGGTCGCCGCCCCCCGTCCGCCGGCCGGCGATCAACGTGAGGTCTTCGCGCGAGGCCAACAGGACGCTCAATGCATAGGCGTCGCGCGCATAGCGTCGGCGGTTGTCCAGCAGGTCGAGTTGCTGGCGCAGCGCGTTGGGCAGGAACAGATCCGAATTGACCGACGTTGGAACAAACCCTTCGTTGAACGACGTGGCCACCAGCGCGGGCGCCATGTCGAGCGGCAGTTCCAGCCAGCCGAGCAGCTCGATTTGATGCGGCGCATGCGGCGCGGGGATCTGCGCACCGCCGACCTGCTCAAGCAGCTGCCCGATCGCATCAGGAGCAGTCACCCGCGGGGCAATCCGCGCCGGGACCCGCTGGAACTCCACCAGCGCGTCGCGCAGGTGCTCCAGCGACTTGAGCGTGTAGTACTGGTCGGGATCGTCCGCCGCGAGCACCCGGTTGCCATAGCAGGCGCTCAGCAACCCGGCGATCGGCTCGGCCCAGTCGGCCAGCGTGCGACTGCCGCCCGTCAGCGGCCGCGCGACATCCTGGATCCGCGCCACGACCTGCTTCAACTGCTCGTGGTCCCCGCCAGCACCCACCCACTGGCCCACGCGCGGCGGCAAGTGCGCGCTGTAGTACGCGTCCAGCTCCGCCAGCCAGTTGGGAGCTGCCCCCCCTGACTCCACGTACCGGACGACGTCCGGATGTCGCACCAGCGCCGCGAAGTCCACGAATCGGTCCCCGTAGCGGATGACATCGGCCCACGCCTCCAGCAGCTTGTACGGCGCCGTTTGACCGACCGTCTGGCCCACTACCCATCGCGCTGGAAGCTGCGCCTGGTGCAGCTTCTGCAGCAGGTGCGGCACCAGCTGCTCGTCCAACACGCCCACCACGATCTGGTCCGCGCGATACCGCCCGCCGTACCCCGCGATCGTCGCCACGACCGCCTCCGCCTGCTCCGCCGGACCCTGCACGACATGCACTTGCTCGGTCCGCAAGTCGATCGGCGCGTCGTGCCAGGCGTCCGGAACGAGACAACCATGCTCGTCAAACCGGTCGGCCAGCGAGCCGGGCGCGTGGATCAGCGCCGTGACGCGATCCGCGACTTGATCCAGCATGCGGCGCGTTGCCACGTTCATGTCCGTCGTCGCGACCAGCACGATGTCCTGGTTCGTGCGGCATTCCCGCTGGCCGATCGCGACCAGCCGCGCGGTCTGCAGATCCCACAGACCCAACTCGTCCAGGATCGCCAGGTAACGCTGCTGGACCGTGCTGAGGAACATCCAGCGGGGTGATTCGCGGAACCCCGCCACCGCCGGGCCCCGCCGAGCCACTTCCGCGAAATCCAAAGCATCGGCCGCCAATTCGCGATGCTGACGCTGGAGGAGCGCACCCAGCTCCATCCAGCCGGCCAGATGGTCGGCGTCCGGCAACTGGGGAATGAACGGCTCGCAGGCGTCCGGACCGGTTTCGCGCAGCGCTTGGACCCACGCCAGACGCTGGACCAGCTCGCCGGCGAACGGGCGTTGAGGCTCGTACAACAGTTCCGGCAACTGCCCGACCGTGCAGCGTCGGGGCGGCCGCAGGATCAGCCCGCGCCGCGCGGCGTGCTCCACCAGCAGCTCCAGCAGCCGCCGCCCCGCCCGCCCGCCGGGAAACACAAGGACCACCTGGTCGAGGTCCAGGACGTCGTCGCGCAGGTATCGGCCGCACAGATGATCGACCACTGCCGGCAGCGCCGGCTGACTCCAATCAATGAACTCCCGCGTGATCGGCATGGCGGTTCACCTCCCCTCGATGCGCCCATCGCTCATCATCGTAGCGAACCGCGTGACACGTTTGGTCACGCCGCCGAGAGATTTTCGGCCGCCGCCGTTCGCCGCGCCGCCGGCCCGGGCGGTGCCCGCCTGCCCTGGAGACGCCTCGAAGGGTTCCCGGCACCGGGATTCCAGACCGGCGGTGACGTGTGGGATAATAGAGCCCGTCTTGCACAAGGAGTATCCCATGTTCACACGCAACCGCAGTGATTCCGGAAGACGCCGCACCAGGCTGTCGCGGCGACGGTTCCTGACAGCCTCCGGCGTGGCGTTGAGCACGGCATGGGCCGTGCCGACGATCGTGCCCGCGTCGGCACTCGGCGCGAACGGCACGGTTGCGCCGAGCGGCCGGATCGGCGTCGGGATGATCGGCTTGGGACGCCAGTCGATCGCGCACAACCTGCCGGTCTTCGCGCGGGCCGGAGACGCGCAAGTGGTCGCCTTATGCGACGTCGACCGGTGGCGGTTGGCGTTTTCGAACGAGAACCCGGCGGCGGTCGCCGTGGCCAAGGCGCACGGCATCGATCTGGACAAGTTCCAGGGTTGCTTCCGCACGACCGACTTCCGCGAACTGCTGGCCCGCGCCGACGTGGATGCGGTGATGATCACGACACCCGATCATTGGCACGTGCCGATCGCGTTGGCAGCCATCAAGGCGGGCAAGGACGTGGCGTGTGAGAAGCCGATCGGCCTGTGCGTCGCACACGGACGCATCCTGGCCGACGCGGCCGCGAAGGCCGGGTGCGTGTTCCGCACCGACAGCGAGTTCCGGTCGATCCCGCTGTGGTACAAGGCGGTGAGCCTGGTGCGGACGGGCAAGATCGGACAACTGAAGACCATCCGGACCGTAGCGCCGTGCTGGAACCAACCGCTCCCGATGCAGCCGGCCATGCCCGTGCCGCCGGAGTTGGATTATGACATGTGGTTGGGGCCGACGCCGCTGGTTCCCTACACGGAGAATCGCGTGCATGCTCCGAAGAGTTACGTGGCGGGGTACGACCGGCCCGGCTGGTACGGCAACCGGACCTATTGCGACGGCGGGATCTGCAACTGGGGCTATCATCCCCTGGACGTGGTCCAATGGGGCAACAACTCCGAGCTGACCGGCCCGGTGGAGGTGGAGGGGCGCGGCGAATTCCCGCCCATCGATGGGCTTTGGAACGTGATTCTCGGCTTCGACGTGCGGTACCGGTATGCCAATGGTGTCGAGCTGTATTACATGAACAGCGGCCGCAACGGCACACCGGACCAGGTGCATGTGCGTTTCGAGGGCACCGAGGGTTGGATCTGCGTCTGGTACGCCCCGGACCGTCTGGAGGCGGAGCCCGAGTCGTTGCTCACGGCGGAGGTCGACCCGGACGACTTCCCGTATCCGCTTGAGAACGAGAAGCGCAACTTCTTGAACTGCGTGAAGACGCGTGCGCGCACCCTGGCCGACGCGGAAGTCGGGCACCGCTCCACCACCGTGGCCCAACTGGCCTACATTGCTTGCCAGGTGGGGCGGCCGCTCAAGTGGGATCCGGACACCGAGCGTTTTGCGGGCGACGACGAAGCCAACCAGCTCCTCTGTCTGCCGCCCGGCCGCCCTCCCTGGGCCGTTACGTGATACAAGGGGAAGGTCCCGCCGGGGCCGGCGCTAGGAGACGCGCTTGGCCTTGAACGGGAAGCTGCCCGTGCTATAGGTCAGCCGGTATTCGGCTTCGCCCTGCACTTCGTCGCCGATCACAGTCCCGCGGAAAGTCACCTCTACGGACCCGCCGTCCGGCGCCGCGGCGGTCGCCTTCACCTCCACGCGGTCACTCTGAAGGCTGACTGACTGCGCGGGCATTTCGTAGTGCTCGCCGCTGAACCATGCGTACATCTTGTCGCCCATGCGGGCAACGGTGACCATCATCTCATACGCGTGATTGTCCGGAGCCGTGAAGTTGAGTTTCCACTTCATCACCTCGTCGAACGACGAAACGGGGATCCGCTTGCCGGTGAAATTCCACTGGCCGGTATCCGCGCCGTCTTTGGTCCGATAGGTGGCCTTGCCCTCACACTGGTCCGTGGCCTTGAGCGTCGCCTCGCAGGTGACAGTCACGTCCGGGCGCTCTTTGGGCGTGATCGTGCCGACCAGCCGGTCGCCTTGCAGTTGGACGTTCTGGAACGGCTGGAGTACATCGTCCGCGAGATACCACGCCACGTAGGACTTGTATTGTCGGCCGACCACGACAACGGGATTGCGGTGCACGCCATCGGGCGCCGTGAACGCGAGCCGCCACGCACCCAGCACCTGCTGGTCAACCTCTTTGGTGCCGGCCTCGTCCGCGACGGCAGGCAGGGCGAGACATGCCAGAGCGATCGTCATCATCACAAGTCGTTTCATCGAACACTTCTCCTTAACCAAGAGACAGGAAACAGAGAGACAGGAAACAGATCCAGGTCGGTCCAGGGCGCGCGGGCATTCAACGCGCTCGCGGCATGTGGTGCACCGCGGGTTCACCCCGGCAATGCGTCTGATAGTCGTACCATCCTTCCGGAACCGGTTCGGCCGGCAGGATCTCCAGCATGATCGCATTGCCCGGCCCCCAGTCCAGCTCCGCACGCTGGATGATCCGGGAATGCATGTCGGACCACAGCCGGATCGTGGCCGGCAATTCCGCCCGGCCGCTGCGGCGTTGGCCGATCAACAGGTCTGTCGCGTGGCGTCCCAGCATGCCGCGGTGGAGCGTCACGTCGTAATCGTACTGCATCAGCTCCGCCACCGATGCCAGTTGCATCAGCGGGATGTGCCGCGACTCGAGCGACAACGTCTGGACGAAGCGGAGTCCGACCTCGTCATGCGTCGAGCCCGCGTCGATCCACTGGAAGTCGCTGGACAGGTACACGTCGCGCGGAGGCGCGACCACCCAGAACTGATCGCCGTGGCGGCCCAGCACGGCCTGGTCCAGCGCGATGGCGAACCCGCGCCGGCCGCGCAGGTACAGCTTGCCTTGCGGTTCACGCTGTTCGCCGTTGCTCGCGCGAACGCGTTGGATCGCATAGACCCGGTCGATCGCTTCCGACGAGACTTCGTTGACGGCCATCAACACCTCGTCCGCAAGCGACTTGCGCGCCAGTTGGATCCAGGACCCCATCACCACGATCAGCAGCAGGGCGGCGGCGGCCAGGACCGGCGACCAGCGCAGCCAGCGACCGCGCGGCGGAGCCGGTGCCTCGCTGTCGCTCAAGGCCCGCATCACGCGCTGAATCCGCCGCTCCCGTTCGTCTGCCGCACCGCCGGACATGTTCGCCAGGAGCGCATCGACCAGCAGCAGGTCGGCCAGGTACTGCTGGGCCGCCTCCGCGTCGACCGCCGCGGGATCGCATAGGTCGGCTCTCTGCGCACCGCCGTCGTCGCCATCGAGCCAGGCGCTGCTCAATCGGATGACTTCTTCTTTCCAGGCCGGGTCGGGCGTCATGGCAGATCATTCGGCGGGCTGAAAGACGCGAGTTTTCGTTCCATACAGTCCAACACCAGCGCGCGGGCTCGCTGCAGCCGCTTCTTCACGGCGGAGACGCTCAGCGCGAGCGTCCGCGCAAGCTGGCCGATCGCCTGTTCTTTGAAGTAGCGATGCGTCACCACCGCGTGGTAATGCTCGGGCAGCGATTGCACGCAGGCCCGCAGGATGTCCAGCTTGTCCTTCCAGGTGTCGCCCGGCTGATTGCCGACCTGAACGAGTCGCTCGTCCAGCCGATCCAGGGCCGCTTGGGTCGTGCGGCGGAATCCCTCCTTGCGGTGATGCGCCTGGAGCTGCCTCCTGGCAATCCCGCGCAGCCAGGGCCCGAACGGACGCGTGTGGTCGAAGTCGTCCAGCCGCCGCCAGGCCACGACCATCGTCTCCTGGAACAGGTCGTCGACGTCCGAAACGTCGCCCAGGACAGACCTCAAGTAGACGGTCAACATGTCGGCATGTTCCCGGACCAGCGTCTCAAACAACTTCTTCGCATGGGACATGCATGCCACCTCCAGGCACCCATTATTGTCGCCCAGGCGCCCCGCGGTGACACGAATCCCCCAAAAAAACCAGGGTTGTTCTCATTCTGATCGCGGCGCGTACAATGGAACCGCCCTGTCGCGCCGTCGCCGATTCGACGCGCGCGCCGGCCGGTGAGGCGGAACGCGCGAAACGCCGGATGCACGATTGCCGCGGCGATGCGTCGAATTGGACCGCGTGGACGACGGCAAACCGGGTGTTGTTTGGGCCTTTGCTGTAAGGAGTAGTCTATGGACGCTCGAGTCGTGCGCATCGCGGTCGTGATCCTCGGCGCCGCGGCGGCCCCGCTCAGCGGGGAGTCGCCGTCGCGCACGGTCCCGGGCGTCGTCATCGACCACATCGCGGCCGCCACGGGCGTGTACATCGGCTCGCCGAGCATCGCGGTGCTGCCGGACGGCCGCTACGTGGCCTCCCACGACCATTTCGGGCCCCAGACGACGGAGCACCAGCAGGCGCTGACCACCGTCTTCCGCTCGGCGGATCGAGGTCAGAGCTGGGCGCGCGTCTCGGACATCCGCGGGGCGTTCTGGTCGAGCCTGTTCGTGCATCGCGGCGCGCTCTACCTGCTCGGCCCCGACCGGCATCACGGCAACATCCTCATTCGCCGGTCCACCGACGGCGGCGAACACTGGACGAACCCCGCCGACTCCGCCACCGGCCTGCTGCGCGACAACGGCGAGTATCACTGCGCCCCCATGCCGGTCCTGGAGCACGCCGGACGCCTCTGGCGCGCGTTCGAATGGCGCAATCCGCCCGTGGCCTGGGGCATCCACTACCGCGCCGGCATGCTGTCGGCGCCCGTCGACGCGGACTTGCTCGATGCGGCAAGCTGGACTTCCAGCAATTACCTGCCGAGCGACCGCGCCTGGAACGGCAACGACATGGGCGCCTGGCTCGAAGGCAACGCCGTGGTCGCGCCGGACGGCCAGGTGGTCGATGTCCTGCGCGTGCAGACCATGTCGCCCGACGAGAAAGCCGCCATCGTCCGGATCAGCCCTGACGGCAAGACGGCTGCGTTCGATCCGGCCACCGGCTTCGTCGACTTCCCCGGCGGCGCCAAGAAATTCGCGATCCGCTTCGATCCGCAGAGCGGGCAGTACTGGTCGCTCGCCAGCATCGTCCACGACCGGCATCGGGCGGACAACCCGGGGTCCATCCGCAATACGCTCGCCCTCACCTGCTCGCCCGATCTGGCTCACTGGACCGTGCGCTGCATCGTGCTCTATCACCCGGACACCCGCACGCACGGTTTCCAGTACGTGGACTGGCTGTTCGACGACGATGACATCATCGCCGTCTGCCGCACGGCCTACGATGACGGCGCAGGCGGCGCCCACAACTACCACGACGCGAACTATCTGACCTTCCACCGCATCGAGCGGTTCCGCGCCAAGACGCCGGCCGATTCCGTGCCGCTCACGACGGATTGAGCCTGCCCCGTCACGGCCGGCCTGGGCAAATCCGCGGATCGGCGGCTTGGACTCCCGCCAAACAGGCTCATGTTCCGCGCGGCCGGATGGCCATCCAGATGGTCTTCAGCTCCGTGTACTGCCGACACGCATGGAGCGACTTGTCGCGGCCGAAGAAGCCGGACTGCTTGAAGCCGCCGAACGGAGTCGTGAAGTCGCCTTCGGAGAAACAGTTGACGGAGATCGTGCCTGCTCGGATCGCCCGCGACATGCGCGTCACCTGGTGCAGGTCGTCGGACCAGATCGACGCATGCAGCCCGTAGTGCGTGTCGTTCGCCAGCCGAATCGCATCGGCCTCGTCTTCACAGCTCAGCACGGCCAGCACGGGCCCGAAAATCTCCTCCCGAGCGATCGTCATGTCGGGCGTGACGCCCGTGAAGATCGTGGGTTCGACGAAGTAGCCGTGGGATTCCTGCAGGATCTGCCGCCCGCCCAGGGCCAGCTTGGCGCCTTCCGCCCGACCCCGGTCGATGTACCCCAGAATGCTCTCCATGTGCCGGCGTTCGATCAGGGCGCCCAGGTTGTACTGCGGATCAAGCGGGTCGCCCGTCTTCCAGGCGGCGCTCTTCTCGATCAGCTTCTCCACGAACGGATCGTGGATGCTCCGGTGCACGATCAAACGCGAGTTCGAGCTGCAATTCTCGCCCATGTTCCAGAAGACGGCGCGCACCGCGCCCTCCGCGGCCGCGTCCAGGTCCGTCGCCGCCGGCATCACCACGCACGGGTTCTTGCCGCCCAGCTCCAGCAGAATGCGTTTCAAGTTCGACTGGCCGGCATACGCCAGCAACTCCCGGCCCACTTCCGTCGAGCCGGTGAAAGTCACGAGATCGACATCCGGGTGCAACGTGATCGCCTTGCCGATCGTGGGCCCGGAGCCCGGCACGACGTTCAGCACCCCGTCGGGAAGACCGGCCTCGAGCGCCAGCTCCGCCAGCCGCAGCATGCTGAGCGTCGTGAGCTTCGCCGGCTTCACCACCACGCTGTTCCCCGTGGCCAGGATCGGGCCAAGCTTCCAGGCGGCCATCAGCAACGGGAAGTTCCACGGCAGGATGGCCCCCACCACGCCGATCGGATCGCGCACGATCAGGCTCAGCGTGTCCGCACCCGTCGCCGTCACCTCCTCCTCCAGCTTGTCGATCGCCTCCGCATACCATGCCAGGCAGCCGGCGGTCTCCGGCACGTCCCCTTGCGCGTTGTCGAGAATCGGCTTGCCGCTGTCGAGCGTCTCGATCACCGCCAGCTCGTCGACATGCTCGAGCACCAGCCCGGCGAACCGGAGCAACACTTCCTTCCGCACGCTCGGCTTGAGCCCGGACCAACGCTGATCCTGGAACGCACGCCGCGCGGCGGCAACCGCCTCGTCCACCTCGCGCTCGTCACACGATGCGACCTCCGCAATGGCCCGGCCGTTGGCCGGGTTCTCCGTCACGAACGTCGACCCGGATCGGGCGGCTACGAATCGGCCATCGATCAGGGCCTTCGTCTGCAGCTTCAGCTCCGTGGCGATACGCGTGTATTGTTCGTGTGTCAGCAGCGCCATGCCATTTGACCTCCCGATCGAGTTCACACCCGGCGAGCCCGCAATATAGTGCTTGCCCGCATCACGTCAACTACGCCGCGCCCTCGGACCAGGCCGCGGCAGCTGTCAGCGCGGCGTGCCGCCCACACAGGCGCGGCCGCAGCGGCCGGGCACTAAAGCCAGCGCCGAAGGAGTCACCGCCAGCCCACCCTTGGATGTGCAACGCAGCTCCGGCGCCAGCGCCAGGCCGACCGCGTGGACCGCATCGATCGTCTCGTCGAGCGGGATGAAGTTGGTGTAACCGCCGAGAATGAGGTCGGCGTTCACGAAAGCACTCGCGGCGGCCGCGCCGTTGCGCGTGTGGCAGGGGATCTCGACCATGCCATGGACCAGGTCGCAGACCGTGCCCATCGTGTTCTGGAACCCGATCGCGGCCGCGTCGCACGCCTGCCGAGCCGAGCCGCCGACGGCCTCGACGACGGCCGCGGCAGCCATCGCGCCCGATGCGCCGATCTCTACCTGACAGCCGGCAACCTCGGCGGCGAACGTGCTGCGCGCCGCGACCACCACACCGATCGCGCCCGCGGCGAGCAGCGCCCGAGCGGTCTGCTCCGGACTCAAGTGACGCTCTTCGGCCAGCGTCACCAGCGTCGCGGGAATCACGCCCGCCGATCCGCCCGTCGGCGCTGCGCACACGACGCCCATCGCGCCGTCCACATGCATGACCGCCAACGCCCGGGCCGCCGCGCGCGTGTGCGCGCCGCGCACCGAAAGCCGACCTGCCGCCTCCGCCCGGAAGATCGACCCGGCACAGCTCGGCAGAAGCTGCAAACCCGTGAAGGCGGGGGCCAGCCCGCACTCCACCGACCGTTTCATGATCTCATAGCGGCGCAGCATTTCCGCAACAACCGCCGCCTCGTCCAGCCCCAGGAGCTGGGATTCGTGGGCCAGCGCGACCTGGCCGAGCGACCAGCGCCTCGCTTCCGCGAGCGCCACGATCTCCGCGGCGCTGGCGAAAAGCGGCTCGCCGCGACGGACGAAGTAAACGGGTGCGGACTGCCAGACGCGGACCCGCGCGTCCAGTGCCTGCAGTTGCGCCAACCGGTCGGCCGCCAGGGCCTCCTGACGCCTGGCCGTCCACCGGACCAGGCCGTTGCCGCCGGACCGGTCGGGAGCCTGCAGCAACATGCCGTCCTTCACCAACAGGTCACGCGCCGCCTCCGCCCGGTCGGCAGGCACTTCAACCAGGATCTCGTGACTGGAACCGTCGAACAGCACGGCCCGGCCATTGATCCGAGTGATCTCGACCGCCCCGCCGCCGATCGAGCGCGCGACCAGCCTCAGCGGCGCGGCGGCATCCCCGTACAGCTCCAGCTCCACAGTGTTCGGGTGGTCCGGTTCGGCGAGCCGGCGGGTTTGGAACTCGATGTCCAGCCCCGCGCGCGACGCATCGTCGAGCGAAGTGAAGAACGATTCGTCCGTCAACGGCTTGCCCATCAGCCCCATGGCGAAGCCGCGGTCAGCGCCCTGCGCAGCATAAGTAACGCAATACGACCCGCCGGGATCGAACGCCAGCACCGCCCGGCGCGGCGAGCCTCCGAGAATCGAGCGCGCCATGCTCGCAATATGAAACGCGCCGGCCGTGTGGGAACTGGACGGCCCACGCATCACCGGGCCAAGCACATGATTGAAAATGCTGACCGCCTTCATGGCGCGACTCCGCGATCGTTACGGAACCCGATTACCCGCACGGCATCATAACCGCCTCGCCAAGAGATGCAAACGTCCACGCCATCATCTCGCGATCTGGTATAATGGGGCGTGCCCAGACCGGACATGCGGAGAACGACAATGCCTTTGACACGACGAGAGGTCCTGGCGGCAACGATCGCCGGCGTGGCGGCTGCCGGGAAGCTGGCATCCACCTCCCGGGCCGATTCGCCCGCCGAAAGACGCGCGGTTCCGATGATCCATGTCAGCGACCTGTTCCGGCCCCATTGCGATCCGGACGACCACTGGGATCTGGCATCTGCCTACGCGTTGGCGGCACAAGGGAGTGCCGACCTGCTGGGAGTGCTGATCGACTTCCCGCGGCCAGGCGCTGACCAGGACCCGGATGTCCTGGCCGTGGCGCAGATGAACTACCTGACCGGCACGGCGGTGCCGGTCATGGTCGGGTCGCCCGCCTGGCTGGAGTCGCAGGATTTCGACAAGGCGGAGAACGTGCCGGCGCTCCGCGGCATCCGCGCGCTGTTGGACATACTCCGCCGCGCGCCGCGGCCGGTCGTGATTCACGTGCTTGGATCGTGCCGCGATGTGGCGCTGGCCGGCCGGATGGACCCCGGGCTGTTCGCCGAGAAGTGCGCCGCGGTCTATCTGAACGCCGGCAGCGGCACGCCGGACCCCGAGGAAGCGCGGTGGCTGGAGTGGAACGTGCATCTGGACCCGCGCGCCTACGCCGCCATGTTCGAGCTGCCCTGTCCCGTTTACTGGATGCCGTGCTTTCACAAACTGAGCGCCTCGTCGGACGACGTGTTCCAGGTCCGCCAGTACGGCACGTTCTACCGCTTCCGGCAGGGCGATATCCTGCCCGAGCTGCCCGACTCCGTGCAGAACTTCTTCGCCTACATGTTCCTGCACGGCGGGGCCATGGCCGATCCGGGCGGGGCAGTGGCGCGCCAGCCCAATTGGCTGCATTACCTGCTCGGCGCCAAGGATGCGGACCTGCACGCGCAGATCCAGGCCATGGACCGCAACATGTGGTGTACGGGCGGCTTCCTGCACTCCGTGGGCGAAACCGTGTCGGGCGACGGTCGAATCGTGCCGCTGGCCGACGCGGAGGCGCCGGTGTTCAGCTTCGATCCGGTCCAGGTCGCCTGCACGCCGGACGGAGTGACGCGCTGGACGCCGGGCGCTGGCAGCCCGCCGCGCTACATATTCCACGTGCGCGATCAGCAGCGATACATGGCGGCCATGGCGGCCGCGTTGAAGTCGCTGCTGCTGCGCGGCTTCGTCCCGGGCCGGGCTCAGTAGACTCCCACCTCCGCCAGCGCTTCGAACATGGCCAGGATGTTCTCGGGCGGCACGTCCGCCTGGATGTTGTGCACCGTGTTGAAGACGTAGCCGCCGCCCGGCGCGAGCGCGCCGACGTTGCGCCGCACGTTCTCCCGCACCTGTGCGGGCGTGCCGGTGGGGAGCACGCCCTGGGTGTCCACCCCTCCGCCCCAGAAACAGATGTCGCGCCCGAAGTCGCGCTTCAGCGCGGCGGGCTCCATCCCCGACGCCGCGATGTGCACGGGGTTCAGGATGTCCACGCCGATCTCGATGAAGTCGGGTATCAGCGCCCGCACATTCCCGCAGGAATGAAAGAAGATGAAACTGGTCCGCGCATGCCGCCGGATGATCGAAAACAGCTCGGCCTGGAGCGGCTTGAGCAGCCGGCGGTACATGGCGGGACTGACCAGCATCGACTGCTGCGTGCCGTAGTCGTCGGCCTCCACGATCACGTCCACCACGTCGCCAAGGTCGGCCAGCGCTGCTTCCCAGAAGCGGGCCTTGAGCTCCATGATCTTCGCGAGCAGGTGGATCGCCGCCTGGTCCGCCGTGGCAAGATCCATCATCAACTGGTCCATGGGGCGCAGCCGGCAAGCCATCTCGAGGATCCCCGCGCACAACCCGCGCATCACGACCGCGTGGCCGCCGGCCCGAAACCGTTCGGCCCGCGCCCGTAGCCCGGCCCAACGTCGCGGATCGGATGGATCCGGCCACGGCAGGGCATCGACCGCGCCCTTGCTGAGAGACAGGTCCGAGAGCGGGCTCTGGCAGAGGCTGAAGTAGTGGCCGTGCTCCTTGGGCATGCGATGCCTGCAGTGCCACTCGTCGACCAGCGACCAGGAATCGCCGTCGTCCTGAATGCTCACATTCCAGTTGACGCTGACCAGGGGAAACAGGCCGCGCGTGTCGATCTCCAGCCGCTCCATGACATCGTCATGCGGGATGCAGACCTGCTGCACGACGTCCATGGTGTCGGGCTCCTCGCGCGGCAGGCCCAAGTACCGGCGGAGATTCGCGTAAGCCACGTTGCTGATCGCGGTGACCTGCGTGGACGAAAGGTCGCGTGGCACACGGTCCGGCTCCTCGTGACGCAAGGCCTTGAGGACCCGATCTCGCGGCGTGTATGTCGCTCCCGTCATCGGCCGGACTCCCACATCGCAAAGGACCGCTCGGCAAACGGGTCGGCGGGGACCAGGTTGGGCCACGATCGACGCGAGGGCGCTTGGGAACCGCGCACAGCGCTTGCCGTCGCCTGACCTCCAGCCGAATCGGTTCTCCCGGTACAAGGTTCCGGAACCCGCGGCCGAGGCATTTGACTGCGAGTGTACAGCACGCTGGTCGTCTGACAACTGCTGCCCGGGCGATCGCCTGGTGGGGCCGCCGGGCGAATCCCGATCGGCGGCCCCGTCGCGCACCCTGGGATCGCCCGGCCTCCCGCGTCCGCCCTTCTTGAATCTGGGACCAGGTATTGATAAAGCGGAACAGTGGGCAGGGTGCGATGGTCGCACGGTCGTCACCGTTCCCGCGCGGCCGCTTGCGACGACGCTGGGTGGGGGAGCGCTTCCGAGCCGACAGGCGTCGATTCGCGTGTAGGGGGGTCTGCCTGTGGAACACTTCACCGCGAGTAACCGGTCCTCGCCGGAGGCGAAGATCGCCCTCTTCCGCGCGCTCTTTCGCGGTCGGGAGGATGTCTTCGCGCGGCGCTTCGAGAGCCGTGCGTCCGGCAAATCGGGGTACTCACCCGCCTGCGCGAACGAGTGGCTGAGGGGAGTCTGTCTGAAACCGCATGGAAAGTGCTCTGCGTGCCGGCACCCGCGGTATCTGCCGATCACCGATGGCGTGATCCGTTCGCATCTCCAGGGACATGACGATCGCGGAGCGGCCTTCGTGCTGGGCGTATACCCACTGCTGTTGGATGAGACATGCTTCTTCCTCGCGATCGATTTCGACAAACGCGCCTGGCAGGAGGATGCACGGTCTGTGTCTGCCACCTGCGAACGAATCGGCGTGCCGGCCGCCTTGGAGCGTTCACGATCGGGCAACGGCGGACACATCTGGGTCTTCTTCGATGGTCCGGTTCCCGCCTCCCTGGCGCGCCGGCTGGGCGCCCACATCCTGACGGAGACGATGGAGCACCGGCCGGAGATCGGACTCGCATCGTACGATCGCCTGTTTCCCAACCAGGATACGTTGCCGCAGGGCGGATTCGGAAACCTGATCGCGCTCCCGTTGCAAGGCGAACCACGCAGGCGCGGCAACAGCGTCTTCGTGGACACGCACTGGGAACCCTACCCTGACCAATGGGAATTCCTGAGTCAGGTCCAGCGTTTGGATGCGCCGACCGTTGAGCGGATCGTGCGCGACGCCCGGGCACGCGACCGTATTGTCGGCGTGCGGCAGTTCCAGGATGACGAAGACAGTGGCGCACCATGGGCAGCGCCGCCATCCGGCCCGGGCACGATGGCGATTCCCGGCCCACTGCCCAGCCGCGTTGTGCTGACACTCGGCGATCGGGTTTACATCGCGAACGAGGGTCTGCCCGCGGCGCTGCGCAACCGGCTGCTGCGGCTGGCCGCCTTCCAGAACCCTGAGTTCTACAAGGCTCAGGCGATGCGGCTCTCGACCTACGGCAAGCCACGGGTGATTGCCTGCGGCGAGGAGCTGGATCGGCATATTGCCCTGCCCCGCGGGTGCCTGGAGGAGCTCCGGACGCTCTTTCGCCAACTGCACATGGAGGTGGATGTCCGCGACCAGCGGTTTGCCGGAATGCCGCTGCGGGCGACGTTTCAAGGGCGCCTGCGGCCCGAACAGTTGGCTGCCGCTCGCTGCTTGCTCGCCCATGACACCGGCGTCTTGTCGGCCACGACGGCCTTCGGCAAAACGGTTGTCGCCGCGTGGCTCATTGCCCAGCGGGCGGTCAATACGCTGGTGCTCGTGCACCGTCGACAGCTGGTCGACCAGTGGATCGAGCGGTTGTCGTTCTTCCTCGGCCTGCCCAGGAAGGAGATCGGACAGATCGGTGGAGGGAAACGGCGCGTAACAGGCGCGCTGGACGTGGCCGTGATCCAGAGCCTGGTGCGGAAGGGCATCGTCCAGGATCTGGTGGAGGACTACGGCCAGGTGATCGTCGATGAGTGCCACCATCTGTCCGCGCGGAGCTTCGAGCTGGTGGCACGCCGCGCCAAGGCGAAGTATGTGCTGGGGTTGTCCGCAACCGTGACTCGCAAGGACGGGCACCACCCCATCATCTTCATGCAGTGCGGTCCTGTGCGGCATCGAGTGGACGCGAAGGCGGCCGCGAAGGAGCGGCCTTTTGCCCATACCGTCCACGTTCGACCCACGTCATTCCGTCCGCTGACAGAAGCGGACCCCGACCGGCGACTGCAGTTTCACGCGCTCTATCGGGAATTGATCGCGGATGAGGAGCGCAATCGGCTGATCTGCACCGACGTACTGGAGGCGTTGCGGGAGGGCCGTTCACCCTTGCTTCTGACGGAACGCAAGGAGCACTTGCGGGCCCTGGCCGACCAGCTTGCACTGCAGGTGACGCATGTTGTCACGCTGCATGGCGGCAGGGGCGCACGCGAACTGCGCACGGCGGCCGGCCGGCTGGCGCGCGTTCCCGCGGGCGAGCCGCGCGTGCTCCTGGCCACCGGCCGATACATCGGCGAAGGGTTCGACGACGCCCGCTTGGACACGTTGTTCCTGGCGCTGCCTGTGTCCTGGCGCGGAACCGTTGCCCAGTACGTCGGGCGCCTGCACCGGCTGCACGAAGGCAAGACGGAAGTCCGGGTGTACGACTACGCGGATTTGAACGTGCCGATGCTGGCCCGCATGTTCGATCGGCGATGTGCCGGGTACGAAGCGGTGGGTTACACGGTGTTGATTCCGGGCAGTGCCGTCCCCGGTTGGCCTGCCGACGTATTGCTGCCGGTGGACCCGGCGTGGAAGAACGAGTATTCCGCCAGCGTGCGCCGCCTGGTGCGCGACGGCGTCGACGCGCCGCTGGCCCGACTGTTCGTGCATGCCGCGCGGCAGCCGGATCCCGGCGCCGAAGGGGCGGCACGCGCGCGGAGTGCCGCCGAGGCCTTCTTCTTTCGACGGCTGGAGACCCTGGCGGCGACTGCGGGCCGATTCCAGTTGAACGTGGTGTTGCCGATCCCCTTCGACGGCTGGGGCAACATGGAAGTGGACCTGTTGTGCCCGGACGCGCGGCTGGTGGTGGAACTGGACGGCGGCCAGCATCTCGAGAGCCAGGACGCCTACCGCCGCGACCGCCGTAAAGACGCGCTGCTGCAGGAGCACGGCTACTTCGTCCTGCGATTCCTGGCCGAAGACGTCGGCGCGAGACTCGACATGGTGCTCGACACAACCCTGCGGGCGCTGGTACATCGCCGTGCGTCGTCGTAGCTCGATTGGATATCGGGACGGCTAGGCATTGGCCCGGGAACCCGCTAGAATTCTCGTGTTGTGGGCGATCGCGTTCGGGATTGTCGCGGGAAACGGTCGGCGTTGCCTGCCGACTTTTCCTGCCGGTCCCAGCCCGCGTTGCCGCAAGGCGTTGTGTTCAGGATACTTGCGAATCAGGTCCCCGTAGCTCAATTGGATAGAGCGTTGGCCTCCGGAGCCAAAGGCTACAGGTTCGAATCCTGTCGGGGATATTGACTTACGACGACGACCTACCCAATGTCAGAGAAGTTTGTCAGACTTTGGGCGGTCGCCTCAACGAAAACGGGCCCCGCAGAGCTGCTACTCGGCGAGGCCCCTTAAAGCGAACCTTCTGGCTCGCCTTCCAGTTTTTCCAAGTGCTCAGCTGGAGGGTTCGCAATGCCTCACTTCCCCAAGCCGTTCTTCCGCAAGTCCCGCCGCGCCTGGTACGTCCAGATCAACGGCCGCCAGCACAACCTGGGCCGGGACCGGCAGGAGGCGTTCCGCCAGTATTACGACCTGATGCGGCAGCCCCAGGACCGGCCCATCGCCGCCGACACGGTGGCGCTTGGGTGCAGGGTGCGGACCATTTTGCAGCACGCCGCCCGCTGGCCTGTGTAACCGCAGGGCCAGAGTCCGCCGTCAGGCGGACGGCGGCCCGCGCGCTGGACACCGGCGGCTGGCACCTAAGCCCGTGGCGGACGACGGTGGCACCTGGGTTCAGGGTGTGGACGATTTTGTAGCACGCGGCCCGCCGGCCTGTGTAACCGCAGGGCCAGAGTCCGCCGTCAGGCGGACGGCGGCCCGCGCGCTGGCCCCCACCGCTGCGCTACAGAGGCGGCGGGGGGATGCGTTGGTATCCGCCCCTCCCACAGCACGCGGCCCGCTGGCCTGTGTAACCGCAGGGCCAGAGTCCGCCGTCAGGCGGACGTCGGCCCGCGCGCTGGCCCCCACCGCTGCGCTACAGAGAC
>JBPOJB010000045.1:0-67461 GCA_052034005.1 Planctomycetota bacterium | reverse complement strand
ATCTTCTTTGTTCGCGTAGAACCAATCCTCCCGTTTCCGCGGCTGATCAGCCGCGGCCCCATTGAAGCTCCTCTGGATACATCAACTCAACCAGGACATAGCTGGGTTTCCGCGGCTGATCAGCCGCGGCCCCATTGAAGCAGTGATGTAGTGTGTGACCTCTTCTAAAGCCACCTCGTTTCCGCGGCTGATCCCCCGCGGCCCCATTGAAGCGTGCGTCGCGTGCTCCGGTTTTTGCCACACCGTAACCGGGTTTCCGCAGCCGACAGGCAGTCCGTGGTAGACACTCTGGTTTGCCAGGCTCCGGTGCGTCGATCGGCGCAGCGCCGTGGGGCGGCTCTGGCTACCTGGTTCGCTGCGATGTGCGGAGAGTCCGGTTGCCGATCAACCCGTATTGCTCTTGCCGACGGTCTCTTCCGGTTCCTGGGCCGCGAACAGGCCCAGGCCGAAATGGCAGCCGTAGCCGAGCGCGATGGGGCCGGGCACCGGCTCAGTCCAGGTGATGCGCAGCGCGTAGCCGATGTCCACCGGCGGCGGGCTGCCGCCGCGACGGCGTACGCGCACGAAATGCCGCAAGGCGATCGATTCATCACGCAGGACCTCCACGCTCTCGGCCACCTGCAGACCGCGCGACTGGAGTTCCGCAAACACCTGTCCTTCCAGCGTGTTCCGTCCCCGACGTTTGACATACCGCGGCGGAACGAAGGGCGTCAGGCTCATCCAGGTCCTCGCTCCGACTCGCGTGTGCTGGCCCGGTAATCGACCACCGTCGTCCGCCGCCAGCAGTCGTATTGCCTGATGGCGCAGGGGTTCGGGGAAGGATCGTAGTTGGCGCAACTCGCCGCGACCGACCAGCGCGAGCTGCAAATCGCCCGCGCCCCCCTTGGTCCATGTTCGCTTCAACGAGCTGATCGCTCGCTGCGCCGCATCGCTCAGCCCCATAGGCGCCCAGATGAGAATGTGGTCCAGATGCTGGTCGCGGTCCAAGTCGAGCGGCAGGATGTGCGCATGCCGATGGCCGTCGGCCAGCGGCCGCCCGAACCGATCGTGTCCCGTGAGTTCCGCACAATCCACCCGCCGCCCCTGACCGACTCGTGCAACAAGCATCTGATGCAGCAACTCGGCTTGCGGCAGCGTCCGATGCACGTGTGGCAGCGCCAGCTTGTTGCGGCTCTGCGTGCTCAGCGCCAGCAACATCGCCTCGACCGGACCCGCCGGCCGCGGTTCCGGCGCCCGCGGCCGCGTCACGGCAAGCGAATCCACTGGGCGCCAGTAGAGCACCCGGCGCGCACCTGGCGGCTGGCTCCACCTGTGCTCTTTCTTCCACCACACGGTGTCTTTCTGCAGGCAGCAGATCAGGTCGACCGGAAACGGCGCAACGGCAGCCGCCCTTTGCTTTTCGAGTGACTTCGTCGGTCTCTTGCTTCGACCTTCCGGCAACGGATGCGCGGACTGTGCGGCTGCCACCTTCTCCTCGCGCCATTGGGTGTAACTGTCCGGTGCGACGGGTGCCATCAGCGGGATCAGTTCCCAGTGCGGGCCAAGCTCCTCGCCGTTCCGTTGCGGCACGGCTTGCCGCGTTTCGTCGAACGGGAAATCATCCGGCACCACGCGCGCTTCGACCCAGCTCTCACTGCGGCCAAGATAGCCGAGCAGACCCGCCAGTTCGGCCAGCAGCGCGGCGGCTTCATGATCCAAATCGCACCCCCACCGAATGGCAAGCGCGTCATCGCCGACGTTGGCCCACGTGTCGAAGACCAGCGTCGTCTTTTCCACGCCATTGGAAAGCTCGCCGATCGGCATATAGTGCCGACTGTGAGCGGAACTGGCACGCGGCAGCTGATACACCGGCAACACGCCCGCCAGAGTCTCGATCAGTCGGCGGCCTGCCGGCGGGACTTCGTGCCACCCGAGTTTGGTATAGCCGGTGGCGATCAGGGCGCGAAGCAGCCGCCAAGGGCACGGCGGCCATTCAATCTGACCTTCGTTCACGTGGTGCCCCCACGGCGTGGCGTGGTAACGCCCACCAGGAAAACTCATGAGGACTGTTGGCATCTCTTACCCCTCGTCTTCATCCGGCGCGTCTTCCTGTTCCGCCGAACCGGCCTTCGGCTCCTTCGTCTTCTTCAGTTCGTCGTTGAACATCACCGTCTCATGGACCATTTCAGCGGCGCACTTCCGGATGGCAGCGGGCAGCGCCGCTTCGAGGTCCGGAAGTGACGGCAGCGTGAAACCACGGGGACGAGTCGCCCGGATGTCCGTGCCGTCCACCGGTTCCAAATCGCAGGCCGTGCGCAGGCGCAGGTCGCCGTCCAACAGCCGCCGAACGCGATGCAGCGACAGCAGGATCAGCAGGTTCGTTACGTCGTCGCCCAGCCCGTAGCCGCGAATCTGGGCCAGATCCAGATTGAAGTGACAGTCGATCGACTCGGCCGTGAACTCGTCGCGCGCGAACGGCACGTTCCCAAAACCGGACTTCGTGTCGCCCGACGGGTTCACGTGGTCATTCTTGACCCCGCCCGACGCCGCAACCTGCACCCCGCTGGCTTCGATGAACGACGACAGCGCACGGGCAATGCGCAGACGCCCGCCGGCCAGGTCGCTCTTCGCCAGAAACAATCCGTGAATCAGGCTCCCCACATCGTACTTGAGAACAACCTTGGCAAGCCGAGCGCGATTGATAGGGCCTTCCTCCAGACCGACCAGCTCTCCCTTCATCTTGTTGAAGAAAACCTTGTCGCTGGACTCCAGCAGATAGGGGCTGTTGAGTCGATGGGCTTCCAGCATCGTGTCGGTCAGAAACACACTCGTGCCCTTGACGGTTCGATTCACCGTCACGTGGCTGATGCCTTGAAGTGCCGTGACCGGGCAGTTGTTCGCCTCGTCCCATACGGCCCTTTCCAGGCGATTGGCCATGCTCTGCGCACTCTCGACCAACAGCTTCTGGCCGTCGCTCGTCTGGTAGGTGGCATGGCCGAGGTTCGGGAATCCTGTGGGCTGGAACCGATCGGTTTGGATCGGACGCAACCGAACGGTGAACAGCAAACGGTTGACATCATCGAGCGTGCTGAGATCAGGCATGGGACACTCCGGAGGAATCAGGTATGAGAATCTTGACGGCGCGCCGTGCGCTGTCACGTGAAATCGGGAAGGCGAGCGCCGCGCCCCACAACCGCGCGGTCTCCGCGTCGGCAAACGCGGACGCGAACGGGACACGAATGCCGGACGCCCCCAAACGCTGGGCCGCGATTCGCACCGCGACCATCGCATCGCCGGACATCAACCGACTGACGATCGACGACTCGACCGGAACCGACAGGCCCTCGTCGATCGGCCAGGGCAGACAGGCCAGCCGCAGCGCAAGCCACGCTTCGCCCGGTTGCGCGTCCGAACGAGGCCGTTTCGGCAGCCGCTCCCAGCCGCGCTGCAAGGACCATTGGCGCCAGTCCAACGCCATCAGCGCCCGGCTGAGTGTCAACACGCGGTCCAGGTCGACGTGACCATCGACGAGCTCGGCCAGATCAGACAGCGAAGCCGCACACCCGCGCGCGGCCTGGAGCGGCAGGATCCGCTGGCTCGCGGCTTCCGCTTCCTGCATCCGCCGAACCGCCACGGCAGACAGGTCGTCCACCGCTTGCCGCCCGGTCAGCACGACACGTGGATCGTTGGCCAACCGCTGGTCTTGGATCCGGAAGCGTCGGGCGCCCCGTTCCAGCGGCAGCCAATGGTGGCGGATCGGATCGACCGCCCACCCGTCCCCGCTGTAACCCGCCGCGGCGCTGCCCAGCGCCAGCGCAAGACGCGCCTCCGGCGAGTTGTCGTGGATCACCTCCACCCAACCGGGCTGTAGCGCCGGAATCGGCCCGGCCCGCAGGGCCGTGCCGCCCCTCTGCAGCGCTTCAACATCGACGGCGGCTTCCAACACCGCCTGCCAGCGGGGCGCGGTATCGTCGCGCGTGAGCACGGCAAACATGGCGTCGGCCAGCCGCCGCTCCGCATGAACCAGCCGGGCCGGCGACTTCCCGTCCCGCGCAAGCTGCTGCAGCATGTTCGCCCAGTCCGCCAGATCATCGATCAACCGCGAACGTGGCCGGTGCTCGACGCGGATGCGCCCCAGGGGAACAGCCAGCGTCGATTGACCGTTGCGTTCCAAGAAACCGTAACGCGTGAAGGCGGTAATGCCTCGTGCCACCCCCAGGCTGGCGATCGCGCGTGCGGCGTCCACAGGGCGGTTGGCGTGGTGACGGCCGAGCTGCAGACGCGCATCACCCAGCAGCGACTGGACATCCTGCATCGTCGCGGGATTGGACCACAATGGCAGCCACTGCTCGCCACGCGCGTCTTTTTCGCTGCCGGGCGACGCGTATCCCGCTGGGTGCGCGTGCAAAGCGAACGGCGCGCTCGCCTTGGTTTTCGCGTTGAGATCAAGCCGGCGCGTCGCGCGGGCGGTGAAGGGGACGGCACCCTCGAGCATCAATAGGAATTCCCAGGCATTGATCGAGGACGCGCCCCCTGTCCCCGTGGATGTGTTCGCCCCACCGCCGCCGGCCGGCAGGAACTGCCCAATGGCGGCGTCGCTCAAGGAGTTCGTTCCTTCCGACCACAGCGCATGGCGCAGCAATTCCGGCGTCCGTTCGCGCGGGACGGCCAGCGTCGTCGTCAGGTCGAATAGATCAGCGAACCGCATCATCGCGTTGTTGGTGAAATCAAGGTTTCCGTCGTTCCCGCCCGTTCCCAACATCGACGGGAACTGCGGCTCACCGTTCTCGTCAAGCACAACACCCGCCGCCATCCATTTGGCGTGTAGCCCTCGCCACGCACGACGGCAGTCGGGAAGCAGCGACGCCTTGAGCCGTTTGAAATCCTTCTCCGCCTCGCGCAAGAGTCGCCTGTACCCCTCGTGTTTCTTCAAGGCTGCAGCTTCGGCCTTCGTGGGCGGACCCGCTGGATCGGTTGCCACCGATTCAATGACTGCAAGCTCTTCTCGAATCCGGTGACATGCCTCATCGGCCAAGTTCTCCTTCTCCAGTTCCGCCCTCAGGCCCGCAACCGTCCGCTGGAACGCGTCGCTATTGCGCAATGCGCGGCGCTGCTCGGCGGACTGAAAGGCGCGCGTCGTCTTGGTACGATCCTTGATTGCGCGAATCGCCGCATCGGCCTTCCCGATGGCGTCGAGCAGCCGGCGCGCATCCGCTATCGCGGCGCGGAAGGTGGCGAGCCGGGGAGCGGTCGAGTGCTCGATGGGCGTCAGCCCCAAATCATTTTCCTTGTAGAAGCCGGATCCCTTGTTCCACGGCGACAGGAACGGCGTCGGCGCGTATTCCTCCAGGAAGAACTGCTCGAGAGCCTCCCGATCCAGTTTGGTCAGCAGACAGAAATGCTCATGCTGCCACCAGCCGCGGGTGTCGCGATCGACCTGTTCGGCAATCAGGCGCAGGATGCCGATCGCTTTGAGATATAAGGCCAGCGGTTGCGGCGCGCAGCCGTGGAGATGGTGCAAATGGAGCGTCATGCAACGACCTCCTGAACCATGAGTGGATCCGCGGTGTTCAACTGCGAAGCCCGGGCGTCGGCGGCGCGCAGGATAGTCTCGAGCAGCGCCAGCGTGGGCGGGCCGAAATGCTCAATCAGCTTCTGGGTCCGCTCCCGCCAACTGGCCCCGGTTTCGAAGGACAAGCCGAGTTCCGCCGGGGAGAGCGTCAGCGGCAGCTCGGGCAGCGGCGGGGAGCCGGGAGTCAGCGAGATCGACGGCAACACGTCGCCAGTACGGACCCCGCGGATCGGCAGGCCGTTGCCCGCGCCGGGTTTCGGCCGGTAGTCCTGGTCGGCCGGGGCCGCGTGCAGGGCGACGCGGACCTTTCCGTGATGCGCCGCAACCAGGTAGGCCAGCAGGTCGAATTGAAGCGGATTGCAGTCCAGTACCGCCTTGATCTCCGCGGTCGGCGGATCGCCCGCGCGCTTCTCCGGCATCGGGATGCCCAGCTGGTCCAGCAATCCCATCCACGGCCCTAACAAGGCCGGATGCTCGGGGGCATACTGCCTTAGGACGCTGAACAGCGCCAGCGCGCTGGCCAGTTCGTGGCGGAACGCGGGACGCCTTTCTGTCTCGTCCCCGCGGAATACGTACAGGCCCGGCGGTTTGCGCCATGCACCGTCCGGCGCTTTGCCCAGATCGTCACGGTCCGGACGCGGTTCCCCGTCCGCATTGCCGATCTTGCCCTGGAAAGCCGGATGCGCTTTGCCGATGTCGTGCCAGCGCGCGGCGAGTCTCAAGATGCGTGTCAGCTCAGTCGCGTCCGACAAACCGACTGCGGCGGCAATCACAGCCACCGCGGATTCCACCTCTCTGCTGTGCGTAGCGATCGTCTTCCACAAGCAGACGCTGAGCGGTTCACCGTCCTGCTGACTATCAGCATGTTCCATCCGCTCCACGATCGGATCGGGCGGCGGTTGCGGGACGACGGGAACCGGCACCTTCGAGTCGGGGGCAAAGCCGCTGGCCGGTCGGTAGCCGCCGCAACGGGCATCGGCCAGCACGACCCGGCCCGGCAGCAGAGTCTCGCGCGCCGCCGCGACCCATTGGCCGTCGATCCAGTCCCAGACCCATGCCCGCAGATTGCCGCGGAGCCTCGATTTGTTCTTCTCGCATAACCAGTCGCGGGCGGTGAGGAACGGAACGGCACACAACTCCTCCCGCCGCGGCTGGCGCGCTGCCGCAGGCTTGTCGTCACCAGGCACATCGTCCCAGAAGACTTGCAGGTCGCGTTCGTCACCGCACCGGATGAAGCGGCTGATGTCGAGGTCCGCACCGGTCAGGTCCGGAGTCGTGTCAAACAATTCGTCGAACTCGTCGCGCATCAGCAGATGTGGAGGATCGTAGCGGTAGAGGCGCGCACGGGCCTCCGCACTGAGGCCGTCTTCGAAGGATTCCAACGCCGACAGTCCGGCGCCGGAAAGCGCCGGCAGCGCATCCCATGCGGCCGCCAGTTCCTCCGCGTCATACGGTAACGCGCTCTTGTCGTCTTGCCCGCGATCCACGACGAGAATCCGGCCGGAACCGCCATATCGGGCGCAGCGGCCGAACCGTTGCACGAGACTGGGCCATGGTGCCAGTTCCGTAACCAGACAGCCGGCTGAAATGTCGACACCCGCCTCGATGACCTGCGTGGCCACAATGATCCAGTCGGCCCCGGTCGTACAAGCCGCGCGATGAAGGAACCGCTGCCGCCACGCGGCGCGCTCGGCAGGGCGAAAGCGGCTGTGGACCAGCTCCAGGCCGTCCGTGCGTCCCGCCTTCTGCAGCTCTGCGTGTGTCTCGAGCGCCCGCCGCACCGTGTTGCAGACAACCAGCGTGATGCGCCCGAATCCTCCATCGGAAAGTGCCGCGTGCCCCTCGAGAACTCTCTTTGCAAACGCGCGCGCGTCCGACGCACCTATCGACTCACACTGCACCGACTTGGCGATATCAAACAGCCCGCCAATCCGCTGCTCGGCGGGAATGACACACGGATCACGGGTCCAGTCGTCATACCTCGGCAGCGTGTCGACGCTGCGCAGCCAATTCGGCTGCAACGTGGCACTCATCCACCAGGTGTAGCACGGACGGAGCCATTTCGATCGGTCCTGGTCCCGGAAGGCCTGGAGCTGAGCGGACGTAGCCAAGCCGACATCCATCAGCTGCACTTCGTCCATGACCCACAGGCAGTCCTGGTTGAGCAGGCCAAACTCCATCGGCCACCGGCCGCGCCCGGAAGCGTAGCCGCGGTTGAGAGCCCGCGAAAGGAGCATGTCTTGCGTGCCGACGATCACGGCATGGCGTTCCGGCTCCAGCCACCAGCGGTCGGCGTCCGCGCCGCCCATCAGCACATGCACCCGCAGCCGATCATTGCTCGACACTCCGGCCATCTCCGACCAGCGGTCGATGATCGCCCGGCACCGCTCGACCGTCTGGTCGACCAACACCCTCATCGGCAAACACCACACCAGCCGCCGCGGCCAGCTCGGCACGCTTCCATTCCCAGTCCGACCCGAGGCGGCCAACGAGGCGCTCTCGTCGATGCGCGCCCGGAACGCAGGGTCTGCGCTATGGTAAATCCAGGTGGACAGAACGCCTTCGGTCTTGCCGAGCCCGGTAGGGATGCGAATCAGCCGGTTATCACACTGCGCTGCCGAGCCCAATGCTACTTGCCAATCGTGCGCCGACCAGCCACAGAGGTCACGAAACCAGGCCCGATACTCGTCGCGTACGTTCATGCTTCCGCCTTCTCATCAGTGCGCCGATACTCGTCCCGTGCGTACCATCACTCACAGTCTGGACAGACCGGAACCACCTCCAGACTACGTTCCGGCCGTCTTGTCATTTGGTGTCAAGTCGCAGCGCTCTCCACCGATGTACCCCTCAGTTTCCGCCAATTGTTGTGGCGCTTCAATCCGGCTGCGAACCCGCCTCTGGCCTGCTCCACGAAAAACGCTTCCGCACCTGCCGTGCCCCGCGTGTTGTTAGAACCCAGTCTCGGACCGGGAGTTCAGCTCGGCCTGCGTGGACCCTGGTGTCGCCGGCGCGGTTCTCCAGACGATCTGAATGGCATGTGCACCTGTCGACAGGGCGGGGAACTACACAACCTGCGCAGACTTTGCAGGCTCGGCGACACGCAGCGCGCACGCCGCCGGCGCGCTCGACATCGCAACCGCGTCGATGGAGGGCCCGTGCGGGACTCCCTCAGCGGACGAACGTCCAGTTTTGGCTGCGGACCCATGCTTCCGTGTCCGGGTCGGGAGAAACACGCCACATCTTGCCGTCGGGGTCCTTCCAGACCTGCCCCTCCAGGTTGGGTACTTCCTGAACCGGGCCGCCGTCCGGGTCGGGCACCCGTTCCATCCCTCGCACGAGTGCATCCCACCCCTCACTCGCTTCTTCCAGAACACCGCGACGAGAGGTCAGGACTCCTTCCACCGCGCGACCTTGCCGGCGTTTCCACTCGCTGGAGGTCAACACAGATGACTGCACGCCGCGAGCCAGCCGGTATCCCTCATCGAACTCACGGTCGGGCGCCCAGGTGCCTGAAGAGAACAGGAACCAGTTGCCTCGTCCCTCCATACCGGGCGCGGTGGAGGCGTTGGGCATCCAGGTGGCGATGTCGAGGCGCAGGCGGATGGGGATGCCATTTCGGGTGGCGATGTAGTCAGCGCGGACTTTCCCGCCCTGGGGCCGCGAACCCGGCATGAGCGACTCCCAAGCCTCACGCATGCATTGCTCGACCCGCGGAAGCTCTTGAACGCCGGCCAGTTGCACGTCGGGCAGAATGGTTCTGAGCCGTTCCAGGACGATCCCGCCGGCGGCCTCGTCGGGGGAGAAGTACGGCGTTGCGATGTTGAAGACCGCCGGTTCCGCCGTGAAGCACCCGACCAGTTCGTCCGCGCACTGCGCTTTCCACTCAAAATAGCCGGGGATGGCCGATGTTCGTACGATCCGGCCTTCCCACCGCCAACCCTGCGGGAGCGACAAGCTGTAGGCAGCCTCACTCGGTTCCCCGAACACTTGCAGGGTGGGATGGGATATCAAGCGGCAACTGGTGAGCGCCGCCTCGATATCATCCTGATACCGGGCGAGAAGGTCTTCTCGGACTGCGGCTGCCACCACATAGCTTGTGCCTCGTTCCTGGCAACATCGCCACGACGTCCAGATCCGACCCAGTCGCGCCAGCACGAAGGTGGCTCGAACCTCCCATGGGCCATCCTGGCCCGTCGTTCGCACGTCCGTGGTTGCCGAGTCGAGTCGGCGGAGATCCCGTGCAAGGAGTTCGGCCTGCATCCGCGGGGCGTTGGGTGCACGGAAGAACCACACGGCCGGCTGGCTCCGCAACGAAGCGCCGGTGGGGGCGTCGATGGCAATCTCGATGTGGCCGGCACTCCCCGTGGCCATTTCCCAATCCTCCGGAACCACGATGGAGAACCCCGATATGGGGTTCTGGAGCGTCACCCGCGGCACTTCTCCGCCGTCAAGTCGCACTTCCGGGCGCCGACCGGGCGACGGACGGTGGCTGGTGGGAGCGGCGTCGGGAGCTGTCCGAGGTGATTGATTGGGCGTCTCGAAAGCAGTCAGCCCGGTGATTTGGCCGGCGGGAGCCGGCGCGGTGTTGGGGGCTGTCGGCTGACGTTCGGCCAGTCGTAGAAGTTCCGCCAGGTCCGATTGGCCCATGTTCTCCGCGTGGTCGGCGGCGGTTCTTCCCTCTTGCGTGCGTACCCGAGCGTCCGCGCCGGCCAACAACAGGATCCGTGCCATGGCCGGGGTGTGGGCGAACATCAACGCCGTCATCGAATTCGCGGGAAGAGAGGCGTTCGCGTCGGCCCCGCGATCCAGGAGAAGCTGAGCCACTGCGGATTGCTCAAACAGCGTGGCGGTCATGAGCGGGGTCATGCCCGAGCCGTCCGGGGCCTCGATCGACGCGCCGCGGTTCAGTAGAAGCTCAACAACATCGCGATGCCCATTGGCCACTGAAACGATGAGCGGTGTGAGGCCCAGGCTGCCCCCGCGAGCATTGGGGTCGTTTCCCATTTCCAGCAGGCGACGCGTTTCGGCCACATCGCCCTCCCGTGCGGATCGCATCAGGTCGCTCCAACTCTCATCCACCACGAAGATCCGTTCTCGCCCCGGCCACAGCCAGCATACGAGAATCACAGCCACAACTCCGGAGCCGAGCATCGCTCCCCAACGCAGCATGCGATATCGCCACGCCCCGATCATGAGACAGACTCCTTGAGGCAAGTTGTGAAACTGCGTTTAGTTGGCGGGTATTCCCGACCGTTCCGAAAGGTGGCCGGCATTTCGACACGCCCCAGAAGAACGGTTTCCGTGGAAGTTCGACTGCTGGCGAATCGGCTCGCCGGAATCCGCGGGGTCTGGCCTTGGGGCTGTCGGTCTCCGTTGCCGAAGAGTATACAACCGGGGATTGACGGCGTGACATGCGGGCTCACTTCGGCTCGGGTGTTCGCCGTGTTGGGCCGGGCGATGGCCGGAGGGAGGCCGCGTGTTGGATTCAGACAGCCAGCCGAATTCCCGTTTGGATGCGATTGCCATGCGTTGGACGCTGCTTCGAGCGGCCCACGCCCCGCTTCATGGGTCGACGATCGAAGCACGCCAAGCACTGGTCCTCCGGTACCTTCCGGCAATCCGGCGGTATGTGGCCGCCATCGTACGCGAGGACGAGTTGGCAGGGGACATGACGCAGGATATCGTGGTCCGTCTGATGTCCGGCGACTTCTCAGGCGCAGATCCTCATCGGGGGCGTTTCCGAGACCTTCTGAAGACCGCCATCCGCAACATGATACGAAACCAATGGGCGCGCCAGAGACGGCGGCGTACGGTCTCGCTCGAGGCGGACGAGCTTGCCTGCAGGGCCGAAGCGGCGGAAGGCGCGTGGTCCGAGTCGTGGCGGCTCAGCGTTCTGGACCTTGCCTGGGACGCACTGCGGCAGGAAGAACGGAAGCAGCCTGGTGCGGTGCCCTACACTCTCTTGCGGATGCGAGCCGACCACCCGGACGAATCGTCCGACCAGCTTGCCAGACGTCTCTCAGAACACTTGGGCAAAGCGGTCCGCCCGGACGCGTTGCGGCAGAAGCTTCGCCGCGCGCGGCTTCAGTTCGTCGATCTTCTGATCGCTGAGATTGGCAGGGGGCTGGATGATCCGACGCCGGAACGTATCGAGGAGGAACTGATCGCCCTGGGACTCCACGAGTTCGTTCGCGATCTGTTGCCGTCCGATTCCTAGACGGCCTTGCGTGATTCCTGGAACACCGGTCCGAGAGAGCCGTCCCTCGCGTCGAACCCGTGAAGGCGGGAGTGACGGCGGCCGGAAGCCACCTATTCCTCCGGGAATTGCGATGGGTGATTCTCGCCCTGCCGCGGCGAGCGGTCTGGTGGGGCGGCCAGTTCATCGAACTCCTTGCCGTACCCATCGCGAGTCCGGAGGAACTGGAAGGCGTCCTCTTCTCGAAGCTGTCTGTAGTGTACTGGGTCGGCGAAATATCCCGCTGCGGCCGCCGATTTCAGGGCGCGGAGCGCGGAAGCGGCGTAGGCTGCTGCTCGCCGATCGCGCTCGGCAGTCTCCAGCGACGCATCCTTCATGACCGCCTCGGCAGCCTGCGCCAAGAGCACCGCCGCCCGGTAGCATGTCGGACCGCTCGAGGGTGCCTGCGAGACCAGCCACTGGGCATCCCCGGCCACGGCAAGGACACTGTTCCAGGGCACGGCCGCGTCCAACGCGTCCATGGCCGTCTCGTAGGCTTTCTCGGCTTCCTCGGGATGTTGGGCAGCAACGTGCGCGGCGCCCAGTTCGCAGCACGCCTTGGCCAGCTCTCTCAGGTATTGGCCCTGTTGCGGGAACCGGTCGCTCAGCAGGCGCAGGAGGTGAACCGCCTCTTGGCAGTGCAGGACTGTCTCGTCGACCAGCTTGCGCTGCCCGAGAACCACGGCGAGCCCTCGATGGACGGACGCGAGGGCCAGCGGGAATTCGGGGATGTCGCCGTGCGTTTCCACCAACTGGTCGTAGAGCTGTTGGGCGGACAACAGAGCATTCCCCGCGTCCGCGTGACGCCCGGCGGCCAGGTAGAATCGTGCCAGGGCGTGCTGGCTGGCGGCCAGTCTCGCCCGGTACTCGGTGACGGCCGGATGCTCCCGCACCAGACGCTGGCGGATTCGCAGCGCGGCGAGTATGGCCGTCTCCGTCCGCCCGGGGATTTCCGACCACTGGTTGTAGAGGGTGACCAGTTCGTCGCACGTCGACGCCAGGGCACTGAGATAGCTTGCGGAGTGGCGGTGCTCGTCGACAAGACGTTCCTGCAGCGTGGCCGCTTCGCTCAGGCACGTCGCGGCGTCCGAGTATCGCTGTTCTTGGCAATAGAAGGCGCCGAGCGCCGCGAGGTTCTCCGCCAACGAGCCGCGGAGTCGCTCGGCATCCGGATCGTCGGCGAGCAGACGCCGGCGTATGGCGATCGCCGCCAGCAGGGCAGTCTCCCTTTCCATACCGTCCGGTCGGCTGCTTTCCAGCCGTGCGAATTGGTCGTAGCAGTCCGCCAAGGCCTCGGAGAAGGCGGGATCATCAGGTCGCTCCTGCTGCATGGCAACGGCCAGATTGCGCGCTGTTTCCAGTTCGCCAGCCGCTGTCTGGGAATCGCCGGTCACGCGATGGAGACGGGCCAAGTCGATCAGGGACCGGATGTGCGCCCCTGGTGGCTGGTGTTGCCGGGAGACTGCCGGGCAAGCTGCGCGAAGGTGTCGACTACCGAACGCTGGAGCGCAATCGCCTCGTGCTTGGAGCCAATCTCCGCCGTGATACTGGCAAGGCGGTAGTGTGCCCAGCCCCAGGCCGCACGCACGTCCGGATCGCCGGGTTGCTGACGAATGAACTGCTCGTAGAAGACTCGCGCGGTTTGAAGGAGGTCGCGCCGCAATGGCTCCAAGTCCTCGGCTTTGAGCCGATCATCCTGGCTGATCTGCGTCAGATAGCGATCGACGGCCGACCGAGCCAGTTGGAAGTTCCACCGCGACTCCTGTTCCCGTTGCACTGCCACGGATTCGGAGTGACGTACTCGTTGATTGGCCTTCGCCAGCAACACCGTTCCCGCCAATAGACTGGTCGTCGCCACCAACATGGCGGCGGCCGCGCCGACGACCAGCGAACGATGCCGCCGCACCCACCGCGCCGCACGCAGTCGCAACGGTTCTCGCCACGCGTGCACCGGTTCGTCGGCCATCCAGGCCTCGATTTCGTCCGCGAGCTCCTTGGCCGACTGGTAGCGCCGCTGCGGATCCAATGCGGTCGCCTTCACACAGACCGCCTCCAGGGGTGCGGGTATCCCCGGTCGGACTTCCCGTGGGCGCGGGAACCGATTCAGGAGCACATTCTGCCGCATTGCCTCAAGATCGGCGCCCTGGATCGGCGGTTGGCCGGTGAGAATGGCATACAGGATTGCGCCAAGCGAATACAGGTCGCTGGCGGGCCGCAACTGGTCGACGAGGCCGGCGGCCTGCTCGGGGCTCATGTAGGCCAGAGTCCCCATGGCGGACCCGACCTGAGTCGCGATGGGACTGTCGGCGCTCGGGGGCCGAAGGGTCCCACACGCCGTGTCGGCGGCAACCGCCCGGTCGCTCCAGAGCGGTCCGTCCTCGTCGCATCCCACGATCTTTGCCAATCCCCAATCCAGCACGAAGGTTTCCCCGTAGGGGCCTATCATGATGTTCTCGGGCTTGAGATCACGATGAATCACTCCCCGGTGGTGCACGTAGGCCATCGCGTTGCACACATCCACGAAATGGCGGAGCAATCGTCGCAGTTCCAACGCCGTATCGCCCTGTTCGAGCCGTTGCGGGCCGGCACCGTGGAAGGCGACAATTGCCTGCTGTAATGTCTCGCCTTGAATGAATCGCATCGCATAAAAGGGGCAGCCCTGCACGTCGTGACCTCGCCCGTAGACCGGCACGACTCCCGGATGTTCTATAAGTCCCGTTATCTCCGCTTCAAGCATGAAACGGGCCCGCAGGTCGGAATGGGTTGCGTATTCCTGGCGGATCCGCTTCACGGCGACGTCGCGTCCCAGTTCCTCGTCGCGGGCTACAAATACTTCTCCAAGGCCTCCGCCCGCGTGACGGTGGAGAATCCGATACCGACTTGCGGGCGGCAGCGAGTCACCCAGCTCCCGACTCGACTCGACTTGTCCATCCTCGACCGATGAATCGCCGAACAGCGGCAAGCTCGATTCCGGACTCCCGAGACCAGCGTGCAGTGCGGATGCGGTTTCTGTGTCTCCCTCCGAATCGAACCGCCCCTGCCTCAGTAAGCGAGCGACCGCTCGTTCGGCTCCCGCGATTTCCTCCTCGCCAAGCACGCCGCATTCGATCAAGGCATCCCGGAGCGAACCGGTCGGGCGTGCGAACCAGGCTCGCACTTTCATGCGAACGGCATCGTCGTGTGGAAAGCTACGTGCGAGCAAGACGACGCCGAGAGCCAAATCGAGGTGGCTAGATGCGCTCATGCCCCCTCCTTCCGGATAGTATATGCCTGCTGCTGACCAAGGATGTGAAACCCAACGAGTCTATTTCGAGCAATTCTCCGTCACGGTCGAGCCAGACGAATGTATCTTAATCGGTGGCGAGAGTTGCTCGCCATCCAGTCGGCTTGGCAACAGACTGTCGTCGAATCAGAAAGCGAAGACATGTCTGAAGCGATTTGGGACCGTCGTCAGCCGTTTGTTGGAGTGCTCCTTAGCATGATTGGCCTGGGAGCAGTAATCGCGCGGGCACTCCCGCTACCCTCCGGTTGGGTGGAGCCCGGCTTCGGGGCAGGGTGTGCATTGTGGGGAATCACTCTCTGCGACTCCGCACCTGGTGTGGCAGGAGGGGTGATTCGAATGCCACGGGGCGTGCCTTCGGGGCAATCGGCGGTGAGCTTGTGTGCCTCCGGGCTGGTCTATTTTTGTGGCATCTGGGTGTCACAATCTGTGGCGGAGTCGGTATGGGATCTCAGAGCCGAAGTGGCTTACAGGACAGAACAAGACATTCTGCGGAGACTGAACATGCGACGCTTCGACTGTTCTCTGATTGTGCTACTGGTCGGAGGAATAACAAGCCAGGCCACATTGGCGGAGGAAGCAGGAGCCTGAGGATCCGCAGCGCTTACACATCCGACAACGAGCAGCGTTTTGTGTGCGATGGTTCGTACGAGCGTCCGGAGGGGATGCTGAAGGCCTTCCGTGCCTGGTTGTGCGTGTCGGAAGGCATGTTTACTTTCTCGAGGATCGAGACGCCGGACGCGGACTTCAAGGGAAGGAAGGAGGAACTGTTGACCATTCTGGCGAACGTCCGCATGACGAAAGGTTCGCTGCAATTCCAGGCTCCCGTGCCCTCGCCTGAATCGCTGACAAGTCGCCGTCTGCGCGACGTTTCGGCTCAATTTCTTCTGCCCAACCAGTGGGACATCCTGGATTTGGGCACCTGCTCGTTTGTGGCAACCAGCCCCACCGAGGCTTCCTGCTTCATGGTCGCCAACGTCGATTTCCTAAGCCCTTCACTTGGGGTTCGAGTGCCCGGGGTCTTGAATTCGGAATACCTCCCGCCGCATAAGGCCCTGAAGCTCACTGCCGTGCAGACCGGAATAGCAAGTGACGTGAAGTTCGAGGAGGTCATCCCCCGTCCGGACCTGGCCCGTGAGATCGCAACCGTCTACACCGCTGGACCCGTCCAGGTCGAGGAGTTCGTGCAGACGTCGACGTCGCAATCCGGCGTTAGGACCAAGGGCTACAGTTTCGGCATTTCCTTCGGTTCTCGGCTCGGCACCAGTTGGCGGCTATGGCACATGACGGTCAGCGCCCCGAAAGAGAAGTTTCTGGAGCGCACCCCGACATTCGTGCGAAAGATGCAGTCTTACAGCATCAACGACGACTTCGCCTCCGGATACATTGCCCGAGGAATGGCCAGGTTGCGAGAACTTCAGGCGCAGACGGCCGCCCTGGTGGCACGCAACGCCCAGGAGATTCACAGCATGATGCAGGCGGCCTACCAGGAGCGCCAACGGAGTTACGATTACATCGACTACCAGCGGACAAACTACATTCGAGGCCAGCAGGATTGGATCTCCTCGCTCGAAGGCGGCCGAATCTATCACACAGACAGTTGGGGTACGCTCAACACCGATACCGGTACCTACTACCAGGGCACGGCCTACGACTACGTGCATTTTGAGGGCGAGAACCCCCGTTATCTCGAAATGATGACGCCCATTGACAGCCGACTTCTCTGGGAACGCCATATCCAGCAGTAGCCGGCTCGACGCACCGTGCGAATCGTGCTTCCCGACGGCTGCGAAGGAGAAAACCGTGAAAACATCCGCTCTATGGGGTCGGTATCGCTTTCAGCGGATGCGAATACCGCCCCGTCAAGGCGGAGTGTCTGCTTCTGGCCTCCAAGACAATTCTGGACATAGTTGCTCTCAGTCGCGAAGCGACGGGCCTAACACAGCCCAGGGCAAGCCAACGCGAGTCCGAGCGAGCGTTGGCGCCGCCCTGGGTCCACGGACCCAATCCACGGTAGCCACAACGTGGCGGCCCTAACGGGAGCGAATCGACGATGCCGCAGTCGCTAGCGCAAATCTACATTCATCAGAGCCAGCACCAGCACCACCTGCGCATGTCGTTTCAGGGCAACTTTCGCGAACTCTGTCGGCGCCATGGACTGGAACTGGACGAACGATACGCCAGGATTAGGCCCGTCCCGTTGGGATTTGGGTCTGGGGGGTGCATGCGACCCAGGGCTGCGGCCCGGCTCGCACAGCTCGCCGGGCCTCCGCCATGGGCTGTGATACAGTTGTCCCTTCGGGACGCCTGAAATGAGGCCCGTCCAGGTCTGATGGTCCGCCAGGGCAACAGCCAATTGGCAACGCAACAGCAAGGTTGTCACAATGTTGCTGGGGTCCGTTGTCCAGTGCCTGCCAACTCCAGAGTGTCCGTGACCTCGCGGGACAATTCTGGGCATAGTTGCTTTCAGTCGCGAAGCGACGGGCCTAACACAGCCCAGGGCAAGCCAACGCGAGCCCGAGCGAGCGTTGGCGACGCCCTGGGTCCACGGACCCAATCCACCGTAGCCACAACGTGGCGGCCCTAACGGGAGCGAATCGACGATGTCGCAGTCACTAGCGCAAATCTACATTCATCAGAGCCAGCACCAGCACCACCAGCGCATGTCGTTTCAGGACGAGTTTCGCGAACTCTGTCGGCGCCATGGACTGGAACTGGACGAACGATACGCCTGGGATTAGGTCCGTCCCGTTGGGACTTGGGTCTGGGGGGGCACGCGACCCAGGGCTGCGGCCCGGCTCGCACAGCTCGCCGGGCCTTCGCCCGGGGCTGTGATACAGTTGTCCCTTCGGGACGGTTCCTTGGGCATTGCCCTGGGCGACGGTGACCGCTGCGACCGTTAGAACCCCACCTCGGCCCAGGAGTTCAGCCCGGCGCGCGTGGATCCTGGTGTCGCCAGCCCCGTTCTCCGGCCGATCTGAATGATGTGTACACCTATCGGCAGGCCGGGGGACTGCACAACCTGCGCGGGCTTTGCAGGCTCGGCGGCGCGCCGCGCGCACGCTGCCGGTGCGCTCGATCGGAGACAGTGCGGTGGAAACGGCGACCGTGATCCTATTCTGGACTTCGCTGGCCGGGTTGGGGTTCAGCTACCTGGGCTATCCGCTCATCATATACCTCGCCGCACGTCGACGCGGGACGGCGGATTGCCGGGACGCCCGATCGGCCGTTGAGGACCTTCCGGACATCACGGTCTTGATCACGGCCCACAACGCCGAGCGCCACATCGGCGACCGCATCGCGAACCTCCGCGCCTGCGACTACCCCCGGGACCGGCTGACAATCGTCGTCGCGTCGGACGGGAGCACGGACGGCACGGTCCGAGCGGTCCAGCGGTTGGCCGACCCGCGCATCCAGGCGATCTCGTTTCAACAGCGGCGGGGCAAGGCAGTCACGCTGGTGGACGCCGTGCGCCAGCTGCGAAGCGACGTCGTGGTCTTCACGGACGCCTCGAGCCGTTTCGACCGGGATACGCTGCGGCAGCTGGCCCGACATTTCGCGGACCCTCGCATCGGCCTGGCAGCCGGCCACGTGACGATCGTCAATGAGCGGGGGCTCCCGTCGGAATCGCTCTACTGGCGCAGCGAGACGATGGTGCGGCGTTCGGAAGCCCGGCTGGGCATCATGCTGGGCGCGAGCGGCGCGATATACGCGATCCGGCGGCGGTGGTTCGTGGAGCCGCCGTGCCCGGTGATCAACGACGACCTGGTCCTGCCGGTGCTGACCCACCTGCGGCACGGATGCCGTTTCGTGTTCGACGAGACCGCCCGGGCTTACGTGTCGAGCAGTGGCGGGTTGGCGGGCGAGTTTCGCCGCCGGTGCCGCATCGGCGCGGGCGCGTTCCAGTGCCTGCCGGCCCTGCGCGAGTTGTTCGCGTGGCGGCACGCCGGGCAGGCGCTGGCTTTCGCCGCGCACAAGCTGCTCCGCTGGACCTGCCCGTTCCTGCTGGTCGCACTGGTCGCGACGAATCTCGCGCTGGCGTCCTCCTGTCCCTACCGCGGGTTCCTGTACCTGCAAGGTGTCGCCTATCTGCTGGCGCTCTGTGGGCTGATCGCCCCGCGGCGTGGGCGGCTGGCCCGGGTCGCCCACCTGGCTTCTTCCTTCCTGGTCATGAACCTGGCGCTGCTGGCGGGTTTCTTCCGCTGGCTGGTCGATCCGCGGAACGTGGTCTGGAACCCGACCCCGCGGCCGACGCTCGGCGCGACCTCGACCATCCCCCCGAACCTGTAGGCGGCGTTGGCATGTGGCGGTTACGAGGCATGACGCCGAGCACGTTCGCACGCGCCGCGCTGGCCGGTTGGCGCGCCGTGCCGCGCCCCACGCATCTGTTTCTCTGCCTGGCCGATCACTTCGAGCCGGACCTGCACGGCGCGTCGCCGGCCCGGCAACGGGAGCGGGTGGCACGCTGGGTGTCCGGATACGGTCCGTCGGTCGAATCGTTACGCGATTCGCGGGGCCGGACGCCTCAACACACGTTCTTCTTTCCGATCGAGAGCTACCGCGCGGAGTTGCTGGACGGCCTGGTCCAGCTCGTCGAGCAGGGTTACGGAGACGTGGAAGTACACCTGCATCACGCGGACGACAACGCGGCACATTTGCAGGACCTGTTGCTCACGTCCGTAGAGCTCCTCCACCGCCGCCACGGCCTGCTCAGCACTGATCCGGCGGGCCGCATCCGATACGGGTTCATCCATGGCAACTGGGCGCTGGACAACTCGCACCCCCAGGGGCGCTGGTGCGGGGTCAATGCCGAGCTGACCGTGCTGCGTGAAACCGGGTGCTACGCGGATTTCACGCTGCCGGCCGCGCCCAGTCCTGAACAGACGCGCACGATCAACCGCATCTACTACGCCGTGGACGATCCGCAGCGCCCGAAATCCCACGACACGGGCACGCCGGCGGCGGTCGGGGTCGCGCCCACGCCGCACGGGCTGCTGATGATCCAAGGTCCGCTGCTCGTCACGCGCCCGGGACTCGGGCGCCGGCCGCGCCTGGAGAACGGCATGCTCACCGACCGGTACCCGCCGACTGCCGTGCGGCTGGCCGACTGGCTGCGCGCCCGCGTCTCGGTCCGGGGCCGCCCGGAGTGGTCGTTCATCAAGCTGTACACGCACGGCGCGAAGGAGAGCAACGCATCGATGCTCCTCGGGCCGGCGATGCGGCAGTTTCACCACGCGCTGCGTGAGGCATCGTGCCGCGGCGGGTTCGAGTTCTTCTACGTCACAGCGCGGGAGATGGCCCAGTTGGTCATGCAGGCCGAACAGGGCATGGCCGTGCCTAATTTCGACCGCCTTGCGTGGCGCTGACATCCATGATGAACGGATCGGGCCACGGGCCCGAGCCGGCGTGGGCCGCGCGGCATTCCACGGACGGATCCGGCAGGAGCGCGATGTGAGGCCTCAGCTCGATCGGCAATGCCGACCCGCGCCGGCGTTTGTGGTGCACCGCGCCGCCCGTGGACAGCGCGACCGGGTCGCGCGTGTCGGCTGCGGGGCGCCCGGTCCAGACCGCCCGCGCCTTGCGGAACACCTGTCTCGTCACGTAGGGGATCGTCCTGAGCAGGATACCGGCATCCATCAGCAGGCTGGCGTGGCGGATGTAGTGGGCGTCGAGCAGCGTTTTGCGCTTCACGTCCGCCAGCGACTGGTCGTAGCCGAACCGCAGCTGGGCCAGGCCCGTAATGCCCGGCCTGACGCTGAGCCGCTCGATGTAGCCGGGCAGGGCCAACAGCAGCTCGCGCACGAACTCCGGCCGCTCGGGACGCGGGCCGATCAGATTCATGTCGCCGCGCAGCACGTTGAAGAACTGGGGCAGCTCGTCGAGGTGCGCGCAGCGGAGCCAGTGCCCGAGCGCAGTGACGCGCGGGTCGCCCTCGCTGCTCCATACGACGCCCGTCGCGCGCTCCGCATGCCGGCACATCGTGCGGAATTTCCAGATCCGAAACACGCGCCCGTTCCTGCCCACGCGCGTCTGGCGATAGAACACCGGCCGGCCGTCGCACAGGACGATCGCCAAGGCGACCAGCGCCATCAGCGGCAGCGCCACGATCATGAGCAACGCGGTGATCAGGCGATCGACGACTGATTTGACCGCGAAATAGCCGGACGCTTCACGCAGGTTGCTCATGGAGTGCATTCCGTGTGGTCAGTGCTCTGGATGGTATTCTCGGCAGCAGGTGACGCAGCAGCTGCACCGAACTCGCGGTGCATCGCGGCCAGATCGGCGCGGAGCGCGGCTTCCGTCGGATCTTCCTGTTCCGACGCGGGACGCGGCGCGCCCTGGCGGCGGGTGCCCAATCCAAGCTGCGCGCGACGCGGCCCCGCGTGCCAGACGCACCCGAAGACGGCAATGCCCGCCTGGCTCGCCATCTGTTCGCTCGCCAGCAGTTCGTGCCAGTAGCTGGTGCCCGGGAACACGGCCATCAGCAGCTGGTCACATACGGACGCCAGCAGCAGGCTCTCGGCTGACGACATGATCGCCGGCCCGAGCACCACGATCGCATCGTAATCGAACCGCAGCGCGTGCAGCGCGGCGCGCAGGCTCGCCGGCTCGATCCAGCCTGGTGCCCGGCCCGTCGTGCCGACCGGCAGGAAGTCCAGGTTCGCTTCGGTCGAAGACAGAATATACGAGCGCGCGTCGACGCCTGTCGCGCCGAGCTGGAGCATGCCCGGCAGCCGATCGGCACCGAGTTTACGTGTCAGGCCGCCGCCGGTCGCATCGCAGTCGATCAGCAGGGTTCGGCAGTGAAAAGCGCTCAGCGCGCGCGCCAACTCGAGCGCCACCAGGTGCCGTGGCTCGCCGCCCGACGCGCTGGACACCATCACGTGTGGGATCCGCGGGCGTTCGCCCGAATTGCGACACAGGATCAAGCGCGCGGCCGCCTCGCGCTCCCCGGAGGACACGGGACCTCGTCCCCGGCGGGTCAGGTCTCTCGCGGCCGGCTGCGCTCCGAACAGTGGATGCGCGGAGCGTGCGCGCAGGTCGCTGCCCGTCCGCACGCGGCGGCTGCGCCATTCGAGCGTTCCGATCCCGACGATGGCGATCAGCCAGCCGAGTCCGGCGGCGCTCCCCGCGGCCTTCCACTGGCGGGTGCGGTCCGCGCGGCTCGGCAACGGCGCCCAGTTCAGCAGGGCCACCCGCGCCTGGCACCGACTCTCGATCTTGAACTCCTCGAGCGACTTCGCCAGCGCGTCGGCCAGCCGCGTGTGGCGCTCCACCGCGTGACGCGCCATTTCCAGCTGGATGCCCGTCCGGCTGTCGCTGCGGACCACCTGCGTATCGATCTCCGCCATGCGTGCGTGGAGATAGTCCTTCTCGGCCTGGTTACGTTCGAGCTGCTGCTGCAACTGGGCCACACTGCCCTCCATCTCACGCCGCCGCTGGATACGCACCACCTCGCGCATCTCCGGCCGCAGGGCGCTCATCACCTGCTCGACCTCCGCCGCCAGCTGTGCACGCTGCTCAGTGAGTCGCGCCAGCTTGGGCGAATCGTCCTGGGCGACCACCTCCCGCATCTGTGCGATCCGCGCGTCGACGGCGGCCAGGCGATTCTCGACGGCCACGACATCCGGATGGTTCCGCAACTGCAGATCGACCGACACCTCGCACGATTCATCCTCCGCGCTCATCCGCAGTTGCGCTTCGGTCAGCAGACTCTGCAGTTCATTGCCCTGCAACTGCGCTCGCCGCAGTTGCTGAGCGTATTCGCGGTACGCCTGCAACTGGATCTCGTCGCGGATCGTCAACGACTGCGAGCTGTCCGCCCCCACGGCGCTCGCCACCCGGTTCAGCTCGGCCCACAGGAGCCCGAGCTGCCCATCGGCCTGACGCGCCGCCCGTTCCAGCTCGGCGCACCGCCGCTGCCGATCCGATTCCAAGTTCCGCGCCACTTCGCTCAGGTAGGCGCGCGTCGCCGCGTTGCAGAGGGCTTGAGACACGCACGCGTCCGGATGCCGCGCGGCAATGCTCATCACTTCCGCGCCCGATTGGATGTCCACGTGCAGCGATTTCTGCAGCCACTCCACGGCGTTGTGGGCCGGGATCTGGCTGGCCAGGGTCTTGAGCTGCTCGTCGTGGAGCGCCGCCGCGAGGACCGGTGGCGAGAGCACGATCTGCTGCTGGGCCTGCATGAACGCAAGGTTCTCGCCGCGCGGCGCCGGCGGGGCCAGCACCGCGTCCTGACGTTCACGCACGCGCACCAGGCTCTTCGCCTCGTAGGACGCGCCGATCACCCACCAGGCGGCCACGGCCAGGGCCGCCGAGACGACGACGCCCGTCAGAAGCGTCAGCGGAAGGCGGTGTCGGCACGCCAACACCAGCTCACTGAGTTCGGGGATGCCGCGATGGGCCGCCGCACGCCACGCCGAATCATCGTTGCCCAGGTGCGGCGCGTGCGGCACGCTGCCGAGCCTTGCCGATTCGGATCCGTCGTGCCCCGGATTGGGTTCGATGTGGGGGTCTTCCATTGCCGATCGCTTGCTGCCGGTTGCACAGGGGCCACAACCTGCGGAGGTTCCTCGTATCCATGAGTCCGCCCACTTGACGCACCAATAGAGGTTGTCGACAGCGCGCTCGTTACAAGCTGAGAGTTCGACCCTGGTGCGCCACAACCGCGAACGCTACGAGAACCGCGACGACCCGCACGACCTCTACAGCGGGCATGGCCGGCACTCAAGGCGGATGGATGCATCCGGCACAACCCGCGCATCCTGTCCCAGTGTCCATCCGGGCAGGCAGCCGGGGTAAGCTGTAACACGCTCGCTTCGCCGGACTATGCACGGCTAACCGGTCAGTTCGCGTTCGATGAGCGTCTTGCCCGCGATGTCCTGGACCGTCACGCCCAGCCTCTGTCGCTCGACATCCAAGACGATCAACGTGGCGTTCTTGAGGTTGGGCCCGCCGCCCACCACCTGCATCGGCTGCCCGTCGGCCGGCTCGTCCAGGCGGGCGGCGTGCATGTGCCCGCTGACCACCAGCGCGACACGCTCCTCGCGCAACACGGACATCCACGCCTTGGCCCCGTCGCCCGACCAGGCTGCATAGCCCTCCAGGCTCAGGCCGTCGTTCTGGCCCGGCAAGCCGCGCAACGGGATGTGGCAGAATACGACTTTCCATGGGGCGGCCGCGATGTCGGGCCGGCGCAAAGCGCTGCGCAACCAGGCGGCCTGCCGCCTCCGATACGGCTCGTATGCCGCCGTGCCGCCGAAGACCGGGTGCGCGTCGGGCTTGTCTTCGCCCGTGTCCAACGTCACCAGCGCGAGTGGCCCGTAGCGGCTCGCCACGTTGTACGGCAACGCCGCGTCGGGCCCGGGCGCGAGGCAGCTGCCGATCTCCCGCGCGCACGCGCCGCGCACGTCATGATTGCCCGGTGCGAAGATCAACGCGCGGTGGGTCGCCCAATCGGGCGTCAGCAGACAGCGCGGCGGGTCCGCCGGCGTGTCGAACGCCGACGCGCATGTGTCGCCGTTCCAGACCAGCACGTCCGGCTCGACCGCTTCCACCCGCTCGGCCAGGGCCTGCACCGTCGGCACATGTTCGTGCGTGTCGTTGACCACGGCGACGCGCGCGCGGACCGCCTCCGGGTCCGGCAACACCACATCGCAGATCGGCCCGGGAACCGGCTCGCCCCGGTGCAGCTTGTACGCCGTCTCATACTCCAAGGACTGCGCCACCACACGGTAGAAGATCCGCCGCCCGGGCGCACCCTGGTTTCCCAGCGACACCGGCACGACCAACGCGCGGTCCGACGCCTGGATCAGACCGCCTCGCGTGGCAATCGCACGCTGGTCGAGCTGCTCGGGCGACGGTCCCCACTCAACCCACCCGGTCGCCAATTGCGACACGGCGAAGCTGACGGCGAAACCATCGGCCGTGAGCTGTTGCACGACCGCCGGCCCGATCAACAGCGGCTCTTCGGCCGACATGGAACCCCAAGCATTTCGGCCGGGCGCGCGCGCGGCGAACCACGCCAGGGACGAAGCGGACATCAGACGCAGCATGTCACGACGGCTAGGCATGAGACTGTCCTCCTGTGTTTCCGGCCATCATAGCACATCCTGGCCGCGGATTTGATGTACGTCAAGGTGAACCGGGACGCGCTGGGCGATAATCTCTCCTGATGATGAGCATCCAGTGCAACCTCTTCAGGAGCGGATCATGAGCATGTTTTGTTATCAGTGCGAGGAAGTGGCGAAAGGAACGGGGTGCGTGAAGGTCGGAGTCTGCGGCAAGGACGAGACTACGGCCGCTCTACAGGACGTGCTCACCTACCTGACCAAGGGGATCTCGATGTATGCTCATCGGGCGGCCCAGCTGGGCCAGCGCAGCCGCGATGTCGATCTGTTCGTCATCCGGGCGCTCTTCACCACGGTCACCAATGTGAATTTCGACATCGAGCGCCTCACAGCGTTGATCGGCCGCGGCGTTGCCGTGCGCGCGGATGCGAGGAAGCTCTACGAGGACGCCTGCGCCGCCGCGGGGCGGCCGCCCGAGGAGCTGACGGGCCCGGCCACGTGGGAGGCGGGTGACACGACCGACGCCCTGGCGGCGCAGGGGCGCGAGCTGGCGATTCCCGTACGGCAGGGCCGGTACGGTGAAGACGTCGTGGGGCTGCAGGAGCTGATCGTCTACGGCTTGAAAGGCGCGGCGGCCTACATGGACCACGCCGTCGTTCTGGGCACGGACGACGCGGAAGTGTTCAGCCAGTTCCACGCCTGCCTCGACTTCCTGGCGCACGAAGCGCCCACGCTGGACGACCTGATGGCCTGGACCCTCAAAGCGGGCGGATTGAGCATCCGGGTGATGGAGCTGCTCGACGCCGCCAACACCGGCGCCTACGGGCATCCGGAACCCACCCAGGTGCGGGTCACGCCCGTGAAGGGCAAGGCGCTGTTGGTCTCCGGGCACGATCTTCAGGACCTCCACGAGATCCTCAAGCAAACAGCGGGGAAGGGGATCAACGTCTACACGCACGGCGAGATGCTGCCGTGCCATGCCTACCCGGGCCTCAAGAAGTATCCGCACCTGGTCGGCAACTACGGTGGAGCATGGCAGGATCAACGCCGCGAGTTCGAGGCCTTCCCCGGCGCGATCGTCATGACAACCAACTGTATCCAACAGCCCCGCGACGGATACCGCGACCGGATCTTCACCACCGGCCTGGTCGGTTGGCCGGGCGTGCCGCACATCGGGCCGGATCGGGACTTCTCGCCGGCCATCGAAGCCGCGCTGGCGGCGCCCGGGTTCACGGAAGACGAGCCGGCCAAGACGATCCTTGTCGGGTTCGGCCACCAGGCCGTCCTGGGCGTGGCCGACCAGATCATCCAGGCGATCCGGGCGGGCAGCCTCCGCCACTTCTTCCTCATCGGCGGCTGCGACGGTCGCAAGGCGGGCCGGAGCTACTACACTGAGCTGGCCAGGCAGGTTCCCCCGGATTGCGCGATCCTCACGCTCGCCTGCGGCAAGTTCCGGTTCAACCGGCTGGAGTTCGGCGACATCGGCGGCATCCCGCGCCTGCTCGACATGGGCCAGTGCAACGACGCCTATTCGGCGATCAAGGTGGCCGGCGCGCTCGCCGAGGCCTTCGGATGTGGCGTCAACGAACTGCCGCTGTCGCTCGTGTTGAGCTGGTACGAACAGAAGGCTGTCACGGTCCTGCTCGCCTTGCTCCACCTGGGGATCAAGAACATTCGTCTCGGCCCGAGCTTGCCGGCGTTCATCACGCCCAACGTGCTGGACATCCTGGTCGACAAGTTCGCGATCAAGCCGATCAGCACGCCGGAGAAGGACCTCCAGGCAATCCTCAACTGAGGCGCAGCCTCGTCACAGGACCCGCTTGTGACCCCGCGTGGGACGCGGCCGGGCAGACCGCGTCTCACGCAGGGGCCGCAGTTCGTCCTGGGACGCGATTCCCGGCGACTCCCCGGCCCGCCCTTCTCCCTCGATCACGTCTTGAACTGCACCCTGGCTTGCAGATAGTCTTGTGGAATCCATCCACGTGAGTTCAGGAACGCATGATATTCTTTCGACCCGAGCCTCCGCGCCTATATCGCTGGCTGGTGTTGGCTGTCATCAGCCTGCCCATGTTCGGCAACTACTACATCTACGACTGTATCAACCCGCTGACGGACATTTTCCAGCAGCAGCTGCGATTTACCGACGAGCAGATCGGCTGGCTCAACGCCAGCTACAGCGTAGCGGCCGTGCTCACGTTGCTCATCGGCGGCCTGATCATCGACCGCATCGGCGCCAAGAAGGCGATCCTCCTCTATGCGCTGGTCTGCCTGGCGGCCGCGTGGTTGGCGGCGATCAGTCGCGGTTTCACGATGATGGTGGCCGGCCGGACGGTGTTGGGGCTGGGCGCCGAGTCGCTGATCGTGGCCGTAACCGTCTCGCTGGCCAGGTGGTTCAAGGGGAAGGAGCTGAGTTTCGCATTCGGGGTGAATCTGCTGATTGCGCGGCTGGCGTCGGTGTGTGCGGACAACTCGCCATCCTGGGCTCACGACGTCTTCTATCCCGGCGGCTCGGATGCGCCCGCCAATTGGAGCGGCCCGCTGTGGATCGCCGTGGGCGCCGGCGCGATCGGCGTATTGAGCGCGGCGGTCTACTGGTGGCTGGAGGACCACGCGGCCCGCAAGTATACGCTCGGCAGCGCGGGCCCGATCGACAAGCTGGAGTACGGCAGGGGCATGCTCCACTACAGCCGATCCTACTGGTTCATCGTCGGGCTGTGCTTCACGTTCTACTCGGCGATCTTCCCGTTCCGCACGTTTGCGAACAAGTTCTTCCAGCATGTCCACTTCGCCGACCTGGTCGCGAGCGACGCGAATCACATGGCCGGCTTCTTTGCCGGTCTCCTGCCGCTGTCGGCCATGTTTGCGACGCCCCTGTTCGGCCTGCTGGTGGACAAGGTCGGCCGGCGCGCGCTCTTCATGTTCTTCGGCTCCGCGCTGCTCATGCCGGTCTATCTCCTCATGCTCAACAGCAGCATCTCGCTGTGGATCCCCTCGGTGATGATGGGCATCGCATTCTCGCTCATCCCGGCCGTGATGTGGCCCTCGGTCGCGTACATCGTGGAGGAGCGTCGGCTGGGCACGGCCTACGCGTTGATGTCGTTGATCCAGCAGATCGGGTTCTTCGCGATCAACTGTCTGATCGGCTGGGCCAACACGCACCAGGGGGCCAGCGCGGCGAACCCCGGTGGCTATGCGCTGGGCATGTACATCTTCTCCGGGCTGAGCGTCTTGGGGCTGGTGTTCTCCTTCCTGCTGCGGCGGAGCGAGACCGGGCCCGGCAGCCATGGATTGGAGACCATCCGCGCCGGACAATGACTCCACGGCGCTGACCAGACGGATTCCAATTTCCCATCCTTCGCATGTTTTACTAAACAGATGATTCACTCAACCGGGAGCGCAAGCCATGTGCGGACTGCGGCGTCTTGTGGTGGCGGTGGGTTTGGCGTGGCTGGCGGTGCCGTCGGCGTCCGCTTCGGAGGGCCGGTTCCTGGCATTGCCCGAGAGCCCGACGCGCGTGTCGATCTCCTACGCGGGAGAGTCCTATCTGGATGTTGAGTTCGTGGGCTGGGGACCGGAGTGGTCCTGGATGGGCTGGGAGGGGCGCCTGGAAGAGGATGGCCAGTCGGCACGCCTGATGAACCACGCGAGCGTGTCGGCGACCGGCGCCGAGGTCTCATTGGTGACAACAGTGCGTCAGACAGGCCCGCGCCGGATACGCCTGCGGATCGACCTGCGCACCACGCGCGACACGCCGCTGACCTGCATCGTCGCGGCGCTGGCGCCCGCCGAACGCCCGTTCGCGCAAGGGTCGGTGCGCGCCGTGCGAGCCGACGGGACTCAGGAGGATCACCAGTGGCCGCTGGGCAGGCGCGGCCTGGGCGCGGGTGTCGCGCACTTCTCGGTCACCGACGGCGAGGGCCGGGCCACGCGCGTCACGCTGGAACCGGCCTGCTCGGTCGCCTCGGACGGGCCCTTGCGCGTGGTGCTGGCCGCCGACCTGTTGCGCGCGGACGGCCCGGTACAGCAGGACATCACGCTGGACCTGCCCGCCGAGGCCGACTTCTACACCAGCGTCGGCCGCGTGCCGGGCGCGAGCGGGACAGAAGGCTGGTACCTGTTTCAGCCGGACCGGGAACACGCCGCGCCATCCGAGATCGGACTGCAGGATTGGCTCGACAAGCCGGCCGGCCGGCACGGGCGCATCACGCGGCAGGCGGACACGCTGCAGTACAACGGCCGGCCGATCAAGCTGTGGGGCGTGAACCTGTGTTACGGCGCCTGTGCGCCAGACAAGGAGCTGGCCGAGCGGCGCGCGGCATGCTATGCCAAGTACGGCATCAACGCCGTGCGGTTGCACAAGTTCGCGGACGGCCCGGGGTGGGCCGGCATCCAGTCGGCCGACAGCTGCATCGAAATGGACCCCGCCGCGCTGGATCGCATGGACTACTTCGTGGCCCAGCTCAAGCGGCAGGGCATCTACGTGAAACTCTCCGCGCACTTCGGCGCGTTGAAGCTCGGTCCGGCCGAACGGCAGATCGTCCCCTACCTGGAAGAGTTCGGTCCCTTGTCGGGCGACGACCGCCGCGTCACCACTCCCCACAGCGCCGTGCATTACGCGCCCGAGCTGCAGGAGGTGCAGATCCGCCAGATCGGTGCCGTGCTGCGGCACCGGAACCCCTACACCGGTCTGCGTTATGCCGACGACCCGGCCGTCGCGTTTGTCGAGATCATCAACGAGCAGAGCATCCTGTTCTATAGCTCCATGGAGCCGCTCAAGGCCAGCCCCACGCTGCGCGCGCAGGTGGCCCGGCAATTCACTCAGTGGTTGCGCGCGAAGTACGGCAGCCAGGCACGCCTGCTCGCGGCCTGGGGCGGGCCCGAGGCGCTCGATTCGTTCACCGGGGACGGGTTTCCAGCGGTGGGCGAGCACCTGGAGCGGGACAACATCCTGCCGCTGGGCAACCCCTGGTACTGGGACCCGGATCAACTCGCCGGATCGCAGGCCTTCCGCAAAGCGCGCCTGCTGGACTCGCTCGCGTTTCTGTACGAACTGCAGAACGAATTTTATGCCAGGTACGTGCAAGCCGTCCGGGCGATCGGCTACGAGGGCGAGATCGTGTCGTCTAACTGGCAAGCCGGGCGCACCTTCAGCCACCTGCTCAACCTCCATTCCGACGCGCAAGTGGGCACCGTCGACCGCCACAACTATTTCGGGGGCGGCGAGGGGATCCGCATCGACAACGCCACCATGCTCGCCGTGCCCGGCTCGGGGATCCTCAGCGCGGGCGTCCAGCAGGTGTACGACCGCCCGTTCATGCTGTCCGAATGGATCCACGTGACGCCCAACGAATGGGGCGTGGAGGGGCCGGCGATCATCGGCGCGTACGGCATGGGCCTGCAGGGTTGGGACGCGTCGTTCCTGTTCCAGAACGAGGACGACGGCGGCTTCCGCGCGGTCGTCGGTCGGGACCGCTGGGAAGTGACCGCGCCCCAGGTGCTTGGCGTCTTTCCGGCCGTGGCGCGGCAGGTCCTGCGGGGCGACGTGCGGCAGGCCGACGAGAACGCCGCCTGCTACGTGCACGTACCGTCGCTGCTGGCCGGCAAGATCGGCTTCGACGACCAGGTGACCCAGCAATACGACGTGAAGGCGTTCGGCACGGACAAGGTGCCGGCCGCCGCGCTGGCACTCGCCCGCTGCTCCGTGGCGTTTGTCGACGCGGATCGCGACACGCCGCCGTTTGACGTGGCACGTTATCGCGAGGCCGACGGCGCCTACCTCGCCTGCACGAAGCAGTTGCGCTGGCAACCTGGCGCGAGCAGGCTGGACGGCTACTTCACCATGGACACGCCCGGTACCAAGGCCGTGGTCGGGTTCGCCGACGGGAAAACCTGCCGACTGAATGAAGTGACGTTGACGCCGAAGTGCCGGTTCCTGGCCCTGTATGTCACGGCGCAAGGCCGGGATCAGGATATCGCGCAGGCCGACAACCTGCTGGTCGTGGCCATCGCACGAGCGCGCAACACGGGCATGCGCGTGCTGGACGACAACCGGATCCTGGACCGCGGCACCGAGCCGGTTCTGTTGGAGCCGGTGCGGGCGGAGATCACGGTCCGGCGCGCGGGGTCGCCCACCGTATACCTGCTGGACCACAGCGGCCACAAGACGACCCGCACGCTGCCAGTCCGCAATGGACGATTTGAAATCGACGGGGCGCGCGACCAGACGTGCTACTACCTGATCTCGTTCAAGTCGCCATAGCGCACGGCTGCCGCTCCGAAGCGCGGCCGCCGCGGCGCGCCATCACGGCGCGCTCCGGTCCAGCGCGGCCTGGATGGCCAGGATATGGTCGGCCACCCCGCGGCGCAGGCTGTTGAGTGATCCGAGGGCTGCGGCCTTCGCCGGGTCGACCTCCGCCTGGCCGTCCACCGGCCAGCGCATCCCTCCGTCACTGTAGGCCGTCCAATCCGAGATGATGGAGGCCTCGATCTGCTGGAGATACGACTCGGCCGCCGATGCCTCAGCCCGTGCCTTGCCCGACTTCGCGGCGTCGGCAATCAGTTGCTCGAGCGTCGTGACGTACCGCAGGTCGTCCAGGCCCTCGCGCGATCGCTCGTAATCGATCGTCGGCTGGATCTCCGTGCCGCGGGTGCGGACCACGGAGCCGCTCTGGTTGTCGCCCAGACAATAGTACCACTCCACCTTCCCGCGGACGCCGCACTTGCTCATCTTCCACAGGAAGAACCCGAACGGGAACCGCCCTTTGCCGGCGTTGACGAAATACGGGATCGCGCCGGTCTCTCGTTTCAGCTCGGCGATGAATTTCTCGTTCAGGAGCCGGCGGCCTCGGTTGTGGCGGTCGGCGCCGTCCCATCCGTTATTGAATGTCGCGAAATGGAGGTACGGCGCCATCGCCATGACCTCGGCATATCCGTTCATGTCGCTGGTGATGGGGATCTCGGGCAGCTCCTCGTAGGCCAGCCGAGCGAGTGTCCGGGCATATTCAACGCCCGCCAGCCCCTTGTTCGTGAACTCGTCGCCAATGCTGAAGATGACGGGGTGCCCGTGCCTGACCACTTCAGCCCACAGTCTACGCATCACTTCGATGTACTTCTGCTGGAAACGCTTGCTGTCGAGCGGGCCGTACCCGCTGAGCCCGCCGATGGTCAAGTTCATGGGCGCCGCGAACATGATGGGTTCGCGGTAGCCGGCCGCCCGGTACTCGCGGATGAACAACCCGAGCTGGCTCGTGTCGTCATCGTAGACCGGGAGGTGCCAGTTGTAGAGCGGTCCGACATTGGTCATTCCGTGCTCGCGCATGTCCTGGAGCTGTGCGCGCAGCGCCTCCACACTGCCCGGCCAGGAATAATGCCAGCCGACGGCCAGCGGCGGATCCAGGAGGTGGATCGGGAGGACTTCCAGATTCACTTGGAGCGCAGCGACCGGCTTGTCCTGGCTGGTTATCGTGATCTCGCCGCGGTAGGTCCCGGGCGCTGCCGCATCGGGGACCTTCACCGTCACCCAGAAGAGCTCCTTACTCCAGGCCGGCATGTCCCAGGCTTGCCCGAGCCCCATCAGCAGGCAGCGCTGCCCGTGGTAGCTCTCAACGGAATCCACTCGGACGTTCGCCGCGGGGATATCACCGGCCGGGCCCACCAGCGCGCCGCCCCGAACCATCACGCTCTCCAGCCGGTCGCGCGGCTGGAGCGCGAAGCTGAACGGCTCGTACTCGCCCGGCGAGGCGAAGAGCGTGGCCGTGTCCGTCTTCTGCGCGCCCAACGCGCTCTCTTCACCGATTTCCTGTTTGCCCATGTAATCCGTCACGAACAGATCGATCTCCTGAGCCGCTGCGGCGGCGGTCAGTGCCACGACGGCCAGTGCGGCAGTCAGCAGGTGTCTCATCGCCATCTTCTCCCGACGTCAGTCTTCCAGTTGCACGCCCAGCGGCACGAGCCGCGCATCATCGATCCAGATAGTGCCACCGCCCCGCACGTAGATCCAGATCACGAAGTCCCGGGCGTTCTCCTCCGCCTGCCCGATCACCGTGATCTCCCGCCAGTCCGGCCCGATCTTCTCCATGAACTGGCCGGTCGCCCCGGACTCGTACGCGACATGGAGCATATTCTCGCCTTCACCCTTGGCCCAGAACGTCAGCTCATACCCCGTGGCGCCCGGGACGATCGGGATCGCCGGCGTGCAGATCCCCGTGCGCGCGGGCTGGCCCACGCACTTGAACCGCGCCGACAGCTTTCCCGAATGCACGAACTCGGGACGCTCCTCTTTGTCGTTGACATACTCGGCGTTCTCGGGCCACGCCCAGCCGCTCCACCAGGCCCAGCGCGACATGTTCCGCCGGCTGTTCGGATTGAATTCCTCGAAGCCGCCATTCTGGATGAAGTTCAGCGGCGGATTGGTTGTCGAGAGCAGGGTGCCTTGGAACGTGCCCGCCAACCGCGCCTGCAGCATTTCCTTCTTGCGTTGGTACAGTGCGGGCGAGATCAGTCCGGCCGCCTGCTGCTGGTCCAACGTCTGCAACGCCGCCTCGATGCGCGCCCGGGGCCAGAGACGCCGGACGATCTCCTCCTTGCTCTCCGCCGCAAAGCCGATCAGACCGACCGACACCACACACAGCGCTGCGCACCCGATGCGGACCCAACCCGTCATGACGACACCTCCCTCCGCTGTTGGAAGACCCGTTGCCGGCGACGCGGCACCCGCAACTCGAACCGCCGCCCCGCCGCGCGGTCAACGCCCGCGTTGCAGATGGTTGGAGTCGCCCGGTGGCGGCCGCGTGCGGCACTGACCATTATATTCGCGGTGCGGCCGGGACAACATCCGCTCGGCGGCCCCTGGAGTCACGTCCCACGGGAACCAACGTCAGCGATGGAAGCCAATTGACCGTACCCGGTTGCGGCGTTGCCCTTCTGCCATGGGAGTCTCTGATGGCCGACGTGCGGGCGGCCATCTAGAATGGGGCCGGGCGGCGACGACGCCGATCGTGCAGTCCGCCGGCCAATGCGCGCACATGGTTGGGAGCTGATGCTCGGTGCGCGTGGACCGGCCGAGCCCTTCACGCGTTGCGGAGGACGAAGCATGAAGACCATTCGATTTACCGTGGTGATGACGTGCCTGGCCGTGGCCGCATGCCGGCTCGCGGCTTGGGCAGCCGATGGCCCGGCCGTCAACGAGTCGGCGCGCGAGATTCCGATCGCCTGCGAGGTCGACGTGGTGGTCGTCGGGGGCGGCACGGGCGCAGTCGCGTCGGCGGTGGCGGCTGCCGAATCGGGCGCGCGCGTCTTCCTCGCAGCACCCTACCCCTATCTCGGCGACGACATGACGGCCACGTTGCGGCTCGGGCTCGCGGAAGGCGAGGCTCCGGTTCACCCGCTGGCTCGGAAGATCTATCTCGGCGATCCGTTTCCGAGCGTCCCGACACACAACGCGCTGGCGTTTACCTACGTGGCGGATCGCGCCAGTGCGGCGTTGCATCCTGACACCGACCCGCCTTCGCTGCTGACCGACGGCCGCTGGGGCAACGCCGCCACACAGAGCGTCCAGTACGATGGCGACGTCGTGATCACCGCGGACCTGGGCACGCGCGAGGAGCTGGAACAAGTGCGCGTGGTGGTGTACTGCCGCGAGGCGTCGAACACGGCCGGCAGCGGTTTCAATGTCCAGAGCGTGACCGTTTCCGTGAGCGACGACGGGCAGGCGTGGCGCGCCGTGGCGGAACTCCCGGGCCAAGCCAGTTCCGGCGAGGAGTACTACGTACTCGCGGCAGATATCGATGCGTCGGCACGCTACGTCCGGCTGGCCGTGAAGAAGCCGGACCGATTCGCGCGGGTGCTGCTGGGTGAATTCGAGATCTTGAGCGCCGAGCGGGCGGACGGGGCCGTGCCGCCCCCGCCCCGGCCGATGCATGTCAAAAAGACGCTCGACGAGGCGCTGCTGGCCGCGGGAGTGCCGTACCTCTACAGCTGCCTGGTGACCGACGTGCTGCGCGACGCGGCCGGTCAACCGGCGGGCATTGTGATGGCCAACCGTGCGGGGCGCCAAGCGGTGGTGGCCAAAGCGATTATCGACGCCACCGACCGCGCGCAGGTCGCCCGGCTGGCGGGCGCCGAGTTCGTCGGTTGCCCGGCCGGGGAAACGCAACAGTTCCAGCGGACCGTCATCGGCGGAACCGTGCGGACCGGCCCCGGGTTGAGCGCGCGGGTGATTGAGCCGCCGTTTGTGGGCCAGCCGCCGGCGGATTCCGGCACGGCGTACCCAGTCATCGAGTACACGCTCGACCTGCCGATCGTCGAGCCGGGCTACGCGGCTTGGATGAAGCTCGACCAGCAATGCCGCACGCTGACTTACGATCCCGATCAGCAGTACAGTTCGGACTCTCTGTTCCAGATCCCGCCCGAGGCGGTGCGCGGCCGGGCGGCCGCGTCCGGCGCGTGGGCGGGCGTCGATCCGTTGCCGCTCGGCGCGTTTCAGCCGGCCAACGTGCCGCGCGTCTACGTGCTGGGCGGATATGCCGACCTGCCGCGCGAGCACGCCGCGCGGTTACTGCGTCCGCTGGCGCTGATGGACCTGGGCACCCGCCTGGGCGCCGCCGCCGCGCGGGAGGCGCTGTCGACGGATAAGCTGGCCGGCGTGCGGCTGCCGGGCACGACCACCGATCACCCCGCCGCGGCCGGCGACGTGCGTGAGTCGCTCAGCGGCATCCGCCCGATCGGCACGGCGGCGACGGTGCCGCAGGACGCCCGGGCGGTACCCGTGCTGGGCCGCTATGACATCCTGGTGATCGGCGGCGGGCCGGCCGGCGCGTCGGCCGGTATCGCCGCCGCGCGCCGAGGCGCGAGAGTGCTGGTGGTCGAGTCTCTTTGCGGCTTGGGCGGCGCGGGCACGGAGGGCGCGATCTCCAGCTACTACTGGGGGCATCGTGTCGGATTCACCGCCACGGTGCTCGACGGAGCCACCTCCTGGCCCATCGAGCCGAAGAAGGAATGGTGGCGCCGCGCACTGCTCGACGCCGGCGGAGAACTCTGGTTCGCCACGATCGGCTGCGGCGCGCTGGTGGATGAACAACGCGTCTGCGGCGCCGTCGTCGCCACGCCCTTCGGGCGCGGTGTCCTGCTGGCCGACGTCGTGATCGACGGCACGGGCAATTGCGACATCGCCGCGGCGGCCGGCGCCGAGACGATGTACACCGACGCGTCGGAGTTCGGCATGCAGGGGACCGGGTTGCCCGGCCGCCAATTGGGTGGAAGCTACAACAACACGGATTTCGCCATCGTCGACGAGACCGACATGGTCGACGTCTGGCAGACGTTCGTCTATGCGAAAGGCAAATACGCGGACGCATTCGACCAGAGCCGCATGATCGACACGCGCGAGCGCCGCCGGATCGTCGGCGACGCGATCATCACGCTGGTCGACCAGATGAACCAGCGGACCTACCCGGATACGATCTGCCGCGCCTGGAGCAACTTCGACACGCACGGCTACACGATCGATCCCTACACGTTCATCGAGCACCCGGAGCAGCGGGGCTTCTACGCCGACATCCCGTACCGCGCGCTGTTGCCCCGGGGGCTGGACGGCATCCTGGTCATCGGTCTGGGCATCAGCGCGCATCGCGACGCGGTCCCGCTGATCCGGATGCAGCCCGACATCCAGAACGGCGGATACGCCGCCGGCGTGGCAGCCGCGATGGCCTCGCAGGGCCGGACATCCTTGCGCCGGATCGACCTGCAGGCGCTCAAAGAACACCTGGTGGAGGTCGGCAACCTGCCGCCCGAAGTGCTCGCACACCGCGACTCCTACCCGATGCCATCCGCGGCGATTGCCGAGGCCGTCCGATCGATCCCCCAAGGGCGCGGCGCCGCAGTGGTTCTCGCGCATCCTGCACAGGCCTTGCCGCTCGTGCAGGACGCGTTCGCCGGGGCCGAGGGCGATGCGAAGCTCGTCTACGCCCGGCTCCTGGCCGTCCTGGGCGATTCCACGGGGCTCGACACGATGCTCGCCCGGCTCCGCGCGACGCCCGCGTGGGACGAAGGCTGGAACTACCGCGCTATGGGCCAGTTCGGCGTCGCCTACAGCAAGCTCGACGAGCTGCTCGTCTGTATCGGCGCCACGCGCAGCCATGCGGCCGTGCCGGCGATCCTCGAGAAAGTCGCGCTGCTCTCAGCCGCCGACGCCTTCTCGCATCACCGGGCCGTCGGCCGCGCGCTGGAGCTGATTGGCGACCCCGCGGCCGCCCGGCCGCTGGCCGCATTGCTGGCCCAGCCCGGCATCAGCGGCCATCACCAGCACGACATCGCCACGGCGATCCAGCGCGAAGTGCCGGGCGGCACGAACGCCGAGACCACGCGCCGCGAGTCGCTCCGTGAACTGCTGCTGGCGCGGGCGCTCTACCGCTGCGGCGATCACGACGGTGTCGGGCGGCGCATCCTGGAGAACTACGCGCGCGACCTGCGCGGGCACCTCGCCCGGCATGCCCAGGCCGTGCTGGAGGAACAACCGGCGCACACCGGCCGGTAGCCTCGGACCTGCGAACACCGCGGCGCATCACGGCTGCCGCGGACGACCCGGACGCCTCGGCCGACCCAACATCCGATAGATGTTGTGCGGCCGCTGGATGATCAATCGAAGTTCGTCCTCCAGGACTCGGTAACTGAAGAATCGGCGGGCCAGCTCGTAGTTCTCGTCGACCATCTGCCGACGATACGCGGCGTCCTCCAGCACCCGGCGGATTTGACGCACCGTCTCCGCGGTCGGAAACCCATCGAACAGGATCGGCCGGATGCCCACCGGCTCGATGTCCGTGCGGTAGATCGCATAACGGTTGCAGACGATCGGGCGTTTGTGGTAGATGGCTTCCAGGAACGCGTTCCCGAACCCTTCGTACGTGGAGGGGTAGGTGACGATGTCGGCCTGTGGGTAGATGTCATGGATGGTGAAGAGCGGGCGGCCGTCCGGGGCCGTACCGCGCCGATCGGAGATCCACGGGTTGGCGAAGATCACGTCGACGTTCAGCAGTTCGGCATACTCTCGGATCCGAATCGCGTACGCGTCGCCTTCGTCTCCCGACGCGTGGCTGATGACCAGCTTGGCACGGTCGGGAGCCAATCGGCGCGCCAATTCGACGGCATGTTCAATACCCTTGCGCGGCACCACGCGCGTGGGCTGAAGGACCAGCAGATCGTTGTCGTTCAAGCCGATCGCAGACCGGAACTGCGCCGCATACTCGTCCGGCGCCGGCGGCGGATTCGCGAAGTCCATGACGTTGGGGATGATGCGGCACGACAGGCCGGTCCGGCGACTGAACTCCTCCGCGGCCAGGCTGTTGATCACGACATGCTGGATCTGGGGCAGCGCGGGCGGGAATGCGTAGCGGATGACGTCGTCCACGGCGTTGACCAGGAATCGCTCGCGCTCCCAGTGGAAGTCGTGATGGTGGGCCAGGCAGGGCAGGCCGTGCTCCTGGATCTCCAGGACCAGCGCCATGCCCAGCGGCAGGTTCATCGGGATGGTCAGCGCGTTCTCGACGATCAGCGCATCGACGTTCAGCGCATCGATAGCCGCCCGCAGCTTGTCCCGAATGCGGCGCGTCAGCCGGACGATGTCGTCGCTCAGCTCCGGCGTCCGCCGCTCCACCTCGAAGGCCCGGTGCGAAATGCTCAGGATCTCCGGATGGTTGAAATGAGCTTCCTCGATCAGGTAGGTGCGATCCGCGGGCCGATCGGATTCGCCCGTGATGTAGCAGCACTGGATTCCCATCGCCTCCAGCACGTCCGCCCACTTGCCGATCTCCAGGGAAACGCCGTCCGTGCCCGCGATCCTGGTCGATACGAATGCCACGCGGCGCACGCCGCGGTACAGTGCCGCCTGTGCATCATTCATCGCTGTTCCGCAGTCGTGGAAAAGAAATGCTCCTTGCCAACGTCCCTTCGAGGCCGCCCGTGGCCCTGCACATAAGACACTGCCGGTGCGACAGGGTCAAGTCGGAGGCGGTCGGCGACGCGTCGCGCAGTCCGGGCCGGCTGGCAGGAGTCCGGCAACCGTCTCTCGCGCCATGGCCGACCGCCGCCGCACCCCTGCACCAAGCCAGGCCGGGGTCCACGGGCCTCGAGCCTGCCGGGGAACCAGACCGGCATCGGATCGAAGGGCGCGACCCCACCAGCGCGACGTCCGCGTCAGGCGGCCCCTTACGCCGCCACACTCTTCATGGCGGCGGTCAGCGCGGCGATCCCCTGAGTGATGTCGCCGACCCGGTTCGAGCCCGCTTCGCGCTCGAAGATGTAGTCGCCCGTGTAGTCGGCGGCTGCCAGGACCCGAACGAACGCGGTCCAATCGACCTGGCCGGTGCCGACCACGACCTCCTCGCCCCACTGGCCTTTGACCTGGGTCCGGAACGCGTCCTTGACATGTACGCCGCGCACGTGCGTGACCAGTTTCCCCAGCGCTTCGATGGGTTCGTCCATATCGTAGAGGATCATGTTGGCCGGGTCAAAGTTGACGGCCACGTTGGTCGCGCCGCGGCGGGCCAATTCGCCGAGGAACATCAGGAGCGTATCGGCCGACTCCTGGCCGGTTTCCAGCAACAGAGAGCCGCCGATCCGGGCATAGATCTGTGCCAGCGTCACGACCCGGTCGGTCAGCTTGTCGAAACTGGGGTCGCTCCGATCGTGGGGCAGGAACCCGGCATGCGCGGTCACAAGCCGGATCCCCAGCTGCTGGGCGAGCGTCGCGGCGGATTCCGCGATGCTCAGGTTGCCCGCCCAGTGCTCGTCCGGCACGATGCCGCCGGTGCGGCGGATCGTCTCGGGCGTGGTGTAGTCTTCGCCGATGGTGGAGAACATGCCGGAGGCGATCGCGATGCCCGCCGCGCCGAGGACCTCCTGGACACCCTCCCACGCGCCGGGGTCGTCGCGATGCGGCGTGAGGCCCAACTGCACCTTCTTCAAGCCGAGAGCCGTCACTTTGTCCGCCAGGTCCTGCGGCCCGGTGGCTTGAAGCGACCAACTGCATACGCCGATCTGATCTGGTGTCTGGATCTTCATCGCATCATGTCTCCACAAAACAACCCGATGAGTACTGAGCCTGCCCGTGGCTGGGCCCATCCTACAACCTGCACAGCCTCCTGACCAGCAGGCGCCCCGCCACGGCTGCCGCGCGATCCCCGGTCGACCGGCGCTGCGATCCGATGTGCGACCGACGGCCGCCCTCCGCGGCCTGTGGTCGGGGACCCGCACGGGTCACCGCACGTTCTTCAGGATGGCCAGGAGGAACCTGTAGAACTTGGGCACGGTGTCGATGTAGATCTTCTCATCGGGCGAATGCACGCCTTCCAGGGTCGGTCCGAATGACAACATGTCCATCCCCGGGAAGCGCTGGCCGATGATGCCGCATTCCAGCCCGGCGTGGATCGCTTTCACCTCCGGCTCCCGGCCGAACAGCTCTTGATAGGTCGCGACGGCCGTCTTCAGGATCGGCGAGTCGAGGTTCGGCTTCCAGCCCGGGTAGCCCTGGTCGCTCCGCACTGCGGCGCCCGCGAGTTTGAAGATCGAGACGACGGCGTGTTGGATCTCGTCCAGTTCCGAGGCCACCGAACTGCGCTGGCTGGTGACCAACGTGATCTTCTGCGGTTCGGACTGGGCGATCGCGAGGTTGGTCGAGGTCTCCACCAGGTCGGCGATCTCGGCGCTCATTTTCACCACGCCGTGCGGCAGTGCGGAGAGCGCGCGGAGAACCTTCGTTTGCAGGGCCCGCTTCCACACCGTGCCGCGCTGGGCGTCGTCGAGCGGTTCGAGCAGGACGGCCAGGTCCGGTTCCACGCTCCGCAGCTCAGCCTGGACGATCGTCTGGAACTGGGCCATGATCGCTTGGGCGCGCGCGAGCTTCTTGGCGGGGATCAGGACCTGGGCCTCGGCCTCGCGCGGGATCGCGTTGCTCTTGTTGCCCCCGTCCAGGCGGGCGATGCGGACCTGGACCGGTTCCAGGGCGACCAGTGCGCGCATGAGGATCTTCAGCGAGTTGCCGCGCCCCTTGTCGATCTCCAGGCCGGAGTGCCCGCCGCGCAGCCCGCGCACGATCAGCCGCGCCGGCGCGGCGCTTGCGGGCGCATCGTCGACCGCCACGACCCAGCTGGCCTCCGTGTTCCGACCGCCCGCGCACCCGACATACAGCGTCCCTTCCTCTTCCGAGTCGAGATTCAGGAGGATCCGGCTCTCGACGAAACCCGGTTGCAGCGAATTCGCGCCGTTGAGGCCCATCTCCTCGTCCACGGTGAACAGGAACTCGAGCGGGCCGTGCTCGAGCGACCGGTCTTCCATGATCGCCAGGTTCGTGGCGACGGCGATCCCGTTGTCCGCGCCGAGCGTCGTGCCGTTGGCCATCAGGACGTTGTCCCTGCGCACCAGCTCGATCGGGTCCTTCTCGAAGTCGTGGACCTTGTCGCTGTTCTTCTCGCAGACCATATCCAGATGGCCCTGCAGGCAGACCCGCGGGACCCCGTCGCGGCCCGGCGAGGCCGGCTTGCGAACGACGACGTTCAGCGCCGCATCGGCCTGGGCCTCGAGCCCCAGGTTCCGGGCCGTCTGCAGCACGTAGGCGGAGATCCGCGCTTCGTTCTTGGACCCGCGCGGGATCCTGCTGATTTCCGCGAAGTACTTCCACACGAGTTCCGGCTGCAAGCCCTCGATGGCGTGTGACATGTGATGACTCCGAAATCCGGTTTGTGAGACGACAAGTATCGGCTTTCGCTTCGCGAAAGGGAACCGCGACGATCAGGGTTTGTGCACGATGATGAGCCGGTCCCGCTCAAGCTGCCGCAGGAAAGCCGCGATGCGCGGCAGGACCGAGTCCGGGTCCATCCCCAGCGCGCCGACCATCCGCTGGCCGATCGCTTCCACGGTGGTCCGCCCGTCGGCCGCTTTCCACAGGAAGCTGCCCGCCTCGTCAAGCGTGATCCGGAAATGCCGGCGTTTGAGGCGCGGGAGAAGCCACCGCGCCAGCAGCGGATGCGCGAACTTCGGCCGCAGCAGCACCACGCGGCCGTCCTCCGTCTCCTCCCAGGGCACGCACGGCTCCGGCCGCACCGTCCGCAGGTCGTATCGATCCGGGCCATGTTCGTCCGTCATGGGGAATCCTCAATCGGCGCCGCCTGGCGCGCCGGGTCTAAAACACGCCGCTCGGCGGCGCCGGCTCGTCGGGCCGCCCGGCATTCCTCAACGGAACGGCGATCAGGATCAGGGCAATCAACGCGAAGACGGTCAAGCTCCAGGGGAACGAGAGCCGGAACTGGTTTGGCAGCCATTCTTCGTACATGACGTTGAAGATCGCCAACGAGGCGAATAGCAGGCCGATCAAGGCCTCTCCCGCGATGAGTCCGGCGGCCAGCAGGACGCCATTGTTCTCGATGCGCGATTTCTGGCCGTCGTTCATCCCCCGCCTGGTCGCCATGCGCTCGACCACGCCTTTGATCAGTCCGCCCACGAAGATCGCGAAGGAGGTCTCCAGCGGCAGGTACATGCCGACACAGACCAGCATCGGGCTGCGCACCTGCATCAGGATGAGCCCGAATCCCATCACGATGCCCACGATGATCAGCGGCCAGGCCATGTTGCCGCCCACAATCCCCTCGGAAAGCATCGCCATCAGGCTCGCCTGCGGCGCGGACAGGCTCGCCCCGCCCAGCCCGGTGCCGCCCTTCGAGATGTCGCCCTCGTGCAGGATGATCAGCGGGACGAACATGACCAAGGACGCCAGCGCCACGCCCAAAAGGTCGCCCACCTGCATCTTCCACGGCGTGCCGCCCAGGATGTGCCCGACCTTCAGGTCCTGCAGCATCTCGCCGGCCACCGCCGCCGCCACGCAGACCACCGCGGCGACTCCCAGGACCGCGCTGACCCCCGGCTTGCCTTTCATGCCCAACGCCACCATCAGGATCGCCGCGACGAGCAACGTCGAGAGCGTCAAGCCGCTGATCGGATTGTTGCTCGATCCGATGATCCCCACCAGGTACCCGGAGACCGCGGCGAAGAAGAACCCGGCAATGATCATCACGACGGTGGCCACCAGCGCCGCCGTCCAATCGCCGGCGAAGTAGCGGTAAATGAACAACGTGGCGACCGCCGCCGCGGCGATCCCCCACACCACTCGCTTGAGGCTCAAGTCCTGTTCCGTCCGGATCGTCGTCACCTCCCCCAACGCGGCCTTCTTCACGTCGCTGACAGATCGGGACAGCCCGCCGATCAGGCTCGTCCGCATGCGAAACAGCGTGTACGCGGCGCTCATCAGCATGCCGCCCACCGCGATCGGCCGGACGATGTTCTTCCACACTTGCGTGGACAACTCCATCCAGGTGTCCGAGTCACCCAGATTCCCGGACCCCACCAGCGCGGGACCGATGAAGTAGCTGATGATCGGTACGAAGAGCCCCCACGCGAGCAGACCGCCGGAGAAGTTCAACGAGGCCAGCTTCGGGCCGATGATGTAGCCCACGCCGAGATACGCCGGACTCACCCCCGGCGACTTCAATACGACGCCGCTCTGTGCGGTGACCGAACCGCTCTCGGCCAGCGGGATCGTGGACGACGCGAACGGCACGAACCACTGCTTGCTGGCCAGAAACACCTTCAGCTGGATCAGCGTCTGGATCACGGCGCCAAGACCCATCGCGCCGAACAGGTACGCCGCGCCCGTGCCGCCCGCCCGCCCGGCTTTGTGGATCTCGGCCGCCGCCACCGACTCGGGAAACGGCAGCTCCACATCCTCCACCATGACCCGCCGGAGCAGGGCCACGAACAGCACGCCCAGGATGCCGCCCACCAGCATGATGACGCTGGCGATCAGGTAGTTGCCCCACGTGGAAAAGGGCGTCCAAATGCCCGCGATGAAGAACGCGGGAATCGTGAAGATCGCGCCTGCCGCGACCGACTCGCCAATGGAACCGACCGTCCGAGCGAAGTTCTCTTCCAGGATGTTCCCGCGCATCAGGCGAAGCAGCGCCATGCCGATCACCGCGGCCGGGTACGTTGCCGCAATCGTCATCCCGGCCTTCAAGCCCAGATACGCGTTGGCCGCACCCAAGACCACCGACATGAGGAGGCCGATGATCAGCGCCTTCGCGGTGAACTCCTTCAGGTCGGTCTGGGCCGGAACGTACGGCGTGTATCGCAAACCGCCCCCCGCGCTCTTCGCTTCTCCCATGAATCTCTCCCTCTGTGCGGATGCGGGAACCTGCGCCCTCCACGTGAAAGCGCGTGACGCGCATTCTAGCCGCCGGTCGGCGCCGACTGCAACCACCGCCGGCCAACCCCGGATCGCACCTACCGAGACGAGACCCGCTGCTGCAAGCCGGTGAGCGGCCCAAGCGCGGCCGAGCCGCCGGGCGCGGCCGACGTGGAAGAATCAACCGGCCGGTTGACTTGCCCGGCAGGATGGGCCCAGACGCGGATGACGCCGTCCACGCCGGCGGCCGCCACCTGCGCACCGTCCGGCGAGAAAGCCACCGCATAGACCGTGTCGGCATGACCTTGCAACGTCCCCCGCGCCGCGCCGTCCTCCACGGCCCAGAATCGCACGGACCGGTCGGCGCCCGTGGAAGCCAGCGTCCGCCCGTCCGGTGTGAAACAGACACCGTAGGTCGCATCGGCATGGTCGGCATGGGACACGCGCTCCTGACCGGTACCGACATCCCAAAGCCTCGTGGTCTTATCCAGACTGGCAGAGGCCAGCAAAGCGCCGCTGGGAGAGAAGGCGACGCGGTAGACTTCGCTGGTATGCCCGCCGATGGCGAGCCGTTCGCGACGCTCGCCCACGTCCCACAAACGAATCGTGTGGTCGCCGCTCGATGAGGCCAGCGTGTTCCCATCGCCCGCCACCGCCACGCCGTAGATGGGCTTGGTGTGCCCGGAGAACTGCGCCACGACTTCCGCCCGCGACAGGTCCCACAGACGGACCACTCCATCCTCCCCGCCCGTGACCATCCGCGCACCATCGCGAGCGAGCGCCAGGCAGTACACGGCCTCTTCCTGGTCCTTGAAGGCCCGCTGCTGACTGGCCGTCGAAATGTCCCACAGCTTCACGACTCCATCACCGCCACAAGAGACAAGCGCCGTCGTGCTGCCCCCCACGAACGACAGGCAGTAGACGGGGCCCTCGTGCGCTGAAAGCGTCTTCACGGCAGCGCCCGACTTCACCTCCCACACCCGGACAGTCTCGTCACCACTGGCAGACACAAGCCACCTGCCGTCGGGAGAGAAGACCAGGGCATAGATCTCGTCCTCATGGCCTTCCAGAACAATCGGCTCGTCGGCCGCCCAGGCCGATGCCGCGCCGAGCCGCGCCGCAAGCGCCATCAGCAGCAGCGCCGCCGCCGCCGTCAACCTGCGAAGACCCGAGTGCCTGGACGCGACGCGACAGAGTGTTCTCAACATGTTCAATCCACACAGAGAAGGGCCGTGCATGGGGCCGCCACTGATCAACGTGTACACACCGGACGGATACGCACGTAGACCTCGGTGCCAGGGGCCGGCGCCTTGCTCAGGTCGAAGCGGACCACCGGCTTGGGATCATAGAGCGGATAGCGATTGTCGGCGATGATGCCCCCAGCACAGTCGCACGGACAGGCGATGCAGCCGGTTCCCGACTTGTGGATGGCGCCGCTTCCATGGAACACGAAACTCGGGGTCCAGGGTTTCTCGACCGACGTGCCGTCCACCTGGATCTGCTCGGTCACGAAGTCCTGATAGGGCCGCTCAACCCAGCGGTCGCCTTCCTGCCAGAACACCGAAATGACGACCGGATCGCCCTGCAGGTAGTCCTCCGGCTTCGTCTCGGGCTTGAGCCCGCTGTGGCGGCGACCTACTTGCATGTCGTAGCTCACGCGCGTCTTCGCCCCTAACGCGATCAACGCGTCGTAAACCGCTTCCGTCTCCACGTCCACCAGGAACACGAAGTAGCCGGCCATCTTGGCATCGCCGCCGGCCGCCTTGCGGCAGCCCGCAAACGCCTGCACGCGCTGCCCCCAATCGTCAATGCACGGCTTGCCGGTCGGATGCTGGACCGTGGCATGCAGCACCACCTCGCCACGCTGCGAATCGATCAGCACGGTCCCCGGTTGTGGCAGGCGAGCCGGTTTCGCCGCGTCCGGTTGGTCTTGCCCCGCCGCGGACTCGAGAGTCAGTATTCCAACCACCAGTGCGAGCAGGATGCGGACCATGAAGGTTTTCCTTGTCACTATCTGCGGACAATGGCTCTGACTACGTAGAACCCCGCCTGGCGGTTCAACACCTGCCCGCCCGTTTGCTCGCGCGGCACTGCACCCGCATTGCGAGGGGGTGGCAAGCCGACGACACGACCCGGGGCGTCCACGTCCTCAGGGGCGTTTGCCTCGCATCGCGGCGGCCCGAAGACAGAGCGGCCGTTGTGGCGGCTGTGGCGCTTGTGCCTGGCAGCGCGCGTCAGCGCGCTTCGGGCGCCTGGAGGCCACCGGTCAGCAGCATCCCGTCGATATGCACGGCGCTGAGCCAGAGTTCCCGCAGCTTCTCGACATAGGCGAGTTCTATTCGGGAGTAGATCTGTTGTGCTGTGAGCAGTTCCAGGTAGCCGAACTCGCCTTGCTGGTAACCGGCCTGGGTCAGTTCGAGCGATCGTTTGGCGTCCGGCAGGATACTGTCACGGTACTGTGCGATCTGTTCCCGCGCCACGTCGTACTCTCTAAAGGCTTCGGCCAGTTGTTCCTGCAGTTGCAGTTCGACGCGTTGGACATCCTGTTGGGCGGCCTGCAATTCGGCCTGAGCCTTCATGATATTGCCTTGATTCCGGTCGAAGATCATGAGCGGCACGCCGATCTGCAAGCTCAGCGTGGTGCTATCCGATTCGTCGTTGTAGCGCACGGACGCGTCGGTCTCGACGTTGGGAGTTCGGCCCGCGCACGCGCGGGCCACGGCCGCCCGGGCGCGTTCCACGCCGGACCGCGCGAACGCGACCTGCGGGCTTTGTGCGAGCAACTGAGCCGCGACGTCCGGCCAGGCGAGGTGGGGCAGATCCTCGTCCAGGCTGTCGGCCAAGCGGGTCGGCCGCATCTCGGGCACCCCCACAACGCACGCCAGGCGGCGCCAGGCGGCGTCGTAGGCTTTGCGCGCGGCGGTCCACTGAAGCTGTGCGGAACTCGCCTCCACGCGCGCCTGGAGCAGGTCGATCTGGCTGGCCTGGCCCGTCTGATTCAACCTGTCCGTCGTCTCCCACGCGCTTTTCCCGATGTTCACCAGCTCCTCGGCAATCTCCATGGTCCGCTGCGCGGCGAGCACTTCACAGGCTTGCGTGCGGACGCCGTTCCGGACGCGCCATTGCTGCATCTGGCATTCCCAGCGGGCCTGTTGCACTTCGTGCGACAGGACCGCGCGGTTCCACTGCAGTTTGCCGGCGGTGACGATCTCCTGGCGGAGGTAGATCCCATGTTGGCCGGCCTGACCGTTCTCGCCGATCTCTTCCGCTTGGTAGCCGATCACGGGGTTCGGATACAGGCCCACCTGAACCTGTTCTCCCTCCAGCGCCCGTACGCGCTGGACGGCCTGGGCCAGCGTCGGGTTGTTGGCCGCCGCCATCTGTTCCAGTTGGTCGATCGTCAGGAGTTCGGCCGGCTGCCGCTCGGGTTCCGGCCCTCCCGAGGGCGACGGGAGGCTGTCGAGCGGTGGCAGGACGGACGCGGGCAGCGGCGTGCGGTCGGTCCCCGGACCTAGTGCAGGGACGGACGCCACCGTCTGTCCGCGCGCCACGTGCGCCCCGAGCGCCAGGGACAGGGCGATCGCGAGTGCGATCCCCCGGTCGACGCGGGCTCTGGGTGACCACATAAGACCCCTCCATGGGGAAGTGCACACTTCCCTGTATCCAACAGTATCGGTTGTCCGAGTTCTGCGGGTTAGATCGAATCCTGAACCATCCCGGGCCCCGACCGCTACGAATCGGCGGCCCCCGGCGTTGCCGCAGGGACTCGGACGCCGCGAACCGGTCGACGGCCCGGATCGCTGATCAAGGTATCCTCCATTTGGCCGACCAGCGCATGGCGGATCGCAGCCCGGCGTCCGAATCGCCAGAAGAGCGCGGGGCGGACGAGGATATCGAGCAACGTGGAGCTGATCAACCCGCCCACGATCACGGTAGCCACCGGGTAGAGGATCTCCTTGCCCGGTTGGCCGGCGGCCAGCGTGAGCGGGATGAGCGCGATGCCCGCGCAGAGCGCCGTCATCAACATGGGCGCGAGTCGTTCCTTGCCGGCACGCTCGATCATGGTTTCAGAGAACTGTTCCCCTTCGTGCTCCATCAGATGCAGGTAATGCGCGATCAGCAGGATGCCGTTGCGCGAGGCGATGCCCGCCAGGGAGATGAACCCCACCATGCTGGCCACCGTCAGCGACTGGCCGGTGACGATCAGCGCGGCGACCGCGCCGATGGCGGCCATCGGCAGCGCCGCCAGGACCTGCAGGCTCAGGTTGACCGACCGGAACAGGGTGAACAGTGCGAGGAACATACAGGCCAGCGACACGATGCTCAGCAGGGCGATCGTGCGCGTCGCCGACTGCTGGCTCTCGAACTGCCCGCTGTAGTGCACGAAATAGCCCGTGGGCAAGGATGCCTTGATGGGCTTCAACCGCGCCTCGATGTCCGCCACGACGCTGCCCAGATCGCGGTCCGCCGTGTTGCACTGAACGATGACGCGCCGCCGCACGTTCTCGCGATTGATCGTGTTCGGGCCGCTCGATTCGCGGATGTCCGCCACGTCGCTCAGCAGGATCTGCCCGCCCTGCGGCAGGTCGATCACCAGCCTCCGCAGTTGCTGCAGGTCCTGGCGATAGCGATCATCCAGCCGGATGACCAGGTCGAACTTGCGTTCGCCCTGGACGATTTCGCTGACCACCCGCCCGTTCATGGCCGTTTCGACCAGCGCGTTGACGTCGTCGCCGTTGAGCCCGTACCGCGACAGGGCGGCCCGGTTCAGCTCGATCCGCAGTTGCGGGATCTCCACTTGCGGTTCGACCATCAGGTCCCGGACGCCCGGCACGTCCCGAATGGCCGCTTCGATTTCGCGGGCCTTGGCCCGCAAGACGTCCAGGTTGTCGCCGTAGAGCTTGATGCCGATCTGGGCCTTCACGCCGGAGAGCATCTGCGAGATCACGTGCTGGAGCGGCTGCTCGACGGCGATCACCGCGCCCGGGACCTGCGTCAGCTCCTCGCGGATCTCGGCCAGGATCTCCTCCCGGCTGCGTGTCGCGGCGTGGTCGAACGTGACGATGATCTCGGAGATGTTCACGCCCTCGGCATGTTCGTCCAGTTCCGCGCGGCCGGTGCGCCGGCCGAAACTGACCACGCCCGGCACGTCCTTGAGCCGCTGCTCGACCATGCCGGCGATCCGGTTGGAGGTCTCCAGCGAGTTGCCCGGCGGCAAGACGAGGTTGATCTGCGCGGTGCCCTCGTTGAAGGGCGGCAGGAAGTCGTGGCCGAGTCGCGTGGCGGCCAGCACGCTGGCCACGACCATCAGCGCCACGGCCGCCAGGATCGGCCGGGGATGACGGATGCTCAGGCGAATGACCTTCCCCGCCGCCCACTTGAGCGCGCGCAGCAGCGGGCCGTCCCGTTCGGCATGCATGACCTTGGCCCCGGGCAGCAACCAGAAGGCCAGGACCGGGGTGACGGTCAGTGACACGGCGAGCGACGCCAGGATGGACACGATGTAGGCCACTCCCAGCGGCGTGAACAGCCGCCCTTCCATGCCGCCCATCGCGAACAGCGGCACGAAGACCAGCACCACCAGGATCGTGCTGAACACGATCGAGTTGCGGACTTCGCTGCTGGCCTCGTACACCACGCGCAGCGCGGACCTGGGCTCGGCCGTCTGCCGGTTCTCCCGCAGGCGGCGGAAGATGTTCTCCACGTCCACGATCGCGTCGTCCACCAGTTCGCCGATCGCTACCGCCAGCCCGCCCAGCGTCATCGTGTTGATCGACATGCCGAACCATTTGAACACCAGCCCGGTCACCGCGATCGACAGCGGGATCGCCGTCAACGTGATGAATGTCGTGCGGAAGTTCAGCAGGAACAGAAACAGGATGACGATCACCAGGATGCTGCCGTCGCGCAGCGCCTCGATCACGTTATGGATCCCCAACTCGATAAAGTCCTTCTGCTGGTACACCTGCGGGTTGAGCCGGATGTCCTTGGGCAACGACGTCTCCAGCTCTTTCAAGGCGTCCATGATCTGCTCGGTCAGCAGTCGCGTGTCGGTGCCCGGCTGCTTGGTGACCGTGATCATCACGGCGGGCGCGCCGTTGACCGCCGAGTCGCCGCGCGGCACTTGGGGACCTTCCACGATGCGCGCCACCTGGCTGAGCAGCACCGGCCGCTCGGCGGCCGCCTTGACCACCACCTGGCCGATCTCCGCGGTGTCCTTGAGGCGGCCGATCGAACGTACCAGGTACTCGTGCGCGCCCCGATTCACATACCCGCCCGTGGCGTTGCTGTTGCTCGCCGCCAGCGCTTCCTGCACGTCGCGCAGCGTGATGCCGTAGTTCTGCAGCGCCATCGAGTCCACCAGGACCTGGTACTGCTTGCGCCCGCCGCCCATCGTGATCACCTGCGCAATCCCCGGGACCGTCAACAGGCGCTGGCGGACCACCCAGTCGGCCAGCGTGCGGACTTCGATCGGCGGCGTCCGACCCCCTTCGCTCCACATGCCGATGAGCATGATCTGGCCCATGACCGAGGAGATGGGGCCCATCTGCGGCTTGAGCCCTTCGGGCAGGCGGTCGGCCGCCAAGGCGAGCTTCTCGGCGACGATCTGCCGATCCACGTGGATGTCCGTGCCCCAACCGAACTCGACCTGCACGACGGACAGCCCGATGCCCGACGAACTCCGCACCGCCTGGACCCCCATGGCGCCGTTGAGCGCCGACTCGAGGGGGAACGTCACCAGCGTCTCGACCTCCTCGGGCGCCAGACCCGGCGCCTCGGTCATCACGGTCACGCGCGGCCGGTCCAGGTCGGGAAAGACATCGATCGGCAGGTGATAGAGCACAAAGCTCCCGTAGAGGAGGACGACCAGCGCCACCGCGACGGTGAGCAGCCGGTAGTTGAGCGCGAAGCGAATGATGGCGTTGAGCATGTTCTGGGTGCCTCCTGGCAGCAATCTGCCGGAATCTGCCGGGGCGGTGCGCGTTAGTGGTTGTGCCCGGCGTGCGGGTCGACCCCGCCACCGGCCTTGTTCTTGAGCGCCATCTGCATCTGGTGAGCTGCCGACCGCGCCACTTCAACGCCCAGGCGCAACGCGCCGTCGTTGGCGATCACGGCCGACTTCTCGTCCCGATACTCCACCGTGACCGGGCGCCGGTCGAAATGGTCGCCGTTCGCCTCGAACACATAGGACTCGACACCGTCCTCCGCCACGGCCTCGATGGGCAGCACGATACGGTTCTCCCAGCGCTCGACCGGCAGGCTGATTTGACCGCGCTGCCCCGGCCGGAACCGCCAATACACGAAACGCCGCCCGTCCGCGGCCTTGTCCACGCGCAGCCGTTCATTGGGCAGCGTGACGTAGAAGTGGAACGTACGCGACTGGGCATCCACCGCGTCGTCCATGTACAGGATCCGCAGGCCGCTCAGCGTCGCATGGTCGCCGTCCTCGCCGTCGAACGACACGCCGACCGCGACTCCCTCCCGCGCGGCACGGGCGACGGCCGCCAAGTCGCGCTCGAACGCCTGGCCTTCGACCTGCAACTCGCGGTAGTCGGCCAGCGTGCAGAGTGGATCGCCCGCCGTGACGAACTTGCCTTGAGACACGTTCAACTGGCGGACCTGCAGTAGCACGGCGGCGTCCGACCCCTCGGGCTCGTCGCCCTTCCGCGGCGCCCCGACCGTCAGGCTCTGCAGCAGCGTGCGCGTACGCTCGATGGTCGCCACCTGCTCCTCGTTCAGCCCGTGCAGGAGCAGGGACTCGCGCAACGTCCGGTGTACCGCCTCCTGCCGCTGTTGATCGTACTTCCGCTCCAGGAGCGTCTTGCCGGCGATCACGCCCTGCGCGGTCACTTGCTCCAGACGCGCGATCTCCCGGCCAATCACATCCAGCTCCTCCACCGCGCGGAGGAAGTCGGTTTGGACCTCCAGCAGATCTTCATGGGTAAGCCGAAGCTCGAACAGCGGCTGACCGGGCTCGACAGCCTCGCCTTGGATGCAGTGTATGCGCGTCACCACGCCCGTCATCGGCGCGGTCACGGAGACGGTCGACCAGCCCGGACGCTCGACGATCATCCCGGGCAGCGCAATGCTGCGGTCGAACGTCTGGAGCTCGACCCGCGTCAGTTGCACGCCGATATTGGCCCGCGCTTGCGCGCTGAGCTTGATCGCGTCAGCATCGTTGTGCGGGTGGTCGTGCTGCTCCAACGACCCCGCCGATGCGCCGCGCCCCACACCCTCGTGCCCCGCATGGTCATGGTCATGATCGTGATCATCGCCATGGTCATGGTCGTGGTCGTGGTCATCGCCATGGTCGTGGTCGTCGTGGTCGTCGTCGTCGTGATCGTGCGCGTGATCGGCCGACTGCGCACGGCCGCCGATACCCCAGCGCAAGGCGGCCAGGCTGGAAAACCGGGGGTGCCCCAGCCAAACGGCGCCGGCAACCGCCACGGCGACTGCCAGCACGGCCGCCAGAAACACGATGCGCCGGCGCCTCAGGCCAAGAACGGTCAACATCCGGAGTCGGTGCGAGGACGATTTCATGGCGATACTCCGCCAAACGAGCAGGGAATGCAAACGGGGAACGGAAGAAAACGGCCGGGGGTGCGTTGGTCCGCCGTGCGGACGTTCCGCCTGGATGCGCTAGGCCGTCGGCACCACGGGGTATCACACGGCGCGCGTGCCGGGCCGGCGACGATGGCTTAAATCACCAGAACCCGCTTGGCCAGATGAGAACGAACCGACAGCTGGAGCAAGACAGCCCCCGGTCCAGGGAACCACTCGCCTGCAACGCTCCGCGACACCAGGCTGCAATCGGGCCAAGCAACGCTGTCAAGGCTCGGCGGCGCCGCCTTCACATCGACCTGGTCCTGCGCCGGCCGCAGGAAAGTGCACTTCTCCTCCTGGCAGGGCCCGTCCGGATGCGGATGCGGCCCAACGGGGCCGCACTCCCGGTCCACGCCATGACCCGGGTCATGGCCCGGGTGCAGGTCGTGATCAGGGTCGTGGCCGTGCGCGTCGCGGCCGCTGAACTGTTCCAGAGGCGCCGGGCAATGCGTGAGAACGTTCACACTGTCCCCCGCATGGCTATGGTGCATGCCGCATCCAAGCATCGCGTGGAGCAGCATTACGGCCACCAACATGTTTCCGATCACCCAGCGCACCGTCACACCTCTGGTCCATAGATCGATTGTGGCACTATAGTCACTTGAGAAGTTCTCGGCAAACCCCAAGCCAGGCGCGGTGGGAAACGGGGAGACGACCGATCCGGATCGCGGGTCTGGCAGGTACGTTGGAGACCGTAGCTCGGCCGAGGCGCGCGCCTGGTCAAGCCGCCGACGTGTGAATCGGACGGTGGCCATGCGCATTGGAAGAGCGCGTCCTCGGAACCCGCTTAGTCCCGGAAAAGGCTTCTATGGCAGTGATATCGCCCCCGTTGGCGCTGCAATTCAAGATCCACGGCCTGGACTGCGCCGAGGAAGTCGCGGCTCTGAAGCGCGAAGTCGGCCCGGTCGTGGGAGGCGAAGGGCAGCTGACGTTTGACATTCTCCAGGGCAAGATGTCCGTGCAGTTGTCCGCCGCGGGCGTGTCGCCCGACACGATCATGCGGGCCGTGGCGCGGGCGGGGATGCGGGCCGAGGTCTGGCAGGACAGTGCGCAGCCGGGTGCGGCCGAGCGGTTCTGGCCGCGTCACGGGCGCACGATCACGACCGTGGCGAGCGGCGTATTGTCCTTCACGGGGCTGGCGGTCCACACGCTGCTGGCGGGCGGCGTGCTCGCGGCGCTGGGCGCGGAGGAGCAGGGCGTGGCCTATCACGTGCCGCCATCTGCGCGCGTCTTGTACCTGCTGGCCGTGCTGGCCGGTCTGTGGGGCACCCTGCCGAAGGCCTGGCGGGCGGCCCGTCGCCTGCGCCCGGACATGCATCTCTTGATGACCGTGGCGGTGGTCGGGGCGATTGGGATCGGCCAGTGGTTCGAGGCGGCGACGGTGGCCTTCCTGTTTTCGTTCTCGCTCGCCCTGGAATCGTGGAGCGTAGTGCGTGCCCGCCGGGCGGTCGCCGCGCTGATGGAGCTGGCGCCGCCATTCGTGCGGCTCAGGACGCCCGACGGGGCCGAGTCGCGGGTCGCGCCCGAGTCCGCGCCGACCGGTGCCCAGTTCATCGTCATGCCGGGCGAGAAGATCGCGTTGGACGGCCGGATCGTATCGGGCGCCAGCGCGGTCAACCAGGCCCCGATCACGGGCGAGAGCATGCCGGTGTACAAGCAGGCGGACGACCCGGTGTATGCCGGGACGATCAATGGAGACGGCGCCCTGGTGGTGGAATGCACCAAGCCGGCAAGTGACGCGATGTTGGCACACATCATCCGGCTGGTTGCCGAGGCCCAATCGCGCCGCGCGGCGGCCGAGCAATGGGTGGAGAAGTTCGCGCGCGTGTACACGCCGCTCGTGATGGGCCTGGCCCTGGCATTCCTGCTCGTCCCGCCGATCTGCCTCGGCGCGTCCTGGGCCGACTGGTTCTACCGCGCGCTGGTCCTGCTGGTGATCGCCTGTCCGTGTGCGCTGGTGATTTCGACGCCGGTGAGCATCGTGGCGGCGCTGGCCTCTTCCGCGCGCAACGGCGTGCTCATCAAGGGCGGCACGTACGTGGAGGCTCCGGCTCGCCTGCGGGCGGTGGCCTTCGACAAGACCGGGACCCTGACGGAGGGGAAACCCCGGGTGCTGGCGGTGGTGCCGATGAGCGGGCACACCGAGCCGGAGCTGCTCGCACGGGCCGCGGCCATGGAGTCGCGCAGCGATCACCCTCTGGCCCAGGCCATCGTCGCGCATGCCCACCAGCAGGGCGTCCGCGTTGTCCCGGCGGATGACTTCCAGATCATCCCGGGCAAGGGGGCCGCCGCGCGCTTCGACGGCAAGCACTACTGGCTGGGCTCCCATCGTTACCTGGAAGAACGCGGGCAGGAAACCGAGGAAGATCACCGCCGGCTGGAAGCGCTTTCACAAGGCGGGCGGACCGTGGTCGTCGTGGGGACGGACGACCATGTCTGCGGCTTCATCGCGCTGGCCGACGCCGTGCGGCCCCAGGCGAAGCGGACGCTGGAAGCGCTCCGGCGCGGCGGCGTCCAACATATCGTCATGCTCACCGGCGACAACCAACTGACCGCCCAGCTCATCGGCGCCGAAACGGGCGTCGATGAAGTCCATGCCGAGCTGCTGCCGGCCGACAAAGTCCGGGCCGTCGAGCAGCTGGTGGCCCGGTACGGCGACGTGGCGATGATCGGCGACGGCGTCAACGACGCGCCCGCGCTGGGCCGAGCCAGCGTCGGCATCGCCATGGGCGCGGCGGGCAGCGACGCCGCCATCGAATCGGCCGACATCGCGTTGATGTCGGACGACCTCACCAAGCTCCCCTGGCTCATCCGCCATTCGCGGCGGACCTTGGCCATCATCCGCCAGAACATCGGCTTCTCGCTCTCGGTCAAGGCCCTGTTCGTGACCTTGACCCTGGCCGGCCATGCCTCGCTGTGGGCCGCGATCGCCGCCGATATGGGCGTCTCCCTGCTGGTCGTGTTCAACGCGCTGCGTCTCCTGAGCGGCTCCTCTGATCATGGGTAGACTTCGCGGTGGCAGACTGATGCACGTGACCCCCTGGACCATTCCGGAACTGTGCCGCCGGCTGCGACGCATGCACGGCCGTGTCGAGCCGCGTCAGTCCGGCCCCGTCTTGGACGAGCTGATCGCCGCGTTGCTCTCGCAGAACACCACGGATACCAACAGCGGCGCGGCGTTTGACCGGCTCGTGGCGCGGTTCCCGACGTGGGAAGCCGTGCGGCGCGCACGGGTCGCGGCGATCGCCCAGGCGATCCGGCCGGCGGGGCTCCAGCAGCAGAAAGCCCGGCGGGCGCGCATCATTCCGCCAGCAGCGGGCGCACCTCGATCTGTTCGAAGACAACCTCGCCGCCCTGGGCGAAAAAGAACAGCCGTTTGCCGCCCAGGTCGCTCCGCCGCGCGATGAGCGTGCGACGATTGTCAATGCACACGTCCAGGATCCGGTCCTTCAAGATGATGTCGATCCAGAACGGCTGGTCCAGGCCCGCGACGGCGGGCGCAGCTCCGGTATCACCGTCCCGGACGAGCGCGACCGGCTGGATATCATCCAATCCGCCGGCGCGGGGATGTCCGAACTGGACCTGTCCTGTCGCGGGCCGGAAGGACAGTTCATTGCCGCCGGCGTAGTCGCCGTCGCCCCGCACGCAGAGCCCAAACGCCTCGACACCCTCCGACGGACACGCGCGGAGGCGGATCCGCACATCGTACGGCAGTTCGTCGATGACCGCGTAGGCGAGGGACGTCCTGCCTCGAACCCGCAAGGCGTCCAGGGCGGCGGTTACCTCGCCGCGCGCCTGCGCCACGGCAACCGGGATCGGCTCGCCGCAGGCCGGGATCAGTTCCGGAACGAACTTCATGCCCAGCTCGCCATCGGGAGACTGCACCAGCTCACGCACCACGATGTTGCCTCCCCAGCCCGGGTAACCGACCCAGCCGGCGGCCAGCGCCCGCCCGTCCTTGAACGCGTGCATCTTGGAGTAGAACAGGCCGTCGAAGATGTGCGGCGGGATTTCCTCCCAGGGCCCCAGCGGGTTCCGCGACTTGTAGATCCGGCTCGAACCGGTGGTGAAGTAGTGCCAGCCGTTCCATGCGAGCGTGTCGGGGCAGATGGCACTCAGGTCGTCGCGCTCGGCAGTCTTCCGGAACTCGCTGTCGGCCACGGCGCGCCAATCCTCCAGGTCCGCCGATTGGAAGTGCGTGCGCCCGCCTTCGGCGATCAGGTGGAACTGGCCCGTCTCGGGCACGTAGAAGATGTCGCTGTCGAACCCGGGCTGCACGGGCCGGAAATCCTTGTGGAAGTGCACGCCGTCGTCGCTCACCGACCGAAAGAGCCATGCGCCGCGCTGGGGCTTGTCGAAGAACTGGATGCGGCTGCCGCAATCGGTATAGAACGCATACCACCGGCCGTCCTTCTCGTTGTAGATCACGTTCCCCGTCCCCATGGCGCACTCCCATTGCCGGTCGATCGGCACGGCCAGAGGATGGTGGGTCCAGTGCACGAGATCGCGTGACGAGAAATGGCCGTATTGATGCGCGCCCAGCCCCCACTTGGCCTGGTGATGCAGCCGATCGTACAGGTAGAAGATGTGGAACTCGTCGTCGTGACAGGTCACCATGCAATCACCCGCATAGGCCTTGCCCCTCGGCTTCCAGTACTGAATGCTCTGTTGCGGCGGGCCGAGGATCCGGGCATCGCGGCGCGCCACGTGCGCTGCGCCGCCGGACAAGGCGACGATCTCCTCGCGCGTCAGCGCGCGATCCCAGAATGCGATATGGTCGATCTCGCCCGAGAAACCGGCGTCCAGCGCGCCGTCGGCCGTGTAGCCCGCGCCGATCAGGAATGGGCTGCAGAACCGGTAGAGCGCGCCGTGCGGCCATTCTTCATCGATCAGCACCCCGTCGACATGGAGTTCCACCACCGTATCGGCGAACCGGACCACGACGTCGTGCCACTCGTCCCGCCCCAACCAGTCGACCGGTGCGCTGATGGGCAGCACGCCGGCGGCGAAGTTGGCGTTCCGCATCCAGCCGCTGTCCCGAGTCGTCCCTTCGCCTTGGGCCAACAAGGCCGCACGCTGCCCCGGCCGCCGCCCCGGCGTATTCTGCTCGCCAATGACCTGCGAACCGACCAAGTGCTCGCGACGCCACAGCGCGACCAACGTGAAGCTGTCGTCCCCGGCAGCCAGGACGGCCGGACCTTGGAGATACTGACCACCCTCGAAATGAACGGCCGGCAGAGGCCCGCACGACGCGTCAAGCCGCGTCGGCATCCGGTCGGCCGCCGGCTGCCCCATGTCGTGGCCGCGACCGGAACTGTCCTCCCACAGCGACACGCGCCCCCGATCGTCGGCTTGCGCCCGGGTGGCATCCAAACGCAGCACCAGCCCGTCGACCGGCGCCGTCGGCTCGACGGGCCTCTGCGGCGCCGCCACGTGCCATTTCGCCAGCAGCCCGGCAATGACCAGCTGCGTTTCCTCATCAGTCAGCGGTCGATCGTAGACCAGCAACTCCGCAATGTCCCCGTCCAGGAACTCCGTGACGCCGGTCTTGCAGCCGACATAGAACGCGTCGCCGCTGACCGCCTGCCGGTCCATGTCGATCCGGCCCTCCGCCCGACCATGCTGGTCGGCAACCACGACGCGTCCATCGTCGTGCACGCGGACCACCGAGCAGACCCATTGGCGCGCCTCGTATTCGAGCAGGTCGTGGGCGTCGTTCATTTCGCCGTTAAAACCGTAGGTTCCCCGCCGCCCCGCGCCTTCCGCCGGCGGCCGTATCCCCTCCACACGCTCCCACGGCGGGCTCGTGCGCCAGCGATAGATGAGTTCGGCGCCGTTCCCGTAGATCACGTTGGCCAGCCGGTCGCCGGGGTCGGCGGTGGCCAGCAACGGCGCGTTCCACGCGCGCGACGTGTCGCGCAGACGCAGGCAGATCGAGGCGTTCTTGCCGTCGAGGCGGATGGGCGCCGGTGAGGCCGTCATCAGGTATCCGCCGCGGAACCGCGCGACGTAACCGTCACCGCCCCGCGCCAAGGAGGCCTCCAAATCGGCGCCCTCGAGCTGCACGCCGATCGCCACGTCGCCCTCGAGCGAGAGGCGGCCGGCCGCGCCGCCCGAACCGTCGGCGTCCTTCATCGGCCAGAACGCGACCGCGTCGCGAAACGCCGACGGCAGCTCCGCCGCGCGCGCTGAAAGGGGCCCGAACACGGCCAATAACACAAAGAGGCTGAACCGATCGCCACGCATCACCTACCGCTCCCCGCGCCTGCTCGAGGTGAACCAGCTAACAATACGGCCTAACAATACGGCTGCGTCCAGGCCGCGGGGCGCGGCAGCGCGCCGCCTCTACGATCCTCCGTCACCTTGACGATCCGCGCTCGCACGTACAGATCATCGGGCCGGAGCGTATAAGAGCCCTCCGTACCCTCGACCGTGTCCAGGACGACGCCGATAGTGTCCGAATACAGGTCGATCTTGCGCGCCGGGCAGCGAGGCCCCTTCTCCACCTCGATGACTCGGCTGGACGGGTCGTAATCCTTCTTGGTGCCGATGAATTCGATTCGGTACCGGCCTTCCTCGCGGACGAGCATCTGCACCGAGAGGCACCGGCCGTCAAACTGGATGTCCTGGAAATCCAGGCCGTTGGAGGCGTAGAAATCCCCTTGGCGAATCGCCTCCAGCAGGTCTGTCACCGACAGGCTGGCGGCCCGCACGACGCTCCACCCCGGGGCATCCCCGCCGTAACCATGACGATCGTCCGACCCCATGCCCAGCAGCAACGGCTGGTCGTGCGCGGCCCGATACGCATTGACCACGTCCCAGAACTTCTCGGGCATCCAACCTTCCGGGTGAGCGTCGTAGGACTCGTCGATGCCGTTGTTGGTCAACTCGAACAACCGGATCTGAGGCAGCGCGATCAGGTCGGCGGGAGAATAATCGTAGTACCGCCACAGCGGATGGTTGGCCGTGAAGAGATAATCCAATCCGTCGTAGACCTCCCGGCCCTTGGCCCAGGTCCTTTCCAGGATGGCGCGCGGCTCCTCCCCGGAAATGTAGGGGAACACCTCGCGCACGTTGATGAAGTTCATGTGGACCTGCCGGTCGTCGACACAGCCGCCCGTTTGCTCGTAACCGGGGATCATGAGGAACCGGCCCGGCTCGACAAACCGACGTTCCAATTCCACAAACGGCGTCATGCGGACATAGGTCTGCCCGCCGACCGTGAGCGTGCGGACCGAGTCCTTGCCGAACTTGTCGATCGTCTCATCCACGCGGTTCTGCGTCAGCTTCGGCCAACCGCGCTCGGGCGAGATGACCTTCCACAGCGACGTCTCGCCCTGGAAGGCGGCCAGGTCGGACGGCGGGTTCTTGAAGCCGAACCCGTCAAAACGCAGCTCCTCCGACTGGAAGATGTTGTGGTCCGATGGGCAGACGAAGTGGTACCCGCGCGTCTTGTACCAGTCAATGGCCCATTCCGGCAGCGGGTCGCCGTCCGACCATTGGTTGTGCATGTGCAGGTTGCCTTTGAACCAGCGCCGCTCCGCCCCGGAGTCCGGCACCAGGGCCGAGGAGGCGGGCGTTTTGTCGACCAATGCCGAGACCGCAACGGCTCCACATGTCTGGAGGAACGCGCGGCGAGAACATCTTGCGAACATGAGATGGCACTCCCAGATTCGTGACCACAGAGGGTTCGGTTGCCCACGGGCGTCGAAAACGTCTCCGCCAGTCTACAACGATAAGTCCGTGATCGCAATCAAGCGGAGTCACCCGGCCGCAGCGCACGCCGGCCTGCTTCCCCTCGCGCGCGCGGCGCGTTACGATCGCGGCGTACCCTGAGGAGACCCGATCATGGAGCATCGCCTGGTGCGCACGGTATGGTTGATCGTCTGCCTGAGCGCAGCGGTAAGCCACTGGGGAAGCGGCGTGGCGCACTGTGCCACACCGGGCACGCGTGACGCCGAGCGCGCCGCCGTCTACGTCACGCGCGACGGCGACGACACGCAAGACGGCACGACGCGCGAGACCGCCTTCGCCAGCTTGCAGCGCGCGGTCAACGCGCTTCAGCCCGGCCAGACGCTCGTCATGGGGCCCGGCGAGTACTTCGGGGCGGTGGTCGTCGACCACCTGGGTAGCCTGGACGCGGAGACGGTGATCCGCGCCGAGATCCCGGGGACCGTCCTCTTGCGCGGCGATATCCCGGCGCCGACCTTTCAGCCGGTGCCCGATTACCGGCGGGTCTTCGTGGGCGATTTCGCCGCCGAGCACGAGATCCAGATGATCAACGAGCTGGATACGCTGCGCGTGCTGCCCGGGGCCCCCAACATCGCGGAGCTGGAGTACGCCCCGGGCCGTTTCTACCAGGATCGGGCGGCGGGAAAGCTGTATGTCTCCAGCTCGGATACCCAGCCGGCCGACCGGCACTGCTACACGCTGACTGTCGTCGGCACGCACGGCCTCTACCTCGATACGCCCCGGCGCGTCCGCGTCGAAGGGCTGACCGTGACCGGATTCAACAGCGCGGTCGGTTTGCCGTACGGCCAGCAAACGCTCTGGGCCACCTACGGGATCTTCATCAAGAACGGCCAGCACAGTGTCGTCAGCAACTGCCAGGCGTACCTGAATGGGCGTGGCATCGGCGTCTCCAACGAATACGACACCACGGCCGGCGACAACCTGATCACCGGCTGCCGGGCCTGGGGCAACGGCGGCGTGGGGCTCGAATACGATACGGGCGGCATCGACCTGCTCTACGCGCGGCGCGATCAGGTGCGGGACTGCGTGGCGTTCCTCAACCAGGCCAACGGGATCTCCATGCGCGGCGGCGTCACGGACCATCGGGAAGCGGACGCCAGCTTCGTCTACAACTCGCTGGCCTGGGGCAACCTCGAGTACGATTTCTGGATCAAGGCGGGCGAGAACTTCAACTTCTTCGACCATTCCGTGGCGTGCGGCAAGACGGGTAACACCAACCACCTCCGCCAGTGCGTCACCGGAACCGGCGCCGCGCAGGGGCTGGACAGCGTCGTCCTGAGCGAGGAGCCGGATCTCGACCTCGACCGCGAGTTCGCGGACCCCGACAACGGCGATTTCCGGTTGCAGGCCCGCTCCCGGTTCCGGCGCGCCGCGCCGGGCCGCGCGGACCGCGGCGCGTTCGCGTATCAGGAAAACATTCGGTACCTCGCTCCGGCCGGCCGCGACCATGCCGACGGCCTCTCCGTCGACCGGGCGTTCGGGACGCTCCGCAGGGCGCTGGCCGGAATGTCGGCGGGCGATACGCTGTACCTGACGCCGGGCCTGTACCGGGAGGATGTCACCGTCGCACTCCACGGAACCCGGCAGGCGCCGATCATCGTCAGGGGTCGCGGGCGCGAGCCGGCCGTTATCGCTGGAAAGGTCCGCGTCGCGGCGAGCAGCCATGTCACATTCGAGCGCGTCCACTTCACGCAAGATGTCGTGGTTCAACAGAGCGACGCCATCTGCTTCGCCAACTGCGTCTTCCTGGGCTCCGGCACCTCGCTGACGGCCGCGCACACGGATGGCCTGCGCGTGACGCAGTCGAGCTTCACCGGGTTCGCCGCCGCCGCCCTCCGCCTGACCGACTCCACAGGCGCGCATCTGGCCGGCAACTTGTACGACAACCGCACCGGGCCCGCGATCCAACTGTTCACCCCGGACGCCGTCCGGTACTCCGGCTACAACGGCTACGCAGATGTCCAGCGCGCCTGGCAGCTCGGCGAAGGAACCGGCGAGCGGGCCGAACCGCAGGCGCCGCGCGATCTGGCCGTCCGGGAGATCGCCGCGGACTTCGCACCGGCCGGCCACTCCGTCACGCTGGCCGATCCCGTGCGCGCTGCGGGCGGCGGTATCACCGGCAACCCGCTGGGCGCCTCGCGACGCGACATACCGCGCGAGAACCTCCGCCTGCTCGACGGACCGACGCTGCACAGCGTCAGCGCTACCACCGCGAACATCGAGTGGTTCACCTCCCACCCGGCAGTGACCACCGTGTCCTGGGGTCGGTCCCCATCCGTCGAGAACCAGACCACGGTGAATGTGAATCGGTTCGGCAGCTTCAGCCTCACCGGCCTGGACCCCGGCACCACCTACTATTTCCGAATCGACGCGCTGGCCATCCCCGACCAGGTCGCGATCGTGGCCGACCCCGTCACCGTGGACTCCCAACTGCTGCGGTTTACAACCAAAGCGACCGATGACGCGGCGAAGACCTACTATGTGGCGCCCCAGGGACGCGACGACAACTCCGGACTGACGCCGGACCAGCCGCTGCGGACCATCCAACAGGCGGCCAACCTGGTCAACGTCGGCGACAGCGTGATCGTCGCCGGCGGGACCTACCGCGAGACCGTGCGCATCCGCGCCACCGGCAGCCCCGGTGCGCCCATCGCGTTCCGCGGCCGGCCTGGTGAACTCGTGCTGCTGGACGGCGCCGACGCGCTGATCGACTTCGCCTTCGTGATCGGCCGGAAGAGCCACCTGCGGTTCGACAACTTCTTCTTCGCCAACCACGGCGCACGCGTCTCGCACAGCGGGGCCTGGGAACCGCAGATGGGAGGACAGTTCAACATCTGCGAAAGCCGGGATATCCAGATCTCGCGCGTCCTCTCCGATGGCCGGACCACCGGCGACCGGCTGATCGTCGCCAAGCATGTCGACCAGCTGCGGCTGAGCAACACGGTGGACGGCAACAAGCTGGAAGGACACTACTTCGAAAACTGCCCCAACCTGGTCATCGAACACAGCGTGTTCGCCCGGCCGATGATCGCCGCGTTCATCCTGCGAAATGCACCCGACGAGCCGGCGCTGATCCACCACAACATCTTCACCGACAGCCTCGCCGTCAAGTCGTATCGCGATACCCTGGGCAACCCCAACAATGTCAGCCTGCTCATCATGGATACGAGCACCGACTCCGTGGTGCTGAAGGATAACCTGTTCTTCCTGCGCTACTTCAGCCCGCGTGAACGCCACCTGGTCGGCCAGTCGGGCTACGACCAACTGCACGACGTGTTGCTCTTCGCGACCCGGTTCGGCGACCCGCGCTTCCAAGGCGTCGCGGATCTACGCGCCGCCGGCCAGTCGCTGACACCCTACGACGACAGCCGGCCGCCGTTCCCGCCCGACAGCCTGTGGTCGATGGACCGGCCGTTCACCTTCCGCACCTGGTTGGCCACCGACCCCGCCGCCCTCAGCGCGGGGATCGGGCTGGACCCCAAAGAGTTCGACGCCGACACCGGCCTGCCCAACTGACAGGCATCCGCCGTCGCACGCGACCAGGCCCGGCCGGCCGCCGATCCCGCGGCCGTTTGCCAATAAATGAGTCCTGACCCCCTCTTAAATACGGGAAGTTGGATGGGTCGATTGGCGCTACACACCCTCCGAGAAATGTCCCCAAAGTGCTTGACACGCGTTGGCCCCGCGAGTCAAATAGCCCCGTGGGTAGACTGCGTACCGACGCATGGGTGAGGCAGAACCATGTGGGCTTTGGTCGAAGGTGATGGGCACATCTGGGCGATCGACGCTTTTCTTCGTGTTGCCTGCGTAGCCGTACTCTCACTCACTGCGTGTCTCAAACTCTCGACGTTTTGTGCGGGGGGGGGGGCTGCATCTACTGGACTGCGCTGCTGTCCTGCTTGTCTGTGTCGCGGTCGCAGAGCTGATTGTTGCCGTGCTACTCGTTCTTTGTCCTGATCGTCGGGCCACGCACATTGGCTCTCTCGGGCTTCGTGATGCGTTCGTGGGCGGCATCGTGGAATGCCTCGTGGAGACTGTGGAGTCGTTGTCATGTTCCTTATCTGCAGGCGACATGCATTCACGCTAGTTGAACTGCTTGTTGTCATTGGAATCATTGGCATTCTCATCGGCCTTCTGCTACCGGCGGTTCAGTACGCGCGCGAGGCCAGCCGGCGAGCTACGTGCCGCTCACACTTGCACCAGTTCGGCTTAGCGCTGCATTCTCATTTGACAGCAAAGCGACGGTTTCCTCCTGCATCGGGATCCAGCAGCCACCTGTCGTTGCATGTGATGTTGCTTCCGTACCTTGAACACGAGACATTGTTCCGCCAATTCGACATCACGAAACCATACTTGTTGGCTCCCAACAAAGACTTGGCGAATACGCGAGTAGTAGTGTTTCAATGTCCAAGTGTGCCGTCGTCGATGCCAGCAGAAACGAATTACCCCGGATGCACTGGATCGGGGGGACAGCCCATCAATGGGGTTTTCGATCGCGAGAACAGAAACGTGCGGGAGAGTGACATCACTGATGGCCTGTCCAATACAATTGCGATGTCCGAAACGGTGTCAAACGGTCCACTGGGTTCGATGAGGTTTACACCGTACAACAGTGACTTCGCGAGTGCGCTCGAGGTCTGCCTTTCTTCCTCACCGGCCGACTCATGGCCCATAGGAGTGCCGTGGATCGCCGGTGCTAGCGGAATTACGTTGTACAATCATGCACTGCCACCGAACAGCCCGACTTGTTCAAACGGGCCCTCGGCAGGTGATCCTGCCCAAGGCATATACTCGGCGGCAAGCAATCATCCGGGAGGTGTGATTGTGTTGTGGGCGGATGGTGGAGTTGACTTTGTCAGTGATGGTGTTGATTCGTTCGTATGGCGAGCAATGGCGACGCGCAATGGCCATGACAGTTTTGAATCGACTCGTTAGTTTCGAGAACCTGACTATTGAAAGGAGAGCGATCTATAACAACATTGACAAAGACGTGTGGTGCTGCCATTCTGGCGGTGGTGGGAGTGCTCATGAGTGCAGTGGCGCTTGCCCAACCCGGGCAAGGCCAATCCCCGCCAGCGTCTACGTCGAGTATTACCAGGCCAAACCACTCCTCCCTCTGGAGTAGAGACGCCGACATTGCCTGTGTCGGAACGGCGCTAGAGGACACGTTCTACGCGTGTGGTATCAGTTGTAGGTTCCAGCAGACGTGGACAGTTAAAAATTCTACCCATGGCACTGCCGTGAACAACGCCTGGGGATGTACGGTGGCTCACCCCGAGTCGGGTTGGACCGTTGGCATCAAGACGGCCAGATGCGAACTGAGTCCGCCAGTGGGCGGCCTCATCATCGGCGACGAATTCGATATCACGCCCTGACGCCCACACGCGTGCCTATTCGATGGCGATTGACCTCAACGTTTGCGCCGAGGAACTAGCGGTCTGATTGCCGGTAGTTCCTGGGCGTGGGGCACTCGCTTGAGTTAGACGTGAAGTGCTACTTGCGCGGCGATGATACCTCGTGTTACCTGCAATTCGCGCGTACGTGGCGACACGTGTGATGGGCAAACCTCCCGGATGCGTGGCAACAGGAAATCGAATCTATGTTGTCGGCGAAGAGATATTCGGCAGCTGGTGGTATCATTGTCGTAGCGTTGGCGGTTGCCGTGTACTGGGCGACACGACACGACGAGCCTCACGGTCCACCTCCGCCACCAGTGTCCAAGTCATTGAGTCCTATTGAGTTCGTGTGCAACGGCCAGGATGTCTTGACGACGACGATGGCACTCCGACAGAGCGAAGCACTGGTGGCGAGGGGTGCGTGCCAGTGCGATCAAGGAAGCTCAGTCCAGCTCGACCGTGTTGCCCTAGTCCTATACGTGATGGACAACAGGGAGGTGACGTATCAGTCGGCAGTCATGGACAAGACAGTCGACGGGCAGAGAGTATCGTTCTCTTGCAGCTCAAGGGCACCGTCAAAGAGCGGTTCCTATACCATCCGACTAGTGGCTGTCGACCCAGTGGCCGGACTTGAGGAGACGGTTTGCGAAGGGCAGCTATTGGTCGAGTAGACGTTGTGCGCAGTGTGCGCCTGGCGACGCGAAAGAACCAGGATGTTTTAGCGGTTAACGTTTGTCGTTGGTGTTCCGCGCGCCATCTTACCTGCTTTGCATCTGCTCTGGCCCTCTACGACTTGTGCCGTGCCAAGCGGCGACACGAAGACGGTCTCTTCCGCCCCGAAGGGACAGCAGTATCACAGCCCAGGGCGAAGGCCCGGCGAGCCGTGCGAGCCGGGCCGCAGCCCTGGGTTGCGTACACCCACCAGACCCGAGTCCCAACGGGACGGACCTAATCCCAGGCGTATTCGTGCGTCCCTATCCCGCCGGTACGGACACACGGGCCGGCTCATCGACGTCCAGAAACGATCACCAATGGAACAAATCTTCCCAAAACAGGACAGGCGAAGTTTTCCCCGATTTTCACCACACCAGAGGCGCTATAGCACCGCGGGAACGGAGAAGGGGAACGGAGGGCGGGGAACGGAGAATGAAGAGCAGAAGACGAGTGCAGAGTGCAGAACAAGGAGTGGCGAGTGCAGAAGGGAAGACGAGTGCAGAGTGCAGGGCGATTGCACCAAAAATCATTTCCCCACAAGGACTTCCGTAAGATACTCGTCGTTCAACGCGGCGGCCAGCCGTTTGTTCTTGATGCCGACCTTCTTCGTCTGATTGTTCTTCAACAGGCT
>JBPOJB010000061.1:0-77880 GCA_052034005.1 Planctomycetota bacterium | reverse complement strand
CGGCCGAGTTTGCCGTTGCCGCCATCCGCCGCTGGTGGCGGCGTCTCGGGAAGAAACGGTACCCGCGCGCGACGCGGTTGTTGATTACCGCCGACAGTGGTGGCAGCAACAGCCCGCGAACCAGACTTTGGCGATGGGCTCTGCAGCAGTTTGCCAACGAGACGGGCATGACCATCGAGCTCTGCCACTACCCGCCGGGCACCAGCAAATGGAACAAGATCGAGCATCGCCTCTTCTGCCACATCACCCGTAATCGGCAAGGCGTTCCCCTGGAGACGATCGAAATCGTGGTCACTCTGATTGGGGCCACGCGTAGCAAGGAAGGCTTGGAAGTGCATGCCTGGCTCGACGACAAGCACTACCCAAAGGCGAAAGCCATCTCTAACACTCAACTATCCGCAATACGCATCCGCCGTGCCGCTTTTCATGCCGAGTGGAACTATCAAATCCTACCAAACTCGAAATAGTCACACTCCGGCAACTCATTTGCGCGTGCGCCCTTAGTCTGTGTAACCGCAGGGCCAGAGTCCGCCGTCAGGCGGACGGCGTGAGCGCGCGCTGGACACCGGCGGCTGGCACCTGAGCCCGCGGCGGACGACGGTGGCGCCTGGGCGCAGGTTGCGGATGGTTGTGCAGCACGTCCCCCGCTGGCCTGTGTAACCGCAGGGCCAGAGTCCGCCGTCAGGCGGACGGCGGCCCGCGCGCCTACATCCCCACCGCTGCACTTCGGAGGCACACCGGGGATGCGCTGGCAGCCGCCTCCCCACAGCGCGCGGCCCGCTGGTCTCTGTAACCGCAGGGCCAGAGTCCGCCGTCAGGCGGACGGCGTGAGCGCGCGCGTACATCCCCACCGCTGCACTTCGGAGGCACACCGGGGATGCGCTGGCAGCCGCCTCCTCACAGCGCGCGGCCCGTTGGGCCTGCGGTTAACCAGCCGGGGCAGTGTCTCGGCGCGGGCGCGGCGTCCATGAGAGACCGCGACGGCCGGCGTTTTTCCCCGCGCGGGGGTTGGCAAAACCGCGCCGCCTGCAATGATCTGCAGTAGTGAGCTGGAGTGGGCAGGGCATTTTGCAGAATCAGAATCAGAATCAGAATACCGGAGAATGACCGATGGCATCGACCAAGTTCAAAGGCAGTCCCGTACAGACCTGTGGCGACATCCCGGCGGTGGGCAGCAAGGCCCCGGAGGCGACCCTGACCGGCGCCGATCTGGCTGATGTGAAGATCAGCAGTTTTGCCGGTTCGGCCGTGGTCTTGAACATCTTTCCCAGCGTCGATACGGGCGTCTGTGCGGCGTCGGTCCGGCGGTTCAACGAGTTGGCCGCGTCGCTTCCCAACGTGAAAGTGCTCTGTATTTCGCGAGACCTGCCGTTTGCACAGGCGCGTTTCTGCGGGGCCGAGGGCATTGCGAACGTGACGATGCTCTCGGAGATGCGTGACGATTCGTTCGGACAAGCCTACGGAGTGCGGCTGGTGGACGGGCCGCTCGCGGGATTGTTCGCGCGTGCCGTGATCGCCATCGACGCGGGTGGCGCGGTGGCCTGTGTGCAACTCGTGCCCGAGATCACCCAGGAGCCGGACTACGAGGCCGCCTTGTCCTGCCTGAAGTCGCTGTGATCGGCGACACCATCGATCTGCCACGCGGTGACCACATGCTCGATTCACGGCCGTTGTCCATCCTTTGAACTCGATCGCCTTTTCACTCGCACCAACGCCCCCCTTTCGCCTGGACCTGACCGTGTGGGCCCAGCGACGCCGTGCGCATAACCGTATCGACCGTTGGGATGGACGCGTCTACCAGCAGGTGCTGGCGCTGGCCGACCAGGCCGTGCTGGTGGGCGTCACACAAATCGGCCCGCCCACCGCCCCGCAACTCCAAGTCACGGTGACGGGCGCCGCGGCAGTCGCCGCCGATGCGGCGCCGGCCGTGGCACAGTCGCTCGCGCGCACCCTGGGTCTCTACTGCGACCTGACCGACTTCTACGCGCTGGCGGCCGGCGACCCGCAGCTCGGGCCGCTGGCCGCGCGGTTCCGGGGCCTCAAGCCGCCCCGCTTCCCCACCCTCTTCGAGTGCCTGATCAACGCCATCACCTGCCAGCAAATCACCCTTAGCCTCGGCCTGCACATGCTCAATCGGCTGGCCGAAGCCCACGGGCCGTCCGTACCCGGCGCGGAGGACGACCTGGCCTTCGCCTTGCCCCGGCCCGAGACGCTGGCCACCGTTGCGCCGGAAACCCTGCGCGCCCTGCAGTTCAGCCGGCAGAAGGCCCGGGCGCTGACCGCCTTGGCGGCCGCCGTCACCGACGGGACGCTGGATCTGGAGGGGCTGGGCGGCGCAACCAACGAGGTCGTCCAGGACCGGCTGCGACGGATCTGGGGGGTGGGGCGCTGGACGGCCGAGTACGCGCTGTTGCGCGGGCTGGGCAGGCTGGACACCTTCCCCGCCGACGATGCGGGGGCCGTCAAAGGTCTACGACGGTGGCTGGGGGTATCCGAGAAGCTCGACTACGCGGGCGTGCACGCCGCCCTGCACCGCTGGCAGCCCTACGCCGGACTGATCTACTTCCACCTGCTGCTCGACGGCCTGGCTCGCGACGGGCATCTCGCGTGAGTGGCGCCAACCGGCAGGGCTGATGCCGTGCCGAGACGCGGTGGGGACCGTTCGATGCGGCGTTCGCGACAGGTCACATCGCGCGGCGTCGACCGGATTTCAGACATCCAACTCGTGGTTTGCCTCCAAGTTCACGATTTTCACCTGCTTCTTGTTCAACGCGCCTTGATCCCGCAGCCGGCAGTACAACGAACTGGCCACGGTCGTATAGGGCACGTACTTGAGGTGTTCCTTGTTGTCGGGGCCCACCTCTTTCGCCCATGTGTGGTCCACGAGCGCCTTCGTGGCGATGACGAAGTAATTGGCGAGAGCCAGTTCGTCCTGCGCATGGGCCGAGCTGATGCCCGATACCTTGCCCACCGAGATTGTCCCGACATAGGTGAAGCCGTTCGCACAGTCACAGGCATGTACACTCTCTAACGCCATGTCATGTACCTCCCCAATCGCTCCGGGCGAACGAGCGCCCGGAAACCATGTGTCGGCCATCCCCACGATGCTTCCGAACCCAGCCGCTCGAATGGAGGAGCTGGGCCCTGATTGACAGGCTATTTGCGCAACTCGATGACGCTGCGGTTGTGACTGTCGATCTGGAAAGGCTTCGCATCCATCTCGACTGTCACTTCATACTTACCGGCCGGGTCGTCTGGTACTCGCCACGAGTACGAGCAGGTGAAGCCTCAGCCATATTCGAAGTTGCCGGTCTGGACAACTTCGCCCGCCTCGGTGGAGATCGTCAGCTTCGGCTTGGCGGGGCGTGTGCCGTTGACGATCATGTTCGAACACACCTCGCCGCCCTGCCCCACCAACGACAGGCCCAGCCACGCGTGACCATCCTGGGGCGGACCGCCGAGCGTGACGACAGGCCGGTACGGCTCGCCGAACGGCATCTCCACCGTCTGACCGGCCGTGACGCGCACGGCCGGCGAGTCCTGGGTGCCGCGGGCGCTGACCAGGCTGGGCAGCGAACGGGACGCCGACCCCGTGCCGCCCACAAGCTGCCTGAGCGCATCGAACAGCGAACTCTGTTCCACCTTCTTCTCGGCCGGCTCTTCGTGGACCGTCCGCTCGATCGTGTAGGATGCGAGCCTCCATTCGCCCGCCGGCAGCGGGGCTTTTCCCGACTCGTCGCCCACGATCCGCAAGAAACCCTGCTCACCATACACGATGGCGCGATAGCCCTGGTTCGCGTTGACGACGTAGCCGAACGGGATCGAGGACGGCTCGAGCGTCAACTGGTCACCGGCGGGCGTGATCTTCAAGTCGAAGAACCGGCCGCCCAAACCGATCTGTTTCGCAACATAATGCGAGACTTCGTTGCTCGACGGATCATACGGGTTCCCCATGCCGCTGATGCCACCCGCCGCATCGAGGATATACAGCATGTCGCCGATCCTCGGGTAGACAGCACCGTCCGCCCCTCGGACGTTCTTATCGATCGCCGACTGATCGTCATAGCGCCCGTTGCTATTGCCGTCCACGACCACCAGGCGGTAGTCTTTGCCGTCGATGGTCATCCTGCCTTCCCGGTACGTCGCCGCGCTGAGCGAGGCGTTGGCGTACGAGTACTGGGAGGACGCGTACGAATACACAGTCATCTTGAACGCATAATCCATCTGGACGCCGTCCAGATCGATCTTCACGCTCACCTCGGGGAATATGCAGTGGAGATACTGGGCCGACAGGCTCTGCACCGACATCGCCTCCACAACCGGATCATCCGTCAAATCACCATTGTGGTTGACATCGAAGTACAGCCGTTGGAAGCCGATGATCGGCGACTCCTTCCGGGCGCCCAGGAGCAGCGCGAACGGATTGGTCCCTCGCGCGGCCTTCGCATCCGCAGCCGCCTGCTCCCCCCCCTGCTCTTCCTTCGCCGCCTCTTTCTCCTGCGGGTCCGCCTTGGCCGCCGCATCGAGAACGAAACCGAAGTACTGCGAACCGAGCTGCGCAACACCCTTGAGCGGCTGTGCTGCATGGTAAGCGCTCGGCTCCTTCGTAATCACCTTCGAGAACTCGGGCACCCCTTCCCGGTCCGATCCCTGGAACACTGTGTCCGGTCCGCCGATCTGCATGAAGAACGTCTGCGGACGCATCGATTGGAACCAATAGGCGGGCCGTTGCGCTTCCGATCCCTCAGCCGCGACCTCGTCCAGCCGTTTCGTCTCCAGCTTGCAAGTCTCCGCGCCCGCGCTGCTCGCCAGGGCCAGCCACCCGCCGATCGCGATGACGCCGGCGAGATACCGTGACCATTTCCTCATAGGCGAAATCCTTTCATACATGCACCGACACTCGGCCCGCGCAGACTATAAATGCGACGTGCTGCTGCCCTGGGGCGGCCTGCCGACCGCGCGGCATCAACCGGCGGGCATTCTACGCCCTTGGAGGGGCGGCGTCGAGCATCGGCGGCAGAATTCCGGCCACCGCGCCACGCCGGGCCGCACCGGGGCGTTATTCCCCGCGCGATTCCCCAATCGTCACCAGCTGCGCGTCCGATTCCGAGCCCCGGCCGGGACTCAAGACGCTCGCCACCGACACGGTCTTGCACTTCGTGCAGTCCAGGCACCGGATACACTGCATGTCCCCGCCTGCCGCGCGCGGCCCGTAGCCGTATCGGCACAGCCGTCGACACAGGTCACAGTCCTTACAACGCTCCTTCTCCACGCGAATGAACACGAACGAGAACAGGTTGCACAGGCTGAAGATCGCGCCGAGCGGGCACAGCAGCGTGCACCACGGGCGCCAGGTAAACAGCGCAGCCAACAGGACGACGACCAGGACGACGGACTTGGCCAGCGTGGGCCAGACGACGGGCTGGCCCGCTATCGCGGTGCGAACCGTGTTCGGGACGGCCGCCTCCAGCGCGCCGGCCGGACACAGTCGGCAGAAGAACAGCGCGTGAGCCTCGCCCCACATGTAGGGAACCAGCAGGACCATCCCGAGCAAGACGGCATAGCGCGTGTGCCGCATCCAACCCGGCAAATGGAACTTGGGGGTCGGGACTCGGCCGATCAGGTCCTGCAGGAACCCAAACGGACAGACCCAGCCGCAGACGAACCCGCCGAGCGACACGCCGACTGTGAGCAACACGCCGACGGCAATGAATGGGATCAGGTGCAGTGCGCTGAAGTTCGCCAGCACGCCGATCGGGCAGGCGAACGTCGCCCACGGGCAGGAGTGGCAGTGCAAGACGGGTGAACAGAAGCTGTGCAGGCGCAGCATCAGCGGATCGAGCCACGCCAGCAGGAATCCGGCCTGGAACCAGATCCGCCGGGCGGCTAATCGTGACGCGAGCGAGCGGGATGTCCTCTTGGCCATGGCCACCACGACCTCTAATCACTTCACTCACGTAGGGCACAGCGCCGGTGGCGGACCGCTGCTGCTGTAGGTGCGGCGCAGCCCGCGCGGTTCCCGCACCAGTCCGCCGATCGTCACATCGCGGACGATGGCCGGTTCCAGCAGCGTCTTCTCGACGATCGTCGTCTGCGTCACCTTCTGCTTGCGCGGCGGAGGTGGTCCGAACGGCAACATCCCAGGCGGCGGGCCGGGGAAACCAGGTGGGCTCTCCATCCCGGGCATCCCGGGCGGGCCCGCGAACTCAGGCGGCATCCCCGGCGGGCCCGCGAACTCAGGCGGCATCCCCGGCGGACCGAAGTCGGACACCGCGATCTCGATCTCCTCAGTCTGCTCCTCGAACGCCCGCTCCGCGTGCTTCGACAAGCCGTAGGCCAGTGCGGCAACACCGGCCACCAACCCGAGCGAAGGCCCAATTGCGCGGCGAACCAGTCTCCACATCCAGTTACCGCTCCTCTCTCCCAAGCTGGCCACGCAACGGCGCAACAGAAATGGCGGAGGTGAATGGGAATCGAACCCACTCGGGACCATCATCAGACCCCGCGCTGGTTTTGAAGACCAGGGGCACCACCAAGCACCTCTCACCTCCGCGTCACAGCCCGCCACCAACACCCGACCAGATCCCATTTTGCAGTACCACCGTCCGAGCGTCAACGCGGGGATGCGTTCCGTCCGAGCGAGGCGCCCCGGGATGGCCCTGCTGGGCGCTTATCCTTTTGTCCTTACCGCCAGCTGATCGCGGTTATCGGCATTTCAAGGTCCAACTTCCGCCGTTGCTTGACGTTCCGTCAACCGGCGAGCTAGAATCCGCGGTGGCACGCGAGAGCAGGCGTCGCGGTCTTGGGTACCGCGCGGTCTGGAGCCATGCGGCAGGGGCAGAGCCAGTGGCATCCGGTTCCGGGTTCCAGGTTTCGGCGAGAATACACCATGTCGTCGTCTTCTGCCAAACAGAGCCTGCTCAAGCACATTCCGTCGGTGGAGGCGTTGCTGGCGGACCCGCAACTGCAGACGTGGACGGACCAGTTGTCACGCAGCATGTTGCGAGCGGCCGTGCGGACAGCCGTCGCGGGCGTGCGGGAACGGCTCCTGGCCGATCCGCCGGCCGTGCAGACCGATCCCGAATCGCTGCATCGCGAGATCGTGGCGTGGGCGGTCGAGGACATCCGGTCGGCGATGAAGCCGCAGTACCAGAAGGCGATCAACGCCACGGGGGTCATTCTGCACACGGGACTGGGCCGCGCCGTGCTGGCCTCGGCGGCCCTGCGACACATCGCGACCAACCTGTCCGGCTACTCGGTGCTCCAGGTCGACATCGACACGGGCCGGCGCGGGTCGCGTGATACGCGCATTGAGTGGCTGCTGCAGCAACTGACGGGTGCCGAGGCGGCCACGGTTGTGAACAACAATGCGGCCGCCACCTCCCTGGTGCTCAACACGATCGCGGCCGGCAAGGAAGTGATCGTGTCGCGCGGCCAACTGGTCGAGATCGGCGGCTCATTCCGATTGCCGGAAGTGATGCAGGTCAGCGGCGCCCGGCTGGTCGACGTGGGGACGACCAACAAGACGCATCCGCGCGACTACGAGCGCGCGATCACTGCGAACACGGCGGCGATCATGCGCGTGCATCCGAGCAACTACAAGATCACGGGTTTCACGAGCGAGGTGCCGCTCAAGACGCTGGCCCAGATCGCCCACGCGCACGGACTCGTTCTCTACGACGATCTGGGCGCCGGCCCGCTGCTGGACGTGTCGCGGTTCGGGTTCCAATACGAACCCACGCTGATCGAATCGATCCGCACCGGCGCCGACCTGGTCAGCTGCAGTGCGGACAAGCTGATCGGCGGCCCGCAGGGCGGGATCATTCTGGGGTCCGCCAGGTGGGTGCAGGCGGTCCGCAGGAACCCGCTGGCCCGCATCGTCCGGACGGACAAGCTGACGCTCGCCGCGCTGGAGGCCACGCTGCCGCTGTTCCTGAACGAAGCCCGCGCGATCCGCGAGATCCCCACGTTGCGCATGCTGGCCCTCAGCCGGCAGGAGATCGCGCGGCAGGCGGATCGGATCGCGGCGGCGCTGGCCGAGCGGCGCGTGGCCGCCCAGGTGTCGGTGATCAAAGGCTACTCGCAGATGGGAAGCGGTTCGTTGCCGGCCCAGAACCTGCCGACACGCCTGGTGGTGATCGTTCCCACGCGGATGTCGCCCCAGAGGCTCGGCCGCCAGCTGCGCCGCCACAGCCCGCCGATCTTCACGCGCACCCAGGCGGGACGGGTGCTGATCGATCCGCGCACGCTGCTGGAGGACGAGGACGCGGCGCTCGTCGACGGGCTGCTCGACGTGCTCGGGGCCCAAGGGTGAGCGACGTCATGCCAGGCGCGCAAATCAACATCACGCTGGGAACCGCCGGCCATATCGATCACGGCAAGACCGCGCTCGTCAAACTGCTGACCGGCTGCGACACGGACCGGCTCAAGGAAGAGAAGGAACGCGGCATCTCCATCGACTTGGGATTCGCGCCCTGCACGGTCGGTGACCTGGAGATCGGCATCGTGGACGTGCCGGGGCACGAGCACTTCATCAAGACCATGGTGGCCGGGGCGTGCGGGATGGACGCGGTGTTGCTCGTGGTGGCGGCGGACGACGGCGTGATGCCGCAGACGCGCGAACACCTGGAGATCCTCACGTTGCTCGGCGTCCGCCACGGCTTCGTCGCGCTGACCAAGATCGACCGTGTCGAGCCGGACTACCGGCAGTTGGTTCAAGAGGAAACCCGGGCGTTCCTGCAGAACACGTTCCTCGCCCAGGCCCCCATCTGCCCCATCTCGAGCATCACGGGTGAAGGGTTTGACGAGTTCTACCAGACGCTGACCGGGTTGCTCGCCGCCCTCCGCCCGAAACCGCTCGACGGCGTGTTCCGGCTCCCGGTGGACCGCGCCTTCAGCGCCCGCGGATACGGGACCGTGGTGGCGGGCATTCCGGTCTGCGGCTCGATCGGCTTGGACGGGGAACTGGTCCTGTTGCCGGACGGCCAGCTGAGCAGTATCCGCCAGATCGAGGTCTATGGCCGGTCGAGCGAGGTTGTGAAGGCCGGCCAGTGCGCGGCGATCTGCGTGCGGCATTGGGATGCGAAACGGATCCGCCGCGGCCACGTCGTCACCTTGCCCGGCTACTTCACGCCGGGGCAGTGGTTCGTCGGCCGGCTGCAACTGCTGCCCCACGAACAGATCGCCTTGAAAAACGGGTCGCCATTGAAGTTCCACACCGGCACGTCCGAGGTGACGGCCACGGCGTACCTGCTGGAAGGGAACCGCGCCGAGGCGGGCGATGTGTGCCTGGCGCAGTTCTGCACGAGCGCGCCGCTCGTGGCGGGACCGGGTGACCCTTTCATCGTCCGATCCCTGTCGCCTGTCCGCACGATCGGCGGGGGAGTGATCATCGAGGGCCTCGATCGCAAGCTGAAACGGACCGCTCCCGGCCTGCTCGACGACGTGCGGCGGCGGTGTGACGCCATCGCGGAGCCGCATCGTTTCGTCGAATATGCCGTCCGCCGGGCCCCGTCCCACGCGGCCGGCGAAGCGGATCTTGCGGTCCGAACCAAGACGCGACCGGCCGACCTGCGCGCGATCCTGGCCGGCTTGACAGACGCGGGGCTGGTGTGGCCCATCGCCCCGGGCCTGTTCATCCATCGCGACACGGTCGTGGAGTTGAGCCGGCGCGTGGCGGACCTCATCGCGCAGTTCCACCGCGACTCGCCGGGAAGCGTGGGCATCTCCCTCGATCAACTCCGCGAACGCCTGCCGCTCGATCGCCCGCTGCTTGACCACGTCTTGACCAAGATGAAGGCCGCCGGGCAGCTGGTGGAACGAAATGCGTTCTGGGCTGCGCCCGGCCACGCGGCGGTGTTTGCCGGCGACGACGCGGCACATGTTGAAGCCATCGAAGCGCTGTTCCGGGAGGCCTGGTACCGCCCGCCCGGCATCGACGAGGTCTGCCAGAAAACCGGCATCAAACCGGCTGATGTGCGCCGACTGCTCAAGATGCTGGTCGAGCACCAGCGGCTCGTGCGCGTGGACGCCGACACCCTGTTTCACAGCGAGGCGGTCGATGCGGCGCGCGACCTGCTGGTCGATTTCATCCGGAAGGAAGGGCGCCTGGAGAGCGTCAAGTTCAAGTATCTCCTGGATACCTCGCGGCGATTCGCCATCCCGCTGCTCGACTACCTGGACACCCTGGGCATCACCCGCCGCGACGGCCACACGCGGTATCTGAAGGATGCGCGCTGACGTGTGGGGTCCGCCCTGCCGCATTCGCGGCGCAGTTACCGATCCGTTACGCAACGTTTACGCGATGGTTACACGCACGACCTCCGCGCGCATGCATTCGGATGCTGGCAGGTAAATCATTCGTAATATCAATAGACAGGTAGTGCCGCCCCGATATACTGCGGGAACCTGCCTCGCGCTCCGTAGAGGACTGCCATGAACATCTTGCTGATCAGTCCGCCCACGCCGGACACGTTCTGGAGTTTCAAGCATGTGCTGCGTTTCGTGTCGAAGCGCGCTGCGTTCCCGCCCCTGGGCCTGCTGACCATCGCGGCGACGTTGCCGGCCGACTGGCAGGTCAAGTTGGTGGACATGAACGTGCACCGGTTGACGGATGCTGATTTGCGGTGGGCCGATTACGTGATGCTCAGCGCGATGATTGTGCACAAGGAGTCGATCCCCGGGATCGTGGAGCGCTGTCACGCGCTGGGCAAGCCGGTCATTGCAGGTGGGCCGCTCGTCACGACGGGCCACGCCGACTTCCCGACCATCGACCACTTCGTGCTCGGTGAAGCGGAAGAGCTGATGCCGCAGGTCGTCGAAGACATGCGCCGCGGGGCGCTGAGCCGCACCTATGCGGCATCCGACCGTCCTGAGATCACGAGCATACCGGCGCCGCGCTGGGATCTGATCGACTTGCGGCACTATGTCACCATGTCGGTACAGTTCTCACGCGGCTGCCCGTTCGACTGCGAGTTCTGCGACATCATCGTCATGAACGGCCGCGTGCCGCGCACCAAGTCGCCTGGTCAGCTGGTGGCCGAGCTGGAAGAGCTGCGCATGCGCGGCTGGCGGGACATGGTGTTCATCGTGGACGACAACTTCATCGGCCACAAGGCGCGCGCCAAAGCGCTGCTCAGGGAGATCATCGCGTGGCGCGCGCGCACCGGCACGTCGATGGGATTCCTGACCGAGGCCTCGTTGAACCTGGCGGACGATCCGGAGCTGTGTGAACTCATGGTGCAGGCCAATTTCAAGAAGGTCTTCGTGGGGCTGGAGACGCCCGCGACCGCGAGCCTGCAAGAGTGCGGCAAGATGCAGAATTGCCGCCGCGACCTGACGGAATCGGTCCACGTCCTGCAGCGCGCCGGGCTGGACGTGATGGGCGGCTTCATCGTCGGGTTCGACCATGACCCGATCGACATCTTCAAGCGGCAGTTCGACTTCATCCAGCGCTCGGGTGTCGCCACGGCCATGGTCGGACTGCTGACCGCCCTGCCCGGCACTCGGCTATATCGGCGGCTCTCGCAGGAGGGTCGACTCGAAGCCGGCAGCACCGGGAACAACACCCGGGCCGAGCTCAATTTCCGCCCCATGCTCAGCCGCGAGTACCTCATCGACGGCTATCGCGAACTGATGAAGAAACTCTACGAGCCCCGCCATTACTACCGGCGCATCCGCACGTTCCTGGAACAGAAACGGCCCGGCGTGTCGCGTGGCAGGCTGTCCTGGTCGGATTTCCAGGCGTTTCTCAAGTCGCTGTGGCTGCTGGGCGTCTGGCACCGGGGGCGACTGGCCTATTGGCGGTTCTTCCTGATCACGCTGTTCCGGCAACCGCGCCAGTTCCACCACGCGCTGGAACTGGCCATCATCGGCCATCACTTCCGCCGCGTCGCCCAGCTGTTGTGATTCGCGCGCCCCGCTGTGGTCGCGCGGGGGGCCGTGCCGAGAAGGCGGCCGGGAAGGCCGGCCTGACTCGCGGGCCTCTCCACGCCCTACCTCTCCGCCGCCCCCATTCCGTCGATCTCCACGCGGCAGTGGGTCAGGTCGTTGTTCAGGAGCGTGATGTCGCGCGACCCTTCGCCGTCGACCTGCACGAACGTCCCGATCTCGCCCAGCGGCCGGGATCCGTGGATGAACGCACCGCGCGTGGCGCGCAGCCGGATCAGCGACTCGGCATCGCGTGTTCCGGCGGCCTTGAGACCGGCGATTTCCAGGTCTTCCACGTCGTCGCACGTCACGGCCGGACGCAGATCCGCGCTGGCCAGCTCCAGGCGCACGTTCTGGAGCGTCAGGCCTCGTGCGTGCCGCGCGTAGAGCCCGTAGGCCGGCAGCACGCCGAACATGAAGTACTCGGGGTACTGGTCCTCCAGCTCCGGCAAGTCCCTGCGTGCCGCTTCTTCCCGGGTGCCGCCTCCCGGAAAGGTCACATGGAGGTTGCTCAACGTGACGCCTTCCACCGGATGGCCGGGGATGCCGCAGATCGAGATGCACTGTCGCTCCTCACCGGAGGACGGCCTGGCGGCGACTTCCTGCGGGTAGTAGGCAGCAACCTGTTTCCGCAACGACTCGGGGTCGATCACGCTGGCCCGGATATTGTCGAACATGATGTTCTTCATGGTCCCGAACGGAAACCGCTCGTCGCGCTCCTCGTTATTGTAATGGTGGTTGCCGAACCGAAGTGAAATCGGGCAGCTGACATTGTGCATCACGATGTTCGAGAAGGCCATGTTCTCCATCGTGCCGTTGCCGCTGATCTGCAGCTTGATGCCGCACCCGAGCGTATCGTGGATCACGCAGTTCGAAACCGCCACTTCCCGGATGCCGCCGCGATGCGCGCCGCCGGAACGGATCGCCGCCCACCGGGTGCTCATCACGCAATTGGTGATCACGATGTTCCGCACCGGGGCATCGTCGAACATGTCCTGGAAGCAGATGGCGTCGTCTTCGCAGAGCAGGACGCAGTCGGAGATCGTCACGTTCTCGGTGCCCATCAGGTCGATGCCGTCGTTGTTATACTTGGCGCGGTTGATGATCGTCAGGCCCCGGATGCGCACCAGGCTACAGCGCATGAAATGGGTACACCACGCACCGGCGTTTCTGAGCGTCAGGTCCGCGAGGAACAACCGCCGGCACCGCACGAACCGGGCCAGCATCGGGCGTTGGCCCAGCGACCCGTCGGGCGCCGTGTCGGCAAAGCTACGCCCCTGCCCGTCGATCACGCCGCGCCCGGTGAGCGAGATGTCCTCAGCGTCCACTGCGTAGAGCAGGCACTTGTCGATATGGGCTGCATTCACGAACCCGCACGGCTCAACGTCGGTCGCGTACCGGCTCAACTCCGGACTCCCCAGAATCGTCGCCGTGCTCGCCACATGCAGATTCACATGGCTCTTGAGAAACAGCGTCCCGGTCAGGAACGTGCCGGAGGCCACCAGCACCGTACCGCCTCCGCCGGCGCTGCAGGCGTCGATCGCCGCCTGGATCGCCGCCGTGTCCAGCTGCGCGCCGTCGCCCACGGCCCCGAACGCGCGCACGTTGAACACGGGACCGCCGACCGCCGCCTCCGCTGCTCCTGGCCCGGCCTGCTGGTCCGCCGCCCGCGGCGGCGTGCCCAGCGCTGTCGAGCAGACCAGGAGCCCCATCGCAAGGGCCGACCAGGCGATTCGCCGGCGCGGCACGCGCACCATTGCATCACTCGCCCGAGACATCCGGCGCATCATGGTACACCTCACGGCAAGGCTCTTCAGGCGGCTGCCAGCTCGCGTGTGTATCCGGCATTGGCGTTGATTTCGTCGAAGAACCGGGGATACATGCCGACGATCACGCCGTCCGTCGGCTTGATGTGCTCGAACGCGAACTGGAACGCCTGGCGCACCATGGCCTGATCATGGCACAGGCGTCCCGCGCCGAGGATCTTGAAGCCCAGGCAGGGCTGGTCCACGCCCCGGATCACGCTGGTCATGATCTCCGGGTCGGCGCGATAGAACGGATAGTCGATCTGGAGTGTATCGGCTCCCGGCGCGGCCGCTCCGGCAGGCGGCGTCTGGCGCGTCAGGAAGTAGAAGCAGCACATGAAGAAGTCCACTTCCCAGCCTTCGTCGGCGATCGTTCGAATGCAATCCGGATTATGCGCCGATACACCCGCCAGGATGCCGTGGTCGTGCACTTTCTTGACGTAGTCGTGGACCTCCTGGCGCCGGCCCTCGTGGAACAGGTGGTCGGTGGCGCCGCCGTGATGGGCCAGAGCGATGGGTTGCGTGTCCTGGATTATCCCGGCGATGCCGTCCAAGCCGGAATGCAGACCGAGGAACTGCATTTGCGATCCCTGCTCTCGTACGCGCTGCAAGACTTCGACCGTCGTCTCGCCGAGCGAGAACTGGTGGACATTGATGCCCGCTTTCTCACAGTCGAGCAGGAACGACACCGTCTGGTCGGCCGTGAAATATTCCTTCATGTGCCGATCCGTGTGCGGTCCCAGATAGGAATAACCGCCGATCGGGTTCCAGCCGGCTACGAGCCGCGTGAGGGTGTGCTTTCCCAGGGAAATCGTCGGCAACTCGGCTGCTGTGGCCGGCGTGCCATCGTCCGCGGCCGCCTTGCCGGCGCCGGCCAGACTTGCCGCCGCAACCAGGCCGCCCAACTGCGATAGAAACGTGCGCCGCTGCACTGCACGACCGTCTGAGTTGAAGACCATGCCGGTGTCTCCTCTGCGCGGGTAGCTGGTCAATCCTGCCTGCGTCGGCGCGGGGCCGGCGTGCCCGAGTCACACTGCCGCGCGGCAATCCTCGGTTCGCCGAGGCCGATCGCCAGGCTCCGGGGTCCATTGTACGCCGCGCGCCGGGGAAATGCGACATGACAATCAGGGCGGAACGGACTCCCGATTGCCCTGTGTCGATCGCCTCCCGCCGCTGCTACAATGACCAGGCCGCCCGGGTTCAGGGATAACGCCGCATGGTTTCTGCATAAGGGTTGTGCGATGCTGTCCATTCTGCTTGCCGCCATCGTCATGGGATCCGATGCGCAGGCGTCACAGGGAGAGCCGCCCGTGCCGCCGCGTTCGTTCGTCTATGTGTGTGAAGATGCCGGCGCCGGCGGCTATGAGGCCTTTCCGGACGTCTGCCGTTTGCAGGACGGCCGGTTGATGGTCGTGTGTTATGCAGGTTACGGGCACGTGTCCCTGCCTTCGGAGCAGCTGCCTCGCGGCGGGCGGATCGTGTGCTGCACCTCGGGCGACGAAGGGCGGACCTGGAGCACGCCCGTGCTGCTCTACGACGGCCCGCACGACGACCGCGACCCGTCGATCGCGCAGCTCAAGGATGGCCGCTTGATCTGCAACTTCTTCTCGCTCGGCAAGAGTGACACGCCGGACACGCCTTGGACCGGGCATGGGACCTGGATGGTCAGCTCGGACGACGCAGGTCGCACCTGGACCGAGGCGCGGCAGATCGCGGCCGATGCATACTGCAGCACTCCGATTCGCGAGCTGTCCGACGGGCGCCTGATCCTGGGCCTCTATCGCGAGCAGAAGGGCACAGCCAACGGCGCCGTGACCTACAGCGATGACGGCGGCCGGACATGGAGCGAGGTGATCGACATCGATAACGGCGGCCAACGGCTCGATGCAGAAACCGATATCATTGAACTCAAAGACGGCACGCTCTACGCCGCGCAGCGGCCCGCCATGTGTTATTCGGTGTCGTCCGACCGGGGGCGCACCTGGAGCGTGTCGAAGCCGATGGGGTTCGAAGGACACTGTCCCTATTTCCTCCGCACGGCCGACGACATCATCCTGCTGGCCCACCGCGTCCCCGAGACGAGCCTACACTACAGCCTGGACGAATGCCGGACCTGGAGCGAGAACGTGCTGGTGGACTCGGTCGGCGGCGCCTACCCGTCGATGGTGAACCTCCGGGATGGCTCCGTGTTGATCGTCTATTATGAAGAGGGTCCCGGCTCAAGCATCCGGGCCAAGCGGTTCCGCGCCACGTCCGAAGGTGTCCAATGGCTGCCTCTCACGGGAAACGAACAAGAACAATGAGATCGCTACATCTGAGTATCGCCGTCGTGGCCGTATCCTGGTTCGCGTACAGCACGCCGGTCCGCGTCGCGTGGGCCGGCGGCCTTGCCCATGCCGCGCAGCCGGCGACTGGCCAGGTGGCGACGGACGGTTCGGACGGCGGCACGGACGCATCGCGCGGCCCGGCCTGGGTGGAGACGGCCTTGTCCAACCTGCCCGGCGCGGCGGGCTCGCGCCTGCGATGGATCGAATCCACGCTCCTGCCCGACGAACCGCAGCCGGCCGTGAAGACGCTGGTCGAATTCACATACCTGGACACGGCAGCCCACGAGCGGGTCGGCAAGGCCAAGCTGTATCTGCCGGAGACCGCGCAGGACTCGGCGGCACGGTATCCGCTGTTCTATGCGGCCGGTTATGAGTTGGACGACCGTTCGTCGCTGGCCCACGTGCAGCGCGGGTTCGTCGTCGTCTCGCCGCGCGAGCTGAAAGACAACCCGCTCGTGCAGACGATCAATCCGGACGCGGCGTTACTGCATATCGCGCGGGCTCTGCCCTGGGTGGATGACGCGCGCGTGGTCATCGGAGGCGGCAGCGCGGGCGGCCATATGACGCTGATGCTCGCGGCGGAGACGTTCCCGTTGGCCGGCGCGGTCGCCGACGTACCGCCCGTCAACTGGGGCTACAACGCGGCCTACTTCCTGCAGCGCAAGAGCTGGGCCGCCAGCGGCGATCGGTCAACCGGGACGCCCGAACTGCCGGTCTTCACGGCGGTGGCTCCGATCGCGGATCAGGCGACCACGGTGTATGGCGACGACACGGACGACCCGATCTGGTTCCGCAACGGGCCACTGAGCCACTTCGACACGATCACGTGTCCCGTGCTCGTGACCTGGACGACCGCCGACATGCTCGTGCCGATCGACCAGGTGAGTCCGGACTGGGTCCGACCGTTCGATGCGGCGGCGTTTCCACCGGGGTTCACGATGGATCCGGAGAAGCTGTGCCGGACGCCGGAAGGTCGGCGGCGCGCGCTGGAAGTCTTGTCGGCGGCGGACTACGAGTTGTTCACGATGTCGGAGCAGCAGGTGCGGGACCGGTTGCCGGAAGAGGGATCCGCGGGCAAGGCGCATGAGCTGCCGTTCAGCCGCAGCAAGCGCTGGTCGATCGTGATCCTGGACGAGGGCGCGCCGGAACCGCTGGTCGGGCACTTGAAGTACCCCGTGCCCTGGGCGCGCAACGCGTTTATCGACTACGTGGCCACCGGGCAGATCCCGCCGACAGAGCTGACGCGCGTCAAGCTCGAACGATTGATGGACCGCTATGCCGGCAGGGAATGGCTGCCGACGCGGCTGAAGCACCTGGACTTCCCCGACCGCGAGCGGGCCGATGTGATCCGCGGGCTGCGATCGTATGCGGCCGCCGGCGCAGGCAACCGGGCGACACTGGCCGAGTTGTATCAGCAGTTGTCCGCGGACCGGCAGGTGCTTGAACCGGACCTCTACAACTCGATCGTCGGCGGCGCGCCGTGACGGACGGCAGCCGGAGCGCGCGAGCGGATCATTTCCGCCATTGGCAGCGGTAGTTGAACCGTCGATTGGGAGCGCTGTCGCCGTTGACGCACAGCGATATCGGATCCTGCAAGTCGGCCGGGTTGTCGCACCAATGGAAATCGAACGTCAAGGCGTCGCCTTCGAGTCCCAGGGCGCGGCGCGGGATGGCCAGTTCCAAATCGGTCCCGGCATAGGCGTACTGCAGCTCGGATTGCTCGACCCACGGCTGGTCCGCCGCAGCCGCGTCGTAGCGCATCAGGGTGGTCGTGTGCGCATCGATGACCCGCTTGTTGACCAGGTAATCGTAGCCATACCAGCCCGTGTCATGGTTCCGGTCGGCATCGATCAGCAGCAGCATCCAGTTGTTGCCGGTGTGTTCCGTGAGCGGCTCGGCGGTCTGCACGCGGAAGTACACATGGTCGGCATCGAACGCCACCTGGCTGGTCACGATATCGTTACGGCCCGAATCGTTGGTGTAGTGCAGGCCGCCGTAGCCGGGATAATTGCGGTGAAAGACATCGCCGACCGTGTCGCGATACTCGACGTCGATGCCTTGCCAATCCGCCGCGTCGCCGTCGATGGTGATGGTCCGCAGCCCGTTGAGCGTGGGGATCGGGCGGACGCCCTTGTAGCGCCGGATGTTCTGGGCCATCTGCATGTAATAGTTGTCCGTATACCCGCCCTTCATCGGCTGGATGCAGCGGTTGAACTCGGCGTTGTACTGGTCGACGAAGAAGTACGGGCTCTGGCGGCGCATGAACGTGACCGTCTTCCCGTCGGCGGGCTGGTACTTGCCGGCCGTCCATTCGTTCCAGTCGTTGATGTACAGGAACTGCGGGTTCACCTGCAGCGCCTCGTCCCAGCGTTGCTGGAAGTAGATGCCATACCCCTCCGGACGTTCCACGGTCCGGCCCAGCCACGGGACATAACTGGGCACCGGCAGGTCCTGGTCGTTCAGTTCCGGCTCGCCGTGCTCGCGGGTCCAGCACTTGCCGGTCAAGCTGGACGGATGCTGGGCGGGCGTGACGGCCGCTTCTTCGGGGACGCCGTGGTGCCTGGACACCAGTTCGTGCGGAGCCATCGCTTTGACCTGGTCGTTGCCCAGATCATACCCGAAGCTCCAGTTGTCTTCCGTGCCGATGAATCGGTGGCCGGCCCACTCGTAGTATCCCCACCACATCGTCCGGAGCGTGAAGAACTCCTTCACTTCCCGCGTATAGTCCTTGTAGAACTCCTCCGTGTAATCCGGATCGTTGTAGTGCGGGTGGTTCACGTCGGTCTTCGCGGCCGGGTCGTAGTGCGGATTGGGGTGCTGTCTCACGCGGCCATTTGCGTCGACGCTCGGGTTCCCATTGTAGAGCAGCAGCGGTTTGCCGTCCCAGTAGAACCACAAGTCCCGGTACTTCCCGACCTTGTACACCTTGTCATACAGGTCTTGGACCACGGTGATGGCCGGCCCGTTGAAGGCCCAGAAGCAGAACTGCGGCACCTTGTTCCCCTGCGCCTTCATCTGCTGCATCACCGGAAAGATCACGTCCCATTCCTCCCAGTAGCGCACGGCGTTCGTGACGTCCATCACCAGCACATCCACGCCCGCATCGGCGAGCATCGACATGTCCTTCCGGATGACATACTCGTCCTTGCTCAGGAAATAGCCCACCTCCGGCTCGCCCCAGTGGTACGAGGCTTCCGTCCACAACGGATGGTGGGCATCCAGGCGTGCGGCCGGGTCGCTGGCGAGCACCTTGGTCACGTCCGCTGCAAACGGGCTCTTCATGCCGGCCAACGAGTCGCGGTGCCAGGCGATGTAGAAGATCCCGACCACGCGGCGCTGGTCCTGTTTCACCGGCCCCACGTCCGAGATCTCCGGCATCGTCCGCCCCAACCCGTCCGTCGCCACCCAGGTGTCCGGGTAGATGTCGCGATAGGATGGTTCTTCCGCGCGCGGCGCCGTAGCGGTGCCGGCGGTCAGAACACACACGAGGATCGGTGCAAGACTCTTCATGGCGGGCTCCAGTCGTCGGATGCAACAAGGCGGGGTTGATCAGGGCAGCAGCGCGGGCGACACCGCGGAGACGTACGATCCAGCACGCCGCTCGTCCACGCGGTCTACCGAGTATAGCACAACCGTTCCACGCGTGTCGATTCGCATCATGCGTGGTTGAGTTTTCGGCCCGGTTGAGGTATAGACACGTCCTGGCGCCTGCCCGGCTGCGCATCAGCCGGAAAATTGCTGCCGATACGTTTCACCATACCCTGCATCCCGCCGCCCCAGGACAAGGCCATCATGACAAGCTGCATCTTCTGTGTCCCGCTCCTCGCAGCCGCCGCGTTCGGTGCGACTGCCAGTGACAACCCTCGGCAGCTGGCAAACGCCGGTTTCGAATCCGCGACGATCCACGATCAGTGGACGCTGCATGTGTACGGCGCGGAGCCGAACGTGTCGCGGGACACCACGGTGCGGCACGAAGGCGCGCAGTCGCTCCGCGTATCGGCGACCGAGCTGTCCGACACGGCGTTCGGGCAGGAACTGCAGCTCACTCCGGGCAAGTGGTACCGGCTCACCGGCTGGGTCCGGACCGAGAACCTCGATCCGCGCGACGCGCCGGTGTTCGGCACGTACCAGGTGCAGCATCCCGGGGGACGAGGCGTGGTGGCGTCCGGCAGGAACCATGGCGGCACCACGGACTGGACCTGCGAGACGATCTACTTCACGCCGCCGGGCGACGGGCTGACACGGATCGCCCTGTTCTTCGTGGGGTACGGTAAAGGGACCGGCACGGCCTGGTTCGACGACCTGACGCTGACGGAAATCGACGTTGACTTCACCACGCTGCAAGTCACCGGCGAACCGGTCTGCCCGGGCCGGATCAGCCCGTTCCAGTACGGGCAGTTCATCGAGTACTTGTGCGCATTCACGCCGTCCATGTTCGCCGAGAAGCTGTTCGACGGCAGTTTCGAAGGCGTGCCCGAGTACCGGGTCGTGTTTCGCGAGCAGACCGATCGGCTGGAACAGCCCTGGTATCCGGACGGCGCCGTGCATCGGGGCGAGTTCACATTCGACACCGTCGACCCGTTCAACGGCAGGCGGTCGCAGCGGATCGCCGCGGAGCCGGGCGATCCCTGTACGCTCGGCATCTCACAGTCCAAGGTCTACGTGGAGCGCGGCCAGGCGCTCAACGTGTCTCTGTTCCTCAAAGGACAAGACCTGACCGCGCCCGTGCGTGTCACGATCTGGGGTGAAGGCCGGACCTATGCGGAGGCGCAGTTCCAGCCCGGTCCGCAATGGCAGCGATTCCAGGGTACGCTCACGCCCGACACGACGGACGCCAACGCGACCGTGACGATCTCGTACCGCACACCGGGCACCTTGTGGATCGATCAGGTTTCGCTCATGCCCCAGGACGCAGTGTTCGGCTGGCGGCGCGACGTGGCCGAAGCGCTCAAGGCGCTGCGGCCGGGCATCATCCGGTTCGGCGGCAGCACCACCGAAGGGTTCGACTGGACGGCGACCATCGGCGATCCGACCCGGCGCGTTCCGTTCACGACCTGCTGGGGCGGCCTGGAGCCGGGAAACGCCGGGCTGGAGGAGTTCATCCAGCTGTGCACGTGGGTCGGCGCGGAGCCGCTGATCTGCATCCGCTTCACCGGCAAGACGCCGCAGGACGCGGCGGACCAGGTCGAGTACTTCAACGGCGCGGCGGATACGCCCATGGGCAGCCGGCGCGCGGCCAATGGCCGCCGCGAGCCGTACGGCGTGCGATACTGGCAAGTCGGCAACGAACTGGGGGATGAAACCTACCAGCAGGGCGTCGCGGCCTTCTGCCAGGCCATGAAGGCCGTGGATCCGACCATCAAGCTGATGGCAGCCTACCCGTCGGTCGGACTGCTGAGACAGGCCGGCCAGCTGATCGATTACATCTGCCCGCACCACTACGGCTGTGACAACCTGCCGGCGATGGAGGCCGACGTTCGGCGGCTGCGGCAGATGCTGGCGGCCGAGGCACCGGGACGCGACATCCGACTGGGGATCACCGAGTGGAACACCACGGCGGCGGATTGGGGCCTGGATCGCGCCAAGCTCTGGACGCTCGACAACGCCCTCTGGTGCGCACGTTATCACAACTTCATGCACCGGCACTGCGACCTGATCGAGATCGCCAACCGCAGCAATCTCGTGGACAGCTTCTGCAGCGGGATCATCCAGACCAACAACCATGCGCTGTTCAAGACGCCGACCTACTACCTGCAGGAACTGTACGCCCATCACGCCGGCAGCACGCCGGTGACCGTGCGGCCGGCCGGCGACCTGCCCGCCGAGCTGCCGGATCCGGCGTTGGACTGCAGCGCCACACTGTCGGCGGACGGCACCACCCTCGCCCTGTTCGTCGTGAACCACACGGCGGCGACTCAGGAGCGGACGGTCGACCTCTCGGCCTTCACGCGGCACGATGACACCGTCGACGTCTTCGAACTGCTCGATACGGCCAACGCCGGTGAGCGCGACGCGCTGAATTCATGGCGTGAACCGGACCGGATCCGCACGCAACACGAACGTTCGACCGCGCCGGGCAACCGGCTCCACCGCCGGTTCCCCCCGCTCTCGATCACCTGTCTGAAGATCAAGTGCCGGGCGGCAGCAGCATCCCACGGAGCCCGCTGATCCCGCTTACCCGGCGGGACGACGCGTCTAACCCGCCGAAGCGAGGCGGATCTGCCAGCCGCCGCCGAGCGCTTTGTAGAGCTGGATCAGCTGCTCTGCCGCGAGCCCTTGCGCAGCGGCCAACTGGTCTTGCTTCTGGGTCAACAGCGCCTGCACGGTGAACACGCGGTTGAAGTCGATCTTGCCCAGGCCGAACTGCAGGTTGACCAGGTCCACAGATTGACCTGCCGCGTCGGCCGAATCGTGGAGCTGCGCGACCTGCTGCTGGGCCTTCAGGAACCCGATCAGCGCGTTTTCCGCCTCCGCGTTCGCCCGCAGCACCGTCTCCTGGTATTGGACGGCGAGCTGCTGGAACCGCGCGTCCTGGACGCGGATGTGGTTGACCAGGCGGCCGTAGTTGAAGATGTTCCAGCGGAACGACGGACCCATGTTGCCTGCCACCGAGCTCCCGGTGAACAGGTCGCGGAAGTTGGTCGCGTCGACGTAGATCGAGCCGGCGATGGAGAAGTGCGGATAGAGTTCCGCGGCGGCCACTCCGATCAGCGCGCTTTGCGCGGCCACCAGGCGTTCCGCGTGGCGGACGTCGGGGCGCCGGCGGAGCAGCTCCGCGGGAATACCCACGGCGACCTGAGCCGGCACGCAGGGGATGATCTTGTCGCGGCTCTTGCTCGGCATGGCCCGGATCGCCTGCATCTCGGGCAGGGCGAGGACATCCTGCATCTCCTGTAGGGCCTCGACAACGTCGGGGTTGTCGAGCATCTGATCGAGCACGCCCGGCGGCCGGCCCAACAGGATACAGAGCTGGTTGGCCGCCCGGCGCCGCGCAGCTTCCAGAGGCGGGATGGTGGCCAGCGTCTGCGAGAGGTTGGACTGGGTCTGGGTCATGTCCAGCTTGTCCGCAGCTCCCTCGGTGAACCGCTTCTTGGCCAGGTCCAGGCTTTCCCGTTGAATCACCACGTTGTGTGCGGCGTAGACCAGGCGCTGTTCGGCCGTGCGGAGCGCGACGTAGTTCTGAGCCACTTCGGCCAGCAGCAGGACCAGCACGTCGTCGTAGCTTTCGACCGTGGCCTCCAGGCTGGCGTCGGCCGATTCGATCGCCCGGCGGAACTGTCCCCAGAAGTCGAGTTCCCAGGCCAGGCCGACACCGGCGGTCCATTCGTCGAAGAACCGGATCGGCGGCACGAACGTCAGGTTCTCGCTCCGCCCGGTGCGCTGGTAGCTCCCAAACGCCGTCTGGTTCTGTGGGAACAGCTCGCCGGCCGCCATGGCGCGCTGGGCACGCGCCTCGAGGACCCGCAAGCCCGCCACGCGGAGCGTCAGGTTGTCTTCCGAGGCGGTCTGCACCAGGGTGTCGAGCACCGGATCGTTGAAGGTTCGCCACCAGGCGGCGTCGTTGGGCGGCTCGCTCAGCACGGCCGGGTCTGCGGCGTCGATCCAGCCGTCGGCGACCGGGGCCGCAGGCCGGCGGTAATCGGGACCGACCTTGAACCCGTTGGCGAAGTAGTCGCGGAAGCTCGAGCAACCACTTGTTCCCGCGAGGACCGCCACCAACACGATGAGCCGCCACCCGGCCTGCGGTGGGACGCGCAGAACCAGGCTCGGCTGCGGATGACAGGTTGGTTGAGCCGCGCCGGCCAAGCGGAACGCTGGCATAATCTGGCCCTTCGTTAGAGGATGCAAGACCCGTCTAACCGTAATGTTCGGCACATGGCGCAAGGCTGATTAAGGGTTTTGCCCGTCGTCGGCCGCTACAGCTTGTGTCACCTTCCCGGGCCGACGCGACGGGGCCGCAAGGTTTGTCCAGAGCGACCAATCTCACAGCGGTGATGAGCGGGCCGCGGCAGGTCGCGCTACGCTTCGGCGGGACACGTTCCGTCCGGTTCAGGGGGCACGTCGGCCTCCGTGGCCGCCGCGTGGCGTGCCAGGCGCCGGTCGCCGAACCACTGGATGACGTAGTAGAAGACGGGCGTGAGGAAGATGCCGAACGCGGTGACGCCCAGCATGCCGGCAAACACGGCGGTGCCCAAGGTCCGCCGCATCTCCGCGCCCGCCCCGCTGGAGATCACCAGCGGGACGACCCCCAAGATGAATGCGAACGAGGTCATCATGATGGGGCGGAGCCGCAGCTGGCAGGCGGCCAGGGTCGCCTCGCGGCGGGCCATGCCCGACTCCCGCTTCGATTTGGCAAACTCCACGATGAGGATCGCGTTCTTGCTGGCCAGCCCAACCAGCACGACGAAGCCGATCTGGGTGAAGACGTTGATGTCCATTCCGGCCAGCGCCACGCCGGCCACCGAGCAGAGGATGCACATCGGCACCACGAGGATCACTGCCAGGGGCAGCGACCAGCTCTCGTACTGTCCAGCGAGCACCAAGAACACCAGGGCGACCGCTCCGCCGAACACGAAGGCGGTGGTGCTGCCGGCGATGAGCTGCAAGTACATCAGCTCCGTCCATTCGAAGCCCATCGAGGACGGAAGGTTGTTTCTGGCCAGGCGTTCGACGGCGGCGATCACGTCGCCGGAACTCATGTCGGGCAGCGAGCTGCCGCTGATGGCTGCGGCCGGGTGCATGTTGTAGCGGTTGATGGCGAAAGGCCCGCTGCGGTTCCGGATGGCCGCCACCGTGCTCAGCGGCACCATGTCGCCCTCGCGATTGCGAACCTGCAGGCGGCGCATGTCGTCGGGCTGCATGCGGTAGGGGATATCCGCCTGGACGTTGACCTGGAATGTCCGGCCGAACAGGTTGAAGTCGTTGACATACAGGCCGCCGAGCTGGATTTGCAGGGTATCGAAGACGTCACTGAGGTTCACGCCCAGCGCCTTGCACTTGGTCCGGTCGACGTCGACGAACAGTTGGGGCGTGTTGGCCGAGAAGACGCTGAACAGCCCCACCAGCCCCGGCTCCTGGTTGCCCAGCGCCACGAGCTGGTCGGTCTGTTCCTGGAGGGTCCGCGGGTCGTCAACTTCCAGGTTCTCCACCATGATCTTGAAGCCGCCGGTGCTGCCCAGTCCGCGAACCGGCGGGGCGCCGAACACGCCTACCCGAGCCTCTTCGATTTCCTGGCCGAGCCTGGCGCGGAGGGAGGCCAGCAGGGCATCCGCTGACAGGCCGGGGGCCCTGCGCGCCTCGAACGGGTCCAGGACCACAAACATCGTGCCCACGTGCGAGCCGTTCACGCCCAGCACGAACGACTGGCCCGCAATCCGAATGGTGTGCGCCACGCCTTTCGTGCCGCGAATGATCTCGTCGCAACGGGCCATGACCCTATCGGTCCGCTCCAGCGAAGCCGAATCGGGAAGCTGCACGACCACGAACATGTAGCCCTGGTCCTGGTTGGGAATGAACCCGGTCGGCATCCGCTCGAAGCTCCACACGGTCAGATACAACAGCCCGCCGTAAACCGCCAGCACCAGCAGGCTCACACGGATCAGCTTCGCCACGCCCCACAGGTACCCTGAAGTGACAAGGCTGAAACCTTTGTTGAACAGCCGGAAGAACCAGCCGAGCGCGAAGTTGAGCATCCAGGAGAGCGGGTCGCGGTGGCGATGCCGTTCGCGAAGCAACAGCGCGCACAGGGCGGGGCTGAGGGTCAGCGAGTTGAGTGCCGAGAGGATCGTCGAGACGGCGATCGTCAACGCGAACTGCCGGAAGAACTGGCCGGTGATCCCCGTGATGAACACGCAGGGGAGGAACACGCTGGCCAGCACCAGCCCGATGGCGATGACCGGCGCCGAGACTTCCGACATGGCCTGGTGTGCGGCGGCGCGCGGGCTCAGGCCCTGCTCGATGTGGTGCTCCGTGGCCTCGACCACCACAATCGCATCGTCGACCACGATGCCGATGGCCAACACCAGGCCGAACAGCGACAGGGTGTTGAGGCTGAACCCCATGACCGCCATGGCGGCGAACGTGCCGACGATCGCCACGGGCACCGCCACCAACGGGATCAGCGCCGATCGCCAGTTCTGCAGGAAGACCAGGACCACCAGGGCCACCAGGATCACCGCGTCGCGCAGGGTGTTGAAGACCTCGTGGATCGACTCGCTGATAAAAGGCGTGGTGTCGTAGCAGATCCGATACTCCACCCCTTCGGGAAACCTCTCCGCCAGCTGCTTCATCTTGTCCTTGACGCGCTTGGCGGTGTCGAGCGCGTTGGAGCCGGGCAACTGGAAAATGCCCAGGTTGGCGGTGGGGATGCCGTCCAGATAGTTGTTCACGTCCTCATTGCGAGCCCCCAACTCCACCCGGGCCACGTCGCACAGCCGCGTGATCTGTCCCCGATCGCCGCTCTTGACCACGATCTGCTCGAACTGCTCGGGTTCGGTCAGTCGGCCGAGCGTGGTCATGACGTATTGGAAGTCCACGCCCGGCGCGGCCGGCTCCTGGCCGAGCTGACCGGCGGCGACTTGCACGTTCTGTTCCCGCAGGGCCTTGACCACGTCGCCGGCGGTCATCGAGCGCGCGACCAGCTTCGCGGGGTCCAGCCAGACCCGCATGCTGTAGTCGCGCTGGCCGAAGAGCATCGCGTCTCCCACACCGTCGATACGCGCCAATTCGTCGCGCACATGAATCAGGGCGTAGTTGCTCAAGTAAAGCTGGCCGTAGCGGCCGCTGGGCGAGACCAGGTTGACAATCAGCATCAGGTCGGGCGACCGCTTCATCGTCGATACGCCGATCTGCTTGACGACGTCGGGCAACTTGGGCAGCGCGAGCGCCACGCGGTTCTGCACCAGCACCTGCGCCATGTTCAGATCGCTGCCCACCTCGAAGGTCACGGCGAGCTGGTAGCTGCCGTCGTTGCCGCAACTGGAGGACATGTAAAGCATGCCCTCCACGCCATTGACCTCCTGCTCGATCGGCGCGGCTACCGTGTCGGCCACCACCTGGGCATTGGCGCCCGGGTAGAAGCAGGAGACGCGCACGGTGGGCGGCGTGATCTCCGGGTACTGGGCCACCGGCAACGAATAGACCGCGGCCAGCCCGGCGAGCGTGATGATGATCGACGGGACAGACGCCAGGATCGGGCGGTCAATGAAGTAACGCGAGAACATGGCCGCCGCCTCATTCCGCCGGTGGCTTGGCCTGTCGAGGCGCCGGGGCGGCCGTGCCAATCAGCGCAGCCGCCCGGGTTGCAGCGCTGGTTGCCGACTCCGCCGGCGCGACCGACACCGCGGCTCCAGGCTCGTCGTGAGACAACCCGGCGAGCCCCGATGCGGACTGGGCGGCCGCTTCGTCCTCCGGGAAATGCGGGTTGACCGGCTTGCCGGCGCGGGCCTGCAACAGCCCCTTGGTGATGACCAGGTCGTCCGCGCTGATGCCCGACTCGATCTCCCGCATGCCGTCACGCAGGACGCCCAGCTTCACCTGACGGTACTCGGCCACGTTCTCTTGATTCACTGTGAGGACGTATTTCAGGCCTTGGTCCGTGCCGATCGCCGCGTCGCTGATCATCAACGCCTGGCGCGGCTCGCCAAACGGGATCCGCACCCTGACAAACAACCCCGGCGCCAGGTACCGGTTGCGGTTGTCGAAAATGCCTCGCGCGCGAATCGTCCCCGTCTGCCGTTCCAGCGAGTTATCCACGAAATCAAGCACCCCGACATGCGGGTAACCCTGCTCGTAATCCAGGCCGAATTCGACGGGGATCTTGAGTTCTCCAATCCGGTCGGGCTGCATCGCGCGCCCCGATCCCCAGGCGTCCCCCTCGTACTCCAGCAGCGCCCGTTCGTCGATGTCGAAATAGACGTAGATCGGATCCGTGCTGACCACCGTTGTGAGCACCATCGAATCGCCCATCCCCGCCTGGACCAGGTTCCCTTCGGTGATCCTGGTGCGACTGACACGGCCGCGGATCGGCGCCTTGATGGTGGTGAAGTCCACGTTCAACTGCGCCTCACGCACCGCGGCCTCAGCCACGAGAATCGACGCTTCGTTGACCTGCAGCTGCGCGCGGTGCTGCTCGTATTCGTCCGCACTCACAGCCCCCGACGGGAGCAGCCGCTCCGAACGAGCCATATCCTCGCGGGCCTTGTTCTGCACCGCCTTGAGCCGCTCCAGCTCCCCCTTGGCTCGGTCAAGTACCGCTTCATACGGACGCGGGTCAATCACGTACAGCAAGTCGCCCGCCTCCACCTCCTGGCCGTCCTGGAAACAGACCCGGTCCAAGTAGCCCGTCACCCGCGCCCGGATCTCCACCTCCTTGACCGCCGCCGTCCGGCCGGGAAACTCGAAGTACTTCGTCACCTGCTGGGACTCCGGCTTGGCAACCGTTACGTTGGGCGGGACTTTCTTCTCCGCCGGCGCAGCCTTCGTACACCCCGCCAGACCGGTCAGCGCACTGACCAACAGTACACCCAGAAACAGGTCCTGCATTGTCAAGAGGATCCGTCGCGGCACGAGATCGCCTCCATGGGCCATGAACATAACGTGCGAGAGAGTACCAGCCTGTGGAGCCACTGCCGAAAACCTTGCGAAGTTATTGTAGGAGGCCGGCCACCCCCCTCATTTCCGAATGCGCTTGGCACAGCCGTGGTATTGGCCGCTCGAACACGGCCATACACGCGGCCTTCGGGCAGTCGGTTGACAGTAGACGCGCCGGAGACGATCGGCAAGGCGTCTTATGGGAAACGCACGATGGCGGGCGTGTCGGCGGTCCTGCCGCCGGCCGACGTATCGGGGTCACCGGGTTGCAAGGCGCGCATCACTTTCCGGCCGCCACCGGTTCGAGCGCGCATTGATCGAATATCGCGGCCCCTCTATTCCAGATGCATTGGATGTGGCTCGTCAGGGTCAGTCGGACCTTGGCGGTGTCCGGTCCGGTGGTCAGCGCCAGTTTCACCAGCTCGAAGTCGGCCGTCGGCTTCGTAATGCCGACCCGGTCGTGCATCTTCACGACGCGGCCCTGGGGGTCCAACTCCTGAACCACCAGGCCGGCAAAATCCGCCGGCCCGGCTCCGAACCCGTGCCCGTCACCGTTGACATCCAAACCGAGCACCCACACCGAGGCGATCAGCGGCTGATTCGGATTGACCACCACGTCCTGGTACAGCTCCATGGTCCCGCCGCCGTCCGTCACCTGGCTGATCGCCTCGCACCCATCGCGGATGCGTGGGCTGCGCCACTGGTAGATCGATTCGGGGTAGATATAGCAGTTGATCCCGGGCGTGAAGTGGAAGTGCCAGGGACCGCGGATCCCCTGGGTTCCATGCTCCATGCTCCGCGCGGCTGAAAAGCCGGCTTCGAAATCACCGTTGTCCAGCAGGTTATTGGTCGGGCGCGCCGTCAACGTGAAGTCGCACCGGTTCTCCCCGGCCTGTAATCGAAGCAAGTGCGACTGGCCGAGGTAACCCTGTTTGTTCGCCACGGCCTCCACCTGCTGCAGATCGGCCAACTCGGCGATGGCGTAACTGCCGTCGGGACCGGTCTTCACCGCCCGAGAACCCAAATCCACCACGGTATCCGCCAGCGGCTTCCGGGCATCGTCGACCACGGTCCCCACAAGCTGGGCCGGGGCGGGCGGTCCGTCCACGACGCACTGATCGTAGCGGATCGCGTAGGGTTTCGCGGCCTTGGGCAGCGACGTGACGAGCGCGAACCGGAGCCGGGCGGTATGGGGCGATGTGGTCAGCGACAGCGCGACGTACCTGTAGACCGGGCCGTCCGGCGTCGCGCTCCGGCGGTGCCGCGCCACCACCTGCCCGCCGCTGTCGAGTTCCTCCAACAGCAGTTCGGCCGAAACGCCGGCCGGCGTCGCGGCGCCCGCCCGTTCCGGCGCTGCGGTCGCTGCGACGAGCACGGACGCACGATAGGCGCTGGCCGGGCACACGGCGACTTCGCGCACCAAGCGACTCCGGCCCGATCCCCGGACCCGACAGGCGCCGTTGCCTTCCGCAACCGGACTCGGACCGGCCTCCTCCGGACTATCGTCCGCCACGTTTTCCAGACGCGCGGCGCCCTCCGCATCCGCCTCGAACCGCCAACCGGCAGGACAAGGTGCGGAGGCCACGCCCTGGTCCGGATCGGTGACCCATTGCTCGAAGCCGCCATTGTCCAGCAAATTCCGCCCGAGGAGGATGACGGGCGCGGCGCCCTCCTCGCTGCTGCCCGGCCCCACTTCCACGCCTTGGACGAACGCTTCGCCGGCGAGCCCATACTCGGGGTTGCCGCCTGTGAATCGGATGTCGATCACACCGTTGCGCGGCCGGACATTATTGAATACCAGGTCGACGGCTCGCTGCGTGCCGCCCGCCGTGGCCGCTACGTCCATCTTCGCGACCCGCGGCTGGCCGTTGATCGCGATGGATACGCAGTTCTCACAACTGTTCAAGCGGCGGTTGGCGGCGAACTTCAAGCGGACGTAGTAGTCCCCCGGCCCCACAGTCACATTCACTACGAACTCCTGGCCATGGACTCCATAGCGGTACAGCGTTGGGTCCTCTGTGGCCAGGACGGGCAGCGGCGCGGGCGTGGTCCACCAGCTCTGCGCCACGCTGTCGGTCAGCGCGCCGGTGCGGATGATGAACTCGGTGCCCGGTCGCCACAGCTTGCCAAGCGCATCGGTGGCGTCCTGGCGGCCTGGGTAGCCCATCAGCAGGCACTGCGTTTCGGTCGGGCCGCCGCCGGCCCCGAAGCCGCTCGTGCCGGTCGCCGCGGAGTATTGCAGGGCATCCACGTAGACCTTCCCGCCGCTGGATTTCGCGTTGTGCGATCCGCGCACCACCACGCGCAACGTGTGCGGGCCGTCGGCCAGCCCGTTGCGGTAGTACAGCACCTGTTCGTGGCGCGCCGCCGGGCACCAGCAGTCGATCCCGACCAGCTGCTTCTGACCGTCGACATACACGTCGGCCAACCCGCCCTCGGGCGAGGTGCTGCCGATGAGTCGCACCTGGTTGCCGACGAACGTCATGCTCACATCCGCATCCGCCACATCGCTCACATGGCAGGTACGAGCCCATGTGGGCTGATCGGTCAGCGCCTCCCAGGGACCGGTGTATGTCAGCTCCGTATCGTCAACCTGCTGCTGCGGATCATCGCCTTCGACCACGATGTCCGTTGCGCCGTCGTGTCGGATCGTGACCAGGGCATCTCCGTTGAGCAGCTGCTTGACCACAAAACCGTTGGAGGCGGGGCCGGTCCGCTGCGCGAGGGGATCGTCCAGTTGCCGCAGCGGTTGCCCGTCTGCCGTGATGCTGGCGGGCACGAACGAGAGACGCAGCACGTCGACCGTGCCGGGCGGCGCGTCATATGTGCTGTATTGGACGACGCCCTGGCGATAGACAACCGAGTTGACGACCGCCGTGGAGCGCATGATGTGATTCTCGCGCGACGCCCCGAACTCCTCGGGCAGCCAGGCGAGCGTACCCAGCAGGTGTTTGAGCGCCGACGGATGCGCGATCTTGAACCAACCGTTGTTGACGATGAAGCCGCCATCAATATTGTCTTCCGACACGCCCGTCTCGTGTCCGTCGTACGTGGCCAGGATCTGCATGCGCCGTGCCACCTCGCGGGCCCAGATGCTGTCCGCCTGCTGCCCGTACTGAGCCCACGGGATCGCCAGCTCCATCGGGCCGTACCACAAGGACCGGCCACAGCAGCCGCTTGACTCGGGGAACGCCCATGCGCCGCTGAAGACCTCCCCGGCCGATTGGGGACACACGCCCGTGTGATTGAGGAACAGGGCCAGGATGTTCCGCGTGTCGGTCCGCCAATGGGGGAACAGGTCCGGGTTATCCATCATGTAGCGTGCAACGAACTCGGTCACGTTCTCGGCCTGGACGGGATCCTCCCAGTCCCAGTAGTTGCGGCCCCAGACGTCGTTGACGGTCCAGCGATCGAGCAGGTCGCAGAGGTACGCGCGGCCGGCGTCCCGCGCCTCGACGATCTCGCCCTGCGGGCCCGGATAGCCGAGCCGCAGGAGTTCGTCGAAGAAATACAGCAGGTACACGACTCCGCCCGTCTGCGTGTGGTCCTTCCAGGGAACGGTCTCCGGGTTGGCATACCGCGACCACGGCGGCGCGCCGCTCGTGCGGTTCCGCTTGGCGGCCAACAGATCACCCCAATGCCGACACGCCTCCAGCCACCGCGATTGGCCGGTCACTTGATAGGCCTTCAGCATCGCCAGCCCCGCCTCCGCCGCAATGTCCAACTGGATGATGCCCTGCGGATCGCACTTGCCGTAGGACTTCCCCTTGTTCGGAACGCTGATCAGGAACCGCGGCCACGGGTGGTCGTCGGGTGTGAGGCAGTGGTCCAGGAGGAAGTCCGCCTGGAGGGTCATCAGCGCGACGGCCGCCGGATCCCCGCTGTATCGATAGTAGTCCACCAGTGCGGAGAGGACGTAGGCGGCGCGCTGGCCCAGGTCGCCGTTGTCCCAGTCGTTGGTCACCAACGGCGTGATGGTCCCGTCGTCCGCGATGTTCCAATGGCCGCTGAACAGACAATGAGGCACGCAGTCGATGGCCATCTCCGCGGTCGTCCACGGGTAGCGTTTGATTGTCTCGGCTGCCACGCGAGCCCGGAAGTCCAATTGACCGTTCTGGGCCGTGTACCAGGGCGCAATGACGCCCTGAGCGTCGTGAACCGCCTGGTGGGCGTAGTAACGATCCTGCGTCTCCGCGGCGCCGGCGGGCGACCCGGGGAACGCGAATGCTGACAACAGAATGATCAGCCCGGGCACCCCCCACGGCTTCACCGCCCGAAAGGTACGATACGCCTGATACGACTGGCTGGCAGCTTCACTCATCGCTTCACCCTCCCAGAAATCACAGCGGCCGACGTTCCTGTGATCTTCGCTCACCCGCTGACGCCGTGCAACGGGTACACCCTGCCGGCGGCAGACCCGGCCCTGTTCGATCCGCACCCCGCCCGCCCGGCCGCCCCATCGACACCTTGCGGGCAGGCCGGTAAGTTTGCGTCTGGGTCCGGCAAGAGGGCACGGCCGATGAACGAACCCGATTCGCGCGAACCGGTCAAGCTGTACGCGCCCGAGTTGCGTGAGCGGACCTTGGAATTCCTGCGGGTGGTGGACGAGAAGTTCGTCCCGCCCTTGTCGAGCGCGCTGCGGTACGGGAGCCTGGAGGCGTACCTCGCGTACAGCCTGGCCAACGGGCAGGGCCGCATCCTGGTTTACGAGCGGCAGGCGGAGATCATCGGGCTGCTCGCGTTCCGGTATGAACAAGAGGCCGGCCCGGCGCCCGGCGAGCTGATCTATCTGAGCAACATGTGCGTGCGTGAATCCCTGATGGGGACGGTGTTGTTGCATTTGTATCTGGCCATGGTCCGGCAGGTGGAAGCCGAGGGGCGGGGTGGTGCGCGGCGCATCTGGGCCAGGACCTGGCGCGAAAACACCTCCTCGGCGCGGACCCTTGCGCGACTCGGCCTCCAGCTGGTCCGGACCATCGAGGCGGATCCGGCATTCGGAGGCTGTCGCGATACGCTGGTCTTCGAAGGTGCGTGGAGCACGTTCGTACGCAATGTACAAAGCATGCGCCCGTCAACGTGATCGCGCACGCTGGCATGCCGGACAGAAGAACGTGGACCGCTGCGCCAGCACCATCCGCTCAATGGCCGCCGTCCCGCAGCTCGGGCATCGGTCGCCCGCGCGGTCGTAGACACGATGCCGGTTCTGATACCCGCCCGGATCGTTCAACACGGTGCGATAGGTTCCATCCGCCAGGGTCGAACCCTCGTAGCGAATCGCTTCCTCCAAGACCAGGTGCATGCTGTCGGCCAACCGCTCCCATTGCCGCCGTGCGAGCCGGTCACATCGCGTACACGGATGGATGCGCGCTACATGCAGGATCTCGGACGCGTAGAGATTCCCGATGCCCGCAAGGGCCGCCTGGTCCAGCAGCGCAACCTTGATCGGTACGCGACGGCGCGCCAACCGCGCTGCCAGGCACGTGGCATCCAAACCCAATGCGTCTGGACCGAGCCGTGGCGGACCGAGCCGCTGCTGCACTTGCGTCCGACTGAGCAACCGCACGGAACCCAGGCCGCGCCGGTCCCAATACCACAGGTGCGGCACGCCGGTCCCCTGCAGGTCCAGCCGCAGCCGCAGATGCTGATGGCTCGGCGGATCCGCCAGCAACACCAGCCCTGTCATGCGTGGCTCAAACACAATGGCCCGGTCCGTACTCAACCAGACCAGCAGCCGCTTACCGGCCCGAGCCACCTGCTCCACGCGCGTCCCTCTCACACCCTGGACAAATGCCCCCCACCGTGGCGAAATCGTGATCGGTCGCAAGCGACTCGCCGGGCGATAGGCCGCGGTCACCCGCGCGCCCACGATCGGCAATACGCCTCGACGCATCGTCTCGACCTCCGGCAACTCGGGCACGGCAAAAACCTCCCCGTCGACCTGACAAGCTGGAATCCTCCAGACCGAAACCGGTGGCCAACGCCCACCCGCGCTTCTTGCAGCAACATGCTCGGGCACCCGGCGGCCGTGACCAGGCGCCATGGTTCCTGGCCTCGTGCATCCCGGCCGCGGGGCATGCTAGCAGTCCGGGAGACATTTTTCACGCCCTGTGAGGGGAAAGGGACGGATTTGGTGATTCACCCTCAGAGACACGAACCGGATGGAGGGACTGAATGCATACCCGTGAGGACAGCCATCGGGGCGCTCCTGCACATGGCCCTGGTCGGTGCGTGCGCGCCGCGTTGGTCATCCTGGTGGGCCTGGCCGTTCCCGCCCTGCTGCCGGATCGGACGGTTCGCGCCGGCGATCGGGGTTCGGCATCGAGCCGCACGTACAAGGTGCTGCTCGATTTGACCCGGAAGAACACCTACGTGCCGATCCCCGGTTCGGCCGATCGCACGCGGATAGGGAGTCTGAAAGCGGAGGGGTTGCCGTCCCGTTACCGGCTGGTGCCGGCCGCGGGCACGGTCCGGTACGGTCAGGCGGTGGACATCGTGTTGGACGGCTCGCCTGACGTGTGCATTCGGGTCTCGTTGGTGACACGCGGGCGGGAGTTGGCCGTCAGGATCTCGCCGCTCATTGGCGTCGACGGAGGCGATCCGCTCGAGTTCACGCAGGATCGGATCAAGCGGACCGTCTGGTCGCTGCACCGCCAAGTGAAGGACCTGCAGCGGCAGTTATCCGCGGCGCGACAGGAATACCAGCGCATCGAAACCTGGCTCGCAACGCCCGGCAACAAGTCGCTGGAACTGCACAAGGCGGTTCGCCTGCGACAGAAGCTCGTCGCGCAGCAGATCGCGGCTTGTCAACGGGAACTGCCGGTCGCCGAGCGCCGCTTCGCGGCGATGCGGGCGATCATCGAACTCGCGGCCCAGATCGATGCGACGGCGGAGATCCGATTCACCGTGGAGGGGGCGGAGTAGCGTCGTCTTCCGGGCTGCCAATCACTCGGCCAGGTAGCGTGACAGGGCCGAGTTCTCGACTTCCGGCCGTGTGAGTCGCGACCAATAGGCGTGCTTGGAGTGGCAGGCCGGGCACTTGGGGAACGACGCGGACGCCGGAGTATTCGGATCGTCCTTCACGGCGGCCAGATCCAGCCACACGCGTTCGCATTGATCACAGACCGCAACGACGGTCGTGCAGCTGTGGCACCGCATGAACCTCAACAAACCCTGTCCACAGAATCCGCAGCGTGTGATGTAAGGGGCCTGCGCCTGATGTGTCATGATCCCACCCGCTTCGATGATCCCACGTCCCTCATCGTCCACCGCATGCTCCCTCATCTAATTCTTCTGACGGCCGGCCTGGGTGTCCAGGACCCGCTTCGCGATCGGCTGCGCAGGGTCTTCCTGCACACCCGAACACGGCGTCAAGATGTCACCGGCTTCCTGGAGATTGACCGGCGTCTCGCGCTGTTGCACAATCGAGGGGAATTGCAGAAGCCGGTGAAAAAGCCTTGTGGGAGAGGCGCGTTGTCGGTGTTCGGTATTCGGTGCTCGGGGCTGCGACAAGGAGCGACATGATGAAAGCGGCGGGTGTGGCGGTGCAGCGCGTGTTGTGGGCGGCTGCGGGAGTCTGTTTGATCGCGGGGCCTCTGCCGGCCGACTCTCGTGGTGAAGACGGGGGCTGGGAGGTCGGTGCGCCGATCGTCACCTACTGGGCCGGTCCGGCCATGACCGACGCGACGGCCATCCAGATGGCTGAAGGGGGCTGGAACGTCGTGTGGTGTTCGGAGGAAGAGCTGGACGTGGCGCAGCGTCATGGACTGCGCGGGATGCTGCAGGCGGGCGGGCTCTTGTCGCCTGCGACATTGGACGATCCGGCCAGGCGGGCGGAACTCGATGCGTTGATCCAGCGCGTCCGCAACCATCCGGCGATGTACTGCTACTTCATCACGGATGAACCGAGTGCCCCGGCCTTCCCGGCGCTCGGCAAGCTGGTGGCGTACCTGCACGAACGCGATCCCGCACACATGGCGTACATCAACCTGTTCCCCACCTACGCCAACAACCAGCAGCTGGGCACGACCGGCGATCGGGTCACGGCATACCGCGAGCATCTGCGGCAGTTCATCGACCTGGTGAAGCCGGAGCTGTTGAGTTACGACCATTACCAATTCGCGACGGACGGCGACATCGACGGCTACTTCCTGAACCTGGCGATGGTGCGCGAGTCGGCACAGCAGGCTGGGATCCCGCTGTTGAACATCGTGCAGGCCTGCAGCTGGCATCCGTCGCGGCGCGTGCCCAACGGCGACGAGATGCGGTACCTTGTGTACACGACCCTGGCGTATGGCGCGCAGGGGATTTCCTATTACGTCTACTGCCACCCGGGCCACACAGGCGCCATCGCCCACGCCGACGGGACGCCGACGGAGCTGTATCACGCGCTCAAGGTACTGAACCGCGAGTTCGTCGCCATCGCCGGCGAGCTGCAGCCGCTCAGGTCCCTGGCCATCTATCATCTCGGCATGCTCCCGCAGGGCGCCGTGGGCCCGCCGGCCGATCTTCCGTACCAGCTGGACCCTGCGATCGCGCCGCTGGAATATCGGCCGAACGAGCGGGTGCGCGGCGCGCTGCTCGGCCTGTTCGGCATGGCCGAAGATCCCGCGGAGGCCACGCACGTGCTCGTGGTGAACCTGGACTACAAGCAGCCGCTTGCCACGACGCTGGTCGGGCCCGCGCCGCTGCAACCGTTCGACGCGACGGTCGGGCGCTGGTCGGGCGCCGCCCAGGCCCGCCTGCCGCTGGAGCTGCCGCCCGGCGGCGGCACGCTCGTCCGCTGCGTGGGCAAGTGACGCGGCCTACAGTTCCCAACCCGGGCGGTACTCGCGACGGAGATACCGGTTTGCTTCGGGCGCATTGGTGATCTGCATGGCGGCGCTGTCGAACAGCACCTTTCGGCCGGCGCGCAGGGCGACGGTCCCCAAGTTGACCGCATCGGTGATGGCGATCGCATTGAGGAAATTACCCGGAGACGGCTCGCCACCCTGGACCGCCTGTTGCCAGGAACCGCCGGGGCGTGGGGCGTCTTGCACGGCCGGGTCCTGGACCGACAGCGGTTCGTGCCTGCCCCGCGTGTACAACTCGGGCTTTTGACCGAGGAAGTCGGCCACGATCGTGCCCGCATCGCCGACGAACATGATGCCTTCAGGGCCCATCTGGTAACCTTGTGCTTCGAGTTCGTCCGGCAGGCGCGGCCGCATGCCGCCGTCGTACCAGAACAGTTCGAGCGGCGGCCTCGACTCGCGCGCCGCGAACTGGAAGCGCAGCATGCAGGCCGTGGGATACGAGAAATCGTTGACCACCGGGCGGCTTACATGGTCGTCGATGGTGCAGGCGTGAGTCGCCCACGCGTCCGCACTGACCGGGGTGTCGAGTTCGAGGGTCGTGAAGACCGGCCACAGGCTGTAGATCCCCATGTCCGCCATGGACCCGCCGCCGAAGTCGTACCAGCCACGGAAGACGGTGTGCGTGTAGTGCGGATGGTACGGCCGATCCACGGCGGGGCCCAACCACAACTGCCAGTCGAATCCCGGCGGGACGGGCGGCGTTTCGGTCGGGATCTGCGTGTACTGGGGCCACACGGGACGGTTCGTCCAATTATGGATCTCGCGCAGGGTGCCGATCGCCCCGGCCTTGATGCACCGCGCGATCTGCTCATTGCCGCGTCCGCTGCCATAGGCCAGCAGATGCGTGGCCCGCTGCGTCTTCCGCACCGTGTCGAAGACTAATCGCCCCTCGTACAACCGGTTGGCGATCGGCTTGTGCACGATCACGTGCTTGCCCTTCTTCATGGCCGCGATCGCGATGGTCGCGTGGAGATGGTCCGGCGTCATGATCTTGACCGCATCGACGTCGGGTTCCTGTTCCAACAACTCGCGGAAGTCCGCGTACGCCGCGCAGGCCTTGTAGCGCTCCGCGCCGCGATGGTTGGCATAGTACGTGTCGACGACCTTGCGGCCCACCTCCCGACCGCCCGGGCAGCCGCTGTCCGATTCGCGCCACGACGGGTCGTCCAGGTACTCCCGGATGCGCGCGCGGACGCTGTGCTTGCCCCACTCCACGTAGTCGCTGCTGTCCGTGTTCGGGTCGCAGACGGCCACGATCTGGATCTGCGGATCCTTGAGCAGGTAACCGAGCTCGCTGAATCCCTGAGTACCCATCCCGATGTGGGCCAGCGTGATTTTCTGGCTGGGGGCCACCTGTCCCGGCCCGCCCAATACGTGTCGCGGCACGATCGTGAATACACCCGCGGCCACGGCGGACCCCATGAACGTGCGTCGGTCGATCTCGAGTGTCATGTGAATGGTCCTTTCTCAAAGGGCAATGGTGCGTCGCGAATCGTCTTGCGGCGCCGCTCTCATCGTACGCAGCCCTGGAGCGGCCAACCAGTTGGCAGGGCGTCCTCGAACGCGCGCCGCACGGGACGCGCCGTGCCTGCCCCGCGGCCGCCGGTCGTTGCGGGGCGGCGGGCATGCGATTAGACTGGTTCTCCGAAGCTGACGGCGGACCAAGGAGCTGACTATTGAATCGCATGCGGATGGCGGAATGCGCGGTGATCTGTTCCTGCACCTGGCTCCTGGGCAGTGGGTTCAGCTCCAACGCCACGGCGCAGCGGCCGAACGACTACGAGGCCGCGCGGGCGTTGATGGTGGAACGAGAGGTCATCGGTCGGGGTGTGCGGGACCCGCGCGTCTGTGCGGCGATGCGCGATGTGCCGCGGCACCTGTTCCTGCCGGCAGATCAGCGCAAGAGCGCGTACCTGGACGGCGCGCTCCCGATCGGACACGGCCAGACGATCACGTCGCCCTATGTGGTGGCCTTCATGACCGAGAAGCTGGAACCGCGGCCGACCGACCGGGTCCTGGAGATCGGCACGGGGAGCGGATACCAGGCGGCGGTCCTGAGCCGGCTGGTGGCGGAAGTGTACACGATCGAGATCGTGGGGCCGTTGGGCGAGCAAGCCGCGCGCACCATCGAGCGGCTGGGGTACGACAATGTCCACGTCCAGGTCGGCGACGGCTACCTGGGCTGGCCCGAGCACGCGCCGTTCGACAAGATCATCGTCACCTGTTCGCCGGAGGATGTGCCCAAGAAGCTGGTCGAACAGCTGCGGGAAGGCGGCCGGCTGGTCGTGCCGTTGGGTGAGCGATTCCAGCAGAGCCTATACTTGTTCCGCAAGGTCAACGGCCGGTTGCAGGAGGAGAAGCTGGAGTCGACGTTCTTCGTGCCGATGACGGGCGTCGCGGAAGAGCTGCGGGCAGTCAAAGATGACTCGGGGATCCCGCACCCGGTCAATGCCGGTTTTGAAGACGCGGGGACGGGCGCCGACCTGCCCGGCTGGTTCTACGCCCGGCAAGCTCAGGTGGTGTCGGACCCGACGGCACCCGAAGGACATCGGTGCCTGGTGCTGTCCAACAGCACGCCGGGCCAGAGCGCCCACGTGCTGCAGGCGGTCGGCTTGGACGGCCGGAAACTCAAGCGCGTAACCGTGTCGGTGTATCGGCGGACGAAAGGCATCCGCAGCCCGGCGGGCCAGGCCGGGCTGCCGTGTCTGGAACTGACCTTCTATGACGAAGAGCGCGCCTCGATCCGTAAGCTGACGCTCGGGCCTTGGGACGGCGACCGCTCCTGGACGCGGGAATCGCGCGCCGTCGCCGTACCCGGCCGATCCCGGTTCGCGGTGATCCTGATCGGCATCCCCGGCGCGACGGGCGAGCTGGCCGTCGATGGCCTGCGGATCGTCGGCACGCCGCACTGACGGTTCGACGCGCGGCGCGCGCGGGAAAACCTTGTTTTCCCTGGAAGAGTGATTGCATCCGATTCGCTGCCAGGTAGACTGGGATCCAGCTGGCTGCTGTGCGCAGCCAACCTGTCCGAGAATAGGGCGGTGGTTTCTACTCATCCCGCCGGGTGAGACCTGGGAAACGGCGTCGGGCAACGCTTTGCCGCGACGCAGTGGTGTCGGCATATTTCCGCGCAAGCAGAGGCTTCTGGCGGGCCGGCACGCTCCGCGCTATGGAAAGGCGATGTGACGCGGCGTTCCAGGGGACTCACCAGTCTCATCGACGCCCATTTTCCGAATCGTCGGGCGGCTGGGCGGTGCCCGCTAAGAAGGATGAGAGGCGATCTGGTGAAGCGTTCCGTGGCACGGCTTGGCTGGCGTCTTGTAGTGGTGTCGGCCGGCTGCCTGGCGGTGGCGGGCCTATCGCGGCCGCTGGCGGCGGGCGACCAGGGCTCGGCGGCCAGGGCACGCCATTGGCACCGGTCCGACAATGTCTCGCTGTACACCGACTTGTCCGCCGCGGAAGCGGCCGGCCTGCTGGACCGACTCGAGAAGACGCTCCGCGAGGCGAGCGAGTACTGGCGACGGCCGTTGCGGGGCATGGTCCAGTGCTATGTGGTTCAGAACCTGGACGTCTGGCACGACCGCGAATTGCCGCATCCGATGGCGCGGATCCTGATTGGCCGGTTGGGAGGCGCAACAGTCCGGCACCCGAACGACAACGGCGCATGTGGACACCGTTCGATCCTGGTCTTCGCGTCCGCGCTTCCCGGCGTGGCCGAGCACGAAGTGGTGCACGCCTACTGCAGCCAGACGTTCGGCACGACCGGCCCTTTGTGGTATCGCGAAGGGATGGCCCAGTTGATGACCTGTAGCGCCGACATGACCTACGGCACGCAGTTTCCGCCGGACACTCGTGCATCCCTGGCGGCGGAAGAGAAGCACACGCTGGCAGACGTGGTGAACAGTGGTCGAGATGTGCAGCAACTGTGCGATTCGTTGGATGCGAAAGCCGCGCGGCACGACGGACTCGTCGGACTCGTCCCCGATAGCCAGTGGAGTGCGGCGGATGTGCAATCGCTCGCCGACATGAAACGCACCTATGCCAGAAGCTGGGTTGCCTGCCACCTGCTGGAACACAACCCGAACTACCGCGCGCGATTCCGAGCCCTGGGCCAGGATTACCTGACCCGCCAGGAGGACGCGTTCGCCCGACGATTCGGGCCGGTCGCCCGAGAGCTCGCGTTCGAATACGAGTTCACATTGGCCCACATTGCCCCCGGCTACCGCGTCGATCTGTGCGCCTGGCAGTGGGGCAAGCGGTTCCGCCCACTGACCGGCGGGCGGCCGATCCGCACACGCGTGGATGCGGCGCGTGGCTATCAAGCTTCCGGACTGCTCGTCTCCGCCGGGCAGGCCTACGCCTACAAGGCGTCCGGCGAATGGGTCGCGGACGCCGAAGTCGGCGCGACGACCGCCGACGGACACGTGCGGGGGCCCGGCCGCCTGGAGGCGGTCGTCATGCGGGACTACCAGCTGAGCGAGCCGATCGCGTTGGGGGAAGGGGGCAGTTTCGCGGCCCCTTGCGACGGGCAACTCTATCTGCGCTGCCGCGACGACTGGAGCCGGCTGAGCGACAACAGCGGCAGCATCGTCGTCGAGTTCTCCAAAGCATATTGACAGGCAGCAGCAGACACTCTGGTCGGTCCGGGCTGCGCGTGTCAGCCCCTTGGGCCTCTTCGTGGCCTCGGCATGGCCTGGGCGTGCATCGGCGGATAGCACATGATCCCCCAATCCTCGTCGGCGCCGTGGTCGATGAGCACCAGCAGGACCGCTGGCATCAAGTGCCCCAGCATGGTGACGCAGTGCCGCAGCGATCTCCGGTTGAGCTGGCCTCGGTAGGTGGCGGCGCCGTGCACCAACTGGCACCGCATCATGTAGATCCGCGCCAGTAGCTGTTCCAGGATCCGCTTCCAGTCCTGCTCCTTGAACCAGGTCACGGCGGCATCCTTCTGTTTGTGCCTCCGGGTAGAGTGGACGCCCTCCGGGTCACGCCAGAAGAAGCTGCTCAGATAGCGGTCGTCCAGCAGGTTCAGGACCAGCCGCTTGTGCGTGGTGAGAGTCTGCGCCAGATAGCCGGACCGGTCCAGTTCGACCAGCCGGTCCATGAACACCCGCCAGCATTCCCCGTCGGCCACCGGTTCGCGCGCGCGTTGGTCCCACTGGCCGTAAAGCGCGTTGAGCGCGATCCATTGGCTGACCAGAACCAAGTCACAGTCTTGCTCCAAGTCCATCTCCTCGACACGCGCGAGCCAACTGCAGGCGCGGTGGAAGCGGATCAATGTCGGATGGTTGGAGCGGGCGCCGCCGAGCCGCGCTTTGTGTGGCCTCCAGCGGCGGCGCAAGTCGCGGATTGTCAGGCTGGAGGTTGAGGAGATCTCGGACATTGCATTAGCCCTGCAACTCGGCCGGAGTCGGTTGGGATACGATCACATCCCATTGTGACCTGAGGCGCAACGGCACGCAAATCCGCGCCGCAGGCTTCCAGCCTGTCACCGCCGGAAAACGGAGTGCCTGCAACCTCGGCAAACTCGCTGGTTGGAGTCAGTACTTCACCGTCACACCGAGCGTGGCGATGTGGGCGGAAACGGTCGAGGTGACCGAGGAGCCGGGGATGGCTCCGGTCGGCAACACGACCGGCCCCGTGCTGTCCCATTCGAAATAGTGCTGGTAGCCGACGTGGAACGCCACACAGGGTGTGACCTCCCACGTCCCGCCCACACAGAGCTGATGCTGGTAATTGAGCGGAGAGGCCACGTTGTAGAACGTATCGCCGCCGCCATACGGGCTCGTGTTGAACAGGTAGCCGCCGCGCAGGAGCACGCGATCGGTCAAGCGATACTGGACGCCGGCCGCCACAGCCAACTGGTTCGACCAGCTCAGCCCGTTCAAGGTGCCGTCCGGGCTGTAGCCGCTGTCTCCAACCCCGTCCGTGTTCGCCCAGTCCACGTACCGCAGGTCGACGGCCAGCACCACATCTTCAATACCCGAATAGGCAGTCCCGATCGACACGATCATGGGCACGTCGAGTTTGAACCTGGCAACGGATGGCATTCCCTGTTCATCTTCCGTGTGCACACGGTGTTTTTCCATCCACTGGGGCGACTTGATCGAGGCGCCGAAGTGCCAGAAGTTGTCGGTGACATAGTAGATCCCGAGCTGGGCCCCACCGCCCCACGCGTAGCGCGTGCCACGCCCCGCAGGGTAGCGCGCCACGCCACTGCCGTCCGCATCATTGGGTGCGGCCAATAGCAGCGGATCCGCCACCACTTGACCTGTCGTGATCGTCGGGCCGAACCCGATCGACAGACGTTCGGTCACGGCATACGACAGGACCGGGACAATCTCCATGAACTGCGCCTCGGCGTACAAACTCCCCAAGCCGCCGGGCACTCCGGGCGCATTGGAGACGGGCGCCAACACCGGGTTCGCGGGGTCGGCCGGGTAGTTGGTCTTGAACCCCGCGACGGACAGCGCGCCGAGGCCGAACGTCGTGTACTCGTTGAGCCTGTGGACCCAGGCGAAATTCGGGATCGGAGTCGTGCCGGGCTCGGCACCCGTGGCACCCGACGACCAGCCGGGTATCGACGATTCCAGCACCGGGTCCGACAGCAGCAAACCCAATCCCACGCTGAGTTCCGAGTTGGGCAGACCGCTGATTGCCGCAGGATTCCAACCTAACGCGCTCATCGCTTCAATCGGCGCCGCAGTGGACGCACCGCCCATAGACGCGTTGACAGGCCCGAAGCTCGACATCAGTGCGCCCTGCCCCCGCACCGTGTTGGGAAACACCACGATCAGAAAGACGAACGACCATCGCCGTAGAGCTGCCATCATCCGACCCACTCCTAAAATCCCCACTCCGAACGGCCGTACGCGACAACCCGCCCACCGGCGCGCAGAGGTCGTATGATCGCCCAGACCCGGGCGCGGCTATCGACAAGACGACACCGTCCTCAGGTGCTCAAACCCGCCCAGGAACGGCCCCCCCGTGCGGGTATGCGCAGCCGGCCTATTTGTTGCTATCGGCAGAAGCCGGCAATCCGTTTCATCGGAATCCGGAAGTTCTGACCCAGGATGGACCAGGGCGTGCTCACATGCTTCGCGTCTCGAGAGCCTTGCCCGCAGACCGTCCGCAGCCCCGCGCGTGAGAATCCAGCAGGCCGGACGAACAGGACGCTGTCCTAGAGAGAAGCGGCTGCCGAAAGGAGAAAAGGAAAACAGCTCGCGAGCGCGAGCCCGCGAGCTGTTGGAGGTAGGGTACGAATCAATACGTGTTCCCGAATCGCGTCAACCGGCAAGGTGCCTAACCGGGTCTTCAATCCTCGAATGTCAGTCGTTGCGTCGTCGAGCCCAGAACCGGCTTCGCCGCCGCCTTGCAAACACTACGACGACTGCCAACGTTTGGTTCATTCACCCGGCCGATTCCCATGCGCCCACCCGTTCGGAGGACCGCACACCACCCTGAAACCCAAACGGATCGCGTGCGGCACGACCTTCACCCCCCCATTTTGACGGGCGCCACATTCTTGGGCCGTTTGCAGGGCAGCTACCATACACCATAGCGCGATGGGCGGTGTTGACCAGGGCCCGCCTCCCGTCTGGTCGCGGAACGGGGCAACGCGCGACATCGACCACCGTCGTCCAGACCCTTAAGCTCGGGGGGGCATCCGATTCTGATGACCGCACAACCACTGTCTGCAGCTTCCCGTCCTGCCTGGGTGCACGACGCGGTGTTCTACCAGATCTTTCCAGATCGGTTTGCGCGGAGCGCGCGAGTGCCCAAGCCGGGCAATCTGCGTTCGTGGAGTTCGGCGCCGACGCAACAGGGTTACCACGGTGGGGACTTGTGGGGGATCGTCGAGCATTTGGACCACCTGGTGGATTTGGGGATCAACGCGCTGTACCTCACGCCGGTTTTCCAATCCGCGAGCAACCATCGCTACCACACGCACGACTATTATCAAGTCGACCCGATGTTGGGGGGCAACGATGCGTTGCGTGGCCTGGTCGAGTCGGCACACGCGCGGGGCATTCGCGTGATGCTCGACGGCGTGTTCAATCATGCCAGCCGGGGCTTTTTCCAGTTCCACGACATCGTGGAGAACGGGTCGAGCTCCGCCTGGCTCGACTGGTTCCACGTACACGGCTGGCCGCTGGCGCCTTACGACGGCGACCGGCCGGCCAACTACACCGGCTGGCACAACAACCGGGCGTTACCCAAGTTCAACACGGAGAACCCGGCGGTGCGTGAGTATCTCATGCAGGTCGGCGAGCATTGGGTGCGCCACTATGACATTGACGGCTGGCGGCTGGACGTGCCGGCCGAGATCCAGACCCCGGGGTTCTGGGAGGAGTTTCGCAGCCGCGTGCGAGCCGTGAAGCCGGACCTGTACCTGGTGGGTGAAATCTGGCGTGAGGCGGCTGACTGGTTGCGCGGCGATCGGTTTGACGCGACGATGAACTATGTTTTCGCGGCAGCCGCCATCGCATTTGCCGGGGGGGATCGGGTCAGCCGTACGTTGGTGAGCAACCGTTCCTACCAACCGTTTCCCGGGACCGATGCGCCGGGCTACGCCGAACGGATCGCGGCCCTGCAGTCCGTTTACGCCTGGGAAACGACGCTGGTCCAGTTCAATTTGCTCTCCAGCCACGACGCGCCGCGTGTCGCGGCCATCGCGCGGGGCGACCGGGCCACGCTGCGCCTGGCCACGCTGCTGCAGATGACATACCCCGGCGCGCCGTGCGTGTATTACGGCGACGAGATCGCGTTGCGCGGCACCAAGCGATACGATCGGCCGCATCGCGACCAGGATGCACGTTGGCCGTTCCCCTGGCACGACGAGTCGGCCTGGGACCGGGAGACGCTCGACTATTTCCGCGCACTGATTGCCGTGCGGCACAAGTATCGCGCTCTGCGGAGCGGCACGCTGCACCAGGTCTTCGCGCAGGGCGGCCAGTACGCGATCGTGCGCCGCGATGCATCCGACACCCTGCTGGTCGCGGTCAACATGTCCGACACTGCGGCGGGCATCTCGGTGCCCGCCGGCGCGCATCTGCGCGATGGTCAGCAGCTGATCTCCGTTTTCGGGCCGCCCCTCCAGGCAGTTGCGGCGCAGGGCCAGGTGCCGCTCGCGCTGCCGGCGCGCACCGGCGTGATCTTGCGCGCCGTTTGAGTCGGCACGGCATCCCGCCGATCCCGATCACGCTTCGTGCAACACGGTCCAGCCCATCGCATCCGCCAGCGCGGCGATGGGTTCTTTCAGGTCGCCGAAACAGGTGACGCGGTGCCAGCCCCAGCGGTCCCACTCGGTGAACAGCTTCTCGATGTCGCCGACAGGTTCCACGGCGAGCTTGGTGCGGCAGGCCCGGTCGTCGATGACATTCTCGACCGCCTTGCCCTGGTGGAACAGGATCTCCTTCCGTTCGGGCGCGAACTCCACGGTCGTGGTCATGTACCCGAGCGGGAACAGCGAGCGGACGGCGGCGCCTTGCCGGTCCTCGGAGTGCGTCAGGATCTCGAACGGGTTGACCACGCCGTTCGGGCCGAACGCGCGGTTGGAGGCCACGCAGTGGGCGTAGATGATCTGCCGCTTGGCGGTATCGATCACCGGATCCGAGATGTACCCCGGCCGGCCCTGGGTCAGCGCGGTCAAGGTGACCATGGTCGCGGCCGAACGCACGTCGCATTCGCAGCCGCCGATCAAGCCGCGGTTGTTCAGCTCGTGGAACCCCAGGCACGGATAGGCGTGGATCTTGCCCCCGTAGAATCCGCCCAGGCAGTTGATCGTGATGGCGTTGGCGTCGTACTTCTCGAGCAGCGCCTGTTCGGCCAGGTACATCGCCGCGCTGTTCTCGAGCGTTTCGCGCGAGACGCCTTCGATCTTCGCGGCGGTCTTTTCCCACGTGTCGGCGATCTCCCGGCAGCGGTCCTTGTCCGCCACCTCCCAGGCCGCGTTGAGCTCTTCGAACTTCACGCGCACGCAGTCGATGCCCATCTCCTGCTTGATCATCGGTCCGAGGTTGCCCCACCCTTCTTCCACCTCCAGGATCCGGGACGCCTTCATGCGGCGCAGGCACTCCTCGGGCGACAGCACCGCCAACTTGTCTTCCAGGCACGCGGTCGAGCCCGGCGCCGGCGTCCGTTCCAGGCGGACGCGCTTCGTGGCCGCCACGAAGTCCTGAGCCGTACCGCCGCTGGCGAGCACGGAGAAGCACTTCACCGCCGCGATCTGGTCCTCCATCCGCGACGAGCCGACGTAGCCGACGTTCGGCGTACCCGCGCGGAGGAAACCGGCCGTGTAGACCAGGAACCCGCCGCTGCCGCCGTACTGGAAGTCGGCATAAAGCACCGGCTTGCCGGTCGCCGCGGCCGCCTGCACGACCTGGTTCCAGCAGTTGAGCTGGTACACGATGTACCCGTCGATCTGCCCGTTCTTGTCCGCGTCCAGAATCGCCTGGGTCTGCTCCGGGCCGTTGGCCATGGAGGTGACGAAGTCGAACTCCGGGCAATGCTGCGTCAACTGCGCCTCGATCCGTTTCATCACCGGATTGAAGTCGAACCCCACGTTCGGCCAGTCCGGCTGCGTCTGCTTGTCCGCGTGCAGCGCATAGAGAATGCGCAGCCGCAGCTTGCCCGCGGCCTGCGCGGCACGCACCGGCCCGGCAGCCAGCGCCAGTCCTGCAGCGCCGACGCACGCCGCGCAGCCGGTCGCCAGGAACTGTCGCCGACTGACGTGGCAGCACGCACAACCCGAGATTCGCTCTAGTGTCTTCATGGGCCGTTCTCCTCTTGGTCGTTCTGGACAAACGTGACTCGTCTCCCACCCGGCCACCATTATACATGCTCCGCCGGCCCGATGGGTACAACAGGTCCGCCGCACCCTGCGCCATGCATGCCCCCGGCCGCCGATCCGCGCCGGGCCGGGCCGTTCAGAAGCGATGCTCCGCGTGCTTGCGCTTCAGTTGCAGGACCAGTCGATCAGGGTCCACCACCAGCTGTCGCGGCTGGAAATCGCACGTGATCTTCACGTCGGTCTGCTCGCCGTTGCCGAGCGTCACCGCGGTGCGGCAGTCCCGGTATTCCGGCCGCGGCTGTGATGCGTCATCGAACCGGTCTCCCGTGGTCGCCGCGACCTCGACGCGCACCCGTCCGGTGCCGACGTTGGTCAGCTGCGCCGTCACCTCCCACTGCCGATCGCTCAACCGCCGGCACTCCGCCTGCTCGAACCGGTACTGGGGCAGGACCACGTCCAGGAACCACTGCCGGGCGAAGTCGTCATACGCCTGCGCGTCCGGCGCCAGCGGCCGCATGTGCGCGATCAAGTCCTGGATGACCGGGTGGTCCGAGCTGTCGCGATACTGGCGGATGAACTGCTGCAGCCCCTGGAGCGTGCGCTCACGGCCGATCTGGTTCAGCAGCATCCAGAAGACCCAGCCGCCCTTGTCATACATGACCGTCGAATCGCCCTCTTTCGACCCGTCGGTCCTGGCCAACGGCCGTTCGGAATCCGGGCTGCGCTGCTCGTTATAGCCGCGTTCGATCATGTCGAAGAACTCGATCCGGGCCGGCAGCCCCTTGACCTGTTCGAGGAGCAGGCCGGTCGAGAAATGCGCCATCCCCTCCGACAGCACGTTGCCACCGGGCCCTTTGCCGGGCACCAACAGGTTGCCCCACCATTGATGGGCCGCCTCGTGCGCCGTGATGAGAAACGCCGCGTTGGAGCCGGGCTTGTCTCGGGTGAGGAAGCCGATCCCTTCCGAAAACGTGATGTTCGTGGGAAACCCCTGCGCGTAACCGGCCAGGTTCGCGAATTCGCTGAGCTTCAGCTCGCGCCACGGATAGGGCAGGAACCATTGCGAGTAGTACTGGTAGGCCGATTCGAGCGCCAGGCTCATCTCGCCCACGTTGTAGGCGTGCCGCGGATCGTAGAAGACCTTCGTGTGAGGCCCCTCGCGCACCTGCCAACGCCCGCCCACCACGTTGAAGAAGTGCACCGGGTGGTCCGACTTCCAGACGCTGGTCCGCCGGCCGGCCCGCACCGACGACGATTCCAGCACACCGACGCAATTGAACATGGAGTCTTCCGGCCCGTGGATCGTGATGCAGGTCGAAAATGCATCGCCCGTGCCCAGCAACGGAGGCGTATCGCCTTCGTAGAACAGCTCGTCATACTGCTTCGGCTCGTAGTGGTTCTCCTTGTCCACTCCGATGCCTTCCACGAACCCGACGACGGGCACGAACGAGGGCGAGAAACTGGTGAGCACCACGCTCGACGGAAGAATGAACTCCGATTGCCCGCTGCTCATCTTGCCGATTCCCTGCGGGAACGTGCCTTCGTACTCGAAGCCGATCTCGACCTGGCCCTCCGGTTGGAGCGGCGCGGGGAGGGAAAACACCATCAGGCGAGACCGGTCTTCCGGCTCGGCCGGCCGGCCGTCAAGCGTCCACCGCTCGTCGCGCCAGGAGAACCCGGCGGTGAGCGCGATCTGGCGCAACGGCTCGGACCGCTGGTTCCGCAGGCGATACGCGCCCCGGACGTGGAAAGAACGCCGCGCGGGCTCGAATTCCAGGTCGAGCTCCACGTGCTGCAGGGCCGGTGTGGGCGACTCGGCCCAGGTCGCCATGTTCTGCCGCCAATAGTCCTTCTGCTTGCGCTCGGCCGGACCCCCTTCGTGGCCCTGCCAGACCATCAGCCACAGGTAGAGGCCGATCGCAAACGGCATCGCCAGGAACGGTGCCGCGCGCAAGATCGCGCGCAGGACCGACGGCGCGCGGAACCAGCGGACGACCCGGGCCGCATCGAAGGCCTGGCGGCCGAACAGCTGCACGCTGCAGTACGCCAACAAGACGGCGACGGACAGGTACAGCAGGCGGTTCCACAGGATCGCCACCCCGTCGAGCTCCAGCCGGCTGATGTCGCTCCACCGCGCCGTGCCCCACAGGTTCCAGTTCCCCACCCAGTTCATCTGCCCGGTGAACTGCCGATAGAACGTGTATAGCAGGATCAGCGCGGCCAGCGCGAGCACGCTGTAGCGGTTCCGCGTCACGACGCTCAACAGCCCAATGGCACCCGACCAGACGATGAAGGTCGGCACGAGCATCAAGCCCCAGACCAGGCCGAACGGGCCGTAGCTGATGGGCACGCTGCCCTGGATCCACAGCATCACCACGCAGCTCGCCAGGGTGGCCAGCAGTATGATCGCGCCCAGCGCCGCGGTGGCCAGCATCTTGCCGAACAGGATCGATGCGGTCGGCACGCCCGTCGCATGGAAGATCGGCGCCAAGCCTGTGCTCCGCTCCCGCTCCAATGCATCGACCGCGAAGAACAGCAGCAGCAGGCTGATCAGGAGCGTCAGCGTGTTCAGCAGGCCCATGGCCAGCGTTCCGGGCGTGATCAGCAGCGGCGTGTTGAACGGGCCCTCCACCAACTCCGCCGTCCCGACCGCCTGCAAGATGACAAACGGCACGAACAGGTAGACCGCCGGATGGAACAGCAGCAAACGGACCTCGAACCGCACGACCGCCAGGAGCCCCCGCAGGAACCCCGGCGCCTGCGTGCGCATCGCCGGCCAAGCCGTGCTCGGGACCGGCGCGATCTCGCCGGCCGGTTCCTCCGACACCGCCCTGCGGCGCCGCATCGCGCCATGCCGCACGGCACGGAACGTGTGGGCGAAGTGTCGAGCCGTCGCCGCGACAGCCAGCAGCCCGCACAACGCGAACGCCAGGCGGCTCAGCGCGAACGGCAGGTCGACCGGGATCCGCTGCCTGTTGTAGAACTCCACGCCCAGGTCCACCTTCAGCCAGGTCTCGCGCAGCCACCGGAAGCCGTACGGCTCGGCCAACATCAGGACCTGGTTCATCGTCCGCGAGAGCCAATCCGGCGACCACCCGCTCATGAAGAGCCCGAACACCATCAGCAGCGCGGTCGGCAACACGAAGACCAGAACCGGGCGGCGCGTCCACTCGCCCACGGCAAATGATACGCCTCCCACGAACATCACCATGGGCAGCGTGAAGAGGATCACCGGGCGCAGGTAGTTCAGCAGCGCGAAGGGGCCGCGCATCTCGTCGCTGTTGGATGTCGGCACGCAGTGGAAGACCAGGATCGCCACGACGGTCTGTGCCAGGATGACCAGTCCGATGCTGGCCATCGTGCCCAGGAACTTCCCCCAGATGTACCGGCGCGGCGTCAGCTGCGTGGACAGCAGCAAGGGATGGACCTTGAACTCCTCGTCGCGGATCACGCACAACCCCGCCCCGATCGCCACGAAGAACCCGCTCATCAGCAAGTTCAACACCGTCTGCAGTTGGGCGTAAGAGAACTCGCTGGTGATCCACTGCTTCGTGCCGCCAATCCCACTGTCGCCGCTAACGGAGATCTTCAAGTTGCCGTTCGCCAGGCTCCAGGCCGCAAGCGCGAACAGGAAGAACCAGACCCAGAACAGTGGGCGCCTGAGGTCGTGAGCCATCTCCCGCCGGATCACGAGCCAGGTATGACGCATCATCAGGCCGCGCCTCCCGCTCGCACCCCGTTCACGACATGTGGCCCGACGCCCTGCATGAGCAACAAGTAGGCGTCTTCGAGCGTCGGTGGAGCGGGCTCGAACTCCGCCGGCGGATCGCCTTCCGGTACGTAGATGCGCACGCGGTTCTTGCCCTCGACCAGCACGGCCTGCGTCACGCGGAACTCGGCCTGCAACCGCTGGAGCGCCGCCGGAGACGCCTGCCCTTCGAAGATCCGCCCGACAATCCCGCCCTTGGCCTCCCGCGGCGATGTCTCGGCCACGATTTCGCCCTCTCGGATCACACAGAAGCGCGGGCACAGGAAGGCCACATCCTCGACAATATGTGTCGAGAGCAACACGATCCGCTCTTGCGCCAGCTCCGCCAGCAGCCGGTAGAAGCGCAGCCGCTCCTCGGGGTCCAGCCCGGCCGTCGGCTCGTCGACGATGATCAGCCGCGGGTCCCCGGCGATCGCCTGGGCGATTCCCAGCCGCTGTTTCATGCCCCCGGAATAGGTCTTCAGACGCCGCCGGGCCGCGAACGACAAGTTCACCCGCTCCAGCAATTCCGAGGCGAGCCGGTTGAGCCCCCCGGGAGCGCGCACGCCCTTCATCTCCAGCAGGTACTTGAGCATGGCGTGGCCGGTCAACTGCGGGTAGAACCCGAACTCCTGTGGCAAGTAGCCCAATTGGCGCCACACACGCTCCGGCTGTTCGACGATGTCTTCTCCGAACAGGCTCACCCGGCCGGCCGTAGGCTGCAGCAACCCGGCCACGATCTTCATCAGGGTGGATTTCCCGGCCCCGTTGGGACCCAACAAGCCGAACATCCCCCGCTCGACCCGCAGGCTCACGCCTTGCAGCGCCGCGACCGGCCCGGGATAGACCTTGACCAGGTCCTCGACTACCAACATCGCGTACCTCCCAGCAGACAACTCGAGTACCTGGATGTCGTTACTTATTCATGAGGGGGTATTTCGTGCTTCGCCGGTTTCTCTTGGCTCGCCGCGAGAAATCTTTCCAGCACACCCCGCGCGTCATCGGCGCTCAGTCGCGGGCCCAGGCTCGTGACGATCCTCGCGGCGGCGGCCGCGGCCAAAGCACCGGCTTGCGGGTAAGTCATGCCGTGCGTGATGCCGTAGAGAAACGCGCCCGCGAACATGTCGCCCGCCCCTACCGTGTCGACGGCGCGCACTGCCACTGGTGCGATCTCATGGAGCGTGTGCCCGTCAAATACGATCGCCCCATCCGCGCCGCGCGTGATCACGAACTCGCGCGCAAGGCCCCGCAGGTGCGCCACCGCCTGGTCCAGTTGATCGGTCTGCGCCACGCTTTTCGCTTCGTCCTCGTTGGCAAACAGCAGGTCGACGCCTCGGTCGAGCAATTCGCCTATCTCCTCTCGAAAGTGCTGGACAATATTCGGATCCGACAGGGACAACGCCACCCGCGTCCCGTGCGACCGCGCCTGCTGCTGGGCGTGCAGTGCCGCCGATCGTGCACTGCCGCTCGTCACCAGGTACCCTTCCAGGTACAAGTAGTGGGAGTCTCGGATGGCGTCCTCGTCCACGTCGTCGGGAGCAACGTCGGCCGAGACGCCCAGGAACGTGTTCATGGTGCGGTCGGCGTCCGGGGTAATGAGCACCAGGCACTTGCCGGTCGCGCCGGGCACGTAACGCGTCGTGCGCGCGCCGGTCGCAACACCGGCGCGCTTCAGATCGTCGATATAGAATCGCCCCAGCTCGTCATCGGCCACGCGGCACGCATAGAATGCGCGGCCTCCCAGCTGGCTCACGGCGATGATCGTGTTGGCCGCCGATCCGCCGCTGCCCCGATGACAGGCGTACGAGCCCAGATGCTCGACAATCGCTGCTTGCCGCGCCTCGTCGACCAGCGTCATCACGCCCTTGGAGATCTCCAGCGCCGTCAGATCCCGCGCGTCGACATGATACTCGAGATCGACCAGGGCGTTGCCCAACCCGCAGACGTCGTAGTGCCGCATGACAAGCCCTACCCGGTTACCCGAACGGAAACGATCACTCGGCCCGGATCTTAGTGTATCCCGACCCGGCCGTCACCAGCGGGCAGGCGGGTCCGTCCGCCTGTCCGCCCGTCCGCCGGCCACGGCTGGGATCACGGGTCGGCCTCAACCGATCAAAACTGGCATGACCCCACGAACCAACGCATAGCCACCCCCGTACAAGCACTATCACAGAGTGGTCGTGCTTACGTGTGCCGACCATGGCGGCTTCATGCACCCGTTGTTTTTAAGGGCCAGCCCATGCGTCCGACCTTTCGCCGCAACCCCGCCTTTCGTGGGGGGTTTACGCTCGTGGAATTGCTTGTGGTAATTGCGATTATCGGGGTGCTTGTTGGTTTGTTGTTACCGGCCGTGCAAGCGGCGCGTGAAGCGGCACGGCGCATGAAATGCCAGAACAACCTGAAGCAGATGGGCTTGGCGATGCACAACTACATGGACGTGTATCGCACGCTGCCGCCCTCATGCATTTTGCGGACGGACGCGCTTTCCGACACGTATTCAGCGCAGGCTCGAGTGCTGCCGTTTATCGAACAGGAGAACCTTCAGAAGCTGATCGACTTCCGGTTGAGTTGGACGGTCCAGCCCGAGGTGGCGAAGTATCGTATCCCGACGTTCATGTGCCCGAGCGAGATGAACGACCAGCCGTCGACTGAGCCCACGATGACCCACTATCCGATCAACTACGGGGTCAACTGCGGGACGTGGTTCATCTGGGACCCGGTGACGGACAGGCACGGCGACGGGGCTTACTGTGTCAACGCGTTCATGCGCGCGGCCAATTTCAAGGACGGCCTGAGCAACACCTTGTGCATGGCGGAGGTCAAGACATTCCAGCCGGACCTTGTGGACAGCGGGAACGCGACAGTCCCCGGCACACCGCCGCCTTCGACCCCTGCGGAACTCGTTGCCTACGGGGGCAATCTGTTGCCGGAGTTTGGGCACACGCGGTGGGTGGACGGCCTGATCATTCACACGGGCTTCACGACCTGTTTTCCGCCCAACACGTTCGTCCCCTACGTGCATACTGACGGGAAGACGTACGACGTGGACTTCACGTCGATTCGGCTGGGTTACACGCTCACGCTGTCCACGAACGTGTCGTTTACCGCCCGCAGTTACCATCCGGCGGCGGTCAACGCGGTCTTGATGGACGGATCTGTCCGGCCGTTCACGAGCAGCATCGAGCAGTCCGTGTGGCGCGCGCTGGGCACCCGCGCGGGCAACGAGGTGGTGGTGCTCAACGATTGATCCTCGGGCGGTGCCGGCTCGGCGGATCCACGATCGCGAGGGGGGACCGTGCAGATCCACATACCCCGACGGCGTGCCGCGGCGGCCTATCTCGCGCTGGCCGTGGCTGGGTTTCTGCAGTCGTCGATCGACGCGGTGGAGACCCAGCCACCTCATGTCTACGCGCGGCTTCAGCTGTTGGCAGCGGAGACCGAGCTGGTGCGACAGGAGATCGGCGCTCCGCGAGACGCGCGGCCTGCCGTTGTGGTCCGGGGTGGCGAACCACGTCACAACTACTTCGAGGCGCTCGCCCTGAACCGGAAAGTGCAGCGATTGTGCTTCGATCTGACGGGTGACGAGGGCGTCAACCCTCCTCCCATGTCCAATCGGGTGGAACCGGCCGACGTTTTCGCCGTGGTGGATGCCGCCGTGCACAACATGCGCCGCGTGAAGGTTCAGTTTCAGATCCCGGGCCAGAGCGTGGAGCCGGCGCCGGACGAGCGCAAGACGCCATCGGATGTGTTTTCCCTGGTTGTCGGAATCAGTCGGCAGGTCAGCCTGATGCTCGACACCCGGCCGACGCCGACGGCCGTCTACGGGCAGCTCGTGGATGCCGCAGGCACTGCCAGCCGTTTGTTGGCCAGCTTCCCGGATGCTCCGCAGCCGACCGCACCCGATTTCGAGCGGGGCCGCACGCCGGCGGACGTCCACAGTCGCCTCGTGCGGTGCCTGGATCACCTGAGCCGCATCCTGACCAAGTCGGGACAGACGACGCTGGAGGTGGACTGGAAGCTGGAGCCCGGACAGATCGCGCCGAGCGACGTCTACGACGTGGCGACGCTGCTCGTGTCCGAGCTGCACTATCTCGAAACCCATTTCCCGCGCGCCCCGGGGTCCTCAGCAGTGCTCGAATTCCACCCGGGGCGCAAACTGCCCTCCCACAACTACCAGCTGGCAGGCCTGCTGGAGGCCCAGGTGCGGCAACTGGAGAGGCAAGTCGAGGCGCAGCCCGACTGGCTCCATCGCGCCAAGTCACGGCGCCGCAGCCTGCCCTTCGACTGATCACGCCTCTCCGACGTGCCGAGACCCTCGTCCGCGAATTACGACTGCCCGCGCTGACGGTCCCTTTCGCGGGCCTCTCCTGCGCGGGATAATCGAACTCGGATTATGGCCGCACCATCGCATTTCTTCCATCGCAGGAGAAGGACTACCATGACAGCGACCCGCAAGACCCACGATCCCCAACCTGCCATCGATCGCCGACGGTTCCTGGCTGCCGGCACGGCGTGCGCCGCGGGCGCCGGCGTGTTTGGCGCCGTTCGGTCGGCCAGCGCCGGCCCCGCGGCACAGGACTCGATCGTCACGCCGCCGCCCGGCAAACGCATCCTGTTATCCTGCAAGCTGACCATGATCGAGCCGGCCGACGCGCCCTTGGCCGTCCGGCTGCGCCGCGCCGCGGAAGCGGGCTTCGACGGCGTCGATCTGGACGAGGCCGGCCGATTCACACCCGAACAGGCCCGGGCGGCCGTCGGGGAATCGGGCGTGTTTGTCCACAACGCGATCAACCACGCGCACTGGGAGAAGACCCTCACCCACGCCGATCAAGCCGTGCGTGCGGCGGGCCGAGCCAACATCGAGCACTGCATCCGCGTGTCACACGCCGCCGGTGGCAGCGGCGTGCTGATCGTCGTCGGGCACGCCAAGGACGGAACCGCCGAGGAAACCGAACAGCGCTGCCGCCAGGAGATCAAGCGACTGATCCCGCTGGCCGCCTCGCTCGGCCAGATGATCCTGATCGAAAACGTCTGGAACCACATGTTCTACGAGCATGACGCTCCGCCCGAGCAAAGCGCCGAGCGGTTCGTGGCGTTCATCGACAGCATCGACAGCCCGTGGGTCGGCATGTACTACGATATCGGCAACCACTGGAAGTACGGTCAACCGGCCGACTGGATCCGCCAGTTCGGGCGGCGCTGCGTCAAGCTCGACGTGAAAGGTTTCCATCGCGGTACGGACAAGTGGACGGACATCACGGAAGGCGATCTGCCGTGGGACCAGGTGCGCCAAGCGCTCGACGACATCGGGTTCGCCGGCTGGGCCACCGCCGAAGTGGGCGGCGGCGACGTCGCACGGCTGACCAAGGTGCGCCGACAGATGCAGGAGGCGTTCGGTCTGTGAGGCTGCCAGGCGCGGCGCATCGCCGCGCCTTTAGGTCTCCTTCCAGATGCCGGGCACCGGCACGGGATAGCGGCCCTCGGCGTCGGCTTGTACCGGCGGCGGCGAATCGTAGTCCATCGTGTCGATGTAGGGACAGAACTGGAAGTCCGAGGCCATCACCTCGTCCCACGTGACGATCTGCCCGGAGTGCACGGCGGCGCGGCCCATCATGTCGACCAGGTTCGACTCGGCCGCCCGTCGCGCTTCGTTATGCGGCAGATCCTCCCGGATCGCGCGGAACAGCGCCGCCCACTCGGCTTGCCAGACGGTCAGCTCCTCCTTCGGCGCTTCCCAGGCGATGTTGTCCTTCGCGATGCGCTGGTCACGGTACCGCCGCACGTCCCCCGCGTGCGTCATGCCGGAGAACTGCGCGGCGCATTTCGTCCCATGCACGAACGTGGCGAACTCGGTGTAGCAGTTCGGCACGTAGCGCACGACATCGGTCGCCTTGGTCCCGTCCGCAAAGGTCCATTCGATGGCAAACGAGTCGAGGTTCTGGCTGCAGTCGGTGCTGCCGGCCACGCGACCGCCGATGCCGTGCGCCTGGACCGGCAGGGCGCCTTTCAACCAGCAGATCTCGTCGATCTGATGGATGTCCATCTCGGCGAACAGTCCGCCCGACACCCAGTAGAAGCGGACGAAGTTGCGGAACTGCCACAACAGCTCGTTCTCCTCCGGCGGCTTCGGTCCCATGCCTCCCACCGCCTCCATGCGATACGCGCGGATCAGCTGGATGTCGCCCAGCGCTCCGTCGCGGATCTGCTTGATCAGTTCCTGCCGGTTCACGCTGTGGCGGCACATGAGTCCGGCCGCGATCTTGAGGTTCTTCTTCTCCGCCTCCTCGCCCGCCCGGATCACGCGCCGAGCCCCCGGCGGGTCCGCGGCAAACGATTTCTCCATGAATACGTGGATGCCCTTGGAAACCGCATATTCCAGCTGGACCGGCCGGAACCCGGCGTAGCCGGTCAGCATGGCCACGTCGCCGGGCTTCAAGCAGTCGATCGCCTTGCGGTACGCGTCGAACCCGACAAACTGCCGGTCGGGCGGCACGTCGATGCAGCTGGCGCATGACTCCTGGCGGAGCGCATTGAGCGAGCCTTTCAGTCTCGATTCGATCACGTCGGCCATGACGGTCAGCTTCACCGGACCCTGCGCCACGGAGCACGCATCCACGACCGCGCCGCTGCCGCGACCACCGCAGCCGATCAGCGCCAGATGGATCGTGTGGTCTTCCGCGGCGTGCACTCGGGGCACCACGGTCGTGGCCAATAGGGATCCGGCGAGGACGCTGCCGCTGGTCTGCAGAAACTCGCGACGTGTCGACCGGGACGGGGCGGTGTTCGAGGCCTGCTGGAGGGTTTTCATGAGCGGTTCTCCTTGAGCAACTGACTTGGCATGGTAACGGCCGTGTGGTATGGTCACCGTGTATTATGTACCGGACCGCGGCCGTCCGCATCTACCCCTGATCAAGGACCCGGAAAGATGGCGCGATTCATCCACGTGATGCTCGGCCTGGCCGCCTGGCGCGGCCTGGCGGGCCCGGCACGCGCAGAGACTCCGGACGGACCGGTCCAGGTCTCCGCCGAGGCGGTGGGCACCATGCCGGACGGCTCGGTCATCGAGCAGTTCACCATGTCCAACGTCCGGAATGTCCAGGTCCGCGTCCTGACCTACGGAGCCACGCTCACCGGCGTCATCGTGCCGGACCGCCACGCCGTGCTGCGCAACGTCACGCTGTATCTCGACACGTGCGACGACTATCTCCGCGGACATCCCCTGTTCGGGTCAGTGGTCGGGCGGTTTGCCAACCGCATCTCCGGCGCGCAGTTTGTCATTGATGGCCAGCGCTTCGATATCACACGGAACCTGGGCCAGCACCATATCCACGGCGGCCGCGAGGGATTCCACACCGTCAATTGGCGAACGCGCTCGGCGGTCACCGGCGATCGTGCGGTCGTGGAAATGACGCACACCAGTCCGGACGGGCACGAAGGGTATCCAGGCACGCTGGAAGTGCGACTCCAATACGCGTTGACGAACGACAACGAATTGACGATCGAGTATTGGGCCAAGACCGACAAGCCGACGCACGTGAACCTGACGAACCACGCGTACTGGAACCTGGGCGGTGCCGGATCGGGGAATGTGCTCGACCACGTGGTGGAGATCAACGCCGATCAGGTGCTGGAGGCGGATGCAGCCCGGTTTCCGACGGGCGTGTTGCGACCGGTGGCCGGGACCGCGCTGGACTTCCGCACGCCCCACCGCGTGGGCGAGCGGATCGAACAGGTGCCGGACCAGAACTATGACGACTGCTATGTGCTCAACAAGCCGCGCGCCGACGTGCTGAGCCTGGCGGCGCGTGTGCGGGACCCGCGGAGCGGCCGCGGGATGGAAGTGCACACGACCCAGCCGGGCGTTCAGTTCTACACGGCCCGCGGATTAAACGACCAGCTGCGCGCGGCCGACGGCCCTTACGGCCCCTACCACGGCCTGTGCCTGGAGACCCAGCATTTCCCGGACGCGCCCAACCAGCCGGCGTTTCCGACCACGCTGCTGCGACCGGGCGAAGAGTACCACCAGGTGACCATCCATCGGTTCTTCGTCGAATAGACCTGGCACTGCGGATTCGGTTATGAAGCGGTTTGAGATCCTTGACTGGGAGCTGATACACGGTTCACCCGTCAAACGCACCTATGGTCGTGGCCGCCGGGACCATATATGGGGCTGGTTGGGGCGGTGGCGGCAGGTCTCGATCGAGTGGAACGGCCGCGACCGGCTGACGGCCAAGTCGTGGCCTCTCTGGTCGCGCGGCAAGTCCTGGTCGACCGACGAGCTGGGCGGCATCTCGTTTGGCATTTGCGAGCGGATCGACCGGCCGGCGTCGAGTCCGCCGGTCCATCGCGGTTGGTTCTGGTACGTGCACCTGAACGGGAAGCACACCAACAGCGCACCTCGTGCGCCGGTCCTGGTCGAGTTCATGGTAGGGCACCAGCGCGATCGGCCCGCCACGGATGTAGGACGCGCGTCGGTGCCGCCGCTGGTGAAGGACCTGGTGAGCTGGCTGGAGTCCTGCACCGACCATCGCGCACACGGTCCCGTGCTGATCTGTGACAAAGGGCAGCCCGGCCGGCGATAGGCCCACCGGCCGACCGAGCTACGGGTCGATACGATCGCCGGCGTCCGCGCGGGATTCCGCGTCGATGATCAGCATCGCATCGTATGCATCTTCGAACGTCGCATAGGCAGTGGGGTCGACCAGCACTCCGCCCACACGTGCCGCTTCGGCTTCCGCCGAGCGTCCGGCATCGACTTCGGCGACCATCAGTCCATCATCGGCCTCGACGACAATGTAGTACTGCATGGGATGGCTCCTGGCTGCGAATGAATCGATCCACGAACCTCGGCCGCGGTCAGGCGGCGGGGCGTAAACGGCCCGGAAGATCCGGGCGGCGCGGGTCTCCCGCCACCGACACCATCTTCATTTTAGGCAGGAAATGATGCGGGTCCAACGTCGGCCACCGGCCGGACGCGGCGCACACCCCTCTCGAGACACGGCGCGGGACACGCCGCGGGACACGCCGCAGCCGCCTTTTCGAGCCGTCCGCCTTGCCAATTCGGCTGGTCCAGGTACAAAGGGGGTAATTGATGACTGATTCGACGCGAGGGTCGAGCCCTGGGACCATGTTGGGACGCACCTTGGGGATTGATCAGCAACTCGTTGCGACCTGGAACGATCTGGGGGTTGGTGCGCCGACCATTGCCGCGTTCGCGCAGCTCTGCAGCCGAGCGTGGGTGACCGGCGTGGCCGGTTCCGACGAGTTGTCCGCGGAAGCCCGGGTGATCCTGTATGCAGCAGGCCGGCGTGGCGTGCTCGAAATCAAAGGCAACAATGCGGCCTACGAATCCCCGTCGCGGCTGTTGACGGTGTTTGTCGAGATGGACGGCGATACCCGGATCCGGTTCCGGGACCCGTGCGACGTTCGACAGAACGTCCGGTTCCTCGAAGGGTTTCGGCAGCTGTGCGCGCGTGGCCTGGTGATGCACCACCTGTATCACGAGTTCACGCTCACGCCCGTGGGCTTCGAGCTGGCCGCGACGATCAGTCTCCAGGAAGTCCAAACGCTGCTCGACCATTTCGGGCAGCCGTGCGTATCAAGCTGACTCATAGGAGGGTATGCGACCATGAGTGTTCTCGTGACGAAAGAGGCTCCGGATTTCAAGGCACAAGCCGTGATGCCAGACGGCTCCTTCCAAGAGGTGTCGCTGTCCGATTACCGCGGCAAGTACGTGCTGCTGTTCTTCTACCCGCTCGACTTCACGTTCGTCTGTCCCACCGAGATCATCGCGTTCTCGGACCGCGCCCAGGAGTTCGCGAAGCTGGGCGTCCAAGTGCTGGGCGCATCGGTCGACAGCCACTTCACCCACCTGGCCTGGCGGAACGTGTCGCGCGCCGAGGGCGGTATCGGCAAAATCGATTACCCGCTGATCGCCGACCTGGACAAAGCGATCAGCCGGGCGTATGACGTGCTGCTGCCGGACGGGGTTGCCCTGCGCGGGCTGTTCCTGATCGACAAGCAGGGCATTGTCCGCCACCAGGTCGTCAACGACCTGCCCTTGGGACGCAGCGTCGACGAGGCGATCCGGACGGTCAAGGCGCTCCAGTTCGTGGAAACGCACGGCGAGGTGTGCCCGGCCGACTGGCAGGAGGGTCATGCCACGATCAAGCCGACTCCCGAGGCCAGCAAGGAGTTCTTCGGGGCGGAGTACAAAGGGAAGTAGGCGACCGCGCGATCGGGGGGGGCGGGCTGAGGGTGGCCCGCATGACGAACCGGAGGTTCCGAAGCCTGGAGTGACGCCGGGGCCCCCCGGTCATGGCGGGGCTCATCGCTCGTAACCCTTTTTTCGCCTCTGGTCGTTCCCCTCCTCCCGCCGCGGCCAGCTTTCTTGCCGTTTCACGCAAAATCAGATTTGCCTGGTGGCTGTTCACGAGCTAGGTTTCTGGTAGTGATAGATGTTCCGCGCCGGCTGCTGCGGCAACCGGCGCATAAGCCTTTAACTCAGCTGCGGTGGCTGCGTGAATCGCCAATCGCTCGGTTCCATCGTGGGTTTGGTTCGGTTTTTATCTCGCTCCACGTCGTTGTTATTTTCGGCTAGCGGTTATTAGCCAGGCCCCGATGTCGTACGCTAGCATTTGCGGACCGACACACGCATCGCGGCGATATGACGAGCTAGAGACATCATGAGACAGCTACTTCGATTTCTCCGCAGCGAGGAGGGGCCGACGGCCGTGGAATACGCGGTCATGCTGGCCCTGATCGTCATCGCCTGTATGGCGGGGATCCAAGCGCTGACGCAAGAGACGGCGGCCAGCTACAACCGATCGGCGGCAGCGATTGACGCGGCCATCAGTTCTTCGGGAGGGTAGTGAGCGCGACTTGTTCCACGCGTTTCCGGAGATCTTGACAGATCTCGGCGAACGAGGCGGTCGCAGTATGGTGGCAGGGTTCGGCCGCCTGCCGGTTGCCGGTTTCAGACGCGGGGCATTCGGGCAGGGCTTCCCCGTCGACCAGCAGGCACTGGACTCCATCGTGCCAGAAGGCCCGGTTCCGACCGGCTCGTTTGGCCGCGTAGAGTGCATCATCAGCGCGTTTGACCAGTCCGGCGGGCGTATCAATTTCCATGCATTGGGCCGCCCCCAGGCTGACCGTCACCTGCCACGCGCCATCCTGGGCCTCGAAGCGCGCAGCGGCGATGGCTTGCCGGGCGCGGCGGGCGGCGCGGCAGGCTTCTCGGATGTCCGTACCCGGCAGGATCGCGGCCATCTCTTCGCCCCCGAATCGCGCGACGAAGTCCGATTCCCGCATCGTGGCGCGCAGGAGCCGGGAGACCTGGCACAGGACTTCGTCACCCGCCTGGTGGCCGTACAGGTCGTTGAACCGCTTGAAATGGTCCACGTCGACCATGATCACGGACAGCGGCCGCCGGTATCGACGCCACTCGGCCAGACGCTGCGTCATGACCTCGTCGAACGCTCGGCGGTTCGGCAGCCCGGTCAGCGCGTCGGTCCGCGCCTCCGACATGTAGACCGACATCTCGCTGGTCTGCTGCCTGACCCGGCACTCCGCCTCGTCCAGCCGTTTCTGCAGCTGCTCGTTCGCCTCGACCACTTGTGACAAGAGACTGGCGGTCGCCAGGCGCTGGTGCTCCTCCAGCCGCTCGGGGCCGCCCCGGAACAGATCGGAGACCCCGCGCACCACCGACCGGTACTGCGACATGTCCTCAGCCAGCCCGCGCGTCCAGCCGACCAGCGGCGCCAGGAGCCCGATCAGCTGCTGCAGCTCCAGCTGATGGGGCGCCATCACCTGGCGGGCTAGCCGCTTGCCGATCCACAGTCCGATCGCCAGGCCCGTGCACAACAGCAGGGCGGCCACCAACCCGTTGCCGAAGAACGAGGCGATCACGGTCCACGCGACATCCGCCATAGATCGATTATCCTCATGCTGAGTCGTGTGACGGTCGTATCGAAGAATCGGGGTCCGCCACGCCGACACGCACCGACCGCGCCTCACGCCGGGAGGCGGCACATCAGGCGTGCCGTTGCCGAGCGTTGGTAAAACCTACGATACATATTAGGGCGATGGAGCATCGTTCAAGCCAAGTCGTTGCCACGGCTCAACTTGACGGTCAGCGGCCAGCCCCGCATACTTCCCGCGTGGCCGCCACCTCGGAACGCCGAGGCGCCGGCCGTGCGCCGATGGGTTCGAGGAAAGGGTACCTCCCGTGCAGACCATTACATTCGAGGACGAACTGGTCCACCAACTGCATCCCATCACCTTGGCCCGGCCGGCCTACGCGATGCTGTGCGGCAGCTATCGACTCGTCGACTGGATCGAACTGCTCGACGAGGCGCCCCAGGCGGTGGTGCGCGATTACCTGCTCGAGATCCAGGAGGCGGACTACCCGTGCTTCCGCAGGCGGGAGGCCGGCACGCCCGGCAACCAGACGATGTGGATCAACGCGCGGCTGGTCCCCTCCCGGCACACTTTCGAGACGCTCCGCGCGCTGCGGGACCGGGGCGCACCGGGGATCGTGCACTGCGGCCCGTCCGTGGCCGTCGCGATCCTCCCCAGCACCGCGCCGCCCCCGCCCGACCCGCTGCGGGCCGGCGCATTGCAGCCGTATTTCCAGCAGTGCGGCCTGGCTGAGCTCCAGCCCCTCCCGGCCGAGCTGCACCTGATCGACTACCCGCATGAGCTGATTCGGTTCAACCAGGAAACGTTGACCGACAACCTGGTACACCGGCTCAGGACGGGCCAGTACGAAGAAGTCGCCGAGGGCGTGTTTGCCGCCGCGGGTGCCGCGCTGGGCGCGCATGTCGTGGCCGATACGCGCAACGGACCCGTCGTGCTGGAAAGCCATGCCCGCATCGGCCCGTTCGCCTACCTGTGCGGACCCGCCCACCTCGGGGCCCACACCCGCGTGATCGAACAGGCGGCCATCAAGGACTACGTGTCGATCGGCCATACCGCGAAAATCGGCGGCGAAGTGGAAGCGTCCGTGATCGAATCCTACACGAACAAGCAGCACCACGGGTTCCTTGGGCACAGCTACCTCGGCAGCTGGATCAACCTGGGCGCCGGGACCTGCAACAGCGACCTGAAGAACACCTACGGAGAAGTGAAGATGGAGTACGCCGGACACAAGGTGTCCACCGGCATGCAGTTCGTCGGCTGCATCATCGGCGACTACGCCAAGTCGGCCATCAACACAGGCATCTTCACCGGCAAGACGGTCGGCGTGTGCAGCATGCTCTACGGGTTCGTCATCAACAATGTCCCGAGCTTCGTCAATTATGCAAGGCTCTTCGGACAAGTCACCGAGCTGCCGCCCGAGATCATGATCGCGACACAACGACGCATGTTCGCCCGCCGCAAGGTCGCTCAACGACCGATCGACCAGCAGCTGATCCGCGACATGTTCCTGCTCTCCCGCGACGAACGACAACTTGGCGGCGACCCCCTGTTGCTCTAGCGGGTACGTGCTATGGTGTCAGCATGTCACTCGCCTCACACTATGGCGCCGACCAGTTCGGCCTGTCTTTTGAACTGTATCCGCCGAAGACCCGGGCGGGCGAAACGGCCCTGTTCCGGCACGTCCACGAGCTGGTCGCGCGCCGACCCAGCTACATCACCTGCACCTACGGCGCGGGCGGATCGACCCGCACGCAGACCCTCGAGATCATCGGGCAGGTCAAACGCCAGTTCCGCGTGCCCGTGGCGTCGCACCTGACGTGCGTCGGCTCCACGGTCGATCAGCTGCGGTCCTATCTGGACCAGGCTCGAGAGCTGGGGATCGACTACATCGTGGCGCTGCGCGGCGATCCGCCGCTGGGCGAACCGGACTTCCGTCCGCCCGCGGGCGGTCTGCGGTACGCCAGCCAACTGGTGGCGTTGATCAAGGCCGAATACCCCTGCTTCGGGATCGCCGTGGCCGGCTATCCGGAAACCCACCGGGAAGCGCCCGACGCGGCGACCGACCTGCGGAACCTGAAGCACAAGGTGGACATGGGCGCCGACGTGATCATCACCCAGCTGTTCTACAACAACGATGACTTCTTCCGGCTGCGCGACCGCTGCGAACAGGCCGGCATCCACGTCCCGCTCGTGCCCGGCATCCTCCCGGTGAACAGCCTGTCCCAGATCCAGCGGATCTCGTCGATGTGCGGCGCCACACTGCCCGCCGCGTTCGTGGACCAACTGGCGTCAAACGCCGACCCGCAATGGCAGTACCAGGTGGGCGTCGAATACGCGACGCGCCAGGTGCGTCAACTGGTCGAGCGCGGTGTGCCGGGGGTCCACTTCTACGTGCTCAACAAGTCGCAGGCCACGCTGGCTGTGCTCCAGGCCGTCGCGCACCTCTAGGAACGACGGCGGGAGCCGGCCGCTGCAAGACCGGCTCCCGCAGCCAGCGACCGGCCATGCCTCACGCACTCCCACCAGCCGGCTCTTCAGCCGACGGCAGGTCGCACCCGTCCAGGAAGCTGGCCAACGACCGGCTGCGATAGGGCTGCTGCAGCTTCCGGACCGCCTTCGACTCGATCTGACGGACCCGCTCCCGCGTGACCGAGAAGATCTTGCCGACCTCCTCCAGGGTATAGGCGTACCCGTCGGCCAGCCCGTACCGCAGCCGCAGGATCTCGCGCTCCCGATAGTTCAGCCCCTCCATCGCCTCCGCGATCCGATTCTTGAGCGCCTCCTGGTTCGTCGCGTACAGCGGATCGTCGTCGCGGTGGTCCTCCAGGAACTCGCCGAAGTAGCTGTCGTCATGCTCGCCGACCGGTTGATCGAGCGAGAGCGGTTGGCGGGCCATCTTCATGATGCAGCGGGTGTCGTCCAGCGACAGGCCGGCCCGACGCGCAGTCTCTTCGGCATTCGGGTCGCGGCCCAGCTCCTGCACCAGGTCCCGCGTCACCGCCCGCACCTTGCTCATCGTGTCGATCATGTGGACCGGCACCCGGATCGTGCGGCTCTGGTCGGCAATGGCCCGCGTGATCGCCTGGCGAATCCACCAGGTGGCGTACGTCGAGAACTTGTAGCCTCGGGCATGCTCGAACTTGTCCACCGCCCGCATCAGACCCGTGTTGCCTTCCTGGATCAGGTCCAGGAAACTCAGGCCGCGATTGCGGTACTTCTTGGCAATCGAGACCACCAGGCGCAGATTGCCGGCCGACAACGCGCGTTTCGCCGCATCGTAAGTGCGCTGGTACAGCCGCGCACACTCGACCCGCCGCTTGAGCGTCGCCGGACTCTCGAACGTCAGCCGCATCAGGCAGTGCAGCTCCTCACGCAGATCCGCCATCGACCGGCCCTGCACATGGCCGGCCGCCGCCGCCTCCGCAATCTGCAACTGCAGCTCCTGCATCCGATCCGAGATGTCGCGCAGCCGGTCGAACAGCGGCTGCAGACGATTGGTGCGCAAGTTCATCTCCTCCACCAACCGCACCGCCTTGTTCCGCTGGCGGACCAGCCGCTGCCAGGCCGCACGCCGCTCCCGCTCCGGACGCCGCCTGTTGATCGCGATGTAGTAGTCGCGCCGATTGCTGGCCAGGATGTGCCGTAAGGTGCGGAGGTTCGGACCGAGCCGCCGCATGATGTCACGCTTGGCCGCCGTGTTGGTGACCGATACCTCGATCGTCCGGTCCAGCCGCAACTGGCCATCATAGACCTGCTGCAACGCCAGCACCGCGCCGTGCAAGACGAAATCGGTGGCCAGCATCGCGTGCCGATAACGGCTCCGCGTCCGCTCGATCTCGCGGGCCGCACCAATCTCCTCCGCACGCTTGAGCAGCGGGATCTGGCCCATCTGCATCAGGTACATCCGCACCGGATCGTCCGTGTTGTCCACCAGACTGCCCGTGGCCGATCCGTTGAGCCGCGGCGGCGACTGACCCACCCGGCCGTTGCCATCTACCGGCCGCCGGGACCGGCCACGGGCCGCCAATACAGTCTGGCCGTTGGACACCGAACGCTTGGCCGGTTGCCAGGCAACGTCGACGTTACGATGCTTCCTGCTGTTGGCGGTCCTGCGAGTGGTCTTAGTCAAGGTGCAGCTCCAAGAGCACGTGGATGGGCAAGTCATGAACCAGAGCGGGCGTCGCGTCGGGGTTGACGCGGACGACTGAAGATGCACCCGCAGTGCCGAACTCTGGCCCAACTTCGCGAAAACGCCCTAACGTGCTGATCGCCAATCACTTGTGTACCATCCGCGATCTGGATGCGTGTTTCACGCATGTGGCAAAAAGTCTACAGATGTTGTGTAATTTCGCCACCCTTCCTTCGTGGGGAAAGCATCCACCCTGCGCCCCGCCCCTCACCAGAGGAGACAAGACCCGGCAATCGCCGGGCCTTGTCCAATGAAACGGGCAGATATGAAATGGCTCGCGGCTACGGTCGGCCGCGGTGCCAATCATCCAACGCATGCCGCGTGCCACTCATGCGGCCATGCCCTAAAGCCCGAGAATACCAGTGGTTTGAGCGCCTGGGAGGCACCATGTCCATCTCAAACTGAGACCCGATTCCAAGGCAGGGACAACCGGCGGGTGGGCGGGCGGGCGGTGGCGGTCTGTCGGCACCCACGCGGCACACCCCCCCAACCCAGCGGGACGGCACCTGAGCATCGCACGCTTTTCACGTCTACTCCCGGGTCCAATCGCCCGAGAACGGGCACGTACGCGCACCTCGCATCGGGGACGCGCCGCGCGTTACCACGCATCGCGCTCCGGCGGTTGCCCGGCAACCCCGGGCAGGATCGTACGCGGGTCGAGCGCCGAGCTGGGGATCGTCCGTCGATCGGCGTCCATGTCGCCTGGTCTGAGGTAGAAGACCCTGCGGACATATCCGCCCGCGTCGGGCTGGTGCGGCGCGTTGGGGGTGAGTTTCGAATAGCCCACGACGCGGACTTCGTCACCCAGGCGAATCGGCCCCTTGCGGCTCACAGCGCCGTATACAACCTGCGCGCGGACATAACGCAGGTTGGAGATATCGCAGAGCCAGACGATGCTTTTCTCGTACGCCAGCGGGTCTTCTTTAGACCACCCTTCCAATTCGTCGGGCGACAGCAATCGGATGATCTCTTGTGCCCCATCTTTCAGCTCGCGAATTCGCGTTTTCATGCCTCCCGAGCCTCTCCCGCCAACCGTATCGGGCATCGGTGCCGGCCATCGCGCGGCCGGGCGGCGCCGGCCCCAGCCCGGGTGCCATGCCGCGCACAGCCCTGCCCACCGCCTGAATTGTAATCCAGCACCCGTGTGTTCGAAGACGCGCGACGGCAAAAAAAAAACTGGGACGCGACCCGCCTTTCGGCCGATCGCGCCCCATCAGCGGGATCAAAAATAGCGGAGGGCTACTCGATGGCCCTGGTGCACGCGCCTACCCTGATGCAGCGTCTCGAACCCAGCACTCTACGAGCAGACCGGGAAGAAGAAGTTCGCCCCTCCGCTGTCTCGGTGCCTGCCCTGTTGTTCACCACCTCTCCCCGGGTCTGCCCGTGAGCCCCATTGCCCTCATTCACTGCTCCCCATGACGCAACCGACGTGCCAAAACCCGGACCGCCGCACTCGGATCGCCATAACTAACTATCGGATAACCATTTCTGACTGCCAAATCGAACTGGGCGTCCGCCCGCACGACCGCCACCGGGTCTTGAAATGAGATCGCACTCCCAGATCTGGACGCCCGCGGACGGAACCGGACCGCCCATCGGCTGCACTGGTTGCGGTGCGGGCTCTCTGGTGTATCATCCCGGCGAAGTGGTTCGGGCTCTCTGCCCCATGGGCTGTCGCGACGTGGAGGACTGCGGTCATATGGACAGTCGGGTCAAAGTCCGGGTGCATGCCCCCAGCGGCACGATCATCCTGCAGCGTCCCGAGAAACGGAACGCCCTAACCCGGTTCATGATGCTGGAAATCCAGCAGGCGTTGGACGACCTGCATCAGGAGCGCCGGGTGCGCGCGGTCATTGTGACGGGCGCTGGAACGGCCTTCTGTGCGGGAGTCGATCTGTCGGAGCTGCACGCCACGCTCGGCGCGAACGACGCCCTCGAGCAGTGGCAGCGCGACATGCTCCAGGTCAAGCGGCTCTACCAGACGATGCTCGAGTACCCCAAGCCGATCATCGCGGCGGTCAATGGCCCGGCACTGGGGGTTGGCGCCGGTCTGGTGCTCGCATCCGACATCGTGCTCGGCACACCCGGGGCCCAGTTCGGCTTGCCCGAGCCGCGCTGGGGCCTGGTCGCCGGCGTCGCCTCGCCGCTGCTCGCCTTCCGCGTGGGCGCCGGCGTGGCCGGGCACCTGCTGCTATCGGGCGACCGCCTCGATGCCCAGGACGCGTTGCAGCGCGGGATCTACCATCGGATCGTGCCCTTCGACCAGGCCTGGGCGGCCGCGCACGAGCAGGCCCTCCAGTGCGCGCAGGCCGCCCCCGAGGCCGTCCAGCTCACCAAACGCATGCTCAACGAGACGATCGGGGAACAGCTGGGCACACTGCTCAACGCCGGAGCCGCGGTTGCCGCCACCGCGTGCACCACCGACGCGGCCGCGGAAGGGCTCACCGCATTCGTCGAGAAACGCCCGCCGCAGTGGAAGTAAGCGCAAAAACAAACACCGGGAACCTCACCCACAATGACGAGGTTCCCGGTGCCTTGCCACCAGACCTAGCGACGTGGAGCACGACTGGAGGAGCTCTGCGCGAGAGCTGTTTGGAGTTCTTCGATCACCATGCTGGTGATGTCGAGGTTGCGCTGCAGCACCACCTCCTGGTTGATGCCCTGCATGACCGACTGCGGTTCGTCAGGGTTCATGGCGTGCGTGTCGAAACGCAGAACGAGGGCGATCCCATGGCGGCGCGCAACACGATCAACCGCGGCCAGGATCTCGTTGTACGACGTGTAATACTGACGAGCTTGCTGGAGGAGCAGGTCCTTCTTCACTTGGCGCGCCTGGACTTGCAGGTCGGCGACCTGGCGCGCCAGATCGGCTTCCAACTGGCGGTAATCCGAACTGTCCGCGTTCAACTCGGTCAGTTGCTGATTCCGCTGACTCAGGCTCTTTCGCTTCGTTTCCAGGTCCAGATCGACGCTCTTGGCCTGCTGCTGAATCGCATCCATGCTGGCTTTGAACGCCGGATACGACTCGAACACCCGCGCAATGTCGATGACCGCCACCAGTGTCGCGGGTGTGGCCACCGGCGCGGCAGGTCCCTGAGCGCGGCCGACTGCGCCCAGGAGCACCAATACGCACCAACCACCCGACGCGACGCACACTGTCCGACTCATGACTCAGCACTCCTTGCTCATTCACTCGGGACTCCCCCCACGCCTCGTTCATGCAGCTCGAAGCGGAGCGAATGTGATGTGCGTCCAGAAGCAGATCGCGTGCCAAATCCCGCGCACGGCTGCCGATTCAGCCGCCAGGACACTCCTAAAGCCTTGACACGCACTGTGTTAGCCAGGCCGCCGGCCGTTCCGCAAACCGCCTCGCTCAGCCCCAGGTCCCGGTTTCTACAACGGCGATTGTAAAGTCTGCAAACCACGCCGGCTCAGAAATCGTCATCCACGGCGGACGATTCGTAGAGCGGCATGTGGCGGTAGTAGACTTCCAGAATCATCGCACACATGGCGGTCGTGTAGAGCCGGCCGCCTTTCTCCCCGTGCAGGTCGTCGAAGTACCAGCTGCCACGCTGGTGCCCGACCGGACTCTGAGTCCGGACCAGGTAGTCGCGCATCCGGGTGTTCCATTTCGGCCATGCCGCCCCGTGATGGTGATGCAGCACTTGCGTGGCATAGTAGTTGAAGTACATGTCGGTCTTCGACGGCCCTTCGCGCGCCAGGTAGGCGACCCCGCGTTCCAATCTGGGGTCGTAGCGATCCCAACCGGTGTACATGCGGATCAGCAGGCCGATGGCCGTGGGACCAGGGCTCTTGGCGGTCGTGATGTATCCGTAGGCGGCACCGCCTTCGCTCTGCACGCTGTCGAGGAACCGTTCAGCCAGAGTGACCACCGGCGACGGCACGTCCAGTCCGGCCATGGAGGCGCTCTTGAGCGCCATCATCTGCCAGCCGAAGACGGTGGTGTCGCCGGGCTGGTTGGGATAGTAGCGCCATCCGCCCGCCGAATGCTGGGCGGCACAGATGAAGTCGATGGCGCGCTGAGCGGGCTGGCGCAGCGACTCGTCCCGGGTCATGCCGTACGCCTCGCACAACGCGATGGTGGCAATCCCTTGGGCGTACATCGTCCCCTCCTGCAGATCCAGGCCCTGCGTGGTCATGATGCCCTGCCCCTTCAGGTAATACAGCCCGGCATGCACCACGTCGCGGTACGGGCCGTCCAGGTGCGTCTGGCCGGCGCCCAGGAACGGCAGCAGGGCCAGGGCCGTCGCGCCGGTCGTCGTGCCGACGACTCCGGAATTGGCACAGCGGCCCTTGCACGGCCCGTCAGCCAGGTCGAACCGCCAGCCGCCGTCATGCCACTGATGAGCGGCCAGCCAGGCAAGCGCCAGCGCGACCGCGTTTTCGCTCGCCGGGGTCCCGCCGCGACTGGCGATCAGGTCGCCCTTCCCAGCGCCGCGCCGGCCTTCGAAACCGCCGCCCACACGGCCGCCGCCTCGCACCACCTTGCTGGCCGACTCCGCCTCCCATACCGGCCCCGGCTGGGGCGCCCCATCGGACGATGGCCCAAACAGGATCTGAGATGTCGGCAGGTCGAGCGCTGCACCGAGGTCCGGCAGCTCGAGCGCAACACCGTCCTCCAGATCCCCTGAACTGGCCGAAGCCAGGCGCCCGGCCTGGAGATCGCCCTCGATCCCCACTTCGTCCAGAACACGCGAGTCCACCACCAGCGTCAGCTGGTCGGTCGGTGGAGCGCACACGACCAGCAACGAGAGGACGATCAGCAGCGAGGCGTGCAGGACCAGACTGATCAGGAAGCTGGACGTCTCACGCATGGTCCAGCGGAAACGTTCCGCCGCCCATGGGCCGGCCGCATCCAGTTCGCCCACGACGCCCGGCGGCGGGCCTACGACCGCTCGGCTTGTGCCCCTGCTCGACCCGGCCGACGGCACATGCGGGTCCAGCGGCTTCGCCACAGGCAAAGGGCGCTCAGGCCATTGCTCTCGCGAAGCGTCTGGGGTCATGCTCGGCCTCTGGCCTGAAAAACGCGCAGCCCGATCTCACAGCGGAAAATCCTCGTCGGCTGCTTGCTTGCCATAGATCGGCATGTGCCGATAGTAGACTTCGAGAACCATCGTGGCCAACGACGTGCAGTAGAGCCGCCCCCCCCGATCAGACCACGGATCCCGTGGAAAGAACCAGCTGCCTGCCACATGCCGGTCGGGTGCCTGGGCTTGCACCAGGCGATCCCGCAATTTGCCGTTCCATTCGTCCCAGTGCGGCCCGCCGTAGTGGCGCAGCACCTGGGTGGCATAGTAATTGTAGTACATGTTGTCGGTCGGCCCCATCCGGTGCAGGTACTCGACCCCCTCCACCAGAGCCGGCTCGTCGTGCTTCCAGCCCAGGTACATGCGACACAACAGCCCGACCGCCGTCGTGGCCGGACCGCTGCCGGGCACCGTGTATCCGTACTGGGCCCCATTTGCTTCCTGGACGAAATCCAGGAACTTGCTGGCCCCCGCGATCGTGCGCCGCGGGACGTTCAGGTAGGCCATGTGGCCGCTCTTGAGCGCCATCAGCTGCCAGCCCAGCACCGACGTGTCGCCCGCCTGCTTCGGCTCGTACCGCCAGCCGCCGCCGACAGGGTCCTGGGCGTAGGCAATGAAGTTCAACGCCAGTTGCGCGGGCTGCAGCAACCGCCGGTCGTTGGTCATCGCGTACGCTTCGCACAGCGCAATGGATGCCATGCCGTGTGAGTAGAGCTTCCCGCCCGGATCGCTCAGGTCGCCCATCCCGTTCCCGACCTTCATGCTGTTGATCAGGAAGGCCAGACCCCGGTCAACCGTGTCCTTGTACTTGCCATCCTTGTGCGTCTGGCCGGCGCCCAGGAACGGCAGCAGCGCCATGGCCGTGGCCGCATTGCGCGCCGGCGGCACCATGCCCGGATTCGGACACTGCCCTCGGCACGACCCGGCATGCGTGTGGTCGAAGCTCCAACCGCCATCGCGATCCTGATGGAGCGACAGCCATTTGAGCGCCAGCGCCACCGCCGCTTCGCTCCCCTCACTGCCACCGGCCGCGTCGAGCATCCCTTTGCGCGCTTTCGCGCCACGCACTTCACCCAACCCCTCGCTCACACCGCCACCAATGCGGTTCATCAGCTCGTCGGCAGGGGCCGACATGTCGCCGAAATCCGAGATCTTGAACTCCGCAGGGCCCGCACTCAGATCGTCCAACGACGGGATGTCCAGCGGCGCAGTCGTGGTCGGAGGCGCCAGCGTGTCGGCAGGGGCCGGACCTTCGAATACCGTCACATCCATCGGATCGATGGTTTCCGCGTCCAGCGTCTCCACCTCCTCGATGTCCGTCGGGTTGGCCACCGCCACGATGCGCGTCGCCGCCACCTGCTCAGGCAGCGTGATGATCGCCAGCAGCATCAGCAGCACGGCGTGGAACACCATGCTCACGACCCAGCTCGGCACCGCTTGAAACAACAGGAACCGGCGGGCCCACCACGGCGTCTCACGCTCCGCCGGCAGATCGGCCGGCGCGTCAGCAGCCCGCGCGTCAGGCTCCCGCTCGGGTTCACGCTTCCGAGGCGCTGCCCGCATCGGCACCGTCTTCCGCTGCTGACCGTCATCCGGTTTCTTCGTGTCCTCGGATTGCGACACGCTTGAATCACTGGCCATGACGTCCTGCTCCGCGCGGTGACCGGCGCCGCCACACCACACCATCGGGTGGGCTCGGCAGGCGGTTGCCCCCCCTCGGCGAGGGCTGACATGCGGGGCGGCCACACGCTGTCTCGAAGGGTGTACTCTATTCTCATACAAACTTGCGATTTGGGCAACAAGCAGTTGATCGCGATTGGCCCTGGGCGAACCGGGACATGATCGTTTAGAATCAACGCCGTTGGCGGCATGGGCGTGAGGACTTTGCGAGGTAGGCACAGATGGCCAAAGGCGGAAAGAGCAAGAAGAAGTTGGAGACCCTTTTCCTCGTGTGCGAGGAGACGGGCGACTACAACTACACGGTGCGGCGGAAGCCGGGCGGCGAGAAACTCAAGCTGAAGAAGTACTGCCCCCGGCTGCGCAAGCACACGGTCCATGTCGAGAAGAAGAAGTAGGCGATGGCACCCCCCTGCGCTCATGGGCGAGGGGGTGCGTCGATTCCCGGCCATTTGCGAGGGAAGCACGGTCTTGGCGCGTGAGCGCCCGGGCGGCCGTTTAGGGACGACATGGGCAAGCGTTGGCGTTTCCTGCAACACGATTCGGCCCGCATCGCATCGCTTGAGTCGTGCGCCAGCGTGTCGCCGATCCTGGCCCAGCTGCTGTTGGGCCGCGGCATCACGAATCCCGACGATGTCCGCACGTTCCTCGAGGTGAAGCTGACGGGCCTGCGCGAGCCGGACCTGCTGCCGGGGGTCCGCGAGGCGGCGGACCGGATCCATGCGGCAGTCGGGGCTCAGCGCCGGATTTGCATCTACGGGGACTACGATGCGGACGGCATGACGGCGACGGGGTTGCTGTACAACTGCCTGCGACTGCTCGGCGCCGATGTCGGATACTTCGTCCCGAACCGGCTGGACGAGGGCTACGGGCTGAACGATGAGGCGTTGCGCCGGCTGGCGGATCGGGGCACCTCGCTGGTGATCTCGGTGGACTGCGGGATTGCCAGTCTCGAACAGGCGGTAACGGCGCGTCAGGCCGGTCTGGAGTTGATCATCACCGACCATCACGAGCTGGCGGACCGCTTGCCGGACGCGGCGGCGATCGTCCATCCGCGGCTGCCCGGGTCGCTCTATCCGTTCGGCGGGCTCTGCGGCGCCGGGGTCGCGTTCAAGCTGGCGTGGGCCTTATGCCAGCGGGCGAGCAACGCTCAGCGCGTGGCGCCGCCCATGCGGGATTTCCTCCTGTCCGCGATGGGCTTGGCCGCACTCGGGACGGTCGCCGACGTAGTCCCGCTGATCGATGAGAACCGGATCCTCGTGCGCCACGGCCTGACAAGCTTGCGCCAATCATCGCTGGTGGGGATCCATGCCCTGCTCCAGGTGACGCAGCTGAACCAGAAGCCGCAGCTGACCAGTGAGGACCTGGGTTTCACGCTCGCCCCACGGCTCAACGCGGCTGGCCGGTTGGGTCAGGCACAGTTGGGCGTCGAACTGCTCACGACGCTGGCCGCCGACCGGGCCAAGGCGCTGGCCGAATACATCCATCAGCTCAACAGCAGCCGGGAGAGTCTGGAACGCAGCATCTACCTGGCGGCCAACAAGCTGGCCAAGGAGCAGTTCGACCCGCAGAACGACCCCGCCCTGGTGCTGGCAGGAGCCGGCTGGCACGCCGGGGTGATCGGGATCGTCGCGGGCCGGCTCGCGGAGAAGTACCACTGCCCGGTCGTCATGATCGCGCTGGACCCGGTCGGCGGCCGGCCCGGGGTCGGTTCCGCGCGGAGTGTTGCCGGGCTGGACCTATGCCAGGCGCTGGCGGCGTGCGGCGAGCACCTGGTCGGTTATGGCGGCCATGCGGCGGCGGCCGGATTGAAGATCGAGGCGTCGAAGGTCGACGCGTTCCGCGCGGACTTCTGCGACTGCGTGGCGCGCGAGTCGTTCGGCAGGAGTCGAGTCGGCGAGATCCGGATCGACGCCGAGGCGCCGTTCAGCCAGCTGACGCTCCGGACGGTGGACCAGATCGAGCAGCTCGCGCCGTTTGGGGCGGGCAATCCGCGGCCCGTGTTGTGTGCCAGCGAGGTGGTGCTGGCCGAGCCGCCCCGGCGGATCGGGGCGGGCGAGCGGCACCTGTCGGCCCGGCTGAAGCAGCATGGCGTCCCGATGCGGTCGGTCGCCTTCGGTCAGGGCGATTGGGCGGAAGAGCTGACCCAGGTAGGGGGCCCATTCGACGTGGCGTATCGGCCGGTGATCAACGACTACCGCGGCCGCCGCAACGTGGAAGTCCACATCGTCGACTGGCGTCCGAGCGCTGCGCGACCCTGAGGTCGGCCCTGGCGACGTGAAAGAACCAAGGTGTTTCAACGGTTAACGTTTGTCGTTGGTGTTCCGCGCTCCATCGACCTGCTTGGCGCCTGCTCTGGCCCTCTACGACTTGTGCCGTGCCCAGCGGCGACACGAAGACGGTCTCTTCCGTCCCGAAGGGACAGCTCTATCACAGCCCAGGGCAAAGGCCCGGCGAGTCGTGCGAGCCGGGCCGCAGCCCTGGGTCGCGTACACCCACCAGACCCGAGTCCCAACGGGACGGCCCTAATCCCAGGCGTCGTCACGCGTCCCTATCCCGCCGGTACGGCCACACGGGCGTGCTCATCGACGTCCAGAAACGATCACCAATGGAACAAATATTCCCAAAACAGGACAGGCGAAGTTTTCCCCGATTCTCACCACCCCAGGTCGGCCCCCGCCCGGCTCCCCCGTCTCCCGCCGTCTCCCCGTCTTGCTCGTCCGGCGTTGCCGCGCGAAGGCCGAGCGTGTACTATAAGAGCCTTGAACGGCCGAGCGCGCGATGGAGCGTGCCCGTGTGCTCGTGCCGTACCGGGGCGTGGCTCAGCCTGGCTAGAGCGCTTGGTTCGGGACCAAGAGGTCGCTGGTTCAAATCCAGTCGCCCCGACTTGACTGGCATTTTTGCCGTTCGGCCAAAAAGTCGAACGGCTTTCTCTTTTCTAGGACTAGACTTACGTCGCTCATCGCGCGGTTCAAACAAAGCAAATCCAGCACTTCGCGTTTTTGGG
>JBPOJB010000043.1:0-160062 GCA_052034005.1 Planctomycetota bacterium | reverse complement strand
CGTCTGGACTAACAGCACACTGTGGCCGAACTCCACGGGCTTCTGCCGACGGCCTCGTTTGATCAACTCCGTATGCGGTTCAAAGATGCTGAAGACACGCTCGGCGGCTGGGACCTTCTCTCCCTGGACCTTGGCCCGTGTGGCCTGCTCCACGACCTGCTCCATCGACGGAAGGTAGTCAGTCAACTTCAGCGCCAGGCCCTGGATCGCCACGCAGTGCGACTGGCTCGCAGCCTCGCAGAAACGCCCCACAACTCCGACCATCCAGGCCACGCGGGCAATGAGCGTCTGATAGGACTGCTTCACCAGTCGTTGACGCTTCTGGCACGGGCTGGCACTGTAACGCGTCACAAATCGATGCAGACGCTTGATCTTCCGATCATGGAACCGATGGGGCACCAGGCTCGCGTCCAAGTCTCGAGCCCGCCGCAACAGGCGAGAGGCCACACGCCAAGTGTCCCGCAACAGGGAACTGTCCGTCGGCCAGTGGATGTTACACTCGACGACTGTGGTATCGGTCCGGATGACCCTCGGCTGGACGCATCCCTCGTGGACGGCCTGGCCGGCCAGGAGTTCATTCACCCGCTTCCAGGTCGCGGGGCGGATGACTTTGAAGCACTTGCTCAAGAACGTGTGGTCCATGACCGCCTTCTTCCGCGTCCGGATGAAGTCCTGCAGGAACTCGCTCTCGGCGATGCGGATCACCGTTTCCCGGTACGCCAGCCCTTCCACCATCATCACGATCAGCGCCCGCAGGATGGTCTCGGAAGTGAAATCAGCCTTCCGGCCCCGTCGGCGATTCCCTGCGGTGAGCTGGAGCAGGTCCTGGTGCACCGCGTCGACGATCTCGGGAACCTGGTCCAGGGCCACGCTGATCCCCTTGTATTTCTCGCGATACTGTCGTACCGTTTTGGGCAGGCCATCGTCGTGCCAGGCGAACGACAAAACCGATTCGCGTTTCTGACGCATCCTTGTCCTCCGTGTAAATGAGTTGTGAATAACCAGAGGATAAGGATGCGTTTCTTTTGGTCAATGCGTCCCGCGCAAAAAGACACGCGGATTTCCTTTCCGCAACAGAAACTATCATAGTTGAGTTTCACGTCGGGTTGCGTGTAGTCTTCCACCACGATCGTGCCGCTGCCCAAGTACGTGTAGTCGGCCAGCGATGTGCCGGGCGAACCGCCGCTGTCGTCCTTGATCGCTTCCACGCGCGCGATGGCATCGCCCGTCGTGCCGCTCGTGCCATAGGTGAAGTGGATCAGCCGCGCGTTGGGATACCGCACCGACGTGGGCCGTAGACCTTTGGTATACTTGCCACTGGCAGCCGTCGTGTCGTAGTTGTAGCCGACATAGAGCGTGCTGGCGTCTTTGCCCCCTTCGTGCTCCTGATACTCCTTCGTCGCTTGTCCCGCATCGTTGTACTCGTACACCAGTTCATTGATCACGGTGCCGCTGCCCACCGTGGCGTTGTCGTAACTGGTGATCTTTTCCCGCAGGCCCCGGATGTCATAGGTCGTGCTCACGCGGCGCACCGTGCCATCCACCCCTGTGCCGAGCGTGGTCACGCGATCGTGGGTCACACGGCCCAACTTGTCCATCTCGTAGGTGTGGATGGTGCCGTTCTGGTCTTTGCGGTCCAACCGATCACCCTGGATATTGTACGTGTACTCGATCCGGTCATACGTGCTGTCCGCTCCGTCGCCTAGTAATGTGGTGTCGTCACTGTCCGGATAGATCTCGGCGCGCAGCAGATCATTGCGATACACTGCGGGCGTGATCCCGCCCACAGCCGTGCCGTATACGTATTTGGTCACCTGGTCTCCCGTCGTGGGGTTCTTGGCCGTGAACTTGTTCTCCGTGTAACTGAGTCGTGAATAACCAGAGGATGAGGATGCGTTTCTTATGGTCAATGCGTCCCGCGCAAAAAGACACGCGGATTTCCGTTCCGCAACAGAAACAAGTAAGGGGCGTTGGCCGAGGGGGGAGGCCGCGGTCCCCGCCGGCTTGCAAGCCGGCGCGCCGGAGGCTTATACTTGCGCGCCGACCGATCACTGCTCAGCACCCCCATGCGAGGGCGCCCCTATGTTCCACCACGTCGCGGTTGTATCGTCCGCCGAGCGGCGGTGTTTGAGCCACCAGGTGCCGGGCCGCTTGTCGACACGCAGTCTCGTTCTGGCGGTCGCGTTATGCGCCCAGCTCACGGCCCTGGTCGGCCTGGCCGCCCCGCCCGCGGCGCGGCCGAACCTGCTGATCATCGTGGCCGACGACATGGGCTACTCGGACCTGGGCTGCTATGGGGGCGAGATCGAGACGCCGAACCTGGACGCGCTGGCCCAGAGCGGCCTGCGGTTCACGCAGTTCTACAACACGGCGCGCTGCTGGCCCACGCGGGCCGCCCTGCTGACCGGCTATTACGCCCAGCAGGTGCGGCGCGACACGGTGCCCGGCATCGCGAAGACGGGCGGCGCCGGTACGCGGCCGGCCTGGGCGGCGTTGCTGCCGGAAATGCTCAAGCCGTACGGGTACCGCACCTATCACTCGGGCAAGTGGCACGTGGACGGCGAGCCGGTCGCCAACGGCTTCGATCATTCGTATCTGCTCCCGGATCAAGATCGGCTGTTCAGCCCGCCCCACCATTCTCTGGACGGCAAGGCGTTGCCGCCCGTCGCGCGCGGCTCGGGTTACTATGCGACGACCGCCATTGGAGACCATGCGGTCCAATGCCTGCGCGAGCACGCCGCGAAGTATGCGGGGCAGCCGTTCTTCCACTACGTGGCGTTTGTCGCGCCCCATTTCCCGCTCCAGGCACTGCCGCAGGATATCGCGCGGTACCGCGACACCTACACGGCAGGGTGGGAGCAGGTGCGGGCACGACGGTTCCAACGCCTGCGCGAGATGGGCATCGTCCAGTGTGAACTGTCGACGCCGGAGCGGGATGTCGGTCCGCCCTATGATTTCCCGGATGCCCTGGCCCAGTTGGGCCCGGGCGAAGTGAACCGGCCATTGCCGTGGGACGCGTTGACCGACGAGCAGCGCGCGTTCCAGGCAAGCAAGATGGCGATCCACGCAGCCATGGTCTACCGCAACGATCAGGAGATCGGCCGGATCGTGCAGCAGCTGCGCGAGATGGACGCGTTGGACAACACGTTGATCCTGTTCCTGTCCGACAACGGCGCAAGTGCCGAGATCATGGTGCGCGGCGACGGCCACGATCCGAACGCCCCGCCCGGATCGGCCGCCACGTTCCTGTGCCTGGGCCCGGGTTGGTCGACCTGCTCGAACACGCCGTTCCGGCGGCATAAGACCTGGGTGCATGAAGGCGGGATCTCCACGCCGCTGATCGTGCATTGGCCGCAGGGGATCACCACGCCCGGCGCCCTGCGACACAACCCGGGCCACGTGATTGATATCGTGCCGACCGTCCTGGACGCCGCCGGGATCGCGCCGCCGACCAGCTGGCACGACCTGCCGGTGCCGGCCCCGCCGGGCAAGAGCCTGTTGCCCGCCTTCGCGACCGACCACTGCGTGACGCACGAGTGCTTGTGGTGGCTGCACGAGGACAATCGGGCGATCCGCGTGGGGAACTGGAAGCTCGTGGCGGACAACCGGCAGCGCCAGTGGGAACTCTATGACCTGGACAAGGACCGCGCGGAGTCCGTCAACCTGGCTGCAGAATACCCCGACAAAGTCCGGGAACTGCAGGAATTGTGGGAGCAGCAGTGGCGGGAGATCCGTGAGCTGGCCGCGCAGGACCTGCCGAAGTAGCACGCGCACCAACGGCTCCGCTGGGCACGCGCCGGGTTGCGCCCTCGGTCGAGACCGGCCCGGCGCCCGATCCCTCGGCTACTGGGGCACAATCGCGTCCAGGCCGGCGTCGATGTACTGGCCACCATCGGTCTGGCGGCAGTAGATGGCGATCACGTTGGTGCCGGGCCGCAACGCCGAAGGAGCGATCTCTTCGGTCTCATAGGCGGTCGTATAGCCGCCTCGGCGCAACACCAGGTGGCCGTTCAGGTAGACATCCGCATCTTCGTCGTGATGGATCCGCAGGGCGACGCGCGCGGGGATCTCCGCAGGCAACTCCAGCGCACGGCGCAACCAGATCTCCTGCGTGTTCCAGACCGTACGTACCTGTGCGCCGGGCGTGTCGGCCGTTCCGAATCCGGCGGGCCCGAGCTGCCAGGCGCGGTCGTCGTAGTCCGCGGCGAACCAATCCTCCGGCGGCTTCTGCGTGGTGAACCGCCACAGGGACGGCTCGTGCTCGCTCGTGGGCACCAGGGTCACCGTGCTGGGCGGCACGGGCATGGGCGCCCAGAGCGCCGCCTTGGTTCGGTCGCGCTGGGTGTACTTGCTCCAGAGCGCCCGGTCGTAGAGCATCGGCAGGAACACTCCGCCGACGACCGGCCGAGCGGTGAAGCCGGTGCGGCGGGCCGTATCGGACTCGTACCAGTCCGACATCGGGACGCGATCGGGCGTCTCGTTGAGATACTTCACGACCGGGTTCACCAGCGCGTGGAAGTCGGCCGGATCCTGCGTGAGTGTCGCCGTCCACACGATCCAATCCAGCTTGGTATAGGCCTTGCGGTTGTCCAACGGGAGTCCGTAAGGATTCTGGACCCGCTTGTAGTAATCCATCTCCTTGCGCCGCACCTCATCGGGAAACAGTCCCAGCCCCAGGATGCGATCCCACACAAGGTTGTACTTCTGGCTCCAGGAACCGGCCCGGTCGAATGTCAGGCGGAAGTGATCGCCGTCGTCCGCCGCCTCGATCCACTGGGCTGCGTATTGCCTGGCCAGCGTCTGGTACTGGAGGGCCTGCGCATGATCGCCGCGCATCGCGCACAGCTTGGCGAACGCGCCCAGGCCGCAAATCGCCTTGGCGCTCAGGTTCACGTTGTGTGCGAGGTGGCCCGCGAAGTCATCCGTGCAGAGCTGGCTCGGGGGGTCGAAACCCTGGTCCTTGAGGTAGCCGGCCCAGCGTTCGAGTTGTTGCCAGTACAGGCCGGCGAAGTCGGCATGACCCTCCATCGTGGCGATCGCGGCCATCAGGATCAGCAGGTTCCCGCTCTCCTCGACCGGCATCTGGTTCTCCTCCGTCCGTTCGCCGCCGCCGTACACCTGGCCGTTGGCATGCGGATAGGTCCCCAAGTCATGCGGAGCGAACGGGAATGGCCACCGGTCTGAGGCGGTGTAGTTCATGAACGGCACCAGGAAGGACTTGGCCAGCGTCGGGCCGAACAGCAGGAACTGAGGCGCCATCGGGTAGAACACGTCGGACGTGCCAATGCAGCCGTTGGAATGGTTCTCTTTGCTGAACTGGAGCGGCTGGCCGTGGTCGTCGGCCACGAATTTGCCGGCCGCGAAGCAGTGGCGATACGCCAGGGCGGCCAGCGCCGCATAGTTGTCACCGCCGACACGTGCCAGATCCGCCATCAGCTCCTGGTCGAAGTCCTCGCACCGCTGCCGGAGCGCGGGCAGGTCCTCTGCCGCCGCCCGCAGCAGGTCGGCCGCTTCCCAGCCGTTGCGGCGCCAGTACGGCCGCAGGTTCTTCTTCATGTACTGGATGGAATACAGGTCGTCATACGCCAGCAGGATGCAGCGCGACACGGGCTCCTCCCGGATGCGCCCCAGGTCCATCGTGACCCCGACGCCCACCTGGCCCCCGGCGGCCGGCAAGGGGCCCTTGCCGGGTCCGATCGCCAGCTGCGTGGACGGGTCGCCGCTCGGCACGGCCACATACAGGTACCCCCAGTCGATGCGGATGTCGTCGCCCCGCTTGGCGAGCACCGGCTGGTCGACCGAGCCGATCCTGGCGGCGGTGATCCCCGGCAGTTGTTCGATCGACGCGTCGACCAGTTGGTCCGGCGTGTTGACCGCCAGTTCACCGGACGCGGTGAAGAAGAGCCGCACGTGGTGGGCGGCGCCATCGGTCGATGCGACTTCCCAGAGCAGGTAGGTCACGGGCCGGGCCAGGACCTCCAGGTCATCGGGAAGCGCGGGCGTCAGGAAGGTGAGTGTCAGTTCGATGCCCGCCCCGGCGAACTGGCAGACTGTCCGCGTGGGGAGCACGGTCAGGCGCGTCTGAGGCAGCGGGGCGGCTGTCTCCGGCGCGCGCCCCATCAGCCGATACGACACCGCGTCGACATCGATCGTTGCCGCCAACCGGTGCGGCTTGCCGGTCCAGTGCACGGTGTCGGCGTCCGCCAGCTTGTCGGCGGGCGACCAGATGCTGAAGTAGGGGTCGCAGGCGACCAGCGGCACGGCCGGCGGCCGGATGACCGCGCCGCCCATCGGCTCGCCGGTTGCCGCCATCGCCAGGCCCGCCACCCATGCCGTCCAGATCATCAGGTTGCTCATCGCATTGCTCCCGTACTGAAAATGCCCGCCTTCATCCGCATTGTTTATACCAGGCGCACCGACAGGTCACGAGTGCACCTGCCCGCCCGGCCCCGGGCTCGGCTGTGGGGCTGCGGTGCGGGGTGTTTCTTCATATTGACATGAAGAATGTTCCTGCTATTATGCGCGCGAGGCGTCCACCGAGGTGCGGGGGGGCGCTGGTCCACCGGTCCGGCCTCGGCAGTTGTGTGGCCTGGTTGCCTGCCGATCACCAGGCGCCGGTTTCAGAGCCGGGCGACGATTCGCGGCCCATCGATGCCCAGCGGCACCCCGGGGCAGCCATCCGCGCGGAGACCAACGCACGAAGGAACGACCATGCCTGATCCCACGATCCTTCCGGAGTCCACGGAGGCGGCGTTGTCCGCCGTCGAGAAAGCGAAGCGGTCCAGCAACTACCTGCGGGGCACGGTGGCCGAGGAGCTGAGCAACGCCGAGGATCACTTCAGCAAAGAGGCCTCGCTGGTGCTCAAACACCATGGGATGTACCAGCAGGACGACCGCGACCTGCGCGGTGCGCGCGGGCCGGACGGCCAGAAGCTCGGCAAGGCATACTCGCTGATGGTGCGCACCAAGATTCCCGCCGGCGTGCTCACCAGCGCGCAATTGCTGGCGGAGCTGGATCTGTGCGACGAGTTGGGCAACGGCACGCTGCGGATCACCAATCGGCAGGACCTGCAACTGCACGGCGTTCTGAAGCGGGACGTGAAGGAGACGATTCGGCGGATCAATGCCGTGCACCTCACCACGCTGGGCGGCTGTGGGGACGTGCAGCGCAACGTGATGTGTTGCCCGGCGCCCATTGTGGATGGGGTCCACGACGTGATGCAGGACCTGGCACAGCGCCTTTCGGACCACCTGCTGCCGCGCAGCCGCGCGTATCACGAGATCTGGCTAGGCGACTGCGAATCCGGCCAGCGGCAGCGCTGCGACGTGCAGGGAGACGCGGCGGAACAGGGAGAGGTGGAGCCGCTCTACGGCGACAGCTACCTGCCGCGCAAATTCAAGATCGCCATCGCGCTGCCGTACGACAACTGCGTCGACATCTACACGCCGGACTTGGGATTGCTCGCGGTGGTCGAGTCCGGGCGGATCGTCGGCTACAACTTCCTGGTCGGCGGCGGCTTCGGCATGGGGCCCAGCGACAAGCATACCTTCGCCGCGCTCGGCCTCCCTGTGGCATTCGTGCCGCCGGAGGATGTGTTGGCCGCGGCAGAGGCCGTCATCAAAGTGCAGCGCGACTTCGGCAATCGCCAGGATCGCAAGGCGGCGCGCTTGAAATACCTCATCGCCAATTGGGGTCTGCCCGCGTTTCGGGCGAAAATGGAAGAGTACTTCGGCCGCCCGTTGGCGGACCCGCGCCCGGTCGACGTGCACGCCTGCGACGATCACCTGGGCTGGCACGCCCAAGGCGACGGCCGCTTCTTCTACGGCATCAATGTCGAGAATGGCCGCATCCTGGATCGTGATGGCCTGCAGCTCAAGTCAGCCTTGCGCGAGATCTGCCTCACCTGTCAGCCGGGTATCCGCCTGACTCCGTATCAGAGCCTGCTGCTGGCCGACCTCACCCTGCAGGACCGGCCCGTCATCGAGAGTATCCTGCGCCGGCACGGCGTCAAATTGCTCGAGGAGATCTCGAATGTCCGTCGCTGGTCCATGGCGTGTGTCGGACTGCCGACCTGCCCATTGACCATCACCGAGAGCGAGCGCGTGCTGCCCAAGGTGATCGATCGGCTGGAAACCGAAGTGGCGCGGCTGGGGCTCGCCGCCGAACAGTTCACCGTGCGAATGACGGGTTGCCCCAACGGCTGCGCGCGGCCGTACAATGCGGATGTGGGGCTGTCGGGCCGAACACCCGGCAAATACGCCGTGTACCTGGGCGGCCGGATCCTGGGCGACCGCCTGGCGTTTCTCTACAAAGACCTCGTGCCGCTGGACGACATCGTCCCCCTGCTGGTCGATCTCCTCCAGTACTTCCAGCAGGCACGCGTCGCCGGCGAATCGTTCGGCGACTTCTGTTTTCGCCAAGGCGCCGCGTCGCTCCGCCAATGGGCCGAGCGCCAGAGCTGAGCGCGCCCTCCGGGGATAGGTCGGACACGCGGCCCCCCGAATTGGGGTTCGGCCGGAGGCCGCCGCGATCGGCGTGGGCCGTCACGGCCTGAGCGGTTCGGTCCGCCCGATGGTTCCCATGCCGTTTTCCGGAACCAACGAGTACATTGTACGTTCAATATCCGAGTGATCGACTACCACTTCAGCCCTTTTCAGGAATCGCACCCCATGCAACTGTTTGCAGAAGTCACGCCCGCCATGCAGTCATTGGCCGAAGTCTGGAGCCAGCTCAAGGCCACCTTATCGCTCAGCCACAATGTGTCGGCGCTCACCCTGTGCGTCTACCTGATGCTGGGCGGCATCCTGGCGCTGTATTGTCGTTTTCTCTACCGGCACTGCAGCGCATCGCCATCGGACAGCGACACCATCACGCGGATCTTCCCGCTGTTGACGCTGGTGACGACGGCCGTCATTGCGGTGGTCAAGTCTTCGTTGGCCCTGTCGCTCGGCCTGGTCGGCGCCCTGTCGATCGTCCGTTTCCGTGCGGCGATCAAGGAGCCGGAAGAGCTGGTGTACCTGTTCCTCTGCATCGCGATCGGGCTCGCCTTGGGCGCCGAGCAGCCGTTGCTGGCAGTCGCCCTGGTGCTGGTCGCCTCCCTCTACGTGCTGGCCATGTACATCACGGGCCGATCCAGGCGTCAGCACAGCCTGTTGTTGACGATCACGGGCGATTCGCAGCGGCACTTCAATGGCGGCGAGCACGATATCATGTCGAAGGTGGACTCGGTGGTCGGCCGTTACACGCTCCAGCGGATGGATCTGGAGGACGGACGCGGGCAGGTCCGCGTGATGTTGGGCCGGCGCAGTGCCAAGGAGTCCACCCGATTGATGCAGGCATTGCGGGCGGAACTGCCCGACTGCGAGCTGTCGTACGTGAACATCAACACCAGTCTCTGATCATTGTACATCCGCCATGACAACGGATACCGTGGATTGGACATTGCGGGTTCCGCCCCTGCGCGTTGTGGATTGGGGATCGACGCGCCGCGATCTGGCCTCACGCCGGGAGACCAAGTATGCGTTGTCGTACGCCGATGTTGGCAGACTGCGCGGCTTGTTCGAGGTGAACTGCCATCGCCGGATCTACAACCGGTCGGTGTCGGCGGTCCGGAGCATCTACTTTGATGACGCGCAGCTGTCCGCCTGCCGGGACAATCTGGACGGGTTGGGCCGCCGCCGGAAAGTCCGCCTGCGTTGGTACGACAGCATGCAGCCAGGCGACACGTTCTTCTTCGAGATCAAGTGGCGTCAAGGCCGCGTCACTGGCAAACACCGGCTGGAGCTGGCGTCCGAGCAACCGCTCGGGCAGCTCACCTACAAACAGATCGTCGCCGGTCTGGAACGGATCATACCGCCCGAGTTGCTGGGCGACGTGCTGCTGTGCTGCGAGCCCACGGTCCTTGTCGAATACCAGCGCGAGCATTTCGCGTCCGACGACGGTGCGTTGCGCGTCACGCTGGACTACGACATCACCTTCTACGACCAGACCGGGAAGAGCCGCATATCCACATCCTTCCCCTGCCGATTGGAGCGGCTGGTCGTGATCGAAGGCAAGACACCGATCGGTCGTGAGATCGAATTGCCGCAGCTGTTTTACCCATTCCGTGTCCGGGCAACCCGGTGCTCGAAGTACGTGCAGGGATGCCGAGCCCTGGGTTTGATCCGCGACATCGTTGCCGTGTAACCAAGAGCCACACGCAAGGACGTTACCATGCGAAGTCGTCAATGGTCTCCGATGGGCGTCGCGGCGTTGGTCATTGCCGCTGTTGTGTGCCTGCCGCTCGGCGCGCAGCCGCCCGAAAATGAAGCCCAAAGCGGCCGCCCAGGCGGTTTCCGCCTCCCCCCGCCGCCGCTCCTGTCGGCGCTCGACGCCAACTCCGACGGCGAGATCACCGCCGACGAAATCGACAACGCGGTCGCGGCGCTTAAGAAACTCGACAAGAACTCGGACGGAGAGCTTTCCATCGATGAGATGATGCCGTTCCCGGGCGGCTTCGGCGGCCCGGGTGGTCCGGGCGGCCCGGGTGGCGGCCCGATGGTCCACCCCCGCGCGGAAATCCTTGCCCGGTTCGACCTGAACAAGGATGGCATTCTGGACGCCGCTGAACGCGCCGAGGCTCGGAAATACCTCAAGGAAAACCCGCCGGCGCGCGGAGGGCCCGGCGGTGGCTTCGGCGGCCCGGGCTTTGGCGGCCCCCCGCCGGGCTTCGATATGGGCTTTGGCGGCCCCCCGCCGGGCTTCGACATGGGCTTCGGCGGCCCGGGTTTTGGCGGTCCACCGGGCTTCGACATGGGTTTTGGCGGCCCGGGTTTTGGCGGCCCGCCGGGCTTCGATATGGGTTTTGGTGGCCCGGGAGGCGGTGGCCCGGGAGGCGGTGGCCCGGGAGGCGGTGGCAACCGGGAACCGGCGGCGCCCGGCAAGCAGCTGACGCCCGACGACGTCGCATCCTACCCTGATCGGGACCTGTATGATCCCGAGATCGTCCGGACGATCTTCCTGTGGTTTGAGAACCAGGATTGGGAAGAGGAGTTGGAGGACTTCCGCATGACGGACGTGGATGTCCCTGCTCAGATGATTGTGGACGGCCGGACCTATGTGAACGTCGGTGTGCGATTCCGCGGCAACACGTCTTACCAGATGGTGCCGCGCGGGAAGAAGCGGTCGCTGAACATCTCAGTCGATTACGGCCAGAAGGGCCAACGGCTCTACGGCCGCAAGACGCTCAATCTGCTCAACGCCCATTCAGACCCTTCGCTGTTGCGCGAAGTGTTGTTCAGTCGTATTGGACGGGAGTACCTTCCGGCGTTGGATGCGAACCTGGTGCGGGTCGTCATCAACGGCGAGAGTTGGGGGATCTACACGAATCAGGAGCAGTTCAACAAGGATTTCTTGCGCAAGTGGTTTGGCGATGCCAACGGCGCTCGCTGGAAGGTGCCGCCGAATTTCAGCGGCGGTTCCGGCTTGATGTACCTGGGAGACGACTTGGCGCCGTACAAGCGGAACTATCTCATCAAGTCTTCGGACAACGAGGCCGACTGGCGCAAGCTGGTCGCGTTGTGCCGGGCTCTCGAAGAGACCCCGCCGGACCAGCGGGAAGCGTTATTCGATAAGCTGATGAATGTCGATGAGGTCCTCTGGTTCCTGGCGGTGGACAATGTCCTTTCGGATGAAGATGGCTATTTCACGCGCGCCAGTGACTACACGTTGTATCTCGATACGCACTACGACCGGTTCTACGTTTTTGCACACGACAACAATGAGAGCCTGCGGTCGATCGAGGGTCCCGGGATGGGCGGTTTCTTCGGCGGGCCCGGTGGACCCGGCGGAGAGCACGGCCAGATGGGCCCGTTGAGCCAAGTCGGCAGTGCGAATCGGCCGTTGCTCACTGCGCTGCTCACCAACCCGCACTGGAAGGCCCGCTACCTGGCCCACGTCCGTACGATCGCGGAAAAATGGCTGGACTGGAACACAGTGGGGCCGATCTTCGAGCAGTATCGCGCGTTGATCGACGAGGATGTCCGGGAGGACACCAAGTTGTCGATCTCTTATGAGCAGTTCGCGCACTCTGATATCTCGTCAGACGGCCAGCGCGGCGGCCCATTCGGCAGCGCGCCCGGCATCAAGACCTTCATGACCGAACGGCGCGAATACCTGCTGAGTCATCCGGAGATCAACAAGCCGTACCCGGTGATCGAGGCGGTGACACACCGGCCGATGCGGGACGACGTCCAGCAGTTGTCAGCGGAAGACAGCGTGGTTGTGGAGGCCAGGATCGTCGGCGAGCCCAAGCCGCAGATCGTCTTGCTGTACTACGCTTCCGCGCCGAACGCCCCCTTTGACCAGGTCGAGATGCACGACGACGGGCAGCATCATGACCAGCTCGCCGGCGACGGCATCTACGGCGCCGTGATTGACGGCGCACCGGGACGATGTGCGGTACGCTATTATGTCGAGGCGCGGGCGGACGCGAGTCTGGGTACGACGGCATTCATGCCGGCCGGGGCGGAGATGGGTGCCTTCCGATACGAAGTCATCGCCACCAGCGAATCGCAGTCGCCCGTAGTGATCAATGAGCTGATGGCCGCGAACAAGCGGACCGTGCGTGATCCGCAAGGCCAGTATGACGACTGGCTGGAGATCTACAATCGCACTGAGCGGACCGTGGATATCTCGGGGATGTACTTGAGTGACTCGAAGTCGAACCTGCGAAAATGGTCCTTCCCGCCCGGGACGACCATTCCCGCCCGCGGTACGCTGGTGGTCTGGCTGGACAAGGACCTGCGAGCCATCCGCGGGCTCCACGCCAATTTCAAGCTTTCGAAAAAAGGCGAGACGGTGTTCTTGAGCGACACCGACGCGCGCGGCAATGTGATTCGCGACCAGGTCTCGTTCGGCCCGCTCAAAGAAGATGTCTCGCTGGGACGTTTCCCAGACGGCAGTGCACGCTGGACGCCAATGGTTCCCACCCCCGACGGGGCGAACCGCATCCGAGAATGATCTGAGCGTTGGAGGAGTCACCCATGAACGTACGCGTGTGCCTGTCGGCGGTCCTGGCGTGGGCACTGGTGGCAGGCGCGGCCTGCGCACAAGATCCGCCGCCGGCGCCAGCGCCGGCGGACCCGCCGGCTGGAGCCGCCCCCGGCCCTCGAAGGCCCGATGGCGGGCCCGGGCCCGGCTTTCCACGGTTCACATTCCCCCTGCTGGACGCGCTGGACGTCAACCAGGACGGCAAGCTGTCCAAGGAGGAAATCGAAGGCGCCGTGGCCGCTCTCCGGAAGCTTGACAAGAACCAGGACGGCAAGCTGTCGCGGGAAGAGATCGGCTGGCCGCCGGCCGGCATGGGTCGCCGCGGCCGTGGAGGCCCCGGCCCGGCCCGGCCGCCTGCCGCGGACCCCGGCAGCAGCAGTAGCAGCCCGCCCGTCAGCTTCGTCGAGCGCATCATGAGCCATGACAAGGACGGTGATGGGAAAGTCACGGAAGAGGAGTTGCCCGACCGCATGAAGTGGATGGTCCGGCGCCTTGACACCAACCAGGACGGCGCGATCGACAAGGCCGAGGCGGAAGCCGCCGCGACGCCGCTGAGCCAGCGGAAGAAAGAATGACGCCCGGCGAACGCTCGCGCCGGCCCGCTCGCGCGGCCGAAGGCGGATGACGCGCCGGAGATCCAGACTGCTTCCCGGGAGACAGATGATGCTGCACAAATCCTTACCGCTGCTTATCGCGATCAGTGTGACGTTCGCGGGCCCTCAGGTGCAGGTCCGCCCACAGGATGCGCAGAACCTGCGACTGGTCCCGTACCCGAAGCAGATCGAGATGAAGCCTGGAACCTTTCAACTGTCACAGGAGTTGATCCTGCAGCTGCCGGCCAAGGCCACGGCAGCGACCGCGAAGACGCTCGTCGCCGAGCTGAGTCGCGCCGGCGTCGACAGGCCGACGCTGCGGTCTCACGAAGACGATGCGCGCGGCGTGGTGGTGGCCGCCGTCGAGGAGGTGACGCTCGAGGCTGTCGCGTTTCCACAGGACGCCCCACCTGAAAGCTACTTCCTGGAAGTGACCCCCGCACACATCCGCTGTGTGGCCGGCGACGCGTCGGGTCTGTTCTACGGCGTGCAGACGCTGTGCCAGCTGATCCGCGCCAACCGCGCCGACGGCGGGCTGCCCTGCCTGGAGATCCGGGACTGGCCCTCGCTCCGCTACCGCTGTTTCCAGGATGACCTGACACGCGGCCCGAGTTCGACGCTGGAAACGCTGCACCAGCACGTCGATCTGGGCGCCGGACTGAAGATGAATCTGCTGACCTACTACATGGAATACCAATACGCGTTCCGGAAGCACCCCCGCATCGGACCGCCCGACGGCTCGCTGCAGCCTGAGGCGCTCAGCGAACTGGTTCAATACGCCGCCGCGCAGCACATGGACATCCTGGGAAACCAGCAGTCGTTCGGGCATTGGAGCTGGATTCTCAAGCACCCGGAATATGAGGCGCTGCGGGAGACGCCCGACGTGCTGTGCCCGACGAACGAGGCGACCTATCGGCTGCTGGACGATATGTACTCGGAAGTCTGTCCGCTGCTGACGTTCCCGATGTTCAACGTGTGCTGCGATGAAACGTACGGACTCGGCACCGGTCCCTCGAAGGCGCTGGCCGATCAGATCGGCGTGGGCGGCGTGTACGTGCGGCACATCCGCCGCGTGCACGATCTGCTGCGAGAGAAATACCACAAGCGCATGATGATGTGGGGCGACATCATCCTGCAACATCCCGACAAGCTGGATCAGATCCCCAAGGACACGGTGATGTTGACCTGGGGCTACCATGCCGCGGACAGTTTCGAGGACCAGATTCTGCCCTTCACACAAGCTGGTTACGAGTTCTTCGTCTGCCCGGGCATCAGCAACTGGAGCCGGATCCTGCCGGATTTCGGCGTGGCCGTGCGGAACATCCAGAACTTCGTGCGTGACGGGGCGCAACACGGCGCGCTGGGCATGCTCAACACGGAATGGGAAGACGACGGCGAGGCGCTCCAGGGCTACAAGTGGCACGGCTACGCGTGGGGCGCGGAGTGCGCGTGGAATGCGTCTACGACGAGCATTGACGACTTCAACCGGCGCATTGGAGGCGTCTTGTTCGGCGAGCCGGGCGATCATTTCGGCCAGGCGGTGGCGCTGCTGGCCCAGACGCATCGCCTGCCCGGCATGAAAGGGATGCTCAACAGCCGTTTCTGGGAAGAGGACCTGCCGCTTTCGCGGAGCCCCGCGAAGTCACGCGCCTCGGCCGAACAACTCCTCGGGATCGTGCGGCCTGCGATCGAGCACTTGGAGGCGTGCCGGAAGGACGCGGTGGTCAATGCGCAATTGCTCGACGCGTTCCTGCTCGGCGCACGGCGCATGGAATTGATCGGCCGCCGCATGCTGGACGCCTTGCGCGCCGCGGAAACCTACGCTCAAGCCTGCAAGACGACCGATGTCTCGCGACAAGCGGCTCTGCTGTGCGAGATCGAGCAATGCATCGACGGCACGCGCCAGGCGCAGGCGGCGCTCGGGTGCGAGTTCCAGCGGATCTGGCTCAGCGAAAGCAAGCCCTACGCGCTCGACTGGACGCTCCGACGCTATGCCGCCAGCGACCAGCGCTATGCCGAGCTGATCGGTCGTGTGGCGGCGGCCCGGGCGAACGCCGAACGCGGCCAGGCGCTGCCCACGCCCGAGGAGATCGGGTTGGCACTGCCCGCGCCCCTTTCCAGGAGCACTCGCCCGCAACGAGTCGACCCAGCGGCCCTGCGGACAGATCTGCCATGGGCGGAACCCGCGGCGACGCACCGGATCGGGCTGACGATCGACGCCGGTCAGGTCGACCGCTACCAGCTCCCGATCGAACTGGATGTGGACCTCCCCGCACAGTTGGCCGACCGGCCGGTGCGGGCATTTCAAATCAGCGCCGAGAACCGGTGCCAGGAGATCCTCGCACAGATCGACAAGGTGCCGGTGAGCGGCGGCACGCGCTTGGTGGTCGTGTTGCCGGGCCTCTTGCGGAAAGATGACCGGGCATTCGTCCACGTGTACCTCGGGCTGCCGACGGCGCCGGCGTCGCTCCCGGAGGCGGCCCGGATCGGCCAGGCTGACGAGGGGTTCGCCGTGCTTGACAACAATGTCGTCCGGTTGCTGCTGGGCAGCGAGGGCGGCCATGTGTATCGCTGGGAAGTCGCCGCCTGTGGCGGGCGCGACATGACCATGCCGGGAACAACCGGTTGGGCGGGCTTCTCAGACCTCGGCGGCGCGCTGCGCCAGGCGACGAACCAGGTGACCTGCCTGGCGGACGGGCCGGCGCTCGTGCGCTACCAGTGCACGGACGGTGCGGCCATGGAGAAGACCATCAGTCTGTATGGCGGATGCTCGTGGATGGAGGTGATGCTCAGCGATCCGGTCGATTACTACTGGGACTTCGACAATCCGCGGAATTTCGCGGCGGACGGTCCCAGCCCCGGCCAGTACTTGTTTGCCGACGGAGCGACCGGTCGGGTCGGTCGAGAGGCGGATGGCGTGCCGGCGCAGGTGAAGGCGGACGGCGTCCAGTGGGGCATCAAGTGGAGCGAAGATCGCCTGGCACTGGGCCTGGCGACACCCGAAGTGGCCGCGCGGTATGTGATCGCGCCCGGGGCCGGCGCCGGGGGCGTGGGCATCGAGGGATCACCCCCGGCGAGCCACTTCGTCACGTTTGCCGGTCGCCTGGACGCGGAACCGGGGGCCACCATGCAGCGGCTCGCGCAGACACTGGACCTGCGCCAACGAGTGGCCGTGGTCCTGTGCGGGATGGAAGAAAAACGGTGAAGGTTGTCCTGTTGATCCGATTGGTCGCGGCAGTCCGATTCGGTCCCGCCGCTTCCATCGGACCAACAGGACGGATCGCGCGGGTCTGTCGCCCACGCGACCTCGGTCATTTCTCTGTGGCCCGCTGGAGGAGGCGGGTGGCCTTCTGCTTCAGCTCGTCGCTGGGCGACCCGGCCAGGATCTGTTGCATGGCGTGGGCCACGTCGGCCGGCTGCTGATCCACCAGCTTCTCACCGATGGCGACGGCCGCGTTGGCGGCGGCCGCGGCGAGGGCCGGCTTGCCCAGGTGGGCGGTCACCAGCGCCAGCGACTCGGCGGACGGGTACCGCCCGAGTGTCTCCAGGATCAGGTTCAGATCCTCGTCGCGTTCGGCCAAGCCCAGCGCGGTGCGGCACATCTCGATCCGCTGTTCGGTCGGCACGTTGAGTTGCCGGGCGATCCGGATGTAGCCGCGCAGCGTGCGGACCTTGAACCGGTTGTTGGGCGCCTTGGTGAGCTCCAGCAGCGCGGGTGCTGCATCCGGGCTGGTCCACTGCCCGAGCACTTGCGTGGCCGCATCCTGCGATTGTTGATCGTCCGCCTTGGCGGCCGCGACGACGTGTGCAAGCGCTTCCGGGCCTCCCAGGGCGCGCAGCAGGTCGAGCAGGTTGGCCCGCATGGCGGGGGAATCGCCGCGCATCTGCGCGATCAGAACCCGCGCAGCCGCGTCACGGTCGGGCATGCGTTGGCACGCGCGTTCCAAGGCCGCCTTGGCGGCCGTCGCCACGTCGTCCGAGGGCGCTCTGACCAGATACTCCACAAGCGCCGCGAGATGATCCTGGCCGACGGTCAAACCCAAGGCGGCGAAGGCGGCGGCCCGGGTGGTCTTGTCGTCGCTCGATGCCAGCTTCATCAGGGCCGGCGCGGCCGCCGCCACGCCCCGGCGTCCCAACACCTCGATGATGGCGAGTCTCTGCGGCCCGGAGCTACCGTCCAGCAACGCCAACACCCTGGCATCCGCGCCCTGATCGGGCAGCGCCGCGAGGCTGTCGAGCGCTGCGGCCGCCAGCGCGCTCTGCGGCGACGCGGCCGCGTCGAGCAGCGCGGGTACGGCCGACGCGTCGCCCAATCTGGCCAGCGCGCGGACGGCGGCCAACTGGACATCCGGAGGCGCCTGCTGGGCGAGCTTCAGCACGACAGGCAGCGCGGCAGGATCGCCGCGCTTCCCCAGTACGGTGACGACACCCACTGCGCGCCAATGCGCGACGACCAACTCGCCGGTCTCACCTTCAGGCGCCGGCAGCGGCTTGGAGATCTCGGCAACCAGCGTCTCGGTCACCCGGTTGCCCGGGATCAGGTTGGCCATGCTCAAGGCGACATCGAACCGGTCCAGATCAGGGGACTGCAGCGTCTCCACGAGCAGGTCAACGCCCTGCGGGCCGCGCGACCGGATCGCGCCGGCCAGGGCGGCGAGTTCCAGGTACTTCGGCAGCTGAGCCGCGCGCATCGCGTCGTACACCGCCGTCGCCGACTGCGCCTGCTGCTCCTTCTCCAGCGTGTCGGCGGCGGTCAGGCATCCGTCGGCCACCGCCCAGCGCAGCGGCTCCGCGGCGGACAACGAAGCCTGGAGCAATTCGATGGCCGGGGGCGAGGCGATGCGTCCCAGTGCGCACGCGGCAGCTGCGGCGACCTCCGGATCAGCGCCGGCCAGCAACGTTTTGAGCGCGTCGACCGCTTGCGCGTCGCGCCGCATGCCGATCGAGTTGATCACCCCCACCAGCAAGCCGCCCTGGAGCTGCGTGAGGCTCGCCCGCAGCGCCTCGTCCACCGACGGGTCAGGCAGCGGCTCCAGCGCGAAGCGCGCATAGTGCGACAGTTGTTCATCGGCCAACAGCCTGGCCAGCACCGGGACGGCGTCCTTCGTGCCGATGACGGCCAGCTGCTGGCAGGCCTTGGCTTTGTCGTAGATCGGCGCGGCGGACTGCAACACCGACAATAGGGCCGCCTCGTCGCCCGTGGCCGGCGGCTCCTGCTGAGCGAACGATGTGGCGGGAACCGCCAGGATCCCGCAGACCAACAGACCGATGATGGCGAAGCGTTGTGAATGCATGAGTGTGTTCCCTCGCTGGATTGGTTTGAGAAGAAGCGTCTCCCAACGGCTCAGATCCGCCAGGGGTCGCGCATCGCGCGCGAACGCATCCGGTTCGCCGTGGCGTCGTCCACGAACTCCTCTTTCACCGGATCGAATTTCAGCGTGCGACCCAACTGCCAGGCGATGTACGCCGCGTGGCAGGCCACATGCGAACGCGCGGCGACATCCGCGTTGGAATTGGCCGGCGTGCGCGACTTGACGCAGTCCAGGAAGTTGCGGATGTGCGTGGATGGGTCCGTACCGGGCAGCCGGAAGACGGTCCGCTCGGTGCGAAGCGATTCGGGAAAGACCTCGAAGTTGCCGGTGTCGCCGGTTTCGATCCAGCCTTCGTCGCCTTCGTATCGCACGCTGCACGTGCCCAGACCCATCCAGCCTTGATCGCGCATGACCAGCTTCAGGCCGTCATCATAGGTGGCGACCACGCCGCTGCCGTCCGGGACGTACTCGACCGGAACCGTGTGATCCTTCTGAGCGGCCCACTGGCACAGGTCCACGGTGTGGGCGCCCCACTCCAAGATCCCGCCGCCGTGGAAATCGAAGAACCCGCGCCAACCGCCCGTCACATAGGTCCGGTTGTAAGGCCGCCACGGGCAGGGGCCTAACCACATGTTCCAGTCGCAATCCTCCTTGGAGGGCAGCGGCTGCGCTTCGAGCCAACGATGGCTCGTCCCTGGCGCCAGCGTATTGGCATGCACCGTGTGAAGCTTGCCGAGCTTGCCGCGGGCGATCAGGTCCGTCGCGAAGATGAAGTTGCCGATGCTGCGGCGCTGCGTACCGGCCTGATAGATGCGGTTGTACTTGCGGAACGTGTCGGCCAGCGCCCGGCTCTCTGAGATGGTCATCGAGCACGGTTTCTCGCAATACACGTCCTTGCCCGCCTTGGCCGAGAGGATTGACGCCATCGTGTGCCAGCGGTCGCCCGTCGCGATCAGCACGGTGTCGATGTCCGGACGCGCGAGCAGATCGTGCAGGTCCTCGTACATGGCGCAGTCCTGGTTGTCGTAAAACCCGTCGACCATCTCCTTGATGCCGACCCGCTGCACCTTCTGCACATCGCAGATCGCCACGAACTGCACGTCCGGGTTCTTGAGACAGTGGCTCAAGTCCTCGCGGCCCCGGCCGTGGATGCCGATGGCCCCCATTGTGATCCGGTTGCTCGGCGCCAGCGCGCCGTCGAGTCCCAGCGCCGAGCCGGGGACGACGGTCGGGATCGCCAAGGCCGCGCCTGCGAGCCCTACGTGGCCCAGGAACCTGCGCCGTGAATATCGCATCTGTTCTGCTGTCATCGTCAAAGCCCTCGGGTAGAAGCCAGTGAAGTGCTCTGTCTCAATCCGTGATTGCCTCCCGCTGATAGCGCGCCCAGACATGGGCGGCATCCAGATCCACGGCCTGGTCGAACTCGCTGCGCGCCGCGCCGGTGTTCTCTTGGCCGAGCAATCCCAATCCGATCAGATAGTGCGCCGTCGCCAGTTGGCTGCGGCGCGTCTGCTCCTGGCCGAACTTGGCGAAGAAGTCGGCGGAGCCCTGATCCTGGGTCCGTTTCCGTCCTTCTTCCACCAGTTGATCGAAGATCTTGTGGGCCGCGTCAGGCCGGCCGAGCCTCACCAGGCTCAAGCCCTGGTAGAAGCGGGTTGCCGGCCATCGCCGCGTTTCCTGCTGGTCCGCAGCCTGGCTGTAGCATTGCCGCGCCAGGGCCCCATCCCCCAGCGCCTCGTACGCCAGGCCCCGGCAATAGGCCACCTGGGGTGCGCGCGGATCGTTCTTGGGACGCCCCACCGACAAGTTCTCCGGATACTCGGCCGCGCGCTCGAAATGTGCCAGCGCCTCGCCCGCCTGGTGAGCCTTGAGCAACCGCAGCCCTTCCAGCAGGTGGGCATCGACGAAAATGTCGTGGATCTCGTCCCGCCCCTCTTGCGCGTGGAAGTAACCGGTCTCCAGGTATTCGATGGCCTGCGCGTACTTCCCGTTGAGGACCAACAGAGCGATCTCCCGCTGGAAGCTGTCCTCGCGCTGTGCGACGATCGCATGGTTGGCTGACAAGGCTGCCAGCCGCTTGTCGGGCGCCACGTTGGCATTCTCGTACAGGACATCCAGTTCCAGGAACAACCGCGGCTCGAGCTGGGTGCACGACAGCGCCTGCTCGTAGCACGCGATGGCCTTGGGCAGGTCGTTCCGCACATGGTGGTAAGCCCAACCGAGGTTGCGATGCACGACGGCCAGCGCCGCGTCCAACGATTGGGATCGCTCCCAGTGCACGATGGCGGCGTCCGGCTGCAAGTCGAACAGCAGGTTGCCGAGATAATACTCGGCGCGCGCGTCATTCGGGTTCACAGCCAGTGCCGCGTGCAGGACATCGGCCGTCTCCAGGCGAAATGGGAAACAGTAATCCGTGGGCAGCTGGGCGGCACGCGCGAAGCACTCCGCGGCCGCCTTCGTGTTGCCCAGCTGTTGCTGCAGGTACCCGAGGTAGTAATGCACGAGCGGGTAGGCGCTGGCGGGCTGCACGTCCGCCACGATCAACCTCTGCAGCACCTCCGAGGCATCGGCGTGCAACCCGGCGTGCAGGTAATCGGTGACCAGCTCCAGGTACGCCTGGACATCATCGCGCATCAGGTGGGTGAGCGTCTCGAGTGATCCGGCGGCCGACGCGACATCGCCGGCGGCGGCCTGGTTGAGGTACTGCTCATGCCGCGCCCAGAAGTCGAGCGGGTCGATCTCCAGGACGCGGGCGGTCACCTGGAGCGCGTCCGCATGGCGATCGCGCTGGCGCAGGAGTGCGGCCTTCAAGCCGAGCGCCTTGGTGTCCCAGGTGTTGGTGGCCAGCGACTGTTCGATGTGGTCCAGCGCCTGTGCGTACTGGCCGCGGCGGGAGGCGATGGCGGCCAGCTCATAACAGGCCGCCGCCTGGCAGGCCTGATCCCAGCTGGCGCGGTAGAACTGGTCGTAGGCTTCCTCATCGCGGTGCTGGGCCGCCAGGGCCACGCCGAGCTGGAAATGGGCTTCGCCGGTGCGCGACCGCGTGTAGTCCTGCGTGAGCCGCGCGACGGCCGCCCGCAAATGCTGCTCGGCTTCGGCGTACAGGCCCCGCTTGTTGCAGTTGATGCCCAGCATGATATTGCAGCGCGAGTCGCCGGGATCGCGGCGCAGCGCCTCCCGATAATACGCCAGCGGATCCACACGCGGATTGTGGATCTGCTCCACGCGCAAGCCGGTCAGGTACAGCTCCTCGAGCGACGGGATCTCTTCCGGTTTGGGCGGCGCTTGGACCGGGTCCGGCAGGCGCGCCACGGCCTCCCGCCGGATCGGCTGATAGGCCACCAGCTCCTCGCCGTCCGCGGCCACCAGCGCGGCACGCAGCTCCGTGTCCCGGGTGCCCGCCGGCACCGGGATCTCGCGCGCAAATGGTCTGTCCGGACCGATGTCGATGGTCTCCTCCAGGAGCACGGAGTCGCCCCGGGTCAGAGTGGCTCGAGCCCCGGACCGCCGCGAGGTTGTGTGGAAGCCGATCCACGCCCGGTCGCCCTCCCGCAACTCGAGGTTCACGGCGCCGTCGAGGTTCGCCTGCTTGAAGCCGCCGATCTCCCGCACGGGATACCAGTATTGCTTGACCGTTTTGACTTCGTGCGGCTGGATCCAACTGTAGTCGGGCTGATTGTCGGACCATGCGCCGACCATCAGTTCCGCATAGGGCCCGTCCTCGTCGGTCAGGATCTTGTCCCAGGCGCGTCCTTCGGGGCCCGTGCCCCATTCCCACAACTTCGCGCCGCACACGACGTGGCGGTCGGCCACGTGGACCACGCCGGCCCGTCGGCCGTGGTCGTACCCGCCCATGAAATCCTCGTCGCGATCCCAGGCGAAAAACGAATTCGACACGGGCGAGCTCTTCCACCAGCTGATGTCCTGGCCCGTGTAGTCGTAGCCGCGATACCGGCCGCGCCCGATCGGCCAGTAGGTGAAGTCGATCTTGGAGTGGTAAGTCGCCACTTGCACGTCGGGCGGGAAGATCACCTGGTAATCGTCGTTCACGTGCACCGCCACGTTGGCCCAGTACAAGATCGAGTTCGGCTGGTCCGTGCGGTTGAAGAATGTCACGGTCGTCTCGACGTACGACCGGTCGGGATGCAGCGTCAAGCCGATCAGCCATTTCATGCGGTGACGGCGCTCGGTCTCCCCGATCCAGATGGTCTTGCTCCCGTCCGCGTTGGCGACCGTCGTGTAGTCCACGGGCATGTAGGTCGTGTTCCGGTGATGATGAAACGCGCACCACTCGACGCCGCCCGAGATCCAGGCCCCCAGCATGCCGATCAGCGCCGGCTTGATGACATGCTGGCGATAGAAGAAATCGTAGTCGTTCGTTTTGTCCCGGGCCGAGAACAGCCGACCGCCGAGCTGTGGCAGCACGCACAGTTCGATGAATTCGTTCTCCAACCTCAGCGCCGTATAGGTCTGATCCAACCGGTCGTGAAGCAAGTGGTCTTGCAACGCGTAGGGATAGACCCGTTTCTGTGCACCCTGATACGACTCGTGCATGTAGAACATCGGATGCGGGTCGGCCGGGCCCAGCTGGTAAGTCGGTATGACCAGCGGTTCTTCGGCCACGCGGACCTCCCGCGGTTCAACCGCCGACAGCCACGACAGGCCGGCCAGCCAGGTGCCGCACAGACACAGGCAGGCCACACACCGGGTCAGGGGCAGATGGTGCAGACGACGCATCAGAGGGTTCTCCGACATAACGATCGCGGGCGGGTCGCGCGACCCGCCCACGATGGAAAGTCAACAGGACCGACAGGACTCACAGGGCGTACGGTTCCCGGACGTCCTGCAAGTCCCGGGATCGAACTGGCGTCCACTATGCGAACGGATCGTATTCGCCGGGGACGTTCCGCGGGTAGGTGCCGTCCTCCTCGGGCACGACCGGCGGTGTGGTGTCCCAGGTGTAATCCTCGATCCCGGGCGCTTCGCACCTGCCCTTGGCCACGGCATCGTCCCACTTGATGACCTTGCCGCTGTAGGTGGCCATGCGCCCCAGCACGGCCGTCATGCTGCTGGTGGCGCCGAAGTGCCCTTCGTTGTACGGCAATCCCCGGCGGATGGCCTCGACCAGGGCGTAGTGTTCCTGGACGTAAGGCAGCAAGTTGCCTTTGTCGTCGGCGCACTTGAACTCCAGGCCGTTCACATCCTTCACGTCGCCGCCGGCCTGCATCGATCCGCGGCCCTTGGTCCCAAACGCGAACTCGGAGACCTGGCTCCAGCAGTCCCGGGCATGACGACACTGGCTGTACATCTTGGTGCCGTCCCGGTAGGTGAATTCGACGAAGTGGTGATCGAAGATCTGCGATCCGGCGTTCAGGGCCCGGCGGATCTGGTCGCCGCCCATGCCGTTGGCTTCGACCGGGTGGTCGTTCTTGGCCCAGTTGCAGACATCCAGGTTGTGCACGTGCTGCTCACAGATGTTGTCGCCGCTGAGCCACACATAGTGGTACCAGTTGTTGACCTGCTGTCTCATCAGGCTCCAGTCATCCTGGCCGTCGCGCCACCAGATGCCGCCGCCGTTCCAGTAGGCTTGCAGCAGAATCAGGTCGCCCAGCTTCCCGTCATGGATCTGCGCGATGCCGTTGACGTAGGCCTTCTCGTGCCGGCGCTGCAGGCCGACACCCACTTTCAGGCCCTTCTTGTCGGCCAGTTCGTTGGCTTCGACGAGCATCCGGTAGCCGGGCGCATCCACGCAGCACGGCTTCTCCATGAACACATGCTTGCCCGCTTCGATGGCCGCCTTGTAGTGAAGTGGGCGGAATCCCGGCGGTGCGGCCGTGATGATCATGTCGATGTCGGCGGCGATCACGTGCTTGTAGGCGTCCAGGCCCCAGAAGGTGTTTTCGGGGGCTACGCCGAACGCCTTGGCAGCCGACTTGGCATTGCGCTCAAACGCGTCACCCACCGCCACGATCGCCGTGCGCTCGCAGCCTGCCAGGTTATCGTGCCCGGCACCCACGCCGCGCCCGCCACAACCAATCAATCCGATCCGGATGACATCGCTGCCTTGCGCGTGCACCGAGCGAGCGTGGCCCAGATTCAAGCCCGCGGCCAGCGCCGTACCCGCGGCCAGGGCAGTCGAGTTCTTCAGGAATGTACGGCGTGATTCGAGTCTCTTGTGTGTCATGGGATAAGCTGCTCCAGAGAGAAAAAAAGGGTTTGCTGGCAATCACGAACCCGAGCACGTGCCGGTCGCGGTGCTACCAACGAGTACATTACGCCTGGGCCCACTGCTCGCGCAAGAAGGCCATGGACTTGGGAATCTCCACGTCGCGGTCGCCCTGGACGCCGCATTCGAAACTGCAGTAGTCCTCGTAACCGATCAGCTTCAAACCCCGGAACCCGTCCACGAAGCTGCGCTCGTCCTGGCCGGGCAGCACACGGATGCGCGAAGCAAGGTGCACGTGATGGAGGTACTTGCCCGCCGAGATGAACGCGCCCAGGTCGCTTGTCTCCTCGATGTACATGTGATAGAAGTCCCCCATCATCTGCACACCGGGGCTGTTGATGTCGCGGCAGATCGAGGCGGCGTCCGCCAACTGCCGCAGGAAGAACGCTTCCTGGCGATTCAACGGCTCAAACAACACACGCGAACCAACGCTCACCGCATACTCGCCGATCGCCGGGAACGTGTCGAGCAGCACCTGGCGTATCTCCTGGTTGGTCAGCTTCGTCTGGCCATTGAACGCCGGTACGTAGATCACGCCCGTGCTCTGGACTTCGCCCGCCGCGGCCAGCACCTTCTTCAGGTCTTCCACCCCCTGCTTGCGCTTCCCCACGTCCTCCGATACCAGGTCTCCATTGTGTGAGCCCCAGCAGATCGCGCTGATCTTCATATCCGTCTTGGCGACCGCGTCCACAAACCTCTGCGGACGATCCACGACGTCGCCGCCCAGTTCCACGCCGTCGAATCCCCATTGCTGCATCTTGGCCAGCTTCTCGTCCAGGTCGCGGCCCGGAATCACACCGAGCTGGCTGGAAAGCCGCAGCACGCCTTCCTTCTCCGGCGCCGGGATGTCCAGCGCTCGAGATCGCGGAACCACTGCCAGACCTGCAGCCGCCGCCGCGCCGCCCGTCAGAAACATTCGTCGGTTCACGTGCATCGTTGAACTCCCAGAAAAAATGAGGAACCACAGTCCGGTGGGATATCGTCGCGCTGCGTGCGAAGGAATGAATACGCTGTCCCTGGCAGGAGTCCTATTATAACATGCGCGGGACGGGCGAAACCAGCAGTGGACGATCGGCATCGGCGCGCTGGGGCCACCCCGGGTCTTCACGGGGCCACGACCTGGATCCGTCCCACCCGATAACGGCGCTGACCATCCCCCTGATCCAACGGGAGAGCGATCCGCGGCGTACCGTCACGCATGCCGACCGACACGTACACGTCATAGGTGCCGTCATGGGCCGCGCGTGCGAACTGACGCGGCCCGTCCACGTAGACCCGCGCCATCGTCAAAGTGGCGGTGATGTCCCGGGTCGGCGCTTGACCCGGAGCCCCCACCTCCAGCTCGCGCAGATCAACCTGCTCCAGCACGTGGACCGACGCGATTCCCCCCTGCTGGTCCTTAAGCGTGAGGGCCGGATACCCGCCCGGGTAGCACGGGGCCACCCCGGCGTTTGCCCAGGTCGATTCGACGACAAACGGTTGGCCCAGCGCGATCTGGCCGGGCCAGGACAGCTTTCGGAGCTGCAGCCGGTAGCCCAACCGCCGGTTGATGCGCGCGATCACGTCGCGGTTCGCCTCGAGGAACTCGCGCGGCCACCAATGAATGGACAGGTACGACGCGTGGTACTCTTCGACGGCCTGCAGGAGCAGCGACCCGTCGCCCCAGGCGCCGCTCCGGAGGGACGGCCCGTAATGTTCGTGTTCCAGCACGACCGGCAACCTGGGCCAGAACGACTGCGCGAGCTGGGCGTGGTACCACGAATTGGGCGGGGGCTGAACACAAATGCTGTCGTCGCGCAGCGTCACGCCCTGGCTGAGCATGCGGTCGGTCAGCGGATGCCGAGCCACCCGGTTGTCCGGCCCGATGAAATCGTCGCTCACCGCCAGCAGTGTACGAGGGAAGTGCTTGACATGCAGGTCGATGTGCCGCTGCTTGATCGCGTCATCGACCTTCAGCTTCGTGCTCGCCTCACAATGCCCTTCACCCCAGACCCCATACGAGCCGACATCGATGAACGCGACGTTGGGATTGCCATCGTAGCGTGCAGCCAGCGCGGACAGGAATCGTTCCAGCTTGTCGAGGAAGACCGGGTCGTCATAGACCGGCTCCCAAAACGGTCCGCGCTCGTCCACCCCCTTGCCGACCGTGAAGTTGTGTCCCCGCGCACCGGCTTGCTGCACCCACTGGGGTGTCGCATACCGCATCCAGCTCTCGCAACAACTGACGCGCAGCGCCACGCGCTTGCCCTTGGCGATCCAACGCTGGGCAGGTGTGTCGAGCACCGACCAGTCGAACTGCCCTTCGCTCGGTTCCAGGAAGGACCAGGGCAGCCGCAGATAGACCGTCGAGAGGCCCGGGAAATCGTCGAGTGTGTCGGCCGGATCCAGCTTGGATCCGTAGTTCGCGATGATGTTCGAGTAGAAGTGCATGGTCCAACCCATGTCCGGATTGACCAGTGCCTGGCCGTTGTCGCGCGGTTCAATCACCACCCGCTTTGCGTCTTGCGCCGCCGCGGATGTGACAAGCAGCATCAGGCCGCCCAACACGCAGCTCCCTCCGAGCACTCGCATGAAGCTCATCGTAACCACCCCGTCGCTACGGAACGCCCGGTCTCGTGGATGCGCCCGCGCTGCCGGGCTCTGGCGCCGGCAGCTTGTGAGCTTTGCGCAGCTCCCGCGCGATCGCGTGACGTTCCGGCAATTGCGGCGTGACCGTGTGGGTGGCGATCCACGCCGTGTCCTCCGGCGACGGCTGCTCCTTGGGCAACGGCACCAGGTGCTCGTGGTCGTCCTGGGTCTCGCACGTGATGGCCGTGACCAGCGGGATCGCGTCCGTGGAGCTGGCGACCAGCCGGATCGTGTCGATCACTTCCGGCCGCGGCGCCAGGGCCAGCACATGCTGGAACGGATCGCTGGAGGGTCGGAGATACATGGCCTTCGAAGGGCTCAGCAGCTTGTTCCGGCCGTCGAGGGTGAAGCCGTAGATCAGCGGCAGGCTATCGACGGTGCCCGAGCGGTAGTGGAACTCGACGGCGCCGTAGCAGTCCAGCGGCCGGCCGGTCGGCACGGTGCAGCCGAGCAGAAACACGCGCGCGGCGACAAACCCGCAAGGGAATTCGATCGCTCCCCGGGCCGGGATCAGCCCGCCGATGCCGGCGTTGCGCCGGAACGGCACCGTGCCCGCCACGTAGTCGTACCGCACATCCGCGGCGCGCGAGGTCGCCACCCAGTCGTCCGGCAGGCCGCCGCGGAAGTCGACGCGCAGCGGAAGCCCCGCGTCAATGCGGCCGATGCCCAGCCAGGCAAACGCCCCCTCCGCAATCCCGTCGCGCAGTTCGATGCGGACTTCGCGGCCCCGGAGATCGGCCACATCCCAGGTCCGCTCTTGTAACGCATCGTTGGCCGGCGCGGCGGTCTTCCGCAAGTCCGTGTTCTTGCGCGCGTCGACCAGGGCGATCAGGTTCTCACCGCGCTTCCCATCCTGCCCGTCGTGGCCGCAGATCGTGAAGCGGATCGTATCCGTGTCCAGCTTGAACACCGGCGAACTGATCGTGCCGGTCCCACTCTCGCCTTGTCCGAGGGATGACAGGTACGGTTCCACCTGGCGATTGGCCCCGTTGCGGTCGAGGATCGCCCAGGTCGTGTCCTGCGCGGGCGTCGGACACGCGAGCGCCTTGTATTTGGCCGACGTGTCCGGCGGCTGCTGAGCGAACGCCGCGGTTGCAACGCAACTGCCGAGAAGGAAGGGGATCCAGAGGCGGGTGGTCATGGCGGGGCCTTCGTGACAGGGCATGAAGTGTCAAAGAACATGCGGGCAACTGCACTTGGTTCTAGTCGAACCGGCCGCGCAGGGCAACCGGTCCATGTCCCACGTATCGCGGCTCCCGCCCGCTCAGCACTCTCGCCCCGCTCATTCCGTCGGCCGATAGCCGGCCGTGCGGTCCGCCGATACAATTCAGCCATTCCCCGTGCGGGCGAGCGGACCACTCCCTCCAAGGTACCAGGGCGATGATGGTGCAAGACGGCACACAACTGTTGGAACTGATGCGCGGGTACCAGATCCCCTGTATCCTGGCGGTGGCCGTGGAGTTGGATCTGTTCGAGCGGCTCGCCGCCGGGCCGCGGACCGCGGCGGAAGCGGCCTCGGCAGCCAACTGCGATCTGCGCGGCACGACTATCGTGCTCGATGCGCTGGCCGCCGTCGGACTGATCGTGAAGCAGGACCAGCAGTACGCGCTTCGCCCGGCGCTGGCGCCCTACCTGTGCGAAGCGGGCGAACGGAGCGTCGTGGCCATGCTGCGTCATCAGGCGAATTGCCTGCGCTGCTGGGCGCAGTTGTCCTGGACCGTCCGCTCGGGCGTGCCGGATTTCCCCGGCCCGAGCATCCGGGGTGAGGCGGCCGATGAGGCTTCATTTATCGAAGCCATGCATGTGATTTCGCGCGAAATCGCCGAGCCGTTGATCGAAGCGATCCATCCGGGCGGCGTGCGCTGCGTGCTGGATCTCGGCGGCGCGTCCGGGTCGTGGACCATGGCCTGGCTGAAGGCCGAGCCGGCGGCGCGCGCCATCATCTTCGATCTGCCGCACGTGATCCCGATGGCGCGCCGACGCCTGGCGGCGACGCCGCTGGCCGACCGTGTCGAGCTGGTGCCGGGCGATTTCTACTGTGACAACCTCCCGCCGGGAGCGGACCTGGCCTGGGTCAGCGCGATCATCCACCAGAATTCGCCCGAGCAGAACCTGGCGCTCTACCGTCGTGTCGCTGCCGCCCTCGTGCCGGGCGGCTGGATCTATATCCGCGATATCGTGCTCGAACCCTCACGCACCGCACCGGTGGCCGGCGCCCTGTTCGCCGTCAACATGCTGGCCGGCACGACGGCCGGCAACAGCTATTCACTGACCGATATCCAGGAGGCCCTGCAGGCGGCCGGGTTCGTGGATGTCGAACTGGTCCGGCGCGACGACGGCATGCATTCGATCGTGCGGGCGCGCGTGGGACGTGGTGCCTAGGAGTAGCGGGCAGGCGGCCTGGCCGCCTACCTGCCTCACCGGCTATTGACAAGAGACGATTTCTTCTTGCGCGACGTCGAACTCCTTGCCGCACAGGCGGATGCGGCGGTCACCGAACCCGTGATAGATGCGCACCTGCGCGGACTGTGCCAGCGGCTTGCCGTCCAGGCTCTGTGCGGTGAACAGCGTGGGCGAGCTGTAATCGACGCCGTTGTAGCGCGTGGCGCAGCACGCGATGTATTGCGGGCTGTCGATCACGAAGCCGTAGGCCGGGACGCGATCGTCGCCAAGGTCCGCCGGCTGCTCGAAGGCGACGGTGATCGTCACGTCGCCGAACCGCGTCTGCTGGACGAGTCGGTCGCGTGTGAGGAACCGGTGATCATCCAGCGGGAGTTCGGCTGTGATCCGGTTCAACGGGCTGAGCACTTCCCACACGTTCTTGATAACGCGATCCGTCGGACACAGCTGCTCGCCCCAGCCGTTGTCGCCGCGCGACCAGAGCTCGTTGGACGACTTGTCGGCCGCGGCCCGGCGCCGCGTGTCGCTGGCCCGCTGCCAATACAGATGCTGGCCGAAGCTCGGCAGGAACATCTCGGCAAACAGGATATGGTCGGCCACTTTCTTCTCGTCGCCGGCCCCGATGCGGTCTCCCTGGTGCGTCATGATCTGGACACAGTCGCTGTAGACCAGCGGGAACAGCGGGATGACCTGTCCGGGCGGCGAATTGGTCTGGTGACCGAAGATGCCCTCCAGATAGTCGGCACACGGAACCGACCACTCACGCCCTTCCTCGCTACCGAACAGCCCGAAATGCTCCTTGGCCAACCGGCAGAGGTTGGTCTTCCAGAACAGGTCATCCCGCCGGGTCATGGGATGCGCCGGGTCCTCGCAGGTCACCAGCGGCCAGGCGAAGACGGTATCGATGAAGTAGATGGTGGGCGTGAACAGCTTGGCGATCGCCGGCAGGTTCGTGTCGGGCCGCGCCGCCAGCTCCACCTGCTTGACCGCGCAGACCTGCCAGGCCTGTCCGCCGTTCCAGTTCCCGCCCGGGCGCGGCACGCCCCGGCTGTCCTTGTTCAGCCACACCTCGCCCCAGGACGGAGCGTCCTCGTACATGTCCTGATAGTTGTCGTGCAGGCCGAACAGGTACCCGCATTTCCGGATGCGATCGGCTGCCGCGGCCAGGCCTTCATTCCCACCACATTCCGGCGCGGCCGGCAGCACGTCCGGATGGCCCACGTCGTATCCGCGGTTGATCCAGCCGGCCAACACCACGTAAGCGCGGTCGATCTGCAGGTCGTTGCGCCAGTGTTCCGCGCACCGGGCGGCTTCATCGAACGTGAAACCGAGGCGCACGATCTCCTTGCCCTCGTGGTTGAAACGCGAGCTGGGCATGACGCGCGAGAGCACGAACGGCTTGAAGTTCGCCGCCCCGAACAGTTTGTCCACTGAGGGGAACTGCAGCCGCTTGTCGGCCCAGGTCTTCCGCCAGCCCTTGGCTTGGGCGATGGGCCGATAGGCTTTCGCGATGTCGACGTAGCTGCCGCGCCCGAGCGGCTGGATCAAGCACGCGTTCTCCGGACCTTCCAGCTCCAGCGACAGACTGACGGCGCGCCGGCCCGGTACCAGCGGCAGATCGGGCCAGGTGGTGTGCGTGCTGAGTCGCGAGTCGACCTGATCCCACGTGATCAGCATCGCTGCGTCCTGTTTCACGACTCCGCACATCGCCATCGACAGATCGTCGTAGGTGATCCACGTGCGATTGCTGGGCAGCTCCCCGCCGGCAGCCACCTCCAGGCCCAGCCGGTGCGGGACGTACACGCTCCCGCCCTCCTGATCGGTGACCTGCAGGGCGTCTTCCAACAGCCGCACCGACGCCACCTGCCAGGCCCCGCTCGCGCGCGTCGAGTACGCCAGCTGCAGGCCCTCGAAATCGGGGGACGGCACAACGGTAAACAGGACCGTCACGCCCGACGCCACGCCGTCGATCAACGGGTGGATCATCATGCGCAGGCTGTGCGGAGTCGAGGCGACTTCGTCGAACCGGTCGATCCTGCAGACTTCGTAACGCGCGCCGTTGCGCAGCATGATCCGCCCGAACCGCGGCTGAGCGGTGGAAGAGGTCCACAATACGTCGGCGGCCTTGTCCAGCAGCGCCCACGCGCCGCTGGCGCGATCGACGTCGAAACGCCAGGCCTGCGTGTCGAGGCTCACGCGTTTCCGGGCGTCGATCCGGGCCGCAAGCGCCTGGCGGCGCCGCTGTAATTCCGCGTCGGCCAGGGGCGCCGGGCTGAGTTCGCTGGCAGGCCGGGCCGCGCGCGAGACCCGCAGAGCCGTGGGCCAATAGACATCCAGACATCGTGCGCCGGTCCCGCCCGCGTCATACAGGCCGACATGCACGAAGTAGTCACCTTCCGCCGCATCGGCCGGCACGCGCAGCACCACCGGCCCGTCCAGGATGATCGTACCCGGATCCCAGACCGTCGTGGGCTCGGAGGCCGCGTGATCGGCATGAATCACAATGTCCTCGCAGCTCTTCCGCGGCGCTTCACAATGCGTGAACACGTGGTAATTGCGATCAGCCACCGCCGTGCCGGCGTTGCGGAACTTGAATGTCACCGAGACCGCGTCGCCGGGCCGCACCGTCATCGAGGTGAACTCCGCCCCGACCAACTCGGGACGAAAGTCCACCGCCCGGTCGTCCGCGGAACCATAGGAGACGCGCCACGGGCAGCAGCATGCGACGATGCTGACGATGAGGATCCACTTGCGCATCACGAGAGCACCTTTCCTCGCATTAGAGTGCCATGGTTGACCTCGAACTTGCATGGAAAACCAGCTTAACACCGTTCCAGACGCGGCTCCAGGCGCCTTCGACCGTGGAATACCAGGCCCCAACGCGCGATGAAAACGGTGCACGATCGGGCCGCTCGATTGCCGCGCTGGCTGCATTGAGCAGTTCGCAGCTGGCAGTTTGTCGGAACCGCGTGTGCTGCGGTCCGCCAGATGTGCGGCGCGCCCGGTCACCGGCGGTCTCCGCATGCTGCCATGCTTGCCGACCGGGTGGTCCTACGTACATATTGATGCGGTCAGTCGTCCCGTGGGGGGAAGTGGTAGTTTCATGACACCGAGAGAACGAGTATTGACGGCGCTGGAGCATCGGCGACCGGACCGGGTGCCGCGCGATTTCTGGGCCGAAGAACCGACCTGGCGACGGTTGTTCGAGCATGTCGGTTATGCCGACAAGGACCGTTTACTCGACGAGCTGGACATCGATGTGCGGCACGTCGACGTGCCGGCGCCGCCGGAGCGTGCGGTGGGCGGCGGCGTGTTCCAGAATTTCTGGGGCGAGCGCTACGTTTATCGTTCGACTCCCTGGGGTCCGATGCGCGAGGATGTGCGAGGCGCGTTGGCCGAGGCGACGAGTCTGAGCGAACTGGAGGCTTTCACCTGGCCGACCCCGGACCAGTTCGACTATTCGCAACTGGCTGCTCAATGCGATCGTTGTGGCGACCGCGCGATTCTGTACGGGTTTGCCGATGTCTGGCAACGGCCGGCCCTGGTCCGGGGCTGGGAGGGCATGTTCATCGACATGGTGGAACGCCCCGCGTGGGCCCATTTCCTCAGCCAGACGTTCACCGATTTCTACCGGGCTGATTACACGCGTGCCGCCGAGGTCACCAAGGGACGCATCGATCTGTACCTGTTGATTAGCGACTTGGGGAGCCAGTTCGGGCCGTTGATGTCCGTGGACATGTTCCGCCGGTTCGTCGCGCCCTATCTTCGGCAGATGATCGACTGCATTCACGGCCTGGGTGGCAGAGTGCTGTACCACAGCTGCGGGTCCATCCGCTCGTTCATTCCCGACTTGATCGCATTGGGTGTGGATGCCTTGGATCCGATTCAGCCAACCGGCCCGGACATGTCTCCCGAGCATCTGCATGCCGAGTTCGCGGGGCAGATCAGTTTCCACGGAGGCATCGACATGCAGCGCCTGCTCACGCAGGGTACCCCCGAGCAGGTCCGCGCGGAAGTGCGTCGATACTGCGGTGTCCTGGGCGGCCAAGGCGGCTACATTCTGGGTCCGACCCACCTGTTCCAGCCGGACGTACCACCCGAAAACATCCTGGCGGTGTACGGCTAAGGTACTGGTGTGCGGGCGCTCGCCGCCTGGGCCCACGCTACGCCGGATCCTGTCGGGCGCCTGACGCGCCCTGCGCAGAGCCCCGCGCCGGCCGGTGGCATACAATCGGCGACCCGGGTACACTCCCCAGTGGGACTCACCGTCGTTGTTGTTCAATCGGTTGCCAGTGCCATGCCCTATCCGCAGTTTGACCGGTTCGCCGTCAAGATGGAGCCGTTGGCAGCGCGCGAGAACAAGAAGGTGATCGAGCGCGACCATGTGGCGCCGACCGCGGTGCCGAACCCGCTGCCGGGCGCGGCCGTCAGGCTGATCGAGGAGCTGGTTGGGCGGATCCGCCGGGCGCGTGAGGATGAGCGGCCGGTCATGATGGTGTTCGGCGCCCACGCCATCAAGAACGGGCTCGGGCCGGTGTTCTTGAAGCTGGTTCACGACGGGTGGGTGACCCATCTGGCCACCAACGGCGCCGGCGTCATCCACGATTGGGAGTTCGCGTTTCAGGGACAAAGTTGCGAGAATGTGGAGGCCATGGTCCGGGCGGGGCGGTTCGGCAACTGGCAGGAGACCGGCTTCTTCATCAACCTGGCGCTCAACGTGGGCGCCTACGAAGGAAAGGGCTACGGCGAGTCGGTCGGCGCCATGATCGAACAGGAAGGGTTGGCGATCCCCGGCGCCCGCGCTCTGCTCGCCGAGATCTCGCGGCACGCGGCGGACGAGCCTGCGCGGGCGGCGGCCGCGGCCGATCTGCTGAGCGTGGTCCGCCGGTTCGAATTGGCCGAGGGCTGGATGCCCGTCGCGCACCCGTGGAAGCGGTTCAGTATCCAGGCGGGCGCCTATCGGGCCGGTGTGCCGTTGACCGGCCACCCGATGATCGGTCACGACATCATCTATAATCATCCGATGAACCACTGTGCGTGCCTCGGCCGGGTGGCCGAACGCGACTTCCTGACCTACGCGGAGAGCGTCAGTCGACTTGACGGAGGCGTGTACGTTTCCATCGGTTCCGCGGTGATGAGCCCGATGATTTTCGAGAAGTCGCTGTCGATGGCACAGAACTTGGCGATCCAGCGCGGCGCGCATATCGACCGGCATTTTCTGCTGATCACCGACCTGGCCGAGTCGACGTGGGATTGGACGCGCGGAGAGCCGCCCGAGGACAATCCGTCGTACTACTTGCGGTACAACAAGTCCTTCAGCCGGATGGGCGGCACGATGCGCTATCTGCAGGCGGACAACCGGGATTTTCTGCTCACGGTCGCTCACATGCTTGACACGAGACACGGCTGATGGACGTAGTACGACTCCCTGATGATCGACTGGCACAGCTTGTCGAGCGGTTCGCCCGGGTGCGGATTGCCGTCGTCGGCGATTTCTTCCTCGACAAGTATCTGGACATCGATCCGGGCCTGGTCGAGCGGAGCCTGGAGACGGGCAAGGCCGCGCACCAGGTGGTGGACATCCGTTGCAGCCCGGGTGCGGCGGGCACGATCGTCTGCAACCTCGCCGCGCTGGGCGCGGGACGGCTGCACGCGGTCGGATTCACGGGCGACGACGGCGAAGGGTATGACCTGCGGAAGGAGCTGGCCCGATTGGGCTGCAGCGCGGAGCATCTTCCCGTGGCCGCCGGCCGGCGTACGCCCACGTATCTCAAGCCGCGCGACGTGCATCGCACGAGCCTGGACGCCGAACACGCCCGATATGACACGAAGAACCGGTCGGCCACGCCCCCGGATCTCGAAGCGGCAATGATCGAAGCGCTCGATCGCGTGCTCCCGCACGTGGACGCCGTGATCGCGTTGGATCAGGTGGAGGAGGCCGACTGTGGCGTGATCACGGCGCGTGTACGGGAGGCGTTGGCGGACCGCGCCAAGCGACATCCGCAGGTTGTGTTCTGGGCGGACAGCCGGCGGCGAATCCGCTGTTTCTCCGGAGTCATCATCAAGCCGAATCAGTTTGAGGCGGTGGGCGAGGAGAACCCCCGGCCCGGCGACGCCGTGCCGCTGGACGAGTTGGTCGCGTCGGCGGGCCGATTGCGCGACCAGACCCAGGCGCCGGTCGTCGTGACGCGCGGAGCCTTGGGAATGGTCGTGAGCGATCCGGCCTGGACCCGCATACCCGGCCTGCAGCTCGACGGCGCGATCGATCCCACGGGCGCCGGGGACAGCGCCACTGCGGGCGCGGTGCTGGCGCTCTGCGCCGGCGCGACCCTGCCCGAAGCGGCGCTGGTGGGGAACCTGGTCGCGTCGATCACGATCCAGCAGATCGGGACGACCGGCGTTGCGCGGCCGGATCAACTGCCCGCGCGGCTACAGCTGTGGCGCCGCCAGCAGACCGGCTGAACGGCCGTGCGCGATTGGGCGGGCGTTCCTCGCCATCACCACAGTCCCGCGCGCCGCCCGGATCACAGCTGCAATTCAAACGTCTGATGGTCGTTGATTACGCCCAGCAACTGATACACGCCGACCAGCCCGAGCGAAGCCGCCTCGCAGAACATCTCGTGCGTGCCGGCGTTCCCGGAACTCACGCCGCCGTCGCGCGAGTCCAGCGTATCCAGGAGGAAGTGCACGGATCCGTCCACGAAACAGAAATTCGCACCGCTCGTGTGGTGGCTGCTGAAACTGTGCATGTTCGTCGGATGGTTCAGCGGGGTGGAGACGCACGAGCTGACCGTGCTGCCAATCCCCAGCCCGCCCGGGCCGCACCAGGACGGCCACTTGGACGGATCGTTGATGTGGGCCGGCAACACCGTCCGCTCACCCAGCGCAATCGTGTTGCTGGTGCCGTCCTTCACGTCGGCGATCCGCGTGGCGCTGAGCGCGTAAAACACGCCGTTGTTCCGCTTCGTCAGATGCGTGGCGCCCGAATAGGAGAAGAAGCCGCGACAACAGGTGTAGTTCGCAGTCGCCACCATCTGGCCTCCCCCTTGATACTCTCGCAGCTTATCCATGGGAGATGTCGGGCAGCGAAAGACGGGCAACTCCATCTGCAACATCGGGAGCAGTACGGGGTCCGTGACGACCTGCGAAAGCGTGTACTGCGAGGGACTCAACCGGTCCTGCAGCGGACTCTGTTCGATGAAAGGCATCAGGAACACGCCCCAGGCCCAACCTCCACTGACCTGCCCCATGTGGTTGATCGCCATGAACCCCGGCGGAAAACACTTCAGCACGTCGTGGTAGTTGTGCATCGCCAGGCCCAGCTGTTTCAAGTTGTTCGCGCAACGCATGCGGCGGCTGGCTTCCCGAGCCGCCTGCACGGCCGGCAATAGCAACCCCACCAGAATGCCAATAATGGCCATGACGACCAACAGCTCGACTAGCGTGAATCCTCTCGGGCGGGATCTTCGATACATGGCGTTTTCCTCAAGCAGGATGGGATGGCTGGGGGGCGCTGCGGAGACACCCCGTCATGCAACAGAACATTATTGTCTGCTCACCGTGACCTGGTACACCCCTCGTGTGGACCCGTCCTGTTCCAGCCAGGCTTCGAGCCGCGTATCACCTTCCGCCAGCGGCACGCCGCGAAACACGCATCGGTCGGCCGAGGCCTCCACGGGCGCCTGCCGCTGAGCGTCCCCGATCGAGAGCACAGTGGTGGCGCGCTGGGCCTGGGGGTCGAAATCGAGATGCACGTCATAGACGCCCGCCGCGGCGACGTGCAGCTCCCAGTAGCCGACGGAGTCGGGCGCCCAGGTGCCTCGTCGCCAGTCCTGACGCGTCAAGACGGTCGGGTTCTCGTGCGGCGTGCCGACCCAGATCCGAGGCGGCGCGTAATTGTCCGGGCGCGTCGACGAGACATCATCGAACCAGGCGTCATAGGCCTGCCGGAGACGCGCCACGATGCCCGGTTCTCCGGCCGCCAGGTTCCGAGACTCCATCGGATCGTTGGCCATGTCGTACAGCTCGAACTGCGGTTCTCCCTCGAACCGTTCCCGCCCGAAGCCGCTGGCGTGGAGCAGCTTCCAGCGCTGGTCGCGGATCATGAACTGGTGGTAGCGCGCCGGCACGTCGCCCCGGTGCGCCTGCAGGACGATGGTCCGTTCGGGCCAGGCCACATCCCGGCCTTCCAGCAACGGCAGGAGGCTGACTCCGTCGAACCGGACAGTGGCCGGCTGTGCGACGCCGCAGGCGTCCAGGATCGTCGGCGTCAGATCAATATGGGCTGACAACTCATCACATTGCCTGCCGGCGGCGAACCGGGCCGGCCAATGCAGCCACAGCGGGGAACGGACCCCGCCTTCATACACCTCGCACTTCATCCCGCGTCGCAGGCCCACGTACCTGCGCGTATTAGGCCCGTTATCCACCAGGAACATCACGAGCGTGTTGTCGGTGATCCCTAGCTGGTCCAGTCTCGCGAACAGCTTGCCCACATTCCGGTCCACGTTCGTGACCATGGCGGCGATGCAGGCCAGCGAATCCACTTCCTTGGCCAGCTGTTCCGGGGTCCGCGGTCCCACGATCAGCGCGGAGAGCTGGTCGGTCTTCGACTGGTAGTGGCGCAGCAACTCCTCGGGCACGTCGTGGAACGGTTCGTGAGGCGTGTTCGTGGCCACGTACGCGAAGAACGGCTTGCCGGCCGCGTGCGATTGCTCGATGAACGCCAAGGCGGCGTCGAAATAGACGTCGGTACAATAGCCGGTAGTCTGCACCTGTCGGCCATTGTGGAACAGGATCGGATTCGTGTAACGCCGGCGGTTCTCGCGCGGCTCGGACGGCTGGGCCAGTCCGCCGCCGCGATGCACGAGCGATTCCTGGAACCCTTGATCGATCGGCCGCATCGGATAGCAGTCTCCGAGATGCCATTTGCCGAACACGCCCGTGGCATAGCCGGCGCCGGCGAGGATCTCGGCCACCGTCGTCTCGTCCGGGTCCATCATCGAGCGGCCGACATATGTGTCAATGCAGCGCGTTCGGTAGTTGTAGCGACCGGTCATCAGGCAGGCGCGCGTCGCCGAGCAGACCGGGCTGACGTAAAACGTCGTCATCGATGCGCTGCGCCGGGCCATCGCGTCCAGGTTGGGCGTCTCGATCGCCTCGTTCCGGGCGATCCCGAAATCGCCGCAGCCTTGGTCGTCCGTCATCACCAGGATCACATTCGGCCGGCCCGCGGCGCAGAGCATATCGCCAGGTCCCAGAACGACGAGCATCGCCGCGAAGAGTAACCTCGTGTGCATGGCTGCTGGCATCTCCGCATGAAAGACCGAACTCTTCCGTGCGCACACCGGCTCGGCGCCCAGCCGCGTTGGCCCGTTTCACACCGCCTCCGACCCGCCTATTATCCCGCCTCGAAGCTGGCCACGTAAGACGTGATCTCTTAAAATCAGCAGGATGAGCTGATCCTTGAGAAACCGGCACGTGGAGGGTGCGACCGTGATCGGAATCGGCCGTGGGTGCCTGCTGGTGTCCAGCGGGGTCATTGCCTGCATGCTGGGGTGGGTGCACCGGTACGCCGTGGGGGACGAGACCGGCTCTGTTGTCCCCGCAGTCTCGCGCGACGCGCTGGAAGCCGACTGGTTGGAGCAGGCGCGGCTGCGGTACCCGCGCGCGGAGGCGGAGGCCGTCCAGACGACGCCGGCCGAAGGCGCGGCGGGCGCTTCGAGGGATTGGCCGCGCACCGTCCAGCTGTCGATCGAGCGGGGTCTGCAGCTGGCGGCGGCGCTGCAACGAATGGGGGTCGACGTGCAGGGTCGCGTAGCGCGCCTGGAGTCCCTCGCGCGCGAGGCGGCCGAGCTCGATCGATCCGCCGCGCTGGCGGCGTGGCAGGCGACCTATTTTGCAGTGCGGGAAACCACGCGCGATTTGGCGCTCTCCAATCCCCTGCTCGACTTCGACACCATCCTGTTCGTGAAGCGCGCGCCCACGATGTTCCCGCACATCTCCGACCAATACTACGGCTGGTGGGCGCGCCCGGGCGGCGGCGTCTGTCTGCTCGAGCGCTTCAAATCACCGGACGCTCGCGTCCGCAATCTGACGGAATCGTGGCCCGCCGGGAGCTTCCTCCAGGCGGACCTCTCCTACGACGCCACCCGCGCCCTGTTCGCTTTCAGCCGGTACGACCCGCGGATGGCGGACGTGCGCAACAAGCGTGACAAGCAGAACGTGCCGGAAGACGTCTTCTACCACCTGTTCGAAATGGAACTCGCGACCGGCCTGTGTCGACAACTGACACGCGGCAAGTACGACGACTTCGATGCCCGCTATCTGCCCAGCGGCGACGTGCTGTTCCTGTCGACCCGCAAGGGGCAGTTCCTGCAGAGCAGTGCGGCCAACGCCCAGCGGACGATCTGGGACGATCTGCCCGACAGCTACGTGCGCTGTGGAGGCGACGATTATCGGCCGGTCCCCGTGTTCACGATGCACGCGGTCAACCCGGACGGCACGAAGATCCGGCCGGTGTCGGCCTTCGAGACCTTCGAATACACCCCTTCCGTCGCTCACGACGGCCGCATCCTCTATTGCCGCTGGGACTACATCGATCGGTTCAACGGGCATTTCTTCAGCCTGTGGTCGTCCAATCCGGACGGCACCAATGCGCAACTGGTCTACGGCAATTTCACGGTGCGGCCGCAGGCGACCGTCGAGCCGCGGTCCATACCCGATTCGAACAAGATCATCTTCACCGCCGCCGCCCACCACTCGATCACTGGCGGGTCGCTCGTCCTGCTGAACCAGGCCAAGGGGAACGAGCAGGAGGAGCCGATTACGCGCCTCACGCCGGAGGTGCCCTTCCCCGAGACCGAAGAGAACGTCGAGTCGTACTACGCCAACCCCTGGCCGCTGTCCGAGGACTTCTATCTGGTCAGCTGGAGCAATCGGAAGTTGCCGCCCCACGCGCGCGTGGAAGATGACAGCAACCCGGTCAACGCGCAAGGCATCTACCTGTGCGACCGCTTCGGCAACCTCGAGCTGCTGCATCGCGACCGGTCGATCTCGAGCACGATGCCGATCCCGGTCCGAGCGCGCAAGACTCCCGCGGTGTTCTCCGGGCACGCGCAGACCGGCGGTCCGCAAGTGGGCAGCCTGGCGCTGCAGGATGTCTATCAAGGCCTGGAGGGTATCGAGCGGGGTGCGGTCAAGCGGCTGCGGATCGTCGGCGCGATCCCGAAGGTGCAGCCGCGGATGAACACGCCGAGCCTGGGAGTGTCGCAGGAAGAGACGGGGAAATTCGTCCTGGGGACGGTGCCGGTCGAGTCCGACGGGTCGGCCTACTTCCGCATCCCGTCGGGGATGCCGGTGTTCTTCCAGGCGCTCGATGCCGACGGCTTCGCGCTGCAGACGATGCGATCGCTCACCTACGTCCAGCCCGGCCAGACGCTCGCCTGCATCGGGTGCCACGAGTCGCGCTATGCGGCGCCGGCCGGCCAGAGCATGCTGGCCCTGACGCGCGGGCCGTCGAAGATCCGGTTGGATGTCGAAGGCACCTGGCCGCTGCGCTTCGATACGCTCGTTCAGCCGGTACTGGACCGGCGATGCGCTGCGTGCCACCGGCCGGAGGCCGAAGACCCCGGGGCCGCCCGGGTCGACCTCAGTCCGGCCAGGGCCTGGAACACGCTGATCGGCTACGCCGACGGCGATCTGTCGGCGCTCGTGTTCGAACGCGATGCCTCGATCCCCGGCGACGCGCCCGCGCGGCGGAGCAAGCTGCTGAGCTACCTGCACACCGACGCCGCGCACCGCGACATCGGTCTGTCGCGCGAAGATGTCCTGCGATTGGCCGCCTGGATGGACACCTACGGGCAGATCCAGGGCGCTTTCAGCCCCGAGCAAGAGGCGCAGTTGGAGGCGTTCCGCGACGACATGCGGGAATTGCTGGAATGAGCCGATCGAATGGGCAGGATGGATCGGTCCCGGGCGCGCCTTATTCCAGCGCCGGTCCGGCGATGCGTTCGCCTTGCTGCTGGCGCTTCTGATCTGCCGGATCGAACGTGCCGTAGCACAACGCGTTGGCATCCATCCAGGTGACAAGTCGTGACAGGTCATCGTCACTTAGCACAACGCCTTCGTGTCCATTGAGCAGCAGAGACATCAGCTTGCTGGCGCGGGCTCCAAACAGGTCCGGATGCGTCAGCGGCTCGGCATTGTCGGCCGGCGTGCCTTTCCATTCCGAGTAGGGTACCAGCGGCGCCAGGGCGTTGTAGGAAACCGTGAATTCGCCGGCCGGGTCGCCGGTCAGCACAATGCCGCCGCCCGCGTCGGGCCCGCGATGGCACTTGACGCACAGCCGGTCCAGGACCGGCTGGACCAGCAGCGGATAGCTCAGCGGTTTGGACCCGTCCGGGCCGGGCGTGATCGTCGACGGGCGGCGCTGGCGGGCCAATGCGGCGGACGTCAAGTCCGGCGTGCTGGACCGGTGTTCGTGGCAGCCCACGCAACTCGTGTGCTCACCGGGCTGCAGGTAGGTGAGCGAACGCATCGTCTGCACTGCCATGCCGTGCCGATCGAGCGCCTGGAAGGCCAGCGGGATGCGGGCGGGCGCGCGGAAATACGCCGAGCCGTCCGGCTCGACCGGGACTGTCCCCAGGACCTGCTTGCCGGGCGACGCGTTGGCGAAACCGACCCGGGGTGAGTTGGCATGCGGGGTCGTCTTCAACAGCACCTGCACGATCCGCAAATGCGTGATGCGGTTCTCGTCGCCCAGCGGCAGGCGCGGCCAGCTGTCGTAGACATTCTGGACGAAGAACGTGCCTTCACCCGCGGCAGCCAAAGCCGGATCCAACGTGCTCGGCAGCACTCGTGGACGCACCCGCGGGCGCAGCGGCGTGGGCCAGAGACTGGCAATGCCGAGGTCGCGGTACAACAGCTCCCGGTTGCCGAATCGGTCGACCAGGTAGATCCCGAACATGTTGGCCTTGTTGGCGCTCGGCTCGCCGATCAGCCCGTCGTAGCTGTACGCCGCGAGGAAGTAGTCGGCCGACAACGGGTACGGCGTGCGGTAGCAGTGCCCGGGCCAGCGCAGCTCGTCCACCGGAACCGGCGGCTGGGTCGAGACGCCCGCCGGCGCGTGCCAATGCTGGACCGGCGACTCGCTCTCGGGAAACAACACGTCCGCGGTGAGCCGCGTGACCGGGTCAAGCTGATCGATACCCTTGGACACATCCAGCAGGATGATCGAACCGGCGGTCATCGCATGATGTGCCGCGGCCGTGGCCATCACCAGGTCCGAATTCGGCACCGGACGCGCCTCCCAGACGCCGACGGGGTTGAGCGTGTTGTTGCCATAAAACGCCGCGGCGTTCGTTCCGTCCGGACGGGTCGTCCACAACTGCTGGTAATGCACCGCGTGCCGATCCACATAGTCCCATCGCGTGTACAGGATGCGGCCGTCATTGAGCACGACCGGGTCCCATTCGTGGGTCTCGTGGTAAGAGATCGGCCGCGGCTCCGAACCGTCGGCGTTGGCCGTCGCCAGGGTGTAGACCGGGCACGGGCCCGCGCCGCAACGGTGATAGCCGCCGCGCCGCGTCGAAGTGAACAGCAGCCGGCCGTCAGGCAGTTCGCGTGGCGAAAAGTCGTCATAGGGACCGTCCGTCAACTGCCTGAGCCCCGTGCCATCCGCCGCCACCTCATAGATGTGGTACACGCGCTCCGGGTGTGCCGTGCGATCAGGCGGTACGCTCGGCGCTTCACAGTAGGCAAACAGGATCCGCCGGCCGTCCCAGGAGACTTCCGGGTGCTGGCAGCTGCCCAGCGGCAGTCGGGTCAACTGCCGAGTCTGCATAGTGCGCCCCGGCGCGTCGAGCACGAAGATGCCGCCACCCGGCCGCGCACACATGCCGTAATACTGCGTCAACTGGTGGCTGAAACAGGAAGGCACCTGCTTGGCGAACACCAGCGGTCCTGTCTCCGCCAGCGGATTGCTCAGCACGATCTCGCGCCGCAGCCAGTGCACGCGCGCCCACAACCGCTCCCAGGACGACTCCTCGGTCCCGGCCGATTCCTCCAGCTCCCGCGACTCGCGCCGCAGCTGCTCCCAGCGCGCCGCCAGCCGGTCCATCGGGACCGACGCGGCGTGCAAGTCCGCCAGCAACTGGTCGCCACGCTCCAAGCAGAGTGCGATGGCCTGGCCCCAGGTCCGCGGCTCGCGCTCGGTCGAAATGCCGTCCTGCAGGCGCCAGTCCCACTCCACCAGCTCGCGCTCGATCGCCGGCAGCGGATCGGGAAGCTGAGGCGGTGGAACGGACTCGACCCCCTCGGCGAAGTTCAGACTGATCGCATGGGACCGGCCGTCGACCACCACGCGCCAGCGCTGCCATCGCACGCCCGTCTCGCCCTGAAGCCCGCGCGTCGTGATCGCCACCGGGACGTCGCCGAGCGAAGGATCCAGATCCACGCCAAGCTCGCACAACGTGCCGTCCCCGATAGTCCGTCGGCATGCCTGCCGACCCGCCGACAGGCTGACTTCCGCCTGGCCGCCGCCACGCCACTGAACGTCAACCGCCAGCCGCACCGGCCGACTTAATCCCGCGACCGGCAACATGAGCTCCACGTCCTCGTCCGCGCGTACACCGATTGTGAACATCTGCGCCGGACGCATGACGACGACCTGAGGACCAGAAGCCGCCGCAATCATCCCGAGCCCACCCACCTCGGCGCTCGGGGCCGGCGCCGGCCGGCCGCATAAAGTCATCGTCGGCGGACCAAACGACGGCACGCCGGTCTCCTGAGCCGCGCACCGTGGACCCGGCAACGCACACGCGATCATCAGCCACATCGCCACCGCCGCGTGCCCCGCTCGTGAACGGCAATGGTTCTGGCCTGTGCCATGGGGCGTCATGGATACCCTGGTGTCCATCGCAACAAAGCCCTCATCGCGGACGACAGATGTTTCCCCGTAGCCCCATCTTACCACGAGCGGCGAGCGGCCGGAGGCCAGAACGGGGTTACAGCCCGCACGCGACAACCGTCCCCAGGCCCTCCAGCCGCCAGCCTCACCAACCAATCTTGCCCTCAGCCCGGTTTTCGCTACACTTCCGGGTGCCAACTGCCGGTTGGAAGCGTCATCTCCTGTGAGTCTGGGTCGCGGAGGGCAGTCATGGGACTGCCGCAAGCATGTACTCGATCACCTTCATCATGATCGCGGCCATAGTGTCCGTGATATTCGTTTGGGTGTGCGGTGAGTACACCATCGAGGCGATCCGGCTGCTGAGAGTGCTGGCTCAGGAGGAAGAACAACGGAACCAGCATCGGCTCCAACAGCTGCGGCTCCAACAGCAGCGGGCCAACGAGCAACCATGATGGCGGTCGGGGTTGACGGCTGCTTGTGGTGCCTGTGAGCCGTGTCTCATCTCTTCTTGAGCGTCACGCTTACGCCGCCGCCCTCCTTCAACAGGATCAGCGTTTCGAGTTGCGGGTTGGTCGTGATGGCGGTCACATATCGGGGGTCGGCCATCCGCGGGTTCATGTTATGCGCGATGATCAGGCCGCCCGGGCGCACCAGCGGCAGCAGTTTTTCGAAGTAGTCGATATACCCCTCCTTATCCGCGTCCAGGAACAGGACATCGATCGGGTCTTTGTGCTGCTTGACCGTCTCGTGCGCGTCGCCTCGGATGATGGTGATCAAGTCATCGACGCCGGCTTTCCGGAAATTCTCCTGGGCGATGTTGGCGCGCCCTTCGTCGATTTCGTAGGTGAAGAGATGTCCTCCGGTTGCGCGCAGCGCTAATGCGAACCAGACGCCCGATTCTCCCGTGGAGGTGCCGATTTCCACGACGACCTGGGCGTTGACGGATTCGGTGAGCAACCGCAGGAGCCGGCCATCGGTGGTGGGCACATTGGCGTACCGCGGGCCTTGCCTCATGGTCTCCAGCGTCTCGAGGGCCTTCTTCTCGGCGTCGTTCCGGGCCATCGGGGGCGCTTCCACGAGGGATTCTCCGCTCCCTCGGCGTCCGGGCTGCTTCGCCCCTTCCGGGCGCTGGGCCCAAGCCTCATTCAGGCCGATGGAGCAGACGAGCAGGCCGATCGTAAGCCGAAGTGTCGATTGCATTAGGGCGCCTTTCTGTTTGTGTAGGTCCAGGCCCCCGGCCTGGACCGGGTCGTGGTTCACGAACTCCCGCATCCGGCCCACTCGGGCCGAGTGGACTTACACGGTAGCACGGCTCTGAAAGCTAAACCACATGTGTTCCAGGAAGTTTCGGGCGGGCGGCTGATTGAGAATGGAGTCTGGGTGGCGATAATAGGGAGCAGTGTCGTCTGTCCGTGCCGCGCGCCGGTGCGGCGCTCTGCCGCCCGCGGCGTCCCGTCGATTTGGACCTTGGAGAGAACCTATCATGAACGATCCCCGCCGCCGCTTCACGTCCCGCCGCGATTTCCTCAAGAGTGCCGGCCAGGCCGCCGCGGCTTCGGCGCTGGCCACGATGGTCGTGCCGCAGGTCTACGCGCGTGAGAACAACACGATCCGCATCGCGCTCATCGGGTGCGGGGGTCGCGGGACCGGCGCCGTGGGCAACGCGATGGTCGCGCAAGGCGGACCGGTCAAGCTCGTGGCGATGGCTGACGTGTTTGACGATCGGCTCAAGCGCAGCTTCGACAGTCTCAGCCAGATGTATGCCGGCCAGATGGATGTGCCGGACGAGCGGAAGTTCGTGGGTTTCGACGGGTACCGGCACGCCATGGACTGCCTGTCGCCGGGCGACATTGCGATATTCGCTTCGCCGCCGGCATTCCGCTGGGTGCACTTCGCTTACGCGATCGAGAAGGGGCTCCACGTCTTCATGGAGAAGCCGGTCACGGTGGACGGGCCGTCGACGCGGCGGATGTTGGCGTTGGCGGACCAATCGGTCAAGAAGAACCTGAAGGTCGCCGTCGGCTTGATGTGGCGTCACTGTCGGGCCCGCCGGGCGCTGCACGAACGGATCAAGGCGGGCGAGATCGGCGACATCATCGCGTTGCGCGCCTATCGCATGCACGGGCCCATCGGCTCGTTCCTGTCGCCGCCCAAGCCGGACAACATCTCCGACCTGATGTACCAGGTCCGCAACTTCCACAGCTATTTGTGGGCCAGCGGCGGCTGCTACAGCGACTTCTATATCCACAACATCGACGAGTGTTGTTGGATGAAAGGCGAATGGCCGGTGGAAGCGCAGGCGAGCGGCGGCCGGCATTATCGGCTGGATGCCGTCGACCAGAACTTCGACAACTACTCGGTGGAGTACACGTTCCGAGACGGTACGAAGCTGTTCCTCTTCGGGCGCTGCATCGACCGCTGCTATGAGCAGTTCGGGAGCTACGTGCACGGCAGCAAATGTCAGGCCGTCATTTCGATCGGGGCGGGCACGCCGTCCAAGACAGCCATCTATCGTCGGCAGGACCTGTCAGCCGACGCGCTGGTCTGGCAGTTCCCGCCGCCTGAGCCCGACCCCTACGTTGCCGAGTGGGATGACTTCCTGGTGGCCATCCGCCAGGACCAACCCTACAACGAAACGAAACGGGGCACGGAAGCGAGCCTGGTGAGTTCCATGGGGCGGATGGCAGCGCACACGGGGCAGGTCGTCACTTACGACCAGATCCTCAACCTGACCCACGAGTTCGCACCCGAGGTCGATCGGCTTACCGCCGACTCACCCTCCCCGCTGATGCCGGGTCCCGACGGCAAGTATCCCGTGCCCCAGCCGGGGATCGTGATCGATCGCGAATACTGAGCGGACCCGCTAGGCCTGTGCGAGCACGTCCAGGAACTTGGGCATGAAGTACGGCAGGTCGGGCCAGCCGCGGGACGTGACCAGCGGTCCATCGACGACGACCGGTTCGTCGACGTAGGTGGCGCCGGCGGCTTCCACGTCGGCGCGGATGCCCGCGTACGCGGCGATGCGACGCCCGGTCAAGGGACGCGCCGCGTACAACAGTTGCGGGCCGTGGCACATCGCGCCCACCGGCAACCGGTGGTCCAGGAAATAACGGGTGATATCCAGCGCCGACGCGTACTGGCGGATCTCTTCCGGTCCGCGGCCGCCCGGCACGAGCAATGCGTGATAGTCGGCCGCCTGCACGTCGTCGTACGCGAGGTCCGTCTGGATCAGATAGCCGAGCTTCTCGGTGTAGTTGGTGTACTGCCGATCGAAGTCATGCACGACCAACTGGAGCGTCTTCTTCGCGGCGGCAACGACCACCGGCGTGACGCCTTCTTCCACCAGGCGGTACACCAGGTAATAGGTCTCCATGCTCTCACTGAAATCGCCGATGGCGATCAGCACCTTCTTGCCCGGCAGCGAACCTTCGCGCCGCGCGGCCGCCGCCGCGGTGCCCGGCGCGCCGGCCAGCGCGGCCATCCCGGTCGTGCCCAGCGCGGCCGTCATCAGACGACGGCGGGTCACAAGTCGATCCGCGTTGTGGTCCATGTCCGTCCTCCTCAAGGAATGAATGGTCATGATCGAGTCTGGTGCGCGCCTAGCTGAACTGGTAAATGCCGGGCCGTGCGACGTCGGGTGTCGGATAGGGGCCGAACTCGTACGTGTCGGGGCCCAGACGCATCGTCGACTGCATGGCCGCATCCCAAGTGATCGCCTGGCCGCTGTACACGGCCTCGCGCCCCATGATCCCCGTCAGGGTGCTCTCGGCCACGGCTTGCGCCTCGTTGATCGGGTTGCCGGCCTGGATGCTGGCGATCAGGTTCAGATGTTCCTGTTCGTACGGCCGATCCTGCCTCGTAGTCTCCTGTGGCACCCGCCAAGGCGTGCCGGTCTTGGGGCGGATCTGGCTGTGGCAGTTGCTCACGCCGGCGGTGCCCATGACGAATTCATCCACTTTGTCCAGGCAGCCGTTGATCTGACGGCACTGGCTGAACATCGACACGCCATTGGGATACTCGAACTCGACAGCGAAGTGATCGAAGATGTTGCCGTACTTCGGGTCCACACGCACCTGGCGTCCGCCCAGGCCGGACACGGCCCTAAGCGGGTGCGTACCGAGGACCCAGTTCATGACGTCGAGGTTATGCACGTGCTGTTCCACGATATGATCGCCGGCCAGCCATGTGAAGTAGTTCCAGTTGCGAAGCTGCCACTCCATGTCGCTCCACTGCGGCTGCTTCTCGATCACCCAGATCTCACCGCCGTTCCAGTAGCACTTGGCATAGACGATCTCGCCGATCGCGCCGTCCTGGATGCGCCGGATCGTCTCGCGATACGGGAGCGAGTGGCGCCGCTGCGTGCCGGCCGCGATGCCGAGCCCTTTCTCCTGGGCCAGTCTGCCGGCTTCCATGACCAGCTTCACGCCCGCGGGATCCACAGCCGCGGGCTTCTCGATGAACACATGCTTGCCGGCCTCGATCGCCGCCATCAGATGCCGGGGGCGGAAGTGGGGCGGCGTGGCCTGGATCACGTAATTCACCTCGGGCAGTTCCAGCAGCGCCTGGTAGGCCTCGAAGCCGGTGAAGCACCGGTTGGGCGGGATGTGGATGCCCAGGATCGCCAGCTGCTCGCGGCACCTGGTCAGCCGGTCTTCAAACAGGTCCGCCAGCGCCACCACCTTGATATTGGGCCGGGCGATCGTCGCCCCGTCGGCGACATCTTCCGTGTGATAGCCGGCTGCCGGATAAATGACTTTCGTGGCCGCGCCCAATGCGTCCAAAGCGGCGCCCGTGCCGCGGCCGCCGCAGCCGATCAGGCCGATCTTCACCTCCATGTCGGTCGGCTGAGGGGCCGCATGGACCGGCAACAGCCGGCCAAGGGCCGCGAGCCCCGTGACTCCCACCGCAGTCCGGGCCAGGAACGTGCGACGTGACGAAATGCGGGCAGTGCCGGTTGTTCTCTCTGGCATGGCAGGGCAGCCTCCAATCTACGACCGGGTATGTACAGGGCAGCCATCAGTGTAACTCGCCTCGCCGCTCCGCTCCAGCGTGCGCGCTGATACCGTTCGTCACGGGCCCGCCTGGGCCGCGGCCAGCTTCAGGAGGTCGAACAGCATTTGATTGCGTTCCGCCACATCGATCATGCGCATCCAGGCGTAGAGGCATTTCCCGTTCCGGGGCGCAGTCACCCGGTGCTCGACATATGCGATGCCGTCACCCCAGTACCGGCCGGTCTGATCGGTGAGCCGGGCCAGGGAGATGTAGGTATCGCCTTCCGCCAGCCCCTGGGCCGTCATGGGGCGCCAGCGCAGGTCGCCGTCCAGTGGAAACGCGGCGCGCGGAGGAACGCTGTGTATGAACTCCGTATTGAACTCGAACGTGAAGGTCAGGCCGGCGGGCGGATGTTCCCAGCCGGTCGGCGCCTGTCGCGGATCGCCGGTCCCGCCCTCCACGGGCAAGCCGAACTGGCGCGCCGCGTGGACCGCCGTCCGATGCTCGTTGTAGTAGAACGGGAACGGGCCGCTCGGCAGCGCCAGGAGCAGCCCGCCTTCTTCGAGATAGCGCACGAGGCCGCGGTCCACATCGGCGTGCTCGTGCAGCGTCTGGCGATAGTCCTCGTACCCCGCATAGACCGCGATGCGGTAGCGCCGGGCATTGAACCGGTCGGCGGACGTGACGTCTTCCCAGGTCAGCTCTTCGAGCGGCACGCCCGCGTCGGCGAGCCAGAACACCGCATCGCCCGTATAGCCGGGCAGCACGGCCAGGGGCGGCCGGTCGCCGAAGAGCTTGCCAAGCTCGGCCGATATCTCGGCCGGAATACCGGTCGCGCGGTCACCCGCCGCGACAGCGCTCACGGGCGTCGCCTTGAATTGCGCCGCGTAGCGGCCGGTCAGCTTGATGTATTGATCATCGTCCTCCCAGCTCGGCTCGATCTCCGATCCTTCGTGCCACTCGTTCCAGGATGTGATCAGCACCCAGTCGGGGTCGGCGCGGATCGCCTCTTCCCACAGCACCTGGTAAGTGTTCCCGCCCTCCCGCAAGGCCGTCAATCCCGGCGTGCGGATCTTCGTGTCATCGTACCCGGGGATGACCGTGATGCAGGAGACCTTTCCCGCACTCTTGGCCAAACGGACTGCACTCTGAAAGCTGTCGCGACTCCATTCGCGCAGCCCTGCCTTCTCCTTGCCCTGTACCGATCCGCAGATGTTATAGGTGTGGACGCCGTCGAACAGCCGCGCGTTGAGCTGGCTATAGCCGTCGGCAATCAGCAGGCAGCCGGTGGGATACCGCCGCTCCACTTCGGCCATGATGACGGGCCACTGCTGGGTGGGCACTTCATTCATCACGCGCCCGTAGACGAAGAGCACCGGCTTGCCGTCCACTTTCAGGAAGGCGGGGTGTGAGCCGTAGCGCTCGAGCACATATAACAGGTCGCGGACCGCCCGATCCACCTGGTCCTGCCCCTTGCCGGGCGCCGTCTCCCAATAGATGCTCACCGCAAAGTCCTTCCGCCCGGCGCGCTCGAGGACCTGCACGAGCGCTCGGTCGTCGAACGTGTTCTGCCCCCACCAGGTGCAGATGAACCCGTCCACCCCGTGCGCCTTGGCCAGCTCGATGTGCTGATCGATAACGGTCGGGTCGTGCGAGTCATAAGCGCCCAGCACGGGATAGTGCGTCGCTTCCGAGATGTCGTGGTTCGCGTCGTCCACGCGGCCCCAGTGCACCCACTGGCCGTGGCGCTCGGGCCGCCCATACCAGGTGTAGTAGAACGCGAGCACCTTGCGCGGGACGTGCGGCCAGGTCCGCGCGCTCCGGGCAGCCAGGAAGTCCAGCATCCGCGGCGGGGGTGCCGACGAGGGCTGCGCCGACGCCGGCCTGGACCCGGCGACGAGGCTCAGACACAGCGCGATACAGGCGACACAACACGAGGTTCGATGGCAACGTAACATGGTGTGACGATCTCCTTCAATTGACCATGTCCGCACGGGGGCTCGACTTGAACAACGGGTCCAACGCTTTGAAAGTCCTCAAGATCGCCTGGTAATCCGGGTCGTCCTTCGAACCGAAGACCGGCCTGCCGCAGCGTTCGCTGCCCCCCGCTGCGCGCGCCAGCGGGGCGAGCAGGAACGAGTTGTGCTCGACGTTCGTGATGCGTGTGTATTCCGGTCGCACGGGCTCGTGGCAGGACGCACAGCGCCGCGCGATCACCTGCGTGAGCACCTGGTCCAGGTCGCCGGGGACCATCTGCCGGCAGCCGATCAGCTCGATGTTGTTGGACTCGGAGGTGCCATAGTAGGGCACGTTCAGGTCGATCCAGGTCAGCACACGGCGCTGGCTGGGCGGATCCACCGCGACACGCGGTCGGCCCGCCTCGTCGGGGTGTCCGGAGAGCACGATGTGGGCCAGCTTGCTGGCCGGCGAGCCCCAGTAACCGGGTGTGATCTGCAGGATGTTGGCCTCCAGGCCGTTGTAGGTCGGGATCCACTTCGTGTAGGGGTTCTCGCCCGGGTTGCCTTGCCGCGCCAGTGTCTCGTACGAGACGTTGAAGAAATCGGTCAGGTCGCCGCTCAGGTCCACACCCCCTTCCGGCGCCTGGGCATTGTGGCACTCGACACAGTATTGATCGAGCACCGGCTGCACGATATGCGGATAACTGAATCCGCAGACGCCCCACTCGGGCGGCGTGAGGTCCTGGGGCGGGCGCCGCGCTGCCAGGGGGCGCGCCGTCACGTCGGGCGTCACGTAATTCCGATCGGCATGGCACCCGACGCAGCTCTGTTGCTCGCCCGGCATCAGATGCGTGAAGCTGCGCATCCGCTGGATGGCTTGCCCTTGCGCGTCCAGGGCCATGAAGTAAATGGGAACCTGTGCCGGGACTCGGAAATGTGCCGAGCCGTCGGGCTCGACGCTGGCGAACCCCCAGACCTTCTTGGGCGCGTAGGTCGCGCCGCACGAGACGACCGGGAACTGGAATCCGAACGCGCGGCGGCTGACGTCGGCGAACTTGCTCTTCTCGATCTCCTGCACCACGGCGATCTGCACGATCGTCCCGGCCTCGGCGTAGGATTCCAGCCCCCTGTAGACATTCTCGACCAGGACCGACGCCCAGGGGCCGTCTGTGGGGTGATAGGTCGACGAGCGCGATGCCGGTCGCCTCCGCGCCAGGACCGGCCGCGCTGTGTAATAGCCCAGCGCGTCCTGCCGGCGCAGGATCGTGGCCTGCTGCGTGCCGCGATAGTCGCGGATCAGCAGGGTCCCGGCGCAGGACACGAGGAAATACTGGTCATCCACCGGAAACGGACTCTCGTACGGCCCGCGAATGTGATTGCCGTCCCCCCGATCCACCAGCCCCACGTCGACTTCGGGCGTCACATTCCGGATCGCCTCCTGGGCATTGGCGCCCCGTGCGGGATCCACCATGCCGATCGCGCCCCGACAAGGCCCGTTATGCGATGTCAACACACACAACACCTGGCCGGTCCCCGGGATCTCATGCGACTCCATGAACGTGGCCGGGCTCAACACGCGGTTGCCGAAAAAACCGGCCAGCCCCGTGCCGTCCGGGTTGATCGTCCACAGGCTCTGGATCGGGATCGCCGGACGATCCACGTACTCCCAGCGGCTGTAGATGATCCGCCCGTCCTCCATCACCGAAGGCGTGAAATCGTTGAGATAGTTGGCTGAGAGCCGCTGGACGTTGCCGCCATCGCGATCACACCGGTACAGGATGGGTGTGGTTGAAGTCCAGCAATAGGCGAACGCCGGCTTGCGATCCGACAGGAACGCGATCGAGTCATCGGGCAGCCAGCACGCGTTGAGGTTGTTCGAATCGTGGTCGGTCAGCTGAGTCAGCGCGGTCCCATCCACGTTGATCGTGAACAACTGGAGCTTGTCCTGCATCGTCCTCTTCCAGCTGAAGAGCACGGTGGTGCCGTCGTAGGAGACGTTGGCGTCGAGGATCAGTCCGGCCGAGGCATCGACCAACTGCGTCAAGCGCGGTGTGCCGCCGGCCAGGTCGACCAGGTAGAGGCCGCCGCCCGGCGTCTGCCCTTCCACGTGATAGGTGTAGACGTGGGATGGCTCGATTGCCGCGCGCTGCACGACGACGAGCCGTGTGAATCCCCAGTCGCCGCGCGTCAGACGCTCGGCCAACGGCGCGCTCTCGGGCAGCGTGGATTCCACGACGGCTGAGGTCACAGGCGCCGGCGGCGTGAACGCGTCATACGCGGAGTCGGGCAGCGGCGCGGCGAACACCTGGATCTCGGAGGCGCCTGGATTCGACCCGCCGTAAGAACTCAGGAACTTCAGCGTCAGTGACGACGTGCGGATCGGATCCGGCAGTCGGATGCGCTGGGGACCGTGTCCCGGCCGCAGTTGCCCCGCCGCGATCGGCGGCTGGTCCAGCGCCGTATAGACCTCGTAGTCCCGCCAGTTCTCTTCCCATTGCCAGGCGGTTCGGCCGAAGTAGGCGAGTTCCGTCACGGACACCGGCTCGGGCCAGGTGAAGGTCAGCGTCACCCCGTCCGGATGGTGGTTCCCTTCGGCACACCAGGCGCGGCCGACATCCGCACAGCACATCGCGGCGGGCACCACGCCATCGGCGACGAACTGGCCGAGATACTGGTCGCTGTAGGTCGAGCTGGCTGTAATCGCCGCGCGCGGGGCCAGGTTCTCCGGCACGTCGGTTGACGTGCCGTCCGCTCCCAGTACGCGGGCCGCCCCGAGGATCAGCAGGCAACCGGCGGCTCGCAGGCGCGGAAAGAGCGCCGCGGACCGTGCGCGTTGAGCGGTTGTCCGAACGTCAGCGGCCATCAAGGGGACTCCGTGGTGGGTACCGCGGCCGGCACCAGCTTGATTTCGCGCAGATTGCACAGCCATTGATCGAACGGGCCGGCGGGGCGCAGCACGGCGCGCGGCGAACCGGCCGGAACCTTGATCCGGCCGACCTGCACGTTGCCGTACGTTTCCGGCGACCCGGTTTTGGCGATCGTCCCGTTCAGGCTCTGGTCGCCGATTTCCAGCACGAACGGTTTGCCGGCCTGGTCGTCCGCCACGGCGCACTCGAGCCACACGTCATACAGGCCGTCAGCTGTTACGTTGAGCGGCCATTCGATCCGGTCCTTGTCGGTGAACGAGCCGAACGCGGCCCACTCGGGCCTGTACCGGATCTCCGGCCCGATCCCCAGTCCGCGGGCCGCGGAGAGGGAGATGGTCCCGTCCCGGCCCGGTTCGACGGCCGGCGCATCGGTGCCGAGGAAGGCTTTGGGAGTGATTTCGCCGCGCTCGAGGATCGCGAGGTTCTTGAATCGCGTGTCATTGACCACGCCGCTGTGCATCTGCAGCGCGAACACGCCGGGTTCCCGCGACAGTTGTGCGTCGGTCAGGTCCGCCGTCTTGATGCCGTTGACGTGCACGGTGACGCGGTCGCCGTATGCCGAGATCATCATCTCGTTGAACCGGCCCTCCCGGTAGCCCGCGCGCTCCAATTCGCGGGAGGGCTGCTGCAGCCAGCCGCGGCCATAGCTTTCGTAGATGCCGCCATTGCCGGTCCCGAGCGGGCCGACTTGGACTTGCAGGCCCACCGTCTGATCGGGGTCCCGCATCTTGGTGCGGATGAAGAAGCCGCTGTCGCCGCTGGCGCACAGGAAGTCGAATCGGACGGTGAAATCCTGATACTCCGCGTCGGAGACCAGATGTCCGTAGAGCCTGGTCTTGTCGGCCCGGCCGACGTAGACGCCGTCCTCGATGGTCCAATCCCCCTCGCCGTTCTTATGCCAGCCGTTGAACGTCTTGCCGTCGGCCAGCGGTTTCCACACGGGCTTCTCGGCGCTCCACGCCGGACCCGCGACGCAGCTCCAGGCCAGTACGGCCCAACCGAGCAGGACATGCAAGCGACTCATCGGATTCTCCTTGGTGCAAGAGCAGGTTGAGAAATCAGGTCGTTCGGTATGCTTCCAGCGGTGGCGCCGGCGTCGCGCGGCTACTTCAAGCCGCGGCGTTCCAGCAGGGCGTCGATCCCCGGCTCCTTGCCGCGGAACTGCTTGTACAGGACCATCGGATCCGCCGTGCGGCCGCGGGACAGGATGTTGTCACGGAACGCTTTGGCCACCTGCGGGTTGAAGATGTCGCCCGTCTCCTTGAAGGCCTGGAACGCGTCGGCGTCGAGCACTTCCGCCCAGATGTACGCATAGTACCCGGCGGAGTACCCGCCGGCGAAAATGTGATTGAAGTACGAGCTGCGGTAGCGCGCGATGATCTCGGGGATCAAGCCGATCCGGTCCATGCTCGCCTGCTCGAAGGCCAACACATCCACGGTCGCCTCGGGCGTGACACGCGTGTGCCAGTCCATGTCCAGGAACGAGGCGGCGAGGTACTCGGTCGTGGCGAAGCCCTGGTTGAAGTGCCGCGACTCCTGGATCTTGGCGATCAGGTTGTCCGGCATCGGTTCGCCGGTCTCGTAGTGCAGCGCGTACTGCTTGAGGACGGCCGGCTCGGTGGCCCAGTTCTCCATGATCTGGGACGGCAGTTCGACGAAATCGCGCGCGACGCTCGAGCCGGCGAGCGTTTTGTAGGTGCAGTCGGAGAGCAGGCCGTGCAGCGCATGGCCGAATTCGTGGAACAGCGTCTCGACTTCCTCCAGGGAGAGCAGGGACGGCTTGTCCGCGGTGGGCTTGGAGAAGTTGCCGACGTTGTAGACGACCGGCCGAATGTCCTTGCCCTTCTCCTTCATCTGCTGGCGAAACTCGGACATCCAGGCCCCGCCCCGCTTGCTGGCCCGCGGGAAGTAGTCCACGTACAGGATCCCCACATGGCGCCCGCCCGCCTCCTTCACTTCAAACACGGACACGTCGGGGTGGTAGATCGGGATGTCGGTGCGCTCGTCGAACTGCAGCCCGTACAAGCGGGTGGCCACATCGAAGGCGCCTTGCCGCACGTTCTCCAGCTTGAAGTACGGCCGCAACATCTCCTCGTCCAGGTCGTACTTGGCCTTCTTCACTTTCTCGGCGTAATACCACCAGTCCCAGGAGGCCAGCTGGAAATTGCCTTGCTCCCGGTCGATCAGCGCCTGCATGTCGGCCGCTTCCTGCTTGGCGCGCTGCAAGGCCGCCGGCCAGATCTCGTTGAGCCGGGCGTAGACCTGGGCGGGCGTCTTCGCCATGTTCTCTTCCAGCACGTAGTGGGCGTGCGTCTCGTAGCCCAACAGGTTGGCGCGCCGGGCCCGCAACTTGACCATCTCCGCCAGCGTCGCCTTGTTGTCGAGCTCGTCGTCGTGGTTCCCGCGGTTGATGTAGGCCCGGTAGATCCTCTCGCGCAGCGCGCGCCGGTCCGAATACTGCAGGAAGGGGATCATGCTCGGCTTGTGCAGGGTGAACAGCCACTTCCCAGCCTGGCCACGCTCCTCGGCCGCCTCCGCCGCCGCCGAGACCACCGTCGCGGGCAGGCCGGACAGGTCGGTCTGGTCGTCGATCAGCAGCTCGAACCGGTTTTCTTCCTTCAGCACGTTCTCGCCGAACTTGACCGACAGCAGCGACAGCTGCGCGTTGAGCTCCTTGAGCTCCTCTTTCTGGTCGGGCGGCAGGTTGGCGCCGCCCCGCACGAACCGCTTGTAGTACTCCTCCAGCAGCTTGCGCTGCTCGGGAGTGAGCGACAGCGCATCGCGCGACTCGTACACGACCTTCACCCGCTGGAACAACGCGTCGTTCAGCAGGATCTCGTCCTCGTGCTTCGACAGCAACGGGGCCACGGCCTTCGCAATCGATTCCATCTCGTCGTTGTTCATCGACGATTTCATGGCGAAGAAAACGTTGCCGACCCGGTCGAGCAGCGCGCCGCTGCGCTCCAGAGCCTCGACGGAGTTCTCGAACGTGGGCGCAGCCGGCTCGCTGCAGATCGCCGCCACCTCCTGCCGATGACGCTTCATCGCCTCGTCGAACGCCGGCCGGTAATGCTCCAGCTTGATCTGGTTGAATGGCGGGACCTCGAAAGGCGTGGTCCAGGGGGCATAGAACGGGTTGGCTGCGTACGTCGTGGTCGTCATGAGTGCTAACAGACAGGTCGTCAGGATGAAGTTGGGTCGTGTCACTGCATCTCTCTCCGCGGCGAAGTCCGAAACATGGTGAAGAAACCGCATTATAGCAGCTCTGCGCGCCGGGGTAGCGCAGGCCTGGTCATCCCCCCGACTCGCTCATCTCAGCACGTCAAGCTCCGCAACGGATGCGAACGGGTTGCCGTGCACTTCCGAGATCGCGACCAGCCGGATGTACCGCGCCCGGACGCCGGCGGCGAACAACACGGTCTGCCGGTCCTGGGAATCGGGCCATTGGCCGACCGCGAGCGGCTTGCCCCAGGCGTTTCCATCCTCGCAGGCGTAGATCTCGTACCGGGCGATCCGCCCGTTGGCCATGTCCTGGCGCGGGAGGTAGGCCACCCCGCGGATCTCGTGGACGCCGCGCAGGTCCACTACGAGTTCGTGCGGATGCGGCGGACTGTCCGAGCCGTAGGCCGTGTGCCAGATCGTGTTGGGGTTCCCGTCGATGGCGCGCTCGGCCTCGTACCCCGCGTGCTGGCTGTCGGCCCGCACAGTGGCCTCCAGCTGCTCCAGCCAGGAAGGGGTGCGCAACAGCGACTGGAGCGCCGCCCAGGACACGCAGGCCGTGGGCGCAAATCGATCGCCGGACATGTACGTGAGCAGGCTGTGCCGAAGCTGGCGGGCGACCGGGCGCTGCTCGAGATCCTTCACGAGGTCCACGGCGGAGACCAGGAGTCGCCCCGGCCCGACACGCGCCTCGAAGACCAGCCCCAGTCTCCGGCACGTGTTCCAATCGTCGATCGGCTGGACGATCGGCGCCAGGTCGGCCGGCAGGCCGTCGAGGATCATCGGCTTGCAATGCATGCACAGGTCCCACCACTGCCAGTTGCTGTGCGGGTCCGTGGGGAACTCGGCCAGCGCGGGGTGTGCCGGATCACAGAGCAGGCCCAAGGTGTGCACCGTCTGCGTGGGGAACCACAGGCGGTTCCAGAAGACCGGCTCAAAGGAGCCGGCCGTGTCACCGGCGATGGCCGACTGCCGGGGCAGCAGCAGCACCTTGCCGCCCTCCTTCAACCGCGCCTCGGTCGCCGCGTCCAGCGCGTGCGACACCAAGATGTCGTCGGCAGACGGCGTGTCCGGCAGGGGTGGATACACCCAGATCTGCCAGTCGTTCACGTAGGGGGTGCCGCGGACCGCGACGGTCAGCGTCAGTCGGCCGGCGCGCCGCACCGCGTTGAGCGAGCAGGTGGCGGTGCCGACCTCGTGCAGGCCGCCCGCGGGGAGATCCACGTCGGTCCAGCACCCTTGGCCGATCATCTGGTCCTGGTCGGTGCGCAGGGCCCATTCGACAGTTGCCCGGGCCAGGTCGCGATCGCCATACTGGGACACCTCGACCACCGCGGAGAACGGCTGATCGGTCGTCCAGACGCGTCTGGGCATCCGGGCCAGCGGCACCACCGGCCCGCAGAAGCGACGGAACTGCCGGTCGGTGACGTAGGGTTTCGGGTTCCAGAACGGGTCGAGGACGCCCACCAGCGCCGTGCCTTGTCCGGGGAAATCGTGCAGGTCGAGCAGCTGGAAGCCGCCCAGGTCCGGCGTGCGCAGCAGGACCTCGATTTCCTCCTTGTAGAGCAGCGTCTGGAACCGGCCGGAGGCGATCAGGAAGTCCTGGGCCTGGTGGAGCAGTCCATGCTGCGCGAGGCAATCCCGCACGATCTCGAAGTTCTTCGGCTCCAGCACGCCCTGGTAGGCGGGCATCTCCTCCAGGTTCGGAAAGACGCACCACTGGCCCGTCTCGTGACTGATCAGCGGGACGGGATAGCGGGCCACGTGCTGTCGGTAGTCTTTCGTCGTCTCGGGCGCCAGCGCATCGAACTGGCGATGCTGCCGCAGCGGAGCGTGCATCACGTGGAAGTCGCTTTCGGCGAGGTATGGCCAGCCGGACGCACACGTGACCAGCTGGCGCGGCGCATGCTGCTTGTAGTGCGTCACCCACTGCGCCAGGTACTTCTCGCCCATGTGCTGGGGCCCCGGTCCGGCCGGCTCATTGCCGTAGGCCAGCAGCATGAACGAGGGATGGTTGCCGTAGGCGCGCAGGATGCGGTCCGCTTCGCGATACAGCCACTCGTCCAGCGGCTTCCCATCCCCGACGCTGGCCCCACCATTGGCCCACGAGGCGCATTCGACCTGGAAGTAGAAGCCCAGTTCGTCGGCGGCGGCGAAGGCGGCTTCCGGCGGACACCAGGAGTGGAAGCGGATATGGTTCAACCCGAACTGCTTGGCGCGGCCGATGATCGCCTTCCAAGCGGACAGGTCCGTTGCCGGATAGCCGGTCAGCGGAAAGATGCAGCATTCCAGCGTGCCGCGGAACTGGATGGGCTTGTCGTTCAGCGTGAACCGCGGCCCGTCCGTGGACAGTTGGCGCATGCCGAAAGCCGTCTGTCGCTCGTCCTGCGCGTCGCCGGTCAGTTGCACGTGCAGCGTGTACAGATTCGGCTGGTGTTCATCCCAGAACTGCGCCTGGGCACCCAGCGCCAGATCGATCTCGCAGGCCGCCGATTCGTCGGCGACGGCCAGCTCGTGTTCCGCGGAATGCTCCGGCCCGCCCGGGCAGCTCGCGCGGACCAGCAGCTTCGCACGGGCCGGCGCGCCCGTGCGGTTGCACAAGGCGACCCGGACGCGCGCCATGTTGCGGGCGAGGTCCGGGAACACCTGGAGGTCGTCGATCCAGAGCGGCGGGCCGGCGCGAAGCTCGACGCGCCCCACGATGCCGTTCCAGTTCGTCTGCGTGTGGTCGGTCACGCTATGCGAGTTCTCGCCCACGTCGATCGACATGCGGTTGTCCACGCGGATCGTGAGATGATGGTCGCCAGGCGGCAGGCCGGCGCCCAAATCGAAGACGTGCGGCACGCTGAGGCTCTCGCCCTGGCCCACCTCCCGGCCGTCCAGCCAGACGGTTGTGAACCAGTGACAGCGCTCCAGCAGCAGCGTGATTCGCCGAGCACTCCAGCTCGCGGGGATTGTCACCGTGCGCTGGTACCAGGCCGGTCCCACATAATGGCGCTTCGGCTGCAGCCAGAACGGCATTTTGAAATGGGCCGCGTCGCGGTAGGCCGCGTAACGCGGCATTTCGAACACCCCGCGCTGGATCGATCCGGTCCACTGGGTGTCCAGCGCAGGGACCGATCCGAACCCTTGGGCCTGCAGCGAGCCGGGCAGTTGGAGCGCCTCGGCCAGCGGCCGCTCGAACCACCGGTTGGCGACTCCGATATCAGCCGGATCGATCTCAAATCCCCAGCTGCCGCTCAGGTCCAGGACCGAATCATCCGCCGCCGGGAGCCGGCCGACCGGCACCAGGCAGGTACACGCACAGGCCAGCAGCACGGCCCAGCACAGCCGACGTGGTGGACGCGTTGTCATGATGCACCTCGTTGGAATCGGGCACGACGAACCGCACGGACACTGTTCTACGGCGGGATCGCAGGCAGGTCCAGGCCCACTCCGGCGGAGTGGATCTACCGGGGAGGCTGAGGCGAAGCTAGACTTGAGGCCGGTGGCAGGGCCCCATAGGCGAGTCGTTTTCCGATCGGTGCGAGGCGAAGTATGAGTATCTATGATCAGCTGACCCTATCGCCCGTGGAAGCGCGGGCGGTCGAGCAATCCCCGCTGGATCTGATGTACGCGCCGGAAGAGCACATCCCGGTGATCACGGTCAGCAACTTCCCGGCACTGGGGCAGCTGGTGGCCATGCGGTTCATCGAGTGGGTACAGGGCCATCCCGGCGGCGTGGTCTCGTTGCCGACCGGTAAGACGCCGGAGCATTTCATCCGGTGGGTCAACCGCCTGATCCAGACGTGGGACGAGCCGGAGACTCGCGAGCTGTTGGAGAAGAGCGGGATCGATCCGGCGCGTCGTCCGGACATGCGCAGCCTGCACTTTGTGCAGATTGACGAGTTCTATCCGATCCAGCCAACGCAGAGGAACAGCTTCCATCACTACGTGAAGAAGTACTATCTGGCCGGCATGCGCCTGGATCCGCACAAAGCCCTGCTGATGAATTGCGCGGAGATCGGGATCACGCCCGACCAGGACCTCGAGCTGATCTGGCCGGAGTCGACGGTGGACCTGACGTTGCGGACGCGGCAGGCGGTGACGGACCTGGAGCGGGCGCAGCAGGCCGTGCTGTCCCGGATCGACGACTGGTGTCAGCAGCGCGAGGAGCAGATCCGTGCGCTGGGCGGGTTGGGGTTCTTCCTGGGCGGCATCGGGCCGGACGGGCACATCGGGTTCAACGTGCGGGGCTCGGATCATTTCTCGACGACGCGCCTGATGGCCACGAATTACGAGACGCAGGCGGCGGCGGCCGGCGATTTGGGCGGCATCGAGGTCTCGCGCCGGCGGCTGGTGATCACGATCGGGTTGGGCACGATCACGTACAACCCCGAGTGCACGGCGATCATCATTGCCGCAGGCGAGGCGAAGGCGGGCGTGATTGCGGATGCGGTCCAGGGCCCGGTCAGCGTCCGGATCCCGGCCAGCGCCTTGCGGGTGCTCCCGCATGCGCGCTTCTACGTCACGCTGGGCGCCGCCAAGCAGCTGTGCCGCCGACAAGTCAGCCTCCTGGTGCGTTCGCAGGACTATTCGGACGAGCAGGTGATGCGGGCGGTGGTGAACTTGTCGCTGCAGCGGAACAAGCCGCTGTCCGACCTGACGCAGCAGGAAGCCGACCAGGACCTGATGCTTGCCGCCGTGCTCAAAGGGCGCGGGCAGCCGCTCCGGGAACTCGTGAGCCTCACGCGCGATCGGTTGATTGAGAACATCGAGCGCGGCAGCACGGTCTGCGCCAATACCCGCTACCTGCACACCGAGCCGCACCATGACGACCTGATGTTGGGGTACTTGCCCCATATCGTCCGCAGCATGCGGAACCCCACGAACGACCATCATTTCGTGACGCTCACCAGCGGGTTCACGGCGGTCACGAACCAGTACATGTTGCAGCAGCTCCAAGGGCTCAAACGCTGGATCCACTCCAAGGAGTTCCAGGCGTTATGCCGCGAAGGGTACTTCGACAGCGACAACCAGCAGGGGCGCAATCGCGATATCTGGCAGTACCTCGACGGCATCGCGGCCCGCAACGAGGAGATGCGCGCCGAGGGGGCGGCCCGCCGCCTGTTGAGGAACCTGATGGAGGTCTACGAAGAGAGCGACATCGAGGCCATTGCCGACCGGATGACGGAGCTGGAACACTACTTCGGCAGCGTCTACCCGGGACGCAAGGACCCCAGCGCCATGCAGCGGCTCAAGGGTATGTGCCGGGAGTGGGAGGCCGAGACGTTGTGGGGCTACTTCGGCTGGCAATGCTCGCATATCCGGCACCTGCGGCTCGGCTTCTACACCGGTGACATCTTCGTGCCGGAGCCGACCGTGGAACGCGACGTGGCGCCCGTGCTCGACCTCCTGAACCGGATCAAGCCGGACGTGATCTCCTGTGCGCTCGACCCCGAGGCGAGCGGCCCGGACACGCACTACAAGGTGCTGCAGGCGATCAGCGAGGCCACGGACCGGTACGTGGAAATGAACCAGCGACAGGACGTCCGCATCTGGGGATACCGCAACGTCTGGTTCCGGTTCCATCCCAGCGAGGCGAATGTGTACGTGCCGGTCTCGCTCAATATGCTGTCGGTCATGGAGAATGCGTTCCTCAACACGTTCGTCTCGCAACGGCACGCTTCGTTCCCCAGCCACGCGCATGACGGGCCGTTCTGCGAACTGGCGCAGCAGATCCAGGTCGAACAGTATCAGATGCTCAAGACCTGCCTCGGCCGCGCGTGGTTCGCCGAGCACGGCAGCCCGTTGATCCGCGGCGCCCGCGGCTTCGTGTTCCTGAGAGAGATGAACGTCCAGGAGTTCCGCCAGACCGCCCGTAGCCTGCGCAAGTCGACAGAGGACGTCTAGGCCCCGGCCCCCGGCGATCCCCCAGCTGAGCCGGCGCGGCACGTCGACCGGCAGCCGCCCGGCCAGATCCCTGCTGTCGGGTTCCGCGCCGGACGCAAGGTAGAATTGGCATGGCCGACAGGGCGGGCACGCTGCGCGCACAAGCGGGATGCCGCGGTGCGCAGGAAGCGAATGCCCGGTCTCCGACAGGCGCTGAACAGGTTCCCGTAAGGATTGACTTCGAGCCGCCGGCCCCTACAGTGTGAGGCATGAAGACAACGCACAAGAAACTGCTGGAATGGGTATCCGAAGTGGCGGCCCTGTGCCAACCGGATCAGATCGAGTGGTGCGACGGGTCTCGCGCCGAATATGACCGGCTCATGCGTCAGATGGTCGAGTCCGGCGCGGCGGTCAAATTGAACGAGAAGCGGCGCCGCAACAGCTATCTGTTCCGGAGCGACCCGAGCGACGTGGCGCGGGTGGAAGCCCGGACGTTCATCGCCTGCGCGCGGCAGGAAGACGCCGGGCCGACCAATAACTGGAAGGACCCTGCGGAGCTGAAGCGGACGATGACGGAGCTCTACCGCGGCTGCATGAAAGGCCGGACGCTCTACGTGATCCCCTTCTCGATGGGCCCGATCGGCTCGCCCCTCTCGAAGATCGGCGTCGAGATCACCGACTCGCCGTATGTCGTGGTGAACATGCACATCATGACGCGCGTGGGGAGCAAAGTGCTCGACGTGCTGGGCGACCGCGGCGAGTTCATTCCATGCCTGCACTCGGTCGGCGCGCCGCTGGCGGACGACCAGGGCGACGTGGCCTGGCCGTGCGCGCCGATGGAGCAGAAGTATATCGCCCACTTCCCCGAGGAGAACCTGATCTGGTCGTACGGGTCCGGTTACGGCGGCAACGCGTTGTTGGGCAAGAAATGCCTGGCGCTGCGGATCGCTTCGACCATGGCGCGGCGGGAAGGCTGGATGGCGGAACATATGCTGATCCTGCGTCTGACCGATCCGCAGGGCCGGCGGTTCCACATCGCCGCCGCGTTCCCATCCGCGTGCGGCAAGACGAACCTGGCCATGCTCCAGCCGACGATCCCCGGCTGGACCTGCGAGTGTATCGGCGACGACATCGCCTGGATGCGGATCGGTCCGGACGGACGCCTGTACGCGATCAATCCGGAAGCCGGCTTCTTCGGCGTGGCGCCGGGGACCAGCGCGAATTCCAACCCCGTGGCCATGCGCATGCTCGACGCGAACAGCATCTTCACCAACTGCGCGCAGACCGACAGCGGCGATGTCTGGTGGGAGGGGATCGACGAGCCGTGCGAGCACGCCATCGACTGGAAGGGGGAGGAGTGGGTGCCCGAGTCGGGGCACAAGGCCGCCCATCCGAACGCGCGGTTCACGGTGCCGGCGACCCAGTGCCCGGTGCTTTGCCCGGACTGGGAGGATCCGGCCGGCGTGCCGATCGACATCCTGGTCTTCGGCGGCCGGCGGACCCAGGTGATCCCGCTGGTGACGCAGGCGTTCGATTTCGATCACGGCGTGTTTATGGGCGCGATGTCGGCTTCCGAGACGACGGCCGCGGCACTGGATGTGGGGCAACCGCTGCGCCGCGATCCGTTCGCGATGCTGCCGTTCTGCGGCTACAACATGGCCGACTACTGGGCCCACTGGTTCGCCATGGGGGACAGGCTCTCGGACAAGGCGCCGCAGATCTTCTATGTCAATTGGTTCCGGACGTCCCGTGAGGGACGCTGGCTGTGGCCTGGGTTCGGCGACAACAGCCGGGTCTTGAAGTGGATGTGCGAGCGTGTGGAGGGGAAGATCGACGCGCGTCGGACGCCGATCGGCTACCTGCCGCAGGACGGCGATCTGGATTTGAATGGCCTGGCCCTGGATGCGGAGGACTTCGCCGAGCTGATGGAAGTGGACGTTCGGGCGTTCCAGGCGGACGCGGCCGATGCGCGGGCGTTCCTGGCGACGTTTGGAGACCGTGTGCCGCCCCGGCTGTGGCAGCAGCTGGTGGCGCTGGAAGCGCGATTGTCATCGGTGTAGACGAACATGGCGATGCAAACGGCCAGCACGATCGGCGAGATGAATGGAGTCGCGGCTTATCTCGCACACAAGCCGTTGATCACGGTGCTGGGCGTGAAATACCTCCATCTGCTGGTCGAGGACGGGTCGGATCTGTATGTGACGGAATACGGGATCCCGTTCACGAGGTGCCTGCTGCCCGAGAACCACTGGGCGGATGCCGGCTGGATGAAGGCGCACGGCGTGCGGCTGCCCGGGACCAGCGCGCTGTTTCGTGTCACGACCAAGGAAGTCGACGGCCGTGCCCGAGACATCGTTGTGAAATGGAATCGCATGGGCCAGGATGTACCGGGCGAAACGCGATCGTCCGACGTCCACGCCGAGTTCAATAGTCCGTTCATGGAGTTCAGCCTGGTCATCGAGATGCGCAACTCGTACCTCGAGTCGCCCGGGCGGGTGCTGACCCACAAGCCGCTGGCCATCTACGTGCCGCGCAAGTTCGTGTACGGCGAGCAGCTCGGACGGCGCCGCTACAAGATGGAGGCGATCCAGCGGAGTCACGAGGAGATCCCGCTCGACTGGAACCGGAACTACGCGGTGATCTATGAGTGGCTCAAGGGGGTGGATGCCGTCCAGGCCTGCCGCGACGGCCTGATCGACAAGGAAACGATGGCCCAGCTGGTGGATCGCTGCCACGCGGATGTGGACCGCAAAGGGTTCTGCGTCAGCGACAACAAGCCGCACCACATCATCGTGCGGCCCACGCCGGACCGTCAGCTCGTGAAGGATCGGGCCGGCCAGGTGCTGTACGGCCTGGTGGATTTCGAACTGCTCAAGCGGTCGCCCCAGCGGGAGGAGAAGTTCCGCGCCGGCAAGCGGCGTGAGTACCTGGTCCGGCAGGCCCACCGGTTCGAAGCACAGCTGGACTTCCCCGAGAACCTCACGCCGGTCGTCATCATGGGGGTGGAGTACGTGTTCGGGCGGGTGGAGAGCACGGGCGGGGCACTGTGGGTCGTGGGCCGCGACCCGATGCTGTTCGATTACTTCCTGCCCGAGAAGTGGCGCCGGACACCCCGCACGAAAATCAGCGCGGCCCAGCAGGTGTACGAGACGGTCACCAAGGACAATATCCATCTCGTGTGGCGCGTCTCGCGCGTCGGCCAGATCCCGGACGCCGACCCGTTCGTGCGCCGCGAACGACAGATCCTGGACTACGGGTACAACAGCCCCTTCGAGGAGTTCTCGATCGCCATGCACCTGTCGCGGCGCGGCATCGAAACGACTTACCCGCGCGCCATCTACATGACCGGCCACTGCTCTTCCATCTCCTCGTCGCTGGTCGATAACAGCCGCTACGTCAGCCATGCGGACCTGCGGACGCCCGACCAGCGGTCGGTGCTGAGCCGGCAGCACGAGTACATCACGATCTGGGGGTACTGGAACGGGCCCGACGAGTCGCTGGCAGTCAAGGACGAGGTCGTCTACAAGGGGATCGATGCGCTCGCGGCGTATCGAGAAGGGCGCCTGACCCAACGTGAATACGTGCGTGTCATGCGGGCAGCCCGGCGGCGGCTGGTCGCCGCGGGGATCGAGGACCTGAGTCTGCGCGGAAACCACCTGCTGCTGTCGATCGACCGCGACCAGAAGCTGGCGGTGGACGACCGCGGCATGCCGCTCATGCGGGTCTGCAATTTCGAGCTGCTCCGCCGACGGGTGCCGCTGCGGGACACGCAGGCCGAAGGAGGCGCACGGTGAGCAAGAGAGAGCATGCGGACCGGAAGGAGCACGTGCTGGATGAGCAGGCGGGCGCCTGGCAGGGGACGGCCGACCAGAAGATACGCCCCAAAGGCATCAGCCGTCGCGAATACATGCGCTGCCTGGCCCAACTGCATGTGGAGCTGGTCAAGCTGCAGCACTGGATCGTGCACACGAAGGCCAAGGTGGTCATCGTGTTCGAAGGGCGCGACGCGGCCGGCAAGGGCGGCACGATCAAACGGATCACGGAATGCCTGAACCCGCGCGTCTGCCGCGTCGTGGCGCTGCCCATGCCCACCGAACGCGAGAGCAGCCAATGGTATTTCCAACGCTATGTGGCCCACCTGCCGGCTGCCGGCGAGATGGTGATTTTTGACCGCAGCTGGTACAACCGCGCCGGCGTCGAATGGGTCATGGGCTACTGCTCCGAGGAGCAATACCAGGAGTTCCTGCGGTCCTGCCCCGAATTCGAACGCATGCTGGTACGCGCCGGCATCCAACTGATCAAGTACTGGTTCTCGGTCAGCAATGAAGAACAGGAACGCCGCTTCCAGCGGCGAATCCAAGACCCTACCAAACGCTGGAAACTCAGCCCGATGGATCTCGAGTCGCGGGAACGCTGGGTCGAATACTCGAAGGCCAAGGACGCGATGTTCGCCGTGACCGACATCAAACAGGCGCCGTGGTACGTCGTCCCCTCCGACTCCAAGAAATCCGCCCGGCTAAACTGCATCAGCCACCTGCTGAGCCTGTTCAAATACGAGGACCTGACCCCGGCACCGTTCGAACTCCCCCCACGCCGGATCGATCACAGCTACGTCCGACCGCCGATGGAAGACCAGAACATCGTCCCGCAGATCTACTGACGGGAGATCGACGCGGTCAGTTCGCTTTGCCTGTGTTGATGTTCACCGACGTGCCGTCATTCGTGACGGACAGAATCACCTGCAGCATGCGACCTTCCTTGTTGTAAGACAGCGCCTTCAGCTCACCGCGTTGGTCCATGCTGGTATCTTCCTTCCAGCCTTGCTTCGGCGCCTCCCGCTGGTAGAACGTCGCGATCTGATCGAGCGTGTCCGGGCTCGTCCCCTGAATCGCGAACATCTCGTTCTCCTGCTGCGAGTGCGCGATGGCCAGGGTCAGCTTGCCGTAGAGCGGCACATCCTTCGGGAAACCGGCCGGAAGCTGCACGTTCTCGCCACTGACAAACGTCGACTTGCCCTGCTCGCCCTGAAAGGTGAACGATACCCCTTTATCGCCGATGTCCACGTCGGACTTGACTCCGTCCTTTGCCAACTGCGATTCGATGGTCTTTTCGACAACGCGCTCCATCGCCTCATTGGCCGCCTTGCGGCAGCCCGCGCTCAGGCCTACGGCCAGTAACACGGCAACACCGGTGAGTCTCAACATGGGGGGCTCCAGATACTGATGTAAGGTCGTTTTCCCGTTTCAAGCCTGAGCATTCTAGCGCATTCCCGACCACCTGACCATCCTCTCAGGCGTCCGGGGCGCCTGCGGTCCGCCGCACCTGGGACTTCCACGGCCCGGCCAGCGGGACGACTCACCTGGGCGGCGCGGTGTCAGATGCCGTAAGTCATGATTTACAACTCACTTCGGTGCGCGGCCGGCCCGGTCGAAGACCATCGGCAGACCGAGTCGGGGGCCCTGCCTGCCAACGCCCCGGCGCTGACCGGCCGGTCGACTCCGGGCCGGTGCAGTCCGGGTGACAGGTCTCATTTTTCGGCCGCCGCGCGCGAAAACGGGCTTGTCCCGCCCCGAAAAATAGCGACAGTATTATCATCCGCAAGCCAACTGGTCCGTGGCACATAGACCGAACCAACGAAAGGATAAGTCGAACATGGACACTCCAGGAGCAGGCTCCCCCCCAAAACCTATGACCAAGACGGAGATTATCGCGTCGCTCTGCGAGTCGACCGGACTGGCCAAGGATCAAGTTGCCGGACTGTTCGATGAGCTGGCGAAGCTGATCGAGCGGAACCTCAAGGAGACGGGGCCCGGGACGTTCACGATCCCGGGGCTGATGAAGATCAACGTGGTGCGGAAGCTCGCCACGCCGGAGCGCAGGGGGATCAATCCCTTCACGAAGGAAGAGACGGTCTTCAAGGCCAAGCCGGCCAAGAACGTGGTCAAGGTCGTGGCACTCAAGGGCCTGAAAGACATGGTGTGATCCGCCGGGATCAGACCTGCCGGAGGCCGCTGCGAACACCGGGGGGGAACCGATGCTTGGGCGCGCATGCATCGGCCCTCCGTTTTTTTGTGCGCCCAGCGTCCGGCGGCCGCACGCCGCGGCCGGCAGGTGGTGCTCGACGCGCATCGGATGGCGTAGCGTGAGTTGACGATGCTTGCCGAACCCCCTGTCCAGATCCGAGCCATCCTGCATCGCGGCGTGGTGATCCCCGCGAGCCCGCTGGCGCTGGGCCGGGACCGGCGGCTGGATGAGCTCCGCCAACGTGCGCTGTGGAGGTACTACAGTGCCGCCGGCGCCGGCGGCGTGGCGGTGGGTGTCCACACGACACAGTTCGCGATCCGTGATCCGCGATTCGGGCTGTACGAGCCGCTGCTCGCGCTGGCCGCTGATGAATTGAATGCTCTGGACCGGCGACGCCGCGAACCGCTGGTGCGGATCGCGGGCATCTGCGGGCAGACGCCGCAGGCGGTCCGGGAAGCAGAAGTGGCGCGCGGGCTGGGATACCATGCGGGCCTGCTGAGTCTGAGCGCGATGCGCGACCGCGACGAGCCGGCGCTGGTGAGTCACTGCCGGGAGGTGGCCGAGGTGATTCCGCTGTTCGGCTTCTACTTGCAGCCGGCAGTCGGTGGGCGCCTGTTGTCCTACGCCTTCTGGCGCCGGCTGGCCGCCCTCGATCGTCTCCTGGCGATCAAGATCGCGCCCTTCAACCGCTACCAGACGCTCGATGTGATGCGCGCATTGGCGGAATCCGGCCGCGACGATGTCGCGCTCTACACGGGCAACGACGACAACATCGTGGTCGATCTGCTGACCGGTTACCGGTTCCCGGTCGACGGCCGCGTGGTGACGAAGCGCATGGTCGGTGGACTGCTGGGCCACTGGGCCGTCTGGACGCGTGTGGCGTGCGAGTTGTTGCAGCGGTGTCATCGCGTGGTGGAGGGTCGGGCTGAGTTGTCGGATGGCGATTTGCCGGAGCTGCTGGCAACTGCGGCGGCGGTGACGGATATGAACGCGGCCGTGTTCGACGCGGCCCACGACTTCGCCGGCTGTATTCCGGGGATTCACGAAGTCCTCCGCCGGCAAGGGTTGCTGGCGGGCATTGAGTGTCTCGACCCGCAGGAGACGCTCAGTCCCGGGCAGGCTGAGGAGATTGACCGGGTGTGCCGGCAGTACCCGCAACTGGTCGACGACCAATTCGTGCAACGGCATCTCGACCAGTGGCTGTGAGTCGCCGGGCCGGCTGCGCCCGTGCCGGTCGTGCTCCACGTACCGCGGACACCATGTGGTAGGCACTACGGTCAAGCGGCTACAATCTCGTGCGAAGGCGCTCGACGCGACCACGAGCTGTTCAGGCGGCCCGCCTGGTGGAGGTCCGGCATGGCGAGCGACCAACGAGGAGAGATCACATGTCCGCACTTCATCGTCTGGCCTTTCGTGTCTTGTGCATCACCGCGGTGTGCACGGTGCTCAGTCTCCCGGCGCGCGACGTGGTCGCCCAGTCGCCGTTGGAAGCCGGTTTTCACCAGCCGCCGGCGGCGACCCGGCCCTGGTGCTACTGGTACTGGATCAGCGACAACATCTCGAAGGAAGGAATCACGCGCGATCTGGAGGCCATGGCGCGCGTGGGCATCGGCGAGGCACTGATTGGAAACGTGTATTTCGAGGATACGGCCGCCGGTGATGTCAAGGTATTGAGTGACGAGTGGTGGGGCATGATTGAACACGCGATCCGGGAAGGCGGCCGCGTGGGCGTCGACATCGCCATGTTCAACTGCCCCGGCTGGAGCCAATCGGGCGGGCCGTGGATCAAGCCGGAGGACGCGATGCGGTATCTCGTCTCCTCCGAAACGCGCGTGCAGGGACCGCGCACCTTCGAGCAGCGACTCGCGGCGCCGAACGCACAGTTCCAGGATGTGGCGGTCCTGGCGTTCCCCGCGCCCTTGGCCGACTCCGAATCGCTCGCCGCCCGCGCACCCCAGGTGACCTGCGATCCGACGGTGCCCGACCTGGACAGGCTGGTCGACGGTCAGCCGGAGACGGCCTGTGCGTTCCCGCCCGGGACGGAACCGCTGGCGATCGACATCGCGTTGGATGAGCCTCTCACCGCGCGCCATCTGACGCTGATCCCGGGCGAGTCGCCGTGGGCGGCGGACTGTCAACTGCAGGCCGCGGACGGCGGCGGCGCATTCCGGACCATTCGCCAGTTCCGCCTCGACCGCTCGAACATGGCCGTGAATGTCGGACCCATGCCGCGCGGGCCTGTCACGATCGCATTCGCGCCGGTCACCGCCAGGCGGTATCGCATCCTGCTGACCGGCGTGACGGGGACCGCGGCGCTGGCCGAGATCGATCTGTCGCCGGCCGCACGGGTGGAATCGTTTGTCGAGAAGCAGCTCGGCAAGATGCATCCCACGCCGTCACCCATGTGGGACGCGTACCTGTGGCCGGCGCAGGTGGAGCCGGATCAACCGGCCCTCTTGATTTCGCCCGACCAGGTCATCGACCTGACGCCGCGGCTGGCGGCTGACGGTACGCTGCGGTGGGACGTGCCGGCCGGCGAGTGGGTCATTGTGCGCACGGGCATGGCGCCGACCGGCACGCGCAACGCGCCTGCTTCGCCGGAAGGGTCGGGCCTGGAAGTGGACAAGATGAGCCGGCGGGCTGCGGCGCGGCATTTCGAGGCCTTCATCGGCCGGATCCTGCAGCGCATGCCGCCCGAGGACCGGCGCGCCTTGAAACATGTCGTGGCCGACAGCTATGAAATGGGCCCGCAGAACTGGACCGACGAGCTGGCCACCGTGTTCCGCGAGCGCTTCGGTTACGACCCGACTGTGTGGCTGCCCGTGTTGACAGGCCGCGTGATCGGCAGCGCGGACCGCTCGAACCGCTTCCTCTGGGACTTGCGGCGGCTGGTGGCGGACCGCATCGCGACCGAGTATGTGGGCGGGCTGCGTGACCTGTGTCGAGCACACGGCCTCCAATTATGGCTGGAGAATTACGGCCACTGGGGCTTCCCCGGGGAATTCCTGCAATACGGCGGCCAGTCCGACTGCCTCGGCGGTGAGTTCTGGGTGGGCGGCGGACTCGGTGCCATCGAATGCCGCGCGGCCACCTCCGCCGCCAATACCTACGGATTCCCTCGCGTCTCGGCCGAGGCGTTCACCGGCGGACCGCTGTTCCAGACCGTGCCGTCGGCCATGAAAGCCCGCGGCGATTGGGCGTTCTGCGAAGGCATCAATCACTTCGTGCTCCATGTCAATATCCATCAGCCGCGGGAGGACCGCCTGCCGGGCATCAACGCGTGGTTCGGCACGGAGTTCAATCGGCACAACACCTGGTTCGAGGCGAGCCAGGACTGGATCACCTACCTGCGCCGCTGCTGCTATCTGCTGCAACAAGGCACGCGCGTGGCGGATGTCGCCTACTTCATCGGCGAGGACGCGCCGAAAATGACAGGCGGGCGCCAGCCGGAACTGCCGCCCGGGTTCGACTTCGACTATATCAACGCCGAAGTCATCCAGGACAGGTTGACCGTGCGGGACGGTCTGCTCACCCTGCCCGGCGGCCCGTCCTATCGCGTGCTGGTCCTGCCCGATCTGGCCACGATGCGGCCGGACCTGCTGCGGAAGATCCGCACACTGGTCGCCGCCGGCGCGACCATCTGGGGCGCGCCGCCGTCCCGGTCGCCCAGCATGCAAGACTATCCCGCTGCGGATCGGGAAGTCAGCGCGCTGGCGGAAGAGATCTGGGGCGCGCAGCATACGGCCGGACTGGTCGCTCGCCACCGCGGGGAAGGCCCGTCGGCCAAGCAGACGCTGACGCCCTTCTCCGGCCTCGTGGCCGATTTCGCAAGCACTCCGCCGCTGCTCTATACCCATCGGACCACCGACGACGCGGAGATCTATTTCGTGTCGAACCAGCAGCCGCAAGAAGTCGTCACAACCGCATCGTTCCGCGTTGACGACCGGGTCCCCGAGCTGTGGCGGCCTGAGTCGGGGCGTATCGAGCGCGCGGCCGTGTACGATGTCGCGGACGGCGTCACCCGAGTGCTTCTGCACTTGAACCCGCGGGGATCGGTGTTCGTCCTCTTCCGCCGCGCGGCGGTCGACCGGGACCGGGTGGTCGCCGTACAGCGAAATGGTGCGACGATCCTGGATGTTCGGGCCGCTCCGTCGGCCGACGCCGAGCGCGGGCCGCTCTCTGCCGGATCCGTGCATGACAACTTCACGCTCGCGCTGTGGGCCAATCCGACGGCTGATACGACCTTGCCCGAGGAAGCGGATTCGGGCGCTGGTGGCCTGAGCATGCCGCGGAACGATGCGCTGTTCCCGCCGCACGGCAACACGTTTGGCGCGGAAGGCCATGCGGGGTGCGGCCTGGCCGTGGGTAGGAACGGTGTGGGTGTGTTCGAACATGGCGCGTCGTACTTCGCGCCGGTGCTCGTGCATGGCGTGCCGATCCATGATTGGACACATCTCGCCGTGGTTTATCGCGACGGGCAACCGAGTCTGTATGTGAACGGCGCGCTCGTCCACACAGGGCTCAAGAGCCGGTACACCGTGCACCCCGGCACGGCGGCCGGCGAGGCCGGCGGCGGCGGTGGGCGGCCGTTCCACGGCACGCTCGGCGCCATCGAGACCGTCCCCAGGGCGCTCGAAGCCCATGAGGTCGCCGCGCTGGCCCAGTCGATGGTCCGGCCGGGTGAGCGCGCGGCCGGTAGTGCCATCGAACTGTCACGCGATGCGCGGGGGCGTTATGCAATCCTGGCATGGCAATCGGGCCGGTACGGGCTGCAACACGCGGACGGGACGCAGTCCACGGCCCAGGTCGACGCGATTCCCGAGCCGCTGGAGATCGCCGGCCCGTGGGATGTGCAGTTCGATCCGCGCTGGGGCGGCCCCGAACGAATCGTCTTCGACCAGCCGTGCGATTGGACTACGCGTCCGGAGGAAGGCATCCGGCACTATTCCGGCACGGCGACCTATCGCAAGACGTTCGCACTGCCCGCGGACTACGCCGGCAGACGCCTGTGGCTCGACCTCGGCAAGGTCTGCGACCTGGCCGTCGTGCGCCTCAACGGTGAGCCGGTCGGCACGCTTTGGCTGGCGCCTTTCCGGGCGGAGATCACGCATGCGGCGCGCGCCGGCGAGAACCTGCTCGAGGTGGACGTCATCAACGCGTGGAATAACCGCCTGGTTGGCGACCAGGCACTGCCGCCCGCACAGCGCCGTACGTATCTCGCGCTGCCCCTGCCGGTCGGCGGCGCGGCATTGCTGCCGGCCGGCCTGCTCGGCCCGGTGCGGATTGAGACCGCCGCGGTGGTGCAGGCGGAATGACCAGGCATGGCTCTCTCCAGTCAAGGGAGGAATCAGATGAATCGGCTGCGAAAACAATGCGGGGCGCATGGCCGATGGGCCAGCGTGGTGCCCGGTCGGCCGCCCACAGGCCGGCTGGTGATGGCGATGATGCCGCTGCTCCTGGGTCTGGCCGGGGCGGGCGCACAATCGGCCGACGAGCCGCCGCCGTGGCAGGTGAACCTGCCGATCGTCACCGTGAGGAAGGAGCTGTACCGCCGGCACACGCGCCCGCGCGAAGCGCCGTTGGCCTCGATGTCGTACGTGGGGCCCAGACTCGAGCGGCGCGAGGTCCAGGCGGAAGAGGTGGAGAGCGATGTGGGCAGCAACGTCCGTGCGCGGTGGTCCGCGGATAACGGGCGCACCTGGAGTGAGTTCGCACCGATTCAGCCGTCGAACAACGTCGACTACGGCGGCGTGACCGTCTGGGAAGGTGAGGGGACGAGTGTGTACGATCCGTGTGCGGGCGTGCTCGTGCAGATGTGGTTGCGGCAGATTGTCGTCGACAACCTGTACCACTGCTTCACCTACTCGCGCTGCTCTCGGGACCTGGGGCGCACGTGGAGCGAGCCGCAGCAACTGCGCTATGAAGACGGCGCGCCGTTCGATCTGCAGGACCCGTGCCAGGCGGCGTTTCTGGATCACAACGAGGGCTATTTCGGCAACAACCTGCTTGTGAAATCAGATGGGACGCTCGTCCATGTGCTGGCACACTGCAATGCGCTGCGCGATCCGCAGAACGACAAACGCCCCTGGCGCATGGGGTCCGTGGTGTTCCTTGGCGAGTGGAATGCGGACCGGGGCGATTACGACTGGAAGGCAGCGGCGCGCGTCGAGATCACTCCCGAACAGTCGGCGCGCGGCCTGATGGAGCCGGAGGTGGCCGAGTTGAAAGACGGCCGACTGCTGGTCGTCTGGCGCGGTTCGACACACGGCTGGGACGGAAGCGTGGCGAAGCTGCCGGGCCGCAAGTTCTTCAGCCTCTCGACCGACGGCGGAAGGACGCTCACGCCGCCGGCCGTCTGGACGTACGACGATGGGAGTCCCTTCTACTCGCCCTCCTCGATCCACCGCATGATTCGCCACGCCGTCACCGGGAGGCTCTACTGGCTGGGGAACATCTCCCGGACGCCGCCGAGCGGCAATTCGCCGCGCTACCCGCTGGTCATCGCGGAAGTCGACGAGAAATCGGCAATGCTCAAGAAGGCGACTGTGACCGCGATCGATGATCGCCAGGATGGTCAAGGTGATATCCAGTTCTCGAATTTCTCGTTGCTGGAAGACCGCGAGACCCATCTGCTCGAGCTGTACTTGACCACCTACGGCCAGGAGCCGGACCCGGCGGACTGGGCCACGGCCGACTGCTACAGGTATCTCCTGGAGCTCAAGTGACGGCCGGCCGACGTTGGGCAACTCAAACCTTCCGCCGCATGGCCGGTGCGTGGGATGTATAATCGGTGACTGTACCAGCTGCCCCCTATGGAGGTCGCAATCATGCTGAAACACCAGCAAGTCGCGGGGGCTGCCCTGGCGCTGATATGCGCCGGGCTATCCTTCGTGTCGGCCGCGGTGCCGCCGGCCGATCAGAACCTGATCCTGCAGGCGCCGATCACGACCTGGGATGAAGCGGTGCCGTTGGGCAACGGCCTGATGGGCGGCCTGTTGTGGGGCGAAGAGCACACCATCCGGTTGTCGCTCGATCGCGGCGACTTGTGGGACGAGCGGCCGGCAGTCGAGAAGGAGTGGTGGAAGACCCGCACGTTCGCCCGCGCGGCGGAGCTGGTCGCGAAACAGGATTTTGCGACGGTCAACCAGTGGTGGGACAGCCCCTACAACGGTGTCACACCGACCAAGCTGCCGGCCGGCCGGCTGGAGATCGCGCTCGACCCGGCGCAGCGTGTGGAGCAGTTCGAACTGGATCTGGCCACGGCGGTGGGCATTGCGCACCTTGTGGGCGGCCAGCAGCTCGAGGTGTTCTTCAGCGCCGCGCAGCCGGTTGCGCTGTTGCGAATTCCAGGACCGCCGCCGCAGGCCGTCCGCCTGTTCCCTTCCGGGGCCGACGGCCAGGGCGGCGAGACGGGCCCGAGCAGTGGCGGCGCCGTGAGCCAGTTGGGCTACCCGCCGGCGCAGCACGGTCGCGACGATACAGCCAGCTGGTATGTCCAGGAGGCCGCCGACGGGTTGAAGTACTGCGCCGCGGTGGCCAGTCGGCGCACCGCGGATGAGACGCTGCTGGCGGTCGCCGTCACGTCGACCAACGAAGCCGCGGACCCGCTGGGCCTGGCACGCGAGCGGTGTGTCACGGCGCTGGAGCAGGGCTATCGCGCGATGCTCGCACCGCACACGGCCTGGTGGGAGACGTTCTGGAACCAGTCGTCGGTGACCTTGCCTGCGACCGAGTTGGCGATCTCGCGGCAGTATCATCTCGTCCAGTACTTCCACGGCGCAGCCTCGCGGCGCGGCGCACCGCCCATGCCGTTGCAGGGCGTCTGGACCGCCGACAACGGCGGCCTGCCGCCATGGAAGGGCGACTACCACAACGATCTCAACACGCAAATGACCTATATTGCCTACCACGGCGCCGGCCACTTCGACGAAGGGCAGTCGTATCTCGACTACCTGTGGGACCGCCGCGAGACGTTTGCGGCGTTTGCGCGGGACTTCTACGACGCGCCGGGGCTCGCCTGCCCCGGCGTCATGTCGCTCGCCGGCCAGCCGCTGGGCGGTTGGGGCCAGTACAGCCTGTCGCCGACGATGAGCGCCTGGAGCGCGCACTTGTTCTACCTGCATTGGCGCTACACGGCTGACGATACGTTCCTGCGGACCCGCGCCTATCCGTGGTGTTCGGGCGTTGGGGAGTGCATGCTGAGCCTGCTCAAGCCGGGCGTCGACGGGCGGTTGACGCTGCCGCTCTCGTCGTCACCCGAGATCTTCGACAACGGCCCGCGCGCGTGGCTCGAGCCGAACTCGAATTACGACCTGATGTGCCTGAAGATGCTGTTCCTCGCGCTCCAGGAGATGGCCGATGCGTGCGCGGATCCGGGCACGGCCCGGCGCTGGGCGGAGGCGGCCGCGGCGTTGGGTGATTTCCACACGGATGCGGCCGGTGTGCTGCTGGTCGACGCACGGACGCCCCTGCCCGCCTCGCACCGCCACCTCTCGAACATCATCGGCCTGCACCCGTTCAATCTCATCACGTGCGAAGGCAGCGAACAGGATCGGCGGCGGATCGAGGCGTCGTTGGCGCAGTGGGATGCGCTCGGCACGTCCGCCTGGTGCGGCTACAGCTTCTCCTGGATGAGTTGCCTCAAGGCGCGCGTGGGAGACGCCGAAGGGGCGCTGCAGAACCTCGATATCTTCTGCAGGGCATTCATCCTCCGCAACGGGTTCCACGCCAACGGCGACCAGACGCATAGCGGCCTGTCCGGTTTCACCTACCGGCCGTTCACGCTGGAGGGCAACTTCCTCGCCGCACAGGCGGTGCACGAGATGCTGTTGCAGAGCTGGAGCCCCACGCCGGGCCGGCGCGACACGGAGATCGTCCGGGTGTTCGCAGCCACGCCCGCGCGCTGGCGCGACGTGGCCTACACGGACCTGCGCGCGGAGGGCGGCCACCGAGTGTCGGCCCGCCGGGAACAGGGCGCCACAAGATGGCTGCGGATCGTCGCCGGCAAGGACGGCGTGGTCCGCATCCGAGACAATTTCGGCGGGCGACAACCTGAATGGAGCCGCGCCGGCGTGACCAAGGTGGGCGACCGGTTCGAAGTCGCGCTGAGGGCCGGCCAGACGATTGAGGCGACGTTCAACGCGCCATAAAATAGTGAACGATCACGTTATTCACTGAGGAGAGCTTCGATGGCGACTTCAAGACGCTCGTTTCTGCAGACCTTGGGCATCGGCACGGCCGCGTGGGGGCTGGCCGGACCCGGACTGGCTCAAGAACAGGCCAAGCCGATCCAGGGGTTCGAACAGCAACCGACCGATGCGACCGCGTCGCTCGGGTGGGAACCGATTTCAGACCGTAAGATCCGAGTCGGCATCGTCGGCTACGGCGTCTGCCAGTTCGGTGCGGCCTTCGGCTTCCAAAGCCACCCGAATGTGGAGGTCGCAGCCGTCAGTGACCTGTTCCCCGATCGCTGCGCGGGGCTGGCTGCCGCGTGCCGATGCGAGAAGACCTATCCGTCGCTGGAAGAGCTTGTCAAGGACGACAGCCTGGAGGCGGTGTTCGTGGCCACAGACGCGCCGAGTCACGCGCGGCACTGTGTGGAAGTCCTCAAGCACGGCAAGCATGTGGCGAGCGCCGTGCCGGCTGTGTTCGGCTCGCTGGAAGAAGCCGACATGCTGTGGGAAGCCGTCCAGCGCAGCGGCCGGAAGTACATGATGTTCGAGACGTCCTACTTCCACGAAGACACGCACGCCATGCGCGTGATCTATCAGGCGGATGGGTTCGGTGCACTGGTTTACTCGGAAGGGGAATACTACCACTTCACGGCGGACCCGATCCCGTCCTACAAGGACTGGCGCGTCGGCCTGCCGCCCCAATGGTACCCCACGCACTCGAACGCGTATTACACGGGCGTCACCGGCGGGAGCTTCACGGAAGTCACCTGCCTCGGCATGCCCAGCGTCCTCTATTTCCTACAGCCGGATCAGAACCGGTACCAGAACCCGTTCGGCACCGAGATCGCTCTGTTTCGCACCAGCGAAGGGGGCATGTCCCGGATGGCCGTCAGCTGGGACACGCCCGGTGCGAGCGGCGAGATGGGGCGGATTCGCGGGCAGAAGGGGACGTACTACGGGAAGTACGACGGTCTGGAGGCGAACTTGCCGACCACCAGGCGCCCGCCGCTGCCACCCGGCGTCGAAGCGGGCGGGCACGGCGGTTCCCACGGCCATCTGATGAACGAGTTCGTGCTCTCGATCCTCGCCGATCGCAAACCGCTGGTCGATATCGCACAAGCGCTCAACATGACCGTGGCCGGCATCGTGGCCCACCAATCGGCGCTCAAAGGGGGCGAAACCCTGAAGATCCCGCAATATACGCTGTGAGCGTGACGATCCAGGCTGGTTCTGTGTCTATCGCTAAGTTCGGCCGATAAAGGGGTCTACCATGGACCGACGCGAGTTCTTCAAGGCGGGCGCTGCAGCTGCGGCCGTCGTTTCCACTGCCCAGGGGACCGCGCGGGCGACCGCCGCCCCGGCGGCGCAGATCGCCGGCGCGCCCGGCGCGGCGCCGGCGATCCTGCGGGATTACACGGTCGACGACCACCGGCGGCGGCTGATGAACATCAGCCTCTGTACGCAGAGGATCCGCTCCTGCCTGCGCAAGCATCTGATCACCAACTATCTGCCCGCGCAATGCGTGTATAACCTGGGCGAATACCCGAGCCGCGAGCCATGGGCGCCCAGCGACTATGATGAACAAGAACTGGATCGGCTCCGGGAGCATGGCATCCAGTTGATCCACGTGATGGACGAATGGAACGATCGTTACGGGCTCTTCGGCGGCAACAAGCTGACGGCCGTCAATCCGGACGGATTCCGCCGCTTCGTGTCGATGGTGCATCAGCGCGGGATCAAGATCCTGGCATACGCGTCGAGCGGCTATTTCGCAGGACACGATCCGGATTACCGCTCCGAGTGGTCTCGGCCGGGCGACCTGCTCGGCGGCTGGTGGGATCTGCCGCGCTGTTCGCCGGCCAGTCCCGGCTGGCGCGCCTACTTCCTGCCGCGGATGCTCCGGATCCTGGAGGACTATGAACTCGACGGGCTCTACAACGACTGGGGATACGTCCCCAACGCGCAGAAGACGATCAAGCAACCGGCGCAGGACGAGGTGGTCGCGTTTGAGGAAACCCCCGAGTACGACGGCGCGATGACCGATCTGCTGTACCTGATCTACTCGGAAATCAAGCGGCGCGGGGGCATCTACAAGGTGCATGCGGATTTCTCAAACCGGCCGCTCACCGACGGGCTCAAGGTCTACGACTACCTCTGGGTCGGCGAGGGCGTGGGCGATGTGGACGGCCTGCGGGAAGCCGTGAAACACCATCCGCCGTACGTGGTGCCCTGCATCCACGGCTCGATCGCCAAGATGGAGGGCACGGGCGATCACTTCCTGCACTCAATACCTTATATGCAGTTCCCGCTCCTGCAGGGCGGACGGCCGTTGACCGGCGAACGCGGCGTGATCCCGATCCCCCGACTGCCCGGAGTGAGAGAAGGCGGGTTCTACGAAGCCGCCTGGAAATACTATCAAGAGCACCCGGACGGCCCGTACGTCTACGGCGGATGGGATGTGCTGCCGCCCAACACCGAGACGCGGCCGGCACATGCCCGCTGGCTGAAACAGTACCTGCCGATGGTGGAGGACGGCACCTGGGCGTACCTGGAGATCGGTTCGTCCGATCTGTTCGCCCAGCCGCTGCCGGACGCCTGCGTGGCTTCGGTCTTCGCCAATCGCGACCTGTATCTGGTGCTGGCCAATTTCGGACATACAGTCCGGCAGATTGAGACAGTCGATGCCTATGTGCCCGCCGATGGCAGCTCATCCGCCGCCGCCAAGCAATGGCAACTCCCCGCTCGATCTCTCCAGATCATCAAGCGGGCGGTGTAGTCTGGCGACGTGAAAGAATCACGGTGTTCTATCGGTTGATGGTTAACGTCTGTCGTTGGTGTTCCGCGCCCCATCTAACCTGCTTTGCGCCTGCTCTGGCCCTCTACGACTTGTCCGTGCCCAGCGGCGACTCAAAGTCGGTCTCTTCCGTCCCGAAGGGACAGCTCTATCACAGCCCAGGGCGCAGGCCCGGCGAGCGGTGCGAGCCGGGCCGCAGCCCTGGGTCGCGTCCACGCGCCAGACCCGAGTCCCAACGGGACGGCGCTAATCCCAGGCGTATTCGTGCGTCCCTATCCCGCCGGTACGGACACACGGGCTTGCTCATCGACGTCCAGAGACGATCACCAATGGAACAAATCTTCCCAAAGCTGGACAGGCGAAGTCTTCCCCGATTTTCACCACCCCGGGTTGACCAGGCATGTGAAGCGAGAGGCCTGTGCAGCTGGTTGTCACGTTCGGCGGGCTGGTCTACAATCTGGTGGCAGTCCATGACAGGCCAGGGGAGCCGGCGACGCGACCGTTCAGCCGGCTGAGAAATTACTTGGCGCGTAATGACCCTACGAACCTGATCAGGTTAGAACCTGCGAAGGGAGGCTGGACGGAACGTGGAGCACTCCTCCAGGCGGGAGTGCTTTTTATGTTCCGAGTCTGCGGATATGAAATCGTTTCAGATTAACGGTCAACGGCGGCAGTTCGCACCCGATGAGACGCCCTCCACGCTGGCCGCACTGCTGGACAAGTTGGGTGTCGCCCCGGCGACGGTGGTTGCGGAAGTTGACGGCCGGATCGTGTCGGTCGACCAGTTTGCCGCCACGCCGCTCAGCGATGGGCAGTCCATCGAATTGATCAGGCTCGTGGGCGGAGGCTGAGGCCGTGGACGAACTGGTGATTGCGGGCAGGCAGTTCGATTCCCGGCTGCTGCTGGGCACGGGGAAGTTCGCATCGCCCCAGGTCATGGCCCAGGCATTGGACGCGTCGGGGGCGCAGATTGTGACCGTTGCGCTGCGCCGCGTGGACATCGGCAGCCCGCACGACGATACCCTGAAGGAGATCGATCGCAGCCGGTACCTGCTGCTTCCGAACACGTCCGGCGCGCGGAATGCCGAGGAGGCCGTGCGCCTGTCCCGGCTGGCCCGTGTGGCGACGGGGATCGAATGGGTGAAGCTGGAGGTCACGTCCGATCCGTACTACCTGTTGCCCGACCCGATCGAGACGCTCAAGGCGGCGGAGGTGCTTGTCAAGGAGGGCTTCGTCGTTCTGCCTTACATCAACGCGGACCCGGTGCTGGCCCGGCGGCTCCAGGACGTCGGCACGGCCACGGTCATGCCGCTGGGCAGCCCGATCGGCTCCAACCAGGGGCTCAAGACACGCGCCGCGTTGGAGATCATCATCGCACAGAGCCTTGTTCCGGTGGTCGTGGATGCCGGGCTCGGCTTGCCGTCGCACGCCGCACAGGCGATGGAGTTGGGCGCGGACGCGGTGTTGATCAACACGGCCATCGCGACGGTGAACGATCCGGTGGAAATGGCCGTGGCGTTCAAGCTCGCGGTCGAGGCCGGCCGAAGGGCTTTTCTGGCCGGCCCCCGCGCGCCGACACTCAAGGCGCAAGCATCGAGCCCGCTCACGGGCTTCCTGAGGTCAGAATGAGCGTGTCATCGCCGCCGACTTCTCGCAACGACGCTCCGACAACGCTCCTGGCGAAGCTCCAACTCGATGGGTCCGGGGACATCTGGCGGCAGCGTCTGGAGCGGGTCACAGCGCGGGACGTCGAGACCGCGCTGCAGTCGCCGCCGGGTTCCTATCACCTGACGAAGCTGTTGGCGCTGGTCTCGCCGGCGGCTGAAGCCTACCTCGAGCCGATGGCCGAGCGCGCTCAGCAGTTGACGGTGCAGCGTTTCGGGCGCACCGTCCGGCTCTATGCACCGCTGTACCTGTCGAGTTACTGCGTGAACCGCTGCCAGTACTGCGGTTTCAACCGGGACAACCATTTCGCGCGGATCCGCCTGAGTATCGACGAGGCGGTGGCGGAGGCGGAACTGCTCGCCGCCGAAGGGTTCCGCGACCTGCTCCTGGTCACCGGCGAGGACCGGGCCTTTGTCTCGGTGTCCTATCTGGCGGAGTTGGCCAGGAGGCTGCCGGACAAGTTCAGTTTCGTCGGCGCCGAGATCTATCAGTTGACAGCCTCCGAATACCGCAGGCTCTTCGAGGCGGGCATCGAGGGGATCACGCTGTACCAGGAGACGTACGACCGCGGCACGTATGCCCACTATCACCTGGCGGGCCCAAAGGCGGACTATGACAGGCGGCTGCGCGGGCCCGACGATTTCGCCGGCGCGGGAATGCGGGAGATCGGGCTGGGAGTCCTGCTGGGACTGGCGGACTGGCGCGTCGAGACGCTTGCCCTGGGCGAGCATGCGTTCTATCTTTTCCGCCGGTACTGGCAGTCGCGGATTTCGTTCTCGTTCCCGCGCCTGCGCCCCGCGTGCGGCGTGCCTCGCGAAGCGTTCCCCCACCTGGTGACGGACCGGGACCTCGTCCAGATGATGCTGGCGCTGCGCCTGTGCTTCGCCGATGCCGGACTGGTCCTCTCCACGCGGGAGCGCGCCGACCTGAGAGACCGGCTCGTCCACCTCGGCATCACCAGGATGAGCGCGGGCAGCCGGACCAGCCCGGGCGGCTATTCCAGGCTGGAGACCGGTTCCGAGCAGTTCCAGGTGGATGACACGCGCAGCCCATCCGCCATCGCCGAGATGCTGAAGCGCCAGGGGCTCGATCCCGTGTGGAAAGACTGGGATCGGGCCTGGGTTGGCATGTGAAATCGCGCCATGATCTACCTGGACCACAACGCCACGACGCCGATCGATCCGGAAGTGCGGGCCGAGATCGTCGCGTGCCTGGACATCTTCGGCAATCCGTCCAGCGTGCACGCCGCCGGGCAACAGGCTCGGCGGGTTCTGGACACGGCCCGTGCACGCGTGGCTCGGCTGATCGGCGCGCAGCCCGACGAGATCGTTTTCACGGGCAGCGGCACCGAAGCGAACAACCTGGCGGTGTTCGGTGCGGTCGGGCACCACGCCGCGGACCCGGCCGCCGTGGCGGCCAGTGCGATCGAGCATCAAGCGGTCCTGAACCCCTGCCGCGAGCTGGAGCGCCGAGGCGTCAAGGTCAGGTTCCTGCCCGTGGACCGGGACGGCCTGCTCGACCTGGACGGACTGGATGACGCCCTGGCGGGCGGCGTCCGGTTCGTCTCCGTGATGCTGGCCAATAACGACGTGGGCGTGATCCAACCGCTGGCCGAGATCGTGTCGCGCGCCAGGCGGCGCGGAGCGGTCGTCCACTGCGATGCGGTGCAGGCCGTCGGTAAGATCGCCGTCCACGTGCCGGCGCTCGACGTCGACTTCCTGTCGTTCTCGGCCCACAAGATCTACGGCCCCAAGGGCGTCGGCGCGCTGTACGTCCGCGGCGGCCGGCAGCTGGCGCCGCTCTGCTTCGGCGGTCACCAGGAGCACGGTCGGCGTCCGGGCACCGAGAATGTCGCCGGCATCGCCGGCTTCGGCAAAGCCTGCGAACTGGCGGCGGCCCGGCTGAACGAAGACGCCGCCCGGCTCGCCGCGTTACGCGTGTCGTTCGAGGACCAGGTCGCGGCGCGCATCCCGGACGCGGTGATCAACGCGCGCTCGGCTCCGCGACTGCCCAACACATCGAACATCTCGTTTCCGGGGCTCGACGGCGAGCTGCTGGTCATCAACCTGGACTTGCTGGGCGTGGCCGCATCCACGGGCTCGGCCTGCTCATCCGCCGATCGCGCGCCCTCCTACGTGCTCACAGCCATGGGGCGGTCGGCGGAAGAAGCGCGCGCGTCGATCCGCATCTCGCTGGGACGGTCCAACGACGAACAACAACTGCGGCAGGCGGTCGAGGCCGTGTGCCGGGCCGTGGAGATGATCCGGAGGAGGTGACGATGGCGCCAGGACCGGGCTCGCAGGCCACCGGGACCGCCGGGAGCGCTGACGGCCGAGTACTGTGGAGAGGGCGGATCGATGACACCGACTGAACCGCCGGTCTTCGGCGGACGTTACGCGCGGCAAGCCGTGCTGCCGATGATCCGCGCCGAAGGCCAGCAGCGGCTGGCCGACAGCACGCTGTTGATCGTCGGCTGCGGGGCGCTGGGCAGCGTCCAGGCCGAGCTGACCGCGCGGGCGGGCGTCGGCCGACTGATCGTCGTCGACCGTGACATTCTCGAGCTGCACAACCTCCCGCGGCAGCTCTTGTTCACCGAGCAGGACGTGCGCGACCGTTTGCCCAAAGCCGAGGCGGCTGCCCGGCGCCTCCGCGCGATCAATTCGGAGATCATCATCGACCCGGTGACAACCGACGTCACGCCCGCCAACGTCGAAGAGCTGGTCCAGCAAGCCGACCTGGTGCTCGACGGGACCGACAACTTCGAGACTCGCTACCTGCTGAACGACTGCTGCGTCAAGCTGGGCAAACCGTGGGTCTACGGCGGCGTGCTGGGCAGCGACGGGACCGTGCTGGCCGTCCGGCCCGGCCGAGGACCGTGCCTGCGCTGCCTGTTCCACGAACCCCCGGACGCCAGCATCATGCCGACCTGTGAGACGGCGGGCGTCTTGAACACCGCCGTGATGTGGGTCGCGGCGTTGGAAGTCACCGAAGCCCTGAAGATCCTGGTGGCCGACCCCGCGGCCCAATTCCAGCTGCACGCCTTCGACATCTGGCGCGGCACTCGCACGTCGATCACCCCGACGCAAAATCCCGACTGCGATTGCTGCGTCAAGCGGCAGTTCGAGTTCCTGGCCGGCAAACGAGGCTCGTCCTCGACCGTCCTCTGCGGCCGCCACGCCGTGCAGGTCACCCCGGAACGGGCGGCCAAGCCCGACCTCGAGCGGTTGGCGCGGCGCTTGGGTCCCCTGGGCCGGACCACCATGAACGGCTTAGTCCTCGAGTTCGAAATCGAACCGCACCGCCTGGTGGTGTTTCCCGACGGCCGGGTCCTCGTCATGGGCACGACCAGCCCGGGCGAAGCCCGCAGCCTGGTCGCCAAGTACATCGGCGCGTAATCGGGCTCATTGGTCCTTCGCGCGTTCCGACATCTGCTGTCGGCCGACCGCGAGGAACTCGGCGAGTTCCGTACTGAGCCGGTCTCCATAGTCAGTTCGCCCTTGCACGATCGCCTCGCGCGCCGCCCGGATGGCCGCTTCCGCGCCGTCCGGGACCTGATCTTCCCACCAGTTGAGCCGTTCGCTGTAGCACCAGACGTATTCATCGCTGGTGGTCAGGGCGTAGTAGACGTTGTGTTCGAAGAAGCGCAGCCGCTGGGCGGGCGTCAGGTAGTGGCTGACGAATTGTTCGGGCGGCTGGCGCAAGTCCAGCACCTGGTCCATGTACACCGCGTTGCCGGCCTGCACATTGACGGCATGCTTGGTTCGCAGCCCTTCCGGGACGAGGCTGAGCGAGCGCTGGCGGATCGTGTGGTAGCTGCGGAAGAACTGTTCGCGGTTGGTCATGTAATACGCCAGTTCATTGCCGTCGATGATCCGCGCCTCGGGGTTCGCCGCTTCGAGCACTCCATTCCAGAACGCGGACAGCAGGGCCCATTGATCCTGCGACAGGCGCTGCTGGCGGTCCTGCGGATCCGGGTTGTCCAGCAGGTGGCCGAACAGGCTTTGATGGAAAAACGTCAGGAGCCGCACGTTGGGCAACTCCGCCTGCAGGGCCGCCATGAACTGCGCACCGCGTTGCTGGACCTGGGCTTCGACCGCGGCAAAACTGCGATCCTGGTTCTCACTGGAATACGCCCAGGGGTTGTCGCCGTATGGTTCGGGGTCGAACACCAGCCCGACGCAGCGGCCGATCCTGGCCGCTTTCGCGCTCAACCGCAGGTTGGCCGTGATGCACGCCCACTGCTGGTCGTTGAACCAGTCCATCTGCCAGTGATTGGCCGCGTACAGGCAGAGGAAATTGTCCGTGAACGTTCCCCACTCGATCGCGGCGAGGTCGTCCAGTTGCGGCTGGAGCTGCGCCTCATCCCACGGCCGTGGATCGAACGCATGATCCCAGTCGCGCAGCCGGAAGATGATCCCATCGAACGGCTTCTGCTCCATCGCTCGAATCCCGCTCCGCACCTGATCGGGATAGGGCACGCCCCATCCGTATTGGATCAGCTTCTTGACGGGCCGCGCCGGGGCGGGCGGCTGTGCGTGGAGTGCGTCCAGGGGAACCAGCAGCGCGGCGGTGAGGAGAATGATCGCCTGTTTCATGGTGAGTCGCCTTGTCTTCTGTGCGCGGCATGGGCGATCGACCTTGATTGCCCCACGCCGCCGCTCGTGGCTGGACCGGCTGGAATCCATGCCGTTGAGCCCATCATCGCAGATTCGGCCGGTCCCATCCAGGGCGGTGCGCCGGGCCGTCTTGCGCTCCAAGTGCCATGTGTCTGTCACCGAGCCGGGCTTGCCGGGCGTTTTTCCCGGCGATTCCCTCGCGGCACGGCCCGTTTCGACTTCGCGCCATCCGCGGTCTGCCTGGAGAATGGGACTCGTAGTACGACTCTGTTTCTTTTCCGCCAACAGAAAGGAGACGAACGATGAAACACGAGTCATGGCGTAGGAGGGGTGTCCGTGTGTTGGGCGCGCTCGTATTGACGGCGTGGTGGGCCTTGCCTGCCGCGGCCCAGGAGGCGTCACCTGCGGGGGCGGGACCATCGCCGCCGGCCGCCGCGGCGGCGCGGGAAGCGCCGGCCAAGAAATCTCGCGGCCGGCTGCCGGCCTACTACGGCAAGGTCGTCACGGACGAGCAGCGCGAGCAGATTTACGAGATTCAGGCCCGGTTCACGGAGCAGATCACCAAGCTCCAGGAACAGCTGGACGCGCTGGTCGCCAAACGCGACGCGGAGATCGACCAGGTGCTGACGGACGAGCAACGCGCCAAGATCGCCCGCCTGAAGAGCGAGCGGAAGGTGCGCCGCGCGAGCGACGCGCCGGACGAGGCGGCGTCCAACGGCGGCTAGGCGCGCCGGTTGACGCGCTTCCACCGCGGGCGCAGGGATGTGCCCGGGCGGTGGCTGCGCACTCCGGCGCGGGTCCTGCCGCGCGCTGGCCCCGCGCCCGCTGTGCTGCGGAGGCGCGCTTCCTCACGGCTTCCTTGCGTGCGGGTTCAGATGCAACTGGGCGCGGATCTCGGCCTTGAGCTGGTCGAGGACCGACGACTTGTCGATCTCCTGCAGGATCCGCCGCACGACCACCTTGGGGGCTTCCTCGCCCCACGACGCGCCATGTTCGAAGTAGTACTTCGCCGCCTGGCCGACCACGAACGATCCGTACCCCGCCGCCGCGCCCTGCGGCACGGCGGTCAGCACGGTGCCGTAGCCGAACGTCAGCCCTTTGAACGACGACGACAGGATGTGGGTGGTCACTTCCCCGAGCATGACCCAACCGGCCGCCTTGGCGATCGAGGCGATCAGCCGGCGCGCGTGCATCGTGGAGAGCTCCAGCCCGTAGACGTGGGCCAGCGTGACGACCATCGCCAGATCCACGGCCGTGCCGCCCAGCACGTCGGCCACTGCCAGGGGATTGAACGCCACCGCCACGGCCTTCAGGCCCGCATAGCTGGCAATGACCTGCCGCGCACGGCGATCGCGCAACGCCACGCGCACGGCGGCAATCCGGTCGCTCTTGTCCGCCGCGTACATGGCGGCGTTGAGCGTGAGCAGCTCCTTGCCTTCGGCGGCCAGCACTTCCAGGATCCGCACCTTGAGCTGCTCGACGTCAGGTGCCGGCTTGCGCCATTCGCGCCGCTGCGCGCCGTCCGGCCCTTCGACCACGTACTCCACCTCGCGCGGGTCGGCCGCCGCGGGGATGACATTCTGTGCCGGCACGAGATCAGCCACACGCTCGCCGGAGAGCACGTGCAGGAGCCGGTCCCGCTGCTCGCGCGAGTACAGATCGATCTTGTTCAGCACCAGGATGATCGGCTTGTGCACCTGGGCCAGCGCGGCCAGCGCCGTGTATTCGGTCTCGTTGAGGTCCGAATCCGTGACGACCAGGATCAAGTCGGCTTGTTGCGCCGCCTGGCTCGCCATCAGCGCCCGGGCCTGACCACCCACCTCGTTCAAGCCGGGTGTGTCGACCAGCACCACCTGGGAATCGGCCAGGCCGGGCACGCAGTACCCCGACCCTTCCCAGGCGACGTGCCACACCTCCTTCGTCCAGCCGCCCCGCACGTCCACCTGCGCCACAGCCTGCCCGACCAGCGCGTTGATGAGCGCGGACTTGCCCGTGCTGATCTCGCCGAAGACGGCGATTTCGATCCGGCCGGCGGTCAGCTTCCGCAGCATCTCCTGCAGTTGATGAAACTCGCCTTGCAGCTTCTGCTTCTCCTCGGGCGCGCATTGACGCAGCTTGTCCAGCGTCTTCTCCACCGAAGCGATCGCCTGATGGTAATGTTGATCGTCCCGTGCTCGCACATGCTCGTTCACGTCGGGCAGTCCCCCGCGACGGCGTCCGTCACTCGTCACTCGCTCGTTCGTTCGTCGTCGTTGTTCGCCGCGCCACGACGGACTGGAGCAGCGATCGCAACTCGGCCGCGGTGGTCAGTCGCTGCCATTCGCGGCGTGCCAGGCTGGCCAGGCCCCCTTCCGGCTGCTTCATCTCGTGCTTGAAATAGCTGATGAACACGGCGCCGATCCAGCGGGTGATGAGGGCCTGGACCAGGCCCTGCAGCACCCCGCCGGCGATGGTGCCCGCGCCGGGCACGGTCTTGAGCAGCGAGGCGACGGCCGCCGTCACGGCGGGCGTGGCGGCGGTCACGCCGAGGATCCCCAGCAGGTTCTTGCCCAGTTGTCCGAGCAGCGTCACCGCCAGCTCGAAATCGACATCCTGGCGGTAGACCTTGGCCAGCTCGACCACCATCTTGACCGACACCGCGCTGCCCGCGGCCAGATCCAACAGCGGCAAAGGGCTCAGCGCCGCCGCGCCGCCGGCGGCCCACATGTACCGGTCCACCAGCGCCCAGGCGCGCTGGTCCAGCGATGCCTGCAGGCCGGCCCGCGCCGATTCGACCAGCCCGCGCGACTGCAGCAGCAGGTTGGCCAGCAGCAGGTCGTGACCATCGCGCCGCACGACCTCCATCATGCGCACCGCCAACGCCTCGATGTCGGGAGGCACATCGACCAGCTCATCCTCTTGCCGGCCGTCCGGCCGCAGGCGGACGCGCGTGCGGCGAGTCGGTCGCGAACGCACCGCCACGATGTCCGCGGCATCCACCAGCCCGCGGGTCTGGTCCGCCAACTGCGCCAGCAGCCGCTGTCGGTCCGGCGGCTCGTACCAGTCCTCCTTGTTCAGGCACAGCAGGACGCGTTTCTCCATGGCGCCGAGCCCGCTCAGCAGCTGGAACTCCGACTCGCGCAACGGCCCGTCGACCACCAGCAGCACGAGATCAGCGTTCTCGGCGGCGTCCGCCGAGATCTCCCCACGCTCCGCGCCGTGGACTTCGCCCAACCCGGGCGTGTCAACCAGCCGTACCCGGTCGATCCCGGGCCAGGGGATCTCATTGCGTTGGAGCGTCGTGCCGCCACGCGCGTCGGTCGCAAACAGGTCCCGGCCGGCCAAGGCGTTGAGCAGCGACGACTTCCCGCTCGAGACGGTGCCGAACGCGACGATCTCGAGCGCCTGGCGCTCCCGCTTCTCCTCCAGTTGCCGGATCCGCGGCGCCAGGTTCTCGCGCAGCGCTGCGACGGCCGCATCATCCTGCAAGTCGACGACCTGGGCCAGATTCTCCGCGATCTCGCGCGCCTTGGCCTCGGCCGACAACTCGCTCGGACTCCGGTCGCGACGCCGGCGACGCGCCGCCTTGACGCGCGAACGCCACCACAGGCGGCCCAGCACCCACAGCGTGATCGCCAGCAGGATCGCCGCGCCGGCACCCACCACGCTGAAATAGACGGTGATCCAGGCCGATCCGTACTCCCGCACGCGCTGGTACTGCTCGACCAGCTTCCCGGGCAGGTAGACCAGCAGGAGTCCGACCGCCGAGAGGACGACCAGCAACAGCAGACCCGTGGTTGTCCGACTGGGTTTCATGACCGCCCCGCCCGCCGAGAATGGAATACGACGCTCGTTCCATCTTAATGTGGCAGTGGGACCGGCTTCCAGGGCGTCGGCGCCACCGGGAACCGGCCGACTGTTGGCCGGGCGGGTCACGCGTCCGCTGCGCTGGACGCGCCCGGCCTGCGGGGCGCGTCGCGGATGAAACGTGCCGCGCGGCACGCGCCCTCGGACGCGAGGCGGCCGCAATCCCGAGGTCTGACCGGCCGGGGCGCCTCGGCAGCGGGGCGGGCGGCAAGTATAATCGAACCGTGGCTGGGGCGATTCGGGGCTCGGACCGCGCGATCCGTAGCCTGCGATATCCGTCGTGGGCGTGGGTCCATTCGGGCGGAGCTGGACCTGCAGGAGGAACCGATTTGTTTGGACCCGTGTTTGCTCGCGAAGCGGCGACCATGCCGCGGCGACCGCGCCACTTCCTGTATCGCAGCGTGTACGTGACCGGGCTGTGGCTGTTGATGTGCACCGCCTGGCTGCGCGTGACCGGCACCCAGATCATTCTCAACGTCGGGGACATGGCGCGGTTCGGGACGATTCTGTTTCAGATCCTGTCCGTGCTGCAGCTGGCGTTGGTGATCTTCTTTGCGGCCATGGGCGCGGCGAGCAACGTGAGCCAGGAGAAGGACCGCCGGACGCTGATCCTGTTGCTGTTGACCCGCATGACCAACTGGCAGCTGGTTACGGGGAAGCTGTTTGCCAGCCTGTTGAACATCTTTTTCCTGTTGGCGGCGGCGGCTCCGGTGTTCATGTTCACGACGCTCTTCGGGGGCGTCTCGTTCGAGCAGGTGCTTCGCGTGTACGCGGTGACGCTCGCCAGCGCGCTGGTGGCGGGCAGCCTCGGATCGACGCTCGCCTTCTGGCGTGAGAAGACGTTTCAGACGCTGTCCATCACGGCGCTGGTGCTGGTGCTCTGGCTGGGCGCCTGGGAGGTGGTCGGTTTCGGCCTGGGGAGCGCGCCGGTGGCCGGCGTCAGCGGGCAGTCCTGGGCGACGATGTGCAGTCCGTTTCGCGCGCTGTTGGCGGCCGCGCATCCGGTTCTGGATGCCGGTGTGAGCACGCGCATGCTGGGCGACGAGGTCGGCTGGTTCGTGCTCATTGCCCTGGCGGGCACCCTGCTGCTCAACGGCGTCGCGATCGCGCGGGTGCGGGTGTGGAACCCGTCGCGCGAGGCGCGGCCGGGCCAGATTGGCCAGGACGAGGAGGCGAGCATCTGGGGGGCGGCACACGACCTGGCTCAGGAGTCGGCAACCGACGCGGCGGAGCGGGCCCGTGCCCGGCACGTGGATGCGCGCACGCGGCAGGCGGTGGGCAAGACCCGGGTCGTGTGGGACAACCCGATCCTGTGGCGGGAGATGTGCACCTGGGCGTACGGCCGCCGCGTGCTGATTATTCGCGTCACGTACCTGCTGTTGTGCGCGATGGCGTGGGCCGCACTGCACTGGGTGGTCCGGGCGGAGCTGGCTGCCGGGCCGCAGGACGAGTTCTCCTCGTTTCTGCCGGCGGCCACCATGCCGCTGGCGCTCTTCTGCCTGGTCAGCCTGGTCGTGGTCAACGCGCTGGCGGTCACGTCGATCACCAATGAGCGGGACGGCCAGGCGCTCGACCTGCTGCTCGTGTCCGACCTCTCGCCGCGCGAGTTCGTCATGGGGAAGCTCGGGGGCGTGCTGTGGGTGACCAAGGAGATGGTCCTGCTGCCGCTGGTGCTGTGCGTCTACCTCTGGTGGTTCAAGGTCGTGGGCTTCGAGAACCTCCTGTTTCTGCTGGGCGGTCTGGGCGTGATGAACATTTTTGTCGCCACGCTGGGCATCCACTGCGGCATGACGTACGCCAACTCGCGGTCAGCCATCGGCGTGAGTCTGGGGACCGTCTTCTTCCTGTTCCTGGGCGTTTCCGCCTGCATGATCATGATGGTCAAGTTCAGCAGCAGCTTTCAGAACCAACTGCCACCCTTCCTGGCCGCCATCCTCGGCGGCGGCGTCGGGCTGTACGTGGCGCTGGGGTTTCGCAACCCGTCCCCCGCCATGACGCTGGCCGCACTGTCGCTCCCGTTCGCGACGTTCTTCGCGATCACCAGCTTCCTGCTCAGAAACCAGGAACTCACCGTGTTCCTCGTCGTCAGCGTCGCCTACGGCTTTGCGACCGCCGCCATGCTGGTACCGGCCGTCTGCGAGTTCGATATCGCGATGGGACGCACGAAGACTGCCGGGGATGAGTGACACGGTGGCCGATCCGTCTGCCCCGAACCCGCTCGCGCACCGCCTGCTCAGCCCTTGCGGTAGCCAAGCGACAGGACGACGGCCAGCATTTCTTCGTACGTGATGAAGCGCCGGCGATGCACCAGCTTGTACTCGTCGATGGCGTGGGCCAACTCCTTTGCAGCGGGCGAGAGCTCGCTGTGGCTGTTGGCAAACTGCCGACGCTCCACGCCCGGCGGCGAACCCGGGTTGTCATGGTTCCGGCGATCAATAAACGGTTCGACCGACGGGGCATCTAGTTGCGTCATTGCACACCTGTGGTAATGAAGAGACGCGGACCGTAAAGCGCACTGGCCCTCTCGTTCTGCTTTTCACGGAAGGCTAAGAAAAGGTAGTCCACAAAAGGGGTAGCGGCAAACAGGCCGCGCGCCACGGTCAACGGCCGGACGAGGTAACGCTGGGCAACGGGCGCCGCGGCGTGGCCGGATCGGACGGTGCGAGCGCCGATGATGAATGTTGCGCCTGCCCGACCTGTGGCGAGGCTGACCTCCCCGCAGGTTATGCAACGCTCGCACACGTCCCGGTCGGGACTATGGCTGCCATGCCAACGCGCCCACGTGCCGGGAGGGCCGTCATGGCGTCGGCCGCGTGGCCATCTGGGGGGCGTCCGGTGCGTGCTGAATCAGCTCGGCCAGGCGCAGGCTCTCGCGGTGTTGGGGTTCGAGTTCCAGGGCCCGTTGGAGTGTGGCTTGGGCTGCCACCGGATCGCCTGCCGCGTAACGCGCTTCGGCCACTTGACACAGCAGATCGGCCGAGCGCAGACCGCGCTCTTCCGCTTTGACCAGGTGGGCCAACGCCTGCTCGCCGCGGCCGAGCGCCTTGTAGGCCAGCCCCTGCCAATACAACATCTCGGCGGGCTCCTCACCCGACGGGTAGGTCCCAGCCATGGCCTGGAGCGTCGACAAGACGCGTTGCGGTCGGCCTTGGCGATGATAGACGGCCGCGATCGCCATCTGGACCTCCGGATACGCAGGCTCGATCGCCAACGCGCGATGATAGTCGGCTAACGCCTCCTCCAGCCGTCCCTGCCGTTGACGAATGTCACCGCGGAGCCGGTAGGCACTGGCCAACTGGCGACCCGACGCCAGGACGTTGTCCACCAATCGAGCCGCCTGCCGCAGGTCTCCGGTTGCGAGGTACATCTCGCCCAGGCGGATCACCCGCTCAGGCTCTCCACCCGATAAGCGCACCGCCTCCGCCATGTGTTCCAGCGCGTCCTTGCGAGCGCCGCGGTGCCACAAGGCCTCCGCATAACGCGACTGGACCCGTTCGTCCATCGGGCACACTTCCACAGCCTGAGCGAAAAAACCCTCCGCCCGCTGCCAGTCGCCCGCATCCACTGAGTCCATGCCGCGCTGTGCTATCTGCCGGGCAAACACAACGTCGTCCGGCCGCCAGCGGTGCCCCAGGCTTGTACAACCCCACAACCCTGACCACCACGTGAGGAAGATCAGGAGCAACACGCACCGCCCCCGGGACCGATCGACAGCCCGCGCGCAGCCGGTCCGGCACCCACCGGCCGCCGTGCCCGCCCCAGCAATCATGTGCTCGGATGCCCACTGCCCGGCCATGCGCGAACTCCACGCCTACACCCACACAAGCACTATCCCTCAACCGGCGCGCAATGCGGCGCGGAGCGGACGGTACCAGAAGGTGCGATCGGCAGCAAGGTTCGGTTTCCGGCTTTTTCGCTTGTCTACTTTGCCAAACCGTGCACCGTCGTTTAGGATGCGTTGGCAGGTACCGGCCCGAGATGGCTTTTCCGACTACGGTGCGCAATGGTTGCTACCTACGAACGACATGGAATCAGCTTCGCCTATCCCGACAACTGGGAGTTCAGCGAAGAGTACCAGGGGGCCGACACACACTGCGTGACGCTGCAGAGTCCGGGCAGCGGGTTCTGGATGCTCCAGTTCCTCCAGACCTCCAAGTCGCCTGAGCTGCTGGCGGCCGAAGCCCTGCACTCAGTCAAACAGGAATACGGCGACGTGGAAGTCGTACGGGTGGAAGAGGAAATCGAAGGCACGCATTCGGTCGGATATGACTTGTCGTTTTACTGCCTCGACTTCATTGTCAGTTCCCGGGTCCGCAGCTTCGCGTTCGGGAACCGGACTTTCGTCTTGCTCTGGCAGGCGGAGGACACGGAGTTCGACAAGATCAGCCCGGTATTCCTGGCCATCACCACCAGCCTGTTGAACCCTTCCAGACGTCCGGCGGTGCAGGGCTAGCGCCTCCTCCAGGCTAAATCTTTGCGTTGTCACCTATTCGGTGCTGGGAGCACCGAACCCTCGGTGCTTCCACCGGAAGGATCAACTGCCCTGTGGCCGCGCGAAGCGGCGCACCAGCGCGGCGCCTGGCTCGCAGTCGCGAAGCGACGGCACGAACAAAGTCGCGTCCATACGCCAAACCAACAACAGCCACAACGTGGCGGCCCTAATGACCAGACATGAGTGCTCATCAGGCCCGAGTAGGGTCGTCCCGAGTCGCGAAGTACCAACCCCATGATTTAGTCCGGACGGGCCACTAGCATGGTGCCCGGCCACCAGTGATCAGCCCTGTCATTTATGGCTTTTGCAAATCTGCGCCCCGCCACTGCCACGAAAGCCTCAAGTCCTGTATATTCGTTAAAAGTTGACACCAGCTTCAAACCCCGGTGGAGGGAATACCATGTCGGCGGTGAGCAGTTCGTGTACTGCCCAGATCGGTGACACCGCAGGAGCCGTCTGGCACACGCTGGCCGAAAACGGCCCGATGACGCTAGCACAGCTGGCCAAGGTGGTCAGTGCACCTCGCGACACCGTGATGCAAGCCGTGGGATGGCTCGCGCGTGAGGGAAAGGTTGAGCTTGAGGACAACGGCCGCAAGCGCCTCGTCTCGTTGCGGTGAACTCCGCGACTGTCAACTGCAAGCGGGCAGATGCGAAATCAACCGGCGGTGCGGCAGCGCAGGTCGAACCGGCAGCACGTCATTTCGCGGTATCGTCGTACAGCGGTAGATGACGGTACGTCACTTCCAGCGACAGCAGGTTCATGGTCGTGACGTAAAGCCGGCCGGCATGTGCGGCCCAGCGGTCGGGAACCGGTCTTCGCGGATCCCAGCTTCCAGCCAGCTCGCCTTCTCGGATCTGGGTGTCGACCAGCAGCGGATGCAGGGCGTGGTTCCAGTCGCGCCAGTGTTGGCCGCCCTTGTGAAACATGACCTGAGTGCCGTAGTACCAATAGTAAGTATCCCGCTGCGGATTGGTTCGTGTGCCGATGGCAGGCGGTCGTTTCGCCAGGTAATCGGTGCCGCGCGCGAACGCCGGATGGTCGCGGTGCCACCCCAGGTACAGCCGCATCAGCAGTCCTACGGAGGTCATTGTGGGCGTGGGTACCCGCCCGCCGCGCTGCTCAACCGTATCGGGTGCAAACGGGTTATAGCAATACAGATGCGGCTGGTTGGGTGAAGCTTGTGCCGTGTCCAGCCACCGGTCGATGGCACGGTACGTCTCCTTCGGTACCTTCAAGTTGGCCAGCTCGCCGCTCTTGAGCGCCATCATCACCCAGCCGGTGACCGACGTATCGGCGCCGACACCCCGCGTGTAGCGCCAACCGCCGCGCTGACCATTCTGAGTCTCCACCAGGAAGTCGATGGCTCGCTGAGCCGGTTCACGCAGCGTGGGATCCTGGGTCATGCCGTACGCTTCGCACATCGCCAGTGTTGCGATGCTGTGGCTATAGAACTGCACGACACGGTTCGATTCCTCATCCATCGGCACATACAGACTCCCATCCAACTGCTGGTTCTTCAGTAGGAAGTCGAGTCCGCGACGCACCACCTGTGCGTACCGGAAATCCAAGTGGTTGTAGCCGGCCCCTTGGAACGCGAGCAGTGCGAGCCCCGTCGCCGCAGAGTCGCTCGCGAGTTGAGGCAGCCCATCCTCCTTGGCAAACCGATCTAATGACCACCGTCCGTCCGGCAATTGCGCTTTGCTCAAGAAGACCAATCCCAATTCAATCGCGTCTTCCGTCTGAGGCCCCGTGCCGTCGGACGGATCGTCCATGCCCTGAACGCGTTGGATGCGGCGCTGGAACGGCTCGGTCGGCACCGCCACCATGGGGCTGAAGCTCAACTGCCCTCCGACGCGGTTCCGATTGAATCGCGGCGTGTCAAACTGAATGTCCGCACTCTCTTCCGAGGCGCGTCGTGTGGCCAAACCCACCTCGACCGAGGCGGCACTACCGAGCCCGCCCACGCCCTCGGGCATCGTGAGATCCGCCTTCAAGGCTTGTCCGGCCGGTCGACTCAGAGGCCCAGGCTGCGGGTCGCCAATCGCCACGCCCAGATCCGGATCCGGGCCAAGGTCCGGCCCCCGGGCCGCCACCGCATCACTGGGACTCACCAGGTCGGACATATCCACCGCGGCCGCATCGCCCGGGAGCGAAACGGGTGGAGTCCGCTTGCCCGGCCCGCCAGCTTTCCCGGCGCTCTGCACCATCAGGCCCTCGGAGCCGGCAATGCCCGCAAGCAGGACCGCATCCGCGTCGGTCGCTGCGCTCGCCCGAGGTCGGGATGCCCGAGCCGATTGCGCCGGGGATCCGGTTCCGCCACCGACGGCGGGCGGCCCGGCAATTGCCTCCGGCGCTTCCGCACGCCCGGCCAGATCCCTCATGCGCTCCGCGGCGGCCGAGTCGACAACTGCCAGGGTGCCTGCCGCGCCGCTCGGGCCACTGCCATAGCCCGAAGTGGCACGTGCGGGACGGGAGATTGTGGTGTCACCGACGCTGAGCGTTGACGATGGCAGTTCGTGATCGGCCCGGTCGGCCGCTTGACCTGCGCGCACGTCTGCAATGCCCAGGTCGACAGGCACCTGCCGGTTAGCGGAGTCTTTGCGGGCGACGCGGGTCTCGTCACGTTCCGCCACGTCCCCCAACGGGAGTTGATCGAGCATTCCATGATCACGCCGTGCGGCCCGCGCTGGGGACGGAGTCGGCACCGATTCGGGGCCGCCGCCTAACGCGCGCGGGCCACCGAAGCTGGCGAACTCCGGGCCTGTACGCGCGTCGACGAGCGAATCCGCGCCGGCGTCGACTGCCGCGGCACTCGGCTCGCCACCACCGCCTGCCGACGACGCGGCGGTCGCCGCGCCGACCGTCTCAGCGAGCAGCGCGGGGCTCAGCGCTCGGCCGGTCCGGGCGCGCTGGGCCCTCTCGCGCGGCGTCCCAAGACTCAGTTCCGGCTGGCCGCCTCCAGCGCCGCGACCGGCGCCCGATTCGGCCACCAGGGTGGTCGGTCCCGTATCCACATCCAGGTCACCTTTCGACGCTGTGACGCGGTCGGGCTGGGCATCGGCGGCAGCTTGGGTCAGCGCCGCGCTGGCGCTGGCCTGGATGTCGGCCGTCTGACGCTCGGCGGCCAACAGCGTCGGGTCCAACGCGTTGGCTTCCAGGACGGTACTCGGGCGTGTCAGGCCGGCCTGTCCGCGGCGCACGATGGCCGCATCGTGGGGTTCGATGGCCGGGCCGGGTAGCAGGTTCTGGGTCACCGCCGCCCGACGCGCTGATCCGGACGCGATGACCCCGGGGCTTGCCGCCGCCAGGTCGGCTTGGGCCAGATTCCGCGCGTCGCCGCGGCCGGCCATGCCGACTTCCGCCTTATTCAACGCCATCGAGGCGGGTTCGGTCGTCGGCTCTGCGCCGTCGGCAGTGGACGCGGCGTGGCTGGGCGTTTCGGCCATGAGCGGGGAGGTGGCGACTGGGGCGCCACGCACCGCACGTCGTCGCTCGGCGTGCTTTTCAGGCACGGCGCTCAACGAGGGCGCGGGGGCCGTGGTGGGACGCTGCATCTGGCGCAGCGGTGTCTGATGGGTGACGGACGCGCCGATCGTTTCCGCGGACGGCCGCGGCAACTCAGGGTTGGCATTGCCCGCCGCACGTTTGGCGACCTGCACATCGGCCGAGCTGGGTGGGCCGGCGGGTGTGTATGACGGCTGAGTCGCAGCCGGGTTGGACGACTCCGGGCTCACTCGCTGAGAGAGCGAACCGAGCGCCGGCGAGGCGGCCGGTTTGCGGCCAGGCAACGCGGCACCCACCACATCGACGTCCGGGCGCTGTTCGTCAGGCGGCCGCTGAGCGACCTGCGGCGCCACGGTTGTGGGTGCCGGCGCGGCCGGCGCTGCCGCGCGCTGACCGGGCTGTGTTGTCGTGGCCGGTCCCGTCTGTGCTCGCTCGACGCGGATCGCGGTCGGGGTTTCAGCCGTCGGCGCGACGGGTGGCGGAACGGTCGGCGCATCGGGCAGACGGTCAACCATGGCGGTCAGATCCGGCCGCGTGGTCACGCGCGGTTGTCGACTGGGCACGGATCGGGGCGTGCCGGCCAGAGTGTCTCGTGGGGGTGCCGGCTGTTCCACCTTGCGCTGCCCGGCGGCGGGTGCCGGACGGGCGGCCATAGGCGGCGTTTCGGCCGTGTCGCGCGCGTCTGGTGCGCGCGTCCGCTGCTGGAGCGTCTCCGCCGCCGTTTTCTGAGGTGTCGGCGGCATCGGCGGCGCCTCGGGCGTTGAGGGTGGTCGATCGGCGGGCTCGGCCTGTGCCTGAGGCGTGACGGTCTGCCGCGGTTCACGGCGTGCGAGCGTCGTGGGGGCCGGCTGTTGCGGAGCGGGCCGCGCCTGCTCCGGCCGACGCCCCTCGGGGCTGGTGGGAACGTGCGCTGGAGACTCCGCCGGTCGGTGCGCGGGCGGCTGTGGGGGAGTCTCTGCGAGCTGCTGGGGGCGCAGACCACGCATCTCGGGCTGCAGGGACGGCTCGCGGCGTTCGGGCCGCGGCACAACGCTCGGCAGTTCGACCCGTTGCGTCGGCCGCTCGGGGACGGCGGCGGCCTGCCTGCGGCTCAATTTGGACATCTCATCGCGTTGCCGCGGCACCGCCTGATTCGGTTCTGCCCGATCGGCCAGGCTCGGCAGCGGCCGGTCCTCGGGCCGAGGCACCTGGGGCGGCGGGATGTCCATATCGGGCGGCGGCGACGCGACCTGCTCGCGCGGCACCGACTCGACCGCCGGATCCGGCACGCGGACTTCGACCGGCTGGTGCAGGTCGCGGAGCGTCCGACGGTGCGCGTCGTGCTGCCAGGACAGGTAGTCGGGGACCTTGACGATCTGCTTCGGCCGCGGCCGTTCCGCTGCGGCCAACACCTCCGTCCAGACCCGTTCGAACACATCGGTCTCCAGGGCCAGGAGCAGCAGCACCACATGAAAGATCACGCCCAGCACGATCGAGAGCTGCATGGTTCGTCGCAGCCAGCGGTTGCCCGTCCAGGCCAAAGCCGCCAGCGCCGCCGTGATGATCAGCGGGATGGCGATCAACCAGGTCCAGGCGTTGGCGTACCACCGCGGGTCGTCCCAGCGGAGATAGGCGAGCACCGATCCGACGAGGAATCCGCCGAGCACAACCATGGCGACGACCAGGGGCCACCACTGATCGTCGATGCGGCGGTAGCGCGCCGGTTGGATCTTACGCAGGATGTGGCGTCGATCTGCCATGAGTCTCCGTATCGCCGGCCATCGCGGCCGCGTGCTGCACGCCCTTATTCGTTCTGTTCGTTCTGTGCGCTGATCGAGTAGCTGCGCGCGCCCGCACGTTCGCACAGGTTCATGATGGCCACGACGTAGTCGAACGGCACGCGCCGATCGGCGCGGATGACGACCGACTGATGCACCGGGTTATCCGCCACCGCCTGCCGGAGCGCCTCTTCGACCTCTTGCGGCGACATGCTGCGTCCCTGCACGAAGTATTCGCCATGTTCGTCGATGTTGATCAACAGCTCCCGGGGCTCAATCATCAGCGGCTGGGCCTCGCTGGCAGACGGCAACTGGACCGCCAGTTCGTAGTCTTCTTTCGCGAACTGCGTGGCGACGAGGAAGAAGACCAGGAGCAGGAACACGACGTCGATCAGCGGCGTCATGGGGATGGATCCGGCGTATCCCTTGTTGATTCTGACTGCCATGGTGCACTCGTCAGGTTACGGTGATCTCCCGGGCGGCTGGGTCACCGGCGGCGCCGCCAGCGTCGCGGCGCGCTGCCCATCGCTCGTGACGTGCCCGAACCGCACATGCCCTTCGAACCGTTCGACTTGAGGCAGCAGGTTGTACAGCAGCTCGTCAATCTGGTGGAACAGTTTCTGGATGCGCCCTTCGAAGAAGTGCGCCAGGATCGAAGAGGGGATCGCGACCAGCAGGCCGCCGTAGGTCGTGACCAGCGCGATGTAGATGCCGGTGGCGAGTTCCTGCGCCTTGTTCTGCCCGGGCGCGAGGAGTGTCGTGCGGTGGAAGCACTCGATCATGCCCCACACCGTCCCGAGCAGTCCGAGCATGGGCGTGACGGTCGTCGCAAGGTTCAGCCAGCGGACGAGACCATAGAGCCGTTCGGCCTCCCGCTCGCTGGCCTCCGCGACCGTGTGTTCGACCTCGCTGTGCGGCCGGCCGACTTTCAACAGCATAGCCTTCACGACATTGGCGGCGGCCGACGGATACCGCTGGCAGATCCGGTATGCCTCGCGGGGATCGAACAGCTCCTGGCTGGCGCTCAGGCGGCCCAGCTCTTGGATGAACATCGCGGGCATGACGCGCGTTTTGCGCAGCGAGATCGACCGTTCGATACCGACGACCACCACGATCAGGCTCATCAGCCCGATGGGGATCATGATCCAGCCGCCGGAGACGATCAGGGCGAAGAAGTTCAGGCCTTCCTCTTTGTGGACGCGGGTGGTGGGGCGCGGCGGCGGGCCGGCCGCGGGTGGGGCCTGGGTCGCATCGGGCGGCGCGGCGGCCACCGGCGAGGCTGGTTCTTCCGAGGTCGGCTGCTGGGCCAGCGCGTGACGCGGGCCGGTCAGCAGGTCCGGGCAGGCGACCAGGCCCAGGCAGGCGATCAGCGCGCCGGCCCACCAGGCGCGGCGGGATGGACCACGATCAGGCATGAATGACTCTCCGCAAAGCTGATGACCATATGCTGCACACGCCGCGGTCCGGCCGCCTCACAGCTGGGCGAGCGCATCGAGACGTTGCTTGGCCGCCGCGGCCAGCTCATTGTCCGGGTGCGTTTCGACCACGTATCGATAGAATTTCCTGGCATCGGCGACTCGCACGGCGCGCTCGGCGGGCGACGACGCCGACTCCACCATCACTTCGCAGCAACGGCCGGCTTCGTAGCCGGCCTTGGCCTGCCAGTTCCGCACGTCCGGCGGGAGTTGCTCGTCCCCGTACCGGAACATGACGCGCTGAAAGTCCTTGATCGCGTCCTCAAACCGCTTCTGCTGGAAACCGATCTCCCCGAGCATGAACTGTGCCCGGGCCCCCACCGCCTCGCGCGACCGCTGGGCCGCCTGCTGGAAGTCGGCGATGGCCTCGGCGGTCTGATTGAGTTTCAGCCGGGCGCGTCCCCGTTCCAGATGGGCTTCCGCCAGGTAGTTGCTGTCCGGGAACTGCTCAATCAGCGCGTCCAGGAAGCGGATGCTCTCGGGCGCCTTGCCCAGCTCCAGCGCCGCCTGGCCGGCGTGCAGCTGGCGCACCGCGGCGATTTGCGGCCGGGAGTCTCCCCGGTTGCCGGCCTCCGTCAACGCGGGCAATGCCTGCTCGTAGTCATGCAGGCGGAACAGGCACTCGCCTTTCATGAACCAGGCGTCGGACACCAACGGGCCGTTCGGGCTGGCCGCCAACTGAGCCTGGAACTGATCCAGCGCCGGCTGGAACTGGCCGAGTTGGTAGTGTGTCCAGCCGAGTTTGTAGTGGACCTTCTCCGCCAGCTCGGGGTTCGTCGTCTGGGCGGCCTGTTCGTAGAGCTTGACCGCCTCGGTGTATTCCTTCTTCGCGTAGCAGTCTTCCGCCACGTGGAAGCTCGCTTCGGCCGCCAGGGGGCTCTGCGGATACCGTTGGGCGAGGGTTGCAAACGCCTTCGTCGCCGCCGCTTCGTCTGCCTGGGCCCGGCACGCCCAACCCAATTCGTAGAACACCTTGTCCGCCCCCGGATAGTCCGGATGATCCGCCAGCAGTGTGGTGAGTGTCTGCACCGCCTTGGCAGGCTCGCCCTGGGCCGATTCGGCCGCGCCGCGCTCGTAGAGCGCATCGGCCCGTTGCGCGCCCTGCGGACTGGCCGCCAGGTACTGGTCGAGGTCCGCGATGGCCGCCGGGTACTTCTGCTGTTGCCGGTAGCACATGCCGCGCGCGAGCAGCGCCTCGAGGCGCAGCGGATGCTGTGCATGCCGATCGATCAGCGCGGAGAAGCTGGCCGCCGCCAGGTCGAACTGGCCGGACTTGAGCGCGGCCCAGCCTTTGCCGTACAGCGCATAGGGGACATAGGTCGAGCCGGCGTGCTGCTGGATCACCCGGTCGTACGCGGCGATGGCGTCGGCGAACTGGTTCGCCGCATACCGGCACTCGCCGAGATCGTAATACGCCTGATCCGCCAAGGCGGTCGCCGCATGGTCCTTCAAGAGCGTGGCGAGCGTGGCGCTGGCCTGATCCAACCTGTCCAGCTTGCGCTGGGCACGCGCCAGGTAGAGCAGCGTCTCGTCGGCCTGTCGCCAGGTGGGATCGGCCGCCAGCGCCGCTTCCAACCGGGTCGCCGCCTGGTCGAATTGACCCTGTTGGAAGTGGCTCAGCCCGATCAGATACAGCGCTTCGGCTTTCCGAGCCGGGGACGGGAACTGGGCGACCAGTGGGGACAGCAGATCGATCGTCTCCGCGTACTTGTCTTGCAGGTAGAGCGTCAACCCCAACCGGACCTGCCACAAGCTCTTCTCCGGGTGCTCGGCGGCGCCGCCGATCAGCCCGCGGTAGAGCGATTCGGCCCGGGCATAGTCCTTCTTCTGGATCTGGCACTCCGCCACGATGTAGCGGGCGTCCGGTGCCAGCGCGTGTTCGGCGAACGTCTGGAGGAACTGGCCGGCCAGGTCCATCGCCTGGTCATACTGCCGGAGTTCCAGCGCGGCGAAGGCGGCGTTGTACAGCGCCAGCGCCGCCACGTCGTGTTGAGGGTGGGCTTGGAAGACCGCCAGGTACTCCGCGAGCGCGTCCGCGCGGCGGCCCTCGGTTTCGTACAAGGCGTCGGCCCGATCCACCTGGAGATGGGCTGCAAACGGACTGGCCGCCGCCCCCGGCAAGACCGCCTCGGCCAGCTTGAGCGCTTCCGCCGGCTGGTTCTCCCGCAGGTAGATGCGGCAGCGCCAATGGGCGGCCTCCACGGCCGCGTCGCCGCCCGCGACTACGACGGCGTCGAACCAGCGCGCGGCTTGGTCGAACTGCTCCAGGCGGTAGAAGCAGCGGCCGGCCGACAGCCGCGCTTCCGGCGCGTCCGGCGAGTCCGGGAAGCGGGTGGTCAGCGACGCGTACAGGGCGGCCGCTTCGGGGAGCTTGTCCTGGCGCACCGCGCAAAACGCCTGCCGCATCAACGCGTGGTCCGCCGATGCGAACCCTTCCACGGCGGCCGTCTCAGCGAACAGCGCCCCGGCCGCCGCCAGGTCGCCCTGCTGCAACAACGTCTCCGCCTTGCGCATCCGGACCTCCGTCAACAGGTCGCTCGCCGCATATTCCGCCATGAACATGTCATAGATCTTCCCCGCCTGCGCCCAATCGGACAGCTCTTCGAGAGTGACACCCAACGCGTAGAGCGCGTCGCTGCGCAACTTCGATTCCGGAAAACTCGTCACCAGCCGCCCGTAGGTCTGCGCCGCCTCCTTGCGCTTGCCCAGCGCATAGAGCGACTCGCCCTCGAAGAACAACGCTTCATCGACATACTTGCCTTTCGCGAAGCCGGCAATCAGCTTCTCAAACGCCTCCACCGCCAGCGGGTACTGCGACGCGTCGCCGGCTGCGCCGAGCGAGTAGCGGCACCAGCCCAAGTTTCGATAGGTCTCCTCGAGCAGCTCGAATGTCGGGTGCTTGGTCACCACCTGCTGAAACGACTCGGCCGCCTGCGCATACTGCTTGAGCTGCATCCGGCACACGCCGAGATAGTGCCGCGCCTTGGGTGCGAGCGGATCGTCGCCGAAGCGTTCGAGAAACCGCGACCATTCGTCCGCCGCCAACTCGAAGGCGCTGTTGTTCTGGTAATTGGCGGCATCCGTGTACATGCTCAATGCTTCCGGCGACGACTGCGCAGCCGGCTTGGCCGCCCCTTTCTCCTGGGTGAACAGGTCGGCGCTAGAGCCAAGTACCAGGACGCCGCACGTCCACAGCGCCCACTGCAACGCACTGACACGAGGTTTCCGGATCATCGTCACTCCTCCGCCGACCCGCACCACGGTTTGCCACGTTGCGCGGCCCCCCGGGGCGCCCCGGGAGTGCCACGCCCGCATTCCTGATTCGTTTCAGTGTACCGATCTATTACGGCAAGGGAAAGTTTGGGCTCCGATTGCCCGTCGCCCTGCGAGCAACTACCCTGGAGAGATACAAATGCACGGCGTTGAGCCGAGGGCTCGACCGTCCCTTTCCACCCTATGCGAGCGATAGCAGGTCGTGACGAGAGTCTTGGTGACCGGCGGCGCCGGTTTCATTGGTTCCCACCTGACCGAACGGCTGCTGGCTCGCGGGGACGACGTGATCGTGGTGGACGACGAGTCGACGGGGCGATTCGAGAACCTGGCGGCCGTGCACGACCACCCGCGGCTGACCTACGTGCGCGGCTCGATCGGTGACGACTCGCTGGCCCACCGCGTGGTGGCGGAAGTCGACCAGGTCTATCACCTGGCAGCGGCCGTGGGCGTGGCCCTGATCGCGCGGCAGCCGATCCAGACGATCGAGCGGAACATCTATCCGACGCAGTTGCTGCTGGACAAGGTCCGCGCGCGTGTGGGGCGTGGCGAGTCGGTGAAGGTTTTCTTGGCCAGCACCAGCGAAGTCTACGGCAAGAACCCCAAGCCGCTCTGGGATGAAGACGACGACCTGGTCTTCGGCGCGACCACCAAGGCCCGCTGGTCCTACGGCGCCTCCAAGGCCATCGACGAGTTCCTGGCGCTGGCCTGCTGGCGGCAATCCCAGGTGCCCGTCGTGATCGGGCGGTTCTTCAACGTCGTGGGCCCGCGGCAGACGGGAGCCTACGGCATGGTCCTGCCGCGGTTCATCAAGTCCGCGCTGGCGGGTGAGCCGTTGGTGGTCCATGACGACGGGCACCAGGTGCGCTGCTTCGCCCATGTGCGGGATGTCGTGGCCGCCGTGCTCACGTTGATGGACGAGCCGCGTGCGGTGGGGAAGGTCTTCAACATCGGCAGCGACACGCCCGTATCCATGCTGGAGCTGGCCGAGCGCGTGGTCCGCATCGCCGGGTCCGCCTCGCCGATCGGCTTCCAGAGCTACACGGAGGCCTACGACCGCGACTTCGAGGATGTCCGGCGCCGAGTACCCAACCTGGCTCGCCTCCGCAGCATGATCGATTACCAGCCCGTCTACGACCTGGACGCGATCATCCGCGAACTGGTCGCGTCGGGGGCCGGGTGAGGCCGGTAAGTGGCCCTCAGCCCAGGCCGCCCTGCTCACTCCCGGCCCTCGCGCGCCGGCGGGCCCGGCCGGTCTGGTGGGTCGCCCAGCCCCACGAACGAGCATCTTTCTTGACAACTCGGGCCGGGGAGAGTCGAATTAAGGTGTTGCCCGAAATTCACTTGCGAGCGCCCAGGGGGGCTCCGGCGGCGGAGCCCGCGCTGGGCGTATGTCGGCAACGTTCTTTTGTGCCGGCGCAGTGGCGCTCTACCTTGCGCGTCCGGACCGAACAAACACGAGGCACAGGCGGGGAGAGGCGCGATGAGCACATTGCACCGTTGTCGCCGGCCGGTTCGCTCCGGTGCACAACCTGACACGAGGAAACGGACGATGCGCAGGACTGGTGGCTTTACACTCGTTGAGCTGTTGATCGCGATGACCCTCTCGCTGGTCGTCGTGTTGGCCATGGCGACCGTCTTCCGGGTGATGGGGGACAGTGTCCTGGCCGGTCGGGCGGTCGTGACGCTCTCGAGCCAGTTGCGGTCCGCGGCGGATCAGTTGCAGCGCGACCTGGGCGGCGTGACCGTTCCGGCACGGCCGTGGGCCGAGCCGGGTTCCGGCCTCGGATACCTGGAAATCCACGAGGGACCGTTCTGGGACTTGGGCCTGGGCCCGGGCGCCGCCGGCGTTCCCCCGACACCGCGCGTCCAGCCCTGGTATAGCGAGTCGAGCGTGGGCGATATCGACGACGTGTTGATGTTCACCTCCAGCGCGGGGCCGTTTGTCGGCCAGGTGATGGCCCGGATCCAACCCGACCCGACGAACCCGCGCCGCCTGCAGCTGTACATCGATCCGGCCGACCCAACGCACCGTGAAACGCTGCAGTCCCAGGTGGCGGAGGTGGTCTGGTTCACTCAGTTCAACGATTACAACGGCAACGGGCAACCGGACCGTGGCGAAGTGACCCTCCATCGCCGTACGTTTCTCGTGCTGCCGAACCTCGATCTGTCGCATCCGACGATTCAGGCATTGTCGCCCGTGGAGTTCTACAGCACATTCGACATCTCGGTCCGCACGACGCAGGTGAGCGGCAGCAGCTGGGAACGCGTGGCCAACTCGCTGGGGGATCTCACACGACGTGAGAACCGCATCGCTCATGATGTCTCGGGCGCCTACCCGTCGCCGACCACCCCCAACCGCCCGTTCCCCTCGCTGTTCTGGCGCGGGTTGCTCGTGCCGCAAGGCGCGGTGGCCACCAAGGGCATGGACGGGGCATGGGGCGTCCGTGGAGTGGACGACGACGGCAACGGGGTGATCGACGACGTGAGCGAGGCAGGTCACTTCGGCAGCGACGACCTCGCACTCCCGCTCGACGACCCGAAAGCCCTGCCCGCCCTCTCCCCGGCGTTCTCCGAATCGTACGGCAGCGACCTGGTGCTGCCCGACCTGCTGGCGTTCGACGTCCAAGTGTTCGATCCGAGCGTGCCGGTCTATCCGGCCCCCTCGGGCTCCGACCCTGTGTTGCCCAGTGATCCCGGTTACGCAGGGAGTGTCTCCCCGACGCCTCTGGGTCACGGAGGTTACGTCGACCTGTTCTATCGGCGATACACGGGCGTCCCGCTCGGCACTTCCACGTTCTCCGATCCGCCGCTGCCCCGCTCCGGGCTGCAGCTTTACCTGCCGGTATTCTGGGGCCAGCAGTGCTATGCGGGCGTCTACGACACCTGGTCGCTCTCGTACGAACAGGATGGCATCGACCAGGACGGCATGCTCGGCCTCGACCCGTCCGGGCTCGTGGATCAGGGCACCGACGGCATTGACAACGACGGAGTCCACGGCGTCGATGACGTGGGCGAGCGCGAGACCTCGCCCCCCTACCCGGCGCCGCTGCGCGGCATCCAGGTGCGGATGCGAATCATCGACCGCGACACGCGCCAAGTCCGTCAGATGACCGTCTTGGCCGATTTCATTCCGGAATAGTCCGCGATCGATGGGCCCTTTCCGGGATTGCCGGCCTCGGAACGTCGAGACCGAACGCCGGCGATGGCTGCCTCTCCCGCCTATCGCCTGTCGGCCAGCTCCGCCGCCCGCAGGTTCCGGAACGAGAGGTCGGTGGTCGGGTCATGGCCTTGGATCATGATCGTGCCGGGCTGGAGGCGCAGCCCTTTGCGGGGATTGGGGTCCGCCGGGCGCGTGTCGGTCCAGTCGGTCACTTGATAGCCGTTGACCCAGACGGAGATGTGCGGCCCATCGGCGATGATCGTCTTGTGGAACCACTTCAGGTCGTCGGCGACGACCCACCGCGCGTCGACGCGCCGGAAGATGCCGCCGGTGCCGCAATCGGCCGGCCGGCTCCGGTCCCCGTCCTGGAACACATTGTGGATCTGGCTTTCATAGCCGTTCATCTGTTCGCCCGGCACGCAGCGAAAGAAGATGCCGGAGTTCAAACCGGGCGCGTGGGTGATGCACTCGAGTTGCATGACGAAATCGCCGAACTGCCGCTCCGTTTCGAGCTGCCCGCGCCCGTTCTGGACATGCAGGATGCCCTCTTCGGGCACCGTGAACGTGGCGGGCATTTCCGGATAGCTCGTCCACCCCGACAGGTCCCGGCCGTTGAACAGATCGTCCAGGCCCAGCGGTCGCAGCCGGATATTCCGGAACGCGATGCGGCCGTCGTTCAACTGCAGACCGATATGGCCCCGCCGCAGCGGCTGCGGATCGCGGTAGTCGAGCACCTGCTTCCCGTCGAGTTGCACGACGACGCGGCCCGCCTGCAGCCGCACTTCGCAGGTCCGCCACTGCGACCGGTGGGCATCCTCCTGCACCGCCTGGCGGCCCACCAGGCTGCCCGTCGGATACGGGTGGCCGGCGCCCGCGATGTTCAGCTCGTAGCATTCGGCAGACGCGTCGCGCGGCGCGAGACCGGTAGCCAGGAAGATCCCGCTGAGCGTCTCGGCCGGGCACAGGAACTCCAGATGGAGCACGTAGTCGCCGAACTCCGTCGTGGTGGCCAACAGGCCCGGCTCGCCCTGCGAGACTACAATCGTCCCGTCCTCCACACGCCAGTCCGCCCGGCTCGTGGGCTGCCAGCCGAAGAGTGTCTGCCCGTCGAACAGCGCAATCCAGCCCTCCGCCAACAGATCGTCACCGAGCAGCACGGGCGGCGCCGCAACGGCCGGGCCGCCGTGGCTCGCCGCCCCGACCGCGGCGGCCGGCTCCCGCGACGCACGCGCGCCCGGCGAATCGCCCTGACCACAACCGGCCGCCAGGAGCCCACAGCCCAGGATGCAGATCACCACGCCGTTGCACGCCGATTCCCGATTCATCATGCGATCCCCCAGGCCGAGTACGGATGGCAGACAGGACGGAGATCCCTATTGTGCGGAGCCACGCCGGACCTGTCGATCGGGTCAACGGCCGATTGCGTGACTCATTTCACATGTGACTCATTTCACAAGAAAATCGGGTTTGACGCACCCGGGGTTTGGAACATAAGCTTGTCACGGTCGCCGTGCCGACGCGCGGCAGGCAAATGTTCTCCACCCACCAACATACATTCTCTCGGTAATCGACCTGATTGCTGCGAAGGGGTATGTCCGATGAAGCTGAATGACATCTTGCAGACCAAGGGCACGCAGGTGTTCACGATCGAACCGAGGGCGACGTTGGCCGACGCGGTGTGCGCGATGCTCGAGCACAACTGCGGCGCGTTGGTCGTATGCCAGCGGGACCGCATTGTGGGGATCATCACGGAACGGGACATTCTGCGCGCCTCGGCGGCACAGAACCGACCGTTGGCGGACATGCATGTGGAAGAGCGCATGACGCGCGACGTCGTGACCGGCTCGAAGAACGACAAGCTCGGTGCCGTGATGGGCCTGATGACCGAACGGCGAATCCGCCATCTGCCGATACTCGAGTCAGGCCAGCTCGCCGGGATCGTCTCGATCGGCGACATCGTCAAGGCGGAGCACAGCCTGCTGAGCGTCGAGAACCAGTATCTGAAGCACTACATTCAGAGCTGACGGGCCTACTTCTTCAACTCGCGGACGATCCGCTGCACGATGCGCGCGACCTGTTCCGGATCGACCTCGGCCTGGACCGGGCAGCCGCCGACCGGCTGGTCCGTGAATCCTTCCGCGGAGAGCAGGCACTGGAGTTGCCGGCCCAGTTGGTCGAGTTCGATCTGCTGGCTCGGCGACTTGGGTTGGCGTCCCTGGCCGGTGGCGAACCCGCGCAAGCGCAGGGCCGCGCGGAACCCTTCGGGAAACTCGGCCGAGTACAGCATGGCATCGAACAGGAGCAGGAGCCGGTACTGCAGGTCGCGCGCGGCGTCCAGTTCTCCGGCGATGGTCAGGTCATAGAGTTTGCGGGTGATCTCCGGCACGACGCCGCTGGTGGCGTTGGTCCCGCCGTCACAGCCGATCAGCAGCATGGGCATGAGCGCCGCATCCCAGCCGGTGAGGAAGCTGAAGTCGGGCCGCTGGGGTCGCACCGCCGCGATCATCCGCATCATGTGAGGCAGGTCACCCGACGAGTCCTTGATCGCCACGACGCGCGAGCATTCGTCGGCCAACCGGCGCACGGTGGGCAGATCGATGGGCGAGGCGAACATGGGGATGTTATAGAGTGTGACGTCGATCGGCGAGTTGTCGGCGATCTCCTTGAAGTAGGCGTACACGCCGGCCGGCGTCAACTTGTAATAGAACGGTGACACGATCGCCACGGCGCGGCATCCCAGCCGGTGATAATGCTCGCAGGCCCGGATCGTCTCGCGCGTGTTGGCTTCCGCGGCCCCGGCCAGGATCGGCACGCGCCCGGCCGTCTGATCCGCGATGATCTCGATGATCCGCCGCCGCTCCTCGACGGTGAATCGCGTGAACTCGCCGGTCGATCCGTTGGGGTACAGACCGTGGACGCCGCGCTGGATGAGCCAATCCACGTACCGGCGCAACTCCGGCTCGTGGATCGCTCCGCGATCGTCCAGCGGTACGACGTTGGGCGTGAAGATGCCTCGCAACCGGTCCTGGGATGTCTGTGTCATGGGTCCGCCCGCTGCTCGTGCCTGGAATCGGGTACCTGCTGCGAACCGCGGCCTGCCCTTGCGTGGCGGCCGCGGACCCTTAATCATAGCTTGGCGGAGCCCGCGCGGCAGGCAGTCCACCCGGAGGACGACGCGCCAGGCACGCACGCACGCGGGTGCCCGGCTCCGCCGGTATTCGCCATCCGCCATTGGCCACTCGCCTCAAGGGCCTGATCGTGTCCAGACGTCCTCAGAAGCCGGCCCAGCGCGTGCCACGGGGACCGGGCCGGTCTCCCGAGCCGGCGGCGCGATCGCCGGGCGCCAGGCGGGCCGGGGGCGCGGCCGACGTCGCGGCCCTGTCCGGCCTGTTCGTGGTGCTCTCTGGCGTCTATGCGCTGTTTTTCTACCGCGCGCCGCTGATCGGCGATGTCGCGCGCTATCAGCCGCTGGCATACTGCCTGGCGCCGGAGGGATTGCTGCAGCAGTGGTGCGGGGCGCCCGACGGGGAAGTGGCCGTCTGGGACCGCCTGCCGCTGGCGGCGCTGGCCGGCGCGATCGGGGTGACCGCTTTTCTCGTCGGTCGGCTCGTGCTGTCCCGGCGGTCCGTGGCGCGCTGCATGGATCGCCTGGAATATGTGGCGTTCGCGACCGGGATCGGTTTCAGCGGCCTGTCCTTGTGGACGCTGGGCGTGGGGCTCTGCGGCGGCCTGCGCCGGCCGGTCCTGCTGGCGGCGCCGCCGCTGCTGATCGCGGCCCTTTCCTGTTGGCAGGCGTGGCGGGACCGGCATGGAAGCGGCGTGGCGCGCGCGACGGCGCGCGGCGGGTCGAGCGGCAGGCTATCGGTCGGGTGGTGGCGGCCGCGCGCGTGGTGGCTAGCGGCGCCGTTCCTGCTGGTCATCGCCGGTGGCGCGCTGCTGCCGGCGATCCATTTCGACGCGCTGGAGTATCATCTTCAGGTGCCGCGCGAGTGGGTGCAGCGGGGCCGCATCGCCTATCTGCCGCACAACGTGTATGGGAACATGCCGTTGGGCGGCGAGGCGCTGGTGGCGTTGGCCATGGCCTGTTCACCGGGTGCACTCGGCTGGTGGTGGGGCGCGTTGGCGGGCAAGCTGGTGTTGGCGCTGTTCGCACCGTTGGCCGCCCTGTTGCTGGCCTCGACGGGGCGTCGGTATGTCTCGGCCGAAGCGGGAACGGTTGCCGCGCTGGTCTATCTGTCCACGCCCTGGGTCGTGCACGTATCGATCAGCGGGCTGAACGAGGGCGTGCTGGCGTTCTACCTGTTGGCCGCCGCCTGTGCGGCCAGGTCGTGGCTCGATCACCGCCACGCGGACCCGGCCTGCGCGCGCGGTTATTTGTGGCTGGCCGGCTGGATGGCCGGCGCGGCGGCGGCGTGCAAGTACACGTCGGTCGTGCTGGTCGTGATCCCCCTGCTGATCCTGGTGGCGATCCGGAGTCGGCGTGATGGGCTACGGGCCGCCGGTTCGTTCGCGTTGGCGGCGGCGCTGGCATGCGGCCCATGGTATGTGAAGAACTGGGTGCAGACGGGGAACCCGGTGTACCCGCTGATGGCCCGCGTGTTCACGTCCCAGCCCCGCACGCCCGAGCAGGTGTTGCAGTTCCAGCGCGCCCACCAGGTGCCGGCCGACGCGCAAGGTCGGCGTTACACGCTATCCCAGGCCTGGCAGTCGCTCCGTGAGCTGCTGGGAGGCAGCGCATGGCACAGCCCCCTGATCGTCCCGCTGGCGGTGCTGGTGTGGCTGCGGCGGCCCGCGCTGCGGCAGGCGACGTTCTGGCTCGGCGGCCTGCTCGTCTTCGTCACGCTGTGGTGGCTGACGACCCATCGTGTCGACCGGTTCGTGGTGCCCGTGCTGCCGTTAGCGGCGCTGGTGGCCGGCGTCGGTGCAACCTGGTCCAGGGCCCCCGTGTGGCGCGCCGCGTTGTGGACCGTGCTCGCCTGCGGCCTGGTCGCCAACTTCACCCTGGCGGCGTTGCCCCTGCTCGGCGACAACCGTTACCTCGTGCGGCTCGAGCAGTTGCGGGACGACCCGCGGTTGACTACCGTGTCGGTAGCTCACCGGTTTCTCAACGAGCATGTGCGGCCGGGCGGGTGCGTGTTGATCGTGGGAGACGCCGGCGTCTTCAATGTGCGGGTGCCGATGCTCTACAGTACCTGTTTCGATCCGTGTATTTTCGAGCAGCTCATGCGCGGCCGGGACGCCGCACAGCGGCGGGCTCAGCTGCGGGAGCGGGGCGTCTCGCACATCTATGTCGACTGGGCGGAGATCGAGCGCTACCGGCAGCCGGGCAATTACGGATTCACGGATTATGTCACTCCCGAACTGTTGCATGGCGAACTGGAGGCCGAACAGCGGCTGATCCGCGCCGTGCCGGTTCCGGGTCTGGATCCACAGCGGGGCGAGGTCTTTGAAGTACTGGACTGAGTCGGGCCGGGGACACGGGACATCATGTGGTTGCGTTGGGCGGTGAGTAACCTGTTGAACGAGATGGCGGAGGAGCAGGTGCAGCAGGTCGTGACGCGGGCCAAGCAGCTGGTCCAGTCGGCCCGCGGACCGCAGCCCTCTGGCGACCCTGCCACGTCGGCCGGGCCGGCCGCCGCGCCGGAGGTGGCGCTGTTGTTCGCCACGCATCTGGAATCGGGCGGCGTGGTCGATCGCGCGACCGAGCTGGTCACGACCGAATGCCCGGCGATGGTGGAGCGCATCGGGCAGCTCGACGGCCAACCGGTGATCATTGCCGAATCGGGGCTGGGGCGGGCGGCGGCCTGGCGGGCGGCCGAAGACTTGATCCAGATCCATCATCCGCGGTGGGTCGTTGCAGCCGGCTTCGCCGGCGCCCTGGTGGCGTCGGTCCAGCGCGGCCATATCGTGATGGCCGACTCGATCGTCGATTCGGCGGGCGCGCCGCTGCACGTCGGGTTCCACATCGACCCGGCGGTCGTCGAGGCGGCGCCGTCGCTGCACGTCGGCCGACTGCTGACGGTCGATCAACTGGTCCGGCAGCGGGTGGAGAAGGAACGGTTGGCGGCCGAGTTCAGCGCCATCGCGTGCGACATGGAGACGATGGCCGTCGCGCAGGTCTGCCACGCCCAGCAAGTCCGCTTCTTGTCGGTCCGGGTCATCAGCGACACGCTGGACGACCGGCTGCCTCCGGAGCTGGAGCATCTGCTGGACCAGCGCAGCGTGGCGGGGAAACTAGGTGCGGCCGCGCGCGCCATCTTCCAGCGTCCGGGGAGCATCAAGGATATGTGGCAGTTGCAGGAGACGGCCCGGCGCGTGTCCGACCGGCTGGCGCACTTCCTGGTGGGCGTCATACCGCAGCTATTGGCATCGGACGTCGGTTGACCGTGGGGCAGGCGTGCCGCCTGTCGGACAGGAGTTGGTGATGCGCGTGATCGTAGCGAGCCCGCGGGGCTTCTGTGCCGGCGTGAACATGGCGATCGAGAGCCTGGACCTGGCGATCCAGGTGTTCGGGACACCGATCTACGTCTACCACGAGATCGTCCACAACCGGCACGTCGTCGAATCGTTCCGCGCCAAGGGCGTGGTGTTCGTCAACGAGATCTCGGACGTGCCGCGTGGCGCGACCCTGTTGTACTCCGCACACGGCGTATCGCCCGTGGTACGTCAGCAGGCGGCTGAGCGTCAGCTGCGCGCAATCGACGCCACCTGCCCGCTGGTGCTCAAGGTGCACAAGGAGGCGTTGCGCTTTGCGCGGGAGGGGTACACGATCGTGCTGATCGGCCACGAGGGACACGATGAAGTGGTCGGGACGATGGGTGAAGCGCCGGACTCCATTCGACTCGTGGAGACCGTCCAGGATGTCGACCAGCTCGACTTGCCGCCGGGGGCGAAGGTGGCCTACCTGACGCAGACGACGTTGAGCGTGGCGGATGCCGAGCGTGTGGTCCAGCGGCTGCGGGAGCGTTTCCCGCAGTTGGTCGGGCCGCCGCGCGGCGACATCTGCTACGCCACTCAGAACCGCCAGCAGGCCGTGCGGCTGCTGGCCCACACAGCCGATGTCGTCTTGGTCGTGGGGAGCCCCAACAGCTCGAACAGCCGGCGGCTGCAGGAACTGGCCCGGGAATGCGGGGTGGACTCCTACCTGATCGATCGGGCCGAGGACATCCGCGTCGAGTGGTTCACCGGCAGGCACACGGTCCTGGTGACCGCCGGCGCGAGCGCCCCGGAGACGATTCTCCAGGAGTGCATCCACTTCCTGCGCGACCGCTTGGGCGCCACGATCGAGCATCGCGCGCTGCAAGAGGAAGAGGTCTATTTCCCGCTGCCCAAGGGCCTCCGCGGCGTTCACGAGGGTTGAGGCCCCCGGGCTCCGGCGCCGCGGGGGATCCGATCGCGGCGCAGGTGGCCGGAGCGCGCGGGCGGGGACGTCGGCGGCACCCCCCGCAAATGCGACCCGATCGTTACGGTCGCACCGCCGGCGCCCGGCGACCCGTAATCCGGCGCGACTTCCTCGCTTATCCGCTTGCACGGCCCTCGAGAACGAATAGAATGCTCAGCATGTCAGTTCGCTTTCCAAAATGGAGGGGCTGACCGCTCTTGGTTCGACGATTCTGCCCCTCGTCGGCCAATTCGGCGGCCTCTCCTTTTTTCTGCGCCGCTCCATCGCGGCCACCTCACGGGCTGAGGTATCGCAGCAGGTTCCGCACCGGTTGGCCCGGCTTGAAGAGCTTCGGTTGGCCTGCCAGGCCTCGACCCAGGACATACCCGTCGGGCACGCGCGGCCCGGTCACCGGGCGCAGCGCCTGGACGGGCTGGACAGCCGGCCCGAAGGGCACGGGCGCTGCATAGGCGGACACCGGCGCGACCGGGCCGACCGCCTGGCTGGACCACGCCGGTCCGGCTGGGAGCGGCACCATCTCGGAGGCCGTGACCACTGCGTGCAGGTTCTCGGAGACTGTTGGTGACATGATACTGTCACCATACGCATGCCACGTGATGGGCCGCTGAGAGATCCGCGCGGGGCTCGCACATACACAGGGCAGCGACTCCAGCACGATCGGTTGCCGCCAATCGTACGTCTGAGCCGCGATCGGTATCGCACCACCAGTTGCCAGAACGCCCCAGACGAGCGCCACGAGGCTCGGATAGTTGGTCGTCATCAGTCCTTCTCCTTCACGCATCCTGACCCGCTTGTGACGCACTCCAGATGACGCAAGGCGCGTGCCAAGACGCCCGAAGCGTGGAATGGACGGGCCTGACGGGAACGCCTCCACGGCGAACGGCCGAGCGCACGCGGCCGCCGGGCGCTTCGCCACGTCTCCCGGCTCGGCCGTCCCGCCCCGTGTCCGCGGCCGGCGCGCGTGTAATTTTTACAAAGTGCCGGCCGGGCGGGCGACCGCCAGGGGCAGATCGAGGACGAACGTCGTGCCTTGGCGCTCCTGGCTGACCACCTCAATGCGTCCGCCGTGGAGCGTGATGACGCGCCAGCATTTGGCCAGTCCGAAGCCCAACCCGCGGCCGGCTTCGCGCCCGGAGAAGAACGGATCGAAGATGTGGGGGCGCACGTGCGGCGGGATGCCGGGCCCCGTATCACGGACCGTGATCCGTGCCCAGGACTGGATTTCCTGCTCGGTCGGCCCGACCTGCGCGACGGCCACATCCACGTGCCCCTGAGCGACCAGCGCCTCCAGGGCGTTGACGCACACGGCCCGGACGGCCATGGCCAGTTGCGTCGCGTCGGCCTCCACATACACCGGTTCGTCGCCCCCAACACGCGTAAGCTGCGAACCCTGGAGCTGGGCGTCGTCCTGCAGTTCGGCCAGGACCGTGTCGACCAGTGTGACCAGGTCGAGGCGCTGGAGAACCTGTGCGGGCGGCCGGGCGAACAGCATCATGTCGGCGATCATCTCGTTGGCGCGGAACGCTTGGGAATTGATCGTCGCGAGCATGCGGCGCCGCTCCGGATCCGATTCCTGCGTCAACAGCGTCTGGGCCCGGGTCGAGATGTTCGCCAGCGGATTGTTGATTTCATGGCTGGCGCCGTAGGCCAGTTCCCCGAGCGCGGCGAGTTTGGCATGTTCCACGGCCTGATCGAAACGCCGTTCCAGTTCGGCGAGGCGCCGCAGGTGGTCGGCCAGCCGCTGCAGGAAATGGCGCCGCCCCGGCTCGCCGCCCCGGCTCGCCTGCCATCGTTGGCGGGCCAGCAGCACGTCGCCCAGATCGACGCCCCCGATGCGCCGCCCACGCCGGCCCGCGTCGCGCCACTGCCGCACGCCCTGGGACACCAACTCGACCGACTGCCGACGCGATGCGCGCGACCGCTCGCGAAGCACGGAGACAAGCCAGGCGGGCAGGCAGCCGCCAGCCGGCCGCGCCAGGGAAATCCGCGGCCCACAACTCCGGAGCCAGTCGGTCGCATTGTGGAGCAGCCCGAGCAGGAACGCCTCCGCCGCACTCGCGTCGTCCGGCGCCGCATGGGCGGCCAGGTGGGCGACCGCGATCGAATCCGCCGCCAACTCCCGCCACCGCGACAACCGCCCGCCCACCGGCCGGTCGCGCGCCGCCGGCCAGCTCAAGGCGGACAGGAGCCGCTCGGCCAGGAAGCGCGCCAAGTCGGAGACGCAGCGCGGCGTCGCAGCCCCCGCCCCCGCCGACACACAGGCCGCCCAGATCGTCAGCGGCGGATCGACCGACATCAGCTCGGCAATCCCCGCCTGCCTCGCCGCGATGTCGTCCGCCAGGAGACTCCGCGCCAACTCGTGCGACGCATAGTCGCTCAACGGAAGGTGCCACTCCGATGCGCCCGAACGGAGACGGGGCAACCGCGCAATGGACTCGGCCGGCGCCTTGTTCACCCGTCCACCCCCGGAATCGCCGCCGACCCGCTCAGCTGGCCAGGGCCCGTTCCATCTCGAGCAGGTCGCAGGCTCGGTCCAACAGCCGATCGACCGTGAACGGCTTGTGCATGAAGTCGTCCGCACCGGCGGCTTTCAGATCGGCCACCTTGCCCTGCTCGACCATCCCGGAAATGCAGATGATCTTGACCGACTCGAGCGTGCTGTCGCTCCGCACCCGCTGGCAGACCTCCTTGCCGTTGATGTCCGGCAACATGACGTCCAGAATCACCAGGTCGGGTCGGAATTCCTTGACCAGCATGCCCGCATCGAACCCGTTGTTGGCCAGCCGGATGTCGAACCGCCCGTCACGCTCGAACACGTCGGCCAGCAACTCCACCAGCTCCTCGTCGTCGTCGACGATCAGCACCTTGCGCTTGCCGCTCTCCAACGCGTCGGTCGGGATCCCATTGTCCCGCATGAACGCGAACAGTTGATCGCGAGGAATCCTGCGAAATCGGCTGCCGGGGACCCGAAATCCCTTCAACGACCCGTTGTCGAAACAACGGATGATCGTCTGCTGGCTAACCTTGCAAATCTTGGCCGCTTCACCGGTCGTAAATACAGTTTTCGTGGACATGGCGATGAACCATCCCTCCTCATCGATGGCTGGACTAGCGTGCACCCGGGGTCCCTGACGGTCACGGAAACCTCTCGGCATGGGAACCCTGAACGTCCCTGTTCTGCAACGTCGCTGCTAGCCCCTAGCTCCCTCGTTCGTTAAGTTCCGCGGCGTGCGTAATTCGCACACCTCCCTGAACCACTACAGTTGGCAAGTTCGTCCGCTTCTTCCAGAATTACCGAACTTGCCAGCCGCAGAGATTATACAACTCTGCCGGTTACAGTCAAGATTGATGTTTCTGACGTAACTCGCTTTCTGTCAATAATTTGCGTCACAAGACGATGGGCGGCCGCAAATTGTCGGCTGGACAATTCGGCACCCTGAGGCACTCCTGATTGAGCCAACATGGAGATGTTGCGGCAACTGGATCAGACCCGGCCACTGTCAACCCCATCTGCACCCGTTGGGCGATGGCAGCGTACCCCATTGGCCGCCGGGCCGCCTCACTCGGCCCCGGGGCGTTTTTCGAGATGGGCGATCAGCAACGCGATGTCGGCCGGCGTGATCCCGCTGATCCGGCTCGCCTGGTCCAGGTTGACCGGCCGGACGCGGGCCAGTTGCTGGCGCGCTTCCGCGCGCAGGTGGGTAATTCGGTCGAAATCGAAACCGTCGGGGATACGTTTGCGTGCCAGTCGTTGTTGGCGTTCGACCTGTTGGCGTTGGCGTTGGATGTAGCCCGCGTATTTCACATCGTACACGACTTGGCGGGCGACTTCCGGGCGGACCTGGGCGAGTTCGGGGAGATGCGCAGAGAGCTCCTGCCAGTCCACTTCGGGCCGTCGCAGGAACTTGGCCCACGACAGGTCATTACAGTGCCGCGTTTCGAGCAGCCGGATGACGCGGGCGATTTCGTCTTCCTTGGCCTGCAGCCGCTGCCAGCGCTGTGCGTCCACCAGCCCCATCGCATGGCCCACGGGGGTCAATCGGCGGTCGGCGTTGTCATGGCGCAACAGCAACCGATACTCGGCGCGACTGGTGAACATCCGGTAGGGTTCCTCGACGCCGCGCGTGACGAGATCATCGATCATCACACCGATATACGCGCGGTCGCGGGGGATCACCAGGGCGGTGGTGCCGCGCAGGTAGTGCACTGCGTTGGCGCCCGCGACCAGTCCCTGGGCGGCCGCTTCTTCGTAGCCCGTGGTCCCATTGATCTGGCCGGCCAGGAACAGCCCGGCCACAGGCTTGGTTTCGAGCGTGGGGCGGAGCTGGTCCGGCGGGCAGTAATCGTACTCGATGGCGTATCCGTAGCGCATGACCTGCGCGTGTTGCAAGCCGGGGATCAGCCGGAACATGGCGTCCTGCACGTCACGGGGCAGGCTCGTGGGGAGCCCGTTCACATAGACTTCCGCCGTGTGACGACCCTCGGGCTCCAGGAACAGTTGGTGCGCGTTGCGATCCGGGAACCGCACAACCTTGTCTTCGATCGACGGGCAGTATCGCGGACCGCGCGCGTGGATCTGGCCGCTGTACATCGGCGCGCGGTGGAGGTTGGCGCGGATCAACGCGTGAACGGCCGCGTTCGTATGCGTGATCCAACATGGGAGTTGGTCCACCACCAACTGCCCGGTGAGGAACGAGAACGGCTCCGGCCGTTCGTCACCCAGCTGGATCTCGGTCTGGGCGTAGTCGATCGTGCGTCCGTTGAGCCGCGCGGGGGTTCCCGTTTTGAACCGTTCGACGCGGATCCCCAGGCGGCGCAACGAGTCGCTCAGCCCGCTGGTCGTCCCCTCGCCCACGCGCCCGCCCTGCGTGGTCGTCGGACCGGTGTGCATCACTGCGCGCAGGAATGTGCCGGTCGAAAGGATCACCGCCGACGCGCGGTACACCGCGTCGCCGCGCACCCGCACGCCCCGCACGCACGTACGGGGCGGGCCGCCGCCCGCCGCGCGATGCGTCTCCGTCACCAGGTCTTCCACCGTCTCCTGGCGCAGCGCGACGTTCGGCTCCGCCTCGATCAAGTGCTTGATCGCCTGCTGATAGGCCCGCTTGTCCGCCTGAGCTCGGGGGCTGTGCATCGCCGGCCCCTTACGCTGGTTGAGCATCCGGAACTGAATCCCGGTCGCATCGATGGCTCGCCCCATGGCGCCGCCCAGCGCATCGATCTCCCGCACCAGCTGCCCCTTGGCCACGCCCCCGATGGCCGGATTGCAGCTCATCTGGGCCACCGTGTCGAGGTTCGTGGTGAGCAACGCCACGCGCGCGCCCATCCGCGCGGCGGCCAGCGCCGCCTCGCTGCCCGCGTGACCCGCGCCCACCACAACCACGTCGTATTGGTACTCCATCTCACCCATAACCCCCCATGGTGACAGATGGGCCGGCAGGGGGGAAGCGTTCGTGCAGATCGTCGTCGGCTGCGTATCAGCCGCCTGCCCGGTCGGCAGAATCGATACACCGGAACCGAGAGGGACGCCATCCTGCTAAATGGCGGGGGGTGCGGTCGCTACCTGGCCGCGTTCCCGTGTTAGTCTTCCCCAAACGGAGTGGCGCACTGGAGCGTCCCCAATGGTTCGTTCCCCTGGAGGATTCGAATACCATGACTGTGCTGGATTCCAACACAGGCGGTTCGCATCAGCCGATCGCTGCCGACGCGGCCGCGGCGGAGTCTTCGACGGTCTGTTTCCACGAGGGCCCGCTGCGCGGTTATGAGGGCATTATCGTCGAGCGCCGGAAATCCGGGCGTTATCTGATTCAGCTGCACCAGGGGGTGTACGTGGAAGCCAACCTGGTGGAGTTTTCGCCCATTCCGGCAGCGAGCGGCAGCGCGGACGCTTAAGCGGCGTGCCGGGCGGCTGCGGGCACCGGCAGGTTGAACAGCCCGAAGATATCCTGTTGCGTCAGTCCCAGGTGATCGGGCGCATGGGTCTCGGAGAACACGGTGGCAAACAGTTGTCGTTTCTCGTCGAGGACCTGTTGGATACGTTCTTCGATGGTGCCCAGCGCGAGCATGCGTGTGACCGTGACGGGCCCTGTTGCTCCGATGCGGTGCGCGCGGTTGATGGCCTGGTCTTCCACGGCCGGATTCCACCAGCGATCGAACAGGAAGACGTAGCTACAGAACTGCAGGTTCAGTCCGACGCTTCCCGCCCCGTAGCTCATCAGCAGCACGCGTCGGGACCGATCGGCGCGGAACTGTTCGATGACCGCATCGCGTTTGCCTGGTGCGATCCGGCCGTGGTATTCGAGCGGTCCGAATCGCCGCAGCCGCTCGCGCATGACCGTGAGGGCCTGAACCCACTGGCTGAAGACGATCGCTTTCTTGCCGCTGGCGGCGACCTCTTCCAGGTCCGCCTCCAGCCGCTCCAGCTTGCTGCTGGCTCCGGAGACCGGGTCGAAGTTGCAGATCTGTTTGAGTCGCAGGATCAGCTCGAACACATGGTGGATGGTCAGGGCCTGGCCGAGTCTCGAGAGCCGCACGACGCCCTGTTCTTCGACGGCACGGTAGGCGTCTTCCTGCTCCCGGGTCAGTTCCAGCTCCGCGTCGCGGTAGAGCCGGGGCGGCAAGTCGGTCAATACGCTGTCTTTGCTGCGTCGCAGCACGTAGTCGCTGGCCGCGCGGCCCATGCGTCGTGCCTGCATGCGGCTGTGGAGATGTCCGGGGAGCAGGAAGTCGAAGATGGCGATCAGGTCCTCCGGGCTGTTCTCGATCGGGGTGCCGGTCAGCGCCCAGGAGCGGGTGCGCGCGATCGAGCATACGACCTGGTTGGTGGTGCTCTCCCGATTCTTGATCCGCTGCGCCTCGTCGAGGATAACGAGGTCGAACGCCAGTCGCCGGGCGCCGCAGGTGTCCGCGTCGCGCAGCAACAGTTCGTAGTTCGCGATTTTGATCGGCACGCTCTGCTGCCGCCAGAGCCACTGGCGGCGAGCCTGATCGCCTTCGATCACGCTGACCGGCAGTTCGGGCGCCCAGAGCGCGAACTCGCGTCGCCAGTTGGTGACCAGCGGTTTCGGGCAGATCAACAGGACGGAGCGGACCTCGCCGCTGCGCAGCAGCAGTCGCACGGCGGTGATCGCCTGCATGGTCTTGCCCAGTCCCATCTCGTCTGCCAGGATCGCGGCGTAGCGCGGGTACAGAAACGCGATCCCCTGGTACTGGTACGGAAACGGCTGGCACGGAAAGGTCAGCTGGCCGGACGTGACGAGCGATTCGAGCGGCGGCTGGAGCAGGTAATACAGCCGGTCCTGCAGCTTGACGATATCCTGCGGCGGCCGGATGCGGGTGCGCGCGGAGCCGGGCCGCGCAGAGCCCTGGACCGAGGGCGCGCCACTGGGGGACGGAAACGACGCCGGCCCGCCGGAGTCCGGGAGTTCGAGAAACGCGTAGCTCCGCACGGCAACAGGCGTCCGGCCGATCTGCACGGAGAGGGTCCCGGGCGGGCGTGTGTCGAGCGCCGCGCTGGTCACGGTGATCTTCGCATCCCGTTTGAGCGCAGTGATCCATCCGGTGGCGCGGCAGTCCACGGGAATGGCCGGATCGATCCGACGCGTGGGCACATCGGCTGATGCGGACCCGGGCAGCTCGGAGCACACCGGGTCGGACGAAGATGGGTCCAATGGCGACATGGCGGCCTGGCAGCCGGCTTCAGCGCGTGCTGGCTCGAGCTTCCTCGATTGCTTCGCGGATCCGGCCGAATGGTTCATCGAGTTCGATCTGGCCGGCGAACTGAGGCCAGCACTCCATCAGCTGCGATTGGTCCTCGGCATGCTCGGCCAAGACCGCGACCTGGAAGCCACCCAGCGGGAAGGGCTGGAGGCGCGCGCCCACCGATCCGCCGACGGCGGGGTCCGCGGCGGGCGCCGTGTCGGCCGCCCCGAGCACGAGGGCCATGGGCAGGTCGACGACGAACCGGGCGGCCATGACCGGCGGGCAGTCTGTCAGCACGAGCCGGGGGACCAGCTTGGATTTCTCGAGCAGCGTCTGCCCGATCCGTTCGCCGCACAGGTAGGGTTCCAGCGTCGGTCCGTACAGGACGGCCTGCGCGCGGTTCGGGCGCACCGGGGCAGTGCAATGGAACTCCAGCGGGCGTCCCAGCGCGTTGAGCACGAGGTAGCCGCCGAAGAAGCTTTGATCCGCGTCGCGCGTCACACTCAGGAACCCGATGGCAGGCAAAGACTTTTGGCCGGCAGATCGGATCATGTCGTGGCTCATCCATGCCGCAATCGCGAGCCGTCGTATCCGGGGCTCGACATGAGCGCACGGCGAACGCCGTGCCTACGCTCTCCATCGGATTCCGGCGGCACAGGACTTTAGCGATGGTCCCAATTGTGCGGGCGCTCGACCAACGGGCAGGCCATTCACTCGACATCCACCGCGGATTGTTTATACTGTAATTCAGCCTCGGAGGAGAATCGCATTATGAGCCCTGATCCGCAGCAGCTCCCCATGTTCCGTATTGACGTGTCGGCTGACGCATCGTCCGGACACCTGGACAACGAGATGGCTACGGGCGACATGATTGTCGCTTTGTTGCGGCAAGCGGTCGCAAATCAAGAGTATCAGAATCAGTTGCTCAAGGAACTGAACCATCAGTTGAGCGCGGCCCAGCGGCAGCGGGCGCAGGAGCTGGGTCAGTGGAAGGATGCCAATCCCGAACTGGCACGGTGCTGTCGGTCCGCCGCGGAAACGTTGAGCCGCGTGCAGACCCAGTTCCTGCAGAACCTCACGGACGAGGTCCAGACGCACGAAGAGTGCCTGATGGACGGCGAGTTCATGCTCAACGAATTCGTCGACCGGTTCGGACCGCGCCTGGCGCACCTGAACGGCGTCCTGCAGGTGCTCTCGCAGCTGAGCTACGTCCCGCACGCGCCGCGCTGAGCCCGGTCCCAGCCCAGGCCGGCGCCCCAACCTTCCGCGTGGGACCACGCTCGTTGGCGCGCTGCGCGTGGAACCCCGGGGACCGCGTATGAAACCCTGCTGGCGGAGGTGCGATCATGCGATGGTTTCGAATGCTCTCAGCGCGCGCGGTCTTGGCCGTCTTCCTGGCCGCGCATTGGGCCGGTGCCGCCGTGCCGCGCGATGACGCGCACGGGCCGGCCGGCGCCGACGCCTGGCCGGTATTCCGGGGCGATCCGCACGGCACCGGAGTCGCCCGCAGTCCGCTGCCCGCCGCGCCGGAGCTGGTCTGGCAGTACCGGGTGCCCGGCGGCTGCTTCGAAGCCACGCCGGTGATCCTGGGCGGAGTGGTGTACATCGGCGATCTGGACGGGAACATCTATGCGCTCGACCTGTCGACCGGCGCGGAGCGCTGGAAGCGCACCCTGCCGGCCGGGTTCAACTCGGCGGGTGCGATCCGCGGCGAGCGGCTGTGCATCGGCGACATCGACGGCCGGATGCACGGCTTGGATGCCGCCTCGGGCAACACGCAGTGGACGTTCGAGGCGGAGCTGGAGATCAACGCGGGGGCCAACTTCTACGGCGCGGACATCCTGTTCGGCTCGCAGGACAGTTCGCTTTACTGCGTCAGCGCGGAGCGCGGGACGCTGGTCTGGAAACACTCGATCGCCAACCAGATCCGGTGCATGCCGACCGTGGTCGACGATCGCGCGTTTGTCGCCGGCTGTGACAGCAAGCTGCACATCATCGATCTGACCAACGGCCAATCGGTGGGCGAGGTGGACATCCAGGGTCCGACCGGCGTGACGCCGGCCGTGATGGGCGACCATGTGTTCTTCGGGACCGAAGAGGGCGTCTTCTTCTGCGTGGACTGGAAGCGTGCGGCCGTGGTCTGGACGCACGCGGACCGGTCGCGCCGGCAGGCGATTCGCAGTGCCCCGGCGGTGTCCGGCGGCAAGGTCGTCTTCGGAAGCCGGGGCAAGAAGGTCCACTGCCTGAACGCCGAGGATGGCAGCGTCGTATGGGAGTTCGCGACGAAGCAGCGCGTCGATGCGGCGCCGGTGATCGTGGAGGACCGTGTGTTCGCAGCCGCCGCGGACGGGCGGATCCACGCCTTGGACCTGGGGTCCGGCCAAGAGGTCTGGCAATTCGAGGCGGGGGGTGGATTCACCGGCTCACCCGCCGTCGCCTCGCGTCGACTGGTGATTGCCAGCGAAGACGGCATCGTCTATTGTTTCGGTAGCAAGTCGGAGTGAGTGCCCGCATGAGCGACCTGGTGTTCCGGATGGGTATCCATGAGGCGCGCATCCCCACGGACCGCTCATACTGCACGAACCACATGTGGGCGGAGCCCCACGGGGATCTGCACCGCTTCGGGTTCACGGCCTATGCCGTCCGCCTGTTGCGGGATGTGTACTTCCTCGAGTGGTGCGTGGAAGAGGACGTGCATGTCGCCCAGCGCCAGGCGATCGGCGCCATCGAGAGCCGGAAGGCGGAGAGCGACCTGTACGCGCCGACCGCCGGGCGGCTCCTGCGGTTCAACGACGCCCTGCTGGACGATCCATCCACGATCAACACCGACGCCTACGGGCGCGGATGGCTGTTTGAATTGCAGGTGACCGGCAGCGGGCTGTTGTCGCCGGACGAGTACCTTCAGCACCTCGACTCGGTGTGGGAGACCACGCAGCGGATGCTCAAGGGGGAGTGGAGCTGAGGGTCGGCAGCATTGACCGAGCGCAGAGAGCGAGCGCCGCACATGGCAGACCGCGTGGCCGTCATCCTGTCTCAAGGCCAGAGCCATCATCCGGCCAAACGCCGCTTGGAGGAGTCCATCGCGGCCGGGCTGGCGCCTGATGGGCGGCTCGAGGTGATCGTGATCCCGTCCCTGTACGACCTGCGGTCGGATGACCCGGTGCTGGACCAGCTCCGATCTCTGCCGGGCGACCTGATCGTGCTGTCGTGGCTCTACCCGCGTGCCACCCACTGGACCCTCGATCGCCACGGCATCCGCGGGCGGCTGGGCGAGACGTCGCTCACGGCGGAGGGCGGCGACCGGCCGGCGCCGTCGGGCGCGGGCGGCGACCGGCCGCGTTCCGATCCCCGCGAGCTCGACCGCGGCCCTCTGCCGCCCCGCACGATCCACCATCTTGACCTGCGGGCCGCCCAGGACGCGCAGCCGTTCATCGCGGAGGTCCGGCGGATCGCGTCCCCGACGCCCCTGCCGGCCGAAGCGTCTTGGCCCAGCCTGCGCGGCCCGGTGGAAGGCGCGGCCTGGCCCGCCGCGGCCGACCAGGGCGGCGCGCCGCCGCGCCGCTGGTATCCGGTGATCGACTACAGCCGATGCACGAACTGCATGGAATGCATCGACTTCTGCCTGTTCGGCGTGTTCGGCATCGACCCGCGGGAGACGATCCTGGTCGAGCAGCCGGACAACTGTCGCAAAGGCTGCCCGGCGTGCAGCCGCATCTGCCCGGAGGGGGCGATCATCTTCCCGCATCACAAGACGCCGGCGATCGCCGGCGATCCCGGCGTGGTGGAGGGCCGGAAGATCGATCTGTCGCAGCTGTTCGGCCGGCCGACGGAGCTGGAGATCGCCGCGCGGGAGCGTGACGAGCATCTGCGGCGTGCCGAGCGCGGCGGGTCGGCCCGCCCCGATGAACTGGACGAGCTGATCGACGAACTCGATCGGCTGGACTTGTAGGAGCCCGTGATGTTCTTCCGCCTGGCCCAGCGCATGCTGTGGGAGACCGACAAACGCCTGCTGTGGAAGCTGATCTGGAACACAGGCTACAAGGGAGCGCGCGCGGTCCGCCGGCACAAGCAGCGGTTGAAGCGGGGCGAGTTCTACCCGCCCTTCATCTACGTGGCAGTGACCAACAGCTGCAATCTGCGCTGCCAAGGCTGCTGGATGGATGTGGCCGCCAAGCAGGAGAAGATCGAAGCGCCCGCGATGCATCGCCTGATCAACGAGTCGCGGGAGATGGGCAACTCCTTCTTCGGGATCGTCGGCGGCGAACCGTTCATGCACCCCGACCTGCTGGACATCCTGGCCGCGCATCCCGACTGCTACTTCCAGATCTTCACGAACGGGCATTTCGTCACGCCCGAGGTCGCGCGGCGCATGTGGCAGCTCGGCAACATCTCGCCGCTGGTCAGCGTGGAAGGGAACGAGATCGTGAGCGACCAGCGGCGGGGCAAGCCGCACGTGCTGAGCCGCACGATGCAGGGGCTGCAGAACTGCCTCGATGCGCGTCTGATCACGGGCGTGTGCACCAGCTTATGCCAGACCAACATGGACCTGCTGACCGAGTCCTGGCTCGACCGACTCATCGAGATGGGCGTGCTCTACGTCTGGTATCACATCTATCGCCCGGTGGGCGCCGCGTCGTCGCCCGAGTTGTGCTTGACGCCGCAACAGCAGGCGCAGGCACGGCGCTTCGTCGTGGAGATGCGCAGCAAGAAGCCGCTGATCATCGTGGACGCCTACTACGACCAGGACGGCTACGCGATCTGCCCGGCCGCCATCGGGTTCACCAACCATGTCGGGCCGTGGGGCGACATCGAACCCTGCCCGGTCATCCAGATGGCGAAGGACTCCATCCACGACCCGCGGCCGTTGAAGGAGGTCTGGGGCAGTTCGGAGTTCTTGCGCGACTTCCGCGCCACGGCCGCGGCGTTCACACGCGGCTGCATCCTGCTGGAACGGCCCGACCTGCTCCTGGAGCTCGCCCAAAGGCACGGCGCGAAGGACAGCACGGCGCGGCAGACGGTTTTCGAGGAGATCCGGTGCATGCGTTCGCGCGCCTCACAATTCAATCCCGGGAACGAAGTGGCCGAAGCGGACTGGGTCTATCGCCTGGTGAAGCGCCTGTGGTTCCACGACTACGGCACCTATGCGGCGCATTTCCGCCGCGAGAACTGGCAGGACCCGCGGTCGCAGTATGACGAGGAGAGCACCGCGGACCGGGGGGCCGCGCCGCGCGTGAACGACGACGCACTAAGCGCCCAAGCCGGCAAGCACTGACGGAAGTCGACCGGGCCGGCGGGTCACCCGTACCACCGCGGCCGGTAGGTCAGCCCCAGATTCAGGATCCGCTGAATGAGTTGCCCGTACGACCAGCCCAAGGCCTGGGCCGACGCGGCGAAGTCCTCGCCGCACGATAAGTTCGGGTTCGGATTGGCTTCCAGCACATACACGCGCTCGTCAGCGGTCATCCGCAGGTCCATCCGCGCGTACCCGCTCAAGCTCAGCGCCCGGTAGACCCGCTTGCAGAGGCGGGCGATGGCCGCTTCGGTCTCCCGGGACAGCCCTTCGGCCGCCGCCGTCTCCACCCCCAGCTTCCGCTGGTACGCGGCGTCCCATTTGACGCGCTGCGTCGCGATGTTGGCGACGTCGTCCGGCAGGTTCTTGAACGTCAGCTCCCAGATCGGGAGCGTCTGCAGCCGGCGATTGCCGATCACGCCCACGTAGAACTCCCGACCCTCGATGAACTCCTCGACCAGGGCATCGGTCTTCAATTCGTCGTGCACGTAGTGGACGCGCGCTTTGAGCGCCTCGGGGCTGCGGACGATCGACCGCTGGCTGATCCCGAGCGAGGCCTCTTCGATCACGGACTTGACCAGCAGCGGAAACGCGTAGCGGCGGCGGAGCGTGACGGTCCGACCCCGTTCGAATACGGCGAAGCGCGGGGTCGGGATCCGGTGATAGGAGAGGATCTGCTTGCTCAGCGCCTTGTCGTGCGCCAACATCAACCCGCGCGGATTACAGCCCGAATAGGGCAGCTTCGTCAGCTCCAGATAACTGACCACGTGCTGATCGAAGACCGCCACCCCCTGGAACTCCTCCAGCAGGTTGAAGGCGATGTCCGGCTTCCACGCCTCCACGAACTGGCGGATCGCCCCCAGGTCCTGGCTCACCCCCAGCGGCTCCGCCTGATGGCGCAGCTGGCGCAGCGCGGAGAGCACATCATATTCGGTCTTCCAGTTGAGCATCTCCGCGGAGCTCACGCCCTCGATGCTCTCGGGCGGCACGAGCTCCTCATCCATCAGGACCATCACGCGGAGCTTCTTCATAACGCGATCTTGTGGTGTCCGTAATGGAGGTAGTTCATGGTCTGCACGGTCAACATCCCCTGCGCGTCACGCTCCGTCCGACGCTCAGCGCGATGCACGCGCAAACGCAACTCCCCACACCGCTTGATCATCTCCCGCAGCACCTGGTCCACCGTGTACTTGTACTGGCCCGTCCACTCGGCCACGACCCGCAACAACTGCCGGCGGTGGCGGCGCAAGAACGCGGCCGCGGACGGGCGGCCCGCATGCTCGGGCGCGTCGGAGAACAAGCGGCGCAGCTCGCGGTCGCAAGAGAAGCTGCTATCCAGCCCGTATCGGGCGCGCTTCTCCGCGTAGTACTCGCGCAGAGTCTTGCCGATCTTATCGGCCGGATCAACTCGATCGCGCGATACCACGCGCGGCCGCTGTCCGCGTATCTCCGCCACCAGCGCGTCGACGAACTCCAGCTTCCTGAGCGCCGGCCAGCCCTCGTAATGGCTGCGCCAGTTGGACCGCGGCTTGAGCCAGACGGCGAAGGTCTCGGCGAAATCCTCGTCCGGGTGACTCTGCGCGTACCAGTTGTCCAGGTGCCGGACGAAACTCTTGCTGTACGGCCTGGGCGCATACTGGTCGGGGTACGGCAACGACGACTTGCCGAAGACGGCCTGCCAGCGCCGCAAGCGGTGCAGGCCGTACGCCGTGCCCATCGCATGCCCCATCTCGTGGCGCAGGATCCGCATGCACCCGTCGCGCGTGCCGCCCTCGACCTCCAGCATCTGCGCCCGTTCGAGCCGCGCCAGCCGCGGGTGGGCCAGATAGAACGGGATGGCAATGCCCGGGACGCCCTCGGGCGAAAACCAGTCTTCGCCGAGCCAGTAGTGGGGCCGGAACCGGATCGCACGCGCGTGGAGCTCCGCGTGCAGCTGCTCAATCCGCTCCGCCAGGGCCGTCCCTTCGATCTTGACCCGCAGGTCGCGAATCCGCCAGTCCAGCAGTTCATCGTCCGGAAGCTGCGCCCAAGGCGGCTCCCCACGCCGCAGTTTGCGCCGGCCCTTCGCGCGCCGAGCCGCAGATGGTTTCGAGGAACTCATAGCAGGCTACGCGTGCCCCGCGGCACGCCAGAACGGCCGCCCCCGGCCGACCTCCCTGACCCGGACCCGAACCCGGATGTCCGACAAAAAACCGCGCATCGTCACACCCGTACGATGCGGCACGGCGATATTCTATCGCGCGCGGGTGAATCAGCCAGACCCTGCGCTCGGCAGTCGCGGGTTGGACAACCCCCACCAGGTCGGTCTACACTGGCATCGCCACTTGGGCAAGACAGACCACCCGCGCTCCTCAGCCATCGGGAGCCCTACCCGTATGATCGACCCTGCACGTCTTCGAGCAGCCTACGACAAGGCACGGGCCGAACTGCTGGCGGAGCGGACCACGGCCGGCCACTGGGAAGGCCGGCTCTCCTCGTCCGCGCTCTCCACGGCCACGGCCGTCAGCGCGCTGGCCATCGCCGCCCACGCCGACTCGCCCGGCACGGGTCCCGCCGCCGCGGAGCGCGACGCGCGGCTGATCGAACGTGGCATTGCCTACCTGATCGAACATCAGAACTCGGACGGCGGCTGGGGCGATACCGACCGGAGCCATTCGAACATCGCCACCACCATGCTGGCCATCGCCGCCCTGCATCTGGCGGGCCGGGCGGCGTGCTCACCGCACGTGCTGGATCGAGCCCAGGATTACCTGGCGCGCCAGGGCGGCCTGGCAGGGCTCCGCGCGCGGTACGGCACCGACAAGACGTTTGCCGTGCCGATCCTGGCGAACTACGCCCTGGCCGGACGGATCGACTGGTCCCAGGTGCCCCCCCTGCCCTTCGAATGGGCATGCCTGCCCCAGCGGTTCTACCGGTGGGCGAGGTTGCCGGTGGTCAGTTACGCGATCCCGGCCCTGGTGGCGATCGGGCAAGCGCACTACATCCACTGTCGGCCTCGCACACCGCTGGCCCGTCTCGTGCGGCGCGCGGCGATCGGCCCGAGCCTCCGCGTGCTGGAGCGAATGCAACCGGACAGCGGCGGCTACCTGGAAGCCGCGCCGCTGACCAGCTTCGTGGCCATGAGCCTCGCCGGTTCCGGCCGCGTGACGCACCCGGTGACCCAGCGGGCGCTGCAGTTCCTGCGCGACTCGGTCCGCCCGGACGGCAGCTGGCCCATCGATACGAATCTGGCCACCTGGGTCACGTCGCTGGCCATCAACGCGCTGGCACCCGACCCGGCGTGGCCTCCGGAGATGGTCGACCTCGAGTGGTTCCTCGCCTGCCAACATGCAACGCGCCATCCGTTCACATACGCCGATCCGGGCGGCTGGGGTTGGACCGACCTGTCGGGCGCGGTGCCCGATGCGGACGACACGGCCGGTGCCCTGTTGGCCTGCAGCCATTGGCGGCGCCGACAGTGCTCGGGGCACGGCGACGCGCGTGGCACGGGTGACCGCGTGGTGGAGGCGGCGCGGCGCGGCGTGCAGTGGCTGCTTGCCTTACAGAACCGGGACGGCGGGTGGCCGACTTTCTGCCGCGGCTGGGGCCGCTTGCCTTTCGATCGCAGCGGGGCGGATCTGACGGCCCATGCGATCCGCGCGCTCTACGCATGGCGGGCCCTGCGCCCTCGGCCGATCGAGCGCGCGATCCGGCGCGGCTGGTCGTACCTGCAGCGGCAGCAGCGTGCGGACGGCAGTTGGGTGCCGCTGTGGTTTGGACATCAGGACCACCCGCACGAGGAGAACCCCGTGTACGGGACCGCGCGCGTCCTGCTGGCCGGCAACGCGCTGGCGGTAGGCGAGACGAACGCGGTCGGACGGGGTTACCGGTACCTGGCCTCAGTGCAGCGCGCCGATGGAAGTTGGGGGGGCGGTGGCTGGCATGGTGACGGCGGGCCCGCGCGGGGCTCGGCGAGCAGCGTGGAAGAGACGGCGTTGGCGGTCGAGTCGCTGCTGGGCCGCCGGTACGACCCCGCTTTGCAAACCCCGCTGGCAAAAGGACTTCAGTGGCTCACCGACGCGGTTCTGGCCGATCGGCACCGAGAAAGTGCGCCGATCGGTTTCTACTTCGCGAAGCTGTGGTATTATGAAAAGCTCTATCCGCTAGTATTCGCCGTCGCGGCACTCGGGCGAGCTGTCCACGGCGTGGACCACGAATCGACGCACCTTTGATCACGCAGTACACGGCGAACGCCCTCCAATTCAAAGGACATCATCTTGGTCAGTGCACCCGCGACGCCCTCGACCCCGGCCGATAGCGTGTCCGCCGCCGCCCGAGTGCGCGTGCGTGATGGTCGGCGGTCGACCGCGCATCTGAAGCAGGTCCCGGAGGCGCGCGGGCTGCGCGAGCGGATTCGGCAACGGTGCGAGGAGGTGGCGGCCCGGCTCGACCGGTCCGTGCCCTTGTCAAAGGACACCATGGAGCTGGTCGCGCGCGCCGCGCTGGACGACTTGCAGCTTCCCGAAGGGTACCTGGGCTGGACGATGGTCATGCTGGCATCTGCGTTCTGGCGGGATCAAGTGGCGGCGGTGCCACCTACCCGGCGGCTGCTGCTGTTGCCACACTGTCTGAAGGACGCGGCGCGGTGCCGGGCGAGCTACAACGAGTTCGGTTTGGAATGTACGGATTGCGATGCGTGTTGCATCGGCCAGTTCCGCACGATCGCGCAGCAGCTGGGCTATCGCGTACTGGTCGCCGAAGGCTCGCCGGTCGTCATGAAGATCATCCTCGGCGGTGGTGTGGACGCCATCCTGGGCGTGGCCTGTTTGAACGTGCTGGAGAAAGCGATTGACAAGGTCCTCTTGGCGGGCATCCCGTGCCTCGCCATGCCGCTGCTGTCGAGCAGTTGTCGGACGACGTCGGTAGACGAGGACTGGGTCCGGGAGATGATCTTGCTGAACCATACGGCCACATCCAACGCAACACGCACCTACGTCCACCTGATGCGGGCGGCCTCGGGGATGTTCCAGCCGGAGGCTCTGGATCGGTACGCGCCGCGATTGCGCGGCGGGCCGCGGCTCTCGGAACTCGATGGGCAGTCGGTTGTGGCGTTGGAGCCGATCGCGGCCACGGAAGCGATCGCGTACGATTTCCTCGCCAAGGGCGGGAAATACTCGCGGCCGTTCATCACGTTGGCGGTCTACGACGCGATGACCGGCGGGCTCGGGACCGGCCCGGCCGGCGCCGAGCATTTAGCGCAGCTTCCGGACGCGATCTTCCGGGCGGCCATGTCGATCGAGACCTTCCACAAGGCGTCGTTGGTCCACGACGACATCGAGGATGACGATGCCTTCCGCTACGGGACCGAGACGCTGCACCGCCGTTACGGTACCCCCACGGCGATCAATATCGGGGATTATCTGATCGGCATGGGATACCGGCTGGTGAGTCGCGAGTCCAAGTCGCTCGGCCCCGAGGCGGTGAGCGACATCCTGGACTGTCTGGCCGACGCGCACACGAAACTGGCCGAAGGCCAGGGGGCAGAGTTAGCCTGGCGCGATTCGCGCGACAAGCTGCTCAAGCCCATCGATGCCCTGAAGATCTATGCACTCAAGACGGCTCCCGCCTTCGAAGCGGCGATCCTGACCGGTATCCGGCTGGCCACGCCGTACACCCCCTACATGCGCCTGGTCAAGCAGTTCGCACGCAACCTGGGCGTCGCCTTCCAGATCCTCAACGACCTGCACGATTGGTGCGGCGACGGGCACAACAAGCTGACGGCCGGCGGCGACATCCTGGGCGGCCGTCCGACCATCTTGTGGGCCCTAGCCCTCGAAGGACTCGACGAAGCAGCCCAACAACAACTGCGGGCGCTCGTGCAGGACCGGTCGCTGGCCGCCAAGTTCCGCATCCAGCGCGTTCGGCAGATGTATGTGGAGGCGGGCGTGTTTGACAAGGCGCGTCGCCTGGTGGACAAACACCAGCAGCGGGCAGAGTCGGCGGTGCAGGAGATCGAGCCGCCGGAACTGCGACGCCTGTTCCGCTACCTGATCGACACCGTGCTCGAACGCCCGGAGGACCCGGCCATCGGCGTTGGGTCCCCGTCGGCGCGTCAGGGACTGGAGTTATCCCTGCCGCCCACCCCCACAGCCGACCGCTGACAACCGTCCACGGTCACTTGCGTTGCGGCCGGATTCGCGTACAATAGGCGATTCGAAGCAGCTCCAGCGGCGCGTCCCCCGCGCTGGTAAGTATCGACCCAATAAGCACTTACACCAGTTGAACGAACGCCTATGAAACGCCCCATGCGGCCTCGCAAGCGGACCAAGGCCCGTGTCCGCACCAAGAAGAAGGATCCGATCTTCGTCGATGGCCAGCGGCCGCGGCCGATGTATGTGGACTACAAGGACGTGGAGTTGCTCAAGAAGCTGGTCAATCGCCACGGCCGGATCGTGGGCCGCCGCAAGACGGGGTGTTCGGCTGCCAGCCAGCACGCCGTGACGCGGGCCATCAAGCGGGCCCGCTTCATGGCCCTCCTGCCATACACGGGCGAATGACGGCGGCTGCTGCGAGGCGCTGTGTCCTGCGAGCCTGCTGGCCGGGCGACCGCCGCAGGCTGTTCTTTTGCGCACACCCGGCCGAGATGAGATGTCTTTCGACCCGCTTGTGAATCGTCTCCGCTCGTGAATATGCCGCTGACGTACCTGCACTCCCTGACGACCCGGCTGGCAGCGGGGCTCGCACGTGTGCCTGCGGACGTGCTGGCGCGTCACGGTGACTACCTGGTCGGGGCCGCGCGCGCGGATGGCGGATTCGCCGGACGAGAGGGCCCAAGCGATCTGTACTACACGAGCTTCGCCTTGCGGTCGCTGGCAATCCTCGGCAGGCTCGGCGGCTCGGTCGCGCAGCGTGCCGCGGACTTCCTCGGTCAACGACTCGCATGCCGCGAACCGCTGATCGATCGGATCTCGCTCCTGTTCGGCGCCGCGCAGCTTGCAGCGGCTGCTGGACTGGACGTCCTGGCCGTGGCCGGCGAGTCGTGGCGGGGTTCGCTGGCTGACGAACTTTTGGCGCTGCGCCGCCCGGACGGCGGGTTCGCCAAGGGCCCGGAGGGCCATGCGAGCAGCACTTACCACACGTTCCTGACGCTGTTGTGTCTGCAATTGCTCGGTCGCCCAATCGACAGCCCGCAGGACGTGATCCGCTTCATCAGATCCCAGCAAGACGATTTCGGCGGTTTTCGCGAGATTCGCGTCGCCAAGCGGGCCGGTACGAATCCGACTGCGGCGGCAGTGGCCGTACTGCACATGCTCGATGCGCTCGATCCGGACACCGCGCGGTCCAGTGCCCAGTTCCTCGCCGAAATGCAGGACATCGACGGCGGATTGCGCGCGCATACGCGCATTCCGCTGGCCGATCTGCTGAGCACGTTCACGGGCATCCTGACCCTGGTGGACCTGGGGCAGACCGATCAGTTGGATACGCGTCGGGCGCTGGAATTCGTCCAGTCGCTGGACCACAGCGATGGCGGGTTCCGCGCCGTGCTGTCGGACGAAGCGTGCGATATGGAATACACGTTCTACGGATTGGGCAGTCTGGCCCTGCTCCGGGCGATCACGCCTTGAGTCTGCGCGCCCGTCCCGCCACATTAGTGGGGTAGGCGTCCAGCCTATCATGAACGAAGAGACACGTGTCTGCATGCAAGACCTGACTGTTGAGAACGTAGTGAAGCAGTACGCGACGCGATCGGCGCCCCTGGAGGTGTTGCGCGGCGTATCGCTGGCGCTTTCGGCGGGCGAGAACCTGGCGATTGTGGGTCCGAGCGGGTCGGGCAAGAGTACGCTGTTGTACGCGATTGGCACGCTCGACCCGCCCACACAGGGCAGCGTGACGCTGGGCGGCCAGAACCCGTATGCGTTGAGCGAGGCGGCCTTAGCGCATTTCCGCAACCAGAACATCGGGTTCATCTTTCAGGACCATCACTTGCTGCCGCAGCTCTCCGTGCTGGAGAACGTCCTGATCCCGACGTTAGCCGAAGGCGCATCGACGGCGGCTGCCGAGCAGCGCGCGCGCCAGCTGCTGGACCGTGTCGGCCTGCGGGATCGCCTGGACCATCGGCCGGCCGAGCTGTCGGGTGGCGAGCGCGGGCGGGTGGCGGTGGCCCGGGCGTTGGTGAACAGCCCGCGGCTCGTGTTGGCGGACGAGCCGACGGGCAACCTGGATCACACCAGCGCCATGGTTGTCGCCCGGTTGCTGCTGCAGCTCCAGCAGGAGGAAGGCGCCATGTTGATCGTGGTCACGCACAGCAGCGAGCTGGCCGCCCTGCTGCAGCGACGCGCGCGTCTGGACGATGGGCGATTGGTGAGTACTGCGTGAACATCCTGCACCGTGGGGTGAACGAACTGTGGCTCTGTGGCGTCTGGCCTTCCGGGGCCTGACTTATCATTGGCGGATCCATGCGGCCGTCGCGCTGGGCGTCGCGGCGGCCACCGCGGTGCTCACCGGCGCACTGCTGGTCGGGGACAGCGTGCGTGGCAGCCTGCGCGACCTGACGCTCGATCGACTGGGGCGGATCGACGAGCTCCTGCTGGTCGACCGGTTCTTCCGCCAGCAGCTGGCCGACGACCTGGCTGCCGATCATGAGTTCTCGCGCCACTACGACCTGGCGGTCGGCGCCTTGGTGTTCCCGCAGGCGACGGTGGAGCGGCGCGTGGAGGGTCGAGTGGCGCGTTCGTCGAATGTGCTGGTCGTGGGCGGTCACAGCGAGCGCGACGTCGCCGGCGGCCAGTCTTTCTGGCGGTTGGAGGCCGACCCCGCGCGGCGTCCGCGGCGCTGCCCGGCGCGGGACGAGATCATCCTGAACCAGACCCTGGCGGACGAGCTTCAGGCAGGCGTGGGCGACCTGGTCACGGTGCGATTGGCCCGGCCGGAGGACGTGCCGGCCGATAGTCCGCTCGGCAAGAAGTCCGACCTGATCCGCAGTTTCCCGCGGTTGAGAGTGATTGAGATCGTGCCGGCCGCCGGCCTGGGCCAGTTCAGCCTGACGCCCAACCAGCGCCCGCCCGGCAACGCCTACATGTCGCTTGAGCAGCTGCAGGACGGCCTGCGGCAACCGGAGCGCGTCAACAGCATCCTGGTCGGGCGGCGGGCCGACGATCGCGCACCGGACGAGGAGGCTCGGGCGGCGTTGGCCCATGCACTCCGTCCCACGCTCGAGGATCTCGGGTTGATGCTCACCCACTGCCGGTTGGATTTCACGGCGCCCGGCGTGACGGAGCCCGAACGCATCTATGACTATTTCAGCATCAGCAGCCGGCGGATGATCCTGCCGCCCGAGGTCGAGTCCGCCGCCGAACGCGCGTTTGCCGGACAGGGTGGGCAGTGCGTCTTCACCTACCTGGCCAACCTTCTCGAGCCCGCGGAGTCCGCGGGCGCCGACCGGAACATCCCCTACTCGACCGTCACAGCCATCGACATGTCGGCCGACTTCGCGCTGAAGTCCGTGGACGGCCGGGACCTGGCGACACCGGGTCCGGATGAGATCATCCTGACCAGTTGGGCGGCCGAGGACTTGGGCGTGTCTGTCGGGGCTTGGATCCGGATGACCTGCTTCGCACCCGAGACGGAGCTGGGTGCGCCGGTCGAGCAGCATCACCGGTTACGGGTTGCGGGCATTACGCCCCTGACGGCGCCGGCGGCGCCTTACCTGCCGTCGCGCACGCTGCGATTCGCCCGACGGCCCAGCCTGGCGAACGATCCGGCGCTCACGCCGGAAGTGGAAGGGATCACCGATCAGAAATCGATCAACGACTGGGAGGTGCCGTTCCCGATCAAGTACGACCTGATCCGTTCGATCGACGACCAGTATTGGGAGGACTACGGCACGACTCCCAAGGCGTTCGTGTCGCTGGCAACGGGTCGCAAGCTGTGGGGGAGTCGGTTCGGGCAGTCCACGTCGTATCGCATCCCGGCGCGGGCGGGGCTGACGCGCGAGGCCGTCGCGCATCGGCTGCTGGACGAGTTGGCCCGCGACGGCGCGCCGCTGGGATTCGCGTTCGTGCCGATCAAGGTCCGTCAGCTTGCCGCATCGGCGGGCAACACTCCGTTCGACCTGCTGTTTCTGCTGTTGAGCTTCTTCGCGGTGGCGGCCGCGCTGCTGCTGGTCGCGCTCCTGTTCCGGTTGGGGTTCGAACAGCGTGCGTCCCAGGTCGGCCTGCTGTTGGCGCTGGGTTGGCCGGTGCGGCGCGTGCGGCGCGTGTTGCTGGCCGAGGGTCTGATCGTCGCGGCCCTGGGCAGCGCCTGCGGGCTGCTGATGGGCGTCGGCTATGCCGGCCTGATCCTGGCCGCGTTGCGGAGCAGGTCCTGGTGGCTCGGCGCCGTCACCACGCCGTTCCTGGAGTTCCATTGGACAGCGCGCAGCCTGCTGATCGGCTACCTGGCCGGCGTGCTGGTGTCGGGGTTGACGGTCTACGGGAGTCTCTTTCAGACGCGTCGCGTGCCGGCGCGGCGTCTGTTGGCGGGACAGGTCGCGCCGGTCAGCCATTGGGTCGCGGGCCGGTCGCGCCGGCCGCTGGCGGTCGCGGCCATCCTGGCACTGACCGCCGCAACGCTCGCGGTGGCCGCCATGTTCCTGACCGGCCAGCAACAGGCGGGTGCGTTCGTCGGGGCGGGCGCCACGATCCTGGCAGCGCTCCTGCTGGCCATCTGGCAGGCGTTGCGAGCGGGCGGCGGCCGCCTGACATCCCTCGCGGGCCGCGTGCCGCTGGTCAAGCTCGCCGCACGCAGCGCGGCGCGCAATCCGAGCCGCAGCACCATGACGATCGGCCTGATCGCGACGGCCAGTTTTCTGATCGTGGCGATGAGCGCGTTCCAGCTGCAGCCGACCGAGACGGGCACGGGCGGTTTTGCGCTGGTCGGCGAGTCATCGCAGCCGATCTACGGCGATCTGGACAGCGGTCCGGGCCGCGCCGAGTTGCTCGGCGACGCCCACGCGCTGGGAGCCACGCGCATCTACTCCTGGCGGGTGCGGCCGGGCGATGACGCGAGCTGTGGCAATCTGTATCGCTCCAGCCAGCCGCGGGTCCTGGGCGTGACGCCGGCCTTCGTGGATCGGTATCGTTCCGGCGCGGGCGATCGTCGCGCGGCGGCATTCCAGTTCGTACAAGCCGCCGCCGCGGGCGAGCCACGGGCCCGGAGCCGCACGCCCTGGGAGCTGTTGGCCGCGGGCCCGACCCCCGCGGGTGAGCCGATTCCGGTCGTGATTGATCAGGAGACGGCCGTCTACAGCTTGAAGCTCTACGGCGGCATCGGCGAAGAATGCACGTTCACCTACGACCATCGCACGATCACGTTTCGCGTGGTCGGCCTGTTGTCCTTGAGCATCCTGCACGGCAACCTGTTGATCTCGGAGGCCGACTTCCAGCGCCTGTTCCCGTCCATCAGCGGCTACCGTTACTTCCTGATCGATGCGCCGGAGCGGCAGGTCGACGAGGTGGCCCACCTGCTGGAGGATCGGTTGGGCGACGAGGGCTTCGACGCGACCGACAGCCGGCGGATCCTGTCGGGGTTGCTGGTCCTGCAGAACACGTATTTGCGGACGTTTCAGAGCCTGGGCGCGCTGGGGCTGCTGCTGGGCACATTCGGCCTGGCGGCCGTGCAGCTGCGGAGCGTGCTGGAGCGGCGGGGCGAGATGGGGCTGTTGCGCGCGGCCGGCTTCCGGCGCCGACGGCTGTCGCAGCTGGTGCTGCTTGAGAGCATCGTGCTGCTGCTGACCGGTCTGGGTGTCGGTGTCGCGGCGGCGCTGCTGGCGGTGATCCCGCACCTGCTCGCCGGCGGGGCCGCGGTCCCCTATCGGAGCCTGGGAGTCATGTTGCTAATTGTCTTTGCAGTGGGGATCATGGCAGGTGCCTGCGCCGCGCGCGCCACCCTGCGCGTGCCCCTGCTGGCCGCCCTGCGCGAAGAACGCTGAGTGTGTTGTTGGTTACGACCGGACCGTGAACACCGAACATCGAATGATCCCCCATGACAAAAGTAGCTTTCGCCATCGCTGCGCATCCGGACGACATTGAGTTCATGATGTCGGGCACACTCATGCTTTTGGGTGCGGCCGGCTATGAGCTGCACTACATGAACTTGTCCAACGGCAATCTGGGGACGACGCAGTACGACACGGCGACGATTGTGGCGATGCGTCGCCGCGAGGCTCAGGAGGCGGCGGCCAGCATTGGCGCGATCTTCCACGAGAGCATCTGTTCCGACCTGGACATTTTCTACGATCGGCCCACGCTCGCACAGGTCGCTTCGGTGATGCGGGAGGTGGCGCCGGACATTGTCCTCACGCACAGCCCGGTGGACTACATGGAGGACCATGTGAATGCGGGCCGGCTGGCGGTGACGGCGGCGTTCGCGCGGGGGATGCCCAATTTCCCGGTGACTCCGCCGCGTCCGGCGATCATGAAGCCGGTGGCCGTGTACCATGCCCAGCCCTATTCGAATCGCGATCCGTTGCGGCGCCTGGTGATACCGGACATCTATGTGGACGTGACAGACCGGGAGGAGCAGAAGGTCGCGATGCTGGCCAGGCATGTGAGCCAGAAGCGCTGGTTGGACGAGAGCCAGGGGCTCGACTCCTACCTGCAGACGCTGCGCGACCAGGACGCCGCCGTGGGGCGGATGTCGAAGCGGTTTACCTACGCCGAGGGCTGGCGGCGTCACCTGCACGTGGGCTTCTGTGCCGAGCAGTACGATCCCTTGTGCGAAGCGCTTGCCGATCGAATAGTCGAGGTGTCGCCGTGAACGATTCATCGGCAGAACTAATCACGCAGTATCGCACCGCGCTCTCCGACTGCAAACACCTGTATATCCAAGCCGCGCGCGTTGCGCTCCAGGACCAGGCCGCGGTCAGCGACGAGACGCGCCGCGATCTGATCCGCCGCATGGTGGATCTGCACCAAGGGCTGCTGGTCAAGATCTACACGAGCGTGGCACGGGCCGATTCACGCTGGAGCAGCATGGAACGCCTGCTCGCCTGCGAGCTGGTGGATCACCTCTGGCAGGAACGCCTGGAGGGGGACAAGCTGCAGGAGGTCGCCCGGCGGATGTTCACCGACGCCGGCCGCCTGCAATGGTACAGCCTGCTCCGCCCCTTCGACCGCATCGCGAAGATTCGCACCTTCGTTCCCGAACTCCAGACCATCGTCTTGCGCGTCGCGAACCTGGTGGCCAAGGCCGACGGCACCGTGACGCCCGAGGAGGCCGATGCGATCCGCGCGATCCAGGACGAGATCCAGGTCCACCTGTGTCGCATCCAACTGGACGACGCAGCGCCCGACGACTCCGTCGGCGGCACCTCGGCGCCGACCCAGATCATCCACCGGGAACCTACCCTGCTCCAGACGTCCCGCGCGCAGGAGCAGCAGCAACTGCAGCAGCAGCAGCAGCAGCAACAACAACAGACTGACGCCGTGGAACCGACCGGCGCGGAACTGAACGACTCGCTGTCAGCCGCCTTGCGCGACCTGGACGAACTGATCGGTCTCGACCAGATCAAGAAGGAAGTCAGGACCCTCACCAACTACTTGAAGTTGCAACAGCGCCGCCAGGAGGCCCACCTGCCCGTGCAGCAGTTGAGTCTGCACATGGTCTTCGCGGGGAACCCGGGGACCGGCAAGACGACGGTGGCGCGGATCGTGGGCCGCATCTTCAAGCTGCTCGGGCTGCTCAAGCGGGGACATCTGGTCGAGACCGACCGCGCCGGCCTGGTGGCCGAATACGCCGGGCAGACCGCCCCCAAAACCCATCACAAGATCGATGAAGCGTTGGACGGCATCCTGTTCATCGACGAGGCCTACAGCCTGGTCGCCCGCGAACGCGAGGACGCTTACGGCTCGGAAGCCCTCCAGGTACTCGTCAAGCGCATGGAAGATGATCGCCAGCGACTCGTCGTGATCATCGCGGGCTACCCGGAACCGATCGACCAGCTGCTGCACAGCAACCCCGGGCTGAGCTCCCGCTTCAACACGCACCTGCGCTTCGACGACTACCTGCCGACCGAGTTGGCGCGCATCTTCCAGTTCCTGTGCGCGGCGAACCACTATCAGTTGCCCGGACGCGCACGCGCGAAGCTGCTGCTCGGGTTCCAGTGGCTCTACGATGCGCGGGATGCGCATTTCGGGAACGGCCGCCTCGTGCGCAATACGTTCGAGAACTCCGTCCGCCGGCTGGCCGATCGGGTCGCCTCGGCGGCCCCGGTGACGCGCGAGCTGTTGACCGTGTTGACCGATGAAGACATCACCCTGTGCGACGTCCCGGACGGCGTCTGGCAGCAGCTGGACGACCCCGGCCTCCGGTTCGAAGTGTCCTGCCCCGCGTGCCGGAAATCCGTGCCGGCGCGTCCGGACCAACTGGGGCGCGCAGTGGGGTGCCCGCACTGCCGCGCCAGGATGCAGCCCGATTTCGGCCGGCGCGTGAAGTAGGTTGCCCGATCCGCAACCTCCTACCGGCGGGGCGCGCCGTCTGGTACACTCAACCCCGGGCGCGCCGCATCCGGACGGTATCGGTCATTCGTGCTTGGGGATTCGGCCTCCGCTGGTGCTTGAGTCCTTCGTCATCTGGGCCTTGGTCGTGCGGATCGCGGAGATTTTCAGCTCGCTGCAAGGAGAAGGGTTCCTGACCGGGACCGAGAGCGTGTTCGTGCGCACGTCGGGGTGCAATCTGCGCTGCTGGTTCTGCGATACGCCTCACGCTTCATCGCGACCGCAGGGCCAGGACATGTCGGTCCATGGCGTGCTGGCGCGCGCGTTGGCGTACCGCCTGGAGCACATCGTGATCACGGGCGGCGAGCCGATGTTGTATTCCGAACTGGTCCCGCTCTGCCAGGCGTTGACCGATCACGGGTGCCACATCACGGTGGAGACGGCCGGCACGCTCTACCTGCCGCTCCCGTGCGACCTGATCTCGATCAGCCCGAAGCTGTCCAATTCGACGCCGCGCGGCCTGGCGCACCAACGGTGGGAGCGGCGGCACGAGCGGACGCGGCACGCGCCGGACGTAATCCGCCGCTTGACCCGCGAGCACGCGTACCAGATCAAGTTCGTGATCGACCAGCCGGGCGACCTGCCGGAGGTCGATGCGTACCTCGACGCGTTTCCCGAGCTGGACCGGAATTGCGTGATGTTGATGCCGCAGGGCACCGACGCCGCGACGTTGGAGCAGAAGCAGTCGTGGCTCGAACCGTGCTGCCGCCAGCGCGGGCTGCGGTTGTGCGCGCGCAAGCACGTCGAATGGTTCGGGTTCGTGCGCGGGACGTGAGGCGGAAGGGGGATTACCGATGAGCGCGGCGTTTCGCGATCTGCTGGAGACTTTCGAGAACCAGTTCCCGGAGCGGGACTATACGATCGAGATCGTGTGTCCCGAGTTCACGTCGGTCTGCCCGAAGACGGGCCAGCCGGATTTCGGCAAGCTGACCATCACCTACACGCCCGATCGGCGCTGCGTGGAACTCAAGAGCCTCAAGTTGTATCTCCAGCAGTATCGGAACGAGGGGATCTTCTACGAGCATGTCACGAACCGGATCCTGGACGACCTGGTCGCCGTGCTGCAGCCGCGCCGCCTCCAACTGGTCGCCGCGTTCAGCCCGCGGGGCGGCATCACCACGAACGTCACCGCCCGCTACGAGCAGCATGCTCAGTAGCCCGCGCGGGCCAGCTCCTGGAACAGCTCGTACATCATGTCGAGGTACGACCGCGCCTCGTCGGCGGGCAGGACCAGCGGCGGGCTCACGCGCAGCACATTGCCGGCCAACGGACCGAGCAGGTGCACGGCCCGCCCGCGGCGATCGCCCAGGTAGCAGGCCTTCACGCAGGCATTGGCCATCTCGCTGGCCGAGCGCCCGCCGACCGCGCCGCACTCGACGCCCCACACACATCCTTCGCCCCGGACGTGCGCCACGACCCCAGTCTCCTTCAGCCGCTCCAGGCCCCGCTCCAGTTCGGCCGCGAGCCGTTGGCCCTGCTCCAGCACATCAGTGGTTTCAAATTCGTCGAGCGTGGCGAGCACGGCCGCCGACGCCAACGGGTTCGCGCTCCAGGTGTCCGAGCCGTGTCCGTAATCCAGCGTTCCCAGCACGTCCGCCCGGCCGACCGCCGCGCTGACCGGCATGCCGTTGCCCATCCCCTTGCCCAGGCAGACGATATCCGGCTCCACTCCGTAATGCGTGTAGGCATACATCGGGCCGGTCCGCCCGAAATTCGACTGGATCTCGTCCAGAATGAAGACCAGACCGTGCTGACGGCAGAACCGCTCGAGCAGCTGCAGGTACGCCGGCTGCGGATGATACGACCCGCTGCCGCCCAGGTACGGCTCGGTGATCAGGCAGCAGAGCCGGTCGCCCCACTGGTCGGCCGCGCGCTGCAGCTCCTGCTCGTACTTCCCCACATCGAGCGGTTCGCGGCGGGCCTGCACGTCGCGGCATTCGTCGATCGGGAAGGACAGGAAGCGGACGCGCGGATCACGATCCGGATCGGTCTCCGACCCGGTCACGGCGTTGGCGAGCCCTTTCTTGCCATGGAACCCGCGGCGCGTGCATAAGATCATGTCGCGCCCGGGCGCCATCCGCATGGCGGCCCACAGCGACTTCTGGATCGCCTCGCTCCCGCTGGCCGCCCAGAGCACCTGCTCCATCCGCCCGCCACCGCGTTGGGCGCGCATGTTGGCCAGCAGCCGTTCGCAACAGACCGCCTCCAGCTCCGTCGCCGCATTGTAGGAGGTGAGCGGCAACATCGGCGCGAACGGCCCGGCCGCGGCGCCCAGGTCCGGCATCTGCATGTATTGCCAGACGCGCTGCCACCAGCGAACCGGATTGTGGCCCAGGTTGGCGACCAGCACGCCCGAGGTGAAATCCGCGAGCTGCCGGCCCTCGGGGGTCCAGTGGTAACACCCCGCGCTCTTGGCAATCACCGCCAGCGACGGCGTGTAGGTGCGCAGCCCGCGCGGCTCCACGGCGTGCACCCGGCGACGCACTTCGTTCGATTGCCGTTCTCCATCATGTTCGATCGGGTTCGGACGCCCGTTCATAGCCCCACCCTCGTGCGATGCTCAGCCTGGTACGGAATCCGGACGTTTAAGTCACGCCCGCCCTCGAGTCACGCCCTCGAAGATACTGTATGCGGCCGCGCCGTGCCAGAAGTGCCGGCATCCCCCGCCGCGCCTTCGGCGCGCCCGCATGTCGCGCCCCCATTTCGCGGTACGGCCCCCTTGCGGCAGCTGGCCGGCAGTCTGAGAATACGGCTGCATCGACACGATCCACCTGTCCTGGTCAAGTCGCCACCGGACCGTGGCGCGTTCCACTCACCGCACACTCGAGCGCCGGGAGCACTCCATGACCGACAAGCCACGTGTCATTCTGAGCGGGTTCGCGGACGAAGCGGCCAATCAGAAGACGGCCGAGCAGCAGTTTGCGGCCTTCGCCGCGCTGGGACTCCAGTATTTCACCGTGCGGTTCGTGGATGTCGGCAACGGCATCAAGAACGTCATGGACCTGAGCAATTCGGAGATCTCCCGGCTGCGCCACCTGCAAGGAGAGTATGGCTTGAACGTCTCGTCGATCGGCTCGCCCATCGGCAAGGTGAAGCTGTGCGACGTGGAGGACGGCACGAAGAACCGGTTCGTGCCGTTCAAGCAGTACCTGGCCAAAGACGTGGCCCGCGCGTGCGAACTGGCACACGCGTTCGAGACCAAGTTGATCCGCGGGTTCTCGTTCTATCACCCGCGCGGGACGGACCCGGCCGAGCACCTGCCGCAGGCCGTCGACCAGCTCGGCCAGATCGCCGAGGCCTGCCACCGCAGCGACCTGACGCTGGGCCTGGAGGTCGAAGCGAACCTGGTCGGGCAGACCGGCGCGCTGCTGGCGGAGATCCACCGCCAGGTGAACCATCCGGCCCTGATGCTGATCTTCGACGCGGCCAATGTCGTCGTCCAGGGATTCTCGCCCGATGAGGTGTTCCAGCAGTACCTGGCCATGAAGAAAGGCCTGGGATGGATGCACATCAAGGATTACCGACACCCCCGGCCCACCGCACGCGTGAGCCATGTCGATGAGGAGGCGCTCAAGTACTTCGTGCCCGCCGACATCGGCAACAGCGGCCACGAGGCGATCCTGCGCGACTTCGCCACGGCGATCCCGAGCCTGGAACGGCGGCTCAAGCGCCGCGGGATCCCCGGCGTGTTCCTTGACCTCGAGCCGCACGTGAAAGGCGGCGGCCAGTTCGGCGGCTTCAGCGGTCCAGATGGGTTCGGCGTCGCGCTGCGAGGACTCTGCCGCATCCTGGATTACGTGGGGATCGATTACCACCTGCGGGACTTCGACGACATCCTGGCCGCGCGCGGCTTGTAACGCGAAAGACGGGGGACGCGAGAGGCCGGCACCCCGCAGCTCCCGTGCCCCTCACCGCTCGCCGCGCTCCTCTTTCTTATCCGTTCTGCTCACGCGCCGCAGAAGACGTTCCATGTAACGTTGGATGACGCTGTCGTCGTCTTCCTCGTCCGCCTCCGGCGGAGACTCGGTCGATTCGCCGGCGGGCTGCGCCGACGGGGGCGACGTGGTGCCGTGAGGTTCCGGAGCGTGCGCGTCCTGCGGCAGCTTCGCGGGAGCCATGAGCATGGTAGGGCAGTCGGACGATCTTTGATCCGCAGGCGCTGGGGTGCCTGGATCAGCCACCGCCGGAGCGGACGGGTCCTGCGCCGGGTCGTGCGGCGGCGCCTGTCCTGGGCGCGCGAGCGCCTGTCGCTTCTTGCGTCGTTCGACGTCCTGGTGGATTGTCTGGCGGGCTTCCTCGAGTTGTGCGAGCAGATGCTTGCCCTCCTGTTGCATCGACAGGATGAGCGTCTCTGCTTCCCGCATGTCCTGTTTGGATCTCTGTTCCAGCGTCTGGAGCGCCGTACTGCGTTCCGCGAGTTCGCGTTCGAGTTCCCGGCGGTCGACGTGCCACTCGTCCCGCACGCGGCGATGTTCCTCGCGCGTCTGCTGCAGTTCGCTGCGCAGCTTCTCCGCGACATCCTGCCAGTTGGTCTGCGCCGCTTGCTCCCGGTCCGCCAACTGTTTGTGGACGTTGCTCAGATGCTCGTCGCGCGCGTGGAGTTCGGCCTCCAGCTGGGCCCGCGTGTGAGTGGCCGTCTGACGTTCTTCGTGCAGATTCTGGCGTGTGGCGGACAGCTCTGCCTCCGCCGTGTCGGCACGCGCTGCGGCCGCGTCGCGCTGGGCGATCGCCGTTTCCAGGCCGCGGCGCAGCTCACCCAGTTCCGACTCCAAGGCCTGGGCCTGGCCGGCTGCCGCGTCGCGCTGGGCGACCGCCGCCTCCAGGCCGCGGCGCAACTCACCCAGTCCCGACTCCAAGGCCTGGGCCTGGCCAGCTGCCGCGTCGCGCTGGGCGACCGCCGCCTCCAGGTCGTGGCGCGCGTCGCTCAACGCGGATTCCAGCGACTCGACCTGGATGGCCGCCTGTTCGGGCTCAGTGAGGGCTACACGAACGCGATGACGGTCTTCTTCCGACTGGCGGAGTGCTTCCTCCAACCGTTGTCGGACCTGGGTCGGTTCGGCAGGGGCACAGGGAACCTGCGGGTCGGGTGCGGCGGGCGTGGCGGGTGCAATCGGTTCGACCGGCTGAGGGAAAGGAGGCGAGGGCAGGACTTCCAGCTCGATTGGGCCGATGGCCAGGCGGTCCGCGGGTTGCAGCCGGGTCAGCTCGAACCCGCCTCCGTTGAGGCAGGTGTCGAGCGACAGGCGGCGAACGAAGGTACCTTCGGTGCCGCGCAGGATCAGGCAGTGGAACGGTCGGATGCCGGGTCCGAGCAGGCGCAGCGTGCAGGAGCGGTCCGCGCCGATGGTGCATTTCGGCGAGCGGATATGGAGGACCCGCCCGTCATGTTCCGTCCCGCAGACACGTAGTGCCAACAGGCCGTTCGGCTCACCCAGCACGGTGCCAGCCGGGTCGGAGAGATCCATTGCGGAGACCATGTTTGGGGCTCGTCGAAAAGGCCGTCATCCCAAAATCAACTCGGACCGTTCGTGCACACCGCCCGTTCTGGCAGCTCACGCGATCGTCACAAACTCGCATGATTTGGGGGTCAGGTGGTGGGATCGAGCCTCGCGGGCGCCCGTTGTCCAAACGGCTGGGCTGCTGCGACGTTCGACCTTGGCCACGCTGGCGACGAAGTATGGGTCTCCACCAAGCATCTAGCTTGCGGTAGTGGTTCCGTCAAAACCGGGGGGTCGCAGGGGGCCGCGGCCGGAGTGCTGATCCGCAATTCCTGCCGATTCGGAAAAAACGGCTACATCTCTCCGTCGGATTTGACGATTATCCGAAAGCGATCAGCGAAGCCCGGCACCCGGGTGACGGGCCCGTGTTGGCTGCGCATCAGGACACAAGTGTCCGATGTTGGAATTCGGCATCGCCGTGGTTCCGCCCTGGGGCGGTCGGACTGGTCCGATGTCGGACACAAGTGCTTGGAACAGCGGCCGTTAGCCTTAAACGGGCAGGCCGTCGGCCGACGCGCGAAAAAAAGGGCTGCCGCGCGGGCCTCAGGCCGGGTGCATACTATAGTTTGGTTGTCGCATCCACTCATCTCGACACCGAACCGTCGCTGACGACGGAAGTCAGGCAGTAGTAAGAGGCACTTTTGGGGGAAGGCTCTGGCGCGCGCTGCGGGCTTGGCAGGGTAGGCCGGCGTCGCGGTGCGGCTCCAACCTGAGGGTATCAAGTGATGGGACGTAAAGAGGCTATTCTGAAGTTGCGGCAGGTCCTGCTCCGTCGGCGAGACGCGTTGCGCAAGGCGCTGGCGGGCGACCTCAGCTCACTTAAGGAACTTCGCCAGCAGACCTCCGGCGATATGCTCGATGCGGCACTTGATTCGGCACAGGATGAGATCAGTTCGCAGTTGGCGGAGGTAGAGAGCCGGGAACTGGCCCAGATCGAAGCGGCACTGGAACGTATGCGGCACGGCACGTACGGGGTGTGCGAAGTCACCGGGCGCCCCATCCCGTTGGCCCGCCTCCAGGCACTGCCTTATGCCACGATGTGCATCGAGGCTCAGCGCGAGGCGGAGAAAAACAGCGGCACTCGGCGGCAGGCGGCCGACTGGGGGAGCCTGATCGATCCGCACGCCAACGACAACGATGTGCTCCTGAACGATCTGGAAATGGACGTATCGTGATCGCAAGGGAATCACGACGGATGGCAGCTTCCCAGATGCACATGCCGATCGGGCGGCCCTCCTGCCTGTGGCTGGGCCTTACACTGCTGCTGGCACTGGTCGCCCGGAATGCCAACGGGCAGTTCTCGCTGACCGCCCAACTGACCAAAGAGGACCGCGATCGGCTCTACAGCGAAGTGGCCCAGGATGTGGCCGCGCTGGAACGCCAAGGCAACGTGCTCAAAAAGGTCATCCAGCTGGCCGAGCCGACCGTGGTTCATATCGATGCGAAGAAGCCCAACGACGGGTTCGGCCGCAAGACGGTCGAAGAGGCCGGGTCGGGCGTGATCGTCGAGTACGGCGGCCGCAACTACGTGCTCACCAACCGACATGTGATCAAACACGCCACGCTGGACAATATCCACATCCGCCTGGCGTCCGGCCAGGAGATCTTCCCGACCCGCGTCTGGGCCGATGTCGAAACGGATGTGGCCGTCATGGCAGTCGACTCGCAGCAGCTACTGCCTGCCCGCATGGGGGACAGCAGCACCGTGGAGATCGGCGATTTCGTGCTGGCGGTCGGCAGCCCGTTCGGGCTCAGCCACAGCGTCACCTACGGGATCATCAGCGCCAAGGGCCGCCGCGATCTCCAGTTGGGTGTCGAAGGCGTCCGCTACCAGGACTTCTTCCAAACCGATGCGGCCATCAACCCCGGCAACAGCGGCGGGCCGCTGTTGAACCTGCGCGGCGAAGTGATCGGGATCAATACGGCCATCGCCAGCAATTCGGGCGGCAACGAGGGGATCGGGTTCACGATCCCGATCAACATCGCCATGCTTGTCGCCCGGCAGCTGATCGACCAGGGGAGCGTGGTGCGCGCAATCCTCGGCGTGCAACTCGATTCCCAGTACGACGATGCCACGGCCCGCCGACTCGGCCTGCCACGGCGGATCGGCGCGCGCGTCAACAATATCACGCCCGACACGGCGGCCGAGAGCGTGGGCATCCGGATCGGCGACATCATCCTGTCGTTCGACGGCATCCGGATCGAAAACGACGATCACCTGGTCAACCAGGTGAAGCTCACGCCGCTCAATAAGGAAGTGCTCTTGATCGTCCTGCGCGACGGGAAGACCCTCGAGCTCAAGGCTCGGGTCGGAGCCCCCAAATAGGACCAACCCACGTCAACCCTCCCGGGTTCCCTCGCCGGCAGACGCCAGCGCGTCGAGTATGCGGCCGACTACCGTTTCCGGATCCGTGCGGCGGGCCACGTCCATATTCGGCCGCCACTGAGGGTTGTAGCGCCGGTCGAACACGGTGGTCCCCATCGTCAGTTCCCCCCGCGTCTCCACGTCGCCTGACATCTCGACACATTCGAACAGCGTCGGCTCCAGCACGAACGCCATGGTCACCGCGTCGTGCAACAGAATGCTCTCCTGGCCCAGATGTTGATGGTAGGCCCGGAAGACGAACGGCAGGATCTGGCGCAAGAATGCCCCGGTGCGGGTCGTCTCCGGAGGCAGCTTGTTCAGAAAATCCAACGTCAGCTTGACCGTCCGCGTCACGTCCAAGGGGACCAGTACCTTGGTCACCGGCGACCGGAACACGGTCCGCGCGCTGGACGCGTCGAAAAACATGTTGTACTCGGCGGCGGCCGTCACGTTGCCGATCCCGTCCACACAGCCCCCCGAGATCACCAGGCGATCCACCAACACCGGCAGTTCCGGGTCACGCTGGAAGGCACGTGCGATGTTCGTCAACGGGCCCAGGCAGACCAGCGTCACGTTGTGCGGATCGGCTCGGACCGCATCGCAAATCAACTTCTCCGAAGGGTGCTGATGGTGCAGCCGTGACGCGACAAACCCCTGGTTCCCCAACCCGTCATCGCCATGCACCAGCCGGTTATCGATCCCCGCAGAGGTCTCCGCGAACGAGGCCGCACCCACACGCGGAATACGGGGCGGATCCAACCGCTCGATGACCGCCTGTACGTTCCGGCTCGCCTGCTCCGCCGGCACATTGCCCGCCGTGGCGGTCACCGCCACCACCTCCACGCGGGAATCGAACAGCGCCATGGAAATGGCGATCGCATCGTCGATGCCCGGATCGCAATCGATGATCACCTTCCTGGCCATGCCCTCGCCTTCCGCTTACCACGGATCACCGGTTCGCACCACCCTTCAGTACGGGTTGCGTCGGCGATTGTACCGCCTCCCACCGGCCCAAACAAGACACAGAGCGGGTGCGGGGTCGTCGATATGTGCTAGAATCCCCCGCGGAGGACTACGGGGTCATGATTCGTCAGAGCATTGAGCGCGTGGCGGCCGGAACGGATCTGTCGATGGCCGAGATGTCGGCCGTGATGGATCTGGTCATGCAGGGCGCCTGCGATGAGGCGCTGATCGGTCGGTTCCTGACGGCGCTGCACGAGAAAGGTGAGAGTGTCGAGGAGGTGGCCGGCGCGGCGGCCGCGTTGCGTCGACACATGACCCCGATCCGCTCGCGGCACTCGGTGCTGATCGACACGTGTGGCACGGGCGGCGACTGCTCGGGCACGTTCAACATCAGCACGGCGGCGGCGCTGGTCACCGCGGCGGCCGGGGTGGCGGTGGCCAAGCATGGCAATCGCAGTGTAACGAGCAAGTCGGGGTCGGCGGACGCCTTGGCGGCGTTAGGGGTGAACATCGAGGCGGACCTGGCCACGGTCCGGCGGTGCCTGGATCAGTTGGGCATCTGTTTCTGTTTCGCGCCGTTGCTGCATCCGTCCATGCGGCACGTGGCTGCCGTGCGCCGCAAGCTGGCCTGTCCCACGATCTTCAATCTGCTGGGTCCGCTGTGCAACCCGGCTTCGGCGCCCTTCCAGCTCCTGGGTGTGGGGCGTCGGGCCCACCGGGAACGGCTGGCGGCCGCCCTGCAGTTGTTGGGCACTCAGCGCGCAGCCGTCGTGACCGGTTCGGACGCTCTGGACGAAGTGACGCTTAACGGCCCCACGCACGTGCTACTGGTCCAGGGCGGGTCGATCGAGCCGATGACCTGGGCGCCGCGCGATTTCGGGTTGCGCGAGTCCACGTTGGAGGAGATTCGGGTAGACGGTCCGGCCCAGAGCGCTTTGATGATCCGGGAGGTCCTGTCCGGGGCTCGGGGCACGGCCCGCGATATGGTGGTGATCAATTCGGCCGCCGCCTTGTGGGTGGCGGGCCGGGTACCGACCTTGCTCACCGGGGCCCAGGCTGCAGGTGCGGCCATCGACTCGGGCGCAACCCGCCGCCTGCTGGCCGACCTGGCCGCGTTGAGCCAAACCGGAGGCCAGCCTTCACCAAACGGGCCGGAACTGGTACCCTGACGGCCGTGACATTCTCCAGCCCTTGACCACGCAGTACGGAGCGATATGTATGGCGAAGCCTCAGCACAAGATCAAGAAAGCCAACCATGGCCGCCGACCGGCCAATGCTCAAGCCAAGCGCGCCAAGCGGCGCAAGGTCCGCACCTGAGGCGGATTCCCACCTGACGGCGCGCGGGCCGGGAGTCACGGGGGCAGCGCTCCGGCACCGGCGCGATCCTGGTATGCGGTTGCGAAGAGAACATTGAGGGATTCGATCGTGGCGTCCAAAACGTTGCTCTATGATATTTCCAAGATTGACTTCAACCACCCGGTGGCGGATGTCGAGGAGATCCGGCGCTACAACCCTCAGCGCTACGAGATGGAGCAGATCACGGCGATCGCCTACGAGAGCCTCGAGGAGGCGGTGTGTGTCGGTTACAAGGATGTGACGAATGAGGAGTTCTGGGTGCGCGGGCACATGCCGAACATGCCGCTGATGCCCGGGGTGATCATGTTGGAGGCCGCGGCCCAGATCTGTGCCTATTTCGCCCACAAGTACGACCTGCTGGGCTCGAGCATGATCGGCTTCGGAGGGCTCGAGGAGGTCCGGTTCCGGGACCCGGTCGTGCCGGGCGATCGACTGATCCTGATCAGCCGACTGCTCAAAGCGCGGAAAGGCCGCATGATCATCTCGCAGTTCCAGGGCATCGTAGGCGACCGGATTGCGGTGGAGGGGATCATCAAGGGGATCCCGATCCCCGTCGATTCACTTTCGCCCGACTCCGACCGTCAATAGCATGGGCCGTCGCGCGCTTCCGAGAATCGATCCGCATCTCGACGTGAGCCGCCATCTGGTGGCGGAGGAGGCGCTGCCGGTGCCGTGGAGCGCCGAGCGGCTTTTCGGGCGGGCGGCTCCCGTGCAGGTGGAGGTCGGGTCGGGCAAGGGCCTGTTCCTGGTGCACGCCACGACGGCGCTGCCGGCGCACGACTTCCTGGGGATCGAGATTGCCGCCAAGTACGCCCGTTTCGCCGCCGCGCGGCTTGCGCGTCTGGCCCGCCCCAATGGCAAGGTGGTCCACGGGGACGCGGTGCGGATCTTCCGCGACCGGCTCTCCGACCAATCGGTCGAGGCGGTGCACGTGTACTTCCCCGACCCCTGGTGGAAGCGGCGTCACCGCAAGCGACGGTTGATGCGCGTGGAGTTCCTGCGCGACGTCGAGCGCGTGCTGCGGGTAGGCGGCACGCTGCACTTCTGGACCGACGTGACGGAGTACTACGAGACGACGTTGGAGCTGATCGGGCACGCGACGCGTCTGGAGGGCCCGGTGATCCCGGCCGAGCGGCCGAGCGAGCATGATCTGGACTATCAGACGCACTTCGAGCGCCGCATGCGCCTGCACGCGGTGCCCGTCTGCCGGTGCGAGTTCCGCAAGGGATCGGCCGGCTACGGCTCGTAGGTGCGCCGGCCGGCCACCAGCTGCTGTTCCTGCGCGTTCTCCAGCGCGATGTGATACAGCTCCTGGCCGCAGGACGTGGGGTAATCGCCCGTAATGCACGCCTGGCACAGGATGTCGGCCGGGCAGCGGATCGCGCGGGCCACGGCCTCCACCGGCAGGTAGCGGAGCGAGTCGCAGCCCAGCTCCGCGGCCATCCGCGCCTGGTCCTCCTCCGTCAACGTCCGCCGCTGGTCGAGGAACCGGGGCGCGAACAGTTCGGAGATCCGCGACATGTCGATCCCGTAGAAGCAGGGCGCGATGATCGGCGGGCAGGCCACGCGCACATGGATCTCGCGGGCTCCGCCGAGCGTCCTGATGCGGTTGAGCAGCACTTTCATCGTGGTCGAGCGGACGATCGAGTCCTCGACCAGGAACACGCGTTTGTCCTCCAGCACTTCGCGGAGCGGCGTGTACTTGGCCTCCGCCTTCTTCTTCCGGTCCTCACGCCCCTCGATGAACGTCCGCCCGGAATAGCGGTTGCGGATCAGGCCTTCGCGCGCGGGCACGCCGAGCTCGAATGCCATGGCGTCGGCCGCCGCCTTGCTCGTATCCGGCACCGGCACCACGATCGTCCCGCCGTCGTCCAGCGGGACCCGGCCGTCCCGCTGCTCCAGCCGCGCCAGTTCGACGCCCAGCGCCGTGCGCGCGAGGTAGACGCTGCGGCCGTCCAGCGTGCTGGCCACGTTGGCGAAGTAGATCCATTCGAAGAAGCAGTGCGCCTGGCGCGGAGACGGCGCGAACGTCTCCAGGCGGAACTCGCCATTGACGATCGAGACGAGCTGGCCGGGCGGCAACGGCCGGATACTCTCCGGCCGGAAGCCCAGGTTCAACAGCGCCACGCTCTCGCTGGCCGCGGCAAAGAGCGGCCCCTCCTTGGCATAGCACAGCGGCTTGATGCCCAGCGGGTCGCGGGCCACCATCATGTCCCCGCACGCGTTGAGGAACACCAGGCTGAACGCGCCGTCAAAACGCCGACTGATGTGGCCCATCACCTCCACCAACGGCGGCTTGGTGTCGTACGACAGCTCGCCGCTCAGTTCGTGCATGATGATCTCGGTGTCGGTCTCCCGCGCCAAGTGGTGGTCGCCGTCGGCCAGCAGTCGGTCGCGGAGCGCCGCATAGTTGGCCAGTTGCCCGTTGAAAGCGAAGCTGAACCACTTGTGTTTCCGCAGATGGTGCCGCTCGAACGGCTGCGCGTAACTGCGGTCGTCCCGGCCGCAGGTCGCGTACCGCACATGCCCGATGGCCGCCATGCCCGCATATTCCCGCATCAGCGATTCGCACTTGCCCAGGTGCGACAGCCGGAACACCTCGTTGACCGACCCGACGTCCTTGTGCGTGTCGATCAGCTGGTTGCGGGCCGGGTTGTAGCTCGTCATGCCGGCCGCCAGCTGGCCCCGGTTCTGGATGTCCAACAGCATGCGCGGCAGCAGGCGCGAGATCTCCCAGGGCTGGCACTCCCCGCACAACGGACTGACCTCGTTGCCCGGCAGGTGGTAGATCGCGGCCACGCCGCACTCGTCGTGCATTTCGCTCATATCCAGGAGTCTCTCTGTCCCGACCGGCGACCCTTGCATTGTATGCGGCCGGCCGCGGGCCCTCAACCGCGCCGATTTCCGCCTTTCTCACGCGACTCGTCTTCTATCTTCGCGGTCCACACGCTACATTCCCGGTCGGCGCGCGCGCCCGGCCCCCCGCGCCAGGTTGAAGCATCCACAGGACCAGGGTTCTCGCCCCATGACCGACCTCTTGCGCCAGGAAATCGCGACCGCCACGGACACCGTCGTCGTCAAGGTCGGCACCCGCGTGCTGACCCACGAAGACGGCACGCTCGACGAATCCCGCATCGCCCGGCTGGGTGAAGAACTCTGCCAGGTCCTCGATGGCGGCCGGCAAGTCGTCCTGGTCAGCTCGGGGGCGGTGGGGGCCGGCATGAGCCAACTGGGGCTCAAACAGCGCCCGCAGGATGTGGCCCAATTGCAGGCCGTCGCCGCGGTCGGGCAGGCCCGCTTGATCGAAGCCTACGACCGCGTGTTCCGCCAGCACGGGCGCACCGCCGCCCAAGTGCTGCTCACCGCGGATGACGTGGATGACCGCACGCGCTACCTGAATGTGCGCAATACGATCCGGGCGCTGCTGGCGTTCCACGCCGTGCCGATCATCAACGAGAATGACACGGTGGCGGTCGAGGAACTGGTGGCCACCTTCGGCGACAACGATCGACTGGCGGCACTGGTCACCAGCCTGCTCCGCGCGCCCCTGTTGATCATCCTCTCCGACGTCGAAGGGCTGTACAACGGCGACCCCACGGCGCCGGGCGCTCAGCTGATACCGACGGTCAGGCAGCTGGACGAGACCGTGCTGTCCTATGTGCGTGACCGGCGCTCGGGTCTGAGCAAGGGTGGCATGGCGAGCAAGCTCAACGCCGCGCGGATCGCGACGATGGCCGGCGAGAACGTGATCATCGCCAGCGGGCGACGGGCCGGCGTGCTGGGCCAGATCCTGCGTGGCGAAGAGGTCGGCACGCTGGTCCTGGCCCACGGGAAGACGATCAGTCCGCGGAAACGCTGGATCGGCTTCTCGGCCCAGCCCTGCGGGCGCATCGTGGTGGACGCGGGGGCCCGCACGGCGATCGTGACTCAGGGCCGCAGCCTGCTGGCAGCCGGGATCGTCCAGGTCGACGGCTCGTTCCGCAAAGGCGACCTGGTCACGCTGGTCGATCAGCAGGGTCGCGAGATCGCCCGCGGGCTGTCGAACTACAACGCCGAGGACGTGCGGCGGATCCAAGGCCTGCGCTCGGAGCGGATCGCCCAGGTGCTCGGCCACCGCCCCTACGACGAGGTGATCCACCGCGACAACATGACGGTCGTCGGCCTGTAGGCCCGCCCTCCCCTGGACCGGCGTCCACGACCGTTCCGGGGGTCCCGGCGAGGAACACCTTGTAACTTCGCGGCCGGTGGCGCATCATACTGGGGTGCGATCGGTGAACCGGCCCCGCCGGTTTGGGCTCAATGCCCGTATCGCCGTCAGGGCCAGCCAGAGTGGCGGAATTGGCAGACGCGCTGGATTCAAAATCCAGTGCCCGTCAAGGGCATGAGGGTTCGAGTCCCTCCTCTGGTACTTCCGACGCACCAAGGACTAACGGCAATCGTCGCGAGTCGCGTTTTTTTGCCCCTTTCGAGTCTACATTCAATAGACACTCAACGGGCTTTCACAGCCGTCCCTCTCTACCAGGAGCATGGCTGGCCTCTTGTGTTCCTGGATCGAGCCGTGACCGCTTCGGCCACAACAGGCTTCAGAGCCGAGAGAGAGTACCTCATCGGCCAACATCTCGATAGAGGCATTCGTTGGGCCTCGTTTCCCGAGACGCGGTACCCAGGCAAGGTCTCGTCACCGAATGGCAGAGCTCCGTGGCTGGAAACGGCAAACTGGTCTTTCTCAGGCATGTTGTGGCTCTTCACGGTGGGTCTGGTGGTGGACTTTATGCCTGCTCTGGCCCTCTACGACTTGTGCCGTGCCAAGCGGCGACACGAAGACGGTCTCTTCCGTCCCGAAAAACGGGGAGCGGAGAAGCGGGAAGGAAGAAGAGCAGAAAACGAGTGCACAGTGCAGAACAAGGAGTGCAGAGTGCAGAAGGGAAGAAGGCAGAGTAGTGCAGTGGTTCGAACAGCAACAGACACCTTCCCCCTCCAGGATCGCTCAGACCAGGGTGCGGTCTCTTCCGTCCCGAAGGGACAGCTGTATCACAGCACAGGGCTGCGGCGCCGGGAGACCGGGCCGCGCCCGGGGGGGCCGCCCACCCCCAAACCCCCGTTCCCAACGGCCGCCGGCCAAACCAGG
>JBPOJB010000047.1:0-30004 GCA_052034005.1 Planctomycetota bacterium | reverse complement strand
CTTGTAAAAGGGGGGACCGAGGGGGGTGAAACCACGAGCCGCATCGAGTGCAGAGTGCAGAAGGGGGAGGAGTGCAGAGTGCAGAACAAGGAGTGCAGAGTGCAGAAGGGAAGAAGGGGGACGAGTGCAGAGTGCAGAACAAGGAGTGCAGAGTGCAGAGCGGGGGGAGGAGTGCAGAGGGAAGAAGGCGGAGCAGCAACAGATTTCTTCCCCCCTTGCACAAGGGGGGACCGAGGGGGGTGAAGGGGGCCTGTACGGATTTCTGTGTCAGGCGGTCAGGGCACGCCATTTGCCGCTTGACTCCGGCATGCGGCCCTCAAACATGATCGCGAAACAACCCTCATCTGTCGTGCTTGCGCTCACCTCTCCCGTCTTCCCTTCTGCACTCTGCACTCCTTGTTCTGCACTCTGCACTCCTCTTCGAATGAGGAAGTACGAATGACGCTCCGGACCTTCGTACCAGCGTTATCTTCGGTTGACCGCATGAGCTCTTCGAGCTTCGGACTTCGTCATTCCTTCGTGCTTGGGTATTTCGTGCTTCGTCATTCTCATTATCATCCATGATGGCCGAATCGCGCACGGTCATTTTAGGGCCGTCCCGTTGGGACTCGGGTCTGGTGGGTGTACGCGACCCAGGGCTGCGGCCCGACTCGCACGGCTCGCCGGGCCTGCGCCCTGGGCTGTGATACAGTTGTCCCTTCGGGACGGAAGAGACCGTCTTCGTGTCGCCGCCTGGCACAGCACAAGTCGTGGAGGGCCAGAGCACGCGCGAAGCAGGTAGTTGAGGACGCCCGCACGTAGGGCGGACGTCCTCGTCCGCCCAGTCGCCTCTTGCCGTGGTACAGGCAGTAAGGCTCGTAGTGACCGCATTCATGCGGTCATCGGTCGTTCCTCACTTCCAGACCCGATGAATCGGGTCACTACGAACGGGCTCCTCGTGGTGCGACAGTACAAAGCGTCCCGCGCCGGATTGCCCACGCGATGGCGCGCGGAACAACAACGACAAACGTTAACCGTTAACGCACCTTGGTTCTTTCACGTCGCCAGCTTGAGTTCACGTCGATTGTAAATCCCGCTCGTGGTTTCACCTTTCACCCCCCTCGGTCCCCCCTTGTAAAAGGGGGGAAGATAGTGGTTTCACCTTTCACCCCCCTCAGTCCCCCCTTGTACAAGGGGGGAAGATATCTGTTGCTGCGCCCCCTTCTGCACTCTGCACTCTTCTTCTGCTCCCCCTTCCCCGCTCCTCGTTCTCCCTTCTCCCCTTCTGCACTCTGCACTCCTTGTTCTGCACTCTGCACTCTTCTTCTGCTCTTCCTTCTCCCTTCTCCCTTCTCCCTTCTCCCTTCTTCCTTCCCCCTTCTCCCTTCCCCGCTCTCCGTTCCCCGTTCTCTTCCCGTGGTCTTATAGCGCACCCACGGCGCGTTGCAGCTTGATATCGGCCAGGGCGGCGTCATAGACGGCGTTGTTGTGGTTGCGATATGTCTGGATGCGCAGCGATTCGGCGTGGAGCACGTCGGTGTTGGTGGCCATACCGCTGCCGTATCGTTCGCGGGTGACTCGCAGATTCTCTTCCGCACGCTGGATCGACTGGCGGGTGACTGCCAGCCGGTCGCGTGTCTCTTGCACGGCCAGCCAGGCCTGCCGCACCTCGAGTTGGATGATTGATTGGGCGTCGGCCCGCAGGTGGGCCATCGCTCGGGCCTGGTTGGCCTGCTCGGACGTTTGGCTGCGCGCTCGGCCGCCGTCGTGCAGGTTCCACCAGACGCCGACCCCGGCCGAGGTGATTCCTTCGGGCGTCTGATAGGCGTTTTCCTGGAACGTGTAGGCGCCTTGCAGGTGGACCTGAGGGCGGCGTGCGGCGGCTGCGGATTCCGCGCGGTAGCGGTAGGCGGCGGCCTGGGCGTCGACCTCGGCCAGCTCGGGCCGGGCGGCCAGCGCCTGCGCGGTCTGCGCGTCGATGTCGTGCTCGGCCGTGTCCACGGCCAGTGCGGCGAGCTGGACGGGTGCGGTCAACGGTCGGCCGAGCCGGCGGTTATAGGCCGCGCGGCACGCGTCCAAGTCGCTACCGGCCTTGATCGCCTGGTGCCGCGCGTCGGAGAGCGCCACTTCGGCGGCCAGTAGATCGTTCAGCGGCACGCGCTGCTGCTCGTGCAGCAGTTGGATGTCGTGCGCGTGCGCGGCCAGGCTCCGCTCGTGGCTGGTGGCCACCGCCAACTCCTGCTCTGCTCTGAGCACGGCCACGTACTCTTCCGCTACGCGCAGCTTCAAGTCCAGTCGGTACCGGTCCAGGCGATGCTGCGCCGCCGCCACCGTGCACTCGGCTGCGCCGATCTCGCTCGTCACGCGGCCACCGGTGTAGACCGGCACATCGACACGCCCTTCGAACGACGCGCTCTCACGCTGCAGGTACGGTGTCGTGAACGAGAAGGGGAGCAGCGGCGACTCGATCCGATACGACGGCTCGTTGTCACGCACCAGGTAGCCGGCTGACAGACCCAGGAGCGGCATCCGCTGAGCCCGCGCGGCGTCCACTGCATTGGAGACCGCGTCCAGCTGGGCGGCATTGGCCTTCAGCGTCTGGTCCACCGCCATCGCCTGCGCCCAGGCCGATTCGAGCGTCTCGGGTGATGAGCCGTGCACGCCGTCCGGGTCGCCCGTGGGACCGGCGGCCGGTGGGTCGGCGGCGGCCGTGGGCGGATCGCTCTCTACGGCCGGCAGGCGGGCGATGCGGTACCCTGACGGGCCCGGTTGGGCGTGTCCGGCACGCGGGAGGCCCCAGACGCAGATGCCGGTCAGCACAGCCAGTTGCAGCAGCCTGTTCATCACGCGTCCGTTCCCCTTGCGCCGGTGCGCGCGGCCCGCCAACTGTGAGAATCGACACAAGCCGCAGACCCTTCCATGCGTGGGCTGCTGGCAGCGCCCGCACCACCGTGCGTCTTCGACATATCGCGCGCGTTTTCTGAAGCCACACCGCGCGGCCCGCACCCGGGGGGGGCCGGCTCGGGGACCGGTTCCAGGCCGGCAGACACAGGATTGCGAACCGCGCTGCGAACCGCCCGCCCTGTCTCGAACCGCCCAGCCTGTCCGGCTTCCGCATGCTAGGATGCATGGAGACGTGGCCGAGCTGTTCTACTTGCCTTTCCGCAACCAACGCTTATGATGGAGTGGTTGCGCCAACCGAGGCGGTGGTGTGGGACCCAGTGCGGAGGACCACCAGGGCGCGACACGGAGTCGGGTAGCAGCGGGCCGGCGACGACTACCAGTGCGGACAGAGGGTCGAGGTAGCGCGGTTATGCCCATTCTTGAAGCGGAAGTCTGCGTTTTTCCCGAGGATTTGCTGAGCGAATCCCCAGTCATCTGCGACACGAGCTCGACCGACCGGCGCTGGTGGGCCGTCTACACCAAATCGCGCCAGGAGAAAGCGCTGGCACGCCATCTGATCGGCCACGAGGTACCCTTCTACCTGCCTCTGATCCCGAAGGACAACATCATCCGCGGCCGACGAGTCACGTCGCACGTCCCCCTGTTCTCCGGCTACGTCTTCCTGTTCGGGTCGGATGAAGAGCGTTTGACGGCTTTGACGACGAATCGGACTTCGCGGATCCTGCCGGTTGGCGATCAGGACCAGTTGCGTTTCGATCTGGCCAACGTCCAGTCGCTCATTGCCAGTAACGCCCCGTTGGCGATCGAACGCCGCCTGGTCCCGGGAGACCATGTGCGGATCAAGACGGGCTCGCTGCGAGGGCTGGAGGGCGTGGTGGTCAAGCGGCACGGCCGGATCCGGCTGCTTGTGGCCGTCAACTACCTCCAACAGGGCGTCTCGGTCGAAATCGACGATTGTGCCGTTGAGCCGATCTGAGCCGGCCGTCTCCCACCGCCCGCGTGCTCGCGCGATTTCCCTCGACCGGGTAGTGACATGCCCATCCCTCTTTGATAGGATATATCACCATACTGGGTGGGCGTCGTTTAGCATCCTAGACGCGTGGCAAGTCCAAGTGGGAGACACGCATGAGCATCAAGCTGCTGATTGCCGACGATCACGAGGTAGTCCGTTGCGGTCTACGGAGTCTGATGGCCGGCACTGAAATCGAGATAGTGGGTGAGGCGGCGACGGGTGAGCAGGCGATCCAGCTGGCGCTGGAACTCAGGCCGGACGTCGTGTTGTTGGATATTCGTATGCCGGGCGGGGACGGGCTGAACGTCCTAGGCCGGCTGAAGCTGGACGTGCCGCAGATCGCGGTTCTGATCCTCTCGACGTACGACAACCCGACCTATGTGGCGCGTGCGGTGGCGTTGGGCGCGGCCGGATACGTGCTCAAGGGGATCGACCGGGACGGGCTGTTGGACGCCGTGCGGAAGGCGGCTGCGGGCGAGAGCGCGTGGACGCGGGACGAGCTGCGGCGGGTGACGGGCGCGTTGGCCACCCCCCGACTCAATGCCGACGTGGAGGTGCCGCTGACCCAACGGGAGAGCGAGGTGTTGCGGCAGTTGGCTCTGGGCCTGACCAACAAGGAGATCGCCCAGTCGCTGCACATCAGCTACGAGACGGTCAAGGAGCACGTCCAGCACATCTTGCGTAAGGTGGGCGTGTCGGACCGGACCCAAGCGGCCGTCTGGGCCGTCCGCAAGGGGCTGGTGTAAGTCGCTGGCCATGTCGAAGCCCACGGATATTCAAATCCGCGCCGCGTCGTGTGCGACCACCGAGATCGGCTATCGCGTGCCGATCAAGTTTGGTGGGCGGGTGGTGACGGACGCGACGTTGCTGGACGTGACAGTCGACGTCGTGACGCGCGACGGGCGGCGCGGGACCGGGACCGGATCGATGCCGCTGGGCAACGCGTGGGCCTGGCCCAGTGCTCAGGTGCGGACCGACCAGTCGCTGGCGGCCATGCTCGCGCTCGGCAGACGGCTGGTTGCCGCCGCCGAGTCCTGTACGGAGACGGGTCATCCGCTGGAGATTACGCAGGCCTTGAGTGCCGACTGCCGTGCGCAGGCCGAGGAGGTCGCGCGTGAGATGCAGCTGCCCGAGCCGATCCCGCGGCTGGCGCAGCTGGTGGCGGCCAGTCCGCTCGAGGCGGCGATCCACGACGCGTACGGCAAGGCGCTCGGACTGAACAGCTACAACACGCTCGGCCCGGAGTTCGTCCAGGCGGACCTGGCCGGCTGGCTGACGGGCGAGTTTGCGGGCGAGACGCTGGATCGCTACACGCTGCGCGCGCCCAAGGCGCGGATGCCGCTGTACCACCTGGTCGGCGCGTTGGATCCGTTGACCGACGCGGAGATCACTCAGCGCGTCGACGATGGGCTCCCCGAGTCGCTCGGTCAGTGGATCCTGGCCGACGGCCTGACGCACCTGAAGATCAAGCTGGCGGGCGATGATCTGGCGTGGGACGTGGACCGTGTCGTTTCGGTGGAGCGCGTGGCCGTCGAGTCGCAGGCGCGTCGCGGCTGTGACCGGTGGCAGTACTCGCTGGACTTCAACGAGAAGTGCGCGAACGTCCAGTACGTGCTGGACTTCCTGGCGCGGGTGCGCGAGCGGTCGCCGGCCGCTCTGCAGCGCGTGCAGTACATCGAGCAGCCGACGCATCGCGACCTGAGCGCCACGCCGGACAACAAGATGCACGAAGCCGCTCGGATCAAGCCGGTGGTGATCGACGAGTCGCTGGTCGACCTGGAGAGCCTGCAGTTGGCGCGCGAGCTGGGCTATTCCGGCGTGGCGCTCAAGGCGTGCAAGGGGCACACGGAAGCGCTCCTGATGGGCGCCGCCGCCCAGAAATACGGCCTGTTCCTGTGCGTCCAGGACCTGACCTGCGTCGGCGCCTCGTTCCTGCACTCGGCCAGCCTTGCCGCACGGATCCCCACCGTCGCGACCATCGAGGGCAACGGGCGCCAGTACTGCCCGGCGGGCAACGCCGGCTGGGACACCCGCTACCCCGGCATGTTCCGGCTGACTGACGGAACCGTCGAAACCGGACTGCTCAACGGCCCCGGATTGTACTAAGGAGTCGTGGGTGGCCGCGCGCGGGCGCGGCGTGCTCCGGCGTTTTCGACTCCGCGAACCACCCGTCCTGCAGGCCGTCGGCTTAGACCTGCGAGCCCGTGTTCCCGTCCCTGCTGCGCCACAATCCCAGCGCCGGATTGCGCACGAAATAGACGCGCTGGCCGTCCGGCATGCGGTTCCATCCGTCGTGCAGGCGGCGGATGTCGTAGCGCTGCTGCATCTCCGCCAGGTCGGCATATTCGTAGCCGACCGATTCGATCTCGGCGCGTGTAAGCGCGCCGGGGCAGTAGACGATCCGGAACCGGTTCTCGGACGAGCCGTGGATCAGATGCGCGGCCGCCGACAGGTTCGCCTGCAGCTCGGGCTGTTCGCGGACCAGCTGCATGATCTCGCCGGTCGTGCGGTAGCCGTAGCGCCGGATGAGCCGATCGATTTCGGGGTCCTCGCCGAACGTCCGGACGCCGGGCGCCAACACGATCAGCTCGCCGTGATCGGCAATGGCCATGCGGGTCCGGTACACCGCCTTGTTGCCCAGCCAGGTGCTGTGGAACTCGTCTGGATCGAGGTACGCCACGATCCGGTCCGGCCGCTCGTCCAGCCAGGTCACGTTCACGCGCGCGCTCAACGCACAGGCACGTGCAAAGCACTCGTGGTCGGTCCCGATCACCAGTCCGCGCACGATCGATCGGCCGGACGGGTCGGGCTGGACGACGGTCAGCACGAACAGCAACGGCAGGTGGCTGCAGAAGTGGTCTTGCGCGTAGTTCAAGATGCGGCGCAGCGGCGTGTCCCCCTGCCCCATCATCCGTTCCATGCCGTACGAGGCGCCGAGGAAATGGCTCTGGTTGATCCCTTCCGCCCCGCCCGCCCCCACGAACAGGTTCTTGTTGTAGTTGGCCATGCCGACCACCTCGTGCGGGACCACCTGGCCGACCGAGATGATCAAGTCGTGGCCGCCCTGCCAGATCAGCTTGTTGAGTTGGACCGGCCACGGACGCTGGTAGATCCCCTCGGTCACTTCGGACACGTACGATGCGGGGACCTCGCCGATCGTGACCACGTCCTCGCGCCACCGGTGAGGGCGGATCAGCGCGTGAGGCAGGCCGGGAAACATGCGGTCCAGTTGCGCATCGGACATCGGCGCGTGCGTGCCCAGCGCCGGCATCACGTCGGTCAACCGGTCGCCGAAATAGTCATGCGCCATGCAGGTCAAGGCGCCGGCGCGGCTGTGGTAGCGTGTGAAATCGGGCGGCAGCACCAGCACCCGCTGGCGCGGACCCAACTGGTCCAACGCCCCGTACAGCAGCTCGCGCAACCGGTCATCGGAGAGGTCGGCTGTCTCGTGGCCGTCGGCTGAGTAGAGTGTCATGGCAGTCCCACCAGGCGGATCGGCGGCCGGTCTGGGCTCGACACGCGCATTACCTTGTCCCTCAAGACAATCCGTCCATCCCGTTCATCCCGTCCCCGCTTCGTCCGACTCATCCCGCCCCACGATCTGGAACCCCGGCCGATCATCGCGCAGCGTGAACCGGACCAGGTCGGCGGCGTAGCCCGGCGCGAGCTGCCCGCAGCGTCGGTTCAGCAGTTGTGCCGGTCGCCCGCTGGCCATCTGGATGGCGGCCCCGAGCGTGATGCCGGCCACGCGCATGACGTTGACCACGCCGACATGCAGCGGTTGCGTGGCGCCGGCTAGATACTCGCGTTGCCCGGCCAGGACGGCCCGGCCGTCCGGGAGCACTTCGATGCGGCCGAGGCTGGGGTGCTCGTACAACCCGGGCTCGACCCCCACCGCGCCGGCCACGCCCGTGATGTCGCTGATCAACACGATCCGCTCGGGCGTCTTGCCGCGTACCAAGCACTTGAGCACGGCCGGCGGCAGGTGATGCCCATCGGCGATGACGGTGGCCGTCAACCGGTCCTCCGCCAACTGGTCCCACAGATGATGGTGGTGCCGGTGGATGTAGGCGTGCGTGCCGTTGCCCAGATGCGTGCTCAGACGTGCACCCGCATCCACGGCCGCCCGGATCTGATCGGAGCTGGCGTTCGTGTGGCCGATCGATGCCAGGACGCCGCCCTGCACCAGGCGGCTGATGAACTCCGCAGCGCCCGGATACTCGGGCGAAATGGTCACCAGCCGGATGTGGCCGGCCGCCGCCTCCTGCAGGCGTTCGAACTCGTCCCAATCCGGCGGCCGACAGTGCGCCGATGCATGCGCGCCGCGCGGGCCGTCCACAGCCGAGATGTAGGGACCCTCCAAGTGGATCCCGGCCACACACCGCTGGACCAGCGCACAGGCCTCCATCGCGGCCACAATCGTCCGCAGAACGTGCAGGTGAAGCGCCTGGCTCTGCGTCACCACGGTCGGCAAATAGGTCGTCACGCCGTCACGCACCAGCGCCCGCGTGATCCGCTCCACCGACTCCACCGTCAGTCGCTCGTCTGTGAACTCCTCACCCCCGTAACCGTTCACCTGCAGGTCGACCAGCCCGGGTGCGATCCAGGGCAGCGCGTCGCCGTCCGGACCTTCCCACGGCTCGATGCGCGTGATGACGCCCCGGTGCGCCTCGACCCACACGGGCTTTGCGTGTTCGTAATGTCGCCCAGCAACTCGCATCGTGTCATTCTACGCCGGCCCGGCCCCGGGCGGGAGGATGGACGGGAGCAACGGGATGGGATGAACGGGATGGACGGGTCGGACCGGATTGACGAACGGGGCGGGATTGGCCGGATATCTGTTGTCATCCGGCTCATCCCGCTGCGCGCGTCGGTCGCGCGACCGGTCCGGCTGCAAGCTATAGTTCCTGGGGGCCCGTTGTGACTAATCCTGATCCGGAGCATTCGATGGTTCAGAACGCTCAGGTGGCCGCGATGGACGGCCTGATCGATCATGTGGATCGATTGCATTCCGCCCCGCACGTGGTGAGCCAGGTGTTGCGCCTGCTGCAGGACGATGACTATCGGGTTTGCGAGCTGGTCGCGTGCCTGCAGGCCGACCCGGCGCTGGCCTCGTCGATCCTGCGCCTGGTCAACTCATCGTATTTCGGCCTGGCTCGTCACACGGGCAATCTGCAGCAGGCGGTGTCGTTCCTGGGCAGTCGCTCGCTCCGGCTGGCGGTGCTCAGTTTCGGGCTGCTCAAGCAGTTGGCCAAGGACACGCCGGCGCTGGTCTATCAGGATTTCTGGCGTCGCTCTCTGACGATGGCCTCGGTCGGTGCGCGGCTGGCGGGCGGCCACATGATGATGTTGGCCGGCGAGGCGTACAGTGCGGGTCTGTTGGCCGACATCGGCGTGCTGTTGCTGGCGCAGACGGAGACCGCCAGCTACGTGAAGCTGTACGAACGAGCCGGGCATTCGTTGATGCTGATCGAATCGGAGCGCGAGCGGTACGGGTTCCACCATGGGCAACTGGGCGCCCGGCTGCTCCACCGCTGGAACCTGCCGGCATCGTTGACCGACGCGGTCGCGAACCATTACATGCGGCCGACGTCACGCGATCCGCTGGCCAGGATTACCCACATTGCGGACCTGATGGCGGATGCCTTGTGGACGCCCGAGTCCCCGCGTGTGAACGAGGCCCGTACGCTCGTCGAATCGGAATGTCAGATCGATCTGGACGGGTTCATCACGCTGGCCGTCGAATGCAAGCAGGCGATCGAGGAGAACGCTCGGACATTCCAGGTCTCCCTGGCCAGCAGCATCGACTGCGATGCGCTGTTGGAACAGGCCCGCCGCCAGTACATGGACGCGGCCATGGAAGCCGCCATCGACTGGGATAGCCTCGCGGAGCTGGAGAGCCGGAAGTAGGCAGCCAGCCAGGCCGAGAGACAGCCGGACGACCGATCGCTGATTCAGCTTACCGTCTATCGCGTCGCTCTCTGCCCTCGAACAGCGCGACCCAGTCGACCGCGGCATCTCCAAAGGCGATCACGGATGGGTTGCGGAGTTCGTCTTTGGGATAGGCGAGCCGAGTGCCGTCGAGTCGGGTGAGGTGTCCGCCGGCGGCTTCGAGGATCGCGTGGGCGGCGGCCGTGTCCCATTGCATGGTGGGGACCACGCGCGGGTAGAAATCGGCTTGGCCTGCCGCGACCAGGCAGAACTTCAGGGAGCTGCCCATGCTGGTGATCGTGGCGCCTTCGAGTCGTTGGAGGAACGCCTCGACGGCCGGTCCGGCATGGTCGCGACTGGCGACGACCGTCAAGCGCTGCGGGTCTGCACGCCGCGTGCTGATCGGCTGCCGCGGACCGCGTGCCGATTGCATCCAGGCCACAGTCGGCTCGGCGACGTTCAAGCCGGCATAAGTCGTGCGGGAGGCCGGGACATAGACCAGGCCCAGCACCGGAAAGCCGCGATGGACCAGGCCGATATTCACGGTGAACTGGCCCGTCTGCTTGATGAACTCCTTGGTGCCGTCCAACGGGTCGACGAGCCACCGCCAGTGCCCCGCGTCTCGACTGGCGGCCGCCGACTCGGCCGACTCCTCGGACACCACCGGGATGTCGGGGGTCAGCTCGGCCAACCGGGCAGCGATCAGCCGGTCCGATGCCCGGTCGGCCTGGGTGAGCGGCGAGCGGTCGTCTTTGGCAGTGACGTTCAGCGCCTGGCCGTAGAACTCCAGCACGACATCGCCCGCGGCTATGGCGATCTGGTGAACAGACTCGAGCAGGTCGGTGAGCGAGTACAGCACTGCGGCAGGCACTACCAGAACTTGTACCAGGGCTTCTTCTTGGAATAGTTGAATTGCACCAGGCGATCGACCAGCTTCTCGTAGGCTTCGTCCGCGGCCGGATCGACCGGCATCGGATCATACGCGGCGCGCGGATCGCCCGCGTCGCGGGCCGTCGCGGCCGACAGGCTGGGTTCGCCCAACAGCACCGGGTCGACATGCTCGAACGACTGGCCCATCACCGGCTCGTCAACCGTACCCGACTCGACCGCCACCGCATCCTGTTCCTCAGCTGTTTCTCGTTCGATGCGAGCCAGCTGTTCCGATTGCTCGATTGCGAGTTCTTCGAGTTGTGCGCGTTGAGCTTCGACGTCCCGACGTTGTTGAGTCAGCTCGTCGCGCTCCACCTGGAACCTGGCAGTCTGCTCGGCGAGCTGCTGCATCTTCGCCTCCAGAGCATCTCGCGCTTCGGCCAGTTCCTGGCGTTGCTGATCGAGCGCGGCGACGGCCTGCTGCATCTCCTCTTGTCGGGCGGCCAGCAGGCGATCGCGCTGAGTCACGTCGGCGAGCCACTCTTTCTGCTGCCGGTCGATCTGTTGTTTGGTGCTCTGGAGCGCATCGTGCTGCCGCTGCAGTTCGTCCACCATCTGCTGCCGGTCGGTCGTGATCGCGCTGCGGAACGTTGCGAGTTCCTTACGTTCCGCCGCCAACTCGTTCTTCTGGGCCAGCAGCTCCTCGCCGGCCAGCTTCAGGGCGTGGCGCGCGGATTCCAGCTCGGACCGCTCACGCTCCACGCGCTGTTGCACCGCCTGCAATGCGTCACGCTCCTTGGCCAGCTGGGCGTCCTGCTGATCGAGCCGCTGTGCACGCTCGCCGAGTTCCGTGCGCTGCGCCTCGAGCTCGGCCGCTTGTTGACTCTGACGCGCGGCCCAGTCGCGTTGCTGTAGCTCGAATGCCCGCTGTTGCGTCGCGAGTTGGCTCTGTGCCTGCTCGGCGTCCCCGCATTGTGCGTCGAGTTCCGCGGCTTGCTGCCCTTGACGCGTGGCCCAGTCGCGTTGCTGCAGCTCGAATGCCTGGCGCTGCTCGGCCAGCTGGGTCTGGGCCTCTTCGGCGGCCGCGCGTTGCGTCTCGAGTTCAGTCAGTTGCTGCTGGTGCTCTGTGGCCCAGTCGCGTTGCTGCTGTTCGAATGCCTGGCGCTGTTCGGCCAGTTGGGTCTGTGCCTCTTCGGCGGCTTCGCGTTGGGTGTCCAGTTCGGCCAGTTGCTGTTGGTGCTCTGTGGCCCAGTCGCGTTGCTGCTGTTCGAACGCCTGGCGCTGTTGCAAGATCGCCCGTTCTTGATCGAGCACGCGACCGCGCACGAGTTCCATTTCAGTCGCTTGTTGTTCGAGTTCCGTGCGCAGGCGGTCGAGGTCCATCTGCTCGGACGCCAGGTGCGAGAGGTCGTGCTCGAGCTGGTGGCTGCGGCTGTCGAGTTCTTCGCGCCACGACTGGATCTCGGCGAAATGTGTGTCGAGTTCGCGGTGCTGCTGGCTGATCTTGAGCTGTTCCTGCTCGCGTTCCGCCTGCCAGGCAATGCGCTCTTCTTCCAATTGACGCTGCATTTCCTTGAGAGCCTCGGCCGTCTCCGTGAGTGACTGGGCGTCCTGGTCCTGGGACAGCTCCTCGTCGAAACTGATTCCCAACGGATTGACGTCGCTCAGGGAGGACCCCGACGCGGGCAGAGGGCTGGCAGAGTCGGCCACGGGGACCGCCGCCAGCTCAGGCGCGCGCAGCGCAAACGCATGCTCGCCGACCGGTTCCTGCTCGGGCTCTTCACGAAGATCCAATCCACTCGGTGCCTCGATCCACGGTTCGTTCGTCGTGCGGGCGAAACCCAATAGAACGTCACCCAGCTTGATGGTTCGTCCCAGCCGCAGACGCTCGACGTCGCATCGGCGGCCGTGCTTCAGTGTGCCGTTGCTGCTCAGTAAGTCGATGAACCACAGCTTGCCGTTCTGCCAGAACAGCACGCAATGGGTCGAGGAAATGAACTCGCTGCGCAACCGCAGGTCGCTCGGCCGCTCGCGGCCCACCACTGTCAGGCTGCGATAGACGCGATACGTGGCCCGCCGCTGCTCGTTGACCAGCACGTAGATCACCGGAACCGGTAGCTGGGCACTTCCTTTCTTGTCGGGCATCCAGTCGGCATCAACCTCCGGCTGCTCGCCGTCCGAAAACGACGCGCGGATCCGATACTCCCCGATCGGTATGACCTGATCCGGTAGTAGCCAACCACGCACCGCGGCTGTGTCGGCGTCGAACAGCGGAGTACAGAAAATACCACGCTCCACGGCGTGAAGGTAGAGGCCGTGCCTGGGGACGCCCGGACCCTCCAGAATGACTTCGGAACGCGGGTGAGTCCCTATCCGAGCATACGGCTTCCCGACCGCGACCGTTCGTTCACCGTCAGGACCCGTCACTCGCAGCGTCAGTTGGCGATTACACCACAGCGGATTACCCATGGTGGCTCCAGGCACTAGGCGTGACGCGACAGATGCCTCACGATAAGCGCTGGTTCTCCAACCGGCACCTGCCGTCTAGCCCCCGCCACTTCGTCGCGCCGTAAAACTTGACACGGTATTGTATTCTAGCACTTCATTCCCGCCTGAAATAAACCGATTCATGCACCGATGGGGGGGTGTGTGAATCGGCCGTCCAGCCCCTCACGTAGAACGGGCTTCCAGCCGTTCACGTGGGACAGGCTTCCAGCCTGTCGTGTGGAATATGCTTCCAGCCCAGGAAGCCGGCCACGGGCACTCAGCCGCCCCGGTGCGACAAGAAACGCGACGGTCCCGACCGGTAGAGGTCGGGACCGCATCGTGCAGGAGGCGCCGGTCGGATTCGAACCGACGATGGCGGATTTGCAATCCGCTGCCTTAGCCACTTGGCTACGGCGCCAAGTTCATTCTCTTGAAGTCCAGTTCCGCGCGGGAGGCCCATGCCGTACATGCGCGGAACTTGTCCTACTCGGGCAAATTAGGAGATCGGACGTTTCGGGTCAAGAGGATTAGCCTAATCAGGCGGAACCGGCGGAAGCTTCGGATTGTAGTGTTTTTTCCAGTCCTGGCGCGGAGGGTGGTGACGTGAAAGAACCAAGAAGGCGGAACAGCAACAGATACCTTCCCCCCTTGTACAAGGGGGGACCGAGGGGGGTGAAAGGTGAAACCACATCCTAGGCGTAGTCACCCGTCCCTATCCCGCCGGTACGGACACACGGGCTTGCTCATCGACGTCCAGAAACGATTACCAATGGAACAAATCTTCCCAAAGCAGGACAGGCGAAGTTTTCTCCGATTTTCACCACCCCAGGCCGGGGCGACCCGCCACGCCCACGCAATCCCAGCGTGATCGGAAAAGTCGGCGGCTCGGGCAATACAGGCTCAAGGGACGTGCGCGGCTGGGGTGCACCGGCGGTCGAAACTTGCTTGTTGCCGCTTTGTCTGGGGCGTACATTGGAGGCTCGCCGTCCCGGTCGTTCGGCACCGGGGATAATGCCTACCTGTCGGCTGGGATAACACGCGGTTGGGACGCTGAACTGGGGAGGGCAGGTCTTGAGCACCGTCGCGAGGTCAGTGCCGGAGCAGGGGCAGCTGGTGGGTGTCCGGTCGCGTCAATGGGTGGTCAATGAAGTGAAGCCCAGCGCGCTGCCCGCACCCGCGCTCAAGCCTGCGCTGGCGGGTTCCCAGACACTTTTGACCCTGCTGTCGGTCGAGGACGACGGCCTGGGCGAGGAACTCCAGGTGATCTGGGAGATCGAGCCGGGGGCGCGCATCATCGACAAGGTGGCCCTACCCGATCCCACCGGCTTCGACGCGCCGGACAAGCTGGATGCCTTCCTCGACGCTGTGCGCTGGGGGGCCGCCTCGACCGCCGACCTGAAGAACATCCAGTCCCCGTTCCGCAGCGGCATCGAGATCGAGGACTACCAGTTGGACCCGGTCGTCCGGGCCATCCAGATGCCGCGCGTCAACCTTCTGATCGCCGACGACGTGGGGCTGGGCAAGACGATCGAGGCGGGGATGGTCGGGCTGGAGCTGACGATCCGGCACCGTGCCCGCAAGATCCTTGTCGTCTGCCCGTCGGCCCTGCAGATCCAGTGGCGTGACCAGATGCGCGACAAATTCGGCCTGGAATTTCGGATCGTCGACTCGGAGCTGATGCGCGAGCTGCGGCGGCGGCGCGGGATTCACGTCAACCCCTGGTCGCATTTCCCGCGGCTGATCACGAGCATCGACTTCCTGAAGCGCGAGCGCCCGCTGCGGCTATTCCGTGAGACGTTGCCGGCGCCGGGGGATCCAATCTATCCGCGCAAGTATGACTTGCTCATCTGCGACGAAGCGCACAACTGTGCCCCGGCCGGACGCGGCAGGTACGCCACCGATTCGCTGCGGACTCAGGCCCTCCGTGAGCTGGCCCCCCACTTCGAGCACAAGCTGTTTCTGACCGCGACGCCCCACAACGGCTACCGGGAGAGCTTCGGCGCGCTGCTGGAGCTGTTGGACAACCAGCGTTTTTCGCGCGGCGCCGAGCCGGACCGCAAGCAGCTGGAAGCGGTGATGGTGCGCCGCCTCAAGACCGATCCGGCGTTTGAGAAGAAGTGGGACGGCACGCTCCGTTTCCCCCCGCGCAAGCTGAAACCGATCGAAGTGCCGTACACCGACGAGGAGCGCGAGATCCACGCCGCGCTGAAGGAGTACACGAAGCTCCGCACTCAGCGGGCGAGCGACAACACCGAGAAATTCGCCACCGAGTTCGTGCTCAAGACGCTCAAGAAACGCATGTTCTCCTGCCCGGCGGCGTTTCTGGCCACACTCGAGCAGCACCAGCAGTCGCTGCAGTCGGCGCGCCGGAAGGCGGTGGCCAGGCCGTCGCTGAGCCTGCTGCAGCGCGGGTTCGACCGGATGCAGGAGGAGTACGCGGACGACGCGCAGTACGACGAGGCCACCTCGGACGCGCTCGACTCGGCCACGCGCCTGTTTGCGGAACCGACCGATCAGGAGCTGACGCTGCTGAAAAAGATGAAGAGGTGGGCCGAGCGGGCGCGGGCTCAGCGTGACTCGAAGGCCCTGCAACTCCTGGCGTGGCTGAAAGAGCACCTCAAGCCGGGCGGCAAATGGTCCCAAGAGCGGGTGATCATCTTCACCGAGTACCGGGCCACGCAGAGCTGGCTGCAGGAGGTGCTGGCCACGGAAGGGTTCGCCGGCGGCGACCGGCTGATGACGATGTACGGCGGCATGGAATCCGAGAAACGCGAGGCCGTGAAGGCGGCGTTCCAGACCGCACCCGACGTCAGCCCGGTGCGCATCCTGCTGGCTACCGACGCGGCCTCGGAAGGCCTGGACTTCCAGAACTTCTGCTCGCGGCTGATCCACTATGAAATCCCCTGGAACCCCAACCGCATGGAGCAGCGCAACGGCCGCGTGGATCGCCACGGCCAGAAGGCTGACAAGGTGTTGGTCTATCACTTCGTTGCTCAGGGCTACAAGGAACGGGCCAATCGCCAGTTCAGTGGCCCCGTGTCGGACATGGACGCGGACCTGGAGTTCCTGATGCGGGTGGCGCTCAAGATCGAAACGATCCGCGAGGATCTCGGGAAGGTGGGGCCGGTGATCGCCGAGCAGGTGGAGGAGGCGATGCTGGGGCGGCGCTCGGCGCTGCAGACGGAGGCCGCCGAGCGCGAGGCCCAGCCGATCCGCCGAATGCTCAAGTTCGAGCGCGACCTGCAGAAGCAGGTGCAGGCCCTGATGGATCAGTACCGTGAGACGCGGCGGGTTCTGCGACTCTCGCCTGACAATGTGCAGAAGGTCGTTCAGGTGGCGCTCGCGCTGGCTGGGCAACCGGCCCTGATCCCGTCGCAGACCGACGACGGCCGACCCTGTTTCCATCTGCCTGCGCTGCGTGGCAGTTGGGCCGCGTGCGGCGAAGGGTTGGAGCACCCGCACACCAGGGAGACCCGCCCGATCACGTTCGATGAAGCGGTGGCCAAAGGGCGCGACGATGTGGTCCTTGTACACCTGAACCACCGGCTGGCCCAGATGTGCCTGCGGCTGCTGCGGGCCGAGGTGTGGGCCGAGAAGGGCCGGTCGAAGCTCCAGCGCGTCACCGCGCGCGTCGTTCCCAATGACGTGCTCGACACGCCCGCCGTCATCGCGCACGCGCGCCTGGTGGTGATCGGTGGCGACGCCTACCGGCTGCACGAGGAGATCATCTCGGCAGGCGGCCTGATCCGGGAAGGCCGCTGGGGCAGCAGGCTCAATGTTGGACAAACCGAGGCGGCGCTGGCGGCCGGGACGGACGTCGAACCATCGTCGGCGGTCAGGGCGAAGCTGCTGGAGCTCTACCCGGAGCTGAAAGCGCCGCTGGCCGCATCCCTCGAGGCCCGGCTCAAAGACCGCGTCAGCGGCCTGGAGAAGCGGCTGGCCGAGCGGGCGGACAAGGAAGCCGCGGACATTGAGGCGATCCTGACTGAGCTGAAGAAGGCCATCGAGGCGGAACTGGCTGATCCTCCCTACCGGCAGCTCGAACTCTTCAACGACCCCGAGCGCGAGCAGTTCGAGCGCAACAAGGATGCCATGCGGGCGCGGGCGCGGGAGATCCCGGACGAGATCAAACGCGAGACGGCCGCCATCCGGTCACGGTTCGCCAACCCGCAGGCGCGGATGTTCCCCGTGGCGGTGACCTTCCTGGTGCCTGAGAAACTGGCAGGCAAGTAGGAGAATACGCCATGGCAACGGAGAACTCAGACAGACTCAACTCCGTTTTTGTTGGGATCGACGTGGCTATTGCCAAGAAGAAGCGATTGCCCGTGTCAGTCTGTAAGTTCATCAAGGGTCGACTCACGCCGCTGCCTCTTCGTGGTGAATTCAAGAAGCCACCATCAGGGCGGGGCAATAAATCTGGATTGGAACCCGAGAACCGCAAGCAGTTCGCGTCGGATGTTGTCATCTGGATGGCGAAGTTGTGCAGGAAGATGTCGCTGCGGATTAAACGAATTGCAATTGATGCGCCAAGCGACTATTGCAATCCACACCTCGAACGAAGATTGGCTGAGCAGGCACTCGACAAAGCTGGGATAAGGTGTTTCACGACACCGACGAAAGAGATATTTGAAAAGAAGGTGTCCGAAGCGATAACGCACTTTGCGACTGGCGGGAAGGAGTCCCGCATGCCAAACGCAAATCAAGTGTGGATGCTCGTCGGTTTCGACTTGTTTATTGCCCTTCGTGATGCTGGCTACGAATGCGTCGAGACATATCCGCAAGCCATAGTCCGTGAATTGCATTGCTCTTCCAGGCACAAGTCAACCGCCCAAGGCTTGAAAGGTCAAATTGAACGTACGGCATCCGTCCTCGGTTACTCGGAGAAGGAGCTTGAGTCGTTGCTGAATGGCATGGGGTTCGGATCAAGGCACGACAGGCTGGATGCCCTGCTGTCGGCATGGGTGGCAAGTCTGCCTCCGGAGAAGACGAAGGTCTTTGGGCAATTGCCAAATGACGCCATCGTCGTCCCAGACATGGCGGCTTTGGAGACGGCCAAGACTATGCAGTCGAGCGAGAAGAGTTGAACGATGTCCATCGCCCGTCATCACGCTGAATGGCTTTCCCTCGTGCCTGTGTCGGGGCCGTTTCTGAGCCTGCCGGTGCTGATGGAGGCATTTCCACAGGGGCTGGACGCGCACGATCCGGAACATGCCCAGTTGCTGCGGCTGGCGTACGCACAGTGGGAGGAGAACCTGTCGCGACGGCGGCCCGATCCGGCGATACACGATGCGTGGGTCAGGTTCGTCCTGACCAAGACGCTGGAGTTCGATGAGAGCGTGCTGGTGGAAGGGCAGGCGATCTCTCAGACCTTGCAGGCGGAAATTCCCGAGCACGGTGAATTGCTGCGGCCCAGCATCGTGATCAACGACCCGGTAACCAAGAAGGCGCGGCTGCTGGTCAAGGTGTGGCCCAGGTCGCAGGAGCTGACGCACTATGTGGCTTCGTCCCGCTGGAAGGCGTCCCCCGATACGCGTATGACCGAGCTGCTGCACGCGACCGGCGTGCGGCTGGGTATCGTCACCAACGGTGAACACTGGATGGTCGTGGACGCGGCCCGCGGCGAGACCACCGGCTACGCCTCGTGGTACGCCTCGTTGTGGCTGGAAGAGAAGATCACGCTGCGGGCCTTCCGCTCGCTGCTGTCGGTCAGACGGTTCCTCGGTGTGGCGGACGACGAGACGATCGAGGCGCTGCTCACCCGGAGCGCATCGAACCAGCAGGACGTGACCAACCAGTTGGGCTATCAGGTTCGGCGCGCGGTCGAGGTGCTGGTCCAGTCATTGGATCGCGCGGACCAGGACCATGGCCGCCAGTTGCTCGCTGGTGTCAGCGAAACGGTGCTGTACGAGTCCGCGCTCACCGTGATGATGCGGCTGGTGTTTCTGTTCTGTGCCGAAGAGCGGGAACTCATTCCGACCAAACCGTTCCCAGTCTACGAGCAGAACTACTCGGTGTCGGCGATCTCACGGCAACTGCGGGAGCTGGCGGACCAGCATGGCGAGGAGTTGCTCGAGCGGCGTCACGATGCGTGGCCGCGCGTGCTGACGGCCTTCCGCGCGGTGTACGGTGGCGTGAGGCATGACGACATCCACGTCCCGGCCTACGGCGGCCGGCTGTTCGACCCCGACCGCTTTCCGTTCCTGGAAGGACGCCAGGCGGGAACCAGTTGGCGCGATACGGACGCCAATCCGCTGCCGGTGAACAACCGCACGGTGCTGCACCTCCTGGAGGCGCTTCAGCTCCTGCAGGTCAAGGTGCCCGGCGGCGGGCCGGCGGAGGCGCGTCGGCTGAGCTTCCGCGCCCTGGACATTGAACAGATCGGTCACGTCTATGAGGGGCTGCTCGACCACACAGCGGTCCGCGCCGCCGAGCCGTACCTGGGGCTCTCCGGCACGCGCGACAAGGAGCCCGAGGTTCCGGTGTCGGAACTGGAGGCGATGCGCGGCAAGGGGGACGAGGCATTTCTCAAGTATCTGAAGGAACAGACAGGCCGTTCGCCGAGCGCGCTGCGGAAGGCGCTGGCCGTCGAGATCGACAGCCAGGACACCTCGCGATTCCGCACGGCGTGCCAGGGAGATGAGGCGCTCTGGAGTCGCGTGGCGCCTTTCGCCGGTCTGGTGCGCAACGACACATTCGGCTACCCGGTTGTGATCCCCAAAGGCAGTGTGTTTGTCACCGCCGGGACCGACCGGCGCAGCAGCGGCACGCACTACACGCCGCGCAGCCTGACCGAGCCGATCGTCCAGTACACACTCGAGCCGTTGGTTTACGTTGGCCCGGCCGAGGGCCTGCCGAAGAACGAATGGAAGCTGAAGTCGGCAAGGGAACTGCTCGACCTCAAGATCTGCGACATGGCGTGCGGGTCGGGGGCGTTTCTGGTCCAGGCGGCCCGGTACATGTCGGAACGGTTGCTGGAAGCGTGGGATGCAGCGAAAGAAACGCACCCCGACGCGCCCGGCATCACACCCGAAGGTGAGCCGTCCACGGGCAGACCGGACGAACTGCTGATCCCGGACGATCAGGTTGAACGCAAGACGTATGCCATGCGGGTCATAGCTCAGCGGTGCCTGTACGGCGTGGACAAGAACTCGCTGGCGGCCGAGATGGCGAAGCTGTCGCTGTGGCTGTTGACACTGGCCAAGGACAAGCCGTTCGAGTTCCTGGATCACGCCATCCGCTGCGGCGATTCGCTGGTTGGCATTCACGATATCGAGCAACTCCGGCACTTCAGTTTGAAGCCCGAATCGGAAGACGAGCCGCTCCTGGAAGGTCCACTTGATGCGGCGGTGGACGAAGCGATCAGCCTACGGCTCAGGCTCGAAAGCCTGCCTGCCAACTCGATCGAAGACGTCGCTCGCCAAGAGAAGCTGCTCTGCGAGGCCAATGACAGGATAGCCCGGTTGCGCTGTGCAGCGGATCTGCTCGTCGCAGCGGAGTTCTGGGGCGAGAACGCGAGGGACAAACAGGAGCGAACGCGTCACGCCGCAGTACTTGTAGGTCGCTACATCGAGGGAGGCCCGGACGAGGAATTCGCTGAGGTTGCCGCGAAGGAGCGTCGTGGCCAAAGCATGTTCCACTGGCCGCTCGAATTCCCTGAAGTGATTGTCAAGCGGGGCGGGTTCGATGCGTTTGTGGGGAATCCGCCGTTCATGGGCGGCCAGAAGATCACGGGCAACCTTGGCACACCGTATCGCAACCACGTTGTGGAACATCTTGCGCAGGGGAGGCGTGGAAGTGCGGATCTTTGTTCGTACTTCCTTTTGCGGGCACATCAGCTCACGAGGCTGTGTGGGATGAACGGGTTTCTCGCGACTAATACGATCGCGCAGGGCGATACTCGTGAGGTCGGGCTCGATCAGCTCACCGCTAATGGCTGCACGCTTCCTCGTGCCGTGCCCACTCGGCCGTGGCCTGGTGAGGCGAGCCTCGAAGTGGCGCACCTTTGGCTTCGGCGAGGTCCCTGGTCAGGCCAATTCCAGCTCAATGAAACGGCCGTCGCGGGAATCACGCCATTCCTCACGACCCCATCAGAAGTAACGGGGAACCCGCATCGACTCAAGGCTAACGAGGGCAAGTCGTTTCAAGGTTCAATTGTGCTCGGTATGGGCTTTGTACTCACGCCGGAAGAGGCCCAAGCGCTGATCGCGAAGGACCCGCGAAACAAGGACGTGTTGTTTCCCTACCTGAATGGTGAAGACCTCAATAGCCGCCCCGACCAGTCGGCGAGCCGCTGGGTCATCAATTTCTTTGACTGGCCAATAGAAAAGGCTATGGAGTATCAGGACTGTTTTCGCATCGTTGAGCAGAAGGTCAAGCCAGTACGATTGGCAAAACAGAAGAATTCCATCGACAAAGAACGGGCAAGATATTGGTGGCGCTACGGCGGATTTGCACAGGGATTGTACCGCACTATCCCCGAATTTGCACAAGTGATCGTGTTCGCGCAGACCAGCAAGACCAAATACCCCACGTTCGTCCAAACCGGAATCGTGTTTGATCAGAAGACCGTAGTGATCGCGAGTGATGCCAATCATACATTTGCCATACTGTGCAGTCACATCCACCACCATTGGGCGTTGGCATACGGCAGCTCTCTACGCACTGATGCGGTCTACGCTCCTTCCGACTGCTTTGAGACATTTCCTTTTCCCGCCCTGACGGTCAGCCACCGTACTGCACTTCAAGACATAGGGGGTCACTACCATGAGTTCCGGAGGAACTTAACGCGCAGCCGAGGAGTAGGGCTAACAAAGACGTACAACTGCTTCCACGATGCTGACGAGACTAGCACCGACATCCAGACGCTTCGCGATCTACACGTCGAAATGGACCATGCCGTTGCCGCCGCCTACGGCTGGTCCGACCTCGACCTCGGCCACGGCTTCCACGAGACCAAGCAGGGCGTCCGGTTCACGATCAGCGAGGCGGCCCGACGCGAAGTCCTACAGCGGCTGCTGAAGCTGAACCACGAGCGGTATGCCGAGGAAGTGAGGCAGGGCCTTCACGAGAAGCGAACGGCAAAGAAGGGAAAGACCAGAGCAAAGAAGCGGCCTGCCAACCGAGAACAAACCGGCAGGCTCTTTGACCTGGAGGATGGATCATGAACATCCAGGCACTGCTGTCGGCTCTGCAGCTCCTGAAGGACAAGGATCAGAAATGGCGGTGGCCGCTGATCGAGGAACAGCTCCGACCCGACCGGGTGCGGTTGACGCTGCCGATGGTGAGCCTGCTGCCCGAAGAGTCGCTCGTCCGACTGCGGGCCGTCCTGGGGGAAAGCCTGGGTGGCTTGGATCCTCAGGAGGTCCAGGCACTCGTAACAGCGGACGTGGAGGGCAGCGTTACCAATCAGCGCCTTCAGCAATTCATGGCGGAGCATACGGTCGACATCACGCGTGTGCTGCAAGGGCTTGTCAACAAAGGGCTTTTGGTGAAGGACGGGTACGGGCGATGGGCGTCGTACCGGCTGTCTGAACGGTTGGTGGACGCCGGATCTAACGCCGGGGGGACTCCGGGCATAACGGCGCGGAACTCCGGACATACGGCTTCCGGCTCACCACATAAGCCCGGTAGCTCACCCCATAACGAGCCCAGCTCACCCCAGGGCGATCCGGTCCTGAGCGATTCGTCGCTGCTTGCCATCGCCGCGCCATCCCGCACCAAGGAGCGGTTGCTCCCGGAGCAAACGGAGCAGATCATCCTGGAATTGTGCCGCGGCAGGTTCCTGACCTATCGGCAGATTGGGGAGCTCCTGCGTAGAGACGCCAAACGCACCAAGGATCGGTTCCTGAGCAAGATGGTTAAGGACGGGAGGCTGAAAACAAAGTACGCCGACCCAACTCATCCAGAGCAGGCGTATCAAACGAACCCCGATTGGAGGGAGCCATGAGTCAGTCTGCTTTGGTGCCGGTCCCACCGCCACAGAGGCTGCGTGCCGAGCTGGAGGCGATGGTGTTGGGCGACCTGCTCGGCCCGGCCGGCGGCGAGGCTGAGGAGTTGGTCGAACGTAGCGTGCGGGACCGCTACGTGGTGGGCGTGCTGGCCCCCAGCCGGTCCGGCGCGGCCGCTGATACGGGGCGCGATGATGACGAGCCGGATGAGGAGACGCCGCTGATCCCGGACGAACTGGCCGCGGCGGGGGACGACACCGCGGACGACGGGACGGCGGACCGGGATATTCCCGTCGCCGCCGCGCACCTGCCGTCGTCCATGGGGATGACCCTGTGTGTCGACGCCGGTGTCAAGTCGATTGTGGTGACCGCATCCTGGGGCCAGTACAAGCGCGAAGTGCGCGAAGACCGGCTCGATGAACGTACCGGCAAGCCCATACGAGTCTGGAAGCGGTACACGCGCGGGGGGACGATCACCGTGCCGCTTCAGGACGGCGCGGTCCCCACGACCGCCCCTGACGCCGGGTTCCCCGATATCTACCTCCAGGGTCAGGTCCGCCATCGCGGCAAGCACTACGTGGTGTCCCTGTTCCTGGTCAACGCCCAGGAAGGGGTCCGGCCCAAGGACCAGTTCCACATCTTTCAACAGCAGTTGGTCGTGCAGGGCGTCGACAGCGCGCCCGTTTTCGTCAAGCGGTTGACCGTATCCCCCACGGACGACCTCGAGGAGAAGCTGGTGGCGATGCAGTATCGCCACTACGTCGAGTTCGCCGTGGGCCACGGGGTGAGCGTGCACGTGGACGTCTCCGAAGAGTCGTCTGAGCGGGCTGTGCTGGTGCGGACCGAGTTCATCCCGCGATACGAGGTTCCGCGCACGACGCCGCCGACCCAAGAGGATGCGGACCGGAACCCCGCGTTTGGGAAGTTGGCCGGGCTGGTGCTGGACATGAAGAAGCTGGGCGAGGCCGACATCAAAAAGGTCCCCAAGATGCTCGAGCCGCTGGTGGCGGCGTACCGCGACTGGATCGACCGGGAGGAAGACAAGCTCGCCGATCCCGTCCAGGGGCTGGCCCAGTTCGGTGACGCGCCGCGGGTGGCCATCGACAACTGCCGCGCCACGCTGGCGCGGATCGAAGCAGGCCTGCGGCTGGTGGCCAAGGACCAGCAGGCGTTTGAAGCGTTCGGGTTCATGAACCGGGCCATGTGGCTGCAGCGGACCCATTCGATCTACGCCGAGCGGGTGCGGAAGGGGGAACAACCAGACTTTGATAAGGAGATCGACCGGCCGCAGAACCGGAGCTGGCGGCCGTTCCAGATCGCCTTCATCCTGCTCAACCTGCCGGGCGTCACACAGTTGGATCACGCGGAACGTGGCGACGGGCCCGACGCCCTGGCCGACCTGCTGTTTTTCCCGACCGGCGGCGGGAAGACGGAAGCGTACCTGGGTCTGTCGGCGTACACGATGGCGCTCCGGCGGCTGCAGGGGACCGTGGCCGGCCGCGTCGGCGGGGAAGGCGTGGCGGTCCTGATGCGGTACACGCTGCGGCTGCTGACGATCCAGCAGTTCCAGCGGGCCACGGCCCTGATGTGCGCCTGCGAATCGATCCGCCGCAAGGCCCTGGAACAGGGGGATCAGCGCTGGGGCACGACGCCGTTCCGCATCGGACTGTGGGTCGGCCGCCGCACCACGCCCAACCGTACCGACGATGCGGCCGAGGCGATCAAGCAGGCGCGGGGGAACCAGTACGGCTTTGCCGCGGCCGGCATCGGGACCCCGTATCAACTGACCGCCTGCCCCTGGTGCGGCAGCGCCATCGAGGCCGGAAAACACCTCGATACCAAGCCCTACCCGCACGGCTCGGCGCGCACGCTGACTTACTGTGGCGACAAGTTCGGCCAGTGCCTGTTCAGCAAGCGGCAGGCGGCCGACGAGGGGTTGCCCGTGGTGGTGGTGGATGAAGAGATCTACCGCCGCCTGCCATCGCTGTTGATCGCCACGGTCGACAAGTTCGCGCAGATGCCCTGGAAGGGTGAAGTGCAGATGCTGTTCGGACAGGTGACGCACACCTGCGAGCGACACGGGTTCAAATCGCCCGAAGTCGAAGACTCGTCGTTCCATCCCCGGTCGAAGTCCGGCCTGCCCTCGGCCAGGCTGCTGGAACATCCGCCGCTGCGGCCTCTCGACCTGATCATCCAGGACGAGCTGCACCTGATCAGCGGTCCGCTGGGCACACTGGTGGGCCTGTACGAGACGGCCATCGACAAGCTGTGCATGTGGGAGGTGGACGGCAGGCGGGTCCGGCCCAAGGTGATCGCCGCGACGGCGACGATCAAGAACGCCGACGTGCAGGTGCGCAGCCTGTTCCTCCGTACGGTGAACATCTTCCCTCCGCCGGGGCTGGACGTGCGGGACAACTTCTTCTCGATCCAGCGCGAGCCGAGCGACGAGGACTTCGGGCGGCGCTACCTCGGCATCTGCTCACCAGGGCGCCGGCTCAAGGCGGTCCTGATCCGCGTGTACGTCGCCCTGCTCTGCTCCGCCCAGGCCCTGTACGAGAAGTACGGCCAGGCAATGGACCCCTGGATGACGGTGGTCGGCTACTTCAACTCGATGCGCGAACTCGGCGGGATGCGGCGCCTGGTGGACGACGATGTGTTCACCCGGTGTCAGAAGCAGGACCGGCGCGGGCTGGCAAAACGCTATTTGGGCAACGACTTTCTGGCCGAGCTGACCAGCCGCATGCGGTCGGAGGACATCCCTCAGATCCTGGACCGGCTGGAGTCGGGCTTTGATCCCGAGATGGGGGAGCGTCGCAAGGAAGCCTTCCAGAAGAAGGACTACCGGAACATCCCCAAGAAGCCGCTCGACGTGCTGCTGGCCACCAACATGATCTCGGTGGGGGTGGACGTCCGGCGGCTGGGGTTGATGGTGGTCGCCGGGCAGCCGAAGGCGACGGCCGAGTACATCCAGGCCACCAGCCGCGTGGGCCGCGCCCACCCGGGCCTGGTCTGTACGGTGTTCAACTGGGCCCGACCCCGGGACCTGTCCCACTATGAAGCCTTCGAGCACTATCACGCGACGTTCTACAAGCATGTGGAGCCGCTGTCGGTCACGCCGTTCTCGCCCGGCGCGCTGCAGCGCGGCCTGGCCGGGTTGCTCGTGTCGCTGGTCCGGCTGCGGGGGATCGAGTTCAATCCGAACGAGTCGGCCTCCCGCGTGACGACGGCCGACCCGTACGTGCAGGAGGCGATCGACACGGTGGCCAGGCGGGCCGAGCTGATCGGTGACGGGCCCCACACCGGCGACTTCTGCCGCGCGGAACTCCTGAGCAAGGCCGACATCTGGCAGGCGGAAGCGCAGAACACGGCGGGCGGGCGGACCCTGACCTACACCGAGCCGTATGGCCAGGGGGGTGCGAAGAAGGGCACGACGGTCAGCCTGCTGCAGAGCCCCGGCATGGAGCGCTGGGAGGAGTTCACCTGTCTCAACTCGCTGCGCGAGGTGGAACCGCCGGTAAAACTGATCCTCAACGACGGCGGGCTCGATGGGGATGGCGACGGCGAGGAAGCCGGCCCCCAGGCGCCGCAGCCGGAGGAGACGCCATGACCACTGCCTCGTCCTCACTGATGCGGAAATCCGAAGTGGGCGAAGTGCGACCCAGCCAGACGCTCACGACGTTCGGCATCGGCTCGCTGGTCGACCTGCCGAACATGTCGGTGATCGTGATGGGGCTGGATGACTGGCCGATCTCACACGCCACGGAGATCGCCGAAGAGCGGCTGCTGTCGTCCGTCCAGTCGATCCTGGGGAAACAGGTGAGCCGGTTCCTGACGCCGCCCCGCGGGCCGGAGTCTGTGGGAGCTCAGACCAACTGGTTCGACGAGTCACGGCAGATCGGCGTGCCGGTGGCGCCGTTCCCCCGCTGGATGGTCTGCTCGCGCTGCCGCCTGCTGGCCCCCCTGAAATCGGGCCTGTTCGAGCCGAAGGTGTTTCCCTATCGGCCGGACCGAGCCTGCTTTGTCCACAACTGTAACCCGCAAGGACGGCCGCCGCTGGTCGTACCCGCGCGCTTTATGGTGACGTGCGAGCGCGGACATCTGGACGATTTCCCATGGTTGGAGTTCGTGCACCGGGGGGCCACCGGCTGTCACGGTCCGCTGCGCCTGTTGGAGTTCGGTCCGTCTGGCGAGATGGCCGATGTGACGGTGGTCTGCGACAAATGCGAGTCGAAGCGGAGGCTGGCGGAAGCGATCGGCCCGGTCGGCGCAAAGCAGATGCCCGCCTGTCGAGGGCGGCGGCCGCACCTGCGCGACTACGACCCCAACGGCTGTGACCAGGAAGCGGTCCGGGCGATCGCACTGGGCGCATCGAACTTGTGGTTCCCGGTCATGATCTCGGCGCTGTCCGTGCCCCAGGCCGCCGACGACCTGGGCCGGTTGATCGAGGAGAACTGGGCCGTCCTGGACAAGGCGGTGAGTCTCGACGTGCTCAAGGCCTTCCGCCAGATCGGCCAGCTGAGGGACCTGGTCAAATTCACGGACGACCAGATCTGGCAGCGCGTCGAGGAGAAGCGCGCGGTCAGCGGCCCGGAAGCCGCCAGCCCGGGCGACCTGAAGTCGCCCGAGTGGCAGGTGTTTTCCCAGCCGGCGACGGCTCACGAGAGCCGCACGTTCAAGCTGCGCCCGGTCGACCCGCCGACGGATTTTGCCCAGTATTTCACGAAGATCGTACTGGTCGAGAAGCTGCGCGAGGTGCGGGCGCTGGTCGGCTTCTCGCGCATCACGTCCCCGCGCGACTTCGACAACCCAGCCGATCTGCCCCAGGACCGCCGTGCCAGCATCTCGCGACAGACGCCGACGTGGGTGCCGGCCGGCGAGATGCGGGGCGAGGGGATCTTCTTCCACTTCGATGAGGATAGGGTCCAGCGCTGGGTGGAGAAGAGCCATGCGTACGACCGCGAGTTCGAGCTGGCTGACCAGGCGTGGCGCGCACAGCGTCACCTCAACCCACAGGTCGGCTACCCCGGCATCCGGTACGTCCTGCTGCACACGTTCGCGCACGCCCTGATCCGACAGTTGGCGATCGAGTGCGGCTACACGTCGGCGTCCATTGCCGAGCGCATCTACTCGCGCGAACCTGACGACGGCGACCCCATGGCCGGTGTGCTGATCTACACAGCCGCCTCCGACAGCGAGGGGACGCTCGGCGGGTTGTGTTCACTCGGCGAGCCGGAGAAGCTGGGCCGCCATATCCGGCGTGCGCTGGAGAAGATGAGCCTGTGTTCATCCGATCCCTTGTGCGCAGAACACGTGATCGGCGACGGCGACACGCTCCACGGGGGCGCCTGCCACGCCTGTTCGTTCCTTCCTGAGACGTCGTGTGAGCGCGGCAACAGGTACCTCGACCGGTCCGCGCTGGTCGCCACCCTCCATCGCACCCACCTGGCCTTCTTCGGATGACCTCATGGACCCGCGGCGTGCCATCATCGAGGCGGCCATCGAGCTGGCCGAAGATCTGCCGACGGTCACGGCGATGGCGGTGGCGGACGCGATCCTGCTGACCGGCCTGCCCGGCCTGCGGGCCGACGTCGCCAGGCGTGTACCACACCATCACCACCGCGAGTTGGCGCTGGCGTTCGTGGACCGATGGCAGGAGCGTGCCGGGGGGCTGGATGCGCCGGTGGCGGCAGCGGCCCTGCAGACTGCGGCCATGTCGGCCCAAAAACACCACGACGCCCAGAGCGTCGAACTGGTGTGGACCGGGCCGGACACTGGGGAGGTGGCGTTCCGCCGCACCGAGCAGGCGATCTTACAGGTGCTCGATTCCGCTCGGGAGCGACTGCTGCTCGTGAGCTACGCAGTCTACGCCATCCCGAATATCCAAAGCGCGGTCGTCCGCGCCGCCCGGCGGGGCGTGCGGATCACGGTCGTCCTGGAAACACCCAGCACGGCCGACGTGGAGAACGAGTACTCGACCTTGCGGGCGTTGGGCAGCGACGTAGCGGCCTGTTCTCGCGTGTACTACTGGCCCAAGGAGAAGCGCAAACAGGACAAGTCCGGCAAGGTGGGCATCCTGCACGTCAAGTGCGCCGTGGCCGACGGCACATGGCTGTTCCTCTCCAGTGCCAACCTGACCGAGTATGCCTTCACGATCAATATGGAGTTGGGCACACTGATCCGTGGCGGGCAGCTGCCAGTCCAGGTCGAAGCGAACTTCGCGGCGCTCATTGCCCAGGGCGTGCTGGAGCCGATCTGAGAGCCCTGGCGCGGCGTGGCTACTCTCAGCTGGCAGTGGTGCCATCATCGCGCACGCCCGCCGTGCGCCGAAGTACGCTGGCCAAGTACGCGCGCACCTCGACATCCGAGTACCTCAGTGGCGCAAGGCCTCGTTCCAACAGCGTCTTCAATTCCTCCGCGCGCTGCCGGGCCTCGACCAGCCTCCCGTCGCGCATGGCCCAGTACATCTCCAGGTAGCATTCCGTTGGATCGGCATCCATGGCAGGCCCTTAGCGCGGAGTCGCGACCTGCACGGTCGTGCTTTCGACCCATTTGCCCGCCAGTGAATCGCCAATCGTACGTTCCAGCCATCAACGATTTCCAGAAACCTGCAGGAACTTCGTCCGATGTGCGTGAGCGTTGCATCCGCGACGCGTTCACTTTTGGGCGGGGAGAGGCGGTCGCCGGCGGGGCGGGCGGAGGTAACGCGGCCGTGAGGCACCCGGTCGGGCCTGGATCAGGCGGCCGGGCGGCTGTTACCAGTACCAGCTTTCCAGCCGTCCGTCACGCGACCGCTCGACGAACTCCAGCCGCTCCGACAGGTCGATCGCGACGGAGTCGCGGCATCCCTTCTTGACGATCGCATGCGTCAGGTCGC
>JBPOJB010000055.1:0-63491 GCA_052034005.1 Planctomycetota bacterium | reverse complement strand
CCAGGGAGAGAAGGTCCCAGCCGCCGAGCGTGTCTTCAGCATCTTTGAACCGCATACGGAGTTGATCAAACGAGGCCGTCGGCAGAAGCCCGTGGAGTTCGGCCACAGTGTGCTGTTAGTCCAGACGCGGGAGAAGTTCATCAGTGACTATGAGGTGTACGAGCACAAGCCGGCCGACTGCGACTTGACGAGCGTGGTGCTGGATCGGCATGAGCAGCTCTATGGGCACGCTCCGGACGTGTTGGCGGGGGACAAAGGCTTCTGTCCGGATGCGGAGACGTACGCCGAGTTGGAGGAGCGGGTGGACACGTTGGCCATCCCCCGTCGCATGCGCGACTTCACGGACAAGGTGCTGTCCGCGTGGCAGGCGTTCCGTGCCGGGATCGAAGGCACCATCTCCGGCTTAAAACGCGCGTTTCGGCTCGCACGGTGCCATTTTCGGACGTTTAAGAGTTTTCAGGCGTCGATCGGCTTGGGCGTACTCCGTCACAACCAGTTGTCAACTGCGAGCCCCTCCGGCACCGCGCGCGACCGTGCGCGAAGATCAGTTGTTTCAACAGAAACTTACTTGACAAAGACATCAAGAATCGCAGCCGGAAGGGCCCGCGTTTCGACCGGATTTCCGGCCGCGCGGGCGGTTTCACTATTGAAACTTCATCTCAATAGTGATATGATGGGGGCGCTTGAAGTGACTTCGCAGACATGCGGGTCGGCCGATCGCCGGGCGCGGCGGTCGGCAAGCCACGAACCGTTGGCCATCTTCGATGGCCGTGCCAGCGAGCCCCTCCCGCAGCGAGTTCCGCTCAGCGGGACCGGCCAGCCAGCCTCTCCAGCAGCGCCGCTTCCATCATCTCGTGTTCCTTGCGGGAGGCCCGACCATGAACCGCGCGCGACGCGCTTTCACTCTCGTCGAACTGCTTGTTGTCATAGCGATCATCGGTGTCCTGATCGGACTCCTGTTGCCGGCCGTGCAGGCGGCGCGCGAAGCAGCGCGGCGCATGAGCTGCGGCAACCACCTGAAACAGATCGGGTTGGCGATCCACAATTTCGAATTGGCGCAGCGGCACTACCCGTCCAGCTGGCGGCCGACGCCGTCGGCCGTGCCGGACGGCGGTATCAACGGATGGTCGGCACAGGCGCAATTGCTTCCATACCTTGAGCAGTCGAACATCGCCGAGTATGTGGACTTCGACCAGGGCTATGATCGTGCCGCCAAGGTGATGGTCGGAGGGCGACTCCTGCCGCTGAGCGCCGTGCGGATACCGACCTACTTGTGCCCATCGGAGACTCGGGATGAAGGGCGGCTCGCCGGGGGTGTGCCGCAACACTACCCGCTGAACTACGGCGTCAACGAGGGGATCTGGTTCGTCTACGACCCCGCGACCGGCCGCGGAGGCGAGGGGGCGTTCTATCCGGACAGCCGCCTGCGCGCCGGCGATATGCTGGACGGCACGAGTAACACGCTGGCCGCCGCGGAGGTGAAAGCCTGGAACGCTTACTTCCGCAACGCCGGCTTGGCCGCGCCGGCGCTGCCCGACCTGACGGATATCTGCGCCTTGGGTGGCCAGTTCAAGGAGGACAGCGGCCATACCGAGTGGGTCGACGGCCGCGCCCATCAGATCGGCTTCACGACCACGTTCGGCCCCAACGCTCCGGTGTTCTGCGAGGTGGCCGGCAAGACGTTCGATATCGATTGGACCAACATGCAGGAAGGCAAATCACCGACGATCGGCACCTATGCAGCGGTCACGGCGCGCAGCTACCATCCGCAGGGCATCCAGGTCCTGTTGATGGACGGCTCGGTCCATTTCATCACGAACGACATCGATCTTACCACCTGGCGCTCCCTCGCGACGCGCAACAAGCGGGAGCCGATCCCCGGAGAGCTGGGGATCTGACCCACGCACAGACCACAGGGGGCCGGACCAGGCGCTCGTCGACGAGCGGCCCATTGAGGTGTACCGCCGCCCGCGCCGGTCGAGCGTGCGCGCGCTCAACAGCCTCGCCCCGGCTCGTGCTGCTGCAGAACCGCCACTCCGCCGGTGCCCGGCTCCAAGACGCATTCCAGCGCGCGCGGCTGAAAGAGCAACAGCAGGGCGCCGCCGCCCAGGAGCAGGCCGCCCAGTTCCGGCACACCGTACGCCGCGCGCGCACCCCCCAGGGCCGGCAGGACCATCAGGTACAGATCAAGCCACCGCCCCACCAGGATCATCACCGACACGCGCGCCATCGTCGTCCAACTGCGCTTGGCCGGGCGCGGCAAGAGGACTCCAAACGGAATGGCCCAGTTCAGCAGCACGTTCAGCAGCAGGAGCGGCCACCATAGTCCCTCCGTGCGCCGGACAAGATACACGCTCTCCTCCGGTATGTTGACATACCAGATCAGCAGGTACTGGCTGAGCCAGATGTACATCCAGAAGCAACTGAATCCGAACAGCAGTTTACCCAGATCATGCAACTGCCGCACATCCATCCCGGCGGGGCTACAACCGCCGCGCCGGCACCAGCTCGCATACACCACCAGCCCGGCCAGCCCGCTCAAGAACACGCCCGCAAATTGGTACACGCCGAACATGGTGCTGAACCAGAGCGGCTCGAGCGACATCACCCAATCGACTCCCGCCAGCCCCAGCGACCCGGCCAGGAGCAGCAAGCTACACGCCGAACGCCCCGGGCTGGGGGACAGAGAACCCATGATCCAGCGCGCCGCCAACGCCCAGACCACCACGTATCCGACCGTGCGAGCCAGGAAGAAGCCCGGGGATAGCCAGGCATCCTTGAACCAGAAGCGGCCCGTGTGCTCCGCCAGGCCGTGTGCCCAAGGGTAACAGTACAACCCCGCGACAACAACCACGCCGGCCGCCAGCCCGCTCAAAGGCAGTGTCGCCACCAGGCGGTGGACCAGCGGCGAGAGCGGGCGATTCCACCGCGCGCCGGTCACGCCGCAAAGCGCCTGGAAAAAGGCCGCGCCGAGCCCCAGCCCGGCCAACGCGTAGGCGGTGACCAGCAGATTGCCCCAGGCGCGCTCCACCGACAGGACGCTGCCAATCGCCAGCACACCCAACCCGGCGACGGCCAGCCCCACCGACCAATGACGAACGCTGTTGCTGTCCCGCAGACCTTCAGGCAATCGTGTCACGAGGGAGTTCCTCCAGGGTTCGCGGAAACGTCGTTCGGCTCGGGCGGGTTCGTGGCCGGTGCGTCCGCGCCGGGCGCCGACTGCGGTGCGGCACGCTGCTGCAGGTCCCGGATCAGCAGCACGACCTTCCAACGGTCATCCACCGAGAGCAGCCGGCGATGTGGCGGCATGTTGTTCCGGCCGTAGCTGATGACATGGAACAGTTCGCCGTCGCGCGCCTGACGCACCTTCTCGCTGCTCCACGCGGGCGGCGGCGGGTACCCGCGCAGGACCATCCGGCCATCTCCCTCGCCGGACGGCCCGTGGCAGCTGACGCAGAAGTTGGCGAACACGTATCGACCGCGCTCCAGTGCAGGCGCGTCGGCCGACGTGAACGGATTAGCCAGCTCGTCCCCGGCGCGGCGCGCGTCCTGTTCGGTGGCCTGATAGTCGAGCGGCCGCGCGGCGTCCTGGGCCAGCGTGCCGGCCGGCGGCGGGCCGCCGGGCAGCCTCGCCAGGGCCGCTTGCGGCTCCACCGGCACCGCTCGGCTCATCGTCGGAAAGTACTCGATGTTCGGCCGCAGGCGATTGCGAGGCAGCAGCAGGATCGCCAGCACGCAGACCGCCAGCAGCAGCGCCAGCGCGCCGTTGACAACCAACCAGGCGGGCCGCGCCGCGCCATCCGGCGCGCTCCCGCATGGCTCGGCGTCCACCACCGTCTCCTCAATCTGCTCACCGCGACATTCGGCCAGCAGCGCGGACATTCGCCCGGCGTCGAACGTCGCGTCCGACTGGTCTACCAGCAGCACGAACCGGTCGTCGGTGACGGCCTGGTGGATCAGCTTGGCGCGCTTGCCGGGCCGCAGGCGCGCGACGGCCAGGAACGCAACGACCGTCCCGACGGCGCCGCACAGCACCATCGCCTCGAAGACCACCGGCACAAACGCGGGCCAGGAATTGAACGGCTTGCCGCCCACGTTGAGCGGCCAGCTGACGGCCGATGCCCACCACTGGAACCACAGCATGAACAGGGCCCCCGCCGCCCCGCACACGGCGCACGCCCAGGTCAAGCGCGACGGGCGCCAACCGAGGTCCTCCTCCAGCCCATGCACCGCGTACGGACTGTACACGTTGCGAATCACCCCGCCCGCCGCGCGGACCGCGCGGATCGCGGACCGCAGATCCTCTTCGCGGCGGAAAACGGCAGACAACACTCGCTGGCTCATGACCGGCCTCATGATCAATGCTCGACCTGCTGCGGCAGGACGCCCTTGACTTCGCTGATGTTGATCATCGGCAGCACGCGGCAGAACAACAGGAAGCAGCTGAAAAACAACCCGAAGCTGCCCATCAACGTCACGACCTCGATCGACGTGGGCAGGTAGCTCGTCCAACTCGACGGCAGGAAGTCGCGGTGCAGCGATGTGACGATGATCACGAACCGCTCGAACCACATACCGACGTTCACCAGCAGCGCGATGAGGAACACCAGCCCCACGCGACGCCGCACGGCCGGCAACCAGAACAGCTGGGGGAGGAGCACGTTGCAGGCCAGCATGATGCCGTAGCCCCAGCCGAACGGGCCCGCGATGCGGTTGACCATCATGAATTGCTCGTAAGGGTTGCCGCTGAACATGGCCATGAACAGCTCCGTGGCATACGCGGCGCCCACCATGCAGCTGGTCACGAGCACGAGTTTGCACATCGCGTCAATGTGCTGCAACGTGATGTAGTTCTCCATGTGCATGACTTTGCGCGCGACGAGCATCAGCGTCAGCACCATGGCCATCCCCGAGAAGATGGCCCCCGCCACGAAATAGGGCGGAAAGATCGTCGTGTGCCAACCGGGCACCACCGCCGTCGCGAAGTCCGAACTGACGATCGAATGCACCGACAGGACCAGGGGCGTGGCCAGGCCGGCCAGCAGCAGGTAGACCATCTCGTACCGGTGCCAGGTGCGGTAGGAGCCGTCCCAACCCAAGCTGCCCAGTTCCAGCCACCGGCGCCGCCGCGGCGACCGGCTGCGGTCGCGCACGGTGGCCAGGTCGGGGATCAGGCCCACGTACCAGAAGATCAACGATACGAGAAAGTAGGTGCTGATCGCGAAGAAGTCCCACACCAGCGGCGACCGGAAGTTCACCCACAACGGCCCGCGCGTATTGGGATACGGCGCGATCCAGAAGGCCAGCCACGGCCGCCCCATGTGAATCAGCGGGAAGATCCCCGCGCACATCACGGCGAACAACGTCATCGCCTCGGCCGACCGGTTCACGCTCGTGCGCCAGCGCTGCCGAAACAGGAACAGGATCGCCGAGATGAGCGTGCCCGCGTGCCCGATCCCGATCCAGAAGACGAAATTGGTGATGTCAAACGCCCAGCCCACCGTGCGGTTGAGCCCCCACGTGCCGATGCCGGTGGAGACCTGATAGGTGACGGCCGTGGCGCCGAGCAGCAGCAGGGTGAATGAGAAACCGAACCCGGCCCACCAGAGCCGGCCGGGGCGCTGTTCGAGCGGCGCGCACACGTCGCGCGTGACATCGGACAACGTCCGGTCGCCGGTGATCAGCGGCGCCGACTGCACTCCCACTTCAGACATGATGCGTTTCCTGGGGTTGCTCGACTCGATTCCGCACCTCGCGCAGGTAGCCCACCGACGGGCGGACATTCAGTTCCGCCAGGACCTGGTAATGCCGCGCGGCCTGCTTCGCCCGGGCCACCTGGCTGTCCGGATCATTCATGTTCCCAAACACGATGGCGGCCGCCGGGCAGGACTGCTGGCAGGCGGTCTGCAGCTGGCCGTCCGCGACCGCCTCGCCCCGCTGCCGCGCGTGCAACGTGGCCGCCCGGATCCGCTGCACGCAGAAACTGCACTTCTCCATGACCCCGCGCGCACGTACGGTAATGTCGGGGTTCAGCACGCCGTTCTCCAACCGCCCGGGCCGGCTGTAGTTGAACCAGTTGAACCGGCGCACCTTGTAAGGACAGTTGTTGGCACAATACCGTGTTCCCACGCAGCGATTGTAGACCTGCTGGTTCAGACCCTCGGCGCTGTGCACGGTGGCCAGTACCGGGCAGACGTTCTCGCAGGGCGCGTTGGCGCAATGGTGACACAGCATCGGCTGATGCGAGATCGTGACATCGTCCGGCGAGCCGCCGTAGTACCGATCGATGCGCAGCCAATGCATCTCGCGGCTGCGAAGCACTTCATCGCGCCCCACCACCGGTATGTTGTTCTCCGCCTGACAGGCGATCACGCAGGCCGAACAGCCGGTGCACTTGTTCAGGTCGATCACCATGCCCCAGCGAGGCCCCGAGTAGGGATGATCGTCCGGCCACAACTCGCCTTCCTTCTCCGGATGCTGTGCGGCGCCCGCATGGGGGTCGTCGCGATAGGCCGACAACGTCGTGGCCTCGACGATCGGTCGCCGTTCGGCGCCCGGTGTGGCCAGATGCGCCGGCACCGACAGGCTGTCATGCCGCTGAGTGATCGCGAGCCGCCGGTATCCGCCGGTGCGCGAGAGCCGGATGTCGCTTCGCGCGTACCTCAACATCCCGGCCTCCCAGCGCAGCAAGGGCGCGGCGTTGACGCCGATCAGCCCGTGGGGACCCACCGAGGGACGCGCCTCGAGCCATTGGGGACCGATGTCGGCGAATCGATCGGTGCCTTGCCGGCCGTAGCCGAGTGCCACGGCCGCCACGCGGTCATGCTGACCGGGCTGAATGAGGACCGGTAGTTCGATGGATGTGGAGTCCACCGAAATCCGCATCAGATCGCCCTGGCCGACTCCCAGACGCTCGGCCGCCCGCGGCGCCAGGCAGATATAGTTGTCCCAGGTCGCTTTGGTCACCGGGTCCGGCAGTTCGTGCAGCCAGGGATTATGAGCAGGCCGGCCATCGAGCATGCTGACCTTCGGATACAGGAGCAGAGCCCAGGAGTCATCATCGTCAGCGCGCGGGACCGGCAACGTCGCGCTCTGCACGGCACGGCCGTCCCACACCGGCGGCGGGGAATCCGGCCGCTGGAGCTCCGCGGCGCCGGTGCGCAACGCTTGCTCCCAGAAGTCGCGGCCACTCCACTCGGTCTGCGTTCGGCGCGGGTAGATATGGTCAGCCCAATGCGCACGTACAGCCGCCAGCCCATCGGGCGCCGGCTGCTGGGATGCGCCGCCGCCCCAGGCCAGCAGGCACTCCAGCAGCGTCCGGGTCGCGCCGAGCGGCGCGATGACCGGCTGGCACAAGCTCACGACCCCCACCACCGGCTCGGCGTCGCCCCAGCTTTCAAGCCAATGGCTTTCCGGACAGACGCACGACGCGACGGCGCTCGTCTCGTCCAGGTGCTGGCCGAGCCGCACGACAAACGGCGCATCGTCGCGGCCGAGAAGCTCCGCGAGCCGCGCGCCGTCGGGCAGGTCATAGACGGGGTTCGCACCCGCGATGATCAAGACGCCCACCTGGCCGGCCTCCAACTCCCTGAGCAGCTCAGCCAACGCTTCGTCCCGGCCCGACCGCTGTTGCGACGCCTGCACGATCTCCAGGGTCGACCCGTAGCATCCGAGCATCTCGTTCGCGAAATTGCAGGTCACCTGCGTGGCGACATCCTGGCTGTCGCACACCAGCAAGGCCCGGCCCCGCGCGGCCCACAACCGGCGCGCCGCCTGCTTGATGCGCGCCGGATCGATCGGCGGCGACGCGGGCAACGGACCCGCCGCCTCCCGCCCGGCCAGTTGGGCGACTTCCGCCGCCAGCTGCCCCGCCACCGCGCCGATCGCGTCCGGCGGCACGACCCACCGCTCGTCGGCGTTGCAGCCTGTGAGCGACACACGCGACTCGACCTGCAGATGGTAGGACATGTGCGCCGGCGTTCCCTCGGGCACGCGGCCCTCCTGATAGCCGGCGGTGTACTCGACGGGCGAAATCCAGGTCCCCAGGAAATCCGCTCCCAACGCGACGATCACGTCCGCACGGTCAAACCGATAACGCGGCACGACGGCCAGGCCGTGGGTCTGCGCGTGGGCGGCCGCAATCGCCGAGCTGGACAGCGGGTCGTACATGATGTGCCGGCCGCCGGGATGCTCCGCCAGGAACCGGTCGACGGCGCCGCGCGTCGTGGGGCTGTGCTGGGTGCCGGTCAACAGGCGAACGGATCGGTTGGCTTGGCGGGCGGCGGCCAACGCCTCGCGGACCTGATGATCGACCTGCTGCCAGTCGGCCGGCGCGCCCCGCAGCTGCGGCTCGCGCAGCCGCCGGCTGTCGTACAACCCCAGCACCTCCGCCTGCCCCACGGCGCAGAGCCCGCCGCGCGACAGCGGATGAGCCGGGTTGCCCTCCAGCTTGATCGGGCGGCCGTCGAGCGTCTTGACGAGCGTGCCGCACGCAGCCGGACATCCGCCGCACGTCGACGCGTAATAGTGCGCCACGCCGGCGACCGACCCCTCCTCGCCGCCCGACCAGGGCAGCACATGCCGCTGCGGCGCACGGCTACAGCCGCCGACGGCCGACAGGAACAGGGCAAACCCCGACGCTTCCAGGAACCGGCGCCGGGCCAGGAGCAGGTCGTGATGGTCCCCCGACGTCTCGCACTGCGCCGCATCCGCAGGTGTCCCGGCCGCCGCCGCGACATCATCAAGTCGTTCGTATGCTGGAGTCTGCCTGGTCATCCCATGCCTCTGGTGCTGAGTTCAGTAGTGGCAGGTCGCGCAATCGGTCGAGGCCTCCGCGCGTTTGCCATTGACACCGTGCAGCGTCGCATCGCGATGGCAGCTCACACACCAGCCCATCGACAGCGAACTGTACTGGCGCACGCGCTGCATCGTCTCCACGGGCCCGTGACAATGCTGGCAAGTGACCCCGATCTGGACATGCGCGCTGTGGTTGAAATAGACGAAATCCGGCAGGTCATGGACCCGCACCCACTCGATCGGCCGCTGCCGCTGCGGGTCGGGTGTCATCGTCCGGTCGACGGCCATCGCATCATAGAGCTTCCGCAATTCGTCCGACACGACGAGCTGCGGCGGGCGGTTGGCCGCTTGCGCCGCCGCGTCCTCCTGGCGCATCAGGCTCAGGGGGGCCGTCACGTAGTGGTGGCAATTCATGCAGGTATCGCCGGAGGGGATGCCGGCCGTGCGGCTGGTCTCCGCCCCCGGATGACAGTACAGGCACTGGATGCCGAGCTCGCCCGCATGCAGATGATGCGAGAAGGCGATCGGCTGTACAGGCTCATAGCCTTCCTGGTTTCCCGGCAGGTGCCAGGAGCCGGCCGTGGCCGACAGCAACAGCAGGCAACCGGCAATGCTCACTAACAGCACCATGGTAGTCGGGAGTCGGCTCATCGCACCCTCAGCAGGCCATCTCAGCGCCCTGCCGCGCATAAAACCACCAATTGACGAACAGGCAGCTCGGCAAGTGCACCACACCGGGCATTCGCACGCCCCGTGGCATCCACCAAAGCCGCATTCTCCACCTCCCGGCGCTCGGGCGTCTTCATGGTCCGCCTGCCTCCCCCTGGCCCGGCGCCGCCGGCCGCGGATCACCCGCTTCGCCCCCGCCGGACACGACGGCCTGCGAGTGATCCTGCTGCGCGTCCGGCACTTCCACCCGCTCCATCAGATACGGCGTCTGCCGCCGCATCATGCGACGGATGACGACATGCATCCAGGTCAGGCAGATGACGGCCATCACGACGAAGAACATCCAGCAACTGGTCCACAGCCCGGTGGTCTTCAGCAGGTACCCGAAGATGACCGGGTAGACGAACCCGCCGAGCCCTCCCAGGACGCCGACAATCCCGCCGACCACGCCCACATCGTGAGGGAAATAATCGGGGATGTGCTTGTAGACGGCCGCCATGCCGATCCCCATCACGGCGCCGAGCAGGAGGCTCAGGCCGGTGAAGACCCACATGTTCGCCTGGAAGAAGATCTCGGTCACACCACGCGCCAGGAGCTGCCGCTTGGCCACCGTCTGGCCGACCTCGACCACCGGCTCTTGCCAGGCGGCCGAGCGGGGCCACACGAGCATGCCCGAGCGGCGCTCGTCCTGCGACACCAGTTCGCCGTCCCTGCCCTGCAGCGCATAGCGCGTGGCGCCGACCTTGGGCGAGTCGACCACGATCTCGGTCGGTTCCACCTGCGCGATCACGCCGGCGAAACGCGCCGTGATGCCGCTGCCCGGCGCATGGATGTCCATCTGCGGAATCGACAAAGCCAGGCAACAGACCAGCGACAGACTGAACACCCAGTACATTATGGTGCGGGCGCCCCAGCGGTCGGCCAGCCAGCCTCCCGCGGCGCGAATGACGCCCGACGGCAGGCTGTTGCACGCCGCCAGCGCGCCGGCCAGCGCCACCGTCGTGCCGTAGGCGTTCACGTAATAGAGCACCAGCCACTGGGCAAGTCCGACGAAACCGCCGAACAAGAAGAAATAGTACAGGCCGAAGCGCCACACACGCACACTGCCCAGCGGTTGGAGGCGCTGCTTCATCGTCTTCTGCGCGCTTCCCGGCGGCACCCGGTTCCTGGTCGCCAACGCGAATAGCAGCGCGGTGCCGAGCAGGATGCCCGCATAGAGCCTGGGGAGGTTCCGCCAGCCTTCCAGATGCTCGCCGTTGTCCGTCAGCCAGCGAAGCAGCCACGGCGCGCCGAAGCTGGTCAACGCCGCGCCCGCGTTGCCCACACCGAAGACCCCCAGCGCCAACCCCTGGCGCTGACGCGGAAACCACACCGACGTGTAGGCGATGCCGACCGCAAAACTCGCCCCGCTCAGGCCGAACCCCAGCCCCGCGGCGAGGAATTCGCCGTAGGTGTTGCAGGCCGACAGCAGGTACATCGCGACGGCCGAGATGACCAACAGCGCGGTGAACACCACGCGGCCGCCGAACCGGTCGGTGGCCAGACCCAACGGCAGGCGAAACACCGATCCGGTCAGCACCGGGATGCCGATCAGCCAGCCCATTTGCGCTGGGTCCCAGTGCTGCAAGCCGTTATCGACCAGAAAGGTGATCAGCACGCCGTTGATCATCCATGCCATGAAGCAGACCGTGAAGGCCAGCGTGTTCATGACCAGGATCCACCGTCCCCACCACCGGTCGTGTGCTGTCGGAGCGTCGAACATGGTCGTCTCTCCAGCTGCAGGTGCGTGTCACCGCGCGCCATACCAGCGCACTACCTGCGGCTTGCGCCACAGGTATGGGACCGGCGCCACCAGGATGTGGACCAGCCGCGTGAAGGGGAATAGCGCGACAAGCAGGAAGGCGTTGACGATGTGCGTTTGGACCAACCAGGGCAGGCCGATAACATAGCTCGTGTCCGGGTGCAGCAGGAAGATCGACCGCAGGTAGGGCACCGCCGCAGCCGCATACCACGACGTGCCCCAGGGGTACAGCACGGCCACGGCAATCCCGCTGAACGTCTGGACCACCAGCAGCGCGTAGACGACCCAATCGACCAGCGTCGTGGTCACGCGGACCGTGCCGGTCTTCAGCCGCCGCACCACCAGCGTCAGCAAACCCACCAGCGTCAGGACGCCCAGCGCCAGCGCGGTCACCTCCAACACGTAAAGCCGCAGCGGGCGGCTGTTCCATGCCAGCACCGTCCGCGGAATCAGCAACCCCAGGAGATGGCCGGTCAGCACCAGTACGATGCCGTAGTGGAACGGGACCATGGCCCAGAAATGCTGCCGGTTCTCGAGGAACTGCGAGGACAGGCTCGAATAAGTGAAGGCACGCGTGCGGTAGCGCTGGATCGTCACCAGCAGGAAGGTGAACAGCGCCACGTACGGCAGCACCACGAATAGGAGCGGTTCCAGATAGGGCAGCAGGTTGGTCATCGAAGGCCTCCGGACGCGGAATCCACGAATCGATGTTTCAGATACAGCCCCACGGCCAACAGCAGTTCGCCATACGGATTGCCCCGGTCGGCCAGCGCGACCAGCATCTTGTCCACCGCCGGTATCACGCAGCAATGCGCGAACGAGTGGGCTTCGGCGTCGCGCATGCGATCCAGCAGCGGCAGCACGTAGGTCAAGTGGTCGGGCAGCTCCGTCGACTCCGCGATGCCGTGTCGGCACAACTCGCGCCGCAGGCGGACGAGCAACGCGCCCCGGTGGTATTCCTCGCCAAACAGCTGCCAGCCGATCTCGAGCGAGCATTCCGGGTTGATGTCGAACGTGCGCGTGTACAACTCCTCGCGCTCTTCCGGGGACAGGCGGATCAAGGCCGCGGCGAACGCGCCCAGCGGCTCGGCGGACCCGGGCACCGCCTGCCGGACCTGCTCGACCGCCTCCCCTAGGCGCGCGTCGAATCCGTCGGCGGGGTACGCCAGCAGGTCCGCCAGGGCGCTGCCCGTGACCTCGGGCGCCGGACCGTCGGCCGTGGCGGCGGGACAACAACCAGGGCGTGTTTCGTGGGACATCACAGGCCTCGCTGGGGCGCCTCCAGGAATCCGAATCCGACCGACCGGCGGCGATCCATGGGGTCGGTCAGCATCTCGATCGCCTGCTCGCGGTGCGCGGGTGGAATGACGAACCGATCGTCGAACGTGCACAGCGAGGTCAGCCGGTAGATGGCTTCGGCCTCCACCTCATCGCAGTCGGCTTCGCGCAGCATGCGCCGGGCCGTGTCCAGGTCGACATCGCCGACCGTCACCGCGCGCCGGTACCAGCGGACCGCCTTCTGCTTGCAGAGCGCGTAACGGATCTTCGATTCGTTCCCGACCCCCAGCAGGCCGGCCAGGTACTTCAGCGGCACGCGCGCGTCATCGATATCGTGGAAGAGGTTGTCGGAGGCGTGTTCCAGCACTTCGCCCTGCCGATGCGCCATGACCGGCGAGAGGGGCGGGACGTAGAACAGCATGGGCAGCGTGCGGAACTCCAGGTGCGGCGGCAAGGCGATCTTCCAGACGCGCACGAACTGGTAGACCGGCGACTTGCGCGCCGCCTCGAGCGTCGACTCGGGGAGCCCGTTGCGCTGCGCCGCGGCGATCACGGCCGGGTCATGCGGGTCGAGGATCAGCGCGCGTTGCGCGTCGATCAACTCGTCGTCCGGCATGCGCGCCGTTTCCTCGATACGCTCGGCATCGTACAGCAGCACCCCCAGGTACCGGATCCGGCCCACGCAGCTGTGGAAACAGGCCGGCGCCTGACCGGTTTCCACGCGCGGGAAGCACAAGATGCACTTCTCCGACTTGCCGGTGGACCAGTTGAAAAACGTCTTCTTGTAAGGGCAGGCCGGGACGCACGCGCGCCACGCGCGGCACCGCTTCTGATCCAGCAGCACGATCCCATCCTCCCCGCGCTTGTACAGCGCCCCGGACGGGCAGGCGGCCACGCAGGCCGGGTTGAGGCAGTGATTGCAGATGCGCGGAAAGTAGAAGAACACCAGCCGTTCGATCGCGAACAACTGCTCCCGCTGCGCGTCCGTCAGGGCGCCCAGGTTCGGATCGTTCGCCGCGTAGACCGGCGACCCGCCCAGATCATCGTCCCAGTTCGGGCCGGCCTGAATCTCGATCGGCTCGCCTGTGATCTTGGAGATGGGGCGCGCCACCGGCTGGTCGGAGCCCTCGGGCGCCTGGAACAGGTCCGCGTAACTGTACGTCCACGGCTCATAGTAGTCGTCCAAGGTCGGCATGTGCGGGTTGTGGAACGTGTTGAAGATCGTGCGGACCTTGTCGGTCGACCGCAACCGCAGCTGACCGTTGGCCTGCCAGCCGCCCTGATACTTGTCCTGGTCCTCCCAAGCGGTCGGGTACCCCGTGCCCGGCTTGGTCTCGACGTTGTTCCACCACATGTACTCGGTGCCCTTGCGGTCCGTCCACACGTTCTTGCAGGCAATGCTGCAGGTGTGGCAGCCGATGCACTTGTCCAGGTGAAAGACCATGGCGATCTGTGCGCGTACGTCCACCGGTGTGCTCCTTTACCAGACCAGTTCCGGGAGTTTGCGGACCAGGATGTGCGTGTCTCGATTGCAGCCGACGGGCCCCCAGTAGTTGAAATGGAAGGTGAACTGCCCGTATCCGCCGGCCATCAGGTTGGGTTTGAGCCGGGTGCGCGTGAGGCTGTTGTGCCCGCCCGCCCGGCGGAACTTGCGCAGCGGCGATTTCGGCACCGAGTAGGTGCGTTCCGGCGAGTGATACTGGATGCAGATGCCGCGTGGAATGCGGGCGCTGACCGCCGCCCGCGTCACCACCACGCCATGGTCGTTGTGCACTTCCACCCAGTCGTTGTCGCGGATCTCGATCTCGGCCGCGTCGCGGTCGTTCAACCACAATGGTTCGCAGCCGCGCGACAGCACCGTCATCCGCTCGTTGTCGCCGTAGGTGCTGTGGATGTGCCACTTGCCGTGGGGCGTGAGGTAATTGAGCATCAGCGTGGGGCCGACCTCCTGGCTGAACTTCAGGTCGGCGTATTGGGTGGCCGGCGGCCTCGGCTTGTAGGTGGGCAGATGCTCCCCGAACTGGAGATACAGCGGATGGTCCAGGTAGAAGTGCTGGCGGCCGGTCAGCGTCCGCCAGGGCACGAGGCATTCGACGTTGTACGTGAACGGCGAATAGGCCCGGCCGTCGGTCACCAGGCCCGACCACATGGGGCTGTTGATGAACCGCTGCGGCCGGCACTGCAGATCCTTGTAGGAGACGCGCTGGCTGCGATACTGGTCGGACAAGTGCGTCAAGGGCAATCCGACCTTCCGCTCCATGTTCTCGTAGGAGCGATGCGCGAGTTTGCCGTTGGTGACCGTGGCGAAGCGCAGGATCGTATCGCAGACATACTCGTCCTCGGCCAACGACAGCAGGCGTTGGCCCTGGACCAGCACGGTGGGCCGCTCCCGCAGCGCCGCGTCGTATTCGTCGTCGATGGCGTACCGGGTGCCGTGGGCTCCCAGGCCTTCCTCGCGCGCCAAGGGCCCGAAGGCGGTGAACTGCCGCCAGGCGTTCGCGTAGTCGCGCACCACGACCTTCAGGCCAGGCATCGTCCGGCCCGGGATCGCCTCCACCTCGCCGCGCCGCCAATCCCGCAGGTCGCTCTGCGCGATCTCGGCGGGCGTGTCGTGCGCCAGCGGCGTGGCGACGATGTCGCGCACGGGCGCCGGGAAGTGCCGCGCCGCCAGCTCGGAGAACTTCCTGGTGATCGCCTGGAAGATCTGCCAGTCGCTCTTCGATTCCCAGCAGGGCGGCACGGCCGCCGACAAGGGGTGGATGAAACTGTGCATGTCGGTGGAGTTCAGGTCCGCCTTCTCGTACCAGGTGGCCGCCGGCAGGACGATGTCCGAGTAGAGCGCGGACGTGTCCATGCGGAAGTTGAGATCCACGACGAGGTCCAGCTTGCCGACCGGCGCTGGGTCGTGCCAGGCCACTTCGCGGACGGAATCGCCCGCCAGGTCCTCGGAAATCGTGTTCGTGTGCGTGCCCAGGTAATGCTTGAGGAAATACTCGTGCCCCTTGGCGCTGGCCATCAGCGCGTTGCCGCGCCAGATGAACCAGATCCGGGGCCAGTTTTCAGGCGCGTCGGGATCTTCCACCGCGAACTTGAGCGTGCCCGCCTGGAGCTGCTGCACCACATACTGCACGACTTCCTGGTCGGTCCGCGCGCCCGCCGCCTCCGCGTCCCGCACCACGTCCAACGGGTTCCGCTGGAACTGCGGATAGAACGGCAGCCAGCCGTTGCGCACGGCGCGCACCTGGTAGTCCATCGTGTGGCCGGAGGCGGAGGGCCGGCCGTCCGGCGTCTGCGGCACCGTGTGGTAGTCCGTGAAATCGCGTTCATACCGCCACTGGTCGGTGTGCACGTAATGGAAGCTCGGCGCGTTCTGCAGCCGTGCCGCCGGATGCCAGTCGCGGCCCATGGTAATGGCCGACCAGGGCTCCTGCGGCGCCAGCTTCTCCTGGCCCACATAGTGTGCCAGGCCGCCGCCGTTGACTCCCACGCAGCCGCAGAACATCAAGGCGTGGATCCCCGCCCGGTACATCAGGTTGCCGTGGTACCAGTGATTCACGCCGGCACCGATGATGATCGTGCACCGGCCGTTCGTCTTCTGGGCCGTGGTGCCCCACTCGCGCGCAAAGCGGATCAGCGTCTCCCGGCCGATCCCCGTGTATTTCTCCGACCAGGCGGGCGTGTAAGGCGCCTCCGCGTCGTGTTCGTCCGCGGGATAGCCGGGCAGTGTGCCGCGCGGCACGCCATACTGGGCCATCAGCAGGTCGTACACCGTGGTGACCGTCACCGCTTGACCGTCCGCCGTCCGGACGCGCCGGACCGGCACGCCCCGCGCCACCGTGCCGCCCCCCGCGAAATCGTCCAGATCGACCGAGACCACGTCCTCGGCGCACTCGAGCAACGTGAGCGCCGGATCGATGGGCTGACCGTCGCGGCCGTCCTGGAGCGTCAGGTTCCACTTGCCGGGCGCCTGCCCCCAGCGGAAGCCGGCGCTGCCCATCGGCATCCTGGGCTGGCCGCCGGCCCGGTCCCACATCAGGAACTTCCAGTCCCCGTGCTCCTCGTCGGCGTACCGCGCCAGCCGCTTGGCGCGCAGCAGTTGACCGGGCCGCCAGACGCCCGCCTCCTGGCGGAGCTCGACCAGGTAGGGCGCGTCCGTGTACTTCTGCAGGTACTCCAGGAAGTAGGGCACCTGCGCCTCGTGGTGGAACTCCTTGAGCAGCACGTGATTGACGGCCATCCACCAGGCGCCGTCCTGGCCGGCGTTGATTGCCACCCAGTCGTCGGCGTACTTGGCGACCTGGCTGAAGTCGGGCGAGAAGACCCACATCTTCGTGCCGTTGTGCCGGGCTTCCGCCGCGAAATGGCAATCGGGCGTGCGGGTCATATTGAGGTTAGACCCCATGACGGCCAACAGCTTGGCGTTGTACCAGTCGGCGGACTCCGCCACGTCGGTCTGTTCGCCCCAGGTCTCGGGCGACGCGGGCGGCAGGTCGCAGTACCAGTCGTAGAACGACAGGCAGACGCCGCCCAGCAGCTGCAGCATGCGCGAGCCGCTCGCGTAGCTGATCATCGACATGGCCGGGATCGGCGAGAAGCCGACGATGCGGTCGGGGCCGTGAGTCTGGATGGTATGGACCTGCGCGGCCGCGATCAGCTCCAGGACGGTGTCCCAGTCGGTGCGCCGGAAGCCGCCCTTGCCGCGCGCCTGTTGCCAGCGCGCGCGGCGCGCCGGGTCGCCGACCAGCGACTTCCAGGCCTTGACCGGGTCGTCATGCTCGCGCCGCGCCTGCTTCCAGAGGTCGAGCAGCGCGCCGCGCGCATAGGGGTACTTCACGCGGAGCGGGCTGTAGAGATACCACGAATACGAGATGCCGCGTTGGCAGCCGCGCGGCTCGTAGGGCGGCAGGCTCGGTTCGAGCGCCGGGTAGTCGAGCCCTTGCATCTCCCAGGTCACCAGCCCGTCTTTCACGTGGATCATCCAGGTGCATCCGCCGGTGCAATTCACGCCGTGCGTGCTGCGCACGACCTTGTCATGCTGCCAGCGGTTCCGATAGAACTCCTCCCAGCCGCGCAAGCCGGGGTCGGTCTCGTCTTTGATCCAGGCAATCGCATCGCGTGAGGACATATCGAGGTGGCCTTCCTGCTGTGTGGATCGGTCGAATAATCGTGCCCGTTCTCGGTTCTGGGGGGATGTGCGTGCGTGTTGCAAGATCGCGGCGCGCCGACGTGCGCGCGGTCGCGGACTATCTTAACCTGATCCCCGATCGCCCACCGGGCCGGCGGCCCGCGCGGCGGAGACCAACGACCGGCGGACCCCGCGGAAGCGGGTCCGCCACAGGGCATCCATGCCCACCAGCCCGCCCACGGCCGCGAGCGTGCCCAGGAGCAGGAAGGCGAGCGAGCCGCTGGCGTCGGATTCGCCGCCCGCTTTGGCGCTGTATTCGAAGAACGCCACCAGCGCCTGGATCTCGTCGTTCGACAGCGGATGCGGCTTGAACAGGGGCGCCATGGTCGTCGTGCCGGGGGCGGTGAGCCAGGCCGAGAGGTTACGGCGCGGCGCGTCGCCCCCCAGGCGGTCGTAGACGGCGCTCAAATCCGGCCCCAGGCGTCCGCCGCCCAGCGCGCCCGTGTCCCGGACGCTATGGCACCCGATGCACGCGGGCCCGCCGGCCGTCAGGCGCTGGAGGCCCAGCACGATCTGCCGCCCACGCTCGATGTCCTGCGCGGTGAACGGCTCATCCGACACCACCAGCCCCTTGAACTGCGATTCGGGCAACGCCGATTCCGCTTCGATCAGGTCCAGCAGCGCTGCGGCGCGCTCCTTCGTCATGCCCGGGACGTTCGGCATGACGGCGCCGCGCGCCTCGTCCTTCAGCTTCTGGGCGTACGGGTCGCCGCTGGCCAGCACGCCGGTCGGGTTCAGGATGAAGTTCAGCAGCCACTCCCGATTCTGGCGCGTGGTGACGTCTTTCAGGTCGGGGCCGGTCAGTCGCCCGCCGCCGATCGTGTGGCAACTCGTGCAGTTCTGCCGAAAGAATTCCGCGGCCTCCTGGCTGCGGGCAGGCCGTGCCGCCAGGCACGCTCCGACGGCCAGACCGACCAGGAGACACACGCTGCCGGCCCGCGGCCGGCGGGGGGACCCGCCGCGCCGCCGGTTTCTGTCACGACCGATGCTCATGTTCACCGTTGGACCCGTTTCCCTGCACGCTCGAGCCGGGCGGTAGCCAGGCCGCTCCCGTGTGCTGCCGTCCGATCTGCGCAATGGTGTTGCTGTTGAGGAACTCATAGTACGCCTGACTGACCGCGCGCCAGCCCGCATGCGCGGTGCAGGCCGACGCGTCGCTGCACATGTGCTTCTCGCCCAGGATGCAGCAGGGTTTGTTGGTCGTGCCTTCGAAGAGCGCCACCACCTGGATCAAAGGGATCTCGCGCGGGCTCCTGACCAGCCGGTATCCGCCGCCGTGGCCGCGCGTCGCTTCGACCAGGCCCGCGCGCCGCAGCGTCAACATGATCTTCGACAGGAAGTTCGCCGGGACATCCGCCGCCGCCGCCAGGTCGCGCCCCAAGACCGACTCGCCCATCGGCACTCGGCTCAAGTGCACCAACGCCCGCAACGCGTGCTGTGAGGTGACGCCCAGCATGTTTCAGGACCTCTAGATGAAGAAAGAGTGTAATGCGCTCGGCCGCGGGCGTCAAGCAGTTTTTCTCGGCCGGCGGGGAGGGTGGAAACCGGTCAGAAACCGGTCAGAAACCGGTCAGACGGTGAACTGGTCCACCAGCGCCTGGAGTTCGGCGGCCAGGCCGGCAATGGACTGGCCCACCTGCTGGGTCTGCTCCGCATCGGCGCATGTCCGCTGGGCGTTCAGGTCCACGCTGCTGATGCTCTGGGTGACTTCCCGCGTGGCCAGCGCGGTCTGGGAGACGCCGAGCGACACGTCGTTGGTGCCGTCGGCCACCCGCGCCACGTTCTGGGCGATCTGCCTGGTCGTCGCGCTCTGCTGCTCGACGGCCGACGCGATCGACCGCGAGGCCTGGTTGAGCTGTTCGACTTCGCGCGAGATCTCGTTGATGGACCTGACGGCATCGGTCGTGGATGTCTGGATCCCTTCGATGCGGCGGCGGATGTCGAGCGTCGCGTCGGCCGTCTGTTCAGCCAGCGCCTTGACCTCGCTCGCCACGACCGCGAACCCCTTGCCGGCGTCGCCGGCGCGGGCCGCTTCGATGGTGGCGTTGAGCGCCAGCAGGTTGGTCTGTTCCGCGATCTCCTGGATGACCTCGATCACCTTGCCGATCTCCGACGCGGCAGCGCCCAGGTCGGTGATCTTGCCGTTGCCGGACACGGCCAGCTGCGCAGTGTGGTCGGCCACGTGAGCCGCCTGTTCCGCGTTCCTGGCCACTTCGCTGATGGCGGCGGTCATCTCGTCGACCGACGTGGAGATCGTCCGCACATTGTCCGACATCTGCTCGGCCGAACGGGCCATCGTCGCCATGTTGGCGGACATCTCTTCGGCGGCGGCCGCGACCGTGGCCAGCTGCTCGGTGGTGGCGTTGGCGCCCGCATTGAGCTGCGTGGCAGTCGCGCCCAACTCGCCCGCCGACCGCCGCAGGTGGTCGGAGTTCGCCAGGACGCGGCCGACCATCCGCCGCAAGTCCTCGCACATCGTGTTCACTGCGCGAGACAACTGGCCGACTTCATGCGCCGCCGTGACCGGACAGGTGCGCGTCAGGTCCCCCCGCGCCACCGCCTGGGCCACCTCCACGGCGGCCACCAGCGGCCGGACGACCCGGCGGCGCATGTAGAGGCTGATCAGCGCGAAGACCCCCAGGGCCAGCCCACCCAGCGCGTATTGGATCCACCGGAGCCGCGCCACCTTGGCGTCGGACTGAACCTGGTACATCTGGACCGTCGCGTCGAGCGCCGAGAGGCACTGGGCGTTGAGGCTCCAGATCTCCGCCAGGCAGGCCGAGCCTGCGGGCGACCCGCGCTCCGCGCGCTGCAAGGCGTCCACCGCCGACCGCAGCCGCTCCCAAAGCTGCCGGACTTCCACCAGCTTCGCGCGAATGGCCTCGTGAGATGTCCGCGGCATGGCGACCGGCCGCGTCATCTCCAAGTCCGCGTAGGTGGTGCCGCCATCGACCAGCGCCGTGAGCGTGGCTTCCCAAAGCCGGCAGGTCCTCTCGGACGCCCGGCCCCCCGCCTCCTCGGCCGCCGGACCCGGCGCGTCGGACCGGTACGCCTCGTACAGCACCTCCTTCGTGTACTTCTCCGCCAGCATCCGTTGGCGCCCCGAAAGGTTGATCACCAGCCCGTCCAGCTGCTGGCCGTGGACCACCCACAGCGTGGCGCCGATCACGAGGGCCAGAACCAGCAACAAGATGCCTGTCAGACATGTCATGAGCCGACTGAGCGATTGATTGCACCAGGCCACGAGCCGCCACATCGTCGCATACCCTTCATCTACATCCCACCGGTCCAGGCGTCCGGCATTCCACGCACCCTGCGCGGGGCCGCACACGCGGGCCGCTGCCGGTCACCATCACACTCCTGACAAGATTAGGTCGCGCTGACCGCTCGCGCGGCGCGTTTTTGAGCATCTTCCGCCGCCCGCCTGACGCGCATGCCGATTGCCACGCCTGGACGGCCGGTAACGATCCACCGGCTCCGCTCCGGGCCGCTCTTCCCGTGCAGCGCACCGCCTCCGCGGCGAACCGGGTTTGCCGCGCCGCGCCGGCCGCCCCACAGCGTGGGGGCGGGCGGGGCCCGGGCCCCTCGGCGCGGCACGCCCTCACGCCCTGCAGATTCTTGACCTCTAGATGAAGAAACACTACGATCATCACCGCCGGCGCGCGCGGACAGGCGCCGTGAAAACGTTCACGGTCCCTGCCGGGCCGAGCCGGCTGGTGCGGTTGGGTGATCGAAGTATCGTCGGCGGTTTGCGTGACATGCGTGAGGGCTTGTGATGGACTTGCAGTTGGACTTCCGGAAGATGTTCGGGGCGGCAGCTGACGGGCTGTTCGCGCTGGCCCTGACCCAGCCCGGCACCTTCCACGGGGCCGCCCGGCCGATCCTGCAGGGGCACGCGGGCGGCGATATCGCCAAGGCGCAGGCGCTGGCACTGCAGGGACTGCACACGTACGCGCATGTCCTCAAGCGGCATTCGGACCGGTTTCGCACCGGCTACAACGACCAGATCACGTACCAGGACCTGCGCGTGCCGGTCGGGCGGCACTGGACGACGCCGGTCGGCACGGCGCCGGGCGTCGACCCGCACGCGGACGGCCTGGAGCCGTTGTCGTACCTGTACGGTTTGCAGATGCCGGGGCCCGTGTCGTGCGATCCGCAACTCCCTTCGCAGATGCCGTTCCAGGAGGATGCGCGACGCGACGACTTGTACACACCTCCCGTCTTCGTCAGCCGCGGCCTGGCACACATGCGCGATCGGCTGCGCGCCTACCGCGAGGGCGGCGGCACGGCGATCGTATTGCCGGCGCTGGTGGGCACCTGTCATTGCGAATCGGGCATGGGCCGGCTGTTGGCGGAGCTCCAGGCGATGATCGAGGGACTGGCGCCGTACGCGGACGGATTCGTCTGGCTGCCCATGCTCGCCGGCTGGCCGGGCATCTGGGATCCCCAGTCGTTCCGCCGTGCCGCCGTCACGTTGCGGTCCGCGGCTCAGGACCGGCAAGTGCTGGTGGAAATGCCGGCCATGGACGACGGCCTGCCGGTTGACCGGTGGCTCGACCTGGTGGGCGCTTTTGTGACCCACGGCGGCGACGGAATCGTGGCGGTGGGCGGGCGCGAGGTGCCGCGCGAGCGGACGCCCAGCCCGGCCGGTTGGCCCTTCGCATCGGCCATTCAATGCGGCGCCAGCCTGGCGGGGAGCCGGCAGGCGGCGATCGAGGCCGCACGCGGCGCGTTCCCGCAGTTGTTCATCGCGGCCTGCGGCGGGTTCCATCACGGGGACGAGGCGTTTCGGGCATGCCAGTACGCGAACGTGATCGTGGAGAACGAGGCCTATACACGTTTTGGCCCGGGGCTGGCCGTGCAGCTGCTGCACAAGCTGGTCCTGCGCCTGCGCGCTCTCGCGCGCAGCGGCGAGGCGGAGTCCGCCAACCTGTGGGCATATCAGCAGGCCCGTTGGCGGCGCCCGTCTCGGTCCACGGTCGTTCCATAACTGCCCGCCGCGAGCATCCGATCACCCCGTGGCGGCGTGCAGCCGGTTATTGCGTGGCTGTCGAGGATCTATACAATGCGTACCAGCGCGTAGGCGAGCCGCTGGAGATCACCAAGGGTCAAGTGATAGGCCATGCTTTCGCGGGACGAAAGGCAACCTTCCTGATTACCATTCGATGAAAGGAGCGAGGTATGTCCATGCAACGACTCAAGTGGGCAGCTATCCTCAGCTTTGTGGTCGCACTTGGAGGACTGATCATTGGCGGCCATTACGCCAACCGCGAGAAGCCGCCGTACCCCGGCTCGGTGGTCGCCCCGGACGGCACGGAGCTGTTCACCCAGGCGGACATCATTGCCGGTCAGGACGTGTACCAGCGCTACGGGCTGATGGACCACGGCAGCGTCTGGGGGCATGGTTCTCAGCGCGGCATGGAGTTCTCCGCCGTGACCCTGCACCTGATGAGCGACGCGGTCCGCGAGCATCTGTCCCAACAGGCGTTTCAGCGCCCCTTCAATGAGCTGACCGGCGAAGACCGGGAACTGATCGAGCTGCGGACGCGTCGCGAGATCAAGACCAACCGTTACGACCAGACGAGCCATGTGTTGACGCTGACCGAGGGGGAGCAGCAGGCGTTGACGGAAATCCTGGCGCACTGGGAGCGGGTGTTTGGCGCGGGCGAGACCTCTTATGGCTTCTTGCCCAACACGGTGCCGACCCCGGAAGAGCGGCTGCAGATCGGGCGGTTCTTCTTCTGGACGGCCTGGGTGGCGTCAGTCAACCGTCCGGGCGAGGACTACAGTTATACGAACAACTGGCCGCCGGACCGGGACGCCGGGAACGTGGCGACGGCGGAAACCTACATCTGGTCCCTCGGCGGCGTCGTGTCGCTGTTCATTACGCTGGGGCTGTTCATCTTCTGGGTGCATCGCGACAAGCTGTGGTACGGCGACGCGAAGGGGGTCGCGCTGGCGCATAAGCTGATCGACGCGCCGCTCACGTCCAGCCAGTTGAAGGCGGCCAAGTTCTTCCTGATCGTGATCCTGTTGTTCCTGGTGCAGACCTGTTTTGGCGGCCTGCTGGCGCATTACACAGTCAATCCGGGCAAGTTCTACGTGGATTTCGTCGGCCGGATGATCCCGTACAGCTGGGCCAAGTCGTGGCACCTGCAACTGGCCATCTTCTGGATCGCCACCACCTGGATCGCCTCCTCCATCTACCTGGCGCCCGTCGTCGGCGGGCGGGAGCCGAAAGGCCAGGGCCTGCTGGTGCAGCTCCTGTTCGCGGCCGTGCTGTTGGTCGCGGTCGGCAGCCTGGTGGGTGAAGTGATCGGCATCTACGGCGGTTGGGGCCCGGTGTGGTTCTGGCTCGGCCATCAAGGCTGGGAGTATCTCGAACTCGGCCGGTTCTGGCAGATCCTGCTGCTGATCGGGCTCATTTTCTGGCTGGTCATCGTCTATCGCGCCGTGGCGAACAAGAGCGCGACGTTCAAGGACCCGCACTTCAAGGCGCTGGTGAACTTCTACGTCTTCTCCGCGATCCTGGTGGTGTTCTTCTTCGCCTTCGGATTGTTGTACAGCCGCGGTTCGCACCTGACGGTCGCGGACTACTGGCGGTGGTTCGTGGTCCACATCTGGGTGGAGAGCATCTTCGAGTTCTTCGGGGTGGCGGTCATCTCGGTGCTGATGGTCGCGATGGGCCTGGTGTCGGCGATGGCGGCGCTGCGCGTGGCGTATTTCACGGCCGCCTTGGTGTTCCTGAGCGGCATCCTGGGGACCGCGCACCACTACTTCTGGTACGGCGGCTCGTCGATGTGGCTGGCCATCGGGGCCGTCTTCTCATCGATGGAGCCGGTGCCGCTGTTCGGCCTGGTCGTCCGCGGGCTGCTGGAATACAAGTCGATTCGAGCGGAAGGCCGGGACTTCCCCTACCGCTGGCCGATGTACTTCCTGGTGGCCAGCTCCTTCTGGAATTTCCTGGGCGCGGGCGTCTTCGGCTTCCTGATCAACTTGCCGATCGTCAACTACTTCGAGCACGGGACCTATTTGACGGTCAACCACGGCCACGGTGCCTTGTTCGGCGTGTACGGCATGCTGTCCATTTCGCTGCTGTTGTTCTCCTGGCGCGGCCTGGTGAAGCGCGAGCATTGGAACGATCGGCTGCTGGCGATCTCCTTCTGGGGACTCAACGTCGGCCTGCTGATCATGACGCTGGTGACGCTGTTCCCGGTCGGGATCGCGCAGGCCTGGACGAGCTATTCGGAAGGCCTCTGGATGGCGCGCGACGCGTCGTTCTTCGAACGGCCCAACGTGGCGCTCCTCGGCCAGCTGCGCATGATCCCGGACACCGTGATCATCGTCCTGGGCATTCTCCCGCTGGTCTACTTCCTGTTCCGCACGTTCCCACATCTCAAGGCGCAAGGGATCGCCGAGGAAGAGTCGGTGTGGGAGCGGTTGCACGTCGACTTGTAGGAGACGCGTGCAGGCCGGCGCCGACGGCGTCGATCGGCACGAAACGCTGCCCTCGCGGGCTGCGGCGCCCCGCCCCGCCGCGGCCCGGGAGGCGGGCGCGTCAGCGCGGGTACTCGACTTCGAACAGCCGTGCCGGGACCGGCCGGTGGGTGCTCGTCCGGCCGTCGCCCCACGTGATCCGGACCTCATCGGCCGCCGTGCGCGGACCGAGCCCGAAGATCAACTCCGGCGCGTGCTGGCTGAGATAGCTGACATCCGCGCCGTACCACTGTACCTGGTGAGCAGCGCCGGCGATGACTTCCACCTTCGCTCCGAAACACTGTGCGCTCCGCCCGCGCAGGCGGACCTTGAGGTAGTGGTTGTCCGTCTCGGTCTCATTGACCAGCAGCAGCGGCTGGCCGCGGTTCAGCGAGACCGCGATATCCGGCAGCCCGTCCCCATTGAAGTCGGCGATCGCCAGGCCGCGGGCGTTGCGGCGCACGCGGAGCGCCTCGCCGGTCTGGGCCGCGATCTCCTGGTACATCTGCCCGTCGTTCCAGAACACGAACATCGGATCCAGGATCAATTGGGAAGGGTCCTCTTTCCGCTCCAGCGTGTTGCCGTTGGCCACCACCAGATCGAGTCGGCCGTCCAGGTCCAGGTCGCAGAACCCGCATCCCCAGCCGACCACATTGAGCGAGACCTCACCCAACCGGAACTCCCGCGTCTTGTCTCGGTATTCCCAGAACCCATCGATCAGCGGCAGGCTCTGGTAGAGCGCATTCTCCTGCGCGACCCAGTGGGTCAGGAAGAGGTCGGGCAGTCCGTCGACGTTGCCATTGAGGAAACCGGTTTCGGCCACCGAGAGCCCCATGGACCCGCGCGCATCGGCCGCGCCTGTCAGCGCGGAATAATCGCTGAAGGCCGTGGGGGTGCGCTGGCCGGGCCCGGTGCCACCGCCGACGTCGCCGTCCGTATCGCCCGCCGCCGCGCCCAAGGTGTTGCGGAACAGCCGGTTGGAGGACACGTCATTGGCGACGTAGATGTCCAGCCAGCCGTCGCCGTCCAGATCCACGATCGTCACGGCGAAGCTGCGCCCTTCCGCGTCCTCCACGCCGTACTGGGCGGTCACGTCCTCAAACGTCCCGTCGCCGCGATTACGGTACAGTCGATTGGGCGTCGGGTCGAACGCATTGGGATTCAGCGCGAACGGCACGTTATAGTCGCCCCGACCGCGGCCGGCGGGCATCGCGCTGCGCGCCAGGCGCTCGTCATACTCGACGTAATTGCACACGTACAGGTCCAGGTGACCGTCGCGATCGATGTCTCCCCAAGCGGCCCCGGTCGACCAGATCGAGCCGGCCACGCCGGCCTGCTCGGCCACTTCCTCGAACACACCGCGGCCATCGTTGCGGTAGAGCCGGTTCGGCCCCCCGTAGTTGGTCACGAACAGGTCCAGATCTCCGTCGTCATCGTAGTCCGCCCAGTAGGCGCCCATGCCGAACCCGTCGGCGTTGTCCACCTGCGCCTGGGCCGTGACGTCCGTGAAATGACCGTTGTCGTTTCGAAACAGGCGGCTGTGCCCTCCCGGACGATCGTCCGCGTGGCGTCGGGGTGAGAAGTTGACGACGTAGAGGTCGTAGTCGCCGTCGCCGTCATAGTCCCCCCAGGCCAGGCCCGAGCCGGTGTCTTCCGGCAGCAGCCGCTGGCGCGGGCCCGGTCCGTGGACCATGACGATACCCGACTCCTGGGCGACATCCGTCAATCGGATGGGCGGCGCAGCCACGCGCGCCTCCAGGTCGCTGGCGGTGATGCCGGCCGTCCGATCGTTGAAGTCCGTGTTCCGCGCGGCCTGCACCAGCAAGGCCAACTGGGTGAGTACGGCGGTGCCCAGGACGGTGGCGACCACCGAGAACCAGATCTTGCGTTGGCGTCCCGACATCTTGTGAAACGGATGCCACCGCATGGCGGCCTCGCTTTCTCCGGCCGGCGCCGGTCACTCGCTGCGACGGGATGCCAGCGCAATCTCCTTCCGCGCTGACGACTGCGGCACCATGGGCTGGTACACTCCCGTTTCCTGCTCCAGGCTGGGCAGCACCAGGTCCAGGAACTCCTGCCGGTAGCGGCGGAAGTTGAGGTCCGCCTCAACCACCAGCGGGCCCTGGACGTCGGGCGGGACGCGCAGCGTGTACGACTGGCGGTCGGTATAGCCCGGGAATATCTGGCGTTTGCCTTTGCCGCCCGCCTGGGTCCACAGCTCGTGCTTCAGGATCGGCTGGCCCTCGCCGTTCATCGGCTGCCCTTCGAGCACCATGGTCCCTTCCTTGCGCGAGTTGCCGATCTGGTGGATCTGCCCCGGGACATCCGTGATCTCGCGCGTCTGGGGATCGATTCCGCCCCACTCGGCGAGCAGGTTCCCATCCGCATCCAACACGCGCAGGTGGATCCAGACGCGCATGAAGTCCAACGGCCCGGTGGTCAGGTTATGTCCGGCTTTGCGGTTCACGACGATGGCGTCGATGGTGACCTCTTCGCCCGGCCGCGTCTCGGGCGGCGCCATGAGCTCGAGCGAGGCGACGGGCCCGGACGGCCACAAGTGCGCGATCTCGGGAATCACGGTCTCGCCGCGAATCCACTCTTCGGTCAGCCGCACCTGCTCGTCGGCGTGGGGCAGTTTGAGCACTTGAGGCATGAAGAAATTCGTGGCGATGAACCCGTGATGGCGATGCATGCCGTCCTGCGGCGTGCGGCGGATGGCGCCCGCCTCGCCGCGGCCCGGGTCCTGGGAATCAGGCACCAGGCGCATGTGGCAGTCGATGCAATTCAATTGGGTGGACGGATCGTCGGAATTCCAATGGCTGCTGTGCCACTCGTCATACTGGTTCTGGCCGGCGACCATTCCGAACCGGTTGAGCGCCTCCGGGATGAACTGCTTGTGACAGGCGCCGCAGTACTCGGGGCTGTGCAGCAAGCCGCGATCGTAGTCCTCCAGATGCTGGCGCGGGAAGGCGCGGATCAGGAAGTTCGAGACGGACTTGCGCCATCCCTCCTGGTCTTCCCACAGGTACTTGCGTGGCGGCTGCAGCACATAATCCGCGTTGCCGCGGACATCGACCTTGTCGATCGCGTGGCACACCACGCACGAACAGCCTTCCTGCATCCCGGGCGCCGAGAGCGACAGGTTATGGATGTCCTTCGCCCCGGCGAAGAGCGAGATCGGGTCGTGGCAGCCGGCGCAGTAGCGGGTCTCCTCCGCGCCCCGGTCCGCCGCGAAGTTCTTCTGGATGGCCTGGAACGAAGGGTTCATCGCCGAGAAGCGGTGCGCGCTCGGCTGCCACTCCGCGTAGATCTGCTCGTGGCAACCGGCCGTGCCGCAGGAGGCCGAGTTCCCCAGGACGGCCGGGTCGATCAGGTTGCCGCTATCGGTCCGCGCGTAGGATGGGGCGAACGCGTTGCCACGGTATTCGTCGAACTTCTCCAAATAGGCCGAGAGACTGTATCCTTCCGGCACGGGCGTCTCCCCAGGCTGGCTCGGCCAGCTGAGCGCGGCCACCAGGATGCAGCCGCCGGTGGCCACGCAGAAACCGGTGCCACCCAACAGGAAGCGCCGTACGCCCTGACGGAACTCCGGCATCTCGCGGCCCAGGCGGCGCCGGCGGAGGAAGGCGAGCACCAGGTGCACGGCGATCGTGACCGCCACCACGATCCCGGTCACCAGGTGCACCAGATCCCAGGTCGGGCCGATCTTGGGCCCCATGGCGGCCTGCCAGGTGAGCACCAGGCCGCTCACAAGGCACACCAGCACCAGCCCGGCCGCCAGGTAACCCAAGATCATCACGGCCGTCGCTTTCTGAGCGTACCAGACCCCGATGTGGCGGACGGCATACCAGCAGAACGGGATGAGGAACAGGAATCCCGCCACGGTGTGCAGCAGCACCTGGAACTGGGCAATCGACGAGAACGGCGCGAGGTAGATCCACAATCCGGTGATGGTCTGCACGGCGACGAGCCCCGAGACAGTGATCGCCAGCAGCGACCGCCAGCCGCGGGCGGCCAATTGCTGCTGCAGATTCCCGGCGCTTGGCTTGCCGGCCACGCCCCCGATCGCGGGCTTACTGCGGTCCGGTGTGTCGGCAGTGTCCAATTCACAACTCGCGGACATAGATCGCGCTCCAAGTCAGAGGATCCGATTGTTCGATGTTCAACACGGGTCACACGCGCCGGGCAGCCACCTTCCGTTTCGCGGCGCGCGGTCGCGGTTCCCGGCGCCGGACGGCACGCGGCTTAGCCGGCTTCCCGATCTCGGCAATCGTCGTCTCCCGGACGAATGTCAGGTACGCTTCCTTGACCTTCCTCCAGGCGCGGTGGGCCGAGCAAGGGTTCTTGTCCGAACACTCGTCGCGCTCGCCCAACAGACAGCCGGGTTCGGCGTGCACTCCTTCGAACTGCCGCACCACCTCCAGCAGCTTGATCTCCTCGGCCGGCCGAGCCAGCCGGTAACCGCCGCCGTGCCCGCGCGTCGCCTCGATCAATCCCGCGTTTCCCAGGGTCCACAGGATCTTCGACAGGTAGTTCGGGGGGATCTCCGCCCGCCGCGCAAGATCCTGCCCCAGAACCGAGCGCCCGGCGGGCTCCCGCGCCAGCTGGACCAGGGCCCGCAGTGCATATTGAGACGTGGTGCTGAACATGGCTCCTCCACCTCCCTCCCCGATTTCTTTACCTCTTGGTGAAGAAATAGTACAATGCACTGGATGGGTCCGTCAAGCATTTGTCGGTGCAGCCCCTCCGCGGGCAGGGCGGTCCCGCGGTCACAGGGTCGTTACGCAGGGTGATTGTGATGAGTTCGTTCTCCTGTCCGCATTTTGATCTGGCGCGCGAACACTGCCTGCGCTTGGACACCGTGTGTGTGCCCGGCCGAACGGGCTGCGTGCTGCGCGGCAACTCCGTATTCGCCGTCCCGGCGGAAGAACGGATACGACGCTTGGAGGAACAGCGCCAAGCGCAGCATGCCGAACACCAGCGCCCCGAATAGGACGCGCTGCCCGGTACTCAGCCTGCTGCCGACCGGACGTGTGAAAAGACGAACAGACTCCGCGCGCGTGAACACCTTCACGATCGCCCGAGCTCGTACCCGACGGTTCGCCCGCGCCGGCGGCGGCGCGCGGTCTGACGGCCAATCGCGGGACTCGCGGTCCCCCCGTGATCGGACGAATCGAACAGCTCCTTCTCTCTCACTGCGGCAGACCCGGCTGGTCATCCGGGTAGCGGCCTGTGGATAATGGAGGACTCGCCCACCGTCGAGCCCCATCCGTCATCCCTGTTCGTGACTGGAGTACCCGCATGGCCGTCCACGCCCCGCTGGAACGATCACGAGTCCGGCATCTTGCTCCCGCCTGCCTGATCTTCATCGCCATCGCGAGCACCTGCAGCGCGGCCGCCGGGACCTGGAATCCGCCGCTCAACCATCCCCAACAGCATGTGCTGCAGTCCTCCGGAACCGTCGCGTCGACCAGCGCGCGCCGCGCGCCCGACACGCGGCCCGACACGGAGCTGCGGATCGCCCTGTTCGATGACCATCTACCGGGCATCGATCGCGAGCTGGCGGAGGTGCTCGGCGCGACACTGCGTCAGCCGGGCGTGAAGGTGAGCCTGTTGTCCGCGGCCCAGGTGTGCGATCCGAAAATCCTCTCGCCCGACGAGTTCTTCCTCTACATCATTCCTCAATGCCGTACCTATCCCGCAGCCGGACTCGAGACGCTCGTCGCGTTTGCCCGCGGCCGCGGACATGTGCTGTGCCTGGGTGGCCCGTTGCTGGACGATCCGCTGTGGTCCAGCGCGGCGGGGTGGCTGAATCGAGGGGCGATCCAATCGGCCAAGCGTGACGTGGCGGCGCAACACAGGCCGTTCACCGGGGACCTGGCGAGCGCCGCGAGCTGGCAGCGGACCTGCAACGATCCGGTCACGCCGGGATCCTGGGAAGTCGTGCCGGACGGCCCGGAGAATCAACCCTGCTTCCGCTTCTGGACTGGGAACCTGACCGGCTGGGACGGCTACCTGTCGCGCGACGTCCCGCTGCTGTTCGGCCCCGACCACGGGCTGTTGACCTTTCTGGCCAAAGGCAGCGCGTCGACGCGTCAGTTGGTCGTGGAGCTTCAGGAGCAGGACGGGTCGCGCTGGATGGCGGTCGTGGATATCGGACCGCAGTGGCAACGGATCGGGCTCGACGCGAACGACTTCCGGTATTGGCCCGACTCGCCGACGCGTGATCGCCGTGGCGGCGCCGGCGATCAACTGCAGACGGCTCAGGTGCGCCGCATCGGCTTCCAGCTGGCGCGGTCCCACATCCCGTCGCTGGCGCCCGGCGAGCACGGTTTCGCGATCGCCGAGGTCGGTACGTGTGTCCATCCGATCAAGAACCTGGTGCCGACCACGCTGCCACACGACCAGCCACTTGAGACGCTCTTCCCGCGCTACAAGGTCTACCAAGTCGATGGCCCGGCGGCGCTGCGCGCGACCGCGGCGTTCGATGCGCCGACGCCGGCCGACTGGCCGGCCGCGCGCGACCTCGTGTGCGGGATCGCGCGAACGACAGGTCGCGGGTTCCTGCGCAACCAGAAATGGCGCTACATCCCGCTGCTGGACGCGGTCGATTCGGCCGGCCGATCGCGGGGCAGCGCGGCCTGGCTGCTGCTGAATCACGTGCCCCCCTTCGACGGCAGCGTGTTCGCCGGCCTCGGAGTGAACGAACCCGCCGTGCTCAAGTCGCCGCCGGCGCTCTCGGCCGTCAGCGCGATAGTCGAGCGTCTGCGCGCCGGCGTGTTCCTGCGCGAAGCAGGCTCCGAGCAGTTCGCATACTGGCCCGGCGAGACGATCCGTCTGGGCGCGGAAGTCGTGAACGTGGGCATGGTCGACCGGTCCGCGGAAGTGTGTGTGACCGTGCGCGACGCCCAGCAGCAACTGGTGCGCGAAACGCAGTCGCTGGACCTGCCGCCCCGGGAGACGCGCCGCTGGGAAGGCCCGGCCTGGACGGCGGGCCGCGAGCCGGCGACCTACCAGGTCTGCACGGAACTGCGGCACGCCGGCGTCCTGGTGGACCGTGTGGAGCATGAGATTCACGTGCTGGAGACACGGACGCCGGCCCCCGACGAGTTCCTGGCCGTCCGGGGCAACGACTTCTACGTCAACGACCGGCCCTGGAATCCGGTCGGCGTCAACTACTGGCCGCTCTACGTGTCCGGGATGCACCGCGACGACTTCTGGGCCGGCTGGCTGCAGCAGCGCTACTACGACCCGGAACTGGTGGAGCAGGACCTGGCGCGCATGGCGGCCATCGGGATCAACCTGGTGAGCATCCAGGCGCCCCAACTCGCGTCCCACCGCAACTTGCTCGACTTCCTGTGCCGCTGCCGGAAGCACAACATTTACGTGAACCTGTTCTGCGGACTGGCGTCGCCGCTGGGGTTCCGTGAACAGGAGCTGAAGGAATACCTGTCAACGGCCCGCCTGCCGGACAACGCCACAATCATGGCGTATGACACCATCTGGGAACCGGGCAACTACGTGTTCCAAGGCGAGCGGCGCGCCGCGTGGGACGCGCAGTGGCGAGACTGGGTGATCGAGCAGTACGGGAGCATCTCCGCGGCAGAGGAAGCGTGGAGCGTAACGGGGCGACGTGACGCCCAGGGCCGCCTGATCTCACCGCCGGACGAGTGTTTCCAAACCGACGGCCCGTGGCGGATCATGATGGCCGCCTACCGCCGGTTCATGGACGACCTGACCAGCCGCAAGTGGAACGCCGCCCACCGCCGGCTCCGCGCGCTGGATCCCCATCACCTGGTGAGTTTCCGCCAGGGGAACACGCTGCCGCACGACTTCGTCTTCACGGGCACACCCAAGCATGTGGACTTCATCTGTCCCGAAGGCTATGCGATCCCGCCGGGCGACGACGGGTACTACGCCGCGGGCTTCATCACGAAGTATGTGCATTTCACCACCGGCGGCAAGCCGATCGTGTGGGCGGAGTTCGGGCAGAGCGTCTGGGACGCCAGGGGCATGGCCCCTTCGGCAGCGCAGATTGACGGAGTGGCGCCCTATCACGAGTTGTTCTACCGGATGGTCATCCAGAGCGGCGCCAACGGCACGATCCCGTGGTGGTGGCCGGGCGGATACCGGGAGGAGGAACAGAGCGATTTCGGGATCATGAACCCCGACGGCTCGCCGCGTCCAGCCGCACAGTTGATCGCCAGGTACGGACCCCAGCTCCAGGCTCAGCGGGCCTGGCCCGCTGCGACCGTGTGGTTCGACATGGACCGCGACGCGCATGCGGGCGGCTACTGGTACGTCTGTTTCAACACCGGGCGCGATGCCTACCGGAGCGCCGTCGAGGCGGGGCAACAGCTCGGGATCCGCACGGCCGGCACCGGCACGACATCGGCCAACACGCCGCTGGTGGCGGTCGGCAATCAGCCGTGTGACGGGAAGAGCCCGCCCAAGTTCTTGAATGCCGAGTTCAACTGGCTGCTCGTCCAGGACGCCGCCGGGCAGTGGGTCGAAGCCGCCGACGGATCGACGATCACGGTCCCGTCCGAGGGTCCGATCCCGGCGCGCATCTGCGTGGGCAACACGCAGGAGGCGACGTGGCTGGCGCCGCGCGCGGGCGGCGTGCGGACCGGCGATGTGGTGCTCCAGACGACGGACCGCTCTGAGCTGCGGGGCCGATGGCCGTTGCCCCAAGACACGCCCTATCTCTCCGACGCCGACTTTGGCACGATCCTGTTAGCGGCGCCTGGCACGCGGTCCATCCAGGTCGAACTGCGCATGGCCGTCGAAGGGCGCACCGGTTTCGGCGAGAAACGCGCATTCACGCTGCAGAGGGAATAGCCCTTCCACCCGATTTGGCCTTACAATGGCCGGTTGGCACGCGCAACGGGTCCGCGTACAGCCCGTGTCGGAACCCCCCGCATCGTTCACCTTGAGGAGGCCCTGTCATGTGTCTGCGTTGGTCACCATGTCTGTTGGCGTTCATCTGTGTCGTAGGGCCATGCGGCGGCCGAGTGTCTGACGCGGCGCCGGCGGAAACGACGGTCCTCGCCCCGTTCAGCGCCGGGTTCGACGTGCAAACCGCCATGGCCGTGGACGCGAAACCGGAACTGGTGACGGCGGGCCAGACCACCGTGCTCCAGGTATCCACCGGTCACGCCCGAGAGTGGCCGGGCGTGACCATTCCGGCGCCCGAAGGGCACTGGGACCTGTCCGCGCTGTCAGAGGTCACGGTCGCTGTGAAGAACATCGACACGCGCCCCGTTACTGTATATCTGCGCGTGGATTGCCCGGGCGGCGACGGCGTCAAGAACAGCGTCACCGGCCATGTGGCGATCCCACCGCAGGAGACGCGGCAGTTGACGGTGCCGCTGCGGCGGAAACTGCCCGCGCAACTGGCCGATCAACTCTTCGCCATGCGCGGCTTCCCGGGCGGCTATGTCAAGGAGGACGGGCTGGATGCGTCGCAGATCACGCAACTGATCGTATTCGTCAGCCGCCCCAACGAGGATCACGTTTTTCAACTGGGCGACATTCAAGCGGGCGGTGCTCACGAACAGGACCGGTGGGTCACGATGACGCCCGACGAGTTCTTCCCGATGATCGACCGGTTCGGCCAGTTCATTCACAAGGACTGGCCCGGCAAGACACATTCCGAGGAGGACTTGCATTCGGCCCTGGAGCAGGAGCTCGCGGACCTGGCGGCGCAGCCGGGTCCGTCGGACTGGGACCAGTATGGTGGCTGGGCGGCGGGACCGCAGCTGGAGGCCACCGGTTTCTTCTATGCGACGAAGCATGCCGGCAAGTGGTGGCTGGTCGATCCGGAGGGCCGCCTGTTCTGGTCGCACGGCGTGGACTGCGTGAGCTTTTCGCAAGGCACCACCCCCATCACCGACCGCGAGTACTACTTCGCCGATCTGCCCGCGGCCGACTCGCCGTTGGGCCGGTTCTACGGCAGGGGATCCTGGGCGCCGCACAACTATTACGAGAACAAGGGCGAGTACCGCACGTTCAACTTCCAGGGCGCCAACCTGGTGCGCAAGTACGGTGACGCCTGGCGCGAGCGGGCGACCGAGATCAGTCACCGTCGCCTCCGGTCCTGGGCCCTGAACACGATCGCGAACTGGTCGGACGCGTCGGTTTACGCGGAGCGCAAGACGCCCTACGTCGTGTCGGCGGGCAGCGGCGGCGCCAAGTCGATCGAGGGGAGCAGCGGCTACTGGGGCAAGTTCCCCGACCCGTTCGACCCCTCGTTCCGCGCGGCGGTCCAGCGACGGATGAATGGGGAGCGGAACAGGTCGGCCGGCGATCCGCTGTGCATCGGGTACTTCGTGGACAACGAGCTGGGTTGGGGCGACGAACTGTCGCTGGCCAACGCCGCGCTCGCCTCACCTCCCGAACAGGCGGCGAAGCGCCAGTTCCTGGCCGACCTGGAGCAGAAGTACCAGACCATCGACCGGCTCAACGCGGCGTGGGGCACCCAGCACGCCTCGTGGCAGGCGCTGCAGGAGCACCGCACACCGCCCAATGCGAAACGGGCGGGAGACGATCTGCGGGCGTTCTACACCCGGATCGCCGAGGAGTACTTTCGCGTGTGCCGGGAAGCCGTCAAGCAGGTCGCCCCGCACCAGCTCTACCTCGGGTGCCGCTTCGCGTGGGTCAACGACCGCGGAGCGCGGGCCGCCGCGAAGTACTGCGACGTGATCGGCTACAACCTGTATCAGGATGACGTGAAGGACTTCCACCTGCCCGCCGACGTGGACATGCCGGTGGTCGTGGGCGAGTTCCACTTCGGGGCGCTCGACCGCGGCATGTTCCACACCGGGCTCCGCCCGACGGCCAGCCAGGAGGCACGCGCCGACGCGTATCGCAACTACGTCACCGGCGCGCTGCGCAACCCGTACCTGGTCGGCACCCACTGGTTCCAGTACAGCGACCAGGCGACCACGGGACGCGGCGACGGTGAGAACTATCAGATCGGACTGGTCGACATCTGCGACCACCCGTACCCCGAGACGATCCAGGCGGTGCGCGACGTCGGACAACAGATGTACAAGACGCGCCTAGACGCGCCTTAGACTCTGGGACGTCGCGCTAAAGACCGCCTGCGATCAGTGTCCGCCACAGCTGGGGCATCCTGTAGTTGCCGCTGCCAGGCGCGGCACCTGGAAACGCTCGGCCAGCTCGTCCGCGATGCGCAGGTACTTCTCGTGCGTCCCCGTACCCATATGCTCGGTTTCGACGTGCGTGAACGCATCGAGCAATTGCTGCTGATCGCCCGGTGAAAACGCCTGATCCGCCATGCCGAACAGGCAGTGATCCTCCTTGTGAATGTGCTCGCGCAACAGGCTGATGAACGCCCGGGCGTGCTCGATGAAACGCTCGCGCGCCGCGGCGTCGCCTGACTGCGCCCCAGCGAGCGCGTCGTTCATCTGGCCCACGTGCTGCCGACCGAGCTCGTGCTCGCGGAGCATGACGCCGGTCGGCCCGCAATCTCGCGAATAACCCTTGGCCTCCAACGCCGGAAAGAAGTGCGACTCCTCTTTGCCGTGATGGCAGCGGTCGACGAAATTGTGGATGAAGTCGACGGCCTGAGCGACCGACGCGGCATCGACCGCCCCCCCGCCTTCGACCTGCTCCACCATCTTCTCCAGGCAATCCAAAACCTGCTCAATCACCCGATGTTCGCTTTTGAGAATGTCACTTGGTTTCATGGGAATTGCTCCTCGCAGAATTCGTCCAGACTGACATGCCGTACACATGGGAGTATTAGCCGATGGGAAGTGGCCGCCCTTGATCTGGATCAACTTGTGCGGCGCAGCCGCAGCAGAAACCGCGAGTCAGGCGGACAGAAGAGGGGGCACAGCGACCGTACAAGGCGGGCCTTCGTTCCAAACCGTCTAATCTCTCACTTCTAACCCTCATCTCCGCCCGGCCGCTCGTCATGCGCCCAGGAGCCCCTGTCGTGGGGGGGCTGCGCTGTTGGTGGGGTCGCCGAGGTTTGATCGTCCAGCTCGGACAGATACAGGCCCGGCACGGCGAAGCGGCGGAGCTGGTGGTTGGTGAGGGTGCGTTTCGGCTCTTGTGATAGCGAGATGACGTAGTTGACGAGGTCCGCGGTTTCGCGGGCGGACAGTCCCTCGTGGGCCGGCATGGGTCCGCCGGGGAAGCCGAGTTGGATGCGGCGATAGATGGATTCCGGTTGATGCCCCCCTTTGAACGGTTCGTGCACCAGGTCGCGTGGCCGGAGCGCTTCGCCGCGCGCGTCCTCGAGCGCCACATCGGGCGCGCCGACCCCGGTGCTGCCGTGGCAGGAGGCACACGCGTGTTTTTCGAACAGCAGTTGGCCACGCCGGGCGGCCTCCGCGTCCGGGACCGTCAGCGCTGGGACGGCCAGTGTTTCCGAGGCGGTCGTCTGGCTTTGCACGTATTCGAGGCACTCGGCCTCGTCCGGCTCTTCCCCCACTTGCGCGCAGTATTCCAGGTAGCGGGCTCGGGCCCCTGCCTCGCGCAGACGGCAGACTTCGTCCACCAGCGCCTGCAGTTCGTGTTCCTGCAGCGAGTCGTGTGCGGCCATGGCAGCGCCGGGCATGCCGTCATGGATCACCCGGTAGATGTCTTCGCGCGAGGCGATCCGGTTGGCGCTGGTCGCGAGGCTGAACTGGCCCTGGAGCAGGTTCCTGGGCGGCGGATAAACATAGCGGGCTCCCAGGCCGGTCCCGTCGCCTTCAGCGCCGTGGCACGACTCACACCAGTGTTCGTAGAGCGTGCGGCCCAGATCCTGTTCGGGGCCGGTCGGCGCGGCGGGCGCCGTGAGGCGCGGCGCGGCAACCCCCTGCTCGGACGCCGTCTCCAGATCCGGCCCGGTGGTGGCCGATCGCGCGCGGAGGGCCATGTGCCCGAGGGCGAGAGCAACTGTCGCCAGGCCGATTATGCAGCAGAGCAGGGGGCGTTTGGTCACAGGCTGGTCTCCCCGGCGCCGTGGGGGGCCATGGGCGCCACGGTTTAGCGGACGATAATGGTCCGCGTCAACACTTGTTGCAGCTCGGCCACTGCCCGGGCCGAGGTATCCGTCTCGTAGAGGTACAACTCTTGTAAGCTCCGCAGCGGATGCAGGCGCGCGAGCCCGCGATCGGTGATCCGCGTCTTGCCGAGGACCAGGACTTCCAGGTTCACCAGGCCGCTCAAATGCGTCAAGCCTCGGTCGGAGATCTGGGTGTCGTAAAGCCACAGTTGCCGGAGGCTGACCAGCGTCCCGATGCTTTGGAGATCGTCGTCCGTCACCGCCGTGTGCGACAAGTTGACGAAGGTCACCTCCCCGCTTTCGTCCAGCTCGACGCCCGCGTCCAGCGCCTGGAGCTGCCGCAATCCCGCCCCGTTTCCCTCGTCCGTTTGGCGTGTACAGCCCAGGACCAATACGGCCGCAACCATGGCGAACCGTACACAACAGCGTGACATGCGGCCAGTCGCGGGTCGGATCATGGTGATGGTTCCGTGGTCGCGCCCGGGTTGACCTGCTGATTGATCCAGATGCTCAGCCACGGACTGAGTGGGTTGTCGCGATCGAGAAAGTAGTCTCCAACTGCCAGGTCAATGTCACCGTCGCCGTCAAAGTCGCCTAACTCCAAGGCCGCGTGGTGACAATCGCCCATCTCCAGCGCGTGGCGTGTGAACTGCATGGGCGCCGTCTGCTCCAGCCAGATCACGGACGCGAGCGTGCTGCGATCCTCGGTATCCAATACGAAGTCGGGCAGGAGCGCGACGGCCGCGATGTCCAGATCGCCGTCTCCATCCAGATCGGCCGCCAAGGCGCGATGCACTCCCGGCATGATCGTCAACGCATGATGCACAAACGGGAAGCTGCCGGTGTTCTCCAGCCACTGCACGCCCTGATACGGCCGGATCTTCTCCGTATCAATGACGTCGCCGTTGGTGAGCAGCACGTCGATGTCGCCGTCGCCATCGAGATCGACCAATTGCATCCCGCTCATCCCATAGGCGGGAGTGTCCGCCTCGAAGATGATCCGCCGCTCGAGAAACACCTCTCGGCTACCCGGCTTGTTGCCCGTGTTGAGCAGCGCTTCGACCGTCTCGAACTCCTGGCTGATCAATGCCAGGAAATCCAATCGACCATCGCCGTTCAGATCGACAGGCGGGACGTGGATCGTGCCGTGCCGCCCGTCAACCGTCTGCTTCTCGAACTCCGGCCGACTGCCGTGGACGCCTCGATTCAATAGCAGGAAGATGCTGCCGGTCGTGCGCCAGCCGAACTCAGCCACGACCAGATCAGGCAGTCCGTCCCCGTCGAAATCTCCCTCCCGCACGTCGGCGACCCGGCCGATCCCGTCGCACAACGTCACCGGCGGTTCGAATCCGCTGCCCGTGCCGCGCACCCACAGCACGCGGCCGCGCAGATGGTCCTCCGCCGGGAAGCCGCCCAGGTCCGCCACGACGAAGTCCCGGATCCCGTCCTGATCCAAATCGCAGGGTTCCAGGTGCGCCGGATTCGAGCACTGGACCTGCATGGCAACCTCCCCACCGTAGGGCACGAAGTAGAGCCCGCCGGCGCGCATGTCGCTGAAGATCAACAGCGGCGCGCCCCCCGGCTGGACCGGCAGCCACTGCAGGTACGACACAGCGTGCCGAGGGCTCGGCGGGACCCCGATCTGCGGCACCGTGCGGACGAAACGCGTCGATGGCGCGCGGGACGACTCGGCGTAGACCGGCACCGTCATCAGCGCCGGCGCCAGCCGCCGGTAATACTCCACCACCTCATGCATCGGCGGCTCCACCAGATCCGTCCGCCGCGTGTCGAAGTAGAGCTGGTAACCCTTGTTGACCATCCAGAACCACCCGTCCTTGGGAAAATGCTTGGGCTGGGGGACGACGTGACAATCCCCACAAAACACGTCCACCTGGTGGCCCATCGTGACTAGATCCACCGCCGGTCGCGCGGGTTTGGCGGCGGTTTGAACGCGACATCCGCCGGCCAACGCGGTGACGGCCAGCAGCAGCGAGGCGCATGTGAGGCGGACATCGGACTTCATGAAATCACTCGGTTCACGGAACCCTCACAAGCGCACAGCGGGGACCGGGGTGCGGCCGGAAGTGTGTATTATACTCGATGAGGCCTCGCTGCGGTCGAACAGCGCCGGGCGAAATCCAGCTTGCCATGCTGTTACACTGTGGTGCGGAGCGAAAGCGACGTATTCGGGTATCCTTCATCGTGATCTTCTGGTGCGGAATCAGACACTTGGTGGATTGAAAAGAGGGCTTGCCATGCGCGGTTGTACTCGGCGGCGATTCTTGCAGTCTACGTTAGCAAGCGCGGGCGTGCTGGCAGCCGCTCCCAGCCTGCTGGGCAGCGCCGCGTCCACGACTGCCGCCTCGTTCAAGGGGACCGACATCGTCTCGTTGGGCAAGACCGGGATTCGCGTGTCCCGTCTGGCGCAGGGCACCGGCATGAGCGGTTACAGTCATTCTTCCGCCCACACGCGGCAGGGGAAGCCCGCGTTCGACCGGCTGATGCGTCACAGCCTGGATCAAGGCATCCGCTTCATCGACATGGCCGACCTGTACGGGTCGCACCCGTTCGTGAAGGACATCATCAGGGATCTGCCTCGCGACCAGTACACACTGCTCACCAAGCTGTGGCCGCGCACCGAATCGTGGGTCGAGTTCTCGGGCGGCGCCAAACCCGAGGTGGAGCGATTCCGCCGGGAGCTGGGCGTCGACCAGATCGACGTGTGCCTGATCCACTGCATGCTGAATGACCGGTGGCCAACCGAATATGCGCGCGTGTGTGACGAGCTGGCGGAGCTCAAGGACAAGCAGCTGGTCCGCGCCGTCGGTGTCTCATGCCATGACCTTGGCGCGCTCAAGGTCGCTGCCCAGCATCCTTGGGTGGACGTCATCATGGCGCGCATCAACCATCTTGGCGGTGAGAAGTACAAGTGCGACGCGCCGGCGGACGTCGTGGCCGCCGTGCTCAAGACCGCGCGCACAAACGGCAAGGCGGTCATCGGCATGAAGATCTTCGGCGAAGGGACGCTGGTCCAGCCCGCCGAGAAAGCGGCCTCGCTGAACTACGTCTCCTCCCACGAACTGGTCGATGCCATCACCGTCGGCATGCTCAAGGTCGAAGAGGTTGACGATACGCTCAGGCACATGGCGGAAGTCGGTCACCAGTAAGGGGCGCTACCGCCTCCAGGCGGACTTCAGCTGGTGCACGGTCATGGACAGGATGGTCGCGGTGCCCCCTTCACCTGCGATGCTCAGTGACCTGTCGTCCAGATCCAGCACCTTGCCCATCGGCATGTAGATGCGGCCCGCGTTGCCGAAGATCTCGATCGACAGGCGGTCCACCAGGATCTCCAGCCGGATGCGGCCATCGATCAACGGCAACGGCGCTTGCTTGTCCAGGCAACTGAGCGTGTGCGCGACGGCGTCGTAAACGACCTGCTCGCCGCGCACGTCGAGCACGATCCGCTTCGCATCGCCCGGATCGATCGTCGCCAGGATGTGCAGCAGCTCGCCGCCCTGGCCCTCCAGCGGGTTCGCTGTACCGGTAAGCCGCGTGTTCTCCAGCTGGAACGACCTGCCGTGCAGCAGCTCGATCTCCCTGACCGGGTTGGCGAACAGACGGACGCCCTCCTCGGTCGTGCGGAGCGCGAGTGCGACGGGGAAGTTCATCTGCTGATTGAACGGCATCTCCGGGTGCCCGATCCGGCCCCAGGCGATCTGGACGCGCCGCCCGTCCTCGGCCGGGACGTTGCTGTAGGTCTGCGACGCGTAGAAACAGTTCCCCCAGTTGAAGCACTGCTTGTCCGGCTCGTCGGGCGTGAACGTCTTCCCGTCGAACGCGCCGACCTGATAGGCGCCGTCGGCGCCATAGACCACCCAGCGCTCGGCACCCTCCATGTCCCCATCCACTCGCAGCGGGAAGATCTCCGGGCATTCGAAATACCCGTCCAGCTTGCTCTGCAGCGTCCACGCCTTGAGATCCGTGGAGGTGTAGAAGGCGATCTGCTGCTTCAGCTGCCCGTCCACGTCTTGCTCGTCGTACACGGCCATGACCCAGTGCTTGCCGGGCGCGTACCAGATGATCTTCGGGTCGCGCCCCTGATGCTTGACCACCGGGTTCCCTATATAGTCCGTGAAGGTGCGCCCGCGGTCATTCGAGTAGGCGATGGCTTCGCCCCGGCCGGTGCTCGTATACGACGCGACGATCACATCTTCCGCACCCGACTGGAACCCCCCCGTGTTGTCGCTGTCCACGAGGGCACCGCCGGAGAAGACCCAGTCGCCGTACCGGTAGGGGTAGATGGCGATGGGCAACTCGGTCCAGTGGACCAGGTCCCGGCTCACCGCGTGGCCCCAGTGCATGTTGCCCCACTTCCAACCGTACGGATTGTGCTGGAAGTAGAGATGCCATTCCCCCTTGTAGTACACGAGACCGTTGGGGTCGTTATTCCAACCGATGCGCGGCGAGAAATGGAACTGCGGCCGGTATTTCTCCCGGTACAGCGTCGCGGCGCCGGGGATCTCGTCGTCCTGCCGGATTCGCGCCAGGCCCTGCGAGTCGCTGGGCAAGCGATCCACTTCGATCGTCGCGTGCCGGCCCTGGTACTGCTCCATGTCCAGGAAAGTCCAGAAGCTGGGCGCGGCCGGCGCAAGCTCGATGTCGAACTCATCCACAATCCGCTCGCCCACCGTGACCTTCATCCGGACCATGGACGCGTCGTTTGTCACGGGGAAGTGCAGGTACCGTCGTTCGATCTTCAGTTGGCGGCTGGCCGGTCCTACTTCCCGTTTCTGGTCGCTCTGCATGATCTGATCCACATTGATATGCCCCCATCCTCCCTGCCGGTGGTCGATGATTTGGATCACGGCCTGCCGGCCCGCCAGGTCCTGCACGTCCCAAGAGCACCAATCCAATCGTTCACTGCCGCCCGGCCGATCGTTGGGCCCGGTGGCGGTGCGCACCACCTTTCCATCGATCAGCAGGTTGATGCACACCTGGCCGGGATGCTTGCCGCCGCCCACGAGGAAGTTGATGTAGCGGCGCTGGATGACAAACGGCGGGCTCGTGAGCGTGCCGGTCGAGTCATCGCCCGCGAAGTAGCTGTTGACCAGCCCTCGACCCTCGTAGCCGCTCACCTCCATCTGGTTGGGCAGCGTGCCGCGGGCCGGCCCGGGCCCGAACGCGGTCCCGGTGGTGATCCAGTCACCGTAGTCATCGCCCTCGAAGTCGGCAATCAATATGTCGGGCTCGTCGGCCACGACCGTGTTGGACAACCCCCAGCAGCAGATGGCACAGATCAACATCCCACGCATTGGTGTCGCTCCTCGTTATGGATGACCAAACCCCCTTGGCACCCGTGCACCTTATTCCAGCGCTCGGCAGAATGCAATCGGCTTGGTACGCCTTGATGGAGCGTCGGGCCGACCCTAATCTGGCGAAGAACGGGTCGCGGAGAAGCGGGAAGGAAGAAGTGCTGAAGACGAGTGCAGAGTGCAGAACAAGGAGTGCAGAGTGCAGAAGGGAAGAAGGGAAGAAGGGAAGAAGGGAGAGGAGGGCGGTGGTTCGAACAGCAACAGATATCTTCCCCCCTTGTACAAGGGGGGACCGAGGGGGGTGAAAGGGAAAACCACGAGCGAGATTTACAATCGACGTGAACTCAAGCTGGCGACGTGAAAGAACCAAGGTGTTTTGACGGTTGACGGTTAACGTTTGTCGTTGAGCGGATGCTCTCGATATCTTGCTGGCTGATCCCTCCGATGTAGACCAGGTTCGGTTCGCATGGCACCACGAATTGCACGAATGGGATCTGACCCCGTTCATCCCCTGCATCCCGTCTCCCCGGCCCCGTGGTTGTCTATGCCGTGGCAGGCTGCGAAGATGGTTGTGCCCACACACGTCGCGATTCGCCCCTGCCGCTATTCACGAAGGAGTCCTGCCATGAGAACCCGTTCGTTGCTGTGCATTTCGACGCTCAGTATCCTCGCAGCGCTGGCCTCGCTCGCACGGACTCAGGAGATCGCCGGCTCCTTGCCCGCAGGCACCTACAGCCCGGCCCCGACGATCGCGGACCGCGAGTTCTGGGCGCGGGTGGGGAAGTCGACGAGCTACGCATCGGTGGTGGTCGACGCCGAGCGGTGTCTGAAAGAGACTTATCAGGCGCTGCCTGACGACCTGTATCTGGAATACTCCAAGACCGGCAATCGGACGAACTACGAGAAAGTGTATTTCAACAAGCTGCGCGCCTTCCGGACGTTGGTCATCGCGGAATGTGTGGAGGACCAAGGGCGGTTCGTCAAGTCGATCCAGGACCTGATCGCGTCTTATGCCGCCGACAAGTCGTGGGTTCTGCCGGCGCACGACGGCGGGTTGGAGAATTTTGAAGGGCGGCAGATCACGATCGATCTGTTCGCATCGGAAGTGGCCTGCGAGCTGGCGACGGCCGATCGCATGCTGGGCGACCGGTTGGACCAGGCCACCCGCGCGCTCGTGCGCAAGGAGGCGAAGCGCCGCATCTTCGACCCCTATACCGGCATGGTTAACGATGGCAAGCCGGGCAAGGCGTGGCTGCTGGTCACCAACAACTGGAACGCCGTGTGTCTGGCAAATGTGACGGGCACGGCGCTGGCACTGCTCGAAGAGCCGGACGAAAAGGCTTTCTACGTGTCGGCGGCCGAGCGGTACGTCGCGAATTTCCTCAACGGCTTCACGGACGACGGCTACTGCAGCGAAGGGATCGGGTACTGGAACTACGGGTACGGATGCTTCGTGCGATTGGCCCACATGCTCAGCGGCGCGACGCGCGGCAAGGTCGATCTGTTCGCGGCGCCCAAGGCCCGCAGCGCCGGGATGTTCGCGCGCCGCATGGAGATCACGCCCGGCATGTATCCGGCCTTCGCTGACTGCTCGGTCGGGGCCAAGCCCAGCCGGGAGACCATGGCCTACGTCTCACGCCGCTACGAGCTGCCGCCGACGCTCTGGGAACGGCAAGCGGCTCCCAGCGTCCGGTTCCTGGACGAGTTCGGCGTGTATGCGTTTCTCTTCCAAGGATCGGCGCCCGAGGGCCCGAGCCCGCCGGCCGGCATTCGGGACTGGTTCGCAGACGCCCAGGTTCTGATCGGCCGCGGCGCCAGGACCGGCTCGGGGTTGCCGGTCGGAGTGGCGCTCAAGGGCGGGCACAACGCCGAACATCACAACCACAACGATCTCGGCTCGTACGTGTTCTGTGTCGGCGACAACATGACGCTCGTGGACCCGGGAGCGGAAGTATACACGCGGCGCACATTCAGCTCCGAGCGCTATGTGAGCAACGTGCTCAACTCGTTCGGGCATCCGGTGCCGCGCGTGGCCGATCAATTGCAGGCGACCGGCCCCTCCGCGGCGGCCAAGGTGCTCCAGTGTGAGTTGGCGGATGACCAGGACACGCTCCAACTGGACCTGAAATCCGCCTATCCGGTCAAGACGCTCCAAATGCTCAACCGCACATTCCGGTTCGAGCGTCCTGCGGGCCGCCTGACCATCACGGACGAGGTGCGCTATGATGCCCCCGAGGCGTTCGGCACGGCGGTCATCACGTTCGACTCCTGGAAGCAGTTGTCCGCCGATCGGCTCCTGGTGGGTCAAGGGGCCACGGCCGTCGAGATCCGGATCGACGCGGGCGGGCGGGGCGTGAAGATCGAAGCCACCACGCTCGAGGAGGATGTCCGAGGTCCGGGCAGGCCGACGCGAATCGGCATCGACCTGGTGGAGCCGGTGGAGCAGGCTACGCTGACCCTGAGCGTACGGCCGGCCGCAGGGGAGGAATGACGAACCCGGGCGGCCCACCACGTGCGGTTCCTCAAAAAGGCCGGCAGTCGGCGTTCCCTTGTGGGCGTTATTCGCTAGAATCTAACGGCTTTTCGCAGCGCACAGAGCAACTCTGATCTCGCATGCCCCCGAGGAGCTTCATGAAACGAGACGAATTGATCGCGAAATTGCGACCCATCCTGATCAACCGCAAGGAGTTGTTGCGGCGGCGCCTGGCCGGCGATCTCACGGACTTGAACAGCAACTGGGACCGTGACGAGGTCGGCGACGAGGGGGACGGGGCGTTAGGCGTTCAAGACGACGAAATCAGCTCGCTGCTGGCCCAGTCGGACAGCGAGGAGATCCATCGCATCAATGCCGCGTTGGAGAGCATGGATCGGGGCCAGTATGGGATCTGCGAGGAGTGCGGGCAGCCGATCGCCGCGGCCCGGCTCGAGGCGCTTCCCTACACGACGACCTGTATCAACTGCCAGCGGACGGCGGAGGCGAACCGCTCGCGGCTGGCATCGGGCCTTGATCCTGAGGAGGAAGAGGAGGAGGACGCCGAGGGTGGCACGGCGGATTAGCTCACCCGTCCGTGGCCGCCGGCGGCCCATCGATCTCCTGCTTGCCGCTGATGAGCGTCGTGAGGTCGTGCAGGATGCGGGGCAGTGCAATGCCGCCGGGTGAGGCGAGGTACTTGGGTCGCCACACGGGATGGTACTTCTCTTTGTACTTCCTCAGGCCCTCGAAGCTGTAGAAACGATCACCGAACTGGAAGGCCAGGCGGACCGCGCGATTCCAGAGCGGCGCCAGCGGCCGGTCATCGACGCCCGACAGCGGGGCCATGCCCAGGTTGAACCAAGCATAGCCTTCCTGTCGGCCCCACAGCATCAGCTCGATGAACAGATACTCCATCACACCGGCAGGCGCGCCGGGCATGTAACGCATCAGGTCGACGGACAGCTCCTCGCGATCCGAGCCGCACCACAGGTTGGCGAACGCCACGATGCGATCGGCCCGGCGCACGACAGCGGCTGGGAAGTGGCTGACGTAACGCTGATCGAAGAAGCCCAGCGAGAACCCCTTCTCTTCCACCTTCTTCTCCGCCAACCAGGCGTCGGAGATGCGCTTCAGGTCCGGCAGCACGGCGCCCACCTTGTCCTGTTCGATCACCGCGAACTCCAGCTGCTCACGCTGGCCATGATGGTAGGCGTGGCGGAGCGGCTTCCGGTCGGGCCCTTCGAGCGAGAAATCGCCCAGCGGCACACGCGCTTCTTCCCCCAGCTTGAGCAGCGTCAGGCCCTGATCAAGATAGATAGGCAGGCATTCCTGATCGACCTCGTAAAACACCGGCCACCCGTCGTACTGGTCCACCAGCTCGCGGAATCCCCACACCAGCTCCGCGTACTCCTGGGCCGGCCCGATCGGGTCTCCCATGGCGATCCAGGACCGGCCTTGCCGGGCGTACATGATGAATGCCGTGCCCGCCTCGTTAAACAGGAACGACTTGTCGCCCAGCAGCGCCAGGTTGGCCACCGTGCGCGGCGATTGGCGCGCGACCGCGGCCACCAGCTCCGGGTTGCCAGCCAACCGGTCGACCGGACTCCGCTTGGCCGGCATGATCAGTCGCCAGACCGCGAACAGCAGGATGACGATGACGGCGCCTATGCTCGCGCGCAGGAACCGCGGCGCGTCGCGGTCCAGGGCGAACTTCCACCAGACGCTCCCCGTGTAGTCCACATGCTTGTAGACGAACAGGCCCACGCAAATGGACGTGATGACGACCAGCAGCACGGCGGCCGTCCAGGGCGACGTGAACGACTCGTGCAGCAACGACCCCTTCCGGTAGAACCGCTTGCGGCACACGGACAACGATACGGCCATCGTCGCCAGGACCGCCGCCACTTCGTAGTCCAGGCCTTTGAGCAACACGGCGACGCATCCCACCACCATCAGGGCGATCGTCATCCACCATGCCGAATCCAGCCGCCGTTGCAGGCCGCGGGCCAAGAGCAGCAGGACGGCGCCCGCCACGCTGGCCACGAAATGCGAGAGCTCGATCAGCGGCAACGGCACGGCCGCCGCCAACGTCGCCCGACGCCCGTGCACAATGGGCGTCGCCCCCGAGATGAGCATGATCATGCCGGCGATCAGCGTCGCCCACGCCAGCAGGCTGGCCACAATCGGCTCAGACCAGCGCCCGATCACCTCCCACACCCGCTCCGCCGCCGCCCGCTGCAACACGATTTCGTAGCCTGCCAGCAGCAGGACGGCCGCCAGCAGCGGCAACAGGTAGTAGACGATCCGGAACACCAGCAAGGCCGCCACCATGGCCGGGGCCGACTCCGGCACCGCCAGCTTCAAGATGACCAGCTCAAAGACACCCAATCCGCCCGGCACGTGCGTGACAATGACCGCCACCACGGCCAGCAGGTACATGCCCAGGAACTCCCAATACCCGACGGACAGGTCGTGGGCCACCAGCACGTACAGGCACCCGGCGGCGATGCACAGATCGATGGCCGCCACGAACAGCTGCAGCAAGGTTATGCCGGTCCCCGGCAAGGGGAACTGCCGATCGCGAAAATGCAGCGTCTTGGTGCGCATGGCCGTCAACGCGACATAGCCCAGCGAGACCGCCAACAGGACAAAACCCAGCGGATGCACGCTCTCGAACGGCAGGTTCAACTCCGCCGGGATCGGAAACGGCCGCACAATGAACACCGCGCTCGCCAACGCAAACGCGCCGACCCAGAACGTGATCCCCATCGTGATCACCAACTGCAGGATCTCCACCGCCGACAGCCCCCAGGCGCTGTAAAGCCGGTAGCGCACCGACGTGCCGCCCAGCAGGGCGCCGAAGTTGTAGCTCGTCACGAAACCCGTGAACGAGGCCAACGAGATCTTGCCCAGCGGCAGCGGATGCTTGATCGCACGCACCGCCAGATAGTCGTAGCCGATCAGGACAATGTAGTTGACGACGGTCATCCCCAGCGCCGCCAGCAGCCGCCAGTTGGGGATGGCGCTAATGGCCTGTTTGATGTCCCGATAGTGGTATTGTCGCAGCTCGCGGTAGAGGAACCACGAGGCACCGATGAAGATGCACACGACCAGGATCGGACCGATCTTATGAAGCAGCTTGTTCATGACGTTCTATATGGTATCGGATGACGTGGGTTTTCGCCTACACCGCCAGCGCTTCGGCACGCACAGGCGGATTCGTGTGCGCCATCCGAATCTTCGCCGAGTGGCCGCGCTCCACTTGACATCGCCGTCCGGACAGAGGTCAATGGCGGTGGCGTCCGCACAGATGCCCACCCCGCCGGTCGACGCCGTGGAACGTCCCTGGGACCCTCCATCGTAGCCTTTCGTCCACGAGAGGCTGTCCGTCGCGGAGATCGAAACGACCATGCTGCCACGCGCACCAGCCCCCGCCACGCTTTGACGGAGCCATCCCATGCCATACCTGCCTGCCTGCTTGCTGCTGCTGTTCTCCGCATCGGTCCCTGCCGTGCCCACTGCCGACCAAATCTGCACGAACGGCTCGTTTGAGGAACTCGACGCCCACGGATTCCCGGTCGACTGGAGCCCGGTCGGCGAGGGCGTGGAGGTGACCACCGACGCGCATCAGGGCGAGCGTGCCCTGCGACTGGTACGCACACGCAATACGAAGTCGCTCGAGACGGGCCTGAACCGCGGTTGGCGACCGGGCACCGGTTCGGCCAGGATCAATCGCCTGTCCGGCGGGATGGACTTCTACTACCAGGCCGTGACCGCCGACGCGACCCGGTTGATGATCTACGTCATCCCCATGAACGCTCAGTCGGTCGAGCTGTCCAGCTCGCGGCGCGCGGAGTTTGCGGTGCCGGAGGATCACGTGGGTGACGGCCAGTGGCACCACGCCCGCCTCAAGTATGACTTCACCGGCAATCCCGAGGTGAAGTGGGTTCATTTCGCTGCGCGGATCCTGGGCCCGGCCGGCGAACTGCTCCTGGACGATTTCTCCTACGTCGAACGGACCGGGCCGATTCTCCAGTTCGGCCGAGTCACGATCGACGAAGACCCGGCCGCGCCGGGCGACCGGTGTACGCTGCGCGTCCCGCTGTGGAACCACGGCGACGAGCCCGCCGATGCCATCAAGCTGACGGCCGATCTGCCGGCTGGCTTGACCGCCAGCCCTGCCGCGCTGCAGCTCCCGGCGCTGGCGCCCGACGCGCGCGCGATCGTCCGATTGGAAGTCGCAGGCCGCCGCCAGACGCCGAGCGACGTGAACATCACGGCCGTGGCGGGCGCGTTCGAGACCCAGACGCGCGCTATGTTCCGGCCCGGGCTGGACATCGTGCGCTGCGGCCCGATGATCCCGGTAGGAACAGTCGGCAGACCGTTCGCAACACAGTGTATCCTCAAGAACACCGGCCATGCATGGCTTCCTCCGGTCAGCGTCACGTTCCAGTTCGGCCGGTCGGACAGGGTCGAAAAAAGGATCGACGCGCTGAGCCCCGGAAGCTCGCAGTCGGTGATTGCGGACATGACACCGGCCCGGCAATCCGCCTGCGAGACCGTGTCTGTGACTGTTGACGGCCCGGATGTCTCCACTGGCCGTGTCAGCCCATTCGTGGTCGGCGCGGCCACGGAGCTGCCGCCGCCGCGGGGCACGCTGCACTGCGAAGTGAGTGACCGGTGCGCCGTGTTGGAGAACGACCGCCTGCGGCTGGCGTTTCGCCATCATGAATTCGGCTGGGGGCCCGGAGACCTGTACGCCCGGAAGGGCGACACATGGATCCTCGTGGCACAAGCCCCGCAGCTGAGCCGGCTCGTGATACAGGACGCGGCGGGCAAGCGACAGGAGCTGACCAACGTCTCGAACGAACCGCCGACCACGGAACGCACCGACAGCGAAGCGCGGCTGGTGTTCCATTGGACGGCCGACGACGCGGACGGCGGCACGTGGGACATCCGCGTGTGCCTGGCGCTGTCGGATCATAGCAAGGCGCTGCACGCAACTCATGAACTGCGCTGTTCGCAACCCGGGCGCCTACTGGCCTTCGACGGGCTGGCGCTGCACGCGCTGGCTCGCGATGAGGCCGTCTTTCCCGGTCTGGAGTGGCTCGTGGATGACGAAGTGTCCTCCAGTACGCTCGACATCGCCCGGGGGCACGCGGATCAGGTGCGCTATGTCGTGCATCCGAACATGGTCACGATCCCCGCGATCGGCATCCACGCGGCCTGGGGCACGTTGGGGCTGCTGTGGGACGTTCATCAGAAATGGGACGGCCGGCACGATCGGCCGTCCGTCATGTTCGCATCTCCCGATCAGTTCGGTCGCCTGCGGGGCGATGTGGTTGACGCGCAGGACGGTGACGGTTCACACGTGATGGGCTTGTTCCTGCCCGGCGTCCCCGAGTGGGTGCAGCCGAACGAGCGCGAGGCGCGGCAGCCGTATCCGGTCAGCTCCGGCCAGCCCCTGCGGCTGGCATGCCAGGTCCTGGTCGACGCCGACGCCACGGACGCGTTGGCGCCGATCGACGCGTGGCTCGATCAACATGGTGTTCCGGAGCCGGCCGCGTTGCCGCACGGCTCGTACGCCGGCGAAATCGAGTTCTCGATGCTGGGCTACCTGAAGTCGCTCTGGATCCCCGAAGAGCGCCAATGGTGGACGACCAAAGGGGGCGGCATCCTGTCGGGCAAGGGCCGGCCGACGGCATACGTCGCCGACCTCCTCGTCGGCGCGCTCCTGGCTCCGACGGAATCCGTCCGGGAGGCGTGTCGCGCGCGTGCGGCCGAACTGTCGTCGCTGATCGGCGGCCTGCCCCGGATCGATGTGCAGCGGTTTGGTACGCGCTTTGACCTGTCGTTGGCCAATTCCGGGCCGATCGCCCGCTTGCTGCGATCGCGCAACGCCGACGGCATGTGGGCCTTCGATGCGGACCAGATCGGCCACGGGCCATTTGAAGGGGTCGACTACCGCGACCTCGGGCCGCACCAGGCGGTGGAGCTGGGCACCACCGCGGCCCACGCCTATCAGGTGCTGAGGTACGCCCGGATCATGGGCGACCAGAAGATCTACACCCTGATGGTCCCCACGCTCGAGCGGATGGCCCAGTTCCGTGTGCCGCGCGCGGCCCAAGTGTGGGAAGTCCCGGTCCACACGCCGGACATCCTGGCCGCGTCGAACGCCCTGGATGCGTTCATCGAGGCGTACCGGCTGAGCGGCGATGCGCGGTGGCTCCACGAGGCCGTCCTGCAGGCGCGTCGCGGTCTGCCGTTCGTCTACCTGTGGGACGACCCTGCCCAGCCCTACCTGGTCGGCGCAAGCATCCCCGTGTTCGGGGCGACCTGGTACCAGGGCTCCTGGTTCGGACGCCCCGTACAGTGGAACGGACTGTGCTACGCCAATTCGCTGCTGCGACTGGCCGAGTACGACGACAGCCGCGACTGGCGCAAGCTGGCCGAGGTGATTATCCGCAGCGCCATCCACCAGCAGGCACAGGCGGGTGACGACGCGGCCCTCTGGCCGGACAACATCAGCGCGATCAACGGCGAGAAGTGCCCGTGGGTGTTCGCGCCCCGACAGATCATCCAGAACATCCTCAAGCTGATCGGACGCGACGAAGACCCGGCAACCTGGATCGTCAGGCGCGGTGATGATCGCCTGCACATCACCTCCACCGCCCGAGTCGCGTCAGCCGAGTGGCGCGATGATGAGCTCGCGTTCAGCGCGGCGTTTCCAGATGGCGAACAGGGCTGTGTCCTGGTCGCGAATGTCACCAGGCCGTCCGCGGTGACGATCGACGGCGCCGCGGTAGCGGAGCGGGGAGATGTTGAGACCGCAAGCGGCGCCGGCTGGCGGTACGACTCGCCCAACGGCTTCCTGACCATCCGCGTGCCGCACAGCGGCCCGGTTTCGATCCATGTCGCCGGCGCGGCGTTCCGGGCCGTCGCGCGATTGCCGGAAGTCGTCCACGAGATCGACTTCGACTTCCACGACTCCGTCGCCGGATGGCTCGAAGCGAACGATGTCCTGGGACTGACCTGCTCGGACGGCCTGCTGCACGGCAAGATCACGGGCCCCGACCCCTACATCGTCCGCACGATGCTCGAAGTGCCGGCCGACTCCTGCCGGGCGATTGAACTGCGCATCCGCCTGACTGACGGACGCAATGGGCAGTTGTTCTGGACTACCGACGACTCGCCGTCGTTCGACGAAGCCAAATCGGTCCCCCTGCCCTTGGTTGCCGACGGCCAGTTCCACACACTGACCGTAGACCTGAGCAGACATCCCTTATGGACCGGTCTGATCACCGCGTTGAGAATCGATACGGGTGGGGGCGCGCGAACCGGGGAGTTCGCCATCGACTACGTGAAGGGCAGGTAGATGCCGCGTGCCACCGGCTCCCCCGGCGCCGCACCATCCAGGGCTGTGACGGCCGCGCGACCGACTGGTTCCGCACGGCCGGGTCTCGTGGCGCATACGTAAGGAACCGCGACATGTGGCGCACAAGTTGGGGTGCGGCGTTGCTGATACTCTCTGGTGCCTCGACCTTGGCCGAGGACGGGATCGCGGTGCGCGCCGTGGGGTTTACCGCGCGCATCCAAGGCGGTTCGCTCACTGCGCTGACCGCATCGGACGGCACCCAGTATGTGCGTCCGCCAACCGAACCGCGCAGCCTGACCGTGTTCCGGGGCGACGACTCCAGCCACGCGGCGACAACCGTTGAACCGGCCGCCACGTTGACGCCCGGATGTCCGCTCACCGAAACGTACTCCCGCATCGACCGACTTGATGCCGCCCGGGCGGAGGTTTGTTACGACATCGACGCGGCCACCGGCGACCTGGTGGTGCGGCAGCAGGTGAGCGGATCGGAGCCGGGTACGTGGGGCGTCGGGTGGTGGATCGCCGACATCCCGCTCGACTGCGCCATCCTGGTCCCCGGCGGTTCCGGACTGCGGTTGACGCAGGACACGCCCAGCCACGTTTCGCGGTTCGATTATCCGATGAGTTGGGAGGCCCAGTTGGTGGTCGTGGAGGGCCCGCGCGGCGGGTTCTACGCCTGGGCGGAGGATCCTCACGGGCGATTCAAGCGGCTCGTCGTGGAGCGCTGCTCCACCGGCTGGCGCATCGGGCTGATCACGATCAGCGACGCGCCGTTTGACGAGCTGACTTCCTGCGAGAGCGTCACCTGGCGGCTCAACTGCTACGAAGGCGACTGGCGCGTCCCGGCGCGCCGATACCGCGAGTGGCTCCAGGCGACCTGCCATCCGAGGCCCCTGGCTGAACAACAACCCGCCTGGGTCAAGGATATCCGCGGCTGTGTGATCATGGGGCTCGACGCGCAGGTGCTGGAAGCCCTGCCGTCGCGATTCGATGCCAGCCAGACCTTGTTGTATCTCCCCAACTGGCGCGCGGCGGGCTATGACCGGGACTATCCGGATTATACCCGGGCCCGGCCGGCATTGCAGCCCTTCCTGCAGCGTGCCCACGAGCTTGGCTTTCGAACGATGCTGCATGTGAACTACTTCGGCGTCGATCCGCTGCATCCTGCCTACGAGCAACTCGAGCCGTACCAGGTGCGCAGCCCGTGGGGGAAGCATGACAAGCAATGGTGGACCTGGCCGCCGGAGGAGCCGCGCATCCGTTTCGCGTACATCAACCCGGCCTGCCAGGCATGGCGCGATCTCTTCACAGCCGCCATGGTTCGACTCTGCCAGGACACGGGCATCGACGCGCTGCATCTGGACCAGTCCATCTGCATCTTCAACGACCACCATGGCCGGATCGACGGCTTGACGATGCTGGAGGGAAACATCGCGCTGCACCGCCAACTGCGCGAGGCCTTGCCCCATATCGCGCTGAGTGGGGAAGGGCTCAACGAAGTCACCTGCCGTTATGAAGCGTTCGCGCAGCGCCACGTCTGGGGCCTCGACCACACGAAGGGCACGTACGATCGCCGCCTGCTGGAGGCCGCACACCCGATCAGTTCCTACCTGCTGGGACCCTTCACGACGATGTATGGCTACCTGGGGTGCGCGTCTCCCGAGAACGACCAGGTGTACGCCGCGTGGCAGGAGGCCTATCGACACTGGGGTGTGATCCCGACACTCAAGCCGTCGCGCGACCTGTTTGCCGACTCTCACGGATTCGCGGAGCAGTTCTTCGACGAACTGCAGGCCTGGCAACAGCAGCGGGTGACGCCGGATCTGGACGGACCCTGGTCGACCGATGTGGCATTCCCGCTGCGCACGGCCGACGGCCGGCCGTTTGTGGCGACGCGGGATCGCCGGTGGATCTGCGGAGACCAGGTGATCAGCCAGACCGTGACGAATGCAACACAATGGAACGGACCGGGGACCGTGCCGGGATGGCCGGCCTACAGTCCGGACGGCCTGTTGGGCCTGCGCCCCGACCATTGGTATCCGCTGTTCCGCCGACCGCCCGCGCCGGACCGGTTCCACCTGTGCGCGATGCCGGCGAGCAGTGTCGTGGATTACGTCGCCGTCTCGGACAAGCTCGCCCTGGTCGCGCTGCAGGACGCCCAGCCGATCGTGGCCGATCTGGCAGTCATGCTCGAACACGCCGAGTGCGGCACGCGCACCGCGCGAGGGCCCGTGCACCAGCGGGTGGGGCCCGGCAGTCTCCCGGACGGCGGGCTGTTCGTGAGCTCCACCGATGCCCTCGCGGCACACCCGCCCTGGAAGGCCGGCGCGAGCGGTGAAGCGTTCGCACGCTTCACCTGCACGTTGCCCGCGGACACCGCCACCCGGTTCGCAAGCGAGGTGTACATCGACCCGGCCGCGGTGGGGCCCGGCAAGACGGACGGCGTGACATTCATCGTCCGTGCGTCGGCCGGCACGCATCACGCTGCGCACCAGGCCCACGTGGCCGCAGCCGAGCCGGTGACGTTCGAACTGGACCTCCGCCAGTTCCAGGGCCAGACAATCGAGCTGGAGTTGGCCGTGGATCCGGGCCCGCACGGTTCGGTCAGCTACGATTGGGCGCGCTGGCGACGCCCGCGGATCGAGCGATACCTGGCCTATCGAACGGCGATCTCCGTTGATGCGGCCGACCCCTGGCAGGTGGCGCTCGATGCCGACGGCGCCCTGCCGCTCACACGCGCGGACTCCGTGCTGTCGACCGACATCTGCGTACCCGGTGCGGTCGCGTTGTTGCGCGAGCGGCCGGCGCTGGCCACCCTGCCGGCCGATCTTTCCAGGACGCCCGATCAGGTCTTTTTCGTCACGGGGTCCGGCCGCGTCGTCGACTCGGCATACTCCGCTGTGGCCAGACCCGCCGACAACACCGTGGGCGGCGTGACCCGGCGCGGTCTGTTCGCACACCCACCCAACAATGGCCGGACCATCGCGGCCTATCTCCTGACCCTGCCGCCGGATCCGGCCCGGCTGGCAACCTACGTCGGCTTGTGCGACGGCTCGACGTCGGCCGGCGTGGAAGTGTCGGTCGAAGTGAACGGCCGCCCGTATGGACGCCGGATGATTCAGCCCGGCCATTGGGATATGCTGGAAGTCGACCTCGCGCCCTGGGCGGGGACGCCGGTCGTGCTGAGCCTGGTCACGGACGCCGCCGGCGGGTTCGACAGCGATTGGACAGCATGGGGGGAGCCGACGATTCTGGCGGATTAGGCTGGTGTGAGGTTTCAGATGCCGAGCATTCAGTTTTCAGAATTCAGTTTTCAGAATTGAGATTTGAGATTTCGGTGTTTTCATTCCAATCGGGGAGCTGCGTGATGAACCGTGATGAGCTGTTGAGATGGTCGGTGCGCGTGTGCCGATGGTCGGCCGCGGTGACTGCGTGTTGCCTGATGCTGTGGGTTCGCGCGACGCGCGCGGACGAGGCGGCCAAGCCGGTACCGCTCACCGCCGGCTTCGCGGAGGCGGATATTACGCCGGCGATCGGCATGGAGGCGCCGGGCGGATACGGCAAGGCCTATCACCAGTCCGTGCATGACCCGTGCAAGATCCGCGTGGCTGTGTTCGGCGACGGCGCGCATCGCGTGGCGCTGGTCGGCGTCGACGCCATCGGCGTCGTGGGCGAGATGGTCCAGGCGGCGCGTCAGGAGATCCATGCGCGTTGTGGCATCGCGCCCGGGTCGATCCTGGTGGCCGCATCGCACTCGCACTGCTCGGGCCCACTATGCGGCACGATGCCGGGGTCCTACGACCATGCCTCGCCGCTCGTGCAGAAACTCGCGTACGACCAGTCGATCTGCGTCAACATGCAATACTACGAGCAATCGCTCCAGAAGCTGGTGGATGCCGTGTGCCAGGCCGACGCGGCGCGGGTGGCGGCCCGCTGCGGAGCGGGCAAGGGCATTGAAGATCGGGTGGCGTTCAACCGCCGCTTCCGCATGCGCAACGGGATCACCTTCACGCATCCCGGACAGGGCAACCCGGACATCGTCGAGCCGGCGGGGCCGACCGATCCGGAAGTGGGCGTGATCGGCGCCTGGAACGAGCAGGGGAAACTGTTGGGATGCATCGTCAATTTCGCCTGCCACGCCACGGCCAGTCCGGGCGGCATCTCAGCCAACTACATCTATTACCTGGAACAGACGATCCGGGGCACATTCGGCCAGGACGTGATCGTGGTGTTCTTGCCCGGCACGTCCGGGGACGTGACTCAAGTCGATAATCTGAGTCCGTTCGCGGCCCCGGCGCCGGAGGCCTGGTCGCGCCTGGTCGGGGGCCGCGTGGGCGCCGAGGCTGTGAAGGTGCTGCTCGATATGGCCCCTGGCGACCTGGGCCCGGTCAGCGCCGGCCAACAGGTGCTGGACGTGCCGCGGCGCGCACCGACGCCCGAGAGCGTCCAGCGCGCGCTGGAACTCGTCCAGAAAGACGTGGCCGAGGTGGGCTCGACCAACTGGACGTTCGCCAAGGAGACCGTGATGCTCGACGCGCTGCTCCAGAAGCATCCGCGCGCGGCGGTGGAAGTCCAGGCGATCCAGGTGGGCCCGGTCGTGCTGGTCGGGATGCCCGCCGAAGTGTTCTGCCAGTTCGGTCTCGACCTGAAGGCGGCGAGCAAGTTCCCGTTGACGTTCCCGGTGTCGCTGGCCAATGCGTGCGTCGGCTACATTCCGACCGAGGACGCGTTCGGCCCGCACGGGGGAGGCTATGAGACGCGTTTGACATCGTACACGAACCTGGACATCACCGCCGGCCGGCAGATGGTGGAGGCGGGCTTGGCGCTGATCGCGCAGATGACACCCGGAGCGATTCCCACCCGGGCCGCGCACCAGCCGTTCGGAGGCCCCTGGGAATATGGCAATCTGCCTCCGCAGATTCACTGAGCCAGCCCGCGTCCCGCACGCGGCTGACAACAACGCTTCCGTCACTGACATACGACATTGCATCAGACTCACTCAGGAGTACCCTGCCATGACGACACGTCGCACATTCTTGAAGACCTCCTTGGCGGCCGGCGCCGCGTTGACGCTGCCCTTGCCCGTGGCTCGTTCGGCTCATGCCGGCGGCACGGACGGATTCCGAATCGGTTTGATCGGTTGCGGCGGGCGCGGCAGCGGCGCGGCCGTCAACGCCATGAACGCCGGGCCGGACGTCACGTTGGTGGCGATGGCCGACCTGTTCCCGGATCGGCTCGCATCGGCACATGCGACTCTGAAGCAGCAGAAACCCGAGCAGGTCCAGGTTGATGCAGATCACCGGTTCCACGGCTTCGATGCGTACCAGCAGGTCCTGGCGAGCGACGTGGACGTGGTCCTGATCGCCCCGGCGTCCCACTTCATTCCGATGCATCTGCAGGCGGCGATCGCGGCGGGCAAGCACGTGTTCTGCGAGAAGCCGCACGCACTGGACGTGCCGGGCATCCAGGCGGTCACCCGAACCTGTGAAGAGGCCCGGCAGAAGGGCCTCGCCATTGTGTCCGGGCTGTGCTGGCGCTACGATCAGGCCGTGCGCGAGACGATGAAACGCATCCATGACGGGGCCATCGGCGACATCATCTCGGTGCAGGAGAACTATGTCGGCGGTCCGTATTACGCCAACGAACGCAAGCCGGAGTGGAGCGAGCTGGAGTTCCAGTTCCGCAATTGGTACCACTTCAACTGGCTGTCGGGCGATCAGACGGCCCAGCAGCTGATCCACAGCATCGACAAGGGCTCCTGGGCGCTGGGCGATGTCCCGCCGCTCAGCGCCTGGGGGCTGGGCGGCCGCCAGGTCTGCGTGGATCAGAAGTACGGTGACCAGTTCGATCATTTCAGCGTGGTGTTCGAGTACGCGAACGGCGTGCACATGCATGCCTACTGCCGCGACATCCCGGGTTGCGGGTTCAACGAGACCTCGGACATCATCTTCGGCACCAAGGGCAGGGCCTACATGCCGATCAAGTGCCGCATCGAAGGCGAAAACCCCTGGCGGGCCGAGGACTCGCGGGAGAACATGTACGATCTCGAACACCGCGAGTTGTTCGAATCAGTACGCCGCGGCCAGCCGATCAACAACGGGAACTACATGGTCCTCAGCTCGATGCTGGCGATCCTGGCTCAGATGGCGTGCTACACCGGCGAAAAGCTCACCTGGGAGAAAGCGATGACCTCGACGCTCGACTTCTCCTTGCCGGCGTACAACTGGGATGCCCAGTCGACGGTGAAACCGCGTCCCGACGGCACCTATGACGCACCCTTGCCGGGTGTGACGCCGTTCGTGTGACCCGGATCGCTCGCCTGCGGGCGGCGGCGTGATTCGTCATTCTCCCGCCGCCGCTTCGCTGCCCAGCGCTTGACCGTATTCCATCAGCGCCGGCTGCGGATCGCCGTGCAGCCGGACATATTCGGCGTCGAGGAAGCAGGCGAAACTGGTCACGTGTCGGATTCCACGCCGCCGGTAGCTCGCCAGGTCGGCCTGTACGACGTCGCGCCGCCAGGGCAGCTTCGTCGCCGGGCGCCGCCAGCCTGAGAATCGCGACACATCGAGCCAGTATTCCAGGACCTGCGCCGTGTCGCGCGGGAAGACGCCCAGGTTCGCATCCAGCATCTCCAGGCGGGCGACGGCCGGCAGGTCCCGCTGCTGCTCGAACGGCTGGTCGTGCCGGCGCCCGATCGGCGCATACTCCAGGAAGATGCCCGGTTCCGGCTTGATCTGCCGGGGCGCTTCGAGCGTCGGGCCATAGGCGATGTGGCACACCGTCGCCTCGGGGTCGAGCTGTTCGCGCAGCGCGTGGAGCATCGCATGTTCGACCAACAGCGCCTGCTCGCTGGAAGACAGCCCACGGCACTTGTCGCAGTGGCACCACTCCCGCCCGTCGTCGGGCCAGTAGAAGTAGCGGTGCGTCGTGGGCTTCAGCGCCCGGCCGAACTCGACCGCCGCCTCCGCGATGATCTCCAGCGCCCGCGGATGCGACGGGCAGCAGTTGAAGTCGCTGTTGCGCTGGGCATTCCCGTCCATCCGGAACATCGTCTCATCCTGAGCGAAGTACTCGCGCGACAACAGGTCCCCCATGGCGTGCAGCTCGTACTCGATGCTGAGCCCCAACTGCCGGCAACGCGCGAGGAACCGCTGCCCTTCCTCCGACCGCACGTACTTCACCAGCACATCGAGACGCCGTGCCGCGTGCAGGCCGATCGTGTTGAGCCCGGCTCGAGCCGCGCGATCAGGCCAGTCGGCCAGCGTCAGGTCGAACGGGTAAAGCACCACGCCGCGTGTCGGAACCGCCGTCGGCTCCGCAGCCCGCGGCCGCCTGCTCGCCGCGGCCCAGGCCGCCGCCGTCGACATCGCCAGGAACGTGCGTCGTCTCATCGTCGGCTCCTCCACCAGGTCCCGTTGCCAAGAACCGGACTCTAGGTCTTGAGGTCGAGGGTCATTCCCTCCGGCACGCGGATCTCGAGCGCACTCGTACCGGGACCGTGGTCCGTCACTTCGATGGTCCGGCCATGCACGGTCACATCCAACACGTGGTCGTGCAGGTGGATGCGGGTGATGCCCAGGGACGGCCAGTCGGCGGGCAGGCGCGGCGCGATCTCGCATCCCTCAGCGGTCGGCCGGAACCCGAGGAATCCGTAGAGCATCACTTGCGGCACGAGGATCGACTCGAAGAACTCCTTATCCAGACCCAGCCCTCCCGCCACGTTGCCGCCCTGCATCGTGCCGCGGCTCGGGTCGCTGTAATAGGCGCGGTAGCCGCCCGCCGCCTGCGTCTCGTCAAACCACGTGCAAATCTCCGTCAGCCGCCGAGCCGCGTCGTCCGGGCCTGCCGTCATCAGCCGAGCCATCAGGTCGTGATACGAGAAGCCGAGCACGCCGCCACCGTCCTGGACCTGGTCCCCAAATGGGATCGACTCGGGATTCGACCAGGCCCAGAAGTAATAGTCGGTATTGCGCTTGGTCGTGCTGCGCGGCCCGAAGCGCCAATGATAAATGTCCGGACCTTGCGACGTATCGCCCGCCACCGTCCGTTGCCCGGAGAGCCACGCCTGGATGCTGCGGGCCTGCTCGGGCGTGGCAAACCCGTAGTACACCGCTTCGTTGTTCAGAAACGTGAATCCGTAATCGTGCAGGTTCCCGTCCAGATCCACCGTGCCGAACCGGCCGGTCTGGGCGTTCCAGAACCGTTGGGTGCCGTAATCCTTGACCTCCTGCGCATGACGGCGCAAGTCGGCCGGGTCGAACGCGTCGGCGCCTGTGGCCACGCACCATTGCGGGTGAGCGGCGATCTGCTGCTCCAGCTCGGCAAGATCCAACAGCGCATCGTAGTAGTAGATGGTGCCCGGCGCGTCCTCGCCGCCAAACGGCAGCAGGTCCCAGTAGTTGCTGCCAATCCCTTCGCCCACGACGATCGTCTTCTGGCCGTCCACCATGCGCACGCCGCTGCGCCCTTCGTGGCCCGGCCAGGTCGTGTAGACGCAGCGTCGCGCACGCGTGTCGAACTCGCGCATCATGAACCGCATGGCGCTCCGCACCCGGCCGATCTGGTCGCGCAGGAACGTGTAGTCCGCCGACCACAGGAAGTAGTCGTGACAGCCGCGAATGAAGTTCGAATTGTTGATGTTGTGCCGCGTGTCGCACGCCGTGTGGAACGACTTGATCACAACCTGCGCCGGACCCACATTGTCGAACTTGATCCGCACGCCGGTGATCGTCCCGGTCCACCCGCCCAACCGGTAGACCGGGATCATCGTCCGCGTTTCGACCACATCCGTATCCAGCTCCCCGCCCCCGCCGCCCATGGGCATGTACGTGTGCGATTGCCCGCCGCTGCCGGCCGGCGCGAAGTACATGCGGCGCTCCGGGCTGAACTCCGGCTCCTCGCTGGTCGTCCACTCCACACAGCAGTTCGCCCCCTCCAGGCCGGCTGCCCACCAGTTGAGCCGCAGCCAGGGCCCGCTGCGCGCGTCGACCGCGAACGGCGGCGTCTGGATGCACGCCTGCGGCGCGTCGAGCGTGATCTCCCAGCCTTTTTCACCCACCGTCGCGCCGTGCGCGTGCGTGAGTGTCCAGCCTTCGGGCGTCGCGCTCGGCGCGTCGTAGCCGGGCACGCCCGTCCCGCGGAAGTGCCACCCGATGCCGCCGGCCTGCATCCAGAGCGGAAACGGCCAACCCTCCGCGTGGGCCGGCCCGTCGTGCTGATGCGTGTGGACGTAGCCTTCCGTACTCATCCCCCGACCGGCCAGCGCCGACGCCCACCGTCGACGCATCGCGTTCAACTCCGGGCCGCTGCCCCGGGCCGGCCAGAGCGTCGACATCGGCATCCACTCGTCCCACAATGTGATCAGCGGCCCCGCCGGCTGGTAGTGCAGCCAGAACAGCCGCCGCAAACTCTCCATCTGCCGCTCCTGGCCCGGCACCGAGAAACGGGGAAAATCCTCGGGGATCGCCGGGCCCGAGTCCCGCTCGCCAGCCCGCAACGGACAGTTCAGCAGCAGCAGCAACAAGAGAAACATCAGAGGACGGATGATGGAAGCAATCATGGGGGCCTCCCGTTTTCAGCTGTCTGGCCGTCAATACAAAACCGCTGTGATGCGGTCCGAAGATCCACGTGTCTGAAGAAGGATCCGGGATGGCGCGTGACCCGCGCGCCCGAATTCCGCCCCCCGATTGTAACCGCTCGGCGAGCGTGCGACGACCGGCGTGGGAGGCGCCCAGCACCCCGCCATCCCGGCGACCCCTGAGCAGCGAGATCGCACCCGCCCGCAGCTGCTCAGTCGTGCTCCCGCCGGCACGCACACCGGCGACGTGAAAGAACCAGGGTGTTTTAACGGTTACCGTTTGTCGTTGGTGTTCCGCGCCCCATCTAACCTGCTTTGCGCCTGCTCTGGCTCTCTACGACTTGTGCCGTGCCCAGCGGCGACACGAAGACGGTCTCTTCCGTCCCGAAGGGACAGCAGTATCACAGCCCAGGGCGCAGGCCCGGCGAGCCGTGCGAGCCGGGCCGCAGCCCTGGGTCGCGTCCACCCACCAGACCCAAGTCCCAACGGGACGGCCCGAAATGACTGTGCGCGATTCGGCCATCA
>JBPOJB010000041.1:0-60347 GCA_052034005.1 Planctomycetota bacterium | reverse complement strand
GCCGGAGACGGTCCGTTCGCTGAAATACCACGCGCCGCATCGTCGCGGTCTCCTCGCCACGTGTCGGGTGGTCACAAGAAGGCGGAGATCGGCAGGTGCAGTTGCACCGGGCCCGTCTCCACCCACGGCTCCATATTGGGCGGCATCCGCAGCAGCTCGGCCACCGTCGGACGCTCGGTCTGATATTGCAGCACCAGCTGGCCGCCGCAGGCGCGGCACTTGTGCGGCGCGCGCCCTTCGACCTCCAATCGCACGAGCTCCTGATCCAGTTCCTCCGGTATTTCCTCCGGCGCTTCCTCCGGCGGGACCGGCAGCGCTTCGTCCGCGGCCTCGGGAGGCGCGGCGGGCGGGGCCCCCAGCAGCCGGCGCAGCAGCGCCAGCTTGTCGGTCCGCACCGCATTGCCCCACCAGCCGAAACGGCCGATGCGCCGCAGGCCCTGGGGCAGCACGTGCCAGAGAAACCGCTCGAGGAACTCCACGCCGGACAGGGACGTGGTGCGCCACGTGCCGCCGCGGCGATGGTCCCGGTAACGGAAGACCACCTCCTCCTCGTCGATGCTCCACAGGCGGCTGTTGCTCATGGCCACGCGATTGGCATAGTGTGCCAGATACTCCACGGCCCGGGACACTTCCCCTCGCTGACCCGCTTCCGCCCGGCGATCCCAGACGCCGCGACTGAACACGACCCAGTCGATCGTGCGCAGCGGCTCCAGGAACTCCTGCCAGCCGTGCCCCCAGCCCAACTGCCGCCAGTCACCCTGCAGCACCAGCTGGTCGCGGCGGTACAGCGAGTCCAACCGCTTGAGCAACAGGTCGCGGAACTCCCGCGCCAGGTCCTCCAGCCGCAAGAACTCGCCCGTGGGGAACTGGATGAATTGCTGGCCATCGAGCGACAACCCGCCGCCGGACACGAGGCTGTGGGCATGCACGTGTCGATTCATGAGCTGGCCCCAGGTGTGCAGCAAGATCAACACGCCTAGTTCGACGCCCAGCTCCCGGCGCGCCAGCCGCAGCATGGCTTCCGCCCCCGTGCGCAGCATCAGCGGATAGAGCACGTGCGGATGATCGAACGCCAAGAGCGTCAGCGGATGCGGCAAGGTCACCACCACATGGTGATACTCGATGGGCAGCAGATCGGCCTGCACCCGGTCGGCCCATCGCCGCCGCGCCGCACTTCGGGCAGTGCCGGTTGTGGCACAGCTCCACTTGCTGCCCGCACACCTCGCACGACCAGTAGTGCGCGCCGAGCACCTCCGTGCGGCAGACCAGCAACGGAAACCAGAGTGTCTGCTTCTGAGCTTCTGACTACTCTCGGTTGTAAATCCTGCTCATGGTTCGCCCCCCCCCCCCCCCCCCCCCTTGAAAAAGGGGGGGGGCTAACGCGCGGTCGCTCGCCCGTCGGACGATCCTCCCCATCCCCTCCCCCCCTTGAAAAAGGGGGGCAAGGGGGGGTAAGAACCTCACGCGTCAACCGAAACCAGCGCGTCTGCTTCTGATCTGCCAGCGGAACGGCCAGCACCTAAGTCTCTCCAGCCAATCGCATCGGCTCACGGCCCTGCGGCGGTTCTTCGCCTGGCTGGTGCGCGAGCGCGTCGTGGAACACGATCCGGCCCGCGATCTGGTACTGCCGCGCGACGAGCGGCGGTTGCCTCGCCATCCGCTCTCGGTCCCCGAAGTGGAAGCCGTGCTGGCCCAGGCGGACGTCACGACGCCCCATGGACTGCGGAACCGCGCGATGTTGGAGGTCTTGTACTCCACCGGCCTGCGGCGCGGCGAAGCGCTCGCGCTGGAGCATACCGACCTCGACCGCCAGCGGATGACGCTCCTGGTGCGCCGCGGCAAGGGGAAGCAAGACCGCTACGTGCCGATCGGTGCGCGGGCGCTCGCCTGGATCGACAAGTATCTGGCCGAGGCCCGGCCGCTCTTGGCGCGCCGGGCCGAGACGCCCCTGCTGTTTGTCTCCAAGAACGGGCACCCCCTGCACGCCAATCAGTGATCCAAGATCGTGCGCGATTACCTGCGCGGCGCGGGCATCGACAAGGCCGGCGCGTGCCACTTATTTCGCCATGCTGTGGCCACGTTGATGTTAGACCGGGGTGCCGACGTGCGTTATATCCAGGCGGTGCTGGGTCATGCGGATTACCGCGTTTGGCAGTTGCTCGGATCGCTTGGGATTCTCGTCGTAGCGCTTCTCTTGCACTTCTACCCACAAGCGGCGCGGGTGCAAGGCGTAGGCTTGGTGTTGGGGCTTTTTGCGGCCGTCCCGTGGCTCGTGGGCCTCGCAGTCGGCGCAGCGATTCGCCACTGACTTCGCAGGCCCTTGAACACCTGCTCGCGTCATGGATGCCAACTATCACGGCGGCTTGCAGGTAGCCGCGTCGGCCGTCTGAAAACGCCGCGTAATCACAGTCGATACAGCAGCCACTTACGGTAATCAGACACCCTGATTCGGTTCTCTCTGACTCGGCTCCCCGGATTTAGCTCGGGCCCACCATGCTGGCTGGGCCGAAGGCCAGATTCACCGTAGCCTGCGGCATCGCCGCAGGAATGCGGGCCACCAACTCATCCCCATTTGGCCGAAGGCCCAATTCACCGCCGCCCAGAAGACAGAGTGTCTGCAACCTGCCAACTTCGGCGCGATCTCGGGCGCCCCCCCCTTTGCAAGGGGGGGGTGAGCTATGCAACCCTCTTCGCCGTGCCAAGTGCAGCTTCCCCTCTTGCAAAAGGGGGAACTGAGGGGGGTGAAACCATGAGCAGGATTTACAACCAAGGCAGTCGGAAGCTCAGAAGAGACATCTGCTCCGTCTCCTTCCTGGTTTCCTGCCCCAATTTTTGGCGCAGAGTCGGATCGGCCCCGTGGTGGGCCCCGAAAGGACGGATACCGCATCACGGTTCGCGACATGCGGCCCGACCGCAACAAGGCTCAACGCCAGCCTCATGCGCGGTTGGTGTCCGAACCGGGAGCGCAGAAGCCGGAGAGGCGGCCGGGTCGACAACGAAAAACGGCCCTCGCCCAGAACAACGAGGGGCGAGGGCCGCGTAACCCGCTTTGAGATCCAAGTCGCTTTCGCGCGCGACGCGCGTCCGGCTCACTCACACAACACGCACTGCGGATGCAACGCGCATCACCGTCGTACATCTGCGACCAAGACAGGATGCACAGTCACACGACCCGCAGGACGATGCCCGACGCGCACGGCTGCGCACGAACAACTCGTATCCAAGCGGGGCAGGAACCTGCGGTGCAAGACACTCCGCCTGCCGACGACAAACGGTTCCTGCGTAAACCCAGCATATCGGTTTCACGGCGAGGAACCGGAGGAGTTCACACTCCTCCAAGGTGCCTGTCCGACGTTTTTTCCATGCATGCCCTCCATAGAAGACGAGAAGCAGAGAAAAAAACGCTGTGGAAAGTCAGCTTCCATCGCTATTGTACTCGGAGTGCCAGGCGGGTCAAGCTTCTGGCGCTCAGACGTGTTCGGCCCGTCCGCGGTGCTCTCATTCATGCCATCCGTGCGCGTCACGCACGGCGATCATTGCCCGCAGAATATCGTTCCATGTCTGGGGGTTCATCATCACGGCGTTGGGGAACATGCAACCGTCCCAGCAGATGTGCCGGAACCGCTTGGTCAGTTGGCCGCTCTTGTCACGGAGCCAGTAGCCTGCGCAGCGCACCACGTCCAGCTTGCCCTGGGGGTCGGTGGCCAGGCAGTGCCGGCCGGTCTTATCGTGGCTGCCGGATCCATGTACCGTGCCATCGTTCTGGGCGATGTGCAGGTCCACGGTCCAGGGGCGCAGGGCGTCGGTCAGCTGCTCGTAGGCCGCGTAGAAGCGCGCCTCGTCGCTCCAGTCGAAGTCCTGGGGCAGGATGGCGTCCTCCGGCGCGTTGTAGCCCAGCAGGTACAGCAGCGTATGGGCCATGTCGGCTTGGAAGCCGAGCGTCTGCGGCCGATCGACCATCTCCAGCAACTGGATCATGCGCCGCCAGGAGTGCATGCCACCCCAGCAGATCTCACCCTCGGCCGCCAACCGCTCCCCATGGTCCTCCGCGATCACGCAGGACTCGCGGAAGGTCTCTGCGATCCGTTTCTGGTTCTCTTCCGGCGCGGCGCACCAGGGCTCGACGCCGCACGCCGAGTCGATCCGCACGATCCCGTGGGGCCGTACGCCCAGCTGGCGCAGCCGTTCGGCGATGCGGCAGCCTTTGCGGACCTGTTCGAGGAACTGGCGGCGATCCTGATCGGTGCCCATGGCCGAGCCCCCGCCGGTCGGCGGCCAGATCGGCGCGGTCACCGTGCCGATCTCGAGCTGCCGGTGCCCGGCCTTGTCGGCCAGCACCTTGATCTCGTCGTCGCTCGAATCGATGTTGATATGCGGCGCATAGAGGAACAGGTCGAAGCCCTCGAAGCGAATGCCGTCCACCTCGGCGGCCGCCGTCAGATCGAGCATCGTGTCCAGGTCGATGGGCGGCTCGCCGCCGTCGCCCTTGCCCACCACGCCGGGCCAGGCCGCGTTGTGAAGCTTGGGGTAGTTGTTGGTGTGTTGGGGAGTCATGGCGGATCCTCCGGGCGTGTCGTATTAATCCAGAACCACGGTCACGATTCGAAAGCAGGTTGATTATCGGTCATTCTTCCGGCGGCGACAACGGTATCACCTGCCCGGCGTTGGGTGCAGGTCAACTCGGGCGCCACTGCTGCCGATCGGCAGCGTAGAGCCTGGCGACGACTTCCCGCACGCCATCCTGCTCTGCCAGCTCCAGATCCTGCTGCATGGCCGTGTCCAACTCGTGTTGCGAGTGGGCCAGCAGCGTCTGCCAGTGCTCGTGGAATTCCCTCACCGCCGCCGGGTCGTCGGCGCTGGGCGGGCACTGAGTGGCGATCAGGCAGTCGGTCAAGGCAAGCTCGGGCGACGCGGCCGGGTGCACTTCCAGGTACTGAGCGAGCAGGCGGGCGACCGCTTCCCAATAGAACGTTTCTCGATACGGCCTGGCTTCCGCGCGGAACAACTGCGACCACTGCGTGTCGTTCTGGCACCAGTCGATGAGATGTCCGAGTTGCCGCCACACTGCCTGCAGCCGCGTCTCGACGTCTTGGGGGAGCGCGGCGCGTGTCGGCGGTGCGCCGGCAGGGCTGCTCGCAGATCCCCGTCTCTTCGCCATCGCCTGTCCTCCTGGGAGTCACTTGTACTCGGCTGCCTGGGAAGGCGCGGTGCGCTCCGCGAACCCTGGCAGCGTCAGTCTGTCGTGCGGCTCTTCCTGGTACCAGAACGCCACGCTCGTGTAGTCGTCGCGGCTGGGGATCTGCCCGTCTTGCCAGCGCTGGTTCTGGATCTCGACCTTCAGCGACTTCTGGAACCGCACGGGGTTGGCCAGGTACCAGCGGTACATCCGATGGTCCGGTTCCTCTTTCAGCAGGTAGCCGCTGTACAGGTAGGAGAACGTGTGGCCGAACTCCCAGCAGGCGCCGTACTCGTCCTCGGTCCCCGGGCTGTGCGTCATGGTCGTGCCGTCGATGGTCAGCAGCGTGTCTCCCTCGCCCCACCAGCCGCCGTACTTGCTGTGGACCTGCAGGAAATTACCGACGTAGTGGCCACGGCCGTGGACCTCCAGCAGCGTATGCATGCCGTTGCGGGTCGGGTTCGTGCGCCGCCACGTGCAGTGGAGCCGGCTCTTCTCCCGGGCGAAGTCGGCGCTCCGCTCGAAGTCGATCCCATAGGCCACGCTCTGCGAATAGTCCCTGTCGCCGTCGTTGGCCAGCAGGAACCGGGCGCGCTGGCTGAACGGCATCGGCAGGTAGCACATGAAACAGGCGTGGTTGATCTGCATGGGCGCCGACTGGTAGTCGATCGTCCTGCCGTGGAGCGCCCCGAAGAAATCGCTCAGCGGCACCAGGATGCTCGGCTCCGTCTCGTCGTCCCACAGGACTTTCAGCACCAATCCGGGGAAGAACTTGCCTTGCGTGTCGTCCGTGATGTAGAAGTAAGTCACTTTGCCGGGACCCTGCAAGTCCGCCAGCAGCACCTCGTTCCCGGGAGCGATCGCGATACGGTGATATTCCACGTGCGTGCCCGACACGCTGTCCGTGATCCGATACAGGTCCGACACGGCCTGGGCCGTGGCGGATCCCGCCGCGACACCTGCCAGGACGACTGCGGCCGCGAGCGTCATTGGCCAGCGACATAGGTTCATCAGGAGGCCTCCTATCTGTCTTTGTGATTGGATCGTTCGTGCTTCGTTAGTCACTTACCGGGGGGAACTCGTCGGGCTCCGAACAGGCCCGACAACGGGCTTCACTCGACATCCACCAGCAATTCGCTGAAGCGCGGCAGGCTGCGACCGTGCGCGCGGATGTCGATCGGGACGACGTGGCGGCCGCTCGGTGCGTCGGCTGGCAGGGCGAACGACAACGCGCACGCCTGTTCTTCCTTGGGCGGCACCTCGATCGCGCGCCAATCCGTTACGGTGCCGCCCAGCGCGCCGGTTAGCACCGCGCGGCAGGCGAACCGCGTCGGCGCGGTTGAGTGGTTGGTCATCACCACGTGTGCCTGCACCAGGTCACCCGGGTGCAGCGTCTGGCGGTACGGATCGGCTCGCACCCACAGCGGATCCGTTCCGAAGTTGGCGTGGTCCCACGCGACCAGGCGCCCCAACAGCCGCTCGCGCTCGTCGAGCTTGCCGCGCATGAATCGGATCTCGTCGGGCGTGAATGTAAACGCGACATCCACGTGGCAGTTGAACAGGTGCGTCGGTTCGAGACGCTCGATCAGCGTCAGGCAGCGATGGAAACCGACATCCCTTCCCAGCCAGTTGCGATTGTGGGCACAGTAGTCGTCCAGGCCGCCGGGCGTATGCGAGTCGCCGACGAAGAACAACCGCAAGTCGCCGGCCGTCGCCAGCAGTCCGCCGTGATAAAGCGTCTGACCGGGAAGGAAATGCGACGTCATCGTGAACTCGCGCCATTGCCAGGATTCGCCGTCACGCATCGGCCGGTCCACGCGGATGGGCTCGGGCGCCAGGCATGGCAATCGCCAGGCGGCGGGGCGGGTCAGCACGTCGGCCAACCGGCTGTCCGCATAGCAGGGGCAGTCGAACGCCTGCTGGAAGGCCGGGATGCCATCCGTGTGATCGCAGTGATAGTGGGTGACCCACAGCCCTTCGACAGACCGGATCTCGCCGTCCGCGAGCATCTTCTTCAAGCGGTCCACGATGTCGGGCGAGCCGGCATCCAGGACCCACGCGGCACCCGACTCGGAGACCAGCATCCAGGTCGTGCTGAAATGGCGCAGGCAGGACGGCGGCTGGATCCCCGGCCGGATCGGCATCTGGCCGGGCCGCCCTTCGTAGTCGGTGAACAGGCCGGGGAAGTAATAGCGCAGCGCGCTGATGGAGACGTAATTCTCATACGCCTGCTCCAGCGCGGCTGACAGCGCGTCCGCAGCGCCCGCCGGATCGTCCATCAGGACCCCGTGGGAAGGGACCAGCAAGTCAGGCTGGAGATCCTTGATCTTCTCGAGGCTCTCGGCCAACCGCCACCGATCGCCCATGAATCCGTGGTAGCCGCCGATCGCCTGGCCGCCCTTGGCGAACCCGCGTTGCAGACTGAACAGGTCCCACACCTGGCCCGGCCCTGCCAGGCAGTCGCCGCTGAATACCGTGCGGCGGCCATCGACCTCCACGAGGTAACTGAGCGAGCCGTCGGTGTGCCCGGGGGTGGCGACGACGCGGATCGTCGCCGGCCCGAATGTGAAGGACTCGCCATCGACGAGGGTCCGCGCCACGGGCCGCGATTCGGCCGGTGTCAGGTGGTCCGGCCGATAGGACTCGAAGACGCGATACAGCTGTCCGTCATCGTTCCAGTACGTGGCCGGGTTCTCGCACAACTCGCGCTCTTCGGCCGGGACGCCCAGCACGACCGTGTGGGGCAGGCTCGCGGCCCCGCACCACTGATCCCGGTGATAGTGGGTCAACAGCACCTGCTCGACGTGCGCGATCCCCAACTGCCGCAGGGCGTCGCCCACGCTCTCATCGCCACAGTCGATCAGCAGTGCCCGGTCTCCATCCCGCACGATCCCCACGTTGATCGGTCCGTGGTAGATCATCAGATGGTCCGACAACCGGGTGATCGAGCCGGGTTCTGCGTCCGCGGCGGACCCCGGGCGCGTCGCGAGCCAGGCACCTGGACAGCTCAAAGCCGCCGCCGAGGCGACGCCGGCCTTCAAGAATGCGCGCCGCGAGCTCCCGGCAACTCGTCTGGTCTCGCTCCGATCGGTCATCATGGCGCCCTCCGCCGTGCAGCGTGCTTGAACGAGCCGTGTCACGTCCAGTAGTCTAAACGACCGTGGGCAAGGGAACCATCACCGAAAACGGAAAACCATGTGCGGCATAGCCGGTGGGGTGTGGTCGGCGTCGGACCAATCGATCAGCGCGGGAGTTCTCGCGCGGATGACGGATGTGCTGCGCCACCGTGGTCCGGACGACGAGGGCTTCCATCGTGCCGAGTGCCGGCTGTCCGCGCCGCGCGGCCGGCAGCCCGGCGTGGCGCTCGGCTTCCGCCGGCTGTCGATCATCGACCTGGAATTGGCCCGTCAACCACTGTCGAACGAAGACGGCACGGTGTGGGTGGTGTTCAACGGCGAGATCTACAACTTCCGTTCGCTCCGACGGCGGCTGGAGGGCGCCGGCCACGTATTTCGCACGAACGGCGACGGCGAGACGATCGTGCACCTGTACGAGGATCTGGGCACGGGCTGTTTCGCACACTTCAACGGGATGTTCGCGATTGCCATCTGGGATGCGCGCCGCGGGCGGCTGGTGCTGGGCCGTGACCGGCTGGGCAAGAAGCCGCTGGTGTATCGCTGCGAGCCGGACCGGCTGCTGTTCGCCAGCGAGCTGAAGAGCCTGTTGCAGGTGCCCGGTCTGTCACGCGAGATCGATCCGACGGCGCTGGACCATTACCTGACCTACCAGTACGTGCCGCATCCGTGGACGATTTTCGAGGGCACGCGCAAGGTCCCGCCGGGCCACTATGCGGTTTATGAAGACCGGCGGTTGACGGTCGCGCCGTATTGGCAGCCGGATTTCAATGCCGAGTGGTCAGGGAGCGAGGCGGCGGCGATCGAAGCGATTCGGACGACGCTCGAGTCGTCCGTGGCGCTGCGGATGCAGAGCGACGTGCCGTTGGGTGCGTTCCTGTCGGGCGGCGTCGATTCCTCGCTGATCGTCGCCATCATGCAGCGGCTGGCCGCGCGGCCGGTCAAGACGTTCTCCATCGGCTTTCCGGTGCGTGACTTCGACGAGACGTGCTATGCCCGGCAGGTGGCCGAACACCTGCGGACGGACCATCACGAGTTCCAGGTAACGCCGGACGACGTGGCCATCCTGCCCAAGCTGGTCTGGCATTACGACGAACCGTTCGCCGACAGCTCGGCGATCCCCACCTGGCACGTTGCGGAGCTGACGCGGCAGCACGTGACGGTGGCTTTATCCGGGGACGGCGGAGACGAGCTGTTCGCCGGGTATCCGCGCTACCAGGCCGCCACGATGGGCCGCTGGTTGGATCGGCTGAAGCCGGTCCGGTCGGTCCTCGGCGCGCCGATCTGGCAGCGGCTGCCCGCCTCGTCGCGCCAGAGGTCGATCGTGCGCAAGTTCAAGCGGTTCAGCAAGTCGCTCGGACTGTCGCCCGGCCGCCGGTACCTGGAATGGTTTTCCATTTTCCCGGTGGCGTATCGGGCCGCGCTCTACAGCGACTCATTCTTGGAGCGGTTGCCGGACACCGATCCCTACCAGTTCCTGGCCGCCGCCTTGCGGACGGCCGAGCGGCGTGATGCGATCACGGCCATCACGCTGGCCGACTTGCAGACCTACCTGCCGTGCGACCTGATGACCAAGGTGGACATCGCCTCGATGGCCCATTCGCTCGAGTGCCGCCAGCCGTTCCTGGATGTCCGGCTCGTGGAACTCGCCGCGTCGCTGCCCATGCGTTGGAAGCTGCGTCGCGGCCGTGGCAAGCGGATCCTGCGCAAGGCTTTCGGGGACCTGTTGCCGGACGCGATCTGGAACAGGCCGAAAATGGGGTTTGGCGTCCCGTTGAACCACTGGTTCCGGCACGAACTGCGCGAGATGACCCACGACGTGTTGCTCGGCCCCACCGCGGCGGGCCGCGGCTGGTTCCGCCAGCAAGAAGTGGCCGAGCTGGTGCGTCAGCACGAGACGTCGGAGTTCGACCATGCGTATCGGCTCTGGGCTTTGCTGTTCCTGGAACTCTGGATGCGCGAGTGGTGCGATACTCCTATTCTGCCGGTGCGCGAAAACCGATAGAATTGGAGCGACTGCGGGGCGCGGTGTGTCGCTGCCAATCATTTCTCAACGGAGTGCCCTATGTTGGATACACTGGCGGTCGTGCTGGCAGGCGGAAAAGGCTCGCGTCTGGAACCACTTACCCGCGATCGGGCCAAACCGGCCGTGCCGTTCGGCGGGGGCTACCGGATCATTGATTTCTCGCTGTCCAATTGCCTCAACAGCGGCATCCGCAAGATGCTCGTGCTCACCCAGTACAAGGCGATGAGCCTGGACCGGCATATCGACCTGGGCTGGCGCCGGTTCTTCTGCCGCGACCTGGATGAGTTCATCGATATCCTGCCGCCCCAACAGCGCATCGACGAGCACTGGTACCAAGGCACCGCGGACGCGGTCTACCAGAACATCTACGCGCTGGAAATGGAACGGCCCAGCTACGTCGTGATTCTGGCAGGCGATCACATTTATAAGATGAACTATCGCACGATGATCGAGTACCATCAGCGCGTCAACGCGGACTTGACCGTCGGCGCGCTGCGGGTCGAAGCGCGGGCGGCCCGGCAATTCGGCGTGATGCAGGTGGACCCGACGAACCGGATCGTCGGGTTCCAGGAGAAGCCGGAGCACCCGAAACCGATCCCGGGCGACGAACAGCATTGCCTGGCCTCCATGGGCATTTACGTCTTCACAGCCCGCTTCCTGTTCGAGCAACTGTGCCGGGATGCCACGGACCCGGACAGCGCGCACGATTTCGGCCGGAATATCATCCCGTCGATCATCGACTCGCACCGCGTGTATGCGTTCCCATTCCGGGACGAGAACCGCAAAGGAGACGCCTATTGGCGCGATGTCGGGACGCTCGACGCCTACTACGAGGCGAACATGGACCTGGTGGCGATCGACCCGCAATTGAACATGTACGACGCGTGGTGGCCCATTCGGACCTACCAGCCGATCCTGCCGCCGCCCAAGTTCGTGTTCGGCAGCGTGGGCACCAGCGAGCGGCGCGGGTATGCGCTGGACAGCATCGTCTGCCTGGGCAGCGTGGTTTCGGGTGGGCGCGTGGAGCGCAGCATCCTGGGCCCGCTGGTCCGCGTCAACAGCTACGCGCATGTGCAGGATTCGATCGTTTTCGAAGGCGTGGACATCGGGCGCCATGCCAAGGTCCGCCGAGCGATCATTGACAAAGGGGTCCGGATCCCGGCGGGTGTGGAGATCGGATACGATCTGGAGAAGGATCGCGAGCGCGGTTTCACCGTCAGCGAAGGCGGCGTCGTCGTGATCGCCAAAGCGGACGGCGTGGAACAGATCCTCGAGTCGGATATGGTCGCCTGAAGCAACGGCTCACCAGCTTCGAAACGCGGGCGCAGAAGGGATTGGACAGGTGCCGCCGGCGCCGCCGGCGCGGCAGATCCAAACACCGCGATGCCTCGCATTTCGAACATGCTTGATCAGCTCCAGCGCGGACTGCGCGGCGGGGGTGTGCTGACCAGCGACCTGCCCGGCGCGGCGTGGCCGATGCATCCGTGGGTCGGCCGACGGCTGGTCTGGTGGCCGCACGGGATTCCGGCGGGCGAGCGGGTGGGCGTGGTCAGCTCCCGGCTCGGGAGTCTCGACAGGCTGGGCAGCGATTGGTTCCGCGTGTTGCGGCAGACATGCCTGGGCGTGCGCGCCGCGGGCCAGGTGCTGGCCGCGGCGCAGGGGACTGCCCTGGCAGAACTCATCGCGCGTTGCGCCCAGTTGTTCCACGTTCCACTGGTGCTGTTCGAACTCGTGCCGCCCGCGTGGTCGCTCGAACGGTGGCTGGCCCGGTGCCTGGCGTGCGGCGCAGATCGCTGGCAGGAGGACGGCCGCTGCCGGCCGGCCATCGTGTCTCCGCCCTTGAGCGACGAGATCGACGGTTCCGTTCCAGCGCGGGATGCGATCGTGATTGCGACCAGCGACCGCGTGATCGCGTGCCGTGTGCGGCGGGGCGGCAACGTCTGTCGGCTTCTCGAGCGCCGGCTCCGCGAGACGCCGACGGGGATCGATCCCCGGGTCACACTGCTGGTCGGCAGACGGTTCGTCGGGGAGCGTGTCGCGCGCGATCTGGCGGCCCGCGGCGCCGCCTGCCTGCCGATCGCCGACCGGTCCGGCAACGGTGCGTGCGCTGCCGCCGCGGACGCCGATGGCGCTGCGCAGGGACATGGTACGCCCCGGCCGCCCATCCTGGCGGCGGACGAAGTCCCGGTGGCCGACTACCTGGTGCACTGCACACGCGCCGCCGACGGTCCGTGGCCTGATCAGGACCGTGTGGACTACCTGGACGGCTTGATCTTTGACCGTCCGGGCGCATCGCATTCGGCGCTGACCGCACTGGCGCGGATCGTCGCCCAGCAACGCCTGTTGGCCACCGGCCGCGCGATTCGCGGCGGCACGCCGGTCGTCTGTTTTTCAGCCGCGCGCCTCCAGGAACTCCGCCGGCTCCGCACGTTCCGCGCGCACCGCCGCCGATGGGACTTCCAGCCTTACGGAGTCGGTGTGGCGCGCGGCTGGTTCCAACAGCGCGGCGGCCGACCGGTCGTGTACGGCGACGACGCGGCCTGGGACGCGCTGAGTGACGCGGAGCGTCCGTATTTCCAGCGGCGATGGGGTGGCCGGAAAGGTTCCGTCGACTGGTCGCTGGAGCGCGAGTGGCGACATGTCGGTCATCTGGACCTGGCCGACCTGCCGCCCGAGCTCGGGTTCGTGTTCGTCCCCAGTGGGGCGGAAGCCCGTGAGATCGTCGCGGCGAGCCGCTGGCCGGTGGTCGTCCTGTCGTAGTCGGCCTCAGCGGCAGCCACGCCTATCTCCTGTGCATGCCTGTTCCCACCGCGCTGGTGGATCTGCATCACGTTTCCGACGGGACTTTGGGCCAGCGCCGTCGATGCGGAGAAGGCCAGAATCAGAGGCAGCGCGCCGGCAGCCTCGGCCACTGCACGCGCCTTGGCCAGATGAGCCAGTTGGAACGCGAGCAACCCGCCGGCGATCGCGCCGTACAGGTGGCCATCCCACGACACGCCCTCATTATGCGGAATGATCCCCCACAACAGTGAACCGCCATAGAGCACACACGTGATGACAGCCACCAGGATCGATAACGGGCGACGTTCGAAGAAGCCACCCAGGATGAGAAACGCGACCAGGCCGGAAATCAGCGTGCTGGCCCCGACATGGACACGATCGCTCCCCCAGCCGGCCACCCACAAGATCGCGCCGCTGAGCAGCGTGATCTCAATGACGATCAGCCACCATCGGGCGCGCGACCCGGCCAAGAGGAACAGCAGGACGACCAGCGGGATGGTGTTCGACACGAGGTGTTTCAGATCCTTGTGAAGCCACGGCATCGTGATGATGCCGATCAGTCCGCGCGCGGTCCGCGGCCGCAGCCCGAACTCCCGAATCCCCGGCCATGCCAGGCTCACCAGGAAGAAGGCCCAGATCACCCCTACGATGATCAGGATCGTCTTCAGCTCTTTCCCGACGCTCTCCGCGAGTGACGGCATGGATCGTTGCTCCTGTTGCAAGCATCCTAGGCGTCCCGCCTGTCAAGCCCGTGCTCGGCTTCCAGCCGCCACTGCGTATCATAGCCGTCTTCTGCCGGTTGTCATCTGGCGTGAGCCGGGGCCGCGGGCGCCGCCGCCGGGTCCCAGCGGCCCGCCTCGCGCCTAGACCGAGTGCGTCAGCTCGGACCCGCGGCGGCCGGCCACGAACTCGGCGATGTTGGCCAGCGTCGTCTGGGCGATGTTGGCCAGCGCCTCGCGCGTGAGGAACGCCTGGTGGGACGTGACGACGACATTGTTGAAGGTCATCAGTCGAGCCAATACGTCGTCGGTCAGGACCTTGTCGGACATATCGTGGAAGAAGATGCCTGCCTCTTCCTCATAGACATCGAGCCCGGCGGCGCCGATCTTGCCCGACTTGAGTCCCGCGATCAGCGCGCGGGTGTCGACCAATCCGCCGCGGCTGGTGTTGATCAGCATGACGCCGCGTTTCATGCGCTCGATGGCCGCCCGGTTGATCAGATGGTGTGTCTCAGGGAAGAGGGGGACGTGCAGCGTAATGATATCGGATTCCGGCAGGGCACGATCCAGGTCGACGTACTGCACGCCGGCGGTTTGGGCGAGCTGCGGGTTGGGGTACTTGTCGACGGCCAGGATGTGGCAGCCGAACCCGCGGAGGATGCTGATCGTGCACTGGCCGATCCGGCCCGTGCCGACCACTGCCACCGTCTTGCCGAACATGTCGAATCCGGTGAGCCCGTCCAGGACGAAGTTGCCTGAGCGGTTGCGCAGGTAGGCGTGATGCAGGCGGCGGTTGAGCATCAGCATCAGCGCCACCGTGAACTCGGCGATCGCATGGGGCGAGTAGGCCGGTACTCGGACCACGTTCAGGTGGAGCCGTCGGCAGGCGTCGAGATCGACATGGTTGAACCCCGCGCAACGCAGCGCGATCAGCTCGACGCCCATGGCGGCCAGTTGCTCCAGGACCTCGGCGCCGCAGTCGTCATTGACGAACACGCAGACGACCCGGGAGCCTTCGGCCGCGCGGGCCGTGTCACGACTCAACGGGGCGCGCACATAATGCAGCAGGAAGCGACCGTTGTTGGCCGCGTCGAACGACTCGACGTCGCGCCTCCTCGCGTCAAACAGCGTGACGTGGGCGCGGCCGGCGCTGTCATACCCCGTCCGGTCGCGGCCGGCATCCAGTTCGTGCAGCAGACGCTGGTAGGTGTTCTCGTCCAGGCCGGGCAGGAGCTTCAGCCGGTCGATCAAGGCCGTCACGCGCTGCGGGTCGTCCATCGGAATCCTCCAGTCAGAGTGCCTCTTTTGGCAGTCTAGCGATCAGGGGCCGTGGCGAGTAGGTCGGCAGGGGAGCCACGGAGGCCGGGCGGGATGGATCCGGGCAAGCGTGCGGGAACCGGCCGCCATGGGCAGGAATGGAGCAGGACGAGACACCCAAGCCACGACACCCAAGCCACGCCAGGCCGGCTCGGGCTTACAACCGATCCAACCGTCATGGCCGGGCGGGTGGGCATGTTCGGGTCGGTAGCGAGCTAGAGTTCCTTAGCGATGTGTGGCAACGCGGTGCGCCGCGGTCATCTTGTGCGCTGCGCCACCACGGTACGAGCGGGACTTGGCGCGGGGGGCAAACAGGCCGGTGCCGACACACTTTTCGGACAACGCGGAGTTGCAGGGTACTGCGGTGCATGGCGATCTGGTGATTGCCGGGCGATACCGCGCGCTGCGACTGTTGGGCGAGAAAGTGGGCGTGCGAACGCTCTTGGCCTTGGATCGAGCGCGCAGCGAATCGGTCGTGATCAAGACGTTCGAATCGCGCTGTCTGTCGGCTGCGGCGCGTGCGCATCTGGAGGAGGAGTGTCGGCAGTTGTGCGAGCTGCGCCGGTTGTCGCCCCGTCCGCTGCTGGAAGCGGGTACGGAGGGGGACAGCTTCTACGTCGTGATGCCCTTCACTTCGGGTGAGACACTGAAGTGGCGCCTCCACTACCGCCGGCTCAGTCTGACCGAGACGCTGCGGCTGGCGATCTGCCTGTTCCGGTCGCTGCGCGATCTGCATGCCTGCCAGCGGCTGCATCGCAACATCAAGCCGTCGAACATCGTGGTCAATGCGGCGGGTCGGATCGTGCGGGCCACGCTGATCGACGTCGGCCTGGCCCGCGGACAGCTGCTCAGCATGCTGTCGGACCAGCAGATACCGGAGTCGGCGCTGTACGTATCACCGGAGCAGGCCGGTTCGATGGACGTGGACGTCGGCGAGGCATCGGATCTGTATTCGGCGGGTGTCGTGTTGTACGAATGCCTGACCGGCCGGCTGCCGTTCCGGGGCGACACGGTCGGTGAGATCCTGTTCCAGCACATGACGGCCCCGGTGGCGGACCTGCAGACGTGTGGGATCGAGGTGCCGCCGGTTGTCGAAGAGGTCGTGCAGCGTCTGTTGCGCAAGGATCCGCGGGATCGGTACCAGTCGGCGGATGGTGTGCTGTACGATCTGGCACAGCTGTCGGAGGCGGTTGAACGTGGGGAGCACGCGCCCGCGCTGGTGCTCGGTGCGGCGGACCATCGCCGCCACCTGACGGAGCCGGCCCTTGTCGGGCGGGTTGCGGAGTGCGACTGGATCGATGAGGAGATCCGGTCTGTCGGCTTGCACGCCTCGCGGTTGATGTTGATCGAAGGGGAGTCAGGCAGCGGGAAGACGCGGCTGCTGCAGGAGGCTGCGCGGCGCGCGGCGCGGGAAGGGATGTGGGTCTTGCGGGGCGCGGCGAGCAGCGAGATGGAGCGTCGCCCCTTCCAGATCCTCGACGGCGTCGTCAACGATCTGGCGGCGGTGGCACGCGCGAACCCGAAGCTGGCAAGCCAGGTGCGTCAGCGCTTGGGAGACAACGCGGAATGGGTGGCGGCCACCTTCCCGCGGCTGGCTGAGGAACTCGGCTGGCAGACGTCTGCCAAGACGCTGCCCGGCGCGTTTCACGAGATCCGCCATGTGAAAGGCCTCGTGCAGCTGATCTGCGCGCTGGGGACTCCCGAGCGCCCCGCGATGGTCATCCTGGACGACTGTCAGTGGTGCGATGACTTGACGATCGCCTTGCTGGAACGCTGGCGGGCCGCCGAGCAGGAACCGGCGGACCGGGACAGTCGGGTGCTGGTGCTGTTCGCGTTCCGCTCGGACGAGGTCCCGGCGGGCCATCGGATCCGCAGCCTCCCGGCCACGGCGCATTTGAAGCTTCAGCCGTTGGCTTCGCACGAGGTCCGGCAGTTGGCCGAGTCCATGGCGGGACCGCTGCCTGAGGAGGTGCTCGACGCCGTGCTCCGCCTGTCGGATGGGAGCCCGTTCATGGCCTCTGCCGTGCTGCGCGGGCTGGTCGAGTCGGGCGCGATGGTTGCCGACCCGCAGGGCTGGCGGGTCGAGACCGCGGCGATCGCCAACCTGCAGTCCTCGCACCAGGCCGGACTGTTCCTGGCGCGGCGCATCGAGTGGTTGCCGCCGCAGACCGTGGAGCTGCTGGGGTTCGCCGCGGTCTTGGGCCGGGAGTTCGATCTGGGTGTGGCCGCGGCGCTGACCGGGCGGACGCTGCCCGCAGCGCTGGCGATCCTGGACGAAGCCCGGCGCCGCCAGCTCGTATGGGTCCGCCCCGACGGCCGACACGGAGTGTTCGTCCACCACAAGATCCAGCGCGTGTTGCTCGACCAGCTGTCCGACGAGCAGCGGCGGCGCGCACATCTGGCGGCCGCCCAGCACCTGCAAGAGCATCATCCTGACAACCTGTCGGACCTGGCCTACCACTTCGATGCGGGGGGAGACAGCCGCCAGGCGCTCCCTTCGGCGCTCAAGGCGGCCGAGCGCGCGCGCGCCCACTATGCACTGGAAGTCGCGGAGCAACAGTACCGCATCGCGCATCGCGGCGCGGACGCCGCGCCGCAGTCGGTCCAGTTCCAGATCGCAGTGGGATTGGGCGACGTCTTGATGCTGCGCGGGCACTATGACGCGGCGGAGGAGCTCTTTGAGCGGGCGGTGGCGTTGGCCGACACGCCGGCGACGGAGGCCCAGGCGCTGGGGTTGCTGGGAGAACTCTCGCAGCAACGCGGCGACATGGGGCAAGCGGTGCAGCGGCTGGAGCAGGCCCTGGCAGCCATCGGCCAGCCGGTTCCCCGTTCGGCGATCAGCCTGTTCGTGCATGTCGCCCGGGAGGTCTGGGTCCAGTTCCTCCATACCATCCTGCCCTTCCTGTTGGTCCATCGCCGGCGCGGCGAACCGCCTGCCTCGGAGCTGCTGGCCGTCCGGTTCCTCAGCCGGCTGGCTCATGGCTACTGGTTCACCCGGTCGCGGCTGGCGACGTTATGGTCGCACCTGCGGGGGATGAACCTGGCCGAGCGCTACCGCCCGACTATGGAGTTGGCGCGGACCTACTCCGAGCACGCTCCGGCCATGACGCTCATTGCCTGGTTCTCGCGCGGGATCGCCTACGCCCGCAAGGCGCTGGCCATCTGTGCCACTGTGGAGGATCCCTGGGGACAGGGCCAGGCCCTGTCGTACTACGGGCTGGCGCTCTATGCGGCGGCCCGATTCCGAGAGTGCGCGGAGGCGTGCCGCTCGGCGATCCAGCTGCTCGAGCGCACCGGCGACTTCTGGCAGGTCCATATCGCCCGGTTCCAGTATTCCTGTGCGCTCTACCGGTTGGGCCGCATGGAGGAAGCGGCGGAGCAGGCCAGGCTCCACCATGACTCGGGTATCGAAGTGGGCGACGAGCAGGCGGCGGGCGTGAGTCTGGACATCTGGGCGCGGGCGACCTGCGGCGCCGTCCCCCCCGAGGTGATGGAGGCCGAGCTGCAGCGATCGCGCAGCGACGCGCAGGGTGCCGTGCAAGTGCTGTTCGCCAAGGGCATCCAGCTGTACTACGCGGACCAGATCGACGAGGCGGCCGACTATCTGGCCCGCGCCGACCAGTTGGCGACATCCACGCGTGTGAGCAACGCCTATATTCAATCGAGCCTGGCGTGGCTGTTGACCTGCCGCCGCCGGCAGATCCAGGACTGCACGGACCTGACGTTGACTGGCCGGCGTATGCGCTTGCGCGAAGCCCGGCAGTTGGCTCGCAAAGCGCGCCGGCAGGCACGCACGTACCTGTGCGACCTGCCGCACGTCTGGCGTGAGTGCGCCTACCTGGCAGCCCTGCTCGGCCAACCGCGCAAGGCCCGGCGCTTGATCGACAAGAGCCTCGAGGCGGCCCGACGGCAGGAAGCGCCGTTCGAGTACGCCCAGTCGCTGTGGGCGCGGGGGCGGATCGGTCGGGAGTTGGGTTGGGCCGGGGCCGCCGAACAATTGGAGGAGGCGGAGGCGCTGTTGGCCAGGTTCCACGGCCGCGCAACCGACCAGCGGCTCGGCGAGTCTGCGGCACACGAGTCGGCTACGCTGTCCTTGGTCGACCGATTCGGGACCGTGTTGGACTCGGGACGCCGGACCGCCGCGGCGCTTTCACCTCGTGCGGTGTTCGACGAGGTCCGTAACGCAGCCCTCCATCTCTTGCGAGGCGAACACTGCCTGCTGCTCGAAGTCCGGCCACACCAGGATGCGCTGGCCATCACGCCGATGGACGACGACCCGACGCCATTCCATCGGGCCACGGTGGAGCAGGCGGCGCGGGAGGGGCAGTCGGTCATCCTGCTGGAATCGTCGGCGATGCCGGGTTCTGATCAGGACCCGGCGCTCCACGAGGGTTCGACCATTTGCGTACCGATCTTCCGGCGCGGTCGCCCGGCTGCGTGCGTCTATGTGACTCATCGCCACGTGCGCGGCCTGTTCGGGCCGGATGAACAACGACTGGCCCACTTCATCGCCACGATCGCCGGCGCGGCGCTCGAGAACGCCGAAGGGTTCCAGCAACTGCAGAAGCTCAACGAGACGCTTGAACAGCGCGTGGCGGACCGGACGGCGGCCGCGGACATGCGCGCCCAGCAGTTGGCGGAGGCCAACGCGGAACTGGAACGTATTGCCCGCGAACTGCTGATGACCGAAGAAGACCTGCGTGTCGCCATGAAGGCGGCCGAAGCCGCCAGCCTCGCGAAGAGCCAGTTCCTGGCCACGATGAGCCACGAGATCCGCACCCCCATGAACGGCGTCATCGGCATGACGAGACTGGCGCTGCAGACCACGCTCAATGCCCAGCAGCGGTACTACCTGACGACGCTCAATCAGTCGGCCAACAGCCTGATGCGCCTGCTCGACGATATCCTCGACATCTCCAAGATCGAGGCGGGCAAAATGGAGTTGGAGAGCATCCCGTTCGATGTCCGGGACGTGGTGCTGGATGCGGTGCAGATCATGATCGTGCCGGCCACCAAGAAAGGGCTCGAGCTGCTCTGTCGCATCGCCCCCGACGTGCCCGCGGAACTCGTCGGCGATGCCGGGCGGCTCCGCCAGATCATCGTGAACCTCGTCGGCAACGCGGTCAAGTTCACGGAGCAGGGTGAGATCGTCGTGGAGGTGGCGACCCGGACAGCGACGCCGCAGCAGGCCTGTCTGCAGTTCTCCGTCCGGGACACGGGCATCGGCATCCCGGCCGACAAACAGGAGCGGATCTTCGAATCGTTCAGCCAGGCGGACCCGTCCATGACGCGACGTTACGGCGGCACGGGGCTGGGGCTGGCTATTTCGGCGCAATTGGCGGAACTGATCGGTGGGCGGATGTGGGTGGAAAGCGCGGTGGGGCACGGGAGCACGTTCCACTTCACGGCCCAATTCAGCATCTCCCGCGGCCAGTGCGGCCCTGCGCCGGAAGCGCCCGGCGGCACCGCCCTCCTGCTGGACCACCATCCGCTCAGTCGCGAGGTTCACCAGGACATGCTCGATAGCCTCGGTTGGACGACCACCGCTTGCCCGGACGCCGAGACGATCCGGGGCTGGATCGGGCGCCTGGCGGCCGACGGCGCGGCCAGCCCCGTGGTGATCATCAGCGTGTGCACGCGCAACACGGATGAGACGTGGCACGAAGTCGAACGCGCGGTCCGGAACGCGGCCACCCACAGCTATCCGGTGGTCATGCTGCTGCCGGCCGATCAGCAAGGCAAGATGCCCTGCTTTGCTCAGTGGGGTGTGGCCCGCTGCCTGGTCAAGCCGGTCAAGCCGGCGGAACTGCGCGCGGCGCTCAGCGACGCCCAGAGCGCGAGCCGGCGGGGCGCGAACCCGCCGAGCCAGGCTGTGGCCGCCCCGGGGTTCGGTCCGCGTACGGTCCTGCTGGCCGAGGACTGCCTGATCAACCAGGAGGTGGCGGTCGGCCTGCTCGAGCTGCAGGGGCATAGCGTCCGCGTCGTCGGCAACGGGCGGGAAGCCGTGGAAGCGCTGCGCGAACAGCCGTATGACCTGGTGCTGATGGATGTCGAAATGCCCGAACTGGACGGCCTGGAAGCCACCCGCCTGATCCGCGCCATGGAACGAGGCACCTCGCGCCACACGCGGATCGTGGCCATGACCGCGCATGCCGTGACCGGGTTCCAAGACAAGTGCCTCGAAGCGGGCATGGACGGTTACCTTCCCAAACCGATCGATCCTCAGCGACTCTACCAGACCCTGGAATCGCTGTGGCGCACCGCAAGCTCGAACGCCGGCTGATGCACGGGCGGGTACAATCTCGGGCGGTATCAATAGTACGCATCGCCCGAGTGTGATATGGTGTGTGCGTGGATTGGCGAATCGACCTGGTTGTCCGTCAGGCCCATGGCCCGCGTTCGGGTCCGGAGGTGAGGGCGTCCGCATGCCGCTGCGCAACACCGTCACGATTCTCATAGTCGCGGTCATCTCGCTGGTTTGTTATGAGAAGGCCGAGCGCAATCGCTTCCCCTCGATGATCTCGTTGGCCATGGGGCTCATCGAGGCCCACTACATTGAAGAGGTGGAGCCGCGCACGCTGTTTGAGAACGCGATGCAGGGGATGGTCCGAGGGCTCGACCCCTACTCCGCCTACATCGGACCGGAGCACTTCCAGCAGTTCAAGCAGAGTATCGACCAGGAGTTCGTGGGGATCGGGGTCCATGTGGAAGGCCCACCTTTGGCCGACCAACTGCGCGTGGTCAGCCCGCTCTACGACAGCCCGGCATTCCGGGCCGGCATGCGCGCGGGGGATCTGATCCTGGAGATCGATGGGGTTCCCGCCAAGACGATGGACGTCGAAGAGGCGGTCAAGCGGATGAAGGGCCCGGAGGGCAGCCGCGTGACCCTGCTGATCCAACACCCCGACGCGGACGCGCAACCCCTGCGGCTCGACATCACTCGCCAATGGATCCAGACGAAGTCGGTCCTGGGAGACCATCTCCTGCCGGACGGCAGATGGAACTACTTTCTGGACGCGGAGCCGCGGATCGGGTACGTGCGCATCACCACGTTTGGTGAGTTCACGGTCCGAGAACTGCGCGAGGTCCTACAGTTTGCCGACCACCCGATTGACGCGTTGATCCTGGACCTGCGCGGCAACGAGGGTGGGCTCCTGGACAAGGCGGTCCACACCTGCGACCTGTTCCTGGACGAGGGCGTGATCGTCAGCACGCGCGGCCGGCATGCGGCCGACGAAGTGGTTTATGAAGCCGACCCGACGACCACGATTTTTCCACAGACCATTCCCATGGTTGTGCTGGTCGACCAGCGCTCGGCCAGCGCTTCCGAGATCGTCGCGGCGTGCCTGCAGGACCATGGAAGGGCGGCGGTCGCGGGACAACGCACATTCGGCAAAGGCACGGTCCAGAACGTGATCCCGTTCGAACACAACACCAGCGCACTCAAACTGACGACAGCCAGCTACTGGCGCCCGAACGGCCAGAACATCCACCGTGCCGAGGGTGCCACGGACGAGGACACCTGGGGCGTCACGCCCGAGGCGGACCTGACTGTCGAGCTGACGGACGAACAGTACCTGACGCTGGTCCGGCAGCGCAGCGCGCGCGACGTGCTCTCGACCGAAGACACGGCTCATTCGCCCTCCCTCACGCTTGTCCCGGACCCGCAGCTGGACCGCGTGGTGGAGTATCTGAAGGAGAAGCGGGGGGCGTTGCGCGAGGGGAGTGGGCGGTCGAGCGGTGCGGACTGATGGGGGCTGATCGGTCGGTTGTGCGGTCGGTGCGGGAGGCGGGGATCCATCGGCATCACCGGGCGCGGCGCCCCGGGGTCGTTCTCATGTTCCGGCCGGGCGTTTTCCGCCGACCGTCTCAATGAGCGGCCGCATCTCGGCGGCCAGGAAGAACGATCCGGTGATGCACACGAGGTGGGCTGGAGATGCCAGCGACTCGACCAGCTGCCAGGCGGTTTGGGGGTCGGGTCGCCGGTGCAATGTGAGCTGCGGCAAGCGGCACGCCTGCCGGATCGCGTGGGCCGTGGCCAGCAGCTTGTCCGGGCTGATGGCGCGCGGGTTATTCCGATATTGGGTCAGGACGACGTGATCGAAGTGCGGCAGCAGTTGGCGGAGCATGGCGGGGGTGTCCTTATCGGAGCTTGCGGCGAAGACCAGCAATCGCGGGTTGTGGACGCAGCGTTCCAGGACGAATTCCACCAGTGCGGCGACCGACGCGGGGTTGTGCGCCGTGTCGAGGATCACCGTGGGCGCGCGGGAGAGGACTTCGATGCGGGCCGGGCAGTGTGCCCGGGCCAGTCCGCTGCGGATGGCCGCGTCGTCCAGGTCCCAGCCTTGGCGGCGCAGCTGGTGGCAGGCGGCGATGGCCACCGATGCGTTGGCGGCCTGGTGTCGACCGAGCAAGCCGATCGCCACGTGGGGCAGCAGTTCGATCCGGCCATTGAGCTGCTCGCGATAGTCAAGTCCGCACTGCCAATCGAGTGGTGGGGCGTGACCGGTGGCGGCGGTCGACAGCTGAGGAAGGTACCCGAAGTCGAAGTCGCGCCCCAGCGCCCACAGGGGGGCGTCGTTGTCGCGTGCCACCTGCGCGATGACCTGGAACGGCTCGGGGTGCGTCGCGCCCGTGACGACCGGGACGCCCGGCTTGATGATGCCCGCCTTCTCGCGGGCGATCGCTGCGAGGGTGGTGCCGAGCTGGCGCATGTGATCGAAGCTGATGCTGGTGATGACCGAGGTCACGCTGCGACAGATATTGGTGGAATCCAGCCGGCCGCCGAGGCCGACTTCCAGCACGGCCACATCGACCTGCCGGTCCTGGAAGTAAAGCAGTGCCGCGGCGGTGGTGATTTCGAAATAGGTCGGCCCCAGGTGGTGTTCCGGGGTGCGCACGGGATCGTCCATGTCCAGGACCGGTCCCTGGAGGCGTGCGAGCAGGGAGACGAGCGTGGCCTGATCGCACGGCCGTCCGTCCACGACGAAGCGCTCCTCCAGGCAGTCCAGGTGGGGCGACGTGTACAGGCCCGTGCGATAGCCGGCGGCGGTCAGGACGCTGGCGATCATCGCGGCGGTCGACCCCTTCCCCTTGGTGCCCGCGATATGGACGGCCGGAAAGGCCTGTTCCGGGTGGCCCAGCCGGGCCGCAAGTTGTCGCATGCGGTCCAGCTTGAACCCGCGCGACCGATAGGGCACGCCGCGCGTCCGCTCGTAATTGATCCGGCCGAACAGGAACGCAGCGGCCGACTGATAGTCTCGTATTGGCGAGCGGTCCGCTGTCATCCGGCATCTTCTTGTGGATTCGAACGAGCGGTCTATACTAGAAAGCCTGACCCGGCACGTCATCGGGGCCCGGGCAACCCCCCGATTGCGTGCTGCCTGGCAAGCCCGCGAACTATCGAAAGGTGCTGAGCGTACACTATAGACGACTGGTCGAGCGCCGTCCAAAGGCGATCCAGGCAAGGGAGCGCGGGTCGAGCCAGGATGTCGGTGCCGGTTGAGACCGCGTTTTTCCCTTGGCCATGGAAACCACCCATGAGTAGTGAACCCGCTGTTGCAAAGAGCCCCCAGCCTGCCGCCGCTCCGGAATCGGACATCGTGATTGAAACACGGAGTCTGACCAAAGTGTATCGGGATTTCTGGGGACGCCAGAAGGTGCGCGCGCTCAAGGCACTGGACCTGGAGGTGCGGCGCGGGGAGATCTTCGGCTTGCTGGGTCCCAACGGGTCGGGCAAGACAACGACCATCAAGCTGCTGTTGGGCTTGCTGTTCCCGACCAGCGGTCGGGCGCTGGTGTTTGGGAAGGACGCCAGCGACGTGGGCAAGAACGAGCGGATCGGGTACTTGCCGGAAGAGTCCTACCTGTACAAGTTCCTCAACGCCGAGGAGACGCTGGATTTCTACGCCCGGTTGTTCAACATGTCGGCGGCCGAGCGGCGGGAGCGAGTCAACCGGCTGATCTCGGAGGTCAAGCTGGATTGGGCGCGGCAGCGGCAGCTCAAGGAATACTCCAAGGGCATGACGCGGCGGATCGGGTTGGCCCAGGCGTTGATCAACGATCCGGAGTTGATCCTGTTGGACGAGCCGACGACGGGTCTGGATCCGATGGGGTCGCGGGAGATGAAGGACACCATTTTGCGCCTGCGGGACGAGGGCAAGACGGTGCTGTTGTGCAGCCACCTGCTGCCGGACATCCAGGATGTCTGCGACCGGATCGCGATCCTGCATTCCGGCGAGCTGAGGGAGTTGGGGCGGATCGACACGTTGTTGACGGTCCAGGACGAGACGCAGTTCCGTGCCAAAGGGCTGACGCACGCAGCCGAGGAGGAGATCCGAGAGGTCATCAAGCGGCATGGCGGCGAGCTGATCGAGATGGACCATCCGACGGCGACTTTGGAAGAATTGTTCTTGCAGATTGTTCGCGAGAGCGAGGCTCATCCGGGCCGACGCGCCCGCGAGCGGAAGGAGCTGCGGTAGCCTGTCTGCCGCGCCGCGCGGAGCCGCAGGGCTGGCGGTTCGCGTATGTTCATGGCATTACCATCCACGCAGCACACAAAGGCATCGTTGCACCGCTATGGAAATCCGACCGGACGAGTTTCTCTCCTTTGCCGATTGGTTTGGGCCGGCGCTCAAGTTCTTGGTGATCGCCGTGCCCGTGCTGACCTTCCTGGCCATCTTCATCTGCTATCTGATCTCTGCGGTGCGGCGCGGTCCGGTGGAGGGTTTCTACGCGGTGGCGACCGTGTTGGCGGCGGCGATCGGCAAGGACCTGCCGGCGACCTCGCCGCGTCGGATCCTGGCGATCGGGCTGCTGACCGTCAAGGAGGCCATTCGGCGCCGCGTGATCGTCGCCTTCGTGATCTTCGTGCTGGTCCTGCTCTTCGCCGGCTGGTTCCTGGACGTCAAGAGCGACGATCCGGCGCACCTGTATCTGAGTTTCGTGCTCTTCTCGACCATGATCCTGTCCACCACGCTGGCGCTGTTCCTGGCGACGGCGAGCATCCCGGCGGACATCAAGAGCAAGACGATCTACACGATCGTCACGAAGCCGGTGCGCGCCACCGAGCTGGTGCTGGGCCGGATCCTCGGGTTCGTCTCGGTGGTGACCGTGCTGCTGGCCGTCATGGGCGTGATCAGCTATGTCTCGGTGTTGCGCGGCATGCAGCATCAGCATGGCATCCGGCCCGAGAGCGTGGCGGCAATCGAGCCGACCGAGAAGGGCAAGCCCTCGCCGGGCTGGGAGGGCTCGACCACGATGAACTCGCACCACCGGCATACGTGGCGGGTGGACGCCGAAGGCCGAGGGCGAACCGACAAGGTCATGGGGCATGATCACGAGGTGACGAGGGTCGCGGGCGGCGACCCTTCCGACCCGTCGGCGTACCGGATCGGCCCACCGCAAGGCGCGCTGGTGGCCCGCGTGCCGATCTATGGCAAGCTGCGGTTCCTCGACAACGAGGGCAACCCGTCGGCCAAGGGCATCAGCGTCGGGAAGGAGTGGGATTACCGCAGCTTCATCGAAGGGCGGACGCTGGCCTCCGCGATCTGGACGTTCCAAGGGGTGTCGGAGAAGGACTACCCGGAGGATCTGCCGCTGGCGCTGACCTTGAGCGTGTTCCGCACCTACAAGGGTGACATCGTCACGCGCGTGCACGGGATCATCATCCTCAAGAACACCGACCCGCGGAACCCGATCCAGTGCGAACCGATCGGGTTCGAATCCGAGGAGTACTCGTTGCAGCGGCTGAGCATCCCGCGCACGTTGCGCACGGAGAGCCCGGATGGATCGGCGCGGCGCGAGATCGACCTGTTCCGGGACCTGGTCAACAACGGTGAGCTGGAGATCATCGTGCGGTGTGACGACCCGGTGCAGTATTTCGGCATGGCGCAGGCGGACTTGTACATTGAAGCGCCCAACGCGCCGTTCGCGTGGAACTTCGCCAAGGCCTACATCACCATCTGGCTCCAGGCGGTCATTGTGATCTGCCTGGCGGTCACCTTCAGCACGTTTCTCAGCACGCCGGTGGCGATTCTCGGGACCGTGTTCACCATCGTGCTGGGCTTCTTCGGCTGGTTCGTGACCGACCTGTTGACGGGCAAGGCGTATGGCGGCGGTCCGGTGGAGGCGTTGATCCGGCTGCTGAACCAGGACAACCTGGTCCAGCCGCTGGAGTTCGGGACCGGCGAGGTGGGGGTCCGGATCGTCAAGTTCATCGACAACGTCTTCCTCTGGGTGATCAACTCGCTGGCCGCCGTCTTGCCCGACTTCCGCGGGCTGGGCCGGGCCTCCGATTACGTCGCGTACAATTTCAATTTCTATGACCAATTGCTGGCGCGCCAGTGCCTGACGACGTTCGTATACGTCACCGCCATCGCGATTGTCGGCTACTTTTTCATGAGAACGCGGGAAATTGCCGCATGAGTCAGAATGCCTCTTTTGTCCGGAAGATCATCTACGGCTGTGCGATCGTCGTGCTCCTGTTTCCGCTGTTCTTCCTGGGCCAGCCGGCGACGAGTTCGCGGGCGGAGACGGAGGCCGGGCAAGCCGCCACGACGGGCGGGAAGCTGGCCCTGCTGCGCTCCGACTACGGCCTGTCCCAGGCGGAGTTGGGCGAGATCGACCCGGCCAGCGAGACGATGAAACTGGCGACTCTCGGACTGCGGGGCGTCGCCACGAACCTGCTGTGGACGCGAGCCGACAACTACAAGATGACGGAGAGCTGGGACAAGCTGTCCGCGACGCTCAATCAGATCGCCAAGTTGCAGCCGAACTACATCAGCGTCTGGGAGTACCAGGCCCACAACCTGTCGTATAACGTGTCGGCCGAGTTCGACGACTACCGCTCGCGCTACCATTGGGTCAAGAAGGGCCTGGAGTTCCTGCTCGAAGGGACCAAATACAATCACCGCAACCCGCGCCTGTTCTGGAGCCTCGGCTGGTTCACCGGCCACAAGATCGGCCGGTCCGATGAACATGTGCAGTTCCGGGAGATGTTCCGGAAGGACAAGGACTTCCACGAACAGCTCATGGACTACGTCACGATCGACAACGCGCGCGGCCCGGAAGGCCCGGACAACTGGCTGGTCGCCTACCTGTGGTACAAGCAGTCGGAGGCGGTCGTGGACAAAGGCGTGCCGACCACCTGGATGCGGCTGGATGTCAACCAGGAAGGCTACACGGACAAGCGGCGCAGCCCGGTCATTTTCTATTCCGACCCCTCCATGGCGTTGATCGCGTTCGCAGACGCCATTACGGCGGAGATCATTCCCGGCGAGCGGACGCGCCAGGCCTGGCGGCGCGCCGGCGAGGAGTGGGAGGCCTTCGGGTCGATGGACATCCCCACCACCTTCGGCCACTCCGTCCGGCTCAACAACGTGAGCGACTTGCGCAAGGAGACGATCGCGCTGCGCGACCAGCTCGAACAGCTCTCGCCGGGCCTGCGCGAGAAGATCCGCGAACAGCGGCACACCGAGTTGAGTCCGGAAGAGCGGGCGATCTTCGACGCCAAGAAGCGCACGGCCGAGATGAGCGAAGAAGAGATGGCCTCGTACGCACGGGCGTTCCGCAAGATGACCGTCAGCGACATGGAAGTCGCCGAGGCGATGCCCAAGGAGCTGCGCTCCCGCGCGCTGAACCTGGCCCGGCGCGCCGCGGAGTCGGCGGACATCGGCGACCATACGGCGACCTATGCCGAGATCGTCAACTATGATTACTGGAAGACCCGCTGCAAGGTCGAATCCACCCCGACCACGGCCGACGCGCGTCGCTACATGCGGTTGGGCGATGAAGACGGCGCCAAGGCCATGCCGGACACCGCCAAAGTGCATTATGAGAAGGCATGGGACGAGTGGGCGAAGATCTTCGAGGAGTATCCGGAGTTGATCAACGACGACATGGCGGAAGACTTGAAAGAGGTCATCTTCCGCTACAAACTCGTGCTCGATCAGCTGGATGAGGAGTTCCCCAAGAACTTCAAGCTGCAGGTGCTGGCACAATCGGACGAAGAGGATGAGCCCGGCCTGGGGGGCGGCATGCCGGGCGGCCTTCCGCCACCCCCGACGCCCAAACAGTAGCGGCATGCCGACGGCGGTCCCGCGCGCGGAGTCCGCCGCAGGCAGCAATGCCCGGGCGGTGTCAGAACAGCAGTTGGATGCGCGCCAAGCGCTGTTCGGTGGCCTGCATCAGCGCATCTTCGGCGGCCTCGTCCTCCGCCGGGTAGGTCACGGAGAAACGCAGATACTCGCCCGCCTCATGCCAGGGGACCGTGACCATGGACAACTCCCGGATCAGATACTGGCTCGCGTCCTCGGCGGTCGCGAAGGCCGGCCCACCCTGCACGCCGCGCGGCGCGCGCGTGTAGAGGAAATAGCTGCCGCCCGGCATCCGGCAGTCGAACCCGCAACGCCGCAAGGTGCTGACCAGCTTCTCGAGCCGACGCCGATACCGGGCGTTCGTCCGCGGCGGGATCGCGGGGTCGTCCAGTGCCGTCACGGCCGCCTTCTGAATGGCGATGAACTGCCCGGAGTCGCAGTTGTCCTTCAGGTCGGCAAACGCTTGGACGATCTTCGGATGGCCGCAGACCCAGCCGATGCGCCAGCCGATCATGTCGAACCCCTTGGACAGCGAGTGGACTTCGACACCCACCTCTTTGGCGCGGGGCACCGACAGGAAGCTCAAGGGCGGGCCTTCAAAGGTCAACAGGATATGCGCCGCGTCCTGGACTACGACAAGCCGGTTCTCCAATGCGAAATCGATCACGCGCTCGTAGAACGCGCGCGTGGCCACCTTGCCGGTCGGACTGTTGGGGTAGTTCAACACCAGCAGCTTGGACTTGCTGCGGACATCGCCTGGAACGGCCGCCAGGTCCGGCAGGAAATCGTTCTCGGGCAGCAGCGGCAGATGGTAGACGGTTCCGCCGTAGTAACGCGTGTGCGTGCCGGCGATCGGATACCCCGGCACGGTCATGAGCGTGATGTCGCCCGGATTGATGAAGCAGGCCGGCAACATGGCCAAGGCGGACTTGGAGCCGATGCAGTGATTCACTTCCGAGACCGGATCCAGCGTGACGCCGAATTGGCGGTGCATGAACCGCGCTGCCGCCTGCTTGAATTCCAGGATTCCATTGTCCGCGTAGCCGCGATTCTCCGGCCGGTTGATTTCCTCGGCCATCTGCCGACGCACATTCGGCGGCGCCATCGCGTCGTTCTCGCCGATGCCGAAATCCAGCAGCGGCCGATCGGGGAAATCGGCCAGCACCTGGCGCTTGGCCCGCTTGATCCGTTCAAACTTGTAGATCTCGGTGCCCATCCCGTACCGGGAACCACCGATCCGGTCGGCGAACAGGTCCTGGAAGTACGGCGTGCTCATCGGGGGCCTCGTGTAAGAATCATCAGGGGCGCGTGCCGCGCTGCGGCACGATCAACACAAGTGAATGGATAGGCCGCGGCTGGTCAAGGGGCCCTGGCGCCGCCGACGGGCGTCGGCCAATGAACCGGATCCCGATCGAGGCTGCGTCCGGTCCACGTTCGCCCCAGGTGCCGAGCCCGATGACTGGAACGGCCAGCCATCGGCGCCCTGCTCCATACGCCTCGCCCGGGACGGCCGCCCGGGACGCGTACTCTCGTCATTCGCGGCGACGGCGCTCATGTACGGCACGTGGCACCAGCATGTGCGGAGCGGGCGGGCCGGCCGCCGGGCCGTCGATGTCGCCCAGGTAGAGGCGTCGCACTTGCTCGTGCTGCTTCACCTCGTCGGGAACCCCGTCGTAGAGCACCTTGCCGTCGTGGATGACGTAGCAGCGGTCCACGATCTGCAGGATTTCGCGCGCCGCGTGGTCGGTGATCAGGATCGAAATCCCCTGCTGCTGCAGGTCACAAATGATGGCCTGAATGCTCTGCACGGTCTTCGGATCGATGCCGGCGAACGGTTCGTCCAGCATGATGATCTCCGGTTCCGAGATCAGGCAGCGCGCGATCTCCAGGCGCCGCTGCTCGCCGCCCGAGAGCTTGGCGGCCCGGTTCTTGCGCACATGCTCGATGTTGAACTGCTTGAGCAGCTCGTCGCATCGCTGCCGGCGCGCCCTGCCGTGGATGCCGAGCAGTTCGAGCATGCAGAGCAGGTTCTGCTCGGTCGTCAGCTTGCCAAAGATGCTCTTCTCCTGCGCCAGGTAGCCCATCCGGCCGTCCCGCGCGCGGCGGTACATGGGCCAGGACGTGGCGTCGATGCCCATCAGGTGGACCGAGCCGGCGTCCGGTTCGAGCATGCCGCAGATCATGCGGAAGGTGGTCGTCTTGCCGGCCCCGTTGGCGCCGAGCAGCCCGACAATCTCGCGCTGGGCCACATGCAGATGGACGCCATCCACCACGCGGCGACGTCCGAACACCTTGACCAATCCGGCCGCTTCCAACACGTTCATCGAGGTCGTCCTCCGTGACCGGCTGGTCCGCCGGCAATCAGTGGATCAGCTGCATGCGTTTGAAATTGGGCAAATAGGGGATCGGGCGATACCAGGGGTGTGGCCAGTAGATCAACAGCGCTTTGCCGATCAGCAAATCGTACGGCACGTAATGCTGCGCGACGTGCTGATGGTCGGTCCACATCCGAGCGTCGTAACTCTGCGGGCTGTTGTCGCCCAACGGGAACAGCCGCCCCGACTCCATCGTGATCTCGAAGGCAGCCTGGCTGTCGAACAGCTTGGTCGTGGGCCACGATCCGGGGCTTTGCAGCACCCTCCGGATCTCCTGCGTCCCCTGCCCCAGGTACTCGTGCGCCAGGCTGCCGTCGGTGGCCACGTAGTACACGTCGCGGAGCACCCGCAGGCGCTGGATGTGCAGCGCGACGTCGCGCGTGCCGACTCCCACCGGCGCGAGATCGCCAGGATCGTCGTCCGACGTGACCGGACGCAGATCCGGGTAGGGCACGTAGGTCGTGGCGCCGTCGAATGCCACGCGCTGCTCGTTCACCCACAACCGGATCTCAGCGTCGACGTTCGTGTACCGGATGCGGTATGTGCCCCGCCCCTGCAGCTTGGTGAGCCCTGCCGGGCTCGTCACGTGCAGGCCGTCACTGCCCACGAACGCGCCCCGGCCGCCGTCGATCGACAGAACCGCCCGACCGGACGCCACGTCGATGCGACAGGTGTAGTGGACGCCGCCCTTGACGAGCAACAACAGCAACTCGCCGTGATCGCCCAGCACCTCCACGTCGCCCTCCAGCGCCAGGTCGCTGACCCAGTGCAACCCGTAGGTGCCCGCCGGGTCGAGCGAGCCGCTGCCGAGCCGCAGGTCTTTGCGCACCTCGGACTCCGGCGCCTTCCCCGCACGGTAGCCCTTCATGATGGTGCTGCTGATCGTCGTAAACGCGTTGTAGGCGTAGAAGTCCGTGATCAACTCGCTCGGGCGGTCCGCCACCATCGGCGGCTGGCGGCCGCTCTCGATCAGCGCCCAGTCGTTCGCGGTGGGCAGCACGTGGCGGTATCGCAACCAGAGGTCTTGCCCAGCCAGACCCGGCGTTTCGTAGGTGTGTCCTTGATCGCCCGTCGACCACAGGTCGGCGACGCTCGAGCCGCCCTCCGCCCAACCTTGCCAACGCGCCGGCCAGCCCAGCTCCGCCAAGTGCCTGGCGACGTACTTCGTATCGTCCACCAGCTGCAACATCGCCAGCAATTTGTGGTCCGGCTTGCGCGCGATCACGAACTCCACGTCGCCCGGCTGCCGGACGAACACGTCGCCGTGCCACAGCCGAATCGTCTCGTTGGGCAGCCCCACCAGACGCTTGATGTAGTTCTGCTTGGCGTTGAAGGGGAATTTGAACACGATCACATCCCACCGTTCCGGCGGCGCGAAGTCGTAGGCGAACTTGCTCACCAGAATCCGATCGCCCGAGAACGACGCGTGGTTGGCGTTCCCCTCCAAATCCAAAGCCATCTGGTAACGGCACAGCGGACACATGGTGGCGACGACGGTCCGGGGCGGCTGGCGCTCGCGCTGGTCGTACGTCTCTTCATCCAACTCGCTGCTAGCACCCGCCTGATACCAGTAGCCGCATTCCGGGCATTGCACGTCCTTGTGCTGGCCGCGCAGCGTCGGTGCCATGGATCCGGTCGGAATGACGAAGGCCTCGGCCACAAACGCGCGGAACAGGAACGCGAGTATCACGGCCAGCGCGATCGACTCGATCGTCTCACGCGGCGCATGGCTCGGCTCACGCGCGGCCTTCGAGGCCTTCGTCCTGCGGCCGGCCGGGCATGGTTCGCGCTTACCAGATGCGTGGGTTTTCAGTCTGCTCATGGTCGAAATTGTATTCGCTGGGCACTTGTTGTATATAGCCCAAATCCTCACGCGCCCCCGCGAACTTGCGAACTGGTCCCAGGATGGCCGGGCCGTCGATGGCGGACCAGAACCGGCTGTCGACGGACACGGGCACATTGTCCCCCAGCATAAACCACTGGCCGACCTGCATGGGTTGCGGAGCCTGCCAGCGCGTGACATTGCCGGGTCCCAGGTAGTATATGTCGCGGTAGACGCGGAGGGCCTCGAGTTGCACGTGTGCGCCGGCGGTCCCGATCGACAGGCGGTGCGGATCGACGGCGCCCGGGCTGTCGGATGTGGGCTCGTAATCGAGCGTGAAAATCGTGGTTCCGTCCAAAGCGGCCAGCACGCGGTGATCCCAGACGGCCATCTCCGCCGTCCAGGGTGGTGAGCCCGCGGGCCGGGGAGCCTCCGCCACGCAGCGGCCGTTCCAGTGCAGGCGGCATTCACGTCCTGCGGCGCTGAGCTCCCATTCGAACACATCCCGGCGCGCCGTGAGTCGCACGAGGCAATGGCCGACGCCGCTGACCTGCAGTTGGCACGCCAGCATCAGGTCGGGCACGGAATGCAGGCTCCCGCGCGTCAGGCTCTGATTGTACGGGTCGTGGTCCAGGATCGGCAGGTCGTCGGTGCGGCCGACATCGGGCGACCCGTGATACCAACAGGGCCACTGCGTGTAGTGGAGCCAGTCGATGGTCGCGCCGTGGCCGGGGACCGGCTGCGCCGTGTAGCCGGTGCGGGTGGGCTGCCAGCAGGTGTCGGCTTGCGCCGGCAGCCAGCGGTTGGCCAGGGGCGAGCGGTATCGGTCATCATGCACCAGGATGCGGACTTCGCGCAGCTGCGCGAGCGTTTTCTGTTGGATCTGGCCGTCGAGATACACGTCACCGTCGCGGATCTCGACGCGGCCGGGTCCGCCAGCCACAATGCGCTTCACGGTCAGCTCGTCCGCGTCGTGCGGCGCGTGGAATGCCACCGCCTGCCAGGCATGGAGTCCGTGGAGGAGCTTGGCCCAGCGATCGATCAGGACTCGTTGGCCGGGCGCGATCCGGGTCGCGTCCACGACATTGTCGCGGCAGCCGCAGTTCGGGCAAATCGCCCGGTTCTCCGGCGGCGGGTGTTCGATGCCGCACCGGAACGGCATCCCGCACTCGCGGCAGGTGACGGGCCAATGCGGCCCAAGGAGTGTCTCGGCCATGGATCCGCCCGCGACGCGCACCGGGCACAGCCTGCCCTGGATCAGCGCGAGCCGGAGCCCCAGGAGCGCCAACGCGGCGCCGAGCACGGCAGCGGCAATCCACCGGCGCCGCCGCGCGGGCTGCTGTTCGGATGGCGTGGGCGGGGGGGCGTTAACCATGATGGGCCCGAACCGATTCGAGAGCTCCGAATACCTGATGTCTGATCAGAGACGTGGAGGCCGGTCCGGCCGGCTCTTGTGCGTCCCGCGGCAGGTGCAAATCCTGTCTGCGGGAATCTGCAATCCCTCACTTCACTTCTTGTCGCTGCCCGCGTCGAGCACGGCCAGGAAGGCTTTCTGCGGGATGTCGACGCGGCCGATCGATTTCATGCGCTTCTTGCCTTCCCGTTGCCGGGCCCACAGTTTCCGCTTGCGGGTGATGTCGCCGCCATAGCATTTGGCGGTCACGTTCTTCCGCAGGGCCGGGACGGTCTCCCGGGCGATGATGCGCGAGCCGATGGCCGCCTGTACGGCGACTTCGAACATGTGGCGGTCGATTTCGCTCTTGAGTCTCTTGGCGACGGCCCGCCCGCGGCGATCCGCGTCCGATCTCTCGCAGATCACCGACAGGGCATCGACGCGCGTGCCGTTGACCAGGATGTCCAGCCGCACGAGGTCGGCCGGGAAGTAGCCGACCAGTTCGTAGTCCATGGTGCCGTAGCCGCGGGTGGCGTTCTTCAACTTGTCGTGCAGGTCGTAGATGACTTCCGCCAGCGGCAGGTCATAGCGCAGCATGGCGCGTGTCGGCGAGATGTACTCCGTGCTGCGATGCACGCCGCGCCGATCCTGGCACAGCTTCATCAGCGTCCCGATCGAGTCGGTGGGCAGGATGAAGTTGACACGCACGATCGGCTGGCGAAACTGCTCGATCTGGCCGGCGTCGGGCACCTCCTGCGGCCGATGGATCTCCAGCTCCTCGCCCTGCTTCGTCGTGACCTGGTAGGTCACGTTCGGTGCGGTCTGGACGAGGTCGATATCGGCTTCCTGCTCCAGACGCTGCTGGATGATCTCCATGTGCAGCAGCCCGAGGAAGCCGCAGCGGAACCCGAAGCCCAGCGCGTCGCTGGTCTCCGGCTGGAAATCGAAACTCGGATCGTTGATCGACAGCCTCTCGAGTGCTTCGCGCAGCTCTGAAAAGTCCTGTCCGTCGGAGGGGTACAAGCCGCAGTACACCATCCGCTGCGGGACCTGGTAGCCGGGCAGCGCCGGCGCGGCCCCCTCGCCCGGCACGCTGACCGTGTCGCCGACATGCACCATGTCCAGCGACTTGATGTTGCAGATCAGGTAACCGACCTGGCCGGCGCGCAGTTCCCGGCAGGGCCGTTTGTGCGGCGCGAACTGGCCGACTTCCAGGACTTCGTGCGTCGTGCCGCCGCGCAAGAACCGGATGCGTTGGCCCCGCGTCACGCAGCCATTCATGATCCGCACGTATGTGATCGCACCCCGGAACTCGTCGTAGTGCGAATCGAACACCATGGCCTGGAGCGCGCCCTCGGGGTTGCCTCGCGGCGGTGGGATCCGTGCGCAGATGGCCGGGAGCAGATCGGATACGCCCAGTCCCGACTTCGCGCTGACCTTGATGATCTCGCCAGGCTCGATACCCAGCGAATGCGCCATCTCCTCAGCCACTTCATCGACTCGGGCGTGCTTGAGGTCGATCTTGTTGATCACGGGCAGGATCGACAGGTTATGGTCCATGGCGGCATACGCGTTGGCGACCGTCTGCGCCTCCACGCCCTGGAACGCATCGACCAGCAGCAGCGCGCCTTCACAACAGGCCAGCGATCGGGAGACTTCGTACTGGAAGTCGACGTGGCCGGGCGTGTCGATCAAGTTCAGCTCGAACGGCTCCTGGCCCAGTTGGTGCTGCATGGTCACGGCCCGCGCCTTGATCGTGATGCCCCGCGCGCGCTCCAAGGCCATGTCGTCCAGCACCTGCTCCTTCATTACCCGCGGATCGACGGTCCGGGTGAATTCCAGCAGCCGGTCGGCCAGCGTGCTCTTGCCGTGGTCGATATGGGCGATGATGCAGAAGTTGCGGATATGGTCGCAGTCAATCACGCGTCGCGGTCCCCGACTCAGCCGAACTTGGCTCGCGCGACACCTGCCGCACCGATGTAGCCCGCGTCTCCGCCGAGGCTCGCGTAGTTGATCACGGTGTTCTTCGCAACGACCTCGAATGCACGACTGCGAAAGACCTCGCAGACCCGCGCGAGGAACTGGCGCCCCACCTGCGTTCCATGCCCGCCGAAGTTCATGGCGCCACCCAGGATCACCGCACCCGGATCCACCGTGTGCACGAGCGTCACGATGCCGATCCCCAGGTACTCGGCGGCCTCGAGGATCACTTCCAGCGAGAACGCGTCGCCCCGCTCGGCCTCTTGCGAAAGCATCAACGTGGACAACGGCTCGCCTGCCGCCACGCGCTGCCGCACCGAACTCTTTCGCCCGTCGGCCAAGAGTTCCTGGGCCCGGGCCGCCACAGCACTGGCGCTGGCATACGCCTCCAACTCGCCCCGCCCGCCGCCCCAGACGCACAGGCGGGCGTCGGGCCGCGAATCCACGATGATGTGACCGCACTCGGCGCCGAAGCTGTTCACCCCCTCCACAATCGAACCTTCCACGATGATCCCCCCGCCGACGCCCGTGCCCAGCGTCAGCAGGATCAGACCCCGTGAACCTTTGCCGCTGCCTACCCAGTACTCCCCGTGGGCCGCCACGTTGGCGTCGTTGTTGAACGCCACCGGCAGGTCGCCCAGGCACTTGGACAGCGCGTCGCGGATCGGAAAGAACCGCCAGTGGGGCAGATTCGTGGGGTCGTGAATGATCCCCTCAGGGATGTTCATCGGGCCCGGCGTGCCAATGCCGGCCGCTTTCACGTCGGACATCGCCACACCCAACGAACCGGTCATCTCGCGCACCTTCGCCGCCGTTCGGTCCAGGCAATCGGCCGGACCCCGCTCCTCGAGCGTCTCGATCGAGCCATAGGCCAGCGTCTGGCCCAGGTCGTCCACCAACCCGATCTTGGTGTTGGTACCCCCCACATCAACGCCAACGAAAAAAGGACGCCTGGAATTCTTCAGGGGGGTGATCGGTTGCATGACGCGCTTCGGGGCTGGGGAACATGGAAGGGGTGAAAACCGCTATCAGTATAGGGTTTCCGTCGATCCGCAGCAATCGGTTATCGGTCTGGTACAATGAGCCAGCGGGGACCCGGCAGGGGCCCGCGTTGTGGTGCCGCCTGCGTACGCAGCCGCGCCGGTATGGCGCGTGGGGGTGTTCTCCGGTTGGCGGTTTCTTCAGAGCGTTCTCAATGATAATGATGCGACGGTTGGATCATCGGTGGGTGTCGGCCGTTACGAGCCTGTTCCTCGTGGGCCTCGCGGCACGCGTGTGCGCGCCGGTCGACGGGGCGGCGGACCCTCCCTATTGGGATCTGGTTCGGAAGCTGGGTGACGTGTCGTTCTCGACCCGCGAACATGCGGAGCAGCAGCTCTTGCAGATCGGCCTGCCGGCCAAGCTGGCGTTGGAGCGCGGAATGCGGGACCAGGACCTGGAGATCCGCCTGGCCGCCCAGCGGATTCTGATCCGGGCTTTGCAGTGTGATTTCGATGCCAGCGTCAAGGCGTTCGTCGAAGGGCGCGAGAACGTCTCGGCGGAACGGTTCCCCGGCTGGCGGAAGTTCCGCCAGCGCATTGACGATGACACGTCGGCCCGGCATCTGTACGTGGAGATGATCCGGGCCGAGTCCGCACTGCTGACCGCCTTGGAATACGATGACCCGGATCTGTTCAAGCAGTTTACGGATCGTCTGCAGCGGCTGACGACCAACATGGGGCAGGCGGGTGTGATCCGGGCGACCGTGTCGGGACCGGCCTTGGCGACCTGGCTGTTTGTCGGCGCGGAGCTGGCCGATCAGGCGACTGACCGCGAGCGCCGGCAGCAACTTGGCACGTTCACCCGCTGGTTGCTCTATGGGGATGCCGGCGCGCTGCCCGCGGTGATCCAAACGTCCCGGCCGGCCCTCATCCGGCAACTGCTCGCGCAGTGGATCACGTCGAGCATGAAGGGCGACGACGGCACCCAAGCCGGCAATGCCATGCAACTGGTGCTGAAATATGACCTGGCCGAACAGGGCGTCAAGCTGGCCCGGGAGGTCCTTGAGCCATCCGCCGGTCCGGACTCGGCCGCCCGGATCCAGGTCAGCGCCAAGCCGTACGCTGCCATTGTGCTGGCCCGGTTCGGCACGGGGGATGATGCCCGCTACCTCGTACCACACCTGAACGACACGCACGTGTTTCATACGTGGAGCAACCCGCAGTTGCAGCCGGACCCCATCACGATCCAGGTCCGCGATGTCATGCTGGCCCTCCTGCTGCGGATGCGCGGCCACAGCCCGGAAGCCTGTGGTTTCGGACTGCTCGAACCGTTCCCGGAGACCCTGTATCGGATCTGGACCTATGGGTTCCTCAACGACCGCAACCGAGACGAGACGTTTGCCAGGTGGCGGGAAACCGCCGAAGGTGGAGGCGGGACGCCGGAGGCGCCGTTGCCGCCCGGCGGCCAGCCGCGCGCAGGTGAGGTCGGCGAGTGACGAGTGCGAGCCACCGTGAGCCCGCCCAACACGCGTGCCGCCGCAGGCAGTGGCGTGATCCGGGGCCGCCGACTATACTTGGTCCGTGCAAGCAACCGTTCCGTCCCCACCCAACAACTGCGCGACGTTCCCACCCTTTCTTCGCGACCCACTCGTCTGCGGCACGTTCTGCGGATTGGCCTCCTCGCTCGGATATACGGTCGCCAATGTGTGCCTGCGCGCCGTGAGCGACTCCGACGCCGTGTGGGTTTCGTGCGTCAAGGCGTTTCCCACCGTCGCCCTGTTCGGGCCCGTGCTGCTGTACCGGCTCAGCCGGGGTCTGGACCGGCTGCCGCCGGCGGGCCAGATGACCAGGCTGGTGATCGCGTCACTTATCTGCCAGGTGTTCGGGAATGTGGCCTTCCAATGGTCCCTGGGCGTCGTAGGCATGGCCCTCACCGTGCCGTTGACGTTCGGGACCATGATCATCAGCGGTGCCGCGCTGGGGCGAATCGTCTTGAACGAGTCGGTCACGGTGCGAATGGCCCTTTCGACCGTCGTGCTGATCGGCGCGATCTCGATGCTGTCGCTGGGAGCGGGCGAGGCGTCGCGTTGCGTCGTGCCGCCGCATCATTCGCTGTCGACCGGGCTGGTGGCCGCAGGCGTCGGTGCCGCCGGCCTGTCGGGCGTGGCCTATGCGCTGCTCGGCGTGACAATTCGGTATGCCGTGACCGACCGGATCTCCATCCCGCTGACGCTCGTCACCGTCACGTTCACCGGCGTTGTGGTGCTGGGGATCGGCGCCCTGTGGCGCATCGGGGCCTCGGGGATGCTCGCCACGCTCCCGTGGCACTTCTGGACCATGATGCTGGCCGGATTCTTCAACGCCGTGTCGTTCCTGGCGCTGACCAAGTCGCTCCAACTGATTCCCGTGGTCTATGTCAATGCGCTGAGTTCCACCCAAGCGGCCTTGGCCGCCATAGCCGGCATCCTGCTGTTCTCCGAGCGGTCGTCGGCCGCGCTCTGGCTGGGGGTTGCCCTGACGATCGTCGGTCTGATCCTGATGCAGCGCAGGACGAACGCCCGCGGGTCGCGTCCAGCGGACCGGTGGCGGGAAGAACCGGTCGCAGCCGACACGCCCACCCGATTCCCTCCCGCCGCGCTCGACTCGGGCCTACCGCCGACCGCCGATCGCCGCGCGGACTGACCGGTACGTGGAATAGGTCCAGAAGCGGGCCTCCAACTCCTCGAGTTGGAGATCCATCCAACGGCTGAACGCCTCGGCTCGTGTGCTATCGAGGAGGGCGTGACCACACCGAAGGGTGGTGTCGTCGAGTTCTTCAACCAGAGCGGTAGTCGACCAGGGATTGGACAGGGATGTGGTGGTTTTCATCGGTCGCTTACCTCCCTAACGCGATGCACAGCCGCCGCACGGGGTGAGCGGCAGCGTCGGGAGGTAGCAGGTGCATTCCCTGTGCCAGTATTTCAGGAAGGGCAGTGGATTAAGTAGTAAATGCCCTCGGGCAAATGACTTGCGATTTTTTCTGGCATCCTTTCCAGCGGCGACAGTGCGGCTTTCTGGCCACATCCGTAGTCATTTGATAGCGCGCATGTCGCCCAACCGACCTATCCGGCTGCCGTGCTATGTATCGGTTGGGGCGGGGCCGGCTTTCGAGTCTCGTGCGGTGGCGCCGTTAGACTTTGCGCGGCCGCCACGCTGCGACCCGGCGGGAGCCGCGTGCTGGAGCAATGCGGGTGGAAAAAGCATCCGGATTCAAAATAAACGAACTCGGGCGGCGAATACCACCCGTGCAAGCAACGCATCGGCGGCGTCGCGAGGCGGGATGGAATCTCGAGAGAAGTCGCTCATCCACGGTATTGACTTGTCAGATACGAGGAGGTTGCAGGGCATGATTAAGAAGACACTATTTGCGGGGGCTGCGGTGCTGTTGCTGGCCGTGTTCTTCCTGGGTCGCGGGGCCGTCAGCTACGTGACTACGGCGGTCAACCGGGTGCAGGACCAGGTGAAGAGCAACGTACCGGTGAAGTTTGAGATTGAGCGGGCGCGCAACATGATCAAGGACCTGGATCCGGAGATTGCGCGGAACATGCATTTGATTGCTCGGGAGGAGGTGGAGGTCGCCAAGCTGCAGCGCCAGTTGGAGCAGAACGAGAAGCAGTTGGCCAAGTCGGAGGGCGAGATCCTGCGGCTCAAGGGCGACCTGGAGTCGAACCGCAGCCAGTTTGTCTATGCCGGGCGCAGCTACAGCGCGTTCGAGGTCAAGACCGACCTGGCGAACCGTTTCGCGCACCACAAGACGGTGGAAGCCACTGTGGACCAGCTCCAGAGGATCTTGCGAGCGCGTCAGAACGGCCTGAAGGCGGCTCGGGACAAGCTCGAGAGCATGATGGCGGCCAAACGGCAGCTGGCCGTGGAGATCGAGAACCTGGAAGCGCGTCTGAAGATGGTGGAAGTCGCTCAGACGACCAGCCAGTTCAATTTCGACGACAGCCAGCTGGCCAGGACGCGCGACCTGATCAACGAGATCAGCACGCGCTTGGACGTGACGGAGAAGATGATGGCCCAGCAGGTGGAGCTGAGCGATCGGATTCCACTGGACGAGGAGACAGCGGACACCGAGACCGTTCTGGACGCGGTGACCAAGCACTTTGAGAAGAGCGCCAGCCAGGAGGTTGCCAGGTTGGCGACCGCGGGTTCTCATTGACCGAATGACCAAGGCCAGGGGCTCAGGCCGCCCTCGGTCTGAGCCCCGTTTTTTTGCCTGGCGGTGGACGGCTGCAGGTTGTCGTCGATAGGCTGCAGGCGTGTCGATCGCGTGTCTCGGGCAGGTCTGGGCGAGAGCCATGTTCCAAGGTTGGCGAATCAAGTTGCGCGAAGCGGAAGCGGCCGCAGACCAGGGCCAACTGGACGAAGCCAGTGAGTTGCTCCTGCAGGGCGATCTGCGGCAGTATCTGCCCGGCAGGCGGCTCGGCGCACGGGTAGCCGGCGAACTCTCGGCGCGCGCGCGTCGGCGAGCCATCCAGGGCGATCTGGCGGCCGGTTGGCGGGACCTGCAGGCGGCTCAATCGTTGGCCGGGGAGATCGGGCCGGTGCTCGCAGCGCGGCAGGAGATCCTCGCGCTGGCGTTGGGTGAGGCCGAGAGCTGTCTGGAGCAGGGCGATCCGGCACGCGCGATCGCCGTGCTCGGATCGCTCGAGCGATTGGATGTCCAGCACGAGCCATTGCGCTGGATGAAAGAAGTCGCGCGGCGTCTGGAGGCGGCGCGACATCTGGCGTTGCGCGGGAAGTTCATCGAGGCCGAAGCGCAAGCGCAGGCGGCGGGCTCCATCCGACCGAAGCTCGATTATGTCGCCCGCCAAGTGCGTGAATACCATGAGAAGATCGAGCCGTTCCGGCAACTGACCGAGTCGCTGCACCGGGCCATGGCCGGCCAACAGTGGACGGAAGTGGTGCGCCTGGCGGATCAAGCGCTGGAAATGGCGCCCGAATCCCACCTGGCGCGGAGCCTGCGGACCAGGGCCTGGGCTCAAGTGGGTGCGCCGGTCGGGGACTCGCACCGCGGCCTGGGGCTGGCCCCTGCGGGCCATGGCAATGGCTTCGACGCGCAGGCCGCCGGCACGGGCCTCCCGCTCGGTGCCGGCGCGCTGACACACCCACGGTCCGCCGGGCGCCGGTTCCTGTTGTGGATCGACGGCGTAGGCGGCTACCTGGTCTGCCTGGGTGAGGAGGTGATCCTGGGCCAGGCCTGCCCGGAGTGTGTGGTGGACATCCCGATCCAAGCGGATCTGTCCCGTCGGCATGCCAAGATCGTCCGGCTGGGGGATGGATACGTGGTCGAGCCCTGGCACACGACGCGTGTCAACGGCCAGGTGATGCGTGGCAAGGCGCTGCTGAGCGACGGTGACGAGATCGAGCTGGCCCGGACGGTGCGGCTGCGTTTCCGCCAGCCGCATGCGTTAAGCGCGTCAGCCCGACTGGAATTCGTCAGCCATCACCGCACCTACCCGAAGGCGGACGGCGTGCTGCTGATGGCCGAATCGTGCGTGTTGGGGCCGAAATGGCAGAACCACGTGGTCTGCCGAGACTGGCGAGGGGACGTGGTCCTCTATCGCCGCGACGGCGATCTGTACTGCCGAGCGATGGATTCCCTTGAGATTGACGGCCGTCTGTGCGATGGGCGGGGCCAGATCCACCAGAATTCGCATGTGAGCGGCACGGATTTCTCGATGAGCCTCGAGGAACTGCCGTGAACGATAACCATGATGGGCCCAAGCCGGGAGAAACTGGACAAATGCGCAAACCAGCCGCTACTCTAGAGCAAGGCGGCCGGCAGTTGGAACGTACGGCCGCCCGGGAATCAACCTCTTCCGCGGGACCTGGTCCAATGAAATTCGTCTACGCCTCCGGCGCGCGACCGCTCGACGGATACACCATCAAACGGGGTGTCGGGATCGGCGGCTTCGGCGAGGTCTACTTCGCGACCAGCGATGCCGGCAAGGAAGTGGCCCTGAAGCGGATTCAACGGAACCTGGAGGTCGAACTCCGCGGCGTCACCCAGTGTCTGAACCTCAAACACCCCAACCTGATCTCCATCTTCGACATCAAGCATGACGATCTGGGCGAAAGCTGGATCGTGATGGAGTACGTATCGGGTGAGAGCCTGAAGGATGTGATCGACCGCAACCCCAACGGCATGCCTTTGGAAGAAGCCAGGTTCTGGTTCAGCGGGATTGCAGCCGGCGTGGCCTACCTGCACGACCACGGCATCGCCCACCGGGACCTGAAACCGGGGAACATCTTTCGGGACGAAGGGGTGGTCAAGATCGGCGATTACGGGCTGTCCAAGTTCATCTCGTGCAGTCGGCGCAGCGGTCAGACCGAGAGTGTGGGGACGTTCCACTACATGGCGCCGGAGATCGGCAAAGGGGTGTACGGCAAAGAGATCGACGTCTACGCGTTGGGGATCATTCTGTGCGAGATGCTCACGGGGCGGGTACCCTTTGATGGGGAGAGCAGCCAGGAGATCATCATGAAGCATCTCACGGCGGACCCCGACCTGCGGCAGGTGCCGCCCCGATTCCGCCGCGTGATCGAACGAGCGCTGTTCAAAGATCCGGCCCAGCGGTATCGGACTGTCGGCGAGATGTTGCGGGCCACGCAGTTCGACCGCGGCACCGAGCCGGTGCCGACGGGGCCGGCGAGCGTCCCGCCTGTGATTCCAGCCGTTGCGGTCGGCACGCCGGTCGCCGACGCCGCCCAACCACTGTATATCGACGGCGAGGGTGTCACGTCGGACGAGATCGTGTTCGGGCCGGTCGTGGAAGTGGTGACGGCCGAGGTGGCGAAGCCGCCGGTGGTCGGCGCCACGCGGCCGGTTCGGGAGCCCATCGCGGCGGCCCTCGGTGAGGTCTACCAGCGGTTCTCGCATTGGTGGACCACGTCGCGCCTGGGCACCCCGATCAAAGTGGTTCTGGTAGCCGCGGCCGTGCTGCTGGTGATCGTCAATTCCCAGTGGCTTGTGCCGCTGGCCGTGCTCCTGGGCGTGGCCTACCTGGTGTATTTCGCCGTGCGCACGGTGGTGGTGGAGCCGTCGGCTGGGCCCGCGCCGGACGCCCGGCTCGTCGCGCCTGCGCGGCCGCCGGTCGAGACGCCGCCGTCGCCTTTGCGCCATCGCCGCCGCGCGCCGCGCGTGTACTGGCAGGACCAAGCGCGCGAGAGCCTGCGGTGCAAGACGTTTGCGCAGCGACTGGCCGAATTGACCGGCTCGTTCCTCATGGCGGCCATCGTGTCGGCCGTCCTCTGCTTGATCATCCTGGTGGCCAGCGGCCGACCACTGGACGGCTCCGTCGCCACCTGGTCGTTCTTCACCTGGTTCACGATCTCGAGTGTCGCAGGCGCGTGGCTCATCCTCGGTCTGGCCAAGTTTTGGGAAGGCTACGAGGGGGACGATGTCTTGCGCCGCTTCGTGATGGTGGTGGCTGGCCTGGCGCTCGGCGGCGCGACGTTCGCGGCGAGCGGCCTGCTGATGGTCCGCTTGTCGACCCAGGAGATGTTCAACGTGCTGGAACTGCCGCACGAGGTCATCCCGACCGGCATTTATGCCGATGACGGCGCGCCCGACCTGGCGGCGTTCCTGGCCTACTTCGCCACGCTGTTCGTCCTGCTCCGCTGGTGGCGTCAAGTGGACCCGTTGCGGAAGACGCGGTTCAGCCTGTGGGCGACCGGTGTGTACGCGCTGGTCGCCATGCTGATCCCGTGGCAGGTCCCGTGGGGGTTTCTGTTGGCGCTGACCATCTCGGTGTCCATCCAGCTTGCGGCACCTTGGATGCCATCGAGTAAGCGGGCGCGGTTTCGACATGACGCGGCGGGAGTGTCGGGAGGGTGACCACCATGGCCGTGACCTTGATCGTGGTGCTGGGCCTCGCGGTGATCATCAGCGCGGTCGCTGCCGAGCGATCGGCGCGGGCTCGCCGTCGGCTGTGCGCGGTGTGTTTGAACCTGGTGGGGATCGTGTGTCTGGCCCTGGGCTTGCTGGGCCTCTGTGCCTGGTGCCGCGGCGACTTCGTGGTCGCGCGTCAGGTGACGATGGCCACCGCCGGGGCCAGCCCGGCGGCGGTCGCCCAGTGGCTCCTGGACGCCCGCCCCGCCCACCCGCCCGAGGCGGTGGAGGGATTGGAGATATCCGACCGCGACGCGGCCCCGTTGTCTGGAGACGCGGACGCCACGGTACAGATCGATTACGACGCGCGACCGGCCTGGGTGGACCGTCCAGCCCGCGACGAAGGCGCGGTCCATCAGGTGTGCGCCACGGCGGGGCCCTTCTGCTCGCAGGCCGAGGCGGAGCAGGAACTGAACGTAGAGCTCAAGCGCCTGACGGACGAGTACATCAATGACCTGTTGGGCAGTACGACGGCCGCGCGTTGGATCGAGTACGACCTGGGTCGCATCCGGCGCACGTTGGTGGCGAGCACGAATTACTACAACGAGAAGGTGATATCGCCGTCGGTGGGGGAGATGGTCCAATCCCACGCGCTGCTCGAGTTTGGTCCGGAGTTTCGCCGGGAGATCGCGCAGAGGTGGCACCAGATCGTGGCGCGTGCCCGCTTGGTGAAGGTGGCGCTGGCCGCGGCCGCCCTGCTGGGCTCGCTCGCGCTGTTGTTGAGCTACTTCCAGGTGGATACGGCCACGCGTGGCTTCTATACGGGGCGCTTGAAGTTGGCCACATTTGTGGCGATACTGGGGTTGATCGTGTCGGGTGTCTGGCTGGCGCGGTCGATACCCTGGCTCTGGCCCTAACCTGACGGCTGGTCTCCCGCCGAGTCGAATGTGTGGCGCAAGCGATACCGACGCCCTGCTGGTCCAGCGCATCCGGGATGGGGATTCGGATGCCTGGCGTGACCTGATCTCCCGCTACGAGGGGCGCTTGTTGGCGTTCGTCGAGAGCCGGATCGGGCATCGCGGTGCCAGCGAGGATGTGGTCCAGGAAGCATTCGTGGGATTCCTGAACAGCTTGCCCAATTACGACGGCCGCCGGCCCCTGGAGAGCTACCTGTTCTCCATCTGTGCCTACAAGCTGACCGACCACCTGCGGCGGGAGGGCCGCCGGCCCCGCATCCCGCTCTCGGCGGGCGCCGATTCGAGCGGGGACTGGCAGTTGGCGGGCAAGGCGCGGGCGGCCAGCAGCATTGTGCGCAGCGGCGAGCGCCACGGGCTGGAAGAGAAGGCGATCGTAACGGCGCTGCGCGAGCAGATCGCGCGCTGGCGGCAGCGGGGCGACTGGACGAAACTCAAGTGCACCGAACTGTTGTTCGTGCGCGGGTGGGCCAACAAGGCAGTCGCCGCGCAACTGGACATTTCCGAGCAGCAGGTGGCGAATTTCAAATTCGACTTCGTGGCTCGGCTCCGGTCCATAATCCGGCGGCAAGGGCTGTCGGAAGATGTGTTTCCTGAACTGTACGACGAACCGTGAATACAACCCCGCCTGGGCACGGGAGATACTCGGTCCGAGGTGAAGCACCCTCATGACGCGTCCACTGACGGAATCGGATCTGGAAGCCTACCTCGACGAAGCGCTCGCATCGCCGGAGATGGCGGCCATTGAAGCCGAGCTGCGCCGGAATCCGGAGCTGCTCAAGCTGCTGGCCCGGATCCACAGCCGGCGTGATGCGGGCGTGCACTCGCTGGGTGAAATCTGGCGCCGGCATCGCATCAGCTGCCCGACGCGCGAACAGATGGGCAGCTATCTGCTGGGAATCCTCGACGACGACCAGGCCAATTACGTGCGGTTCCATCTGGAAGTCGTCGGCTGCCGGCTGTGCCACGCCAACCTCGAGGACCTGCGACAACGCCAGGCCGAGCTGGACGAGTCAACCGTGGTGCGGCGCAAGAAGTACTTCGACTCCAGCGCCGGATACCTCCAACGCTCCTGAAGGCCCCGATTCCGAGGCATCGCCCCAGAGGTTCCGCAGCGTGGGACGGACGGGAGGTGAACGGGAGAGGTTGTTCGCATTGGAGATCGGAGACATCTCCCGGCTCGCTCCGCCCGCGCGGCCGGTAGGCGGCGTGCGCGGACGCGTCCAGCCCGCCTCTCACAGCAGGTGCCGCGCCTTGATGTCGAGGTATCGGTTCACCAGCGGGGCGGTCATCTCTTCGGGGAACAGGTCCAGCACCAGGACACCCTGATGCTCCAGGTCGGTGAGCACTTCCTGGCGCCAGCTGAGGATCTGGGCCGCCGCGGCGGCCCGGTACAGCTGCTGCTCGTCCGGCAGCGCCAGTTCGGCGGCGTCCACAAGACTGTGGTCGCGCAACAGCACGCACAGCGGCAGATGGCGTCCGATCTGCGACCGCAGGTACCGCTTCACTTGATCGCTGTTGACTTCGTCAATCAGGTTGCTCACCAGCACCACCAAGGCGCGTTTGCGGAACCGGGTGGCCAGATGGAGGAATGCGAGGTCGTAGCGGGACTCGACCAATTGCGGGAACTGGTCGAACGCCGCATGCAGCAAGTGGTTCATCTGGCTCATGCCGCCACGCGCCGGCACCGACTCGTGGATCCGGTCGGAGAAGCACACGAGTCCGACGGAGTCGCCTTGGCGCAGGGCCACGTAGGCGAGCATGAGGGTGGCGTTCAAGGCGTGATCCAGCAGGCTCAGGCCGGCCGACATGCTGTTCATCAGGCGGCCGCAATCCAGCAGGAACACGATCCGCTGGCTCTGGCTGGTCTGGTACTGCTTGACGGTCAGCTTGCGCCGGCGGGCGGTGGCGCGCCAATCGATGTGCTTGTAGTTGTCGTCGAGCGTGTAATCCCGCAATCGTTCGAAATCATGGTCCTGCCCGATCTTGCGGCTCCGCCGCACGCCCATCAGACTCAGCCGGTTCTTGCGCGCCAGGATCGCGTACTCGCTCAACTGGACCATGTTGGGATACACATGCACTTCCGACACGGCCGGGCAGGTGAGTTGACGCTTCCAGAACCCCGCCTGGCTCCGCACGCGCAGGTGGACGCACGCCAGCGCGAAAGCGCCGCGCCGGGTCGGCCGGAAGCGATACTCCAACTGCACGCGGCTGAGGCCCGTCAATTGCAGCGAGAACTCGTGAGGAGTGGCTTCGAACGACCCGGGCAGGTCATCGCGGAGCCACAGGCGGACCGTTCGCCGACGCCGATTGGCGACCGTCAGCCGGACCAGATGCGGCTTGTCCAGCGAGGCGATTCGTCCAAGCTCTCGCTGCGCCGAGAATGCGTTGGCCGACGGCAGCGTCCACAGATCGGCCGCCGCCAGGGCCAGGATCGCCGCATCGACGAGCATCACCACCAACAGGAACTCCGGCCACGCGAGCAGCACCAGCGCCAGCAGGCTGGGGACCAGCAGGATCGCCACCAGCGGCGTATGTGGAAACACGCGCCGGCGCGCCAGCAGGATCAGCGGGGCGGCCGCCAGGGCTGTGAGCAGCACCAGATGGAGCGCCAGCTGCTGGAGCAGTTCGCGGATCACAGCCGAGGCACCTCCAGGCTGCGGATCAGCTCGCGCAGCAGATCGTCCACGCGATGCCCCTCCACCTCCGCCTCCGCCGTCAGGATCACACGATGGCGCAAGGCGGGCAGCGCCAGCTGCACGACGTCGTCCGGGATCGCATAGTCCCGCCCCTCGAAGGCGGCCAGCGTGCGGACCGCCTGCATCAACGCGATCCCCGCACGCGGCGAAGCACCCATGTGGAACTGCGGCCACTGCCGAGTCAGGCGGACCAGCTTGTTGATGTAGTCCAGCAGCCGGTCAGCGACCCGCACCCGGCTGTTCTCCTGCGTGATCGCGACGATCTCCGCGGGGCAGGTAACCGTGGAGACCGCCCGCTCCAGCCGCTCGGTGATGTCCGCCTGGCCGCTGTGCATCTGCAGGATCAGGGCCTCTTCCTCTTGGCCCGGATAGTCGGCCACCAGCTTGAACATGAAGCGGTCGAGTTGCGCTTCGGGCAGGTTGTACGTGCCCTCCGACTCGATCGGGTTCTGGGTGGCCAGCACGAGAAACGGGCGTTCCAGCGCGTGGCTCTTGCCGTCGACCGTGACCCGGTACTCCTGCATGATCTCCAGCAGCGCGGCATGGGTCTTGGCCGGCGAACGGTTGATCTCGTCCGCCAACAGGATCTGCGTGAACACCGGCCCGGGCCGGAAGCGGAACTCCTGGGTCTTCATGTCGAAGATCGGCGCGCCCGTGATGTCCGACGGCATCAAGTCGGCCGTGAACTGGATGCGCCCGAAAGCGCAGCCGAGCACGCGCCCCAGGGTGCGCACGAACAGCGTCTTGCCCAGGCCCGGCACACTCTCCACCAGCACATGCCCGCTCGAGAAGAGGGCGACCAGCGAGCCCAGGACCAGCTCGTCCTGCCCCACGAAGATCTTGCCGATCTCGTCCGCCATCCGTTGGAAGACGCGCCGCGCCGGCGTGTCGTGCGCGCCGGCGGCCAGGCTCCGCTGGACCGACATCCGGTCGGGCGGCAAGTCCGCCGCGCGGTCGCCCCGCGCGGCCGCCGGCGGGGCGGCCAACGCCGGACCGTGGGCCGCCCGGAACGGTGATTGGACCGGCGGCGGCGCGGGTTCCGGGGGCGCCGCATGGTCCCCGATGGGATAGGACGCCAGGCACTGCGGACAGGTGACCGAATGATCGAGGGGGCCAACCGGGCACGACGAAGTGCGGCCACAGCGCCGGCAGGTGAACCGGACGGTCTTCTGTTCGGACGGAGGGTTCGGTGGTACCGCGCTCATGCTTGTTCATCCGACGGATGCGCCGGCTCCTGGGCGGGGTCGTTGCGGTCACGCGATCCGTTGGCCGCCGGCGCTGGCCCGTGCAGTAGCCGGTCCGGATCACGACGAGTGATCGCATAATAGTGCTCGATCTGGCGTCGCGCATACCGGTGGTCGCGGGTTCGTCTCAGCAGGTCGCCCAGCGCCTCCACATGCTGGATGAACTCCGCCGGGGCCGTGTCCCGGAGCGTCTTGGGCCGGCCGAAGATCGGGAAGACGCACAGGCAGTAGACCAGCCCCAGCACGTACCAGTGGGCGAGCAGCGCGACCTGTTCGCGCGACGCCCGTAGCGAGGATTCCGGCGGGGTCATCCCGTCGAACACGCGCGGCCCCGTGGGGCCGCTTTCCAGGAAGACGACGCGCGAACCCGGCTGGCACGCCCGGATCAGGTGCCCGGCCAGCTTGCGATGCTCATGGTTCACCAGCGGCAGGTTCAGCAGGAAGGAACCGTTGGTGACGACGATCAACTGGCTGCCGCCCCAGGTCGGCTTCGTCACACGGCTCACCAGGACCGTGGGTCCGGCGTTCAGCAGCGATGCGAAAGCCGGACGGCTGTCGGCCGCCGGCCCGGCGCTCGACCAGAGCTGCTCGAGTTCCTCGTCGGTCGGGATCTGGAGCAATCCCCGGGTGCGGATGTCCGTCCGCGACTCCTCGACCCCGGCGCTCCAGGGTCCACCCAGCTGCTCCGCCTTGCGCGGCGGCCGGTCCCGCTGCATCGTGAACCACTCGATCGTCGCGTCGGCGGGCATGTCCAATCGCCGCGCCTCGTGGTCGGCGATCGCCAGCGCCCGCCGCCGCATCAGCGCGACTCGTTCGGATGCGGGCGCCGAGGCGAGTACCGCTTCCCAATAGTCCGGCGCCGCGTCATAGTCGCGGCCGATATACACGAGCGTCTTCGGCCGATCAGACGCGAACCACTCCTCGAAGAACTGCCGTACGTCGGCGTCGGGCGGGCGAAAGTCATCGGGCGCCCAGACAACCACGTCGCACCGGTGCAACGATGCGGAGGAGAGGCGGTTCACGCTCGATACCTGGAAACCGGCCTGGCGGAACATGCCGGCCAGCACGCTGGTCCCGTTGACGCTGCTGCCGCCCGCCCCGCGCCGCTGCCCGTACGCATCCTCCAAGTCCACGGCGCCCCGGCAGCCGGTGAGCATGGCGAGGAGGAGAAAGAGTCCCAGACACCTCTTGCGGCCGTACCCGCTCATGCCAGTTGCTCCAGTTGCCGATGGAACTCGTCGAGGCTGCCCCAGCAGCGCTCGAACCGCGCCCGGGACAGCGTGTGATGTCCGAAGAAGACCTCTTCGAAGGCCAGCATGGTGTCGCAGAGCAATGCGCGCAGGCGCGGCAACGCGTGCAGTTCGCGCAAGTACTGCCGGTTGGTCTTGCCCTTCCGGAGTTGGATCGCGTGGTACTGGTCGAGCTTCACCAACTGATGGGCGTACGCGTAGATGATCGCCAGGTTGTAATCCCCGGCCTCGTAGCAAGCGCGTGCCGCCGACAGCAGATCGTGATCCGTCGATGGGAGCGCCATCGGCAGGCCTTCCAGCCGCTCCGGGCCGACGGACTCGCTCGCGATCGACTTGTCGTCCGCCAGGCCGCGGGAATCCAGCCGGTGTGCAGCCCACACCAGCAGCCACATGATGGCGGCCAACAGGGCACCCAGCGCGACCCAGACCAGCACCTGGATCATCTGCCAGACGAGAGACGGCGATGGCGCTTCGAACGCCTCGCGCGACTCGGGGTCGGACTCCCAACGCGACTGGCGGCGTTGATCGTCTTCGTCGCCCCGGACAGCGATCCGTCGCAGCGCGTCTCGATCGGCGTCATACCACGGCAGGTTCCGCGTCGCACGCAAGGCATCCCCGGCGGCACGCACGGACGCCTCGAGATCCGACTCCCAGCCGCCGACCCACGCGGCCAGGCAGCCGGGCCACATACACACAATCGCTAAGAGTGGTCCGATCATCGTATCTGCCCCGCCAGCCGGGCGCCCTCCGCCCGCATGCGCAGCTCCACTTCCCAACCCTCGTGGCGAATGCGCAGATCCAGATAGGACAGGAACCGGACAACCGTCATGTACTCGGCGGTCGTCCACATCGCCAGCGGCGCGCCCAGGACGAACAGCCGCGCGCTGAGCGACCAGTCGTCCAGGAAGATCCCCCGCAGGCACAACAGCGTGCCGAATAGGGTCATTGTGAGCAGCACCGCGACCCCGGCCATGACGAATCCCTGCGCAACCAGGTTCGACCGATGAGAACCATGCAGCACGGCGCTCCGCCGTCCGGCGGTCAAGCTCCGAGGGCCGTCCGGCCGCAGCGGGTTCTTCTCCAGCAGCAGGATCTCGTTCACGAACGGTGCGGCGGCACGCAGCACCAGCACCACCCCGGTCAGCAGCACCAGGAGCACCTCTTCCCCCGAATAGGTGGCCGCGTGATTCACGGCCGCCAGCAAGAGGGCCGGCAGCACGCCGCGCAACAGCAAGTGGAAGCCCGCTGTGGGCCACAGGAAAGGAAGCACCTCGCGTACCACATCGCGAATCGCCGGGGCGGGCACGAACATGGCTTTCCCCAGATAGGCCGTTGCGAACATGGAAGCCAGCGGCGCTTCAATCACGATCAACAAACCCATCGTCCAGACGAAACGGGCCAGGCCGGCCGCCGGTCCGCCCCACTCGGATAGGTCCGGGTCGGCCGCCACCATCCAGTAGGTCAACAGGTGGTTCACGATCGCCAACGGGACGACGCCCAGACACATCGCGATCGTCAGCGGCCAGGCGTGGATCCGCCACACCTGGAGCGCCAGGTCCAGAACGTCTGACACGCTCCGCTCACGAACCACAATCAGCGTCTTGTCGAATTGCACTTAACGCGTCTTCCGCCGGAATCCGAGCACCAGGAAATAGAACACCAACAGCCCGCTTGAGAGGATCGCCACGCCCGCCTTGCTGGCGTACGGCAGACTCGTCGGCGATACGAACCCTTCGATCAAGGCGGCCAGGAAGAACAGCAGCATGATGGTCCCCACCATGGGCATCGCCTCCGTCGCGGCCTTGTGGAGCGACGCCGCGCGTGTCAGCCCGTTCGTTTTCAGCCATCCGATGCCCAGGCGCAGGCCGACGCCGGCCGAGAGCGCGATAGCGGTCAACTCGAACGGCCCATGTGCCGTCACGAAGTTGAAGAAGTTCGCACCGGCCGACACCTCCGGGCGCGCCATGTACCCGAACGCCGCGCCCAGGACCAGGGCGTTGAGCAGCACCTCCCGCAGGCCTGGAATCAGCAGGATGCCCCACGCGAAGCAGCGCAGTCCGATCCCGGTGTTGTGTTGGATGTAAAACGCCGCCATCGCGTAGTTCTGCCGCGGGTCGCGATTCGAGATCGGGTCCTTGAAGCTCTCCTCGATCGTCTCCATCAGGTCGCCGGGTACGACCCGGTCGGTCCAGCCGTTCTGATAGTAGGCCAGGCCCGCGGACCCGAAGAACGTGGCCCAGAACAGGACGAACGCCAGTTGCACGCAGCGGTCGCGAACGATCATCCGCGGCACGTCCACCAGCAGCCTGGTGCGCCAGGCCGCCAGGTCGAACGGCCGGCTCCGGTACAGCTGGTTGTGCGCTCGGCCGACCAGCTTGTGCAGGTACTGCACCGTGTTCGGCGGCAGCTGGTACGCGTCGGCCAGCGCCAGGTCCGCGCAGGCCGCCCGATACAGGGCCGCGAACCGGGCGACCGTGGGCGCGTCCATTGCCCGCACCGATCGGCCGCACAGGCGATCCAGTTCGAACCAGTGCTGCTGACGCTGTTCGAGGAGCGCCGCGACTTTCATGGCTCGCCTCGCTGCGATAGAGACCGGGGGATATGTCCGGTTCGACCGGGCGTCGGGTCCGCCACGGTCCCGGGCCGGCCGGCCACGGCCGCCTGGGCCCGCGCCGCATGCGCCTCGTCAGCGCCTCGATCGGCGATGAACAACCGGTAATACATCGCGCACAGCAGCAGGTCATAGCTGGTGTTGTCGGGTAGGCCGAATTGCTCGAGCAGGGGCTGCGCGGCGTGCCGGGCCACCTCGCGGCGTCGTGGCGGCGACAAGTAGTGCCGGCGCTCGGCATAGTGGGCCAACGCCCGGGCCAGGCTGCGACTGACTCGTAAATCGGCCGGCAGATAGGACGCGAGTTGGAAGGCGCGCGGATCCTCGAGCTGCGCGACGCCCTTGAGCCAGGGACGCTCCTCCACCACGACGATGGTCTTGCAGACCAGGTCTCCCAGGCGTTGGCAGCGCCGGTTGGCCGCCATCACCACCAGGCCGACCGCACAGACCGGAATCAGCGGGATGGCCGGCCCCCCGAAGATCTCGGCCGTGATCAGCGGCCCCATGTCCACGGTCCGCATGATGTTGCGCAGCACGGCCTGGTAACCGTTGATCGGACGCCCGTTGGCGCTCAACACGCGGATCCCCAACAGCCGCTTGCCCGGCGTCTGTCCGTTCCAATAGGTCTCGAACAGGCCGCCATAGAACCAGCTGAGTACGAACTCGGCAATGATCACCACGGCCAGCGCCGCCGCGCCGATGCCGATCGACAGGAACATGGCCAGGACCGACAGGCCGAAGATCAAGGCCATCCGGATCGACAGGTCGATCAGGTAGGCTGGGAGCCGGCGGAACGGCCCGGCCACCTGGTAGTGGAACGCGATGTTCTCCGGCGTCACGATGTGGATGGTCGTGTCGAGCGGTAATGCACTTGAGGACATGATCGACAACGCCACGAGACGAACGGGCTCCACACCTGGGATCACGGCGGCCGGGGGCCGCGACCGGACTGGCCGGTACCGCTCCATTATCAAGACGGGCCGGGCCCCCGGCAACGGTCACGGCGGCGAAGGCGCTGTCGCAGCAGGCGGAAATCGCGCATACTGGTGTCAGTTCTGGTCCGTACCGAACAGGCAGAGACCCGGGAGGAACCAACGCAGTGAGACTACCCGACAAAACGGCCGTCGTCACCGGGGGCGCCACCGGCATCGGATGGGGGATCGCACGCGCCCTGGCGGGCGCAGGGTGCCGTGTGGCGATTGCTGGACGCCGGGTGGAGAAGTTGCGCGAGGCCGCGGCCAGTTGGGGCCGGCGACCGGCGATCCTCACGCGCGTCGTGGACGTGACGGACCGAGCCGGCGTCGCCGCGTTGTTTCAGTGGGCCCAGGAGACGCTCGGGCCGCTGGACATCCTGGTCAACGCGGCCGGCGTCAACATCCCCAACCGCTCCATGGCGGCCATGCGGCCCGAGCAATGGGACGAGGTGCTGGCGATCAACGCGACCGGCGCGTACAACTGCATGTACTACGCGCTGCCCCCGATGCGCGCGCGCCGAGACGGGCTCGTGATCAACATTTCGTCGCTCTCCGGCCGGCGCGCCGGCGCGCTGGGCGGCATTGCCTACTGCGCCTCGAAGTTCGCCCTGACGGCTCTGGGCCTGAGTGTCGCCAACGAGGCGGCCGCCGACGGCGTGCGGATCACCAACATCTATCCGGGCGAGGTGAACACGCCCATCCTGGAAAGCCGCCCCGCGCCGGTGTCGGACGAGCGGAAGGCCGCCATGGTCCAGCCGGACGATTTCGGCGACCTCGTGCTGGCCATCGCCTGCCTGCACCCGCGCGCCCATGTGGCGGAGGTCGTGATCAAGCCGGTGACGCAAGAATACTGCTGACCTGCACGGATGTCGGCCGGCGGGTCGGATGGCTGCGCCGCACTGCCCCCAGCCCGCGCCCCGCGCGGTCATGGGACTCTGTTACGGGACGGTCCAGGTCTCACCGGAGTGGAAGACTTTTTCCAGGTTGCCGCGGCCCTTCTTGGCGCGCGCCTCTTCGATCTGGTTGTTCAGCTCCACCTCATAGCGCGGCCGGTCGACGGCCCGGAACACACCGATCGGTTCCGGGAAATCGGGATAGCGCATGCGGCTCAGCAGATAGGCCAGGCTGGGTTCCCGGGCCTTCTCGTCGTGCACCAGCAGATCCGCCTCGGAGATCCCCTGCCCCAATTCGACGATCTCGGGGTCCATCCCGCGGAGCCGGATGCCCTTGTTCCGGTCCTTGCCGAAGATCAGCGGCCGGCCGTGCTCCAGTTCGATGGTGGTCTCGGCCTTCTGGTCCCGATCGGTCGCGTAATGGAACGCGCCGTCATTGAACACGACGCAGTTCTGGTAGACCTCGATGAACGACGTGCCCTTGTGCTCGGCGGCCCGCTGGAGGACTTCGCCCAGGTGTTTGATGTGCGTATCGATCGAGCGTGCCACGAACGTGGCCTCGCACCCGATCGCGATCGACAGCGGATGCAACGGGTTCTCGATCGATCCCATCGGGCTGCTCTTGGTGACGGCCCCTTTGCGGGACGTGGGCGAGTACTGTCCCTTGGTCAACCCGTAGATCCGGTTGTTGAACAGCACGATGTTGATGTCGACGTTGCGGCGGATGCAGTGCATCAAATGGTTGCCGCCGATGCTCAAGCCGTCCCCGTCGCCGGTGATGACCCACACCTGGAGGTCCGGGCAGGTGGTTTTCAAGCCGGTGGCGATGGCCGTCGCGCGGCCGTGAATGCTATGGATGCCGTAGGACTGCATGTAGTAGGGGAAGCGGCTGGAGCAGCCGATGCCCGAGATGAAGACCAGTTTTTCGCGCGGCACCTGGAGCGTGGCCAGCACCTTCTTCATCTGGGCCAGGATCGAGTAATCGCCGCAGCCGGGGCACCATCGCACGTCCTGGTTGCTGGCGTAATCCGCGGGTTTCAGTGCAGGTAGTTGGCAGGTCATGGCGGGGACGTCTTGAGAGATGCGAGTTCCGTCTTGATCCGGTCCACGATTTCGTTCACGGCAAACGGTTTGCCCTTGATCTTGTTGAAGGCGACGGCGTCGATCAGATAGGTGGCTGCGATGAGCATCCGCAGCTGACCGAGGTTCAGTTCGGGGATCAACACGCGCCGATAACTGCGCAGGATCTCGCCCAGGTTCCGGGGCAGCGGATTCAGGTAGCGCAAGTGCACATGGCCCACCGACAACCCCTGGGCCTGGCATTGGCGGACGGCTGTCGTGCAGGCGCCATACGTGCCGCCCCAACTGACGACCAGCAGGTCACCGCTGGGCGGGCCGTCGATCTCCTGCAGCGGGATGTCGTCGGCCACCTGCGCCACCTTCCGCGCGCGCAGGCGGACCATCATCTCGTGATTGTCCGAGTCGTAGCTGACATTACCCGTGCGATTCTGCTTCTCCAGTCCGCCGATGCGGTGCATCAGGCCGGGAGTACCCGGCAGCGCCCAGGGACGCGCCAGGCGCTCGTCCCGGTCGTAGGGGAAAAAGGGCTGATCGTCCGCCACGGGGCCCGGATGCGTGATCTCCACGCGCGGCAGGTCCGCCAGGTCCGGGATGCGCCACGGCTCGGATCCGTTGGCGAGATACCCGTCCGAGAGCAGGATGACGGGGGTCATGAACCGAACCGCGATGCGCCATGCCTCGAGGGCCATCGCGAAGCAGTCGGCGGGGCTGGCGGCCGCCAGCACCGGCAGCGGGCACTCGCCGTTGCGGCCGAACATGGCCTGGAACAGGTCGGCCTGCTCGGTCTTGGTAGGCAGTCCGGTGCTCGGGCCGCCCCGCTGGACGTTGACGATCACCACGGGCAGTTCCAGCATCACGGCCAGGCCGATCCCCTCGCTCTTGAGCGCCACCCCGGGGCCGCTGGTCGTCGTAACCGCCATGGCGCCGCCGAAGGCCGCGCCGATCGATGCGCACACGGCGGCGATCTCATCCTCCGCCTGGAACGTGCGGACGCCGAAATGCTTGAGCTTGGTCAACTCGTGCAGGATGTCGCTCGCCGGCGTGATCGGGTAGGTGCCGAGGAACAGTTCCTTGCCGCTCAACTCGGCGGCCGCCAGCAACCCCCAGGCCAGGGCCTGGTTGCCCATGATGTTCACATAGGTGCCCGGCGGCAGCTTGGCCGGCTGCACGCGGAAGCTGCTCGCAAACGCCTCGGTCGTCTCGCCGTAATTCCAGCCGGCCCGCAACGCCTTTTCGTTGGCCTGGGCGATTTCCGGCCGCGCACCGAACTTTTCCCGGATGAATCGCAGCGTGGCATGCAGCTCGCGCCCGTAGAGCCAATACACCAGCCCCATGGCGAAGAAATTGCGGCAGCGGTCCGCGATCTTGACGCCCAAGTTCAGGTCTTCCACGGCCTTACGAGTGAGCCTCGTCATCGGCACGCGGATCACCTGGTATGTGCGGAGCGAACCGTCCTCCAGCGGATTGCTGTCCAGATGGGCCGTCTGCAGCTCCTTGGCGTCGAATTCGTCCTCGTTCACGATCAGGATGCCGCCCGGTTGCAGGTCGGAAATGTTGGTTACCAGCGCGGCGGGGTTCATGGCCACCAGGGCGTCGAGCCGGTCGCCGGGCGTGAAGATATCGCGGGACGAGAACTGGACTTGGAACCCGCTGACCCCCGCGCGCGTGCCCCGCGGCGCCCGGATCTCGGCCGGGAAATCGGGGAAAGTCGCGACGTCATTGCCCAACAAGGCCGACGTGTTGGTCAGTTGTGTGCCGAGCAACTGCATACCGTCGCCCGAGTCGCCGGCCAGCCGCACCGTGGCGCCCTCGAGTTCGATGGACTGCTTGTGAGAGACCGGCTGAGTCGATGGATCAGTCATCGCAGACATCCTCGGGCCCCCTCCAACCCTCTGCGCCCACGAAGCTTCGCGGGTCGTCCGCAACAGATACTCAATACCTGGCCGAAGCCTGTGCGCAATGTACCACCCTTGTTCCGCGAGCGAAATCGCCGACCCCTCAGAATTCCCCGGGTCGCCATCGGCATGCCGATGCTGAACGTACGTCCGCCCAGGCCTCACGGGGTGTGGTGTTGGCTTGATAGCAGCACGCGGCGATTTGACCAGGGCCGGGGGTCGGGCGCCGGGCGCGGGCCCGGACGGAAAATGCGGATTGGCCATTCTTGCATTGCCCGGGGCGTGACGGGATACTCGACGTCAAACGGGTTCTCGGTGGCGGACAGGTGTAGCAAAGGTCTAAGGCGATGCGAACCATCACGGGTGCTATTCTGATTGCGGCGGCTGAGCAGGCGTTTGCGCATGCGCATTTGGTGGGCTTTCCACACAGCGTTTTTGCCAGCCAGGTCCTGCTGCCCACAAGCCTGGTGCTCGTGGTGGCGGGTGTCGGGTTCCTGCTCTGGGGTGTGATCGCTGAGCGGAAGTGACCGGCGGGGCGGTCGACGCATCCGGGCCAGGGGGTGTCGTTGGTGAAGGAGTCTGGTTGTGGATTCTGCCAATCGTTCTCGTGTCCTGATCGCCCTGCTGCTGCTCCTGGGCGTCGTGATTGCTCTGCGTCCCGCGTTGTGGCAGGACGCGCAGAGCCGGATGGTGCGGCGGGCCATAGGGGCCTGGATGGATCGTGAGTATCCGAAGGCGGAGCGGCTGGCGGCGAAAGTCCTGGCGCAGTGGCCCGACTGTGCCCTCGCGCTGGTGTTGGCGGGCGAGTCGGCGAGTAAGAACGGTTATCCCGAGCGGGCGTTGGATTATTTCCTGCGGGTGACTTCGGACTCGCCCGTCGAGTATGTGCGGGCGCAGTGCGAGGCGGGCGTGCGGCTGATCCATATGGGCAGGGCGATTGCACCAAAAATCATTTCCCCACAAGGACTTCCGTAAGATACTCGTCGTTCAACGCGGCGGCCAGCCGTTTGTTCTTGATGCCGACCTTCTTCGTCTGATTGTTCTTCAACAGGCTT